>JAXHKU010000004.1:0-355202 GCA_034523095.1 Cyclobacteriaceae bacterium | reverse complement strand
ACGTATTGCTACTGCCATCCTCTAAAGGTATCTGATAGTACAACTGAAAAGAAGTGTTTTTCAGCTTCCAATTCAGTCCAAAATCATATACACCTAAATGAGCCCCCGCAACATTTATGTATTCGCCGCCTCCGACGATTTGAGATTCCTTCCCGAAGAAAGTTGCCCAAAAATCCACAGGAATCACTGTGCCATCTGCGGTTGTCCCACCAAAAGGGGCGCTATGATTTAATCCAGCGTGTGGGTTCACAGGAAGAAAATTTGTTCTTACATACAGAAATTTCTCCTGATACCACGGTTTATCAGTTCCTCCATACTCGTTCCTATCATCATTTAACTGGCCAAAATTCACAGCGCCTTTAAACTCCAGGTATTTTGTTAAAAGTGGTACTGGCGAATAATCATAAAAACCCAGTGACCGACTTTTGGAATGGGCCTGGCGTTATTACTGACAAATAGAGATCCTGAACTTAGATCCTGACGATACTGGCCAATAGTGTACTCTTCCATTCCGATTCTTTAACTGTCAAGATCCATAAATTAAGTTTGTATAAGCCTGTTGAAAGTAGCGATGATTGTTCAGGTTGAATTCAACCTCACTTTTGAGGTGCCATTTCATTCCGAAGTTTTTTTGATAAGATAATCCAAATAGCCCGACAAATTCTGATTTTTCAGATCGATTGGAAATACCGTAGCGATTGGCTACCTGCCAGTGCGGTTGGAAAGATTGATTTGCGCCTAAATAGTATAAGTCTGAGCCAAAGGATATAGTATCTCTTTGTGCTAAAATTGAAACGATAAGCGAGATGGAGATAAAAAAAAATAGCAATACAACTCACCTATCATCCTGTGACTGAATTAGTGCGAAAAGACAACGATATTATGAATTTTACAGATTAGATTGCCTGACAGCGAAACTCTAAGTTTGACTTTGTTAATAGGCATTCGTGTCGCCTTTAAACATTAACCTAATGGTGGAAGCAATTATTTTTAAATCTACTAGAATTGACCAGTTTTCAATGTAAAACCGATCTAGTTTGATTCGGTTTTTGAGTTTGTAGAACGTGTTTGTCTCTCCTCGAAATCCCATTGTTTGAGCCAATCCGTAATCCAGGCCTTACCTGGTGACGCAACATATATTGATCTACCTGCATTGAAAACTCCTCTGTATGTTTTAACATATGTGGTCGTGGGCCAACGACTGACATTTCCCCTTTTTTCAAAACATTCAGGAATTGTGGAATCTCATCAATATTCGATTTTCGCAAAAAATGCTCGGACTCCGGTACTCCGTAAGTCAATTTTGGTGGCTTGAATTTTATCCCCATTCCTCATTAACCTGCATTGTCTCTGAATTTGTAACATACAAATGACTCATTATTGATTCCAGAACGTTTCTGCTTGAAGAAGGCAGGCCCCTTAGAATTCCATTCTCATTATTAAAGTAACCAGTGGTATTAGCCATGAGCCAATCAAAACAAGGAATAGAGAGGCGAAGGAAATATCAAATGAACGCTTTATAAGCCGATTTACGCTGTCATCTAATGGCTGGGAAGGAAAAAGTAAGTACAGGTATGAAGTCATATAGCTGTACTTCAATATTTTTATAAAGGAAACCCCGATAATCAGGTATTGCATGAATTTTAATAAAATTGTCCTCTGCAAATTTGGTCAGAATGTCAACTTCCTTAAAATCCAAATAAGGTAGAATACAATAAATCTCATTAATATCCATCGATTTAGCGATATTGACGATTTCAATTACTTTGCCACGTATACTTGAACGGTTTGAAAGGTTGTCAAAATAGCCCATAAAGCGATACCCTAATTCAGCATCACTGGCGAAATATTCTTTTAAATCAATAGCGATTTTGCCATAACCGGCAATGACAACTTTACGGTAATTGAATCCCAAACTCCTGTAGTACCTGAAAATAATACAAATCCAACGTTAAATATTGAAAGGCCTAAAGAAGTCGAGCAATATGCATAGAAAACAGACAACTTATAATACCCACCATTTTTTAAACGCAAGGAAGGCAAAAATTAAAAGTAAGTATAAGTCCTAATGCGTTTAAAAGCTTTCGTATAACCAGCTCGATGGATGCAACCCTTGAATTATCATATAATCTGATAAACATAAGCTGAGGTTCTCCAGGCGATATTGAAGAAAAGAAGGAGCTCAAGATATGTGGACCGGGAAGAGTGTCGAGCTTACCCACTGAAAAGAAATAAACTAAAGAGTAAGCAAGATTAAGTGATGTTATATCACCTATCAGGTTAATTTCTTTCAGGTATTTGGAGTAGCGGTTTGTCAAATTTTGGTTTTACCATTTTGTATCGCAAAATTGAGAAAACTCTCATATTTCTCAATGATTAGAGGCCAATTGTATATGGTGGCTATCTTTTTAAAATTATTTTCAATAAAGGACCTGTGGTTTTCTTTTTCGGCCGCATTGAATACCAACATCAGCTCTTCGCAATCTTTGAAGTAAAGAGCATCTTGTCCCAGTATAGTTTCATTGAAAACATTTTTATGTGCGCAGATAAGTGCACCTGATGCCATTGCCTCAAGTAAAGATGGATTCGTAACTTTTGCCAAATCCTTAGTTTACCGTGTAAATATAAATTTGAAAAAAACCTAAGGCTATTTAGGAAGCCAATATCGTATATGCTTCCTAAAAATTGAATTCGGGAGTCGCCGACGTGATATTCCTCTTAAAATGGCGACCAAATTTGTTTTCTGTGCTTCCGATAACTAATAAAGGGGTTTGACTGCTTGGAATTCACTTTTTGCTTGCAGAATAAGTTTCAGTATTGTTTTCAGGTTCCATTCTTGCAATCAATAATTCATATACGATAAGGTGCTACAGTTAGGAAGCATTTCTTTAATCTTCCCAAATTCGGGTTGTTCAATTACAGTTGCTCCATATGCAATAAATTCTGAATCAACCTTATACTGTTCCTTCAAATAATCTTTCTTTATTCCCTTCGAATCGAGAATTCAAATAGTCGCTGGAATTAACTGCCCATTTTTCTGCATCGCCTCAAAAATTTTCTTACTGGCTTAGAAATAGTCCGATCTTTTCCATTCGATACCGTCCATATTTGTGACTATGATTGTTTCTTTTAGACAACAGCCATCCCCAAATTGAATTGCTAGTATATCCTGAATTGAAGTATTACATCGAAGTCCTCTTCTCCTGAGAATCTCTAATGCAACCTAAGATCATAGATAAATTGTCCAATGGTACCCAAGGGGTGTTCAGGATCGTATTTATGAATAATGTTCACACCATTCCATTCCCTTTTCTTATTATGATGATCGTGAGAATTATAAACAGAAACCACATGCCCTTCTCTTGACTGAGTCCTAGAGCCAAAAATTCTGCAAACTGCTCAAATCCACCATAATTTTTGCATTCCTCTTGATCCAAGAATGCCAATTTTCATTTGAATAGCAAATTAAGGTTTGAGACAAAATTGAAGCCCCTAGTTCTATGTTTTAATCTTACCGATTACTACCATAGTTCCTGCTTTGCCCAACATCTGAGTCACCAATGTAAAGATAAAAGCAGGAATAAAAATAATTGCGTTAATGAGAAGACAACCCAAAAAACTATGATTCTACTCATCAAAAGTAGTTTTTAGAAAATAAAACTTATTAAACCGCAATAAATTTAATAAGACATTTTTATTTGAAAGCATAAGATTATTAGGAGAAATAAATTGCACCTAAATTCTGTAAAAAAGAATTAAAATAAATTCTTTCAGTTTATCATTGAATTAGCTGCAAAGTAAATGCTTCAATGATTTTGGCGTAAAGTGGGAAAAGGTGTCTCGGTGGATCAAGGTGATACCAATTACTTTTGCCATATTTCCTTGAATAACGATTAAAGTTAGGAACAGCAATAACTAAAAATCCATTTTGGTTGAGAATGATTTTAGAATTTCAATTGACTTTTTTGGATCTCTCAAAATGCTCAACACATGCCATAGAAAAATATAATCATACTTTTTATTGAGCTGAGGGTGAGAGTGAATGTTTTCCAGCATGCATTGAAATACCTTATCACCCAATTTAGTTTTAGCAATCTTATAACTCCGCGATGATGGCCTCAGACGAAGTGAATTTGAGCCAGAAACTATTGCTCTCTTCAAAAAACTACCTTTTCCAGTTCCGATTTCTAATAATGTATTTCCATCTGTTTACCCAATCAAATATGATAGTTTGGAAATTTCTTGAATATCCAGAATGGGTCGTATTCGGTGAAAACTATTCTCCTTAGGATCAAAGGCTCCATCTTCATAGACTGATTCTAAATCACTGTCCTACATCCTTCGTTATACCGTGGCCACAATTTGAACACTCTAAAAAAATCTTAAATCTTATCAAGACAATAATCAAGAGGGCCCGCATCAAACACTACAGAAGTTGCGCCTTCACAGCATACACAAGTTTGATTGTTTTGAGATTGATTATTCATATTTTAGGATCAAATTGCTTATTCAAACTATAAAGAAGTACAACAATAATAAAAGCCAATAACGTATAAATCTGGTTCTTATATATACCAGAATTCGAAAGATCACAAAAAGCCATCCCGACCGGAATAAGTGCCAAGTACAGATTTGGGTTTGAAGATAGGGTTATTTTACTCAAGAAAATGAAATGGAAAAAAATAAATCAAATAAATAAAGGTCAATGAGATAATTCGCAAATTGTGAAAACTATTGCCAAATACCCATTGTGTGTGTCCAATAGAATATTTTCCGTAAACCCATAGTCAGCTTTATGGAATTCCATCGTGTAGAACCAATACCAAAGATAGGGTCAGCCACAATCATATTGATGGATGTGTTGAATAGCTTAAACCTGGTTATTATGGAAACCGTCTCAACAGATGGTTCAATTTCAATTGAATTGTCTTCGTTAACCTGAATTTTTGAAATCAGTTGAACCACATCAAAACGGCCCTCAAAATATTTTTCGTACATCCCTGTTAGTACTATTGATAGTCCCTAATGTGAAAGAAAGATAACTATGTATAAAAGCGACTTGGATTGTCTTTCGATGATGAAAGAGGTGCCAATTACGAAAGGGATCTAATCCTGCCAAATAGATCGCCATCCTCGTTTCTGTCAGTACGACGATAACCATCTGGACTATTATTCCAATCCGAAGTGAGTATTCGATAAACCAATGAAGTATTTACTTTTCGAATGAACAGTAAATACACTGACAATGCACGCAATGATGTTTCCAAAGGAGTTGTTACCGAAAGTCCCACTGGTTAATCCATCAGCTCCACTGAGCATTGTAAAAGTAGAAAGCTTCAACGAACAGGAAAATTACGGTATAAAATTAGGCCCAATAATATTTGTTTTGAATATTGATTTGGTGCAAACATTGAAAGCAATACAAAAAATCCTATTAAATACCTTAAATGCATGAGTCCTGAAATCATTAACAAAAATTCTTGTGTATTTTCAGAGTAGAACAAATTTATAGTTGAGGATAAAAGTAGTATTAAGGAAGTCCATAGAAGTAAGGAGCTCTTAATTAGAATAAGCTTTTGCTTTAATAGAAAACCCTTAACTGACCCCAACGATTATAAATAAATCAGATAGGGGTGGAAGAGGGTAATAGAGTGCATCAATTTCTTCTTAAGATCCCAAATAAACACCTGGTATCAAGTTGTCAACAAGGGAAGGAAAAACGCTATAAGCTGGAATATAAGGACAATGAAATAAAGTCTTGTTGATAAGTAAGAATGCAAACACACATTACAACAAAAACAGCTGCTGATGCAATCACAAGGGGAATCATATTTTGTCAAAATAGAGCTCAGCAGAAATACCTCCCCACATATAAAACCAATGATGATAAGTAAAAAATGAAAGCCTGAACGCATATTAAAAAGTATGTAGGACGCAACGTGTTTCGTGATTTCACGAGAAACTTTTAATCAGTTGAACTGTTTACAATAAAATCTTTTATGCGTTTTGAGGCTTGTCCATCCAATTTTTTAAAAGTGATGCTCGACAAATGCCGGTAAGTTTTGAAAGTTTTCGAAAAAATTGACTTAGCATTTAATAAAACTTTAGATACATCTTCGCTAGTAGTAAAAATATGGGAACAGTCAAAATCTTCATAATCTCATCCGGTAATTTGTAGTAATCTCATTAGACTTATACCTGAAAGATTGAAACTTTATTCCGAAGTAATTGCCTCCATTCCCACTGTGTCAATTAAGTCACAAAATATAATATCGGTTGAGGCTTAGAAGCAAATTAATATTCTCAAATCTGACGATCTTATACAACAAGCCTGAGGAATTAAATATTTTTCTAGGTATGAAGCTAATACAATTTGATTTATCTTTCAGGTATGAAAGTTTCACAGTTAAGCTCAACATCTTTAATATTCCCCATTTGAAAGCAGCATCTCTTATCTTCTTCAAGTATAATTCTTCCACTGTTATATCCACTTGAGATGATCCAGATTTTCCTCATCACCCTTGGCACAGCAATATTGAGTATCGTTATTAATTCGGTATATTATAGTATCCATATCTCGGTGAACCCATTATTACTATTTTTTCGGCAGATTGTTTCCGCTCAGTAAAACTAATTCTTTGAGCCTTCACCCCAAACTGATATTTTGTCTGCAACGATAGTGCAAATAACCCTCCTCCAATCAATAGTCGCTCCATGTTGAATAACAAAGCACGGATTCCTAGATCTTTCTGCCGCTGAGGACAATTATTCTAGACAACTTACTGACATCTGTCATTAGCACAATTCTCCGACTGCCCGTCTTTGAAAATACTTATCTTAGTGAGATTTATCAAAGAATTTGAATCAAAATAAATTTAGCACGAATGAAATTCGGCGCTATATGCTATACTTTCTAGAAATTAATTTAGATCTCACGTTTAAACCTACCAAAGAGAAAATATAAGTGTTATTCCATCTAAATTGAAATTGCCAAATCTTGAACAAGCCAACATTCCGAAAAATGTTAAAACTCATCCTACCAATGTTCTTCTCAATCTTTTATCAGAGAAAACCGTCAGTGCTTCTTTACTATTAAATTGTTTTCTTAGCACAAATAAGTGTATGAACCTGACGGCCTAATTATTTACTTCATTCACAAACAAATAATTCACGCTTCTTCTCGTAGGTTTCTCATTGAAGAGGTTGGAATATTTATATAGAAAATATTTTAAGATATTCTCCAAGCCAAAATCTCTTAATTGCATTCACAAGGGTAAATATCCTGATAAGAACCCACTGAAGTCTTTCGGCAATAAATACTTGAGACAAAAACAAAAGTTTGTATCCTTTGTAATGCAGCTTTGTTTCAGCAAGTAAGTCAGTATGGAGCTCCTTTAGTTGACTTTCCATCTGAAAGAAATATAGCCTTCTCTTTTAAATATTAGTCTCTATATTAATCATAGATGGCTTGCTGAAGTAACGCCATGATATATTTTTTATGATAAGGCAAGTTCTTTAAAGTTAAATAAGGCAAATAAAAACAATGACAATATGTAAACTAGTTGGTGTTGATTTGTGGTGAGTAATGAAATATAATACAAATCAATGGAATGAGAAATTCAACCGGAGATGTTTAATGATCACTTTGTATACCATAGGCTTTAGTTGAAGTAACTCACGACCTTTTCTAATTATCTGAGCATTATAATAAATAATGTAATAAGACAGCGCCATGTAGGAGTATCCAAATTCAAAAACTTTAAAACCTATTAGAGATACCACTATGTTAATAAGAAGAGCTACTAATCCATGGAGTGCTAAAAACAATTCCTTCTTCCTCGCAATAATTAAGGTTGAATACCCAAATTGCTCATATTACTATTTGTGTATACACCTATTAAAGGGTAAAAACTTCAACAGTATTTGCATACTTATCAAAAATAAAAGTAACAGAAGCACCCACCTAACCCAATACGGCAATCAAAAAAACTGTTGACATATAAATGGAGCGAACTTCCCGAACAAATTGATCGAACGTTACCACCTTAGCATGAATCCATTGAGCATCTGGCAAAAACTCGATATAAACTAAGCGAGTTCAATCCTACTATTAACGCCGTAGCGATACTACTTAGCAAATGTAAAGAGTCCCATTGTATCAACAGGGTAACACAAACCGACTAAAGATCTCGTGCTTAACATCAGTAAATAAAATGTTATGTTATAAGAAAAGCAACAAGCCCCGTTCGTAGATCTTTATGGTTTTGAAATCAAATTTTATGGAGACTCTTAGTGGCAAATCTCTTCCCTACAAAAAATAAAAAATGAAATGACATGAGCAGTGTTATTTGAAAAAGCAATCCTAATCTTATTTGGCTGCTATCATTATGTAACAGAAAGCAAATTGGTAATTGAAATAGCTGAATAATTAATTGGAAGATGGATATATAGGAGGTGAAGTTTGAGAGTTCTGAATAAGTTTACAAATAGGAGATTAAATAATTAAGGCATGCTATGACGATTATAAAAATCATGTATTCTGAAAAAAGAAATTTTTCAAACAAATGAAAGTTGAACAGATAAACTAGAGTACCTATTATCATCAAAAACAAGCTCGAAAAAAGTGGCAATTAGTGAATTTGATATGTAATGTCATTGCTCCCCCATCCACCATATCCCCAAGTAGTGAGTGCAACGTTCAGGGCATTCTCTATTCCAAAATTTCCAAAAGCAAGATATTGCAGTATTAAATTGAGAAACCCCCATATTCCCAAATAATAAGGACCTAGTGTGAAAGCAATAATTAGTGAGTTAAAGAATTTAAAAAATAGGAAAAGTATCGGGTAGCTACTAAATTATACGGTTCAATATATTCAACATAGATGCTCTACATTTCACTTTTTCCTCGCTGCTTACAATCAAGATACAGAGTCCCATTTGAGTGGTGTGCCTCTTTTTTAAAATCATAAAAGCTTTTCTTTGAAAACTTTTTCATAAAATTTAGGTGAAGACCATCGCCAGGTCGAATTACCCTAAATATTCTCTTTAGTAAATTTTTCTCTACTTCATGCTCTTGACAACATAAATAAAGTATCTTTTATACATCTTACTCTCTTCCTCCACCTTCAGAAGATAGAGTCTGGATGTAGCCTAAAGCTAAAAATGCTCTTTCACTTTCAACGACTAGAGCTTTCATTTCTGCTGGTTCCATACTGAAAGTACTGTCAACTCCTCCATCTGATTCATTTAACTGGGCAAATGCTTTTTCATTTACTGGATGCAATACGACGAAGCTATTCCTGCACCAACTCCCATTGTATGATCGCTTAAGCCGATAATACAATCAGGAAAAATCTTCGCAAAACAGGGATCGTCAGTAGATCGCAATTTTGGAGTGGCTGATGTGCTAGTGCATTTCAAGAGATAACGTGATATTGCTATTTAAGTATCTGAACTTGATTCAGCAATATCTGATATGTTTGAAATACCTGGTACTTGAGACTAAGGTTTTACTTCAGCAACTTCCTCAAAAGTTGATTGGCGCTTTAAATGAGGCAATTTTATAGCATGGCACATTTAATGTTGAAGGCAAATCAACGGCAGAATCATCAAACGGTGTACTGAAACATATTAATCCTAAATTTCTTGAGCATACTCAAATAATGGCTTTGTCATTCATGGCAAACACCAGCTTTATAGTTCATACAAATTCCTACCATACCATAAAGAATTTTTGTCATTTATATCAAATAACCCTCCGCGATGATTTAATTGTCATCGTCTTGGAGTATATGTTTGAAGTTTAATTGTATTAGCTCGTATCAGCGGCCTCTTTAAATGATCTTTTGCTCTATTCAATGAGTTGTTAATGGTCGGCCACCTCATTTCAGCGATAATGAATGGCTTATTGCTTTTTGAAATAAAGTGATTGCCTATTTAATAGTCGTCACATAATTTTACCATTGAAAGTTCAAATTTAAATGAATTGGTGTTGTACCAATACTTTCTTAAAGCCAGAGCGATCGAATGTTTAATTTAGTATATCAAAACCCAAAATATAATGAATTAATTTTCCTAACAGGATAAGCCATATGCAAATTTTGAATACCTTTTAAAAAAATTTTCAAAACCTTTGCCGCGCTAATCTTTGAATAAGATAGCTTAGAATGTATGTCTTTGGTTCATCCTCAGAAAATCTAATCTAATTCGACCATGGACTTGATTAGTTCCAATACATATTCATAAGTTATCCGAATCTTCTTTGAAGTCATTGAAATATGGTCTTGCCAGAGAATTTTAGGTTTTGAATAAAGAAATTTCTTACCTCAGGATCCATAGCCCAACTATAGACAAGTTGTACATCAGCAGCTGTTGCTTTGAAATTTCAATTAATAATAAGGCTTAATGATGCAAAAAGTTTTTTGATACGCAGAAGAGATGATTGATCAAAGCTTTGTTGATTGAGCATCTGTAGTGATCACTGGGTGACGCTTAACTTCTACTAATTGGTAATTGTAATAATCTAATGCCCAATTCCTCTTAACCAAATGCTCTTTTATACATTGTTGATTTACGGCTGTCTGATTTAAAAACAAAAGACCTCCCGCGCCCAAATATTCACTACTGTGCTTGGGGGAATATCGCCATATGCAGAGCACCTCATAGTGTCGAACATTTCCTGAGCTGTAAGTCCTTGTCGAAGCTTAATGTAAGAATGAGAATGAATTAATGACTCAAGGGTGTCTTTAAACGGATAGCTTTGACCAGCTATAGCTTCAATCTAGCCTGAAAATCCAAGTAGTCAGAATCTGTGAATGATGATGGGTTAAATTTCCAGGATTGGCACCACCGATGTTTAGCAAAGTGATTATTTACATATTTGCATATTGGTGATGTCTAATAAGGGCACTTTTAAAAAGAGTACCAAAGCCTAAGTAGATTGGCTAAAATTCCTTAGAATAATCTGTTTGTTGAATTGAGCCACAAAAATTAATAACGCCATCAGCTGCAAAATGATGACTAGCAATATCGTCTAGCAGTAATACTGCTGAAGTAATGATTTTTTACTGCTGTTTGTCGTATTCTGCTTAATGAATAGCCATCAGTAACAACTAATCTTGTTCCTGTTGATATAACAAATTTAACTCATTATGAAAAACGAAAAACATCGGCTGGTGGAGTAAGAATAAATCAACTTATGCGATACTTGGTTTTATATCGTTAAGGATATGGGCATCAGGTTCAGATAATTGGGAAGACAAGTTCAATGATTTATATAATAATTCAGCTAGTGCCAAACATCTATATACATGTCCGTAAAAGGAATATTTGGGTTGCCATCAGCTCGAAATAATTTCTTTTTCTACCTCATTTATCATAATTATGCGGCACGAAAGCCCCTTCCATACTCCTCCTTATGATGATTAACGCTTTCAGCAACTTTTTTAGGTCATAAGGAGTGTACCTATTAAATAAAAAATACTGGCGGCACCAACGGCTTCAATATTAGTTTTGGAAATAACTCCATATGTTTTAGGTTTATGTTTCCCGGCACTCCCGTTACAACTATTGGAACATTAATGATTTTTCAACTAACTGCACGAATTTGTATTAATTGATTCATCATACCATCTAATTTGTTCGAGGAGAATAATTTCACCAAAATTGTATTTAGAAATCTCTTTTAAAATTCGAAATAAATTTGGATATTTAGCCTATTATATAGTAGAAGCGTTCGATTTTCTCTGCATCAATTGCCAGAGTAATGCATTGATTCCCAAAAGTTGCAGATGCTTCGTCAATAAATTCAGGATTCATTATAATTTTGGACTTTACAACCACTTCATTGTCGTGATATCGAGTAAATCATGAATATCATCTATTGAATTTATTCCGCCACCGATAGCCACCGGCATAAAACATTCATTGATAGTTACCACATTCAAGTTGATTTTTCTCTTTTGATCAGAAGCAAATATTGAAGAACACCAATTCGTCAACATCCCAGCATTAAACACTTTTGCAACTTGAATCGCATTTCCTACCATTCTTGGATTTGGTGCAAATTGTTTGTCCTAACTAATGCCAATCCGCTAAATGTTAAAACCGTATAACTTGCACCTAAATATATTGAATACATTTTATTCAGTAATTTCATTCCGTGTTTTCGCTACTTTTCTCCGGGTGGAATTGGTAAGCATAAATGTTGTTTTTTTGGCAATCCTAATGAAAATCAATTCCATAATTCACTGTTAATAGTACATAATCACACTATTGCATAAAATGATAGCTATGAAATAAAATAAACAATCTAAATCTTCAAATTCACTCAAAAAAGACACGGTTGCCTTTTTTACTTGTATTGTTCCATCTGATGAGGTACACGTAAATTATTTTTGGATAATTTTTATTATCTCTCCTTTATCAATTGAATCCATTTACCTTTTGAAGGTTCATTTCCAATTGAAGCAATAAGTTGCATTCCTAAACAAATCCCTAAAGTCGAAGCTTAGTCATTTTTGACTACCTATTGCTTAAAAATCTATAACTTGTGAAATTGATTATGCACCAAGAGTCATCCTTTGAAAAAGGTATCGCAATATCGGTAAAATAATAAAATTTGCCTTTTCGATTCATCTTTATTATTGGTGATTATGCTATTATATCCAAGCTTTTTAATGGATTTTTGCACTGACTCCACATTGCCCATTCCATATTTTATAATGGCGATTTTCATTTAACCTATATCAAAATTCCTGATTAATTTTGATAATCCCTTCTCTTTTTATTTCTCCATATCATCATTCATTTAATAATTGATCTGTATAATAATCGATACGATCTATTTCACTTTTTGATAATCCGGTGAGTATTTGATAAATGCTTTTACTGCATAAACCAGGATACTTCCCATCATATTCCATTACTAATTCAATTCCTTTTTCCTTGAAATCGTTTATTCCTTATATCAATACAGGCATGATCCCTAGCCCTGCCAAATCCAATATTGTAAATAAATTAAATAGTTGTGTAAGCCTACTTTTTGTTAATATTTTTCATATTCAGTATAAGTACCTTCGACAGGCCCATCTTTTTTAACTCTAAATCCATGTTTACTACCTTCCCAGTTGTTTTCGTGTCCCAAGAAACAGTGACTAAAACAGACTGATACTTCGTACTCCTTAAGTTTTTCATCTGAAGGGTAAAAATATGGAGTGAGAATCTGTAGCCGATAAACCGTCAACACCGACCATATCTTGGATACGATTTTCGAAAAGTCCGCCAAATTTCTAACCATTCCCTTGTCAAAGGATCATCACCCTACTTTCAAGAATACCTCCAATTTCTCTGTTGGGAAATTCTCACCAAATTATCAGTGGAATATTAAACTTAACTGCAATGTTAATCGGAATGGAAAATCGATATGGTTTGGCCACATCTCATCCCCCACTCGTTTAAATCCTTCAATAACCATAGACCTATAAGCAGTGTAATTTTTTTTAATGAATTACATCAATACCCATTCTAGAAATATTGTCAAGATTATGTCTGCCCAATTCGGTGACCATTGTAGTTTCGAAACAAACACATAAAGGGTTCATGCCACAAACCTCTTTCATAAAGTATGCTTGATAAGTAGAATCCTTTGCTAAATGGTATTAAAGATGAACCACTTGACCCTCCAAAGTCTGAACCGATCAATAATTTCATGAAATACCTCTCGCTGTTTCCAGTTGATTTTATGTTCTTTTAATTCCGCTGCAACACAGGCAGAACAAATGCCGACTTGGTTAAATGCAAATCAGGTTTAGTTTCAGGAGACAAACACTTTCTGCAATAATATCAATCGGAGTAATCATAAAATCAACTTCTATTTTTCTTTCTTAATAAAATCAAGTTATATCATCTTGGGTAATGCAAAGGTTGTTCATATGAGAAACCGTAATCAACTAATATTAAATCAGAATATTTATCTAACATTTTACCGGCAAATTCTTAAATAGTCGGTTCTCATGCCCTCTATAATTAATAGAAACCGGATGGATTATAATACTTTAATTAAAATATACTTAATACTGGCTTCATAAAGTTTTTCATAGACCCTAAGTAGCATATCAGGATTAATATGTATTAGAACCCCCTTTATCTATTCGCAAGCTCAAATTGTTTTGTGACCTCGTAATCAAAAATCGAACCTTGATAAACATTATTTTCACCAATCAATTAGATAATTCAGCTGCGGCAGTTCGGTTTATTTCATTCCATTAAGCAATACATCAGGAAATATATTTAAAGCCATAAGATTCATCCCAATGTTAGCACCAAATTTCACAACAGATTTTGGTTTGCCAACTGATTTAATGCCTTTGAAAAGAAATTGAGATCCACGCTAATAGTTCAAGACTATTATTTCTATTAATATAATCGTCTCCAAAATTCCGGCCCAAAATTCTTCTTGCGGTGTTCTAAATTTTGCATCTCATAATTGCTTAATATTTTATATTTCAATTCTGCATCAATCTCTAATCTTCCATAGTATCAATATCCTGAACTTCTGATTCTTTTAAAATAATTGACCATGATTTGAAGTAAAAGTATTCTTCGTTTAAGAAATTCTTCTGTCTCATTGAATAAAATTGACCACTATCATGGTAACTATCTTGTAAATCCTTGCCATCGAGTATTTAAATATATTAATACGTACCATCGTCACCTTTTTCATTTTAGATTTTCAAACTTCTTTTTGTATAGGGTATGAATATTTAAGAACAGGAAAACGGAATGGATCTCCTTCATTGAATAGATTGTACCCTTCCAACAATCTATCAGGTGTCAAAAAAATGGAGCGTCGAAAGATAATAACAAAAGTATTCGAATTCTTTCCAAATGCTTTTGTAGTTTTCCATCACTTCAATAATAACATCATCTAAGTCTGCTGTATCATTTGAAGAAATATCTAACTAGAAAGGAACATTTGCATTATGCATTAACGCAATTTTCTTTATCATCATCATTAGTCGATACCATTACCTCCTCAATAATTTACTCTATTGCGTTTTCAATTGATAGGCAATTATTGGTTTACCACAAAATACTTTAATGTTTTTATAAGGAATTCGTTTACTTCCTCCTTGAGGAATAATGAAATTACCCATTACAAAAATTAATAGTACTTTCAATCACATAATTCTGCTCTTCATCAGTCAAAGACGAAAACATTCGGAAGACTTAAACATCGTTCGTAATAATTTTCCGCTAAAGGCATATCTCCTTTTTTCCAACCCAATTTTCTATAAAAGGAATGTATGAACAGGTATATAATGCACCTGAATATAAATATTTTTGCCTTTTAAGTAATTGTAAGTACCTGATCTATCATCAACTGCAGAACATAAAGATGAAAGGCAACACTAAAAATACCTTGCTTTAAAAGGGGTTAGAAATATTTAAACCTTTAAATGCTTTATCGTATTTCGCTGCAATTTCATTTCTTCTACAAACACCCCATTCTGCCCTTTTTGGATTGACTTAAACCTAATGCAGCTGTAAAATCAGTAATCGTTATATCCGATAGTTTTGCATTTTTCATAAGACCAACCTCCGTGGTTCTCTACAGCAAGACGGTTCCTTGGTTATTCCATGAGTGCGAAGAAATTAATTGATGATATAGTTTCTTGTTATTAGTTGAAATCATTCCCCCTTCTCTCTGTAGCTATACGTTTTACAGGTGAAATGAAAAAACTGTCAAATCGGAAGCTTGTTTCGACTTCTTGATTTCTCAGAATCCTGAAAGTATGCTCCCGGAGCATGACACGCATCTTCAATTATCCACAATTCGTACTTGTCTGCAAACACGAAAAGATTCAGAATCAACGGAATATCTGGGAAATCAATGGATAATACCCTTAATCTCTTTTCCTTGATATCAGCTCTAATTAAATCTCTTACTTTATCTCGACTATCCGAACAAATAAGTATTGGGTCAATATCAACAAATACTATTTCGCCACCACAATATTTGACGCAATTGTACTTGCGGCAAAGACCGTGTTGTGATCACTTTTTCTCCTACTTTAGATTTTACGCCAGCCGCGCTTAAATGCAGTGCTGCTGTCCCGTTATTAACAGCGACGGCGTAATTAGCCCCAACAGTATCTGCAAACGCTCTTTCGAATGAATAATTGCGGGGCCCTTGTGTTAAAAATTCAGATCCAGCGTTTTCAACTACAGCATCAATATCTGATGGAGAACGTGTCGGCTTCCGTAGGGATAGGCTTCAAATCGACTGTAAGTTTTTGGATCAACAAATTCCTTAATCTTTAGGCGCAACAATTCAATCGTTTCCCATTTGGTATATTCGTGCCAGAATTATATTCAAAACCAAAAGGAACAGTATCTGCCCGGTGTTTCTTCATAAAATCCTCTTTTAAATGGGTGAATGATACAGAGGTAAAATGGCGTAAAATATTTTCAAATTTATCGTATTTAATGAGTCTGTTTGTAATCATTCTTCATGTAATTTTTCACCAGGCCGAATACCTACATCCTTCAACCACACTCAGGACCAATCGCATTTGCTACATCGGTAATTTTATAGGAGGGTATTTTAGCAAATATTCAATCATTAGAAGCATTTTCTTTGATAGCATAAAATAGTTTAATGCTCTTCAAGTGAAATATTAAATCTGGTCATTTCCCTATGTGTAATTGGCAAACTCACTTCGTTTATCCATGAAGAAAGGTATTACTGAACGATGATTGATTGCACATTTCCATAACGCACTGCACTGAACCTGTAATATCTCAACTACCCCTTATGTTATTTGCAGTGATAAAAAGTTTATCTATGGATTTGTTGCACCGTAAGATTTATAGGGAAGTGTAGTTTATCAGTTGATAAGGCAACGACACTTTTTACATTAGTAGCCAACGCTGCATCTATCACATTGAGCTCCATATACATTAGTTTTGATAACATTCATCGGGATTGTATTCTGCTGTATCCACTTGTTTGATTGCGGCTGCGTGGATGATAACATCATTTCTTTGACGCACGTTTTAACCTTGCACCATCTTGTACATCTCCGATAAAAAACCTAAGCTGGGGAAATTACTTTCAGGAAATACTTAAGCTTTAACTCATATTGTTTCAATTCATCTCGCGAGCAAGAACAATCGTCTACTTCGGATAACGGTGCAAAATAGTTTCAACGAATTTTTTACCAAAAAACCCTGTACCCCCCGTTATTAATACTGATTTATGATTAAGCATCCTTGTTTAATTTATTTTTAAATTTTTTTATAACTAAAATACCCGTACCTATTAGTATTCCTAAAATATCCAACTTACAAGTACTATGGAACGTTTTGGCTTACTTTTTCTCACAGGAGCCTTCATGGCTCCAACACCGTAAACACCGGCGTTTCTTCCTTTACTTTTAGCTTTGCCTGCTCCAGCTGAGTGGCCAATCCTTTATAAACCTCAAAAGCTAGATTGTATTCATTTTGCAATCTCTGTGACTTGATTGGGCTACAGCAATAATTACATTCTGTTTTTATCATTAAACACGGCCACCTTTTGTTGTGCTCTTTCAAAATCCGAGTTTTGTCTTCACAACGGCATTCACAAAATCAAAATTTACCTTGGCTTTGCTGATTTTGTATTCCGTCACATAATCTGTCAACAAATTTATGGCTTGACTTGAGCCAATTCTGCTGCGGCAACAGGATCGGGCATTTCAGCGGTCATCGTTAAAATTCCGGATTTAGCATCATCTGACCAAAAATACGTTCATTAAATTGCGATAAAATTTGTGTCATCTATTTAGCCTAATGATTTGCTGATTAACTTCTTGTGGGCATTATTTCACTTTCATTTGAGGATGTCATCCAGGGATTTAATCTTAAAAAGTAACCCGACCGGACAGCTTTAAAAACATACTTAAAAATGAAGGTCTATTTAATTCCTTGAAGAGCAGAGGAAGTCGTTATGGCATCTGCTTCTAAAATGATGGGTGGCTCCAAACTTTAATCAAAAATGGAGCACTTTGTGCAATCTCAGGGTATAGCTCAGGAGTCAACGCATGATCACCCCCTATATTCCACACCTTATACCTGCCTAAGCCGCGATACTTCTTAACCCTCCATATTAGGTCCTCATGCCCCTCCTGGCTTTCTGGCAACAGCGTGCAACTTGCTTCGTATTCTACCTTACTTCCAAATGCAATCACCAGCCCAATTGCGAAGAAAACAGCTGTCACTTCAGGATCAGCTTTCTGCCCGCCCAGATGGTTTTGGCCACTTCGATCAAGTCAATCTCATCGTCCTGGATGATTGGCTTTTTTACAGGATCCATATCATGTTTCGTTTCATCCATTTCAATTCGTTCAATTGTTGAATCACCAGGGCGAGCGTAGCAATACTTGTACTCATAGCTATCCAGGCCTGGACAGATAGCGGCTACCGATCCGGTTTTTTTGGAACAATAATTTCTGCGCCGGCGTCAACGTTCGGATAATTATTCCAGAATAAGAATTTCCTTGTTCGATCAACGGAGCCATTCGCATACAAAACGTAGACTTTTTCTTTCTCGCCTCTTCCGTAAAGCCACCTGCTTTGGATATAAAATCAGCAAATGAAGTTTCTCGTCATAGCGAACTGTAATCGGATACAGCGATTTCTCCGCGCAAACGGACAGTTTATAATTGGCGCGGAACAGATAAAATATCCCCATCTGTAGAATCAGATCATATTTTGATCCGGGGTTTTTTAATATTTTCTCCAGGTTGATTCCTATGGTTTCATACTGCAATGCAGAGGCTGCTAATTCAATGGAATCCCTCTTGACCAATTCATTCAACCGCTCCCGTTTCATGCGAATTCCTTCTTCTTCCAACACCGGCATCCTCGTTTTCATTATATTCTGCCAACTCATCTTTGACGTTATTCAATCTTTTTTGCTGAAGCAGTTCGGCCTCCGATTCCAATGTATAGCTTTCTGAATTTTTGTTTTTTCAACTGACTGTAAAAGTTGTGAAAGGTTTTCAAGTCGCACTTGTTCATTGGATTTTGGTGGGATTAAATTCTGTTTTCCTGATGAGTGTTGCACCTTCCGGATATCCGATCGCTTGTGATACCGCCCGACCGCTGGATAATTTCTGATATGCGTTCATTTTTTTCTTCAAAGCATATAAACCCGAATATAATACTTCCCCCTCAATCTTAATTATAACTTGATTTTCGTGAACCAGAGATTTGCGAATAAAAACCTGATCATAAGGTTGCAAAGAGAATTTTGAGTCGTTCTCATCCAATTCAAGCTGCTTGCTGATGGAAAAATTAAATATTTCTGCCGTTTGATTTGTTTGTGCATCTCCTGTTTGACGAATTCGTCTTGCTACCTCGACCATGGATCCTGAAGCCGATTCCCTTAATCCTCCTGCTCGTATGATGAGATCTTCAACTGTCATATTTTGAAAATAGGGGTAAGTGCCGCTTTGTTTAACTTCACCATTGATAATGATAAATTGTTCGTCGTTTAAATCGTATATGGATGAAATTTGTACCAGGTCTTCGCGCTGAAGTGCAATATCCCTGGAATCATCCTTTAGAATTTCTCTTACATTGAAAGGCACCATTGCATAAGAAAAATCCTCATTTGTCCGATAAATAAGCCCGCGTTCCATGAAGGCATCTCCGCGAAGTCCTTTAGCCAATGCGACTAAATTTTTCACAGTCAATCCTTCCGTCAATTCATATTCACCCTCCCTAAAGACAGCGCCCCGAATTTGTACACGGTTGGCGTATCGTTCAAGGATACCCTGGACATTTACCTGGTCACCATTTTTTGATTCGACCTTGGATAAGTCTTCCGATTTGATATCGAGAAAGAGTTTCTCACCCTGTTCATTTCGCCTTACCTTAATCAATTGTGTGTAAGCATATTCTGTAAAGCCACCGGCGTAATCGATTAGTTTGGAGAACGACTCGTTTTCCCTGGTTTCATATATCCCTTCCCGCTTTACTTCTCCAGTCACCTCGATTCTGTTAACGTATGGACGTATCCGCACAATGTCGCCGTCTTTTAATGGCACATTATTTTCTAAGACACCATTCATAAGAAAATCGTACACATCGACTGTGGCAAAAATTTTATTATCCCGGATAATTTCAATTTTGCGCATAGAACCCTGGTAGTTTGGTCCGCCAGATAAGATAAAGTGCATGTGCAACTGTGGATAGGGAACTGATATTAAAGGTTCCGGGGCGCTGATCGCCTCACCGATTACGTGGACTTTTATTGTTCTCAAGTTGGCCAAGTGATAGCCTGTGCATGCGTATTGGCACCCGCACCCTGCCTGTTGGATAATCCAGAATAAATTTCTGAAAGTCGGTTCTTTATCCTTTCAGACGCCCGTTCTATTGACATACCCGTCAAGATAGATAGGACCGATGTTTGGAATTTTTATATAACCATCGGGAGAAATGATTTCCTGGTATGTCTGCTCGGATGCTCCCCATACATCAATGATAACCTCATCTCCCGGGTCCCAAGTATATAATCTTTTGGGAGTCGCTACATTCAGGCTTGGTTCGAACGTCAGGGTTTCTGAATTGAATATTATGATAACCGAAATACGCGCTTGTGAATTTCAATCTTATCTTTAGCTAATGATGTCTTCAAAATCTTCAGTTAATATTTTGACTAAATCATCCTCGTGTTTCACCTCCAGGTGTTTCGCGTGTCCTGGCTCTGTCAATACCCGGTACCGCTTTTGCTTGTGCCACCCATTTCGGTAAGTTTTTGCATGCTCAATTTGAGTTTGTCGATTTGAGCCTGCGGAATGCCCTGGCGCTTCAAGTCCAAGTTCAATCTCGGCTTCACTGACATGCCGCTTTCTTCAAAGCTTCTCGATGAATATCTAGTATCTGGGCATCTGATAAATCATCAACATTAAAAGTGCTCGAGCTGGGCGGGTGTCATATTTTGCAGTTGATTCAATTGATCAGGTGTCTGACTGTACGTAACGCCCAGAATCATCACCAGGAAAATGGGCACTATAAAAAGTTTACTGAGAAATCGAGAATTCATGCTATACGTTATAATAGGTCCTGAACCAACTTACAAAGGAACGAATGCCATCTTCCACGCGCACCTCCGGCACGTAAACCACAGCGTCTTTTAAGGCTGCAATATCGCAATGATTTAGTGGAATATCGCCCGGCTGCATAGGGTAGTTTTCTCGAATCGCCTTTTTACCCAGATTCTGTTCGATCAACTCTATGAATCTATTGAGCTCTACAGGCTTTCCGTGGCCAATGTTATAAATTCTGTATGGTGCATAACTGGACGAAACATCGGGCATTTCAGGGTCCCAATTTAAATTGGGTGTGGCTGGATTTTTAATAATTCTATAAATACCTTCTACTATGTCATCGATATAAGTAAAATCACGGCTCATTTCACCATTATTAAATACTTTAATGGGTGTGCCATCTACAATGGACTTAGTAAATAGAAACAAAGCCATATCGGGTCTGCCCCAGGGTCCGTACACAGAGAAAAAGCGCAGGCCGGTTGATGCTATATTATATAAAGACGCATAGGAATGAGCCATCAATTCGTTGCATTTTTTTGTGGCAGCGTAGAGCGCCAATGGATGGTCCACATTGTCATTGACGGAGAGAGGCATTTTCTTGTTTGCTCCATAAACAGAGCTTGAGGATGCATATACCAGATGCTTTACGGGATAATTCCGGCAGCCTTCCAGAATATTGAGAAAGCCCTGAATGTTGGTCTGCACATAGCAGTGTGGATTTTCCAGCGAGTACCTCACACCAGCCTGCGCTGCCAGGTTGATTACATATTCAAAGTTATTACTTTTGAAAATATGATCAATATTGGCGTTATCCTCAAGGTTCACTTTTTCAAAGGCGAAGTTCGAAAAAGTTTTTAAAATTTCTAGCCGTGATTCTTTGAGCGACACATCGTAGTAATCATTCAAATTATCCAGGCCTACCACTTCCCAACCATCTTTTAATAGTCGGTTGGCAAGATGAAACCCTATAAATCCGGCAGCGCCAGTGACAAGTATTTTACTCAAGGCAGTTTGCAGAAAAATACAAATTTGGGCAAAATTAATAAAATTAACTCAACCGCCACTTTGTCGAAACTGTATTTTCATTTCGATTACCTTTGCAAACTATGTTAATTAAGGAGATACGCGCCCTTGTCCACAAAGAGATTCTATTCGAATGGCGCATGAAATATGCCTTTAGTGGGATACTGCTCTACCTGACAAGCTCGGTATTCGTGGTTTACATTGTGTTTGAACTGGGCAAAGCAGCCATTACGCCGACCACCTGGAACGTGCTTCTTTGGGTCGTGATGCTGTTTGTAGCCACAAACGCCACGGCAAAAAGTTTTATTCAGGAGAGCCGTGAACGGTTGCTTTATTACTACACCATTGCCAGCCCGGAGTCAGTCATGATTTCCAAAATACTATTCAATGGACTTTTAATGATATTTCTGGTCATCGGTGGGTGCGCAATCTTTATGATACTGCTGGGAAACCCCGTGCAGGATATGCCACTTTTCATGTTCAACCTGATCATCGGCGCTATCGGGTTCGCGGCCAGCTTTACCATGATATCAGGCATTGCCTCCAAAGCCACCAATAGCAGCACCCTCATGGCCATTCTTGGGTTCCCGATTATTTTACCCATGCTTTTGCTGCTTATAAAGGTTTCCGGTGCGGCTATCGACGGGCTCGACCGGTCGGTCAGTTATGATGAATTGATGACGCTGATGGCGATAATAATTATTTCGATTACCACGTCTGTCATATTGTTTCCCTATCTTTGGCGCTCGAATTAATACCCATTTGTATCGCTTCTTTATGGGATTTTCAATGAAAAAAAACTGGTGGAAATTACTGGGCATTGCCCTTGTTTACTATGTCCTCGTGGCCGGATTGCTGATGGATGTGCCAAAACTGGCCATTCTTCATGAGACCATCCGCAACCTGTTTTTCCATGTAGCCATATGGTTCGCTATGTTTATTCTGCTCATTGTCTCGCTGGTTTATTCGATAAAATATTTGAAGAAATCCCATGAGTTCTATGATGTTGTAGCAAGTGAATTTGCATTGATGGGGATTTTTTTTGGCCTTATCGGCATTACCACCGGCTCTATCTGGGCGAGGTTTACCTGGGGCGACTGGTGGGTAAATGACCCAAAACTCAATGCCACAACCATAGCGCTGCTCATTTATCTGGCCTATTTTGTCTTGCGTTCTTCGATTGCCGATGAGCAGCAACGGGGCCGTATCAGCGCAGTTTATAATATCTTCTCATTTGCTGCGGCGGTGCCACTGATATTTATATTGCCCCGGCTTACCGATTCGCTTCACCCGGGCAATGGCGGCAACCCAGGCTTCAGTGCGTACGATCTCGACAGCAGCCTTCGTTTAGTGTTTTACCCGGCAGTAGCGGGGTGGACACTCATCGGAGTATGGTTTGCCACCCTGAGAATCAGGACAAAAAAAGTGCGAACCATCATCGAAGACCATCAGGCACAGGACACATTTGGCGGTTCGATCAATAAGTAAAATTCAAATACAAAGCGCGGATACATGGATACAATTCAATCACAGGGAGATCGTTTATCGGTTATGGCTAAATGTTTTAATTACTTCTTAATACATAAAAGTCGCATGGATTTTCATCAGCTTTTTATTGGGTTAGTAATCCTGTGCTTCATCATCCTTCTACCGGCGGTAGCTTCGGCACAGGGTAATTCAGAATCGCAGATCGAAATGGCTGACGCAATGCGCGCCAATGGTAAAATATATGTTGTGGTACTCGTTATCGGTATCGTATTTACCGGTCTCTTTTTATTTGCCATCCGGACGGACAGCAAAGTGTCGAAGCTGGAAAAGGAAGTGAAGAATATGAAGATATCGGAGGAATCATGAAACTCATATTCGAAGTATTGGTTTAATAGAAAAAATCGTCATGAAGAAGTCGCACATTATAGGAATCATAGTCATTGCCATCGCCGTTTTTGTCATCATCAGTACCGCAGGTGATGCCAGCACGTACGTCAGTTTTGATGAAGCGAAAGCGCTGTATGAATCGGGCAATAGTAAAAAGGTACACATTGTCGGTCAGTTGAAAAAGGATGGTCAGGGAGCCATCGAAGGAGTAGAACCGGGCGCGGACCTGCTCACCGTCAGTTTTCTTATGGTGGATAACAACCAAAAAACCGGCAAGGTATTTTACAATAAACCCATGCCGCCCGACCTGAAGCAATCCGAACAGGTTGTCGTTGTGGGACGGTTCAAAGACGACGTATTTATGGCCAACCAAATATTGCTCAAATGTCCGTCCAAGTACGAGGAAAACAAAATTCAGGTAGGGTCGGTTAATTAGCGATATGATCAATTTATTTATTGGAAACCTCGGGCATCTTTTTGTCATCATAAGTTTTGTATTGTCGCTTGCATCGGCCTATTCGTATTTCAAGGCCGTAAAAAGCATTGAAAATCCATTGCAGGCCGGTTGGCTTCAGAACGGACGGGTACTGTTTTATCTGCACAGCGCTTTTGTTGTAGGCGTCATCTTCATCCTGTTTCTCATCATCTATCTGCACCGGTTTGAATATCACTATGCCTACGCACATTCTTCCATGTTCCTCCCGGTGTACTATATGATCTCGTGTTTCTGGGAAGGTCAGGAAGGAAGCTTTTTGCTTTGGATTTTCTGGAATAGTTTGTTGGGGATTATTCTCATCAAGACCAATAAAAAATGGGAAGCCCCTGTCATGGTCACCTTTGCAGTAGTTCAGGCATTCCTGACATCGATGATTTTGGGGGTTGATATATTAGGAGCTAAAATTGGCAGTTCGCCATTCGTACTGTTACGCGACGCGATCCCCGATCCGATCTTTGCCATCAATCCGGACTTTGTACCGCAGGATGGGTCGGGGCTAAATCCGCTTCTGCAAAATTACTGGATGGTCATACATCCACCTACGCTCTTTTTGGGCTACGCCTCTACACTTATTCCTTTTGCCTATGTGATGGCAGGACTTTGGACAAGAGATTATAAAAACTGGATAAAACCCGCATTACCCTGGGCCATACTGTCAACAGCCCTCATGGCGATCGGACAGCTAATGGGCGCTTACTGGGCTTATGAGACACTGAGTTTTGGAGGATACTGGAGCTGGGATCCTGTTGAAAATGCTGTATACGTTCCATGGATTGTTCAGGTGGCTAGTATTCACACGATGATTATTTTCAAGAAGAATAATTCCGCCCTAAAGACTTCCATAATTCTCGTCATTACCACATTCATCCTGATACTTTACGCTACGTTTCTCACCCGAAGCGGAATACTCGGAAGCGCATCTGTGCATTCATTCACTGATCTTGGGTTATCGGGTCAGCTGTTAATTTATCTCCTGGTATTTCTTGGTGTAGCCATTGTATTGAGCTGGATGCGCTGGAAGGAAATTCCATCGAGCGAAGGTGAAGTATCCACTTATTCCCGCGAATTCTGGATTTTCATGGGAGCTACGGTCATGTGCCTTATGGGTTTTCAGGTTATTGCCGCCACGTCGATACCGGTTTACAATTCCATACTCGGACTATTCGGCATCGACTCCGGAATGGCGCCGCCCGCGGATCAGGCACTATTCTATTCTAAATTCCAGATTTGGGGTGGAATTTTCCTCGCCATTTTCTCGGGAACCGGCCAATTCTTTTTCTGGAAGAATATTGATAAATCGCGAATCTGGAATGCGTTGGCGATACCGGTCCTTTTAAGCCTTGGGATTTCCACGATCGTATTTATAACGGCCGGAGTAAATAAACTTCCTTACATTCTGCTGTTGACTGCCGGTATTTATTCCATCATTTCCAATGGCACTATTCTTATAAAACTGCTCAAAAAGCAAAGCCTGAAACTCGCAGGCGGAGCCATTGCACATATCGGTATAGCGTTGATGCTCCTTGGTATTCTTTTCAGTTCCGGGTATTCGCGGATTATTTCACTCAACATGTCGGGCGTGGCTTATTCAGAGGAGTTGTCTGATGAAATGAATCGCGAGAATGTGCTCCTGTTTGCCAATGAACCGAAACTGATGAATGACTACGAACTCACCTACAAGGGTCAGCGGGTGGAATTGGTTGGTGTACCCGGATTTCCACCTAAAAGTTATGTGACCAAAACGGAGGATGAACATCTTGTTGTGGCATTGAAGGATTATTCCTATGGAGAAAAGGCCATTTTCGAGGCAGGAGATACACTGGAGATCAAACCCGAAAACACCTATTACGAAGTGGAATATGCTAAAAACGGGGAGAAAAAATTCTCTTTATTCCCAAGAGCCCAGGTAAATCCAAATATGGGTCTTTTAGTATCGCCGGATATCAAAAGACAAATCGGCAAGGATCTTTATACACATATTGCTTCTATTCCCAATCCCGATGAAAACGTTGAATGGGGTGCGCCAAAAACCGAAACTGTTTCCATCGGTCAAAATTTCTTTGTCAATGATCAGGTCGCAACCGTCACAAAAATTCAACAGTTACCCGGGATTGCGGGCTTAGTGCTCGGACCTGAGGATATTGCGGCAGAAGCGATCATAGAGATTCAGGGTAAGGCGGAGATTTTTACGTTGCGACCGGTATTTATCATCAAGGAAAAGATGATGGGGAATATCCCTGACTCCAACGGAGATATTGGAGTGAGGATATCTTTTGTCAATATATTTCCGCAGGAGAATAAATTTGAATTGTCTGTTGAGACAGCTCCCAAAGACTACATCATCATGAAAGCCATAGAAATGCCAATGATCAATGTACTCTGGCTTGGCACTTTTGTACTTATGTTTGGCTTCTCCATAGCTACTTACAGGAGATACAAGGAATTCAGGAAAGAAGGACAAACTACAGATTGAGCCATCGCTTGAAAGCAACGACTTTATCGCGGCTTACGATCATATCCTGATCACCAGGCACATTTAGCAAAATTTTTAAGCGGCTGTTTACATAGGGCCGCACCTCCTCGATAGCCTGAATATGGATGAAGTATTTCCGGTTTATCCTGAAAAAGTAGTCGGTATCCAATAAATTATGATCCAGCTCATCCATTGTATAGTCAATGATATATTTACGGCCAGTTGAAGCTGTTACCATATAAATCAGCTTTCCGTCGGCGAATATATATGCGACCTCGCTGACACTCACCGATTTCATTTTATCACCAACTTTTACCAGGAAGCGTTTCTTCGGGGCAATTACTCCTGATGATTTATCAGTCTTTTTACGAGCTGACTTACTCAATATCCCCATGATCGATTCGGAAGCTTCTTCATGCTGTAGTGGCTCCAGCAGATAATCAACAGCATGGGCTTTAATTGCAGCGTAGGCATCGTCGATTCCCGGTGAAGTGATAATCACTTGCATGGAGTTTTGATGGTTTTTTAAAAGTTCCAGCGTACTGGTATTTTGCATTTTGGCACCGATGATGGCAAAGTCGTACTCATTTTCCCGGAGGTATTTGCTAAGTTGTATATAATCGAATGCCGAGTGAACAGTTTCAACCTGATGGATTTCCAGCAGTTTTTGAAGTTGATCAATGATAAGAGGATTTTCGTTGGCGAGGACTACCTGCATCTTTTGCAAAATTAAATTACAAGGTTCAAGTACTTACAACTCCTCGTCATCAGATTGGTTTAAAAAAAGATAGCCCGGTCATTGGGGACCGGGCTAAACCTACCAAACAAACAACCCAACAACCTATAATGTAGGAATGAGAACTTTGTCGATTACATGAATTACGCCGTTTACGCCTAACACATTTACTTGGATAATCTTTGCATTTGCTCCACCACTTTTATCAGTGATTGTTGCACCATCGGCACCAAGATTAACCTTAATTTTTTCGCCTTTCACAGTCGTTGCTTCTATACCGTCAGTTAGGTCTGTAGAGAATATTCTGGCTGGAACCACGTGATATTTCAGCACTTCCGATACTTGGGCGTTGCTCAGCGTTGGCAATACACTGCTGATTGCGGCAAAAGCTGCATCAGTTGGTGCAAAGATGGTGAAACTGCCATCCTCGTCTGAAATTGCGCTGAGAACCGCGGCTTGTGAAGGATCAGTTAAGATGCTAACTAGCGTTTTGAATTCACCTGGATTTGCAGTTGACAAGGCTACAGCTATTTCAACAAGGGTTTGAGAAGCAGGAACCAGAGTTCTGTCGATGGTGTGAATGACACCATTTGATTTCTCAATGTCAATCGCTGTGATTTTTGAAACTCCATTGATAAACACCTCTGAACCAAGGCTCAAGTAGAAGTTTGGATTTTGAGCTCCGCTCAATGTCGTTACTTTTCCATCTGAAGGGAGCCCTGAAGACAGCACTTTCGAGCCCAACACGTGGTATAATAATATCGGCGTGAAATCTTCTTTAGACAAACCATCGAGTGAGGTGATTCCTGCAGCAGCGAAAGCTGCATTATTAGGAGCAAATACTGTGAAAGGACCATCAGTGAGAAGTGTACTAACCAACTCAGCTTTGACAAGCGCGGCTGTGAGAATTGAATAGTCTTTTCTAAACAGAGGTACTTCTACAATAGTGCCTAGTGCACTTTTATAAAGGGATGGAAGTAATACAGCATCTATAATGTGAACAACTCCATTGGAAACTTCAATGTCAGCGGTCGTTACGTTAGCACCATCTACTTTCACACCTCCCATAAGATCAACAGTAACTGACTCACCATTGAGTGTCTCATACTGTTTCGACTGTAGAGCGCTGCTTTTGGCTACAGACCCAATGATATGATATTTCACTATATCAAGAAGTACTTCCTCTGGGATTTCATCTATACTTGACAATCCTAAAGCTGTTAGCACACCTTGAAATGCAGCATTGGTTGGAGCAAATACCGTTAGAGTTGCATTATCATTACCAGCGGCAGCAAGAATATCACTAAGTGCTGGTTTAGATAAGACCGAAACAAGAGTTGATAATTGCGGAGTGGCAATAGCCGCTTCAGCAACTGAAAGCGCTGCTGGCTCCGGCATATCATCATCATCGTTGTTACAGGCTGTGAAGCCCAATGCGAGAACAGAGACAAACACTACTGCGAGTGTTTTTGTCATTTTGTTGAATCGTTGAGTTAAATAGTTCATTATAATAGTATTTTAGTTTATAATGTTGATAAAACTTAAATAGGGATCAAATGGCAAAAATATGGATATGAAGTGTAATTAAATCGCCTCAAAATGTTGTATGAAGTGATTGAATTGTAAATATAATGTTTAATATAAAATTACAAAGATTAAACAAAATGGATTTAAAAGCATGTTTGATTTATTATGCCGTGCTGATTAACTTGCGCTTTTTAAAACCATTCTAAATAAGAGGATGCATCAACGAAGTGCAGCGGATCTAAAAAAAGGTGAGTCGGGTGTCATCATTGGATTTTCGGATAATTATATTTCCCTCAAACTTATGGAAATGGGCTGCTTGCCTGGCGCTGAGATTACCATGAATTTCGCAGCGCCACTTGGAGACCCGTTGGCATTTTACGTGGCCGGGTACAATCTTACCATGAGGATTTCAGAAGCCTCATCCATTTTAATCGAGTCAAAAAATGGTTGATCAGCCAATAAAAAAGGTGGCGCTTATCGGAAATCCGAATTCCGGAAAATCGTCCTTATTCAATCAACTCACTGGGCTAAATCAAAAAGTTGGGAATTTTCCGGGCATCACGGTGGAAAAGAAATCCGGTATATGTCGACTTCCGGAAGGTGGCAGAATGGAGATCATTGATCTACCCGGCACGTATAGTATGTATCCGAAATCGGCAGATGAGCAGGTAGTATTTGATACGCTTATTGATAAGAGCAATCCGGATCATCCTGATCTGGTTATTGTCATTATAGATGCTTCTAATATAAAACGAAATTTATTGCTCTTCACCCAGGTGGTGGATATGGGACTTCCCGTCATCTTGGTTCTTAATATGCTCGATGTAGCTACGAATCGTGGCCAGCGGGTTAGTCCCACCATGCTGTCGAGGTTTTTCGATGTTCCGGTCATTTCGCTAAATGCGCGCACCGGCCATGGAATCGATCTTCTGTACCAGGCCATGGAATTTGAGGACTTTAAAATTCCCGCACCGGCATACAGGAGTAATGAGGCTGAGAATGTGCTTGAGGATGAAATCAAGTCAAAATATGGACTGGACAATCGATATGTTGCTCACCTTGCGCTCATACATTATCTGACATTTCCGCGATTCAGCCCTAAAGATCGTATCGAAATAAAGGAGCACATAAAAAGCAATGGTTTCAGTCCGGAGTTATCTCAATCAAAGGAAGTCATAGGCCGATATGCAGCTATTGACAAAGTCATCGGACAGGCAGTAGTTACCAATCTTGAGGAGAACCGGAATTTTACTGATCGATTGGACCGCATCTTTACGCACCGGATATTCGGATACCTTATTTTTTTCAGCATCCTCTTTCTGATATTCCAGTCAATATTTGCATGGGCTTCGGCTCCGATGGATTTTATCGATTTCACATTTTCAGAATTGAGCGCGTCGCTTAAAGGTGTATTACCTGCCGGAGTGCTCACCAATTTATTGACGGATGGAATACTGCCGGGAATCGGCGGTGTAGTGATTTTCATTCCGCAGATCGCCATATTATTTGCCTTTATTGCCATCCTGGAAGAAACCGGCTATATGTCGCGGGTGGTTTTTCTCATGGATCGCATCATGCGAAATTTCGGCCTGAACGGCAAGAGCATTGTTCCGCTTATATCTGGTTGGGCTTGCGCTATTCCAGCCATCATGGCCACCCGGACCATCGACAACTGGAAGGAAAGGCTTATTACCATATTTGTAATCCCATTCATGAGCTGCTCAGCCCGGCTGCCGGTTTATACAATATTAATAGCCCTGGTAATTCCGGACATTAAGGTATTTGGCTTCCTGAACGTGCAAGGCTTGGTATTAATGGTTCTTTATGTGCTCGGTTTTTTGGTGGCGATTCTTTCGGCGGCTGTGATGAATGCCATAATGAAGATTAAGAGTAAAGGCTATTTCATCATGGAATTGCCACTATATAAATTTCCCAGATGGAAAAATGTTGGTTTTACCATACTGGAAAAATCAAAGACCTTTACGTTCGAGGCCGGTAAAATTATTCTGGCGATTTCCATCATTTTGTGGGTGGCAGCTACCTTTGGACCAGGCGATCACATAAAAAATGCAGAGAAATATGTGGCTGAGTCCAATGTCAGTGATTTGAATGAGGAGGAATTCAAAGCAAAGGTGGAAACCTACAAACTTGAAAATTCTTATGCCGGTATTTTTGGTAAAGGCCATGGAACCGGTGATCAAGCCCCTGGGTTTTGACTGGAAAATCGGCATTGCTCTGGTGACATCCTTTGCCGCACGGGAAGTATTTGTTGGAACTATGGCCACCATTTACAGCATCAGCTCTGAAGACGAAAGTACCATAAAAAGCCGCATGCGCGATGAGATAAATCCAGATACCGGTGGCCCGAGATACACCTTGCCTGTTGGGCTTTCACTATTAATTTATTATGCATTTGCCATGCAATGTATGAGTACACTCGCTATTGTAAAGCGTGAAACCAACAGTTGGAAATGGCCGATTATCCAGCTTTTTTTCATGTCAGGATTTGCCTACCTGGCTTCCCTGGCCGTTTATCAGCTTTTGTCATAACTTTTTCATCGATTTTTAAACATCCATGATACTATTGCGTTTAATTCAATATGATATTAAATTGATATCATATTAAATTCACCTATCATGAAAAAGGAAGCAATAATAAAACCCTTTAGCGGATACCCGATCCTGCTAGTCGAACTCATTTTGCTTGCCGTTGGCACCTGGGGACTCATTACATTTGTTCAGCCCTGGTTCAGCATTCTCATTGTGCTGTTTATTTTTATCCTCACCGGTTTTTATGTCGTAAATCCAAATCACTCCCGGGTTATGGTCTTGTTTGGCGCCTATAAAGGCACAGTAAAGAGCAACGGGTTTTTCTGGACCAATCCGTTTTATGTTAAGAAGGAAATATCGCTGAGAGCCAGGAACTTTGACAGTGAGCGCGTAAAAGTGAACGACAAGGTTGGAAACCCGATTCTCATAAGCGTCATATTGGTTTGGCGGGTGGAAGATACCTATAGAGCGGCATTTGAGGTGGATGATTATTCGCAATTCGTGAAAGTCCAGACCGATGCGGCCGTACGGAAGCTCGCCGGATCGTATCCATACGATAATTTCGATGATCATCAGAAGGAGATTACACTCCGTTCGGGTGTGAACGAGGTAAATGAAGCGCTCGAAAGAGAGCTGGACGATCGCCTGAATATGGCAGGGATCCATGTCATGGAAGCCCGGATCGGGTATCTGGCATATGCGCCGGAGATAGCTCAGGCCATGTTGAGAAGACAACAAGCCACCGCAATTGTCGCCGCCAGATTCTAAGATAGTGGAGGGCGCCGTCGGAATGGTGGAAAGTGCACTCGAGTTGCTGTCACAAAAGAGCATCATTGAACTTGATGAAGAGCGAAAAGCCGCCATGGTGAGCAACCTGATGGTAGTGCTTTGCGGCGATCGCGATGCACAGCCCGTTATCAACACAGGCACACTAAATCAATAAACCAATGGACGAGTATAAATTATTCAAAAAAAATGTTTTTGAGTCGTTAGCCAAATTTGAAAAAAGACTCAATGAAATGTGTCAGCAAGGCTGGAAACCAATTTCAATAGCATCTGATCAGGGAACCAGCATAATCCTGTTGCAAAGGACCGAAAAGTACAATTATTAGTTATGTCAAAGAAAAAGCCATTTGTATTGCGGATGGATCCGGAAATTTTAAAAGCCCTGGAAAAATGGGCTGCCGATGAATTCCGCAGTTCAAATGGCCAAATCGAATGGATAATTAATGAAGCATTAAAAAAGTCAGGACGTCTCCCAAAAAATATTCAGCCTGAATCATAAACAAAAGAGCATCACTTTTAGTCATTCTAAAGTAGCCTATTTCGTGCATTTTTACGTTCAACTTAGCTCATGATTCCACAGACCAATGGTTTTTCTCCTATTCTCAGTGATCATGACCTGGCGGGTATGCGAAAATCTGGAAAAATTGCGGCCACGATTCTCTGGGATATGGTCAATGCGGTGCGACCCGGAATCACAACAGCCAACCTTGACAAACTCGCGGCACGATTAATCAAACTTCATAAAGCCAATTCGGCTCCAAAGCAGGAAGGATTCCCCGGTTATACCTGCATTAGCCTAAATGAGATCATCGCTCATGGCGTTCCCGGAAAACAAGTTTTACGCCTTGGTGATCACATTAATATCGATGTTTCTATTGAGCACAACGGTTACTATGGCGATGTGGCCTACACGCTGATCATCGGGGAAAACGGTCCGGAGTCCAATCCAATGCTGGACTGCGCCCGACAAATAACCATGGATGCCGCGATGATGTCGATCGCCGATGTCCCTATTAATTCGATCGCAAAAGTTATTGAAGATACGGCCAGGTCAAACCAATATTCTATTATCCGAAACCTGTGCAGCCATGGCGTAGGAAAATCCCTCCACGCCTTTCCGACCAACATACTCAACTACTACGATCCCGAAGAGACACTTGTACTTCGTGAAGGAATGGTGATTGCCTGGGAGCCCTACATTTCGAATGGAGCCTGCCGGGCAATTCAGCAGGAAAGTGAGTGGAACCTCACCACGCACAACAAAAGCAACGTAGCCCAATTTGAGCATATGGTGCTGGTTACGGCCGGTCTTCCAGAAATACTGACCCTGCTTTAAACTTTAATAGTTTCGGTGATAAGCCAGGTCTATCAATAGAAAGCATCTTCGAAATGTGTTAATTTCCCATGAGCCGTGTTGTCGATGGAAATAATATCAAATCGAATCCTGGCTCTCCAGTCTATTTCGCGGATGAAATGATCGGCTGCTGAAATGATACGTTCAGCTTTGCGTGAATCCACAAAATCTTCCGGTTGCCCGAATGACATATTGGATCGGGTTTTAACTTCAACAAACAGCAAGATATTTTCATTGGAGGCGACAATATCAATTTCAGCCCGCTTATGGCGATAGTTCATCGCAAGAATGTTCCAGCCATTTTGCTTTAAATAATCGGCGGCTAATTGCTCGCCCAGTTGGCCCGAATGTTTACTTTTGGACATAAATTAAAAATACCGAAAGATGTCAGATTTGTATCCATTGAAATTCAAAACTATTTACAAAGACAAAATCTGGGGCGGACAGAAAATCCGTACCGTGCTCAATAAGGATTTTGGCCAGCTTCCCAATTGCGGTGAAACGTGGGAGATCAGTGGTGTAAAAGGAAATATTTCCACGGTAAGTGAGGGCAGACTCCAGGGACAGGACCTGGAACAGATTCTGAAAGAACACAAGGCAAATCTGGTTGGTGAAAAAGTTTATAATAGGTATGGAAATGAGTTTCCTCTGCTCGTAAAATTCATCGACGCCAACGATGACCTCTCCGTGCAGGTTCACCCGAATGATGCCCTGGCAATGAAGCGTCATGCGTCATTTGGTAAGACGGAAATGTGGTATATTTTCCAGGCCGATGTATTTGCCACATTGAATTCGGGCTTTAACCGGCCACTGACAAAGGAAGAATATCTTGAGTATTTCAATCATGGTAAATTGATGGATATTTTGAATATAGAAAAGGTGCAGGCTGATGATGTGTATTTCCTGCCGGCAGGGCGCGTGCATTATATTGGTAAAGGATGCCTGCTGGCTGAAATCCAGCAATCCTCCGATGTCACTTACCGGATATACGACTTCGACAGAAAAGACGACCAGGGTCAGGCCCGTGAACTGCACACCGAGCAGTCGATCGATGCAATTGATTTCACCTATCAAAAAGAGTCCAAAACCCAATACATTGATAAAGTGAATGAGGTGGTGCCTTTGGTGAGTTGCCCCTATTTCACCACCAACAAGCTGCATTTTAATGAGGCCGTCAGCCGTGATTTCAGCAGTCTGGACTCATTTGTCATCTATGTTTGTATGTCGGGGGAATTGACAATGGATTACGGAACAGGATCAACAAGCCTAAAAACCGGTGAGGCTATATTGGTGCCGGCATCGATCAAAAAAATAAACCTAAAACCCAGAGGCTGGTTTAAGATGCTGGAATCATACATTGCCTGACGTGGAGAAAAATAAATCGGTAATATTCCAGGACCTTGGCCTGACAGAATACCAACAAGCGTGGGATTACCAGGAGGAGCTGTTTCACAAAACCGTCGCCATAAAACTGGCGAACCGGGAACTGCCTGAGCCCGAGCAAAAGCCAACGCCAAATTATTTGCTTTTTTGCCAGCATCCGCACGTTTATACACTGGGTAAAAGCGGTAAAGAAGAGCACCTATTGTTGGATGAACATGGATTGAAAGCAAAGCAGGCATCATTTTATAAGATCAACCGTGGAGGCGATATCACGTACCATGGACCGGGTCAGTTGGTTGGCTACCCGATATTCGACCTCGATAACTTTTTCACCGATATTCATCAATACCTGAGATTATTGGAAGAAGCCATTATAAAAACCCTGGAGGATTATAGCATTGGATGCGGGAAGGATTGAGGGCCTTACAGGGGTATGGCTGGATCATGTGGAAAAACGTAATCCCCGGAAAATTTGCGCAATCGGCGTGAAGACCAGCCGTTGGGTGACTATGCACGGATTCGCACTAAATGTAAACGCTCACCTGGACTATTTCAATAATATTGTTCCGTGCGGAATACCTGACAAAGCAGTGACGAGTCTTCATATAGAATTAGGGAAACAAATGGATATGGATGAGGTATCAGAACGGGTGAGGTATCATCTGGCGCAGGTTTTTGATTTTGAATATGAAAGCCTGTAACGCCAAATATCCTGATAAAAACTCATTTCGAAACACTCTACAAAATACCTAGCAATCGGCCATGCTGACCGGTATCTGAACCGCCAAACCACCCTCCGCTGTCTCTTTGTATTTGCTATTCATGTCACCGGCAGTATGCCACATGGTTTTAATGACATCATCCAGGCTGACCTTTGCAAATTGGGGCTCACTGGCGAGAGCAATCTGCGAGGCGGTGATGGCCTTCATAGCGCCCATCGCATTGCGTTCGATGCACGGCACTTGTACTAACCCGCCAACAGGATCGCAGGTGAGGCCGAGGTGATGTTCCATGGCGATTTCTGCCGCCATCAAAACCTTCTCCGGCGACCCTCCCAGCAATTCAGTGAGTGCACCGGCAGCCATAGCAGCGGAAACGCCAATTTCAGCCATGCAGCCTCCCATTGCCGCGGAAATGGTAGAGCCCTTTTTGAAGATGCTTCCTAATTCACCGGCAACAAGCAGAAAACGGTATAGATCTGATTCTTCTGCCTCATCGCAAAAACACAGGTAGTACAACATCACTGCAGGAATTACACCAGCAGCGCCGTTGGTTGGAGCAGTGACAACCCGCCCAAAAGCTGCGTTTTCTTCATTGACGGCAAGGGCAAAGCAATTTACCCAATTCAAGGTCTCCCTAAACGATCGGTCAGAAAGTTTGATGAGATTTAGCCATTCTTCAAGTCCGTGATAAGATTTTGTTTCAATTAGCTTTTCGTTCTGAAAGGATGCACGACGTTTAACACGAAGGCCACCGGGCAGTATTCCGGTAGAATGACAGCCACGAAACACGGATTCCTTCATGGTCTCAATGATCTTTTGCAACTGTGAATAGATTTGTTCCTCAGATCTCCATGCTTTCTCATTTTTGAAAACGATGTCGCTGATATTACCTGATTGCAGATTGCACCAGTGCAACAAGTCGGATGCACTGTCGATTGGGAATGGCAGCGTGATGGATTTTTGATGCTTTTCTGACGGCCCTTTTACCACAAAGCCTCCACCGATAGAATAAAAGACATCCTCATAGACACTGTCGATGGCATAGGTCAGCGTCACACGAAGCGCATTGCTGTGAAAAGGAAGCTGAATCTGACGGTCGAAAATGATATCTGTTGAAGGATCGAAAGGTACAGTGTACCTGCCTGATACACGGATCAATTTAGCTTCCTTTATTTCGTTTATATATTGATCGATCTGAGAACAGTCGATGGTTTCGGGTTCAAATCCAGATACGGCAAGCATTATGGCCTTGTCAGTACCATGGCCAATACCGGTTTTCGCCAGTGAACCGTAAAGGTTTATCCGTATGACCTGAATGCGCTGGAGGGGGTTTTTTTGGTTGAATTCAGAAAGGCATTGTTGCATGGCTCTCCATGGGCCAAGCGTGTGTGAGCTGGATGGGCCGATGCCTATTTTTAGAATATCAAAAATACTGATACGCTCCATATTATTAAAGAGTAATTTTCCAGGGATACCGACCACCTCTCTAATCAGGCAGCTTTTTCTTCAATATAATAGGAATATTTCAATCGAAAATTATTATTGAATGGCCAGCCGTATTCAGTTATTTTCAGTATGAATTGGTATTGTGAATTACGATGTGTACTCAACTCAATCCTATATTTTTATCACAAAACAAAAAAGCCGGAATCTTTTCGAATTCCGGCTTTCGTATTTACAATAATATATTAATTCAGCTTGTCCAGGACTTCCATTTGTTCTTTAACGGCTTCTGCGGAGCTTTTGAGAAGGCCCTTTTCTTCGGCACTTAATTTTACCTCCACAATTTTTTCCACTCCATTGGCACCCAGGATTACCGGCACACCAACAAATACATCCTTCAAACCAAATTCTCCATCCAGTTTTACGCAGCATGGGTAAATACGGCGATGATCCCTGGCAATGGCTTCGGCCATCCTGGCAGCGGCGGCGCCTGGTGCATACCATGCTGAGGTACCGAGCAGTTTCACGATTTCTCCACCGCCAAATTTTGTGCGTTCTATGATGGCATCCAGTTTTTCTTTAGAAAGAAGGTCAGTCACCGGAATACCGCATACGGTGGTGTAGTCACGAAGAGGAACCATCGTGTCGCCATGACCGCCAAGCAATAGCGCCTGAATATCTTTCGGGGATACATTCAGTTCATTGGCAATAAATGCCCGGTAACGGCCGGTGTCCAAAATACCCGCCATACCAATAACCCGCTCTCTTGGGAATCCTGAGGCGATAAACGCCTGATAAGTCATAACATCCAGAGGATTGGATACAACTACGATCTTGGTTTTTGGAGAATATTTTACAACGTTTTCTGTAACAGATTTAACAATACCGGCATTGATGCTTATAAGGTCATCACGGCTCATGCCTGGTTTACGCGGCACACCCGATGTGATTACCACAACCTCAGAGTCTGCAGTGGCTGCATAATCATTGGTGACGCCAATGGTGCGTGTACTATACCTTTTAATGGGGGCAGTTTGCCAGATGTCGAGTGCTTTACCTTCCGCCAGGCCTTCTTTGATATCCAAAAGGACCACCTCACTCGATACTTCGTTATGGGCAAGCACATCCGCGCACGTTGCACCAACATTTCCGGCTCCTATTACTGATATTTTCATGTTTTTTTAATTATGTTGATTAATGTACTGTATAAGTTTTGCGGGTGCAATTTATGAAAATCCATTCTCTGATAACACGACAAAAATCAGGTTCTAAGGAATATTAATTTGTTTTTTATGAATCGGATCGAACACCGTATAGATCTGACTCAGATTAAATAAGCCACGGGAGGACTTGTATCCTTTGAAAAGATTGACCAAAAGTCCATGGTAATGTTCGGCAACTGATTCCATCATTTTTGTTTTGATGGCAGCATGACCGTCAAATATTTCAAGGATATTTACTTTAGGCAACACGTAAAGTTCCGCTTTTTCGGAGTGGATAAGCGCTGTATAAATTCTGTTTGATTCTGCAATGAGTGCGCCCTCGCCAAAAGATTCACCCGACTTAATGATGTCAAGCAGTTCAAAAGCATTGTTGATATCTATGTTCAGGGAAACCTTCCCGCTCTTGATCAGGTAAAGGGCATTCCCCGGATCATTTCTGAAAAACACAACCTCATCTACGTTGTATTCGCGAAGGTAGAAATAGGGCAGGAAATAAGACATTTCCTTATAATTGAGCTTTTCGAACAGTTTGATTTTTGATAGAAACCTAAACGTGTTAAGCTCGGCTAATGTATAGGATTGTTTAAATGGATTAAACATCTGTTTGTTGTTTACTGATCCTGAATATTTTCCTGGTCTTTGAGGTTATTTTATACCGATCGTCAATCCGATGTCCCGCAACCCAAACGATATCTTCACCCGATATAAAAACCACGATGCGTTCCTTTAAGGTAAGCGGAATTTTAAGATCGATCATGAAATCGCTCACCTTTTTTTTGTTCCGCATGCCTAGCGGTCGAAACCAATCGCCTTCTTTCCATCTTCTCACCGTCAAAGGAAAAGTCAGTTGATCCATATCCAGCAGGGCCGATTCGGGATCGGCGGTTATTTCATAATTGTCGCGCGGACCGTTTTCAAAATAAAAATCCTGATCTAAAAAACTGAGTTCGGGATCATGAATGTTCACAGACATCATTATTTCAGTTGCGCTTTCCAGGGGCATGAGAAATGCAAAATCCCGGTCGATCGTAAGGGAATATTCCATGGAAAAAAAGCGCTTTCCGGACTGCCTGTCAAACGAAGATAAGATATCAGCAGCCTGAGAATAGTTGAATCCGAAAGGAAGCAGGAGTTCGTAGATAACCTGGCGTGGTTCATTCACGTTTTTCAATGCCGAAACAGACAATCGATAGCCCGTTCCATCCGCGGTTAATAATTCCATCCGATATTTTTCGATGACACTGCGATAGATACTTGCAGCAGCCGTCACACGTTCTGCAGTAGACTGGAAAGAAAATTCCAGCGCTGGATTTATTTGCTTTAGAACCGGAATGACCTGATGTCGTATGAGGTTTCGATGGTATTTTGTCGTAGCATTAGAAGCATCTTCACGCCACTCCAGTTCGTTGGTTCTGGCATATTCAAGAATTATCTGGCGCGAGGCAAACATCAGGGGTCGGGCGTAAATTCCATTAGTCGGCGGCATACCGGTAAGTCCGGCAACTCCTGTCCCTCTGGTAATATTATAAAGCGCTGTTTCCAGCGAATCATTGATATGATGGGCTGTCACGATTCTTACAAATCCGTCGGAATGGACCAATGAATCAAACCATTGTCTTCTTAGCTCTCGGGCTGCCATTTGTATAGAAATGCCATGAGTAGCAGCGTATTCGGAAGTTTGGAATTCTTTTACGTAGATTTTTTTGTCCAGATGCTGAGCGAGATTTCTGACGAATAATTCATCACCCTCTGACGCATCACCGCGAAGTTTGAAATTGCAATGCGCTATGGAAAAATTATAATTTGCCTTGTGCATCAGGTGGGTAAGTACGATGGAATCCACGCCGCCGCTCACAGCAAGCAGCACCGGCTCCTCACGTGTAAAAAGCTGGTAATGATCGATATAGTCTGATAAGCGTCGATGCATAATTTCCGAAAGACAAAAATCGTTAGCTTTGTACCGAAATCCTATGGCGTTGAAATCAGCATTAAAAGTAACACTTCTTTCACTTTTTCTTGGTTGCTCTGTCTTTTTCGACCTGCAAGGCCAGAATTCTGATAAACTCGAGAGTAAGGCAGATGTGCTGGAAGGAGGAGTTAAAGATGGGGTAAGTTTCAAAAAGCTCATTGGAAATGTGGTATTTACCCAGGGGCAAACAACCATCTATTGCGATTCGGCGTTGGCCTACGATAAGACGAATTCCATGGAAGCCTTCGGCAGAGTCCGGATCGAAGACATGCAGGATTCTGTGACCATCACCTCAGACAGACTCAACTACGATGGCGATGGCCGCACCGCCAGACTCCGTGGAAATGTGGTATATGTCGATGACTCCATCAGGCTGAATACGGAAAATCTGGACTACGACATGATCAACAAATCAGCTGTCTATTTCGATGGCGGAACGATCATCAGTGGAGTCAACACGATAACAAGTAAAAAAGGAAACTATGATACGGAAGGCAAATTGATGATTTTCACCGACAGCGTAGAAATGGTTACACCGGATTACACCCTCCAAACCAACAACCTGGTGTACAATATGATTACCAAGATTGCCAAAACGAGTAGCGAGACCAAAATAACTACGAAGGAGGGCAGGGTGCTGATGTCAAAACAAGGCAGTGAATTTGACACAAGTAAAAATACTTCAGTGTTCATGATGGGTGAGGTAAATACAGATGAGTATTATCTCCGGGGTGACGAACTATACTTTGACAATGTCACCGGCTCCTATAAAGCCAGGGGCAATGTATTTCTTCATGCCAAAGAGGACGATGTAATCATAACCGGGCAACAAGCCAACTTTTGGCAGGATCAGGGGCGTGCGCTCATCATCGGGGAGCCACTGCTTAAAAAACCGATAAACGACGACACACTTTACCTTCGAGCAGATACATTGATTTCCATTACCGACAGCTTGGAAACAAATAAACGCTTGCTGGCCTACCCAAACGTAAAGATTTATAAAGCCGACGTGCAAGGGAAAGCCGATTCGCTGGCTTACCTGCTGAGCGATTCCCTGATGATATTTTATCGCGACCCGATTCTCTGGAATGAAGGCAGCCAGATTACTGCCTGATACCATAGAGGTTACTGTGAAAAATGGCACGATCGATCAGTTGCGTGCAAAAACCGGAGCTTTTATTATCTCCCAGGATTCTACCACCAACTTCAACCAGGTAAAAGGCAGGCAGATGATCGCTTATTTTGCAAGGAAGAGCGTCGATTTTGTGAATGTAAGCGGGAATGGGTGAGTATTTATTTTTGTGGCCGATGATAAAGATGTGCACAAGTTTATCGGAATGAATAAAATCGTCTGTTCCAATATGAAAATTGCCTTCGTGGAGAATCAGGTGAATGATATTCGATTTTTTACCAAACCAGACGGGAAGCTTTACGCCGCCTCATGAACTAAAAAGAAGAGGATACAAAACTGGAGGGATTTTCATGGCGAATCGACGAACGCCCGACGCGTGGAGAATTGCTCACCAGTCCGGCAGAACTGGAACGTGTAAGGCAGCAACGCGAAAAATTTATTCAGGAAAACCTGCAGGAACTCGAAAGTGGGTCAACTGAAGCGGAAAGGAACCAGGAAAAACCTGTAACTGATGAAGAGGCAGTTGCGAAGCCCGAAAATCAGTAAACCATTCTTGCAGTTGTACCTATAACAAGTTGATAGTCACCCTCAAATAAAATTGTTTATAAGACGTTACTCTGCTATATTTGCACCCTTATGTTTCAAAAAGCCATCAGAAGTTTACTAATTATTTCATTGTTAGTGCTTTATGTAGGATGTAGCGAATTTCGCCGAATCCAGAAAAAGCGACGACTGGAAGCTAAAATACGATGCGGCTCTGGAATATTATGAGAAAAAAGATTACTACCGGTCGGTTATCCTGTTTCGATCAGATAAAGCCATTCATCCGCGGAAGCGCTGAAGCTGAACTGGTGGAGTTCTACTACGCATATGCGCATTACTACCAGAAGCAGTACCTTCTCGGATCGCATTATTTCAAGAATTTCCACGACACCTATAATCGCAGCGAATTTGCTGAAGAGGCTTTTTATATGTATGGGTACTCGCTGTATAAGCAATCACCGGTATTCAACTTGGATCAGTCGAGTACAGTAGAAGCAATCACGGCGCTACAGACTTTTATGAACCGCTATCCCGCGAGTCAGTATCGCAATGAGGCGACCAACATACAGGCGGAGTTGCGATTGAAGCTGGAGCAAAAAGCGTATGAAAACGCGAAGTTGTACTTTAAGCTTGGTCGTTTGAATGCCGCTCTCATCGCCCTGGATAACTTCAGGAAAGATCACCCGGATTCCATGCTTAGCGAGGAAGCCAATTTCCTGATGGTTCAGGCGTCCTTCCAATATGCTGAACTGAGCATAGTTTCCAGGAAAAAGGAGCGCTATTATGATTGTATAGAATTTTACGAAGAGTTTCTGGAAAATTATCCTCAGAGCAAATACCTCAAGGATATGCAGGCCTATTACTCTGATAGCATTGACGAAATAGAAAAACTTACAGAAGATAAATTATAAATCATGGCAATTAATCCTTCAATCATTTCAAGAGATCTGAATACGCTGGCAAAAGACACACTCAATGTGTACGAGTCTGTATCTGTAATCTCAAAAAGAGCAAGGCAAATATCTGCCTTAGTTAAGGAAGAACTCACCAACAAACTCGCCGAATTCGCCACTACGGTGGACAATCTGGAGGAAATCTTCGAAAACCGTGAGCAGATAGAAATATCAAGGTTCTATGAAAGACTTCCTAAGTCAACCAACATTGCCACTGAAGAATTCCTCAATGGAGAGCTCACATTCCGCTATCCGGAAGAAGAGACGCCACAGGAATACTATTAGCAGGTAGTCCATGCTTCGTGGAAAAAACATCCTGGTGGGTATCACCGGCAGCATTGCTGCCTACAAATCTGCTCTACTCGTCAGGTCATTGGTTAGGGAAGGCGCCAATGTGAAAGTGATCATGACCCCTTCAGCCACGGAGTTTATTAGCCCGCTTACAATTTCTACCCTATCCAAGAACCCGGTAAACCTGGATTTTTTCAATGAAAAATCTGGTGAATGGACAAGCCATGTGGAGCTTGGTCTTTGGGCCGATCTTTATGTTATAGCGCCAGCCACGGCAAATAGTATTGCAAAATTCGCCAATGGAATCTGCGAGGATCTGCTGGCAGCTGTTTATCTGTCTGCCAGATGCCCTGTTTATATAGCCCCGGCTATGGATGTGGATATGTACCATCATCCCTCCACGCGAAACAACATCGCTATTCTGATGAATTACGGCAACAGTATCATTGATGCTGAACATGGCGAATTAGCAAGCGGCCTCATCGGCGAAGGTCGTATGGCCGAGCCGGAAGAAATTGTAGAAATACTCCGGAATCATTTTCACCCAACGGAACAATTAGCTGGAAAGACGGCGCTTGTCACAGCAGGCCCGACACTACAGGCCATTGACCCGGTGCGCTTTATCAGCAACCATTCCACCGGGAAAATGGGTTACGCCATCGCGAAGGAAATGGCCGATCAGGGCGTAAAAGTGAAACTGGTTAGTGGTCCTGTATCGCTTACGCTGAATCACAAAAATATTGAAGTAATTCCAGTGACCTCTGCCGAGGAGATGCTCGGCAAAAGCATTGAGTTTTTTCCAAATTCGGATATAACAATTTTGGCTGCCGCTGTTGCTGATTATAAACCGGCAAAGGCGGAAACAACGAAAATTAAAAAGAAACAGCAATCACTGGAGATTGTCCTCGAACCAACGGTGGACATAGCCGCGACCCTTGGACAATCAAAAAGCAAAAATCAATTCATCGTTGGATTTGCGCTGGAAACCGAAAATGAGTTGGATAATGCACAACAAAAGCTCTGGAAGAAGAACTTCGATATGATCGTGCTGAATTCACTAAAAGACCAGGGAGCAGGTTTTGGATATGATACCAATAAAGTGACTATAATCCATAAGGATAACAAAGTCAAACGTTTCGATCTGAAATCGAAGCGGGAAGTAGCTCGCGATATTGTTCGGGAAATAATAGCAAAAATCCATGTGTAGAGGTTGGGTATTCTCGCTGTTGCTTCTGGTTAACATCAGCCATTTATACGGACAAGAACTTAACTGTGTGGTAAAAGTTGACGACCAGCGTGCCCAGACCTCCGACAGAGCAGTCTTCCGCGATATGGAAGAGTCTTTTGCCCGATTCCTTAATAACCGGAAATGGACCAGTGACGACTACACACCACAGGAGCGCATTCAATGCAATCTTTCCATAACCATAGAAAAAATGCCCGCCGTCGGTGTTTTTCAGGCCACCGCGCAAATACAATCGGTTCGTCCCGTTTACAATACCAATTATACCTCGCTCATGTTCAATTTTGCCGACCGCGATTGGCAATTTCAATACATTGAGTCCACGCCTCTTGATTTCGGAGATAATGTTTTCACAAGCAGCCTCGCTTCTATGCTGGCTTTTTATGCCTATGTTATTATCGGTATAGACAATGACTCTTTCGCAGAATTTGGCGGGGATGCTCAGTTTAAAAAAGCTCTGGATATTGTGAACCTCGCCCAGCAATCGGAAAGCGGCGGATGGCAGGCTTTTGAAAGCAACCGAAACCGCTATTGGCTCAGCGAAAACTTCACTAATCAGGATTTACGGCCGGTTCGGAAAGGGTTATACACCTATCATCGCCTGGCGCTGGATATTTTTGAAACAAAGCCTGATGAGGCGCGGGTACTGATCGTCAACGTGCTCAAGGATATCCAGGCTGCCAATAAACGGATTCCAAACAGCATTCTGAAAATCTCCTTTTTCGATGCGAAAAAGAATGAACTTGTGCGAATATTCGAGAGAGGCAACCCTGCCACACGCCGCGAGGCATACAACATCCTCGTGGATTTGAATCCCACTAATACGGAAAATTATAAAAGCATTATAGGAAATTAATTCTTCCTGCTACTTTTACTTCATTCGCATCCGAAACGCAAATCTCCAATGCTCAAGAGTCTGGTCATTAGGAACTACGCCCTAATAAAAAACCTGGAACTAAATCCGTCCGCCAGTTTTAGCACCATCACCGGAGAAACCGGCGCCGGAAAATCCATTATGCTCGGTGCGCTCGGACTGCTCCTCGGCAACAGGGCCGACACGAGGGTACTGTATGAGAATGAAGAAAAATGCATCGTAGAGGCGGTTTTCCAGATAGAAGGACTCGACCTCGAGGAACTTTTCGAAAGCCTGGAACTCGATTACACCCCGGAGACGATTATGCGACGCGAAATCAGCGCTTCCGGTAAGTCGCGCACGTTCATCAACGATACACCGGTGACGCTCGAAGTGATGAAAACGATCGGCAACTACCTCATCGATGTGCATTCCCAGCGCGATACCTACCTGCTCGGCTCCCCAACCTATCAACTGAACATCATTGACGGATTGGCCAAAAATGCCCCAATTCTCCATGAATACAGGTTGGCGTTCAAGAAGTATAAGGAGCTGGAAACGCTTTATCAACAGCTACTCGAAACATCCGATCAGTTGAAGAAGGAAGCCGACTACAATCATTTTCTATATGAAGAACTGGTGAAAAGCCGGCTTTCGGAAGGTGAGCAACCGGCGCTTGAAGAGGAACTGAGCATTATAGAGCATGCCGAGGAAATAAGAGCGCGACTGTTTGAATCTGCCGAAATGCTGGATCAGGGTGAAATGGCATTGCTCCCGGCGCTGCAAAAAATCATCAAAAACCTCCAGTCGGTAAGTCAGTATGCCGAGCACTTTGTTCCCATGAAGGAGCGGTTGCATAGCGCCATGCTTGAGGTGGCGGATATTGCACGGGAAATAAACAATGAACTCCAGAAGATCGATTACGACAGCGATCGTCAAAGTGAAATCCAGGAGCGACTCAGTCTCCTGTATCTGTTATTGCAAAAACACCAGGCAGCTACTGAGAAGGATTTGATCGCCATTCGTGATTCGCTGAAACTGAAGGTGGAAAAAGTGCTGAACCTTGATGCCGAGCTTGAAAATGCCCGAAAGTCCATGACATCCTCACATGAGCAAATGGCATTGATTGGCGCCAAATTGCAGCAATCGCGGCTGGCTGTTGTCAAGGGATTTAAAAACGGTCTTGAAACCATATTGCGGGAGCTGGCGATGCCGCATGCATCGGTCGAGATTCGCCACGCAAATATTCCTCCATCTGCCAATGGCATGGATAAATTCAATATCTTGTTCAGCGCCAACATCGGGGTGGCGCCGGATGAACTGAAAAACGTGGCTTCAGGTGGTGAGTTTTCGAGGTTGATGTTCGGGATAAAGTACCTGCTCACCGACTTTTCGGCGTTGCCTACCATCGTATTCGATGAAATCGACACAGGCATATCAGGCGAAGTCGCTATGAAAATGGCGAAAATGATGAAGGCCATGTCATCGCATCACCAGGTAATCGTCATCACTCATTTACCACAAATAGCGGCCAGCGGCGACACGCATTATTTTGTATTCAAAGAAAACATCGGAGACCGCTCTGTCACGAAGATCAGGTCGTTGAACGTCGATGAACGCGAAGTGGAAATCGCCAAAATGATCAGCGGCGACAACCCTACTCAGGGAGCATTACAAAGCGCCCGCGAACTCATGGCACGATAATAAGCATACTGATTGTGATGCTTTTAAATACTGGTACTTAACAAATTATTGCCGAAAATGTCATCTGGATTGCATTAATTTAGGCTATATTTGTCGCCATTAGAATATCTATTGAAAAGTAAAAACTTATAATCGTTATGGGAAAAATTGGAATTTTTTACGGCTCCACCGAAGGAAATACAGAAGATGTAGTCGAAAAAGTAAAAAAAGCGCTCGGCAATGCGGACGTTCACAACGTTGATTCTGCCACTGCAGAAGACCTCGCAAAATATGACACATTAATCCTCGCAGCCTCTACCTGGGAAATCGGCGAACTTCAGGAAGACTGGGATTCGTTTATCGATATCCTGGATGATGTGGACTTCAGTGGTAAGAAAGTATCGTTCATCGGTGTTGGCGATGCCGACGGATATCCTGATACATTCTGCGACGCCATCGGTATCATCTATGAAAGAATTGCCAAGTCAGGGGCTAAATTTTTCGGCGCATGGCCAACAGAAGATTATACCTTTGATGAGTCAAAAGGCGTGGTGGATGGAAAATTCCTCGGTCTGGTCTGTGACGAAGACAACGAGTCTGATAAAACGGATGCCCGTGTAGCAGGCTGGGTAAAACAAATAAAAGGCGAACTGGGACTCTAATCCAAAGCCTTTAGAAATAAACTCCGGGTAAAACATGCTTTTATCCGGAGTTTTTTATTTTTACACAGTTGATTTTTTATGGTGATTTTTTCCGAAAGCTGATAATTATCAATTAATATCAATACTGTACACTTTACATTTGTTTTTTTGTAGAGGTGAGGAATATGACTTCCGGGACTGTTGGTAATTCTATAGAACACCCAGGCGTGATTACAGAAATTACATCCGATACCATTAAAGTAAGTATCGTCAGTGTATCGGCCTGTGGTTCCTGCCATGCCCAATCCACATGCTCCGTATCTGATAAGGAAATTAAGACCATCGATGTGCCACGCTACGGGCAGCAGTTTCAGGTTGGCGAAAATGTCAATGTAGTATTTCAGAAATCACTTGGGCCATTGGCTATACTACTCGGCTACGTGGCGCCTCTGATTGTACTGGTCATCATCCTCACTATTAGCTGGTCTATAACGAATAATGAAGTTAAGAGCGGTTTATTCTCCCTTGCGGGTGTTGCCGTTTATTATTCTTTGCTGACGCTTTTCCGCAGCAGGCTGAAGAGCACATTTTTATTTACAATACAAAAAGGCTGAAAATAATATGAGTCCAACGATCCTGTTTACCGTCGGTACAATCACCATCCTGGGATTTCTCGCGGCGGCAATACTTTATTTTATAGCCAGCAAGTTCAAGGTTTATGAAGATCCTAAAATCGATGAAGTCGAGGCGTCTCTACCCAATACCAATTGCGGTGGTTGTGGACACCCCGGCTGTCGTGCATTTGCTGAGGCGTGCGTCAAAGCATCGGACCTGTCCGATCTGCATTGTCCGGTTGGAGGCAACGACACGATGAAAAAGGTCGCCTCATTGTTGGGCATGGAGGTGGAAGAACGGGATCCTTACGTCGCCGTGGTGCGGTGCAGCGGATCATTTGAATACAGGCAGAAAGTGAATGTATATGACGGCAGCCCGAATTGTACAATAGCCCATACACTCTATGGCGGTGATACCGGATGCCAATATGGTTGTCTGGGTTTTGGGGAATGTGTGGATGCCTGCGATTTTCAGGCCATGTATATGGATGAAAAAACCGGTCTGCCGGTGGTTATTCAGGACAAATGTACCGCATGCAATGCCTGCGTAAAAGCTTGCCCGCGAAACATCCTGGAGCTAAGGCCAATGGGTCGGAAGAACCGCCGGATATTTGTATCATGCATAAACCAGGATAAGGGAGGAGCAGCCAAGAAAGCCTGTGAAGTAGCATGTACCGGCTGCAGCAAGTGCGAGAGCGAATGTAAATATGATGCAATTACCATTCAAAACTACCTCGCCTATATCGATCCTGAGAAATGCAAACTTTGCAGAAAGTGTGCGCCTGTTTGTAAGTCAAATTCCATCCTTGAAATAAATTTTCCACCCAGAAAAGAAGAATCCGAAAAACCGGAGCGTGAGAAACGTGAAAGACCGGAGCGCCGCGCAGCAGAAACTGATACGGCTGTCATGGAGCAGGAAGGAGAAGTAAATGTGATCGCTATGGTGCAGAAAGCAAACGAGGAATCGGATAATCAAGGGAGTTCAGAAAATAAAGAAATACTTTAATGAGCCTGGCAAATACTACGATAAAGACATTCCCGATGGGTGGCGTACATCCGGAAGAAAACAAAATAACTGCCTCGATACCCATTAAAAAGCTGGCTATTCCTGAAGAGGTTATCATACCAATTTCACAGCACATTGGCGCGCCTGCCAAGCCAGTCGTTGAGCAGCGTGAAAAGGTAAAGGTAGGGCAGGTAATCGCGAGAAGTGAAGGATTTGTTTCAGCAAATATCCATGCCACCATTTCCGGCACCGTTACTAAAATCGATAAAGTCATTGATGCAACAGGCTATAAACGTGACGCAATTATCATCAAGGCGGGCAAGGACGGCGAAGAGTGGGACGAGCAAATCGATCTCTCTGAGGTTTTAGTAAAAACCATCAGCCTGCAGCGCGAGGAGATTATTAAAAAAATCGCTGATGCGGGAATCGTAGGGCTGGGTGGCGCTACCTTCCCATCGCATGTGAAGCTGTCCGTTCCGAAAGGAAAAAAGGCCGATTGCCTTATCATCAACGGTGTGGAGTGTGAGCCTTTTCTCACATCCGACCACCGGCTCATGCTTGAAAAGGGAGAAGAGATCGTCGTTGGTACCCGTATCCTCATGATTGCCCTTGGAGTGGAGCAGGCGATCATTGGTATCGAAAACAACAAACCCGACGCCATTGAAAAAATGTCTTCATTGATCCATGGGGAAAATGGCATTTCAGTACAGCCTCTGAAAGTGCAATATCCCCAGGGTGGAGAAAAGCAGTTGATAAAGGCTGTGCTTAATCGCGAGGTGCCATCAGGTGGATTGCCGATAGATGTTGGAGTGGTAGTTCATAATGTCGGGACTGCATTCGCGGTCTATGAAGCAGTGCAAAAGAATAAACCTCTCATTGAGCGGGTGGTGACGGTGACGGGTAAAGACGTAAAAGAACCAGCCAATTTCTGGGTGAGAATAGGTACCCCGATTTCAGAATTGGTGGAAGCCGCTGGCGGCATTCCCGAAAATACTGGCAAAGTGATCAGCGGTGGGCCGATGATGGGTAAAGCGCTAAATACGCTCGAGGTTCCGGTATCGAAGGGTACCTCCGGAATATTGCTTGTTCCTAATGAAGAAGCAAAACGCGGCCACATGAAGGTGTGTATCCGCTGCACGAGATGCGTCACCGTATGTCCTATGGGATTAGAGCCATATCTTCTTATGACCCTTACGCAAAAGGAACTGTTTGATCGCCTGGAAAAAGAGAAGGCACTGGACTGCATCGAATGTGGTTCCTGCTCCTTCACCTGCCCATCCGACAGGCCATTGCTCGACTATATCAGGCTTGGAAAAAGAACTGTAACATCCATTATTAAAGCACGGAAAAACTGATGAGTACACAATTTTTAACCGTATCCCCATCACCGCATATTCACTCCGGCGAGAGCGTCCAGCGGCTGATGTATGGTGTGATCATCGCTATGGTACCGGCATTCGCCGTGTCATTGTATGTATTCGGGATTGGCGCGCTCTATGTCACGACGCTGGCGGTGATAAGCTGCGCAGGTTTTGAGTATTTGCTCGTGCGCTTTGTTTTGAAAAGGGAGCCAACGATTATGGATGGTTCTGCAATAATCACCGGCATATTACTGGCCTTCAACGTGCCGAGCAATTTACCCTGGTGGGCGATTGTGATGGGAAGTTTTGTAGCTATCGGCTTCGGTAAAATTGCTTTTGGAGGTCTTGGAAATAATCCATTCAACCCTGCATTAGTAGGCCGGGTATTCTTACTGATATCATTTCCGGTGCCCATGACGAGTTGGCCGGTTCCCATTGATTCGCGAATGCAACTAATGGATGCAACCACCGGCGCCACACCGCTTGGATTTATTAAGGAAGGCTTAAGTGCAGGTGTCCCAATAGCTGAACTAATCGAAAAAGTGCCATCGCACATGAACTTGTTCCTCGGCGTAATGGGAGGCTCAGTCGGAGAAATTTCGGCTATAGCCCTGATCATCGGATTTGTTTATATGCTCTGGAAAAAAATCGTCACCTGGCACACACCCATGGCGATGCTTGGAGTGATGGCACTTTTTACGGGCATACTCTGGATGATCAATCCTGAGAAAAACATGGATCCGGCTTTTCATCTACTGAGTGGTGGCGCATTACTTGGTGCATTTTTTATGGTGACAGATTATGTCACTTCGCCGATGACCACGCGCGGCATGCTCATCTATGGCGCAGGCATTGGATTTCTCACGGTAATTATCCGCGTATTCGGGTCATACCCTGAAGGTGTATCTTTCGCGATACTCATTATGAATGGCTTTGTACCGCTCATGAATAAATACATTAAACCAAAACGATTCGGGGAAGTAAAAAATGGCTAAGAAAGAATCAACCCTGTTTAATATGGTATTCAGCCTGGTGGTTGTTGCCATATTATCTTCCTCGGTTTTAGGCTACGTCTATGAAGTGACGAAGGAGCCGATTGCCGAGGCGCAGAAGCAAAAGAAAATAAAGGCCATAAAGGAAGTTGTTGCCGAATTTGACAATAATCCAGTGGAAGAGATGTATAAGATCCCTGCTGCAAATTCAACCGACAGTCTTGAGGATTACCCCGCGAAAAAAGGGAGTGAAATTGTTGGGAGTGCTATAAGAACAAATTCGCCCAATGGATACAGTGGAAACATCTGGCTTATGGTAGGTTTTTTGCCCGATGGCACCATCAATAAAATTACAGTACTCGAACATAAGGAAACTCCAGGCTTGGGCTCCAAAATGGGCGAAGACAAATTCAAAAGCCAGTTTTACGGTAAAAATCCATCTGCGTTCAATTTAAAAGTAAAGAAAGATGGCGGCGAAATTGATGCCCTCAGTGGCGCCACCATCACTTCGCGGGCATTCGGGCAAGCCGTGCAGCAAGCATATGATTCTTATATGAAAGGAGGAAAACATGACTAATCTTCAGAATATCACCAAGGGCTTTATCAGGGAAAATCCGGTATTTGTACTCTTGCTCGGCATGTGTCCTACCCTTGGAGTATCGACCTCCGCTCTCAACGGATTGGGCATGGGCCTCGCCACCACCTTCGTGCTGCTCATGTCCAACGTGGTGATTTCCCTGGTAAAAAACTTCATTCCCGATAAGGTACGCATCCCCGCCTATATCGTCATTATTGCGTCCTTTGTCACTGTGGTAGACCTTTCCATGTCAGCTTATTTGCAGGATCTGCACGAGAAACTCGGGATATTCATCCCGCTTATTGTCGTAAACTGTATAGTACTTGGCAGGGCCGAAGCCTTTGCTTCCAAAAACAACGTAGTTTCCTCAGCATTTGATGGTTTTGGCATGGGACTCGGATTTACTATTGCGCTGACGATGCTCGGCACCATTCGCGAATTGCTGGGAAATTTGTCATTTTTCGGGATTAAACTAGTCGAAACCGACGGCATTCTGTTGTTTATCCTCCCTCCAGGGGCCTTTATTGCCCTTGGCTTTTTAATCGCATTCGTTAATCGCTTAAAGAAAACGACCTAATATATGGAATACTTCATCATCGTCTTCGGAGCCATATTTGTCAACAACATTGTTCTCAGCCAGTTTCTGGGTATTTGCCCGTTTCTCGGTGTTTCCAACAAGGTGGAGACCAGTATGGGTATGGCCGCTGCAGTTGTCTTCGTATTGACTCTGGCTACCATGGTCACTTACATGGTGCAACATTTTGTCTTAGTACCACTGGGTATTACCTACCTTCAGACCATTTCATATATTCTCATCATCGCTGCCCTCGTGCAAATGGTGGAGATCATTCTGAAGAAAGTGAGTCCTGCTCTCTACCAGGCCCTCGGTGTTTATCTGCCCCTGATCACCACCAACTGTGCTATCCTTGGCGTGGCAATTCTCGTGATCAAAAATAATTTTAATATGGTTGAAAGTGTCGTCTATTCCATCTCTACGGCAGTTGGCTTTGGCCTGGCCTTGGTCATATTCGCCGGGTTGCGTGAGCAGATGGAGCTGATGGACCTTCCGAAAGGTATGAAAGGCGTTCCGACGTCGCTATTAATTGCCGGCCTGCTATCCATGGCGTTCATGGGCTTTGCCGGACTTGTTTAAAAACTTAAAATCGAATGACATGGTAAATCTGGCTACTAAATACATGGGATTGAATCTTAAGAATCCCGTCATCGTTTCCAGTTGCAGTCTTACGCATAGCGCGGAAGGTGTAAAGCGCTGTGCTGATGCCGGCGCGGGCGCCGTGGTACTGAAGTCACTATTCGAAGAGCAAATCAATGCCGATGTAAAAGCGCTGTCAAATAGCGCTATTCCGTCCTTCCATTCGGAAGAATACGATTATATACAGCGTATGGGTCTTGACATGAACGCCGATCAGTACCTTAAAATCATTGAAAGCGCCAAGGAAGCCGTTGATATACCTGTCATCGCCAGCCTGAACTGCGTGACCAATGACCGCTGGACGGAATTCGCCAAATATATTGAGGCCGTTGGCGCCGATGCCCTCGAGCTCAACATCGCCGTGATGCCCGGAGAATTTGATGAAGATCCTGAGAAAATAGAGAAGCACATTTATTCCATCATTGAAAGTGTAAAGCATAAAATCAACATACCTATCGCTGTGAAGCTGGGACCCTATTTTACCTCCATGCCACGGGTGGCCAAGGGCGTAAGGATAGCTGGCGCCTCGGCGATAGTGCTGTTCAACAGGTTTTACCAGACCGATATCAACATTCAGAACCTGACACAGGAATCGCGCAACCGATACAGCACGCCAACCGAGATGTCGAATACCCTGCGGTGGATTTCGCTTCTGTACCAGCAGGTAGGCTGCTCGCTTGTAGGAAATACGGGCATCCACGACGGTGAGGCTGTGATAAAGCAAATCCTTGTCGGCGCTAGGGCCGTGGAGCTGTGCTCAACGCTTTACCTGCACGGTATGGGCCAGATCAGGGTGATTCTCGATGAAGTAGAAAAATGGATGGAAGCCAAAGGCTATGAGACTCTCGATGATTTCCGGGGTAAGATGAGTCATAAAAACTCCAAGCAGCCCGAATACTTCGAGCGCCAGCAATACATCCGCGCGCTGGTGGGGAGCGATTGAAGAGAATGCAGAACAATTGAACAATTGAATTAAGAATGCAGAAGCAGTCATTAGTTGTTGACCATAAGTCGCAAGCCGCTTCATTTGTCATTTCGACCGTAGGGAGAAATCTATGGCTCTGCGGTAGACCGAAAAATGAATTAAGAACAGTGGAACAACTGAATCCAGAATGTGGAAGTATGTCCTTTTGGGGCTTTGACGGTTTTTTGAAGTAAGAAAGTGCCATAAGCCCAACCGATCCCTCAATTCCTCTGCGCCGTTACGGCGAAAATTCAACATGACCATTCGCGATTAAGATGCCATCCAGGCTTATACTTCATAAAAAGGGCCAAGCGATCAGATTGGCTGTCGTCGTTATGCACAGCACGCTTTGCAAGAGCGCTCACGAGGAAAGGCGTGGTTGAAAGGTTGGCAAGGCTGCAAACTCTCAGCAGCTGAATAAGATGCATAAAGAAAACGCATGTTGAAAATTCTATTTCAGAAACACTTATTTCCTCTTTAACAAATTAACGCTAAAATTGGCATTAACTATTAATCCATTGTTGTATTGAAATACATTTCTGCTATCTACTTCACGCCCAAGTTGAAGTATTTGGTTTAAATAACCCGCTTCAATTCGTAAAACCGGGCTAAATCGATAGCCAAACAATATACCCAATCTATTTTGGTCAAAAACATTTTCATTTACATTTTTGCCAAATCCAATAAAAATTTCATCATAAACTGCAAAGTAGGGTGTTTTGTCGATAATTTCTTTCCCTTTTAATGGTATTTGTAGGCGGAACATATATCTAATTCTATTCAGAAAAAGGTAATCGTCCTCTTTTGTCAAATTTACATTAGTATAGCGGCCAACCCAGCGTTGTTCAAGCATAAAACGATGCGACAATTCCACAATTGATACTTTATCTGTCAACGTTAGCATCTGAAATAAACGGTGCTCGGTAAAATCCTTACCCATTCCATTGATTGGTTCTTCACCATAAGGAAATGTTTCTATCCATGCATAACCAAGTCTCAATTGCATTTTAGGGCCAAATTGATTGTTAACCCCTACACGTAGGAGACTTTGTTGCCAATACTGATACAATATCGGTTCTCCGAAATTGATACTCAGTATGGATATCAACCTTTTGTGATAGCTTAAATGTCCCGAATAAATTGTACCAACCTATTGAATTATAGTTGTTCAGCCTGGTATTTTGAGCAAATGAATTACTATTACAAAGTATAACACCGACTATAATAGTAATCAGTTTATTCATATAACATTTTAAGACAAATCGCGAAACTTAGAATCGTATTTCAATTCCGAAACCCTGCAATTCGGGTGCTGGTAAAACTATAGCATTATTTTGCATTTCTAAATACCTTAAATTTTTTAGGTCGATTAATTCCTTTGGTACTTCTTTAAATTTATTGTCATTCAGATATAGCGATTGAATTTGATTCAAATTGTAAAAGCTTTTGGGCAACCGTTTTAATCCATCATTTTCCAGATGAAGGAACCTGAGGCTTGGCAGGTTGCTTAATATGGTTATGTTTTTCTCAAATTGAAAATTTTTCTCGTCATTTAAGAAAAGCTCCTCCAACTTGGATAACCTACTAAATGTTGAAGGCAGGACTTTGAAGTCATTTCCACTCAGATCAAGTACTTGAAGGTTCTTTAAGTTGCCGATACCATTTGGTATTTGCTTTAGGTGGTCGTTTTTCAGGCTTAAAAACTGAAGATTTGTAAATTTTGACCAAATTGTGTCAGGTATCTGAATATTTTGATTGCTTAAGTTGAGCCGATAAACTTTCTCAGGGTTATTCAGCGCTTCTTCCAAGCTTACAATTTCCTTCTTCATTTGAATTGAATCTGCCGTAGATTGAGCTCTTAAGCTTTGTATGAAAAAAGAGAAAAGCACTAAACTAAAAAATAAGCCTTTTACCATTTTAGTATTTTATATTGTTTGAATAGATACATCATGTAAAAAATTATCATACCCTACAAGTGATGCCTGTAGGGTACGTTTTTTAAGTTTAATTAGGACTAAAAGGCAATGCTGATTTATGGACTATAATTTTAAGTTTACCGTCTTTGCCCTTCCTAAAAACCCATGTTTTATCGACCATAACTTCGTTACCGTCTTTGCCAGTAACCCAAACATTGCCCATTGTAATCGCAACAGATCCATAAATCTGAATCCCCTGATTATTATCTCCAGCGTTGTCATAGCGAGCTTTCACCCACGGTGCAAGGGCAAAACCTTTGTCGTTAGGATAATCAGCATCTCCTCCAATAAAGTAGGCCAAGGCACCTTTTTTGTCATTTCTGAATGTCTGATCACCGAAGGCTAAAGTTGGCTTGAAAAATACTTTTCCATAGTCATAATTATAGGATTCAGATAATACTTGCTCGGCAAAAGCTTTGTAATCGCCACCTTCTTCCTTTAGTTGACCAATTTTTACTAAAGCGTCGCACCATGCTTGTTGTGCGGCATTTACTTCTTCATAAGTAATTATACTTTGAGCTCCTTCTTCTACATAAACCAATCCTAACTCGTCAATAACTTTTTTCACACTTTCACTTGTTTGCGAAATAACCTTGCCTGCTTCTTCTCTTCCTTTTTGCTGTGTTTGGTCGCAGGAAGTTGCCATACCTGCTACTACCACAAATCCTACGATCAAATTGCTTTTTATTGCCTGGTTAATTTAACATTTTGACTACTTTTTAAAGAGGTGTTCCGCGTGTCCTGAAAACAAAACAGATGTATATTATAATTGTTCAAACGGGAATTAAATACAACTAACAGGAATCCTCATCTTTGGAATATAGGCGATTCCCTCTCTGGCGCGCGTTTAGCGCAGTGTAACGCGTGCAGACACTTATGCCCTTCCTCTGTTTTGATGCCTGGATAATTGCGAAAAACCCAGGTACCCCTAAACCGTCATTCCCCCGCGGGAATCGTTTCAATCCGGCTTAAGTTCTATTAGTCTCCTAAACAATTGCCTAGAACCAACGACTGAAAACAGGATTACAAATCCTTGCATACCCGGTTTCTTCTGATAGTAAAGCGTAGAAAAATTCTACGCTTAGCAACCTTTTTCTATTCTACTCCCAGACGGGTGATCATTCCTCGTCTGAAATATTGACGGTACAACCGTCAATTAGCGGGGGTAACCAACCCGATTTCTAACAGTACAATGATTGAATGGGAGAAATCCCTGTTGTATCGCATCCATGAATGCGGGAGGAGTAGAATATCACTAAAAAGTAAATCAATTTGTGTTACGAATTATTTTCTTCAATTAACTTGGAGGATATTTCATTTTGTCTTCTGGATTGTGGGGTTATGGCGGGTTGATGGCGGTTGTGGGTGGTAGATGGTAGCTTTAAAGTGTGGGGTAGGGTAAATTGGCTGGCGTGGTGAGGTGGGGGTGGGGGATTTCCCTTTGACTGGCACGGGGGCCCCTGGCCAAAGGTGGAGAGAGAGGAGGTGTTTTTGGCGAAATGCTTTGGGATATGGAAGTTGCAGCAGAGGTAATCCCTGGTTGGTTTTGGGCTAATTTCCTTCGGCCGCCATTGACTCCCTTAGATGGTGGCCCTCTTTCACCCATCCAAGGTTTGCTATCTTCCGTTTCGTTATCCCTTTTGATGCCTTATGAATAAATGGTGGGATACTGGTTTATCTCCTCCCCCTTTTGTACGTTTTGGTTCCTCGGGCTGGATTAGTTTGGTAGTAAATGTTCAGGCGTAGAACTTGGATGATGCGGATAATTCGCCCTTTTAATTTTATGGGGAGATTTGGAAATATACCTCCATTATTAAGGCAGGAATCCGCCTCATGATTTGAGACAATACGACAAAGGTCAAATTGGTTATTGTCAGCTCATTACTGTAGGCACCGTCTTGACAGGAGGTTGTGTGAGAATGGACTTATAAGGGTTTAGCTTAAGATCGAAATATGGTGTTACGGCATTTATTAAAGAAGGCCGGGAAAAGATCTTTTAAGGTGGGAGTTGAACAATTGTTTTTATCAGGTGAGAGCTTTAAGCCTTAGCGTCATGTAATGATATTGTGATAATATTTCTATATTTATCATCAAAAACGATGATAAAATACAAAGTGACAATAACAAAGGAAGAGAGACAAGAGCTCCTATCCATTGTAAGCAAAGGGTCTCATACATCACAACAGTTTCGCACGGCCTATATTTTACTTAATTGTGATGAAGGTGAATATGGTGAGAAAATTTGGTAAACAGATAGTAAGTTTTAAAGGTAAGTGCACGTATGATAGACAGGGTAAAACAGAGATTTGTAGAGGAGGGTTTTGAAGCTTGTCTTGAGCGTAAGCCTATGAGTAGGACAAAAGAGAAAAAAGCAGATGGTGATTTAGAAGCTCAATTAATAGCCCTAAGTTGCAGCAAGGCTCCTGAAGGTTTTGCTAAGTGGTCCCTCAGGTTGCTTGCCGATAAGATGGTTGAACTTAACTATATTGAAAGCATTTCGCACGAAACAATTCGGAAGGTGTTAAAAAAAACGAACTTAAACCTTGGAAAACAAAAGGTTGGGTAATTCCACCACATCAAAACAGCCATTTTGTTGCTGCCATGGAGCAAGTTCTCGATGTTTATAAAAGACCTTACAATAAGGATTTCCCAGTAATCTGCATGGATGAATCGCCTAAACAGCTTATAAAAGAGACACGGATGCCTGTTGCGATGAAAACGGGACAAGAAGCAAGAGTTGATTTCGAATACGAAAGATGTGGTGTTGCTAATATTTTTATCGCATCTGAACCTAAAAGGAAAAGAGGTATGTTGAGGTTAGCGAAAGAAAAACAAAAGTGGATTGGGCTGAATTCATCAAAAAAATAGCCGATGAATGGTATAAAGATGCTCTGAAAATTATTCTGGTAATGGACAATCTGGCTACCCACAAAGCATCCGCCTTATATGAAACATATCCACCGAAAGAGGCTAAACGAATATGGGATAGGTTTGAATTTGTATATACACCAAAACATGGCAGTTGGCTAAATATGGCTGAAATAGAATTAAACGTACTGATGGGGCAATGTCTTAAAAGAAGGATTGATAATATAAAATAATAAAAAAGAAGTAAGCACACACCGAAATAATAAAAAGCTAAATAAACGCATTTACAAATATGAACAAATTAAATAAAACGTCTTTATACAATTTTAGATTGACATGACACTAGTTTGGTATAATTTTGTTGAAGAACTTAGAAAGAATGTGTCTAAAATCCACGGACCTTTCTCCAATTAGCGTGTAACCCTCAAACGGTCTACATTTCTTCAAATAAATAAGCTCCGACAGTTCCAGCCAGCGCAGCTCCATTGTATCGATTTTCGCCGTAATGGCTTCTATTGTTGTTGACCAGGTAGAAAGTTCCTGATGCGTGCCTGAGCCGTTGTTTAGCTTTCCGATGAGTTGGGATTTTTCAGCTTCCAGCCGGGCAATGTCTTTTTGAAGTGTTTCAAACTCCTTCTTCTCGTTGTATGTCAGCTTACGCTTTGCATCAGCCACAGGCGCCTGGGTTTTTGGCTGTTTTTCAGCGGTAGTTTCCTTTGAAGGCCTCTTTTCCTTTTGCTCCAATGCGTTGCGGTAGTCGGAGTAGTTGCCTGGAAAATCCGTGATTTTTCCATAATCTTCAAACACAAACAGATGCTCAGTGAGCTTGTCCATGAAATACCGGTCGTGCGACACCACGATGATATTTCCCTCGAAGTTGATCAGAAAATCTTCCAATACATTCATCGTCATGATGTCCAGGTCATTCGTGGGTTCATCAAGGATCAGGAAGTTAGGCGCTTTTATGAGCACGCGCATCAGTTGCAGCCGCCGTTTTTCGCCACCGCTGAACTTTTTCCACAGGCGTCATTTGCACAGCGTGCGGGAACATGAAATGATTGAGAAACTGTGATGCAGTGATGACACTTCCGTCTGATAGCTTTACCATTTCGGCCACTTCTTTTACGACGTCGATGACCCGGGTGCCGGGAGCGCAGATAAGTTCCTGCTGCTGGTAATAGCCGAATTCCGTTGTTTCTCCAACAGCCACCTCGCCGGAATCGATCGATATACGGCCCGTGATAGCATTGAGAAAAGTGGTTTTGCCCACGCCATTTTTACCCACAATCCCCAGCCTGTCCTTTTTCTTGAAGGCATAGCTGAAATCATCGACGAATTTCACCCCGTCATAGGACTTATTCAAATGATGGATTTCGAGCACTTTATTTCCCTGTCGCCGGGTTTGAATCCTCAGCGTGAGCGCGTCTTCCGAAAGATCTTTGGCTGCCACTTCCATGAGTTTGTATGTGGCATCGATGCGAAATTTGGCCTTGGTTCCTCTCGCCTTGGGCATGCGGCGGAGCCAGTCCAGTTCTTTCACCAGCAGGTTTTTCGCCTTGGATACCTCTGAAGCTTCCTGGGTCTGGCGTTCAGACTTTTTTTCCAGGTAGAACGAGTAGTTGCCGTTGTAAGTATAAGCCGTCTCATTGTCGATTTCGATGATTTCGTTGGTGACGACCTTCGAGAAGTAACGGTCGTGTGTCACGAGCAGCAGTGACATGGTCTGGGCAGTGAGGTAATTTTCCAGCCATTCGATGGCCTGAATATCCAAGTGGTTGGTCGGTTCGTCAAGGATCAGGAAATCCGGCTTTCCAACCAAAGCCGCCGCCAGAGCTACCCGTTTCTTTTGCCCGCCTGAAAGTTCGTCAGCAAACAATCCAAGGTCGTGAATGCCCAACTTTCCCAAGATTTGTTTTATCTCCGATTCAAAGTCCCAGGCAGAGAGCATATCCATTTTATGGAGTACCTCATGAAGTTTTTCCTCATCTGCCGCATCGGATTCGATAAGTTCTTCATACGCCGCTATGGTCGTGAGTACTTCGCTGTCCCTGTTAAAAATATAGTCGCGTATCGTAAGATGACTGGAAAAATCCGGGTTTTGTGGCAGGCAGCCAAGTTTTATTCCCTTGCGGAAGATGGTCTTACCAGCGTCAGGAGACTCCGTGCCTGCTATGATTTTTAAAAGCGTGGATTTCCCACACCCGTTTTTACCAACGAGCGCCACTTTCTGGCCCTGGCTGATGCCGAATGTGATGGAAAGAAAAAGGGGTTGTTCATTATAGCTTTTTGAAAGCTGTTCGACGGAAAGATAATTCATCTGATAGATCTAATAGTTATCGATCCGTCCTCTGAAAGGATACGGATGAAAGAAATATTGAAAATTGTAATGCGGTCAGGACTTTGGTTTTTCTTCTGGCGTGTCAGATTTCTTTTCTTCCGAATAAGCATCAATAAATCCCTTAAACGCTGATTTGAGGCTATTCGCAATGCGCTGGGTTTCATGCTCTATTTTTTCGAAAGTCTCCTTGTTCTCTTCACGGATCTTCTTCAACTCCTCGTTGGTTTCGTCGCGTGCTTTCTTCAGTTCTTCCACCTTTTTATAGACGGCACGTTTTACGCCGCCCTTGGATATTTCAGCTTCTTTCATGAAGTCATCGACACCCTTGGTTATGTCCTTGATGATCTTTTTTGATCGGGATTCTTTTTCATCCATAGCCGTCATGTTCTTCTGGCAAAGGTAGTCAGCAAGTACTACAATTTGTCTGCGGGGCATTTAAAATTTCAGGTGTATATTTGCAATGCAAATCAATTAGTATTGTAAATGACACTGTTCCATCGTCCTTTTCTCCGAAGCCTTATGCTTCCCATATTCATTTTCACCTTTGTATTTTGCATGGCTGCATGCGCCAGTTCAAAGCCACAAAAGCGCAGCCAGCCCAAGCATGGGCCAAATTCCATGCCCTATGAAAGATTGCTGATTTGCACATTCGCAGAGCAAGTGGGTAATCTTTCGCTAACAATACTTATTTTTGCAATCCTGAAATGGTTTATGGGTGCCACAGAAATATTCGAAAGTTAACTAGGGCGCCCCTTGGAGCATTAAAAATCAAACCGCGGGAACTATGAAAGAAATCATTATTGCCATTGATGGCAACTCAGGGTGTGGGAAAAGCTCAACAGCCAAGGTAATAGCGCGGGAATTGCAATACATCTACATAGACACTGGCGCTATGTACAGGGCAGTTACCTTATTTTTCATTGAGCACGGCGTGGATCTAAAGAATGATACAGACGTAGAACTGGCGCTTCAGCAAATTGATATTTCTTTTGAATTCAACCGGACTACCGGCAAGAATGAAACATACCTGAACGGGATGAACGTAGAACACGACATCAGGCAGATGAAAGTATCGAACCTCGTGAGTCCGGTAAGTGAAATATCCAGGGTCCGAAGAAAACTCGTCGATCAGCAACGCCGCCTCGGTCAGCAAAAAGGGGTTGTGATGGATGGCAGAGATATTGGAACTGTTGTGTTTCCGGAGGCAGAGTTGAAAATATTCATGACGGCGTCACTGGAAGTTCGCGCCCAACGAAGAAAATTGGAATTGGAGGAAAAAGGCGTCGAGGTTGAACACCGCGCAAGTACTGGACAATGCTCAAAATCGCGACAGGATAGATTCATCGCGGGCCGATAGCCCACTTAAAAAAGCAAAAGACGCCAATAGATATTGATACCAGCAATCTGGCATTTGATGATCAGGTGCAAAAAATATTAGTATTAGCAAGAGGTATCATTGAAAACAAATAACCATGAAAATTACGATAGATCAGAATTCAGGATTTTGTTTTGGTGTAGAATTCGCCATACAAATGGCAGACAATGAAATGGATAGGGGCAATAAACTCTATTGCCTTGGTGATATTGTGCATAATGACATGGAAGTGAAAAGGCTGTATGAAAAAGGCCTTCGGATCATTGATTACAACCAGTTGAAGGATCTTCATGATTGTAAAGTGTTAATACGGGCACATGGTGAGCCCCCTGAAACATACGCCCTGGCATTAGCAAAACAACATCGAACTGATCGATGCATCCTGTCCGGTTGTCTTAAAACTCCAGAACAGAGTGAAGAATTCCCATGACAAGATGGCTCTGGAAAATGGCCAGATAATTATTTATGGAAAGAAAGGTCACGCTGAAGTGATCGGACTCACCGGGCAAACGATGGGCGAGGCGATCATTGTAACTGACGAATCTGATCTGGATAAAATTGACTATTCGCGTCCGGCTACATTTTTTAGCCAGACCACAAAAAGTACGGAGGGATTTTATGCCATGAAATCCTTGATTGAAGCACGCTTTCAGGATAAAGGTTTGCTGGTGGTCGAAGAGTGTTTCGAAGCACACGACAGCATTTGCCGTCAGGTGGCAAACCGTGAACCAAGGATGAAGACATTTTCGCAGGCCCATGATCTCATCATCTTCGTCAGCGGAAAAAAGAGCTCCAATGGGAGGGCGCTCTTTAATGTTTGCCAGACCCATAATCCTAACAGTTATTTTATTGAGGACAGCACTGAACTGGATGCTGCATGGTTCATAGAGAAATCCTGTGTTGGAATATGTGGCGCTACTTCCACTCCGATGTGGCTGATGGAAGAAGTGGCAGAGCATATATCGAAACTTGTAGATCAGCCGCACGCTGTCGCGTAAGCTTTTTTATACGGGATTTACTTTTTATATGAAACAAAAAAGGGCGCAATTCGACCAAAAAGGAAAATTTAGTTATTTTTGCCAACTCAATTCATAGTGAATTAATACTACTTTTCAATGTCGCATACTATAAGGCTTAAGAAGGGGTTCGACATCAATCTCATAGGAAAAGCACAAAGAAAAACGGGGGCGTGTGACCAACCCGAAACTTTTGCTATAAAACCTTCAGATTTCCCTGGTATAGAACGACCAAAAGTCACGGTCAATGAAGGTGATACCGTTAAAGCGGGAACACCCCTGATGTTTTGCAAAATGATGGAGCGGGTGCTTTACTGCTCACCCGTCAGCGGAGAAGTCGTGGAAATAAAGCGCGGCGATAAAAGGAAGCTCCTGGAAATTAAAATTCTGGCCGACAGGGAAGTCAATTTTGAAGCGTTCAAAAAATTCGCAGCATCTGATCTGGGTAAGCTGGATAAAAAAGATATTATCGAGCAAATACTTAACTCCGGGGTATGGCCAAATATCATTCAAAGGCCATATGGGGTTGTAGCCAATCCGGATGATACTCCAAAATCGATATTTATTTCCACCTTTGATTCGCATCCACTTGCCCCAGATATAGCTTACACGCTGCAAGGAGAGCAACAATATTTTCAGGTGGGCGTCGATGTGCTCGGAAGACTGACTTCAGGAAAGGTACATATCGGGGTAAATGGCGATGCGAAAGATCAGTTTTTTACTTCGGTTAAAAACGCTGAGATAAACACAATCACTGGAATTCATCCGGCAGGCAATGTAGGTGTTCACATTCATCACATCGATCCCATCGGAAAAGGCGATCTTCTCTGGACGGTAAGTCCTTATGGTGTAGCGCAAATAGGTAAATTGTTTACTGAAGGCAGGTATGATGCATCAAAACTGATAGCCTTGACCGGAGAAGAAGTGAGCCAACCCCAGTACTTCAAAACTTTTACCGGTGCATGTGTAAACAAACTGGCTGAAAAATTTGTCAATAAAGGTGAATTGCGGATAATCAGTGGTAATGTTCTAACGGGTGAAAAAATAGCTTCAACCGGTTATATGGGTTTTTACCATAATCAGATCACGGCGATACGCGAAGGGCATTACAGCGAATTTCTCGGATGGTTCGATATATCAACAAAGAAACTGAGCGCACACAAAGCATTTGGTCTTTTATCATTCCTCAATGGAAAAAATAAGGAATATTCCATCGATACCAGTACCAAAGGTGAAAAGCGTGCATTTGTTCAGACCGGAGCTTTTGAAAAGGTGACGCCAATTGACATCCTTCCGACTTATCTTTTCAAAGCCATTATGGCGGAAGACTACGACGACATGGAAGCATTGGGCATTTATGAAGTCGTTGAGGAGGATGTGGCTTTATGCGAGTTTGTCGATGTGTCAAAACACAACTTGCAGGAAATACTGAGGGAAGGATTGAATTTAATGAAAAACAGCTAGGTTCGATGAAAGCTATAAAGAACATTTTTGATAAAACTAAACCACTTTTTGAAAAGGGCGGCAAATACGAAAAGTTAATGCCCATCTTCGAAACGTTCGAAACCCTTTTCTTCGTCCCCGATCACGTCACTTCAGCCAAAGGCGTACAGATTCGCGATGCCATCGACCTGAAGCGGATGATGATGACGGTGATTCTTGCCATGGTACCCTGTTTGCTTTTTGGGATATGGAATGTCGGATATCAACATGGGATCAGTACCGGTCAGGAACTTACACTTTTGCAACAATTGGGTATTGGATCATTAGCAGTGCTGCCAATTATCGTGGTTTCATACGCGGCCGGACTAACAGTAGAATTTATTTTCGGGATTAAAAACGGTCATGCACTCAATGAGGGATTCCTCGTATCGGGAATGCTCATACCCTTGGTTGTACCACCAACTATTCCCTTGTGGCAGGTAGCTTTGGCAACCGTTTTTGCCGTGCTCATTGGTAAAGAAGTATTTGGAGGTACAGGGATGAATATCCTTAACGTGGCATTGACGGCCCGGGCGTTTTTGTATTTCGCCTATCCATCCCAAATCTCCGGAAACGTTTGGACATACATGGCAGATAAAACGCCGGTTGACGGCTATACCGGGAGCACCGCTTTGGCCATAGCCAACGAAGCTTCGGTCAACAAAACTGCTACGGTGGTGGAGGCGTTGGGTCATAGTAATACAGCACTCGGCGCTGATTTTTATAAATTTTCCAATATGTTTTTTGGATTCATTCCCGGGTCTATTGGGGAAACATCTACTCTGATGTGTCTTATAGGCGCAGCCATCCTGATACTTACCGGAATGGGAAGCTGGAAAATTATCGTTAGTGTTTTTGGTGGCGCTTACCTGACGGGGCTATTGCTCAATGCGGTTGCTGTAAACGCGTTCATGGCAATGCCGGCAGAGTATCATCTCGTTATGGGAGGCTTGGCTTTTGGAGCGGTATTCATGGCAACCGACCCGGTATCAGCGTCGCAAACAGAAAAAGGTAAATGGATTTATGGAATATTAATAGGTGTGCTTACGGTGATCATTCGCGTATTCAACCCGGCGTATCCCGAGGGAATCATGCTGGCGATTTTACTTATGAACGTCTTTGCACCGCTTATCGATTATTACATAGTGAAAGCAAATAAAAACAGGAGGCTACAACGTGCAACAGTCTAATACTTATATCATCGTTTTTTCCGCCATACTCACCATCGTCTGTGGCGGTTTGCTGGCATTGGCTAATCAGGGGCTGAAGCCAATGCAGGAAAAATCTGTAGAACTCGACACCAAGGCTAAAATCCTTGGCGCCGTGGTTGATCTAAAGGGAACGAAAGGAAATGCAATCATTGACCTCTACGGAGAATCCATCGAAGCCATCACGGTAAATCTGGAAGGCGAAATTGTGGAGAAGGACGAGAAAGGCAATGCGATCATCGCCGAAAAGGTCGATGTAGCCAAGAATTATAAACTCGCACCGGAACAGCGCTTATTACCGGTTTTCAAATACCATAAGGCAGGCGATAAAAACGCTGTGGAAGCTTACGTTTTCCCGGTTTATGGTAAGGGGCTCTGGGGTCCAATCTGGGGATTTATCGCTCTTGAAACTGACCTGAATACCATAAAAGGCGCTTCCTACGACCATAAGTCGGAAACTCCGGGACTTGGCGCACGAATTACTGCCCCAGATGTGATAGAAAGATATCAGGGCAAGAAGCTGTATGGCCCGGATGGTGAACTGATCTCGGTCAACATGTTGAAAGGTGAAAATAATCCAGCGAATATGTTGAATGATCATAAAATTGATGGCTTGTCAGGCGCCACGTTAACGGCAAGGGGTATGAATGCCATGATTGAAAGTTATTTCGGATATTATTCCGCATACATCACAAAAATTAAAAGCAATACATCTTCCACGATGGCCATTGCACAATAATCGTAAAGGCGACGAAAAATGAGTACGGAAACACTGGAAAAACCTATCGAAAAGAAGCCGGCAGAGCCGCTATTTTCCAACAGGCGAAAAAAATTTATAAACGATCCGTTAAGCAGCGATAACCCCATAACGATTCAGGTGCTTGGTATCTGCTCAGCGCTGGCCGTCACTACACAAATGCGCCCGACGCTGATCATGGCCATTTCAGTTACACTGGTAATCGTCTTTTCAAACCTGCTGATTTCATCAATTAGAAACCTTGTTCCCAGCCGCGTGCGAATTATTGTACAACTTGCCATTGTGGCAACCTTCGTTACACTGGTCAGTGAACTATTGAAAGCCTACCAGTATGATATGTACAAGCAGCTTTCGGTATTTGTAGGACTTATTATTACAAACTGTATTGTGATGGGGCGTCTCGAAGCATTTGCCATGGGAAATAAACCCTGGGATTCCATGCTCGACGGCCTTGGCAGCGGACTCGGCTACAGCTGGATTATTCTTGCAGTAGCTTTCTTCAGAGAATTATTCGGATCTGGAAAAATATTTGGCTGGCCGGTTTTTGAAGCCATCGGATTATCCGGATTTCCAACTAACGGCCTCATGGTGACTCCCGTAGGTGCATTTTTCATCCTTGGTATCATCATTTGGATCCAGCGTACAAAATCTGGTTATAGCGAACATTAAAACATCAGGTATTATGGAATTATTCAATCTTGGAATAAAATCAATATTTATAGATAACATGGTATTTGCCTATTTTCTGGGCATGTGCTCCTTTTTGGCCGTGTCAAAAAAGGTAAGTACGGCTGTAGGATTAGGCGCTGCGGTCATTTTCGTATTGACCATCACCATTCCGGTGAACTGGTTTCTCTCGAATTATGTGCTTAGTGAGGGAGCGCTCTCATGGGTAAGCGAAAGCTTTTCCACTATTGATTTGTCATTTCTCAGCTTTATTATGTTTATCGCTGTGATTGCGGCCATTGTGCAATTGGTGGAAATGTTAATTGAAAAATTGTCCCCATCCCTTTATGGATCTTTGGGCATTTTCCTGCCGCTTATCGCGGTGAACTGTGCCATATTGGGAGGCGCCCTTTGGATGGACGAGCGGGATTATGGTCTTGCAGAATCGGTTGTTTTTGCATTTGGTTCAGGAATCGGATGGATGCTGGCCATCGTAGCGCTTGCTGCAATTCGCGAAAAACTGAAGTATTCCCATGTGCCAGACGGATTGAAAGGACTTGGGATTACCATGTTCCTTACAGGACTCATGGGCATTGCGTTTATGTCCTTTATGGGCATACAACTCTGAGCAAATTCATAAGAATACCAAGGCTGGTTCGGAAACGGGTCAGCCTTTTTTATTTCCAGTAAAACCCCCGAATCCTCAAAAATCTCAACGACTCATTGATAACCGTGAGGCCGGCAAAGACTATTTTCTTCATGAGTTTGCGGCCACGACTATCATTTAAAGTGAATCGGTCGAAAGTCATGGTGCCGGTCTTTTCGTGGTATGGCTTTTCACGGTTTTTCTTTTCGATGACGAATACACTGTCGTAATAATGAATTGAATCCACTGACCTGGTGAAATCATTGGCCTTCAGAGATCGCTGTTCTGAATGATGGGCATTGAGCCAATCGATAAAGTTCTTGCTGTATTCAATAAATGTTCCACTCCTTTTATGGCCTCCGCCATACCTGATCCAATAGGAGGAGTGGATGTCTTCGCAAAGGTAAACGCCTCGATCTTTTACGTGTGCAAAAAGTTCTTCAAACGTCACGATCTGCTGCCTCATGGTGTGGCCGCCATCGTCGATGAGTATGTCCACCCGGGGTATTTGACTTTTTACTTCACGCAGAAAATTGCGATCTGATTGTGAGCCGATAAAGATTTTGATGTTTTCTTCCTCGAGTTCTTTACATTTAGGGTGAATGTCGATGCCATAGATCATGGCTTTAGGCCCAAAATAGTCGCGCCACATCTGGAGACTGCCACCCATCGACACACCAATTTCCAGGATCGCAATATCCTTATCACGGAAGCGGTGGAAGTGCCTGTCGTATATATCGAAGTAATGCACCCATTTATGGATGAGCCGCTTGTCGTTCTGTCGGAAGTATTTTTCCAGGTCGTTCATTTTCTAGATTAAGCGTTGCAAATGGGGCATTTTCATCACTCTGGTGGTTTAAAACGTATAGTCACCTTTACATCCCGTGCGACACGTGAACCATTTTCCTCAGCCGGTTCCCATCTCGGTCCATCTGTGATCAGCCTCAATGCCTCTTTGTCAAAATCTTCGCCTAAGCTACGGATTACCTGGATATTGGTCATAGTGCCGGCAGTTGTAATGGTAAACTGAATTCTGACAGTACCCATCACTCCTGAGGCAAGCATGGACGCGGGATATTGAAGATTTTTATCAATATAGTCCTTAAACTTCGCCTGTCTGCCAACAGGTTTTGGTGGTGAATATGAATATGGCGCCGGGTCATTAGTTGCGGAACTACCATAACCAATCACCACAATCTCGCTTAGTGCCGTCATGTCGCTGCTCAGGGCAACATCGACCGCCGTTTCATCTTTTTTTAGACTAACCTCTTCAGTGGTGAAACCGATATAACTAAATACCAGCGTGGCTTCTTCCGCAGCCGGAATGGTTATTTCATAATTTCCATCAATGTCAGTGATTGTACCGACAGACGCGCCCTTAATAAGCACATTCACGCCCGGAGCCGGACTATCATCTTCAACTGTGGTGACTTTGCCTTTGATTTTTCGCTCTTGAACGACCAGAGCGGCTCCATCAATTGAGCCTGGCTGTTCAGAAACACGGGCTTTTTGTCGTTTTGCGCCAGAGGTAGCTTCTTTCTTTTGCTCTGCTTCTGAAGCGTCAACTTCGCTAACTGCGGCTGATAATGACCGTGTTTCTACTTCTGGCTTTTCAGCAGTAATAGCAATTTCTTCCAACTGATCAGCCGTATCAAAATCCTGGTCTTCCCTAATTACCTCCTCTTTTTCACTCTGGTCAACTGCCGGATTTTGAGTTGGCGATTCTTCAGACACCCTTTTATTTGCAGGCGATGGAGCTGATTCGTCAATAATTTCTTGCTGGTAAGCAATAATACGATCAGGTTCGGAAGACCGAACCGAGTCTGCGGTGGATTTTTGCTGCAATGCCAGTGTATCTGATTTTTCCGGTGAAAGGGTTTTCTCTTGTGCGAGTTCTATGTGGGCGCGGGTATCGATAAAGTAGTAGATGACGAAGGAGAAAATTCCCAGCAGGAGTAAAGCAGCAGCAATTCTCCAGAAAAGTGGTTGTTCCTTCTTTTTAGTTCGCTGTGCCAGTTGGGTTTTTAGCGCTTTCAGATCCTCTGCAATATGAGCAGGATCCATCGATTCCATGCCCTCCAGAGCGTCATGTGCAAACGGGTCATCGAGCATGGTTTTTTCAAATGCATGTCGCTCAGCAGGAGTCATATTACCGGCGATATAATTCCGGTAAGCGTCCGTATCAATCCTGTTTTTTTTATCCTCAGCCATGATTTTCCAGGCAGATTTTCAAATTTCGTTTACCATTCTGAATATGGCTTTTCACCAAATTCAATTCCATTTCCAGCGCTTCAGCTATTTCCTGGTAGCACTTTTCTTCCAGGTAGAACAATTTAACACATTCCTTTTGCGAAGCCTTCAGTTGCTCCATGCAATTTTTCAACGCAACCAGTGTAGCTTCCTGTGTCACATCATTATGATGCAAATCGCCCTCCGATTCCATAAAAATCTCAGTGCTATCGAGAAAATTTTCTCTATGGAGATTTTTTGATTTTTTGGCTCGAAGCGTCATCAGGCAATGGTTTTTTGCAAGCACATACAGCCAGGGACGGAAATTCTCTACCTCACGTCTGAGCAGTTCCGTAACAAGTTTTTCAAACACCTGCATGGTCGCGTCACGCGCGGCTTCACGGTCTTTCAGATATTTCATACAGACGCCATAGACAAGGTGCATGTATGGCTGATATAGTTTTCCTAAAAACTCCAGGTCGCCTGTAGCCCTGTACCTTTCGATGAGCCAGGCATCCGTATGAACGTGGCTTTCCTTCTTTAATTTAAAAAGCATGGCGCCGCAATTTTGGCTTCATAATGCATCGAAAGGCTGAAAAGTAAAAATTCATAAAAAATTTTATGGAAACCAAAGCGTTCGTGCATCATGATGATAAAAACGTTCACTTTTAATTCTAAACTCATGAAAAAGACCGCATTCATTCTAATTGTTTTTATGCTCCAGGCCAGCACGTTTGCTGATGTTCAGGAGATTACCATCACCGGTACCGTGTCGAGCAGCGAAGACGGCTCCGCTGTTCCGGGAGTAAATGTAGTTGAGAAAGGCACAGCTAAGGGTACCGTGACGAATGTTGACGGGAAGTACAGCATTGCTGTAAAAGGTGAATCATCGGTGTTGGTTTTTTCATCAGTAGGATACATTACGGAAGAAGTCAGGGTTGGGACAAAGAGGATTATCGATGTGGTGTTGCAGCCTGATATAACCTCCCTTGAGGAAATTGTGGTTACCGGGTATGCTTCGCAGACGAGGAGAAATGTTACCGGAGCAGTAGCCAATGTCAGTAAGAGTAAGCGGGAATCAAAAGTCGCCTATGAAAGGGCGATGGCTCCGGCAATGGAGTACGAAGCTGATTATGTAGTTCCGGAATTTAACACAGAGGGCCACTCGGCTATCCACGAAAACGGATTCCTGAAATGTACCCAAAACCCATTGTCAACTTTCTCTATCGATGTGGATGTGGCTTCATACGCCAACATGCGTCGTTTTCTGAACGATGGCCAGCGACCACCGATCGATGCAGTGCGTATTGAGGAAATGGTGAATTATTTCAACTATGATTACCCGCAACCTGAAGGTGAGGATCCTTTCTCCGTCAACACGGAAATTGCATCCTGTCCATGGAATGAAGATCATAAATTGGTGCACATTGGATTGCAGGGATTGAAGGTTCCAACCGAAAACCTACCGGCATCCAACCTGGTATTTCTCATCGACGTCTCCGGCTCCATGCAGGATGTCAACAAACTTCCGCTGCTGAAATCTGCTTTTAAAATGCTCGTGGAGGAGCTTCGTGCTGAAGATCGTGTGGCTATTGTTGTATATGCAGGAGCTGCAGGCTTGGTCCTTCCGTCAACCTCGGGTAAAAACAAGGAAAAAATCATTGAAGCGCTCGATCGACTGGAGGCAGGAGGCAGCACCGCCGGTGGTGCCGGGATAAAACTGGCCTATGAGACAGCGCTTGAAAACTTCGTTACGAAAGGTAATAACCGGGTCATTCTTGCTTCTGATGGCGATTTCAATGTTGGCGCATCAAGCAACGCCGAGATGGAAAGACTCATTGAACAGAAACGTGAACAGGGCGTTTTCCTCACCGTAGTCGGTTTTGGAATGGGCAACTACAAGGACGATAAAATGGAGATAATGGCCGATAAGGGTAATGGCAACTATGCCTATATCGATAATCTGCAGGAGGCAAGGAAGGTGTTTGTAATTGAATTTGGAGGCACCCTATTCACCATAGCGAAGGATGTGAAGCTTCAAATCGAATTTAATCCCGCAAAGTTGCAGGCGTACAGGCTGATCGGGTATGAAAACCGGAGATTGAATGATGAAGATTTTAATGATGATAAAAAAGACGCCGGTGAACTTGGCAGTGGCCATACTGTTACTGCGCTGTATGAAGTGATTCCCGTAGGCGTGAAGAGCAGCTTTATTAAATCCGTTGATCCATTGAAATACCAAAAGAATCAGGTTGAAGGTATTACTTCCGACAGCCGAGATATCATGACATTGAAACTTCGGTATAAGAAGCCGGACGGTGAAAAGAGCAATCTTATCACCGCCACAGTAATGGACAAAGAAAGTGAATGGGAAGATGCATCAGTAAACTTCAGGTGGTCTGCGGCGGTTGCTTCCTTTGGGATGCTGCTTCGGGAGTCGGAATTTACCCAGGATGCCAATTTGCAGATGGTATTGGATCTGGCGCGCAACTCCAAAGGCAACGATGAAGAGGGCTATCGCAGTGAATTTATCCGGTTGGCACAAGCCTCTGGGTTTTTAGCGTCATCAAAATGATCATAATCCCAGCAAGGATGGAGAAAGCCGGAGCGATCCGGCTTTTTTTGTTTGATTACGAAATTTTGGTGAAGTGTCAGTGTCTGATTCTAAAAAAACATCTTGTACAATTCAGTGACTCTGGCGGCCGACTTATCCCAGGAGAGTTGCTCTACAGCGGCTTTGTTGTTGTTGATAACTTTTGCCTTGTATCGTGGGTCGTCTTTGAGTGAAACCAGGAAATCAACATATTTGGAAATATCCCAGAAGTCCGGCTTTTGGTGTTTCACTGAGAAGGATCGGTGGCGCCAGCCCTGGTTGGATAGAATTACCGGAAGTCCTACCGAAGCAGCTTCGATGGCGGTGAGTCCGAATGGCTCAGAAATAGCCGGCATACATAGTGCGTCACATGAGTTATAGATTCCAAAAAGTTGCTCCCTTTCCACGAAACCAAGAAATTTTACATACTGCTTTAATTCTTTATATCCGTCAATATCCTCAAACTCCAGGTCATGGATACCCTTTCCGGCAATTAGGAATTCAAATTCTTTCGAGCGACGAATCGCCTGTCCGGCGATCTGAAGGAAATACTCAATTCCTTTGGCGCCATCAATCCGTCCGGCAAAGAGGACGCGGAATTTGTGGTTCTTTGGCAATTCTGCGGTCTGAATTTTTACCGGGGGAGTCACCGCATTGTGAACAACATGGATTTTATGTCCGCTGAGGCCATAGCTGTCTTCAATAATGCCCTTCGTGTATTCGCTGGTCGTAATTACCAGGTCGGCTTTAGACATGGCAAAGCGTTCCACGCCATAGACCCAGGACACGTCTTTGTGACCAACGCGATCGTACTCCAATGAATGAACATGGAGAATCAATGGCTTGTGAAAACGTTCTTTCAACTTAATTCCGGCCAGAAATGTCATCCAGTCATGGGCGTGAATCAGGTCAAACGATATTCCATCGGCAAGTTCTTCCACGAGTCTGTTATAAACGAAAATTTTATCTCTGACATTTTCTCCAAAAACATCAACATCATCAAAGAGCAATTCATCATAAACTTCGTCGATCTTAACGAGACCCTGATCATTTTCCAGAGCAACGGCCTCCGTTGCTTTTTCGATAGAAACCTCTTTTTGCCCAACACCGGAAGTTATCGATACAAAATACGGATCGAGCAGGACAGGAAGTTCAAAGGAACTGATGGGTTTCAGGTTTTTATATTCATCAAAAATAGACTGCCGCTGGTCTTCCGTCAAATTGTCCCTGCTAAGCAACACTTCTCTTTTGTGCTGGATTTTTGAAACATTCGGATAAATAACTGTGAGATGAGTGAGGGTGGAAAGTGCATTGTTCAATCCTTCGCAAGCTACTCCCACGCCACTTGTAATTGCCGGGTGGTATTTCCATGCAAGTGATAATATATGAGGCTGATTCATCAGGAAAAATAAAAATTGAAAGAGAAGTTATCTATTGTAAGATACGGAAAAATACTTAGGTCAGGATGAATCAATATGTAAAGAAAACAATAAAAAAGAGGCGCGTGGCCTCTCTTTATTATTTGAATGTGTAAGGTTAATTCCAGAAACTAACTCATCTTCTGGTAATTATATAGCTTTTCATAGTATTGATAAGCCATGCGGTCAGAATCGAAATACGGCACAACATCCAGCATGCTGTTTTTAACGATCGACATCCACTTCTCTGGTTTATCGTAGTACGTGGGGATAATATCATCCTCCAGGATGTCGAGCAGACTTTGTAGATCATACTGATCCTGCTGGTGAATTGGCAGACTAAGATCGACCGGAGGAACAATAAAGCTATTTATTCCATGCTTTGAGAATTCCGGAATCCAGCCGTCGTATGTGGAAAAGTTCACCGAAGCATTCATTGCTGCCGTCATGCCACTGGTACCGGAGGCTTCGCGAGGTACGCGGGGATTATTCAGCCAAACGTCTGAGCCGCATTTCAACATTTTTGAAAGTTTAAGTTCATAGCCTACCAGCACGGCAAGGTTTGGGTATTTTTTGCCCATATGCACCAGCCTGTTAAAGGTGCTGATAGCGTTATAGTCCATTGGGTAAGGCTTTCCGGCCCAAATGAACTGTATCCTTTTGGTCTTATTTTGCAGGATTTTTTCAAATCGCTCTAAATCCTGCGTTATCAGGGCTGGTCTTTTGTATTCTGCGAATCGCCTGGCCCACACCACGGTGAGTACCTCCTTGTCAAACATTTGGCCGGTCTGATCAGCCACCAGGTCGAAGAGCTCTTTTTTCAATTCCTTCTTTCGTGTTGATAGCGCCAGGTCATCTTCTTTTCCCAAAGCATGGATCAAGCCCTTGTCTGCCCAATACTTTTTGTTCTGAGCGTTGGTGATATGGATAAGCGGACAAATGTTGGAATATTTTTTCCACATCTTATTCGATACTTCTCCATGGAGTTTTGATACACCATTAGCGATTTTAGCGATCCTGAGGGCTACCAGAGAATGATTGAATGTGTTATCTTCTATTCCTGATATTTCACGAACTTCTTCCAGTGGAACTCCACAGAAGAAACCCATTTTGTCCAAGAGCGTTATATCGTGTTTTTCATTCCCGGCTTCCTCAGGTGTATGGGTTGTAAACACAATTTTTTCCCGGAGGTCAGTAAGATCTTTGGACTTTGCGTAAAGGTGAAATGCCAATGACAAGGCATGCGCCTCGTTCATGTGATAGATTTCAGTTTCATGATTCAAAAGCTCAAGTAGCTTTGCGCCGCCCACGCCTAAAAGTATGCATTGGGCGACCTTTCCGGCCGGATCACTATCATACAGTTTATGAGAGGTGGTCTGAGCGAGATAATCGTTTTCCGGGAGGTCGGTTGATAAGAAAAACAACGGAACCGTACCGAATACAGTTGGCGAAAGGTAATAAGCCTGAACGTGTACCTGATGATTGTTTATTTCGATTTGAAAACGAATGCCTGTATCTTCAAGGAACGAGTAAAATTTCTCCTGAAATAATGAATCCATCGACTGATCGCCTTTACGAATCTGGTCGTAGTATCCATATTTCCACAGGATGCTGATGCCCACCATGTTCTGCTTTAACTCATAGGCGCTGCGCATGTGCGATCCTGCAGAAAAAATCCGAGTCCGCCGGAATAAGTCTTCAAAGGCTGGTCAACGGCAAACTCCATACTGAAGTATGCAACTCGTCGCTGGTATTTTGGGTCGAGATCGTATGGATGCTGAAATTTTTTCGGTAATGCCATGGCTAATTATGCTTCTATATTTTTTGATTTAAATTTAAGGAGGCCGCAAAGTAATATAAAAATTGTCAACGAAGACGCATGAAAATTAAAAAAATGACATTTATTAATCTTTGCAGTTTCAAAAAAAAAGCCCTGAAAATTGATTTTTCTGGGCTTTAGCTGCGGAATAACGATTTAATTAAGCTATTTGATAATATTTTTGCGTAAGATTTCTGGTGATCAGACGATCAAGTAGGGTACTGCTAATCGTGTCTTTAAGGACATAATCATCCATATGATCGAAAATATTGAGGTTCCAATTGGAGCTTTTTAGAAGGATTACTTTAATGTGTTTGGTTTTGGATCCTACGCGCAACACCTTCATAAAGTGCGATGTGTCCTCGGCGTCAAGATTATCATCAAGTAGAATCACATCTGGTTTCATCCTGTTCATAAGGCTTAAACTATCGCGAACATCAAAGCAAACCTCTGTCAGGTAACTCGATTTTTTACTGGAATTAAGCAACTCGAAAAGCAGATTCAACTCAATGGGGCTATTGCCGACAAGTAGGATCGATCTGACCTCCTTTTTGAGGAAAACAGATGCGGGCATCCTTTTTTGATTGGTTGTTGATGTATTTATCATGGTCGATTGTGGTTAATATTATCAAGCTGCCATTCGTCTAATTAAAAAAGAAGAGTGACTTTTCGATAAAATTGTTGTATTGGTATTAAACTGATTCTAAAATTATTTGTTTCAACTCAGCCTCAGTCGGTCGCCTCGGGTATTCAAAAATCTAATTGGAAAGTGCAGCAGGTATTATTTTTTTTTGCCAAGTTTTTCTATCAACGCATTCAGATGGTTGGTAAGAGCTTCCGCCCAGGTTACATCAGCATCCCATTGCTCACCAAGATAAATGTCGCCACTATTGATGTGCTTTATATAGTACTTGGTTACTGTCTGCTGAACTGGATGCGATTCGATTTCCAATTCTCCAAGATCATTTTTTTTTCATGGTGATAAGTTCATTCACCTTGTTGTCGAAGGGATAGCCTAGGAGTTGCCGCGCCTCTGCGCCGGAAGTATTTACACTCATCAATACAAATTGGAACCCTTTAGTGATTAGTTTTTTCTCATCATAATCATAGGGCACAATCTGGAATTGGTAGGGGTAATTTGCCATGATTAGCTCCAGTCGGCTGTTTTTTTCCAGATTTGCCTTGTTTTCATCTTCAATCATCCGAACGAATGCGGCCTGGCTGTTATCCGTTATTGGTATATTTTCGAAAACAGGTACAGCCAGTCGGTCGATCCGTAGATCCGTATTGAAAGTTTCAAACCGTTTGCCGGACGTGATGCCCGACCCACGGAAATACTCTGGAGAATCAAGGATTAAAAGGTTTTCCAAAACCAGGTCGGCATTATCGATGGCCCTCGCCAGGTTGCGGAATAAAATTTCAAGATCACCGGTTTCTGATTTCCATGCCGGTTGATTCGCAGTAACAAAAGTTGGCCTGCTGTTGAACGCGCTGATCACGCCTGTATATCTCACCTGGCCCTGTCTGGTATCTTGAGATAAAAGGAAAACATTTTTAATCTCGCGCCTTATCATCTGGTTCGTAATTGATCGCTTCACATCAAAGCCGGAATTCAGGTCGTCGATGTAGATATACTGCACGGCATCAATTCCGAGTCTGTTGATATACCGATGCGCCTCCGTTGCAATACTTTTCCAATCACCCCGCAACTGGCTTTCCTGATCGCGGAGCATTGAAATCACGACAAGCGTCTTTGAGGAAAGCAGATCTTTGGGCAGGCTTTTCGATTCAGCGCTGTAAACAGCCATCATTTTCACTTCAGCCGAACTGATCTGAGCAATTGCACGGAAACCCCAGATGGCTGCTATTAACAGTAAAAATATCTTTTTCGTCATACTATTTAATGGTTAGACGATTTGTTCTGCATCTATATTATACTTAATCAGGGCTACCGATTAATTTTTTTCTTAGAAATCCAGCTGTGTGGTTATTTCGTAAAGCAATCATTTTTTCAGGAACGCCTTCAAAAACTACTTCACCGCCCTGCTGCCCACCGTCTGGTCCCAGGTCAATAATCCAATCGGCGGATTTTATTACTTCCATGTTATGTTCGATGATGATAACCGAATGGCCCTGATCAATCAGGGCATTCAATGCTGCCAACAATTTTTTAATGTCATGAAAGTGAAGACCTGTCGTAGGCTCATCAAAAATAAATAAGACATGGTTGGCAGAAGATGCAGAACTTCTGTCGAGGAATGAAGCGAGCTTTACTCGTTGCGCTTCACCACCACTCAGCGTGTTGGAAGACTGGCCAAGCCGGATATAACCTAATCCAACATCCTGAAGTGGTTTCAGGCGACTTAATATTCCTTTCTTCTCTGCGAAGAAAGTCATTGCATCATCTACGGTAAGTTCCAGCACATCGGAGATGCTTTTTCCCTTGTAGGTTACTTCCAGTATTTCAGATTTGAACCTTTTACCGCCACAGTTTTCGCAAGTCAGGTAGATGTCAGCCATGAATTGCATCTCTATTTTTACAGTTCCATCTCCCTGGCACTCTTCACAACGGCCACCTTCCACATTAAAGGAAAAGTAGGCCGGCTGATAGCCCCGTGTTTTTGAAAGGTGCTGATCCGCGAAAAGTTGCCTGATCAGATCATACGCTTTTACGTAGGTTACCGGATTCGACCGGGAAGATTTACCGATTGGATTCTGATCGATGTATTCCACGCTACCGATCTTGTCAATATCTCCATCGAAAACATCAAATTTACCGGATATATCGCCGGCTATTCCAAGCCTTTTGCTGAGCGCTGGATAAAGTACGTTTTTCACAAGTGTGGATTTCCCTGATCCGCTGACTCCGGTAATAACCAGCAGCACGCCAAGCGGTATTTTCAGATTAATGGATTTCAGGTTGTTTTCCCTGGCGTTCTGGATATTTAGTGAATATTTCCAGGGTCTCCGGTTAGCAGGCACATCAATTTTGTCGAATCCGTTCAGGAAACGGGTAGTATGCGTAGTCTTGTCATCGGCAATTTCCCGGGCATTACCCTGAAAGACAAGTTCACCGCCATGCGAACCGGCATCCGGACCGATGTCAATGATTTGATCAGCCGCGATCATCACCTCTTCTTCATGCTCTACCACAATGACCGAATTGCCAAGGTCACGAAGATATTTTAGAACATCCACAAGGCGCGCGGTATCCCTGGGATGCAGACCGATACTCGGCTCATCGAGTATATACATCGATCCGACGAGTGAACTTCCAAGCGATGTGGCGAGCTTAATGCGTTGAAATTCACCACCGGAAAGCGAATTCGTTGTGCGATTCAGTGTGAGGTAACCCAGGCCGACCTTTTCCAGGTAAGAAATGCGCTCACGGATTTCTTTTAATAATCGCTGTGAAACACGGGTCTTATGATCATCCAGTTCGAGGGTTTTAAAAAATACTCCCAATTCATCAATCTGCAGTAGCAAAAGGTCAGTGATGGATTTTCCGCCAATTTTTACATACGAGGCATCTTTTCTGAGACGGGTTCCGCGGCAGTCTGGACAAACCGTCTTACCCCGGTACCGTGACAACATCACCCGGTACTGGATTTTGATGGTCTGCGATTCTACATACTCAAAAAAGGCATTTATACCATCAAAATATTCATTGCCCGTCCATAAGAGTTCCTGATGGGTTTTTGTCAATTCCCTATATGGTTTATGGATGGGGAGGTCAAATTTTGCGGCATTGTGAATCAGTGGTTTTAACCAACTCTTCATGCCCTCGCTCCGCCATGGGGCTATTGCGCCTTCATAGACGGAAAGTGCCGGATCGGGTATCACAAGGTCCGGATCGATACCGAGGATTTTGCCAAATCCCTCGCAGCGCTTACAGGCGCCGTAAGGGTTATTGAACGTAAAAAAATTAACACTGGGTTCTTCGAATATTATCCCATCTGCTTCGAATCTGTCAGAGAACCGATATTCCTTTCCCTCCAAAAACCGGATGATACATTCATCATGCCCTTCGAATAAGGCAGTATGTACGGAATCTGAAATACGGAAAGTATTGTCTTCGTCGTCTTTTTGAATCGTAGCGCGATCGATGAGAATGCGGATATCAGGAACCTTCGTTTTGCCGGAATACTCTTCGAGAATGGATTCTATTTCTGCTATTTCTCCATTAATAACTACCCTGTTGTATCCCTTACTCAGCAGGATTTTTAGTTCATTATCCACACTTCTCCCTTTGGTGGGCTTTAGCTGACACATGATCAGGAGTTTTTTCTTTTCCTCATGGCTGTTGATAAAATCTACTACATCAGACACGGTACTACGGGTCACAAGTGTGCCGCTTACGGGTGAGAAAGTATCGCCAATTCTGGCATAGAGCAGTTTCAGGTAATCGTAAATTTCCGTCGATGTACCGACTGTTGAACGCGGGTTTCGGGTATTTACTTTTTGCTCAATGGATATCGCTGGTGATATACCTTTGATGTAGTCAACTTCAGGCTTTTCCATCCGCCCGAGAAACTGCCTGGCATAGGAACTTAGGCTTTCCACGTACATTCGCTGGCCTTCAGCAAAAAGTGTATCAAAAGCCAGTGATGACTTGCCTGATCCCGAAAGACCTGTGATGACGACAAGCTTATTACGCGGAATGGCAACGGACAGATTTTTGAGATTGTTGACCCGCGCGCCTTTTATAATGATGTATTCCCTGGGATCGAGGGAATCTATAAGATATGCCTGTGATGGTGTCGTCATAGACTTCAAATATAGGAACGTATTCGATACGGATAAACCAACGATACACCTGAATATTATACTTTATGGACTTTTCATAAACATTCCGGCTTAGCAAATGCTTACCTATTCTATTTTTATGGTGTCCTCATAAAATAAATCTATAAAATGCAATTGTTGAATAAGTCGCTAAAGTTTTGCATGTTATTTGCTGATTGCATATTTTTGAATTACACCTTTTAATGAATCTTTAAATTTATACTATGCTATAGAGTTCTACGTTAACCAAATGTAATTCCGATGAAGAAAAACAAGATAAGTGACAGCGAACTCGTATCACTTTACATCAATGGCAGCGAAGGAGCATTTAAAGATTTAGTAATAAGACATAAAAACAGGGTGTTCACCACAATAAACCTTATCGTCAAAGATCGGTATCTTGCAGAAGACCTATTACAGGAGACTTTCATCAAGGTCGTCAACACGATCAAATCGGGCAACTACAACGATGAAGGTAAATTTTTACCTTGGATATTAAGAATAGGTCATAACCTGGCCATCGATACGTTCCGCAGGTCGAAGCGGTACCCAACGATAATGATGGAAGATGGTACAAGTATTTTTGATACCCTTGAATTCTCGGTATCGCCAGTGGAGAACCGGCAGATTATTGAGGATTCAGTAAACAGGCTGAAGCACCACATTCAGGAGTTGCCGGAAAGCCAGAAACAAGTACTTATAATGCGTGCGTACCTCGATATGAGCTTCAAGGAAATAGCTGAAGCAACAGGGGTAAGCATCAATACAGCATTGGGGAGGATGAGATATGCCCTTATCAACCTCAAAAAGAAGATGCAAGAAAACAGCTTAGCCTATGACAAAAACAATTACACGGGATGATGTACTGCGGTACATATTCAGGGAAACTTCTAAAGAAGAGAACTTAGCCATCGAAAACGAGTTGCTTCAAAATACCTCCCTGATGGATTACTACAAACAGTCGGTCGAATCCATCCATGAGGTACAGACAAGTCGAACTTGAACCTACAGAAAAAGCCATTTCAAAAATTCTGAAGTATTCAGAATACATGAAAGCAGTTTCGATTAGCTGAAAAATTTTCTCCTGATATCAATATATTCCTGATTACGCCATCGTAATCAGCATATATTTTTTTTACTTGCCCCACTTTGAGGCATTACTGCCCTATGTGTGGAATAAATCTAATCATTGACCAAAGCCATAAAATTGATAACGCCGTTATCGAAAAAATGGCGAATATGACCCGGCACCGTGGACCGGATGAAACACGCATTGTTGAAGAAAAATCCAATGGGCTGTCGATTCACATGGCAACCAACCGACTCAAAATTACGGAGCATACCCAACTTGCATCACAACCGTTTTCTGTGGGTACATGCCGAAAATACCTGCTTTTCAACGGGGAGATCTACAACTATCGCGATTTAAAAAATATACTCCTGGATGTTGGAGTACAATTTCATTCGGATTCAGATACAGAGGTTCTATTTCAATGGATTTCAATGTTCGGAAAAGAAAGGATAAACGCCCTGGAAGGGATGTTTGCCTTTGCGTTTTTAGATCTTGAGCAAGAAGAAATACTCATTGCACGCGACAGGTCAGGCATCAAGACGATCTATTACCATGATGCCGGTAATATTTTTATTGCTTCATCTGAGTTGAAGCCTATTGCCGGTTGTGGATTGTACCAAAAGCGATTGAATAAACGACAGATAAATCATTACCTCTGCTATAAGTACGCGGCACCTCCCGAGACTTTTTTCGAAGACGTTTTTGAACTATTGCCAGGTAGTGTTTTGCATTATAGAAATCACTGCTGGGAAAAATCCAGTTTTTCAAATGTAGATTTTCAAGGTAGCTCAGAACTGATAGATATCCAGGACATAGAGGAATTGATCACCTGGTAGTCTGCTCGACCAATTGGAAAAGAAAGTACCTACCGGATTACTTCTAAGCGGCGGCATCGACAGCACATTGCTTCTGGCGCTTGCATATAAAAACGGCATCAGGATGCCTACTTTTACGGTAGTCAATTCGGCAAAGGAAAACTCCTCTGGAACTGAAGATGGCAAATATTCGCGAATTGCAGCCAACATTTACAAAAGTGATCACCACGAGCTGCCGATTGACCGGAATATTTTAAACGGGTTTAGCGACTTCATCGGTTCTGTTGATCAGCCAATCGGCGATTCATCCTATTTGCTCACATCCGAAATATGTAAACATGCCTCCGGATCTGTGAAGGTGTTGCTTTCAGGAGCCGGTGCAGATGAACTCTTTGGCGGATACAACCGACACTGGGCTTTTTACAAATATTTGGTGAACAAACCCTTGATGGACTTACTCTTGCCCTTGTCCAGGTCAGCATTCAGATACCTACCGGACCTACCCGGTTTATCAAGGGTTCGTCATTTGCAGAACATGGAAAAAATGGCAAAATCCCATGACCGGTCGCCGGAAGCCATGTGGCTGAATATGATATCCTTTCATGAATTCAAAGGTGCTCACGGTGAATTTTCTGAGAAAAGTCCTTCAAACTCATGGATGACTTGGGCGCTGTGGCACGACCGGACGAATTACCTTGTAAGTGATGTACTGGCACTCACCGATAAGGCATCTATGCTGCATGGCCTGGAAGTCCGTGTACCGTATTTGGATGACAGAATTGTAAATCATTTAGGAACGATCGATAGTCGGTCACTGATGAAGCAGGGTCGTAAATGGATATTGCGCCAAATCCTCATTGATAACGGCGGCGCAAAAATTGCCAACCGTTCCAAGGAGGGATTTGGACTGCCGTTGGGAAATTGGTTTTCCGATAAAAAATCCGCCCACCTTTTCGAGCCATTGCAAAAGGCTAACGCTTATATCTTCGAGTTTTTTGAAAAAGAAAAGTTCGACCGAATTTTTTCAGAGCACCAATCCGGTAAACGGGACAACGGACCGCTCATCTGGTCTATCCTTGTGCTGTCTCACTGGCTGGAGGGTAATTTTTAAACCATCTCACAAAACCATCGCAACACCCGCTTTTCGATATGCTAATTCTGTTGAACTTGCCATTTGCGGTTTAAATTAAACAAACAACAAATCCACAGCTAAATTCCTATCAAGGCCTTTTCGACGATCAGATTTTACTGTAAATTCCAGTAAAGTACATATCGCTGATTGGTTATCTGATAAAAAGGGGCCAGCGTAATTTCGCGCGAAGCGACACCCGAGGTTTTAAAGACCCGAGGTTTCCCCTGAACGGGGACTAACCAGTCGCCCAATTTTTTCCCTTTGATGTCCAGTGATGAAATAATGTCATCCGGCATAGGCGCATTCCTATAGTCAAGCTGGTCATTGGCAATGGGTGCCGATGTAGGCATTAGCTCAGTTCCGATATCGCCTGCCAATAAAATGGGGCCGTAAACGACAGCCGCCAATTTGGGTAGGTGCTGTTTATGGCTTTTTTTTCTTGTCATTTCGTCACTATTTTAGCTGTTTCGGATGCAATTCCAATAGTCGCTATCGAACCACTGTTAAACTTCAAAAAGTCCGTTTCTATCCCGTCACTAAATATTACCCCACTTGTCGGCATAAGTGATTCAATTGTCAAGTGATTTTGGTTTTTAATTATTCCCGCTGTTATTCCTGTCTGTGTCCTTATGCTTTGAAACGGTTCTCTAACTGCAAAAAGCAATTCGTTGTCTTTTAGTTTTGGTCTTTTAGGTTTTAGATTTTTCTCAAACATACTTGTCACACCATAAGCCATATTGAAAATTGAACTTAACCAACCTGTCGAGCCTGCTGGTGTTGAAATTATAAGTCCACTTGAAGAATGTTCTTCTGTATTTTGATTAAATGAGATTTTATAACGAGCAGAAATATGTGAAGATGCACCAATGAATAGGTCATTAAAAGCCAAAAGTCTTTGTCCATCATTTAGTTTTGCTTCTGCAAATCGCATTGATTTCGATTGAAATTTATTGCTTAAAACATTCTCAACACCAAGCACAAAATCAGCTTGTGTCAAAAGGCAGAAGAACTCCGTCATATCTTTCTTTGTCTGGATTAACTGCGATCATCGGACAACCTTTGGAGTATTTGGCTGTGTTTGCAACCAGTCCATCTTGTCCGATTACAACAATCAAGTTCTTTTCAGAAAAAATGAAGGAAGGAAGATAGTGTCGATCTACTGTCTTGTTTTTTACAACTCTTGAAAGCTGTGTTTGTAATGAGATTAAAGAAGCCTGAAAAATTTCGTGTTCTAATTCATAGTCGTCAAACTTACCACCAAGACTTTCAATGTAAAATTTTGCCTGAGCCTTTGTGTTAAAGCGTTCAATCAAAGATTCAAGTCGAGTTTTATTCTTGACTATTATGGCGTATTCAAATCTCATTTCTTGTTCTCTCTCTTTTCGTTGAGTAATGAATCCAATAAATCAGGACTGATATTCAGAGTACCGATTTTGTTTGCGTTTTCAGCAAGCTCCCGAAAAGCAAGTGAGATATTAAATTTGGGGTCTGGGTTATTGTTAAGAGCAGTCAAGGTCTTCCAATCAATACCTTTGTACGGTTTTAAAGTAGTCTCAATAACATAGCCTTGTGTTTCAGCTTATTTCTTGTCGTTTTCTGTTTTTTGTTCGATGAGTATTTCTTTCTCTGATTTTCAACGGCTATGTCCGCTGCCAATTTCATTTCACGAAGTTTACGGTCGTTGTCTGCTTTTTGAACCTCAGATTCCATTTTCTTTTCTGCGATTTGTTTTTGTTTTTCTTCGACCGCTATTTCTGTCTTAAAGGAATTAGAACTTAACGGATTGCTGAAAATATTGGCACAAAAGGATCCAGTTCAATTTATCAATTGGCAGTTGGCTCAGTTGGCTCATAGTTGGCTCATAGTTGGCTCATAGTTGGCTCACAATAGCTTGTGACGGCATCGGGCATTCTTGAATAGTGAGACAGGAAGCTATAAACAAATTTCTTAGTCAGGTAGTAGGTTTAGAGTAACTGGTCGATAATCGGCCCGATCGGCCGTTACTTCACAGCCGTTTATCTATTGATGAAAATTGAAGATGGAATTATAGAAAGGAAAATCTTGAAGAGAGATTGATCTAAAAGTGAATATTCATTAACATGTTTGAACAAAACGCCACAAACATTTCAATACTTAATCTAACTTTCTTTTGTCTGTAAAAACATGATTTTTTGTCCGCAATATGTCCGCAAAAAATAAAACCCACTGATAATCAGTGGGTTTTGTCGGGTGGCCGGATCCGAGTTGCACGAATCCTTAAAATTACGATGCAAGCGTGCGCTACCGGGCTGCGCTACACCCCGAAACAAAGTATTCTGAAAAAGTTGTCCGGATAAATTCTTTATTTCTCAACCTTTTCAATCCCGGACTAAAAATTAACGGCTTCTTGTTTAGTAGCAAATTCCCTGAGAAATATTAATTGCCATGGAATACCTGATTTTGTTGATTTGTTGCGACCTAGATTAGCAAAGGGTCTCTTTCTGGATTTTTCACATTCATGAAATATCCATGAGTTTTCCATATCATTTATGGTAAATGATCAATCTACATCGGTATTTTTACAGCGCCATCATAACCGTGATCACATAAAACCAGGTCCATGAGTATATTGAAAATTGAAGCTTTTTCCGGCCTTAGCGGCGATATGTTTCTCGGCGCTCTGGCCGAGTTGACCGATGCATACGCCGAATTGGAAATGCTCCCCTCCAAACTGCATCTCACAAACGTGGAGGTGAAAATCACCGATATGAATAAAGCCGGGATCGCCTGCCGCCACGTAAAAATTATTGATAATAATGTTTACAAGAGTAGCAGCCATGTCCATCATCATCCGGGCCACCGGCAGGGTGGAGAGTTGGCAAATGTGCAATTACGCCATGAACATCATGGTCACCATCGGCATCTTCGGGACATTGAAAAACTCATAGACCAGGGAGATATCCCATCAGGAGCAAAGAATTCGGCAAAGAGGATTTTCCGTCTGCTTGGAGAAGCAGAGGCCAAAGTACATGGTGTGGATATAAATACATTGCATTTCCATGAGGTGGGAGCTATCGATTCGATCATGGATATCGTCGGCACTGCTTATTTACTGGATAAAGTGAAAATTAGCCAGGTCGTGTCAGCAGAAGTTTGCACAGGTCATGGGTTTGTGATGACCGAGCATGGCCGTATGCCAATTCCTGCACCAGCCACAAAGGAGTTGTTGCTTGGTATTCCGACATATGCCGGAAAGGAAGCAGGTGAAATGACCACCCCGACAGGAGCAGCTATTTTGAAATTTTTGAATCCTTCCTTTTCTATTCCTCCTCTTGTCGAACTCAAAACTGCCCACGGTCCAGGAGAAAAGAATTTCCCGCACCCCAATGTTTTGCGGTTGACTCTCTGTGAATCGGCCGAAAGTAATAGTGAAGAAATTATGATGGTCGAAACGAATATCGATGATATGTCATCACAGTTGTTGGGCAGCGACTTTCAGGAACAGCTATTATCCGCCGGCGCGCTGGATTTTTATTACACCCAGGTCATCATGAAGAAGGGCAGGCCCGGCCTATTGATTTCGGTGTTTGTGCCTCCGGCCAATGTGAAACAGGTCAGCGATTTTTTACTGGAGAATACCACCTCTATTGGCGTGAGAACGTATCCTGTCGCTCGTCATATTCTGAAAAGGACGATAAAATCTGTCAATACTTCAGTGGGCGATATACAGGTAAAAGAAGTTGAGACGCCTTCCGGTAAGCGCCGCGAAACACCAGAATTCGAATCCGTAAAGGCCATTGCGGCACTTAGCGGTAAGTCGGTTTTGGAATTAATGGATATCGTGAAAAAAGAACTCAACGACCGCAGTGATTTGCCTTGAGCACTTCATTTACTGCGGAATTGCACTAAAACTCCCGACCCATTGGAAATCTTTACTCAGGCAGAAAACGTCTTTTTGACCCGGTTCATTACTTTCCCATAGAAATAGATAAAAGGCATCGCGTAGATAGATGGAGAATCCATAGATTTACAGAGCATTTTTCAGATTATACCCCGGATATGAAACATCGTCTGCTTTTTTCATTGCTCATCGTGCTCACCGCAATTTCCTGTAAAGAAAAAACCGCTGTACAAGAAACGGTCGATAAGAAACCCAGGGTACTTATGATGGAAATACTCCAGACTTCTGATGAATGCACGCCCGACTCTGCCAGCTGTACCTATGCGAAAATTGTCTATCCTTCATTCACTGATTCTACCACATGGATTTTGAATGATATTATACAGAAAAGTATTACTCTTATTGCTGCCGACTATGTGCAGGACACTCTGCCAGAATCGATCGAAAGCCTGGCCACTGGGTTCGTGGACGATTACGAGCGATTTAGAAATGACTATCCCGAATACAATTTTGGCTGGTACCTCAACATCAATTCGGAAGTAATCCTGGACGATTCTGCCTATGTTTCTTTCCGGATCGATAGTGAAGCCTATACGGGAGGCGCCCATCCAAACTCCAGAACTCAGTATTATATAGTTCGGCCGACCGACGGTCAGTCGCTGGGTTTGCATGATATTGTCGCTGATACGGTACGGTTCAAAGCCAGAACTTGAGCAGGCATTCCGCGCCGATAGGGGCCTGGATGAATCTCAGTCGCTCACCGAAATGGGCTACTTCATTGAGGAGAATGGGTTTACACTTACGAATAATATGGGATTGACGGAGAGTGAGTTATTAGTGCAATTCAACCCGTATGAAATAGCGCCGTATTCGCTGGGCCCGACAACAATTACGTTGAATCGCCAGGAACTGGGTGATATTCTGAAACTCCGCTAAGTTATTTACTGATCTTGTGTAAACGCCGCGAAAACGACTTGTGCTTTCGATTTGCCGATCACCTGTACGATTTCAGCTTCTGAGGCCTCCTTCAGTTTTTTCACTGACTTAAATTTCTTCAACAATTTCTCCATGGTTTTTTGACCAATTCCGTCAATTTCGGTAAGCTCCGAACCAATGGCTTTTTTACTTCGTTTGTCACGATGAAAAGTGATAGCGAAGCGATGCGCCTCGTTCCGGATATGCTGAAGCAACTTTAGAGACTCGGATTTTTTATTGATATGAAGTGGAAATTCATCATTGGGAAAGTAGATTTCTTCCAGTCTTTTGGCGATGCCAATTACCGGGACCTTTCCGTAAATATCCAGTTTTTTCATGGCTTCTACCGCCGATGAAAACTGACCTTTCCCGCCATCGACCACCACCAGGTCTGGCAGCGTGGTTTGCTCATCGAGAAGACGTTTGTAGCGTCGATAAACGATTTCTTCCATCGAGGCGAAGTCGTTTGGGCCGGTCACTGTTTTGATATTGAAATGCCTGTATTCCTTTTTCGCTGGCTTGCCTTTGTGAAAATAAACCATCGATGCCACCGGATTGGTGCCGCCGAGGTTGGAGTTGTCGAAGCATTCGATGTGTTCGGGAATGGTTTTAAGATGGAGGTCGGACTGCAATTGCTCCAGCACGCGAAGTTCGCGATAGACTTCCGGTTTGGCCGCAGTGAGTTTTTCCTTTTTGAAATACAGGGCATTTTTCATCGCCAGGTCAATGAGTTTCTTCTTATCTCCGATTTTCGGAACCCGCACCTCCGCGCCGGGTTCATAGTCAACAGGGATATTGGATAGAATTTCAGCGGACGTACTCTGTGCTTGTCGCCGCATATCCACCATGATCTGCGCGAGCAGTTCCTCGTCCGATTCTTCGAGCTTTTTCTTCACCTCAACCGTATTGCTCAGGACAATGAGAACCATTGGCAATTTTCATGTAATTCACATAGGCAGATTTCTGGTCGGTGGTGATGGCAAAGACATCTACGTCGTTGATTTCCGGATTGACTATGACAGTGCGCGCCTGGAATTTTTCCAGCATTTCCAACTTTTCTTTCATGATCTGGGCCTGTTCGTATTCCAGCTTTTCCGCTGCTGCCGTCATACGATCTTTGAAATAATTGCGCACCGGCGCCAGGTTGCCTTTGAGAATGTCTTCTGCCAGGCGAATGTCGCTGAGGTACTCTTCCTCTGTCTGCAAACCCACACATGGCGCCTTGCACCTGCCGATATGGTATTCGAGGCATACTTTAAATTTACCGGATTTTATATTTTCGGCTGAAAGAGGCAGGCTGCATGTGCGGATCGTATAGAGATTGCGCAACAACTCCAGCACACTTTTCATCGCCCGGACACTGGCATAAGGCCCGAAGAAGCGACCTTTTTTACGATTTAATCTCCTGGTATAGAAAACCCGTGGAAATGGCTCCTTTACCACCATGATAAACGGGAAGCTTTTGTCATCCTTCAAAAGGATATTATAGCGCGGCTGATACTCTTTAATGAGCGAGTTTTCCAGAAGCAAAGCGTCGAACTCGGAGTTCACCAGTGTAATCTCGATCCGTGAAATCTCACTGACCATTTTGCGGGTCTTGCGGTTATGGCCGGAAAGATCATTGAAGTAAGATGAAACTCTTGCCCTGAGGTTTTTTGCCTTTCCGACATAAATCACCAGATCCGTCGCACTGTAAAAACGATAGACACCCGGCTTGTCCGGGGGAAAACTTTTTACCTGTTCGGGTGTATATGCCGGTGATTCCACGTGTGGCGGATTAAGGATTCAACATAATAGGGAGTCAGTTTGCTCGCAAAATTTATGTAAGCTTACTGGCACGGAAATTTTATTGGATATCGCTCTGATCAAGCATTTCTACCGGCTCTTCTATTTCAAGGCTATCCAGATCATACCGGCCTGGATTCAGGTATTTATCGCAATCGATCTGCACGCTAAGAGGTCTGATCGGCCGTGGAAACGGCCCCTTATGATAGCCGAGCACCGAGTCGGCATAGATGCTCTGCATATAGAAATCCCATGGATTCATAGCCATGCGGGCACCCTGGCCCATCGAATTGCGAAAATGGATACTGCGGTCATCACCGCCTGCCCATACTCCGCTCACCAGATCTTTTGTTATACCAATAAACCAGCCATCAGAATAGTTTTGTGTTGTACCGGTTTTGGCGCCAATTTCATTATCTCTCCGAACTTCCGGACTAAGCCCGAGCGCGGTGCCGCCTTTTTCTTGCGTAGCGCCCATGAGCATATGCGTCATGAGGAAGGCCGTTTCCTCACTCAATACTTCCCTGGTTATCGGAGGAAAATCCTGTATCAGATTGCCGTGCTTGTCTTCGATCCGGACTATGTAATGCGGTTTTATATAAACCCCCTTATTCACAAAAGTGGAATAGGCCCCGACGAGTTCATAGATGGAGACATCACTGGTGCCAAGGCATAGCGATGGAACCGCATCCAATGGACTTTCAACACCCATTTCTTTAGCATAATCTACTACCGATTGGGGATTGGTCAGGTCTTTCATTACAAAGGCAGTCACCGAATTGACAGATCTGGCCAGACCCTGCCGCAGGGTCATTTTTTCATGGGTAAATTCCCGCTCAAAATTCTGAGGCGTATAGGTTGGGGGAACTCCCCCCGGAACGTTGAAAGTAGTTGGTGCATCTTCCACAAGGAAGCACGGCGAGTACCCCTGGTCTATGGCCGCAGTATAGACGAATGGTTTTGAATGTAGATCCCGGCTGTCGTGTACCCTGCTTCACGTGGTCGTATTTGAAATATTTGTAGTTGATGCCACCCACCCATGCCTTCACATCGCCTGTTTTTGGATCAACCGATATAAACCCTGATTGCAGGAATTTTTTATAGTATTTCAGAGAATCGATCGGACTCATTACGGTGTCAATTTCACCTTTCCATGAAAACACAGTCATGGGATAGGGCGTTTTAAGAACGATGTCGATCGAGTCATGCCCGCGGCCATATTGAGCGACTAACTGGCGATAGTGATCTGTTTTTTTCAGGGCGTTCTGGACAAAGTCCTTTATCTCTGTGCCTGATTCGTCACGCCATGGATTCTGGCCGTTCCAATGCGCATAGAATAACTCCTGAAGAGTGGACATATGTTTGGTCATGGCCTGCTCAGCGTACTCCTGCATCCGGCTGTCTATCGTTGTGAAAATACGCAGGCCGGATTCATAAAGATCAACGTTATTTTGTTTTGCCCAGGAGATAAGCTGGGGCTTTATGTATTCGCGGAAGTATGGCGCCGGCCCGCTGATATGATCCTGTGCTCTATAATCGATCCCCAACGGTGTGGCATTGAGTGAGTCGTACATCGGCCTGGTGATGAAGTCATACTTGTATAGGTTGTAAAGTACTTCGGTGCGTTTTCTTACTGCGTTATCCGGGTTAATGATCGGGCTATATTTGGTGGGGGCATTTAACATGCCGACAAGCAGTGCGGCCTGGGGATAAGTTATGCTATCTGGAGTTGTATTGAAAAAGGTGGCCGCGGCAGTGCTGATGCCATAGGTATTGTGCCCGAAAGTAATGGTGTTAAAGTACATCGCCATGATCTCTTCCTTGGTAAAGGATTTCTCCAGTTGAATGGAAATAATCCATTCCTTAATTTTTGTGATAAACGGCCCCAATGGCCCGATTTTGTATAGGAATCCCTGATTTTCCGTCATGGTACGGAAGATATTTTCTGAGAGCTGCATGGTGATGGTACTTCCTCCGCCTCGTTTTGAAAAGGTGAGTTTTCCAACAACTGCCCGCAAGAGTCCTTTTGGGTCGATGCCTGAATGCGTATGGAAGCGGATGTCTTCCGTGCTGAGCAATGTCTGGACTAATTGCGGTGAAAGCTCATCGAAGGTTACCTGGTTGCGGTTGTAGCGGTAATATTTACCCATTTCTACACCATCGGCCGATATTAATATAGAGGCGAGGTCGTTTTCAGCCTCTGGGTTTTCAATGGATTTATAGCTTGGCAGATCGCCGAAGAGATTAAATAGATTGATCCTCACGGAAAATACAAGGAGCAGCGCCAGCACTATAGCAGCGATGAACGCAATCCATATTCCCTTAATGATTTTAAAATAAGTATTTTCTGAAAGTTGGCGGCTCATAACTATGGTCTGTAATAATCTTCAAAAAACTTTTTATAATCTTCGATCTTCTTGGTTTGGTAGAAGATCTGAAAGTTGTCTTCTGTGATAACAAATTTTTCGTACGACATATTCTGTAATTCCGGCAAGGTGGGGCCATTTTTTGTAAAATCCTTGAAGAAATCCATCGACTCGGCCTTTGATCCAAACCTGTTTACCAAGACCAGGGAAAATCCTTCGTTCAGGATCAGGTTGCCGGTTTTCAGGTTGAGCGATGGATACTTTCCATCGATATACTGCTCAACGAGGCCCGGAATTATCTCAGAAAACCCACCGACATTAGGATAAATAAGTATGAAAAAATGCGGCTGATCAAAATACGTCATGTATTGAGCCCCTTTGCGCTGTAGCTCCTTACTGCTGAATTCTCTGGATGCCGTAAGCAGGGTATTGGCGTAGTCTTTAAACCGGCTGTCCGGATTGTTATCGATGAACTGCTGCAACTCATACTGGTATTTGTCCTGTCCTTCCAGCTTCCCGTCGATGAGAATCTGAAGTATTTTCAGCTGGTCGATAAATTCGTTGTCGGGGTACTGTTCCAATGCGCGGCTTACAAGCAGTCTGGCCTGGGTGAAATCTTCTTTTGAATAGTATTCATAAGCGATCTTATAAAGTCGCTGAAGCCTCATGGCCGTCTCATTGTTTTCCTCACGATAGTTGGGATTCTCAGCCAGTTTGGCAAAGATCGTGGTTGGATACTTGCTGATGAGACGATCCTTATAGCCCTCAGATTTTGCCATATCGTCCGTTTTAAATATCAGGTACATCATATAGAGCACCTCAGGTTCATGCTCCGAATCCGGAAACCTGGCAAGGAATTGATCATAGGTGCTTATGGCATTTGGCTTTTCATCCAGTTGAAAATTATAAATATTCCCAAGTTTAAAGAAAGCCTCTTCCAGTTTCTTATAGGCTTCGGCTTTTGCCTCCGGCGTATATGGGATCGTGTTGACTAACGCGGCAATTTTTTCATCCGGCTCCAACTCCTCTACAGGCGCCTCTTCTTCCACCGCAACAGGTTCCGCACTGACTACTTCCTGCTCAGTAAAAGTGGCGATGGAGCGCTTTTGCGAGCGCCGCCAGTTGTCTTCCAGAGGTCGCTTTCCCCAGTTTACCGTAAACATAGTCCTGCCGGTCGAAACCGCGGAAAGATTGTAAAAATACCAGTTTTCGCCCTCGGTGGGCGTGGTTTCATCAATTCCAAAGGGATTGGCAAAATCGCGGCCGGGGATGTCAGTTCCTGCGGATGCGGCGTTTTCACGGGCAATTCGCTTTGCTTCCCTGTCTTTTTCTTTCTGGAGTTTATCCTGATCTGCGATGTATTTTTCGATGATGGTCTGCACGTCAGCTTTACTCATTAACGACAAAGCCAGTAAACTGTCCTGATCGTGAATCGTGGTGAGCTGAGTTACAAAATCCGTCAGAATCTCAGAGCGCTCCTTTATGGCGGCGAAATTTTCCTCCTCCTGCGGCAGCGTGTTCACAGCGCTGTCGTAATAGGCCTGGGCAAGACGGTAATTTTTGAACATGTCATAATTCATTTCACCGAGTTTCAGGTAGGAGAGTCCTTTTTGTCGAGGGTTTTGGATGCCCGTGGCTAAGGACGCTTTCAGGTACGTCACCGCATCATCCGGATTCTGGTGCTTTAACTCAAAGTTTGCCATTTCATAGTAGATACGATCCACAAATTCGGCGTTTTTATCATCATGCAGCAGTTTTTTAAAATATCCCCGGATCTGCTTCAGATCAACCTTCTGGTCCAGCTTGGTCACCTGGGCAAGATTCAGTTTCGCATAAAATGACACTTCGTACTCCGGATTGCTCTTCAGGCACTTGCGGAAGTTGTTGTATGCCTCTCCGTCAAAGCCTAATTTTTGGTATACCTGTCCAAGAATAAAGTACAGCCGGGCCCTATCCTTTTTTTTCGGCTGGAGATCTACTGCTTCACTTAAGTTTCGAACCATGTTGTCAAAGTCGCCGCGCACCTGAAAAAGGTAAGCCTTGGTCATCAGAAAAGACAATTGATTTTCACTGCTAAGTCGCTCTTTTCTCAGGTAATCGGCTACAGCCACCGCATTGGAGTGCTCGTTATAATCTATAAAAGCCCGCATCAATGCCACAAGGGCTTTTTGCCTGATATCGTCTTCTTCACCGTTTTTATTGATGTATTTAAACGTTTCGATGGCATTCACGAAATCACCACCGTAGTATCGCGCTTTACCAATAAGATAATAACTGGGATAAACCCAATCGCTGTTATCATGATTTTGAATAGGAAGCGACGCTTTTTTAATGACGTCGTCCAATTTATCCCTTACACCATCGATCGTGGCGCTGTCGATGTCGTAAAATACGCCCAGAATTTTATTGTAATTGTTTTTATGGTTCTGGGCAATGGTCGCTTCCACAAGCGCAATATCTTCGTTGGCAATGAAGTAGGAGTTGTAATGCGCCGTGGTGTTGTGCCAGGTCTTGCTGAAAAAATTCTTTTTGCTCGTGGAACATCCTAAGATGAGCAGCATGCCAACCAAAGAGAACGATAACGGTATATGAAGAATCAGTGATTTCACTTGGGGAACATTGACAATCAATGAAACGCGAAATTAATGACAATTAATACAATATATCTACTCGAAATACTTTTTAATACATACTTTTGTACCTCATATTTAGGATTAAACTAAGTTGAAATCTCGAAGATCACTTTCTAACTGGCTTACAAACAGGTATTTGCTCATTTTGCGAAATGAGGAAAATTTTGCCGAAAAGACCACCATCAGCCTTACCTATGCAAAACTGATTTTGGTTGCTTTTTCATTTTTCCTTATCACCATGGTGGCCAGCCTTTACCTTTCAAGTACGCTTATGTCGCAGTGGTTTGATCCGCGACACGAACTCATCGTCATGGACAGGTACCTGGTTGATCTGGCCAACAAAACCGATTCCCTGGAGAATAAAATCCGCATACAGGATCAGTTTATACACAACATGCGCCTCATCCTCACTGGTGAAATCGGCGCCGATCAAAGCATAGTTCGCGACACCGTCAGCCTCACCGGATCATCCGGGCTCAAACCCATCGCTGCCGTTGATTCGCAATTCAGAAAAGATTTTGAGCAAAGCGAACTGTCGTTCCTGGTGTCAGGGAATTCTATTGCACAGGAGATTGAAGGTCAATATTTTATTCACCCATCAGTGGTATCATTACTACTGAGTTCAATCTGAAGCAGGAGCACTTTGGAATTGACATCGTGTCCAAGCAGAATGAACCGGTCAAAGCGGTTGCCGACGGAACGGTGATCTTTGCCGATTGGACGAGTGATTCGGGCAATGTAATAGCCATTCAGCACCGGAGCAACCTCATATCCGTTTATAAGCACAATTCGGCATTAATGAAAAAAGTTGGTAATATTGTCAGCTCAGGGCAGGTTATTGCCATTATTGGTAACACAGGTGAATTTACGACCGGGCCGCATTTGCATTTCGAGATGTGGTATAATGGTCACCCAATAAATCCAAAAGAATTTGTATCGTTTTAAATAGTAGAGACAATGTTTAAGAATAAACAAGAGGAAATTGCCACCCAGGAAGCCAGCAATTCAAGTAATATAGTTGGCAAGGGTACAATAGTAGAAGGCAACATCGAAGCCTATGGAAACATTAGGATAGAAGGACGTATAAACGGCAGCGTAAAAAGTAAATCAAAAATTGCGCTCGGGCAATCTTCCTATGTAGAAGGAAATATCATCGCGCAAAATGCCGAAATCTCAGGCGAAGTAAAGGGTGTTGTGGAGGTATCAGACCAGCTGATTCTTCGTCCGTCCGCAGTCATCGCTGGCGACATCATCACCGGTAAGCTCATCGTGGAATCCGGAGCAGTATTCAACGGCGGTTGTAAAATGGGTATTCCACCAAAGGACGTTAAACCTGGAATCAATGGACAAGACAAAGTCGCCGAAAGCAAACCGGCAGCCGGAGCGCAAAAGTCAAATTAGCGATTACGTAAAATATTCAGGGCTGGCATTTCAAATGGCGGCCCTTATTTTTTTGGGCTATTGGGTTGGAGGAAAGATTGACGACTGGCTGGAGTTTCAGATACCGGTTTTTACCATTATTCTCATCGTAGCGTTCATCATACTCACCTTGTATTCGCTGATCCGCAGCCTGCCAAAGCAGTAATTTATGGCTAAATCACCATTTCGGGGTCTATTAATTCTGGCGGCAATTATAGCACTTGGGATAGTCGCTATTCAATGGTTTTTCCCCGGAACCCTGTATCAACATATCTGGATTATGTATGGATTTCTCCTAGTGGTGAGTATTGGCTCTGCCGCCATACTTATGAAAATCCACCGGGATTATCCTTCACTTTTTCTGAATATGTATTTGGCGATAGTGGTGGGACGCTTGTTTGTTCTCGCCGGATTTGCCGGGGTTCTCATCTATTATGACAGGGCGCACGCCATGCAGTTTACGATCAGTTTTTTAATCCTTTATTTGTTATTTCATGGGTTTGAAATAAAGGGTATAATATCTAACTTGCACCATCAAATTAGGAAGGGGAATAGAGATGATCAGATGCCTTGAAAGCAAAATCAATAAAGCCTTAGCATTCAGCTTTTTAATATTTTTTATTTCTGCAATTACCACACCAGCTATTGGCGCTGAGGAGGCGGGTGAAAGCAAAACCGCCTTTATTTTCCGTCACGTTCAGGATTCACACGAATGGCACCTGGCTACAATTGGACATACGCACATCACGATACCGTTGCCAGTTATTATTTACGAAAGGGGCTATGGACTTAGGTTTTATATGTCATCTGACTTTGTCAATGAACATCACGAACCTGTCGAAAAGGATGGTTATTTGATCGATTCACATGGACACCTTTCTTCATCCGATACTTCACGGACATTCTATGATATTTCCATAACCAAAGACGTGACGACCCTTCTATTGAGCGTAGTATTAATGTTCTGGGTGTTCATAACTATCGCTAGGAGGTATAAGAATAATCCTGCAGGAGCACCTTCCGGAATACAATCAGCATTGGAACCTGTAATCTTGTTTGTTCGCAATGAAATAGCTATTCCATCCATCGGTGAAAAAAATTATGCAAGGTTTATGCCTTACCTGCTCAGCGTTTTTTTCTTTATATGGTTCAACAACATGTTGGGGCTCCTGCCCGGTGCAGCTAATTTAAGTGGTAATATCTCGGTAACGCTCACACTTGCAATTTTCACTTTTGTAGTTACGAATTTGAATGGAACAAAAGATTACTGGAGGCACATATTCAATACACCCGGTGTACCCTGGTGGTTGAAAATTCCAATACCACTGATGCCGCTTGTGGAGTTTGTTGGAATATTGACGAAGCCTTTTTCGCTCATGATTCGTCTTTTTGCCAACATTACAGCCGGGCACATCGTCATCATGAGCCTTATCGCATTGATATTTATTTTTGAGACCGTCTATGTCGGTCCGGTATCAGTTCTCTTCGGAATATTCATGACATTTATTGAATTGCTCGTAGCATTCATACAAGCATTTGTGTTTACGCTTTTGTCGGCGATCTATTTTGGATTGGCTACCGCGGAACACGAACATCATCACGAAGAACACAAGGAAAAGCTGAAAGAAGTTTCAGCCTGATTTTTATAATTATCTAAATTTATCATCTATGTTATTAAGTATTTTATTGTTAGCAGCTGAAGGTCTGGGTGCTATGGGAGCCGGAATCGGTGCAGGTATTGTCGCATTAGGCGCAGGCCTTGGTATCGGCCGTATTGGCGGTAGTGCAATGGAAGCCATTGCAAGACAGCCGGAAGAAGTGGGTAAAATCCAGACTGCGATGATCATTGCGGCAGCGCTTATTGAAAGTGTTGCTCTTTTTGGTGTCATTATTTGCTTGATTATAGCAACATCGTAGCACCAAATCACATTATCCGGCATGACTGCATTAGGTAGCATGCCGGATTTTTAACACAAAATACTATCACTATGGAATTAATTACCCCCTCGTTTGGTCTGATATTCTGGCAGACGATCATATTTTTAATAGTTCTGTTCATACTTGGGAAATTTGCCTGGAAGCCCATACTCGGCGCTATCAATTCACGCGAGCGCTCTATTGCCGACGCGTTGGAAGCAGCTGTCTTTGCGAAAGAGGAGATGGCGAAGCTCAAGAGCACTAATGAAAAATTATTAGCTGAGGCCCGTCAGGAAAGGGATAAAATGATGCGCGAAGCTGCTAAGGTTGGTGAGCAATTGAAGGAGCAGGCAAAAGCTGACGCCAAAACAATTGGTGATAAAATGATTGAAGATGCCAAGCAAACCATCGAAGCAGAAAAAAATGATGCGATCAGGCAGATCAGAGACCAGGTGGCCGATCTGTCATTGCAGATTGCAGAGAAGCTTCTAAAGAAAAACCTTGCCGATGACAAGTCGCAGCAGGAGCTCATTAAGGGTTTTATGAAGGACTTAAAACTCAATTAAATGTCAGATTATAGGGTCGCCAGTCGGTACGCAAAATCACTTTTTGATCTGGCCATTGAGCTTAAAAATCTTGATGGTATTTACAATGACATGGTGCTCGTAGAGAAAGTGTGTGGTGAAAACAGGGCGCTTGTAACTACACTGAAGAATCCGATTGTCAGATACGACTATAAACTCAGGGTGCTCCAGCAAGTATTTGGCAAACACGTTAACAAGGCAACATTGACTTTTTTCAATTTGATTTGCCGAAAAAACCGCGCTCAAATTTTACCGGCATGTAGCGAGGTATTTATTACTTTATACCATGACTACATGGGTATAATTCGTTCTACGGTTACAACCGCAGTAACGCTTTCAGAATCAACAAAGAAGGATTTTCAGTCAATTATCTCCAAAACTACGAAGAAACAAGTGGAGTTGGAGGCAAAAACAGACGCTACTCTTATCGGAGGTTATATCCTGCGTATTGGAGATCTGCAGGTCGATGATTCTATAAAAACAAAACTTAATGACTTAGGACGTGAGCTGAAAGGCCGTCCATAAATTTGATTTTTTACAACGTATAATATAAAAACATGAGTGGTATAAGACCTGATGAAGTTTCGGCGATTTTACGACAGGAGTTGTCTAATTTTAAAACTGAGGCTGAACTCAAAGAAGTAGGGACCGTATTGCAGGTAGGCGACGGTGTTGCCAGGATTTACGGATTGTCCAATGCACAGTCCGGCGAATTGCTTGAGTTTGAAAATGGCACGGCAGCGCTTGTCCTTAACCTCGAAGAAGATAATGTTGGAGCTGTACTTTTTGGCGATTCTGAAGAGATAAAAGAAGGCGATACAGTAAAGCGCACCGGAAAAATAGCATCGATCAATGTCGGGGAAGGACTTGTGGGAAGGGTAGTGAATACACTTGGCCATCCAATTGATGGTAAAGGCGAAGTAAAGGGCCCCTTATATAATATGCCCCTCGAGCGCAAAGCCCCGGGTGTAATTTACCGGGAGCCGGTGAAGGAACCTCTTCAAACAGGTATCAAGGCAATCGATTCAATGATTCCCATAGGCCGAGGCCAGCGCGAACTTATTATAGGCGACCGGCAGACGGGAAAAAGCGCTATCGCTATCGATACCATCATCAATCAAAAGGAATTTTATCAAAGAGGAGAGCCGGTCTATTGCATCTATGTCGCGATCGGACAAAAAGCCTCGACAGTGAAGCAGGTGGCTACATCATTGGAGCGTCATGGAGCCATGGAATATACTGTGATTGTATCAGCAACCGCCGCTGATCCGGCACCAATGCAGTTTTTTGCTCCTTTTACTGGTGCTGCCATTGGTGAATTCTTCCGCGATACAGGTCGGCCAGCATTGGTAATCTACGATGATTTGTCAAAGCAGGCTGTTGCTTATCGCCAGGTCTCGCTGTTGCTACGCCGCCCGCCAGGACGTGAAGCCTACCCCGGTGATGTGTTTTATCTGCACAGCAGATTGCTCGAAAGAGCCGCCAAAATAAACGGTAGCGATGCTATTGCCAAGCAGATGAACGACCTTCCGCCTTCGCTCGAGGGCATGGTAAAAGGCGGGGGCTCACTTACGGCTCTTCCGATTATTGAGACACAAGCCGGCGACGTTTCTGCCTATATTCCAACCAATGTAATTTCAATTACAGACGGACAAATATTTCTCGAAACCAACCTTTTCAACTCAGGAATCAGGCCAGCCATCAATGTGGGTATTTCGGTATCACGTGTTGGTGGTAATGCACAGATAAAATCCATGAAAAAAGTGGCGGGAACACTAAAATTGGATCAAGCACAATTCCGCGAATTGGAAGCGTTCTCAAAGTTTGGTTCCGACCTGGACGCTGCTACGCAACGTACCATTACAAGGGGAAGGAAAAACCAGGAAATACTGAAGCAACCGCAGTTTTCGCCAGTGAGCGTAGAGGATCAGATCGCTATCATTTTTGCCTCGACAAAAGGATACACTGACAATGTGCCCAATGATAAAATGAAACAGTTTGAAGAAACCTATCTCAAAGAATTGAGGCTTCAACATGCCGATGTTCTCAGCGAACTGAAGGCTGGTAAATTTACCGACGATTTGCAGGACAAAATGAAAAAGGTAGCGCTCGATATTGCCGCTCAAATTTAATCCCGATAGATCCTTCCGATGGCAAATTTAAAAGTAGTAAGAAACCGGATTCAGTCAGTAAAATCGACGCAACAAATAACAAAGGCCATGAAAATGGTCGCCGCATCAAAATTGCGTAAAGCCCAGGATGCTATTTTGCAGATGAGGCCATACATACGCCAACTCAATGGACTTCTGGATAAAATCTATACTGAAGCCGGCGAAAACCTCGAAAGCGAGTACGCAGTTGAAAGACCGGTGGAAAAGGTGCTTATCATGGTAATTACTTCCGACAGGGGTCTTTGTGGCGCTTTTAATTCGAATGTCATCAAAGCAGCCATTGCCCTGATTAATGAAAAATACCCAGATCAATTCAGAAAAAACCAAGTTTGGATAATGCCATTTGGCAAAAAAGCCTATGATTTTTTTTCAAAGCGGGACTTCCAGTTGGTTGATAATTATTATAAAATATTTACTGAACTCTCCTTCGAAAAAGCCAGGGAGGCTGCTTCATTTGTTTTGGATGGTTTCACTGGAAAACGGTTCGACAGAGTAGAGATCGTTTATAACGAATTCAAAAATGTGGCGACACAGGTTCTTAAGTCAGAGCAGTATTTACCGATCTTACCAAAGGAGCCCAAGAAGGATGATCATGAAATACCGTTTTATATCTATGAGCCATCTGCTGAGGAAATCATCCGTGAGTTGATACCGCACGGCCTTAAAGTGCAACTGTACAAATCCATTCTGGAATCAAATGCATCTGAGCACGGCGCACGAATGACCGCCATGGATCAGGCGACAGAAAACGCCGGAGAATTGCTCAGCGCCCTTAAATTGGTTTATAACAGAACAAGGCAGGCGGCTATTACCACAGAAATATTGGAGATCGTCGGTGGCGCAGAAGCACTCGCCAACGGATAATATAAGTTTTAGGAAAATAATGGGCAGCAATTCCTCCAGATTTGTTGCTCTTTTTTTATGGATCGACTTCAATTGCTTGGGCACATCGAAACCTACCAAACCAGCTTTGAGGACGAATATCTGTTTATCCCAAGGGTCAGGTCACTCCTTCGAAACTTTACCAATTGTTTCTCCAGATCCCTGAGGACGGGACATATTACCGCTTCGGCATGGATCATCGACAATGATAGCACGTCTGCATTGCTCGTCCATCACAAGAAACTCAATAAATGGCTGCAGCCAGGAGGTCATACCGACGGCAAGGAAAATGTGGCAGAGGAGGCGCACCGTGAAGCGATTGAGGAAACCGGATTATCAACAATTCGACCGGTGACCAACCAGATTTTTGATCTTGACATTCACCTAATCCCAGCGCATGGTGCGGTATCGGCGCATTTTCATTACGATATACGCTTTCTTTTTATCGCGGATAAATTACAGCCTATCACTACCAGCCATGAATCGCATGATGTGAAATGGTTTGATTTTGATCAGATTGCCGGACTCACAAACCACAGCCGATCCATTGAGCGAATGATTCTAAAGGCGAAACAATTTTCCTGCGAGTAGAAAAGCGGTCAATACTTTAGGTCCTTTTACGTATCTAATTGTTAGATAACGCTCACCGTTTGACCTGAAAGGGTACAGGCTTTGGTGAATGGTGTCAACCGCCGATCGGATACATTCCTATTAGCGTGTGAAAATAGGGGAGGTAACAAACAAGCTACAGCTTAAAGTTGTTATTCGGATATGAATCCTTCATTTCCCCGGGACCTCAAAATTGTGTTTTATGACAATCAGTGCATGCTTTGTCACTGGTCCGTGAAGTTTATTGTAAAGCATGATAAAAAGGGGCAATTTGTTTTCGCACCGCTTCAGGGAGACACATGGCACCAACTATCAACGGTTCTGGCCGCTCCGGCAATAATGGAATCGGTTCAATATTTTGATGGAAAAACACTTACAGATAAATCGGATGCCGCGTTGAAAATCCTCAGCCAGATGGGCGGTGCATGGAAATTGTTTTCTGTATTTAAAATAATCCCACGCACCTGGCGCAATGCTGTCTATGACTTTATAGCCCAAAACCGACACAGGTGGTTCAACCGACCGATTGAATGCAGTTTAGAAAATCAATTTCCGGCCGGTCGAATTTTAGATTGAGCTGCAAATAAGTTCTATTTGTGCCTATTCCTTCGTAAATTCAATCGTTCTAAATCCATTTACGCTATGAAAATTTTACTATTATTGATCATGTCCACGAGTTTTTTGTCAATGGCAGCTGCACAGACTGCTGCAACTTATAAGAAGGTTGACCATGTAATATGGGTGGTAAAAGAAATGAAACCCGTAATAAAAGGCTGGAATTCCATCGGCTTCACGAGTTATCGGGACTTGAAAACCGTCAGCTGCATAAAGCATGGCTTTAAAGACGATAAGGCAAATATCAAGGTCGCAGAAGCGGACCTCGGCGGTCTGCACGTATTGTGGCTCCAGCCCATCAATGGCGATGATATTTTCTCAAAGCACCTCGCCAAAAACGGTGAAGGAGCTGTAGCCCTTATCCACAAAGTCGCTGACCAAAAGGAGCTCGACGGCCTGGTGAGTGAGTTGGCCAAGGTAAATATCGGTAAAATCGCCAGCTACACCATCCTGACAAAAAATGGCAATCTGCAATACACCATCATGGATACCCGTGATCAGGGGAAATACTTCCTCGGATTTGTAATTGATGAACGCACCGGCCTCACAGCATTGACAGGTGAAAACCTTCAGAATCTTGCGTTCAATCAATTTGCATTTGCCATCCGCGACCCGCAACCAGTATCCGATTTCTGGGCTTCGGCAGGTCTTCCTGAGTTTGAAATCACCCACGGTGAGCTCTGGGATAAAGAGTATTTTGGAAAGCCGGCGAATTTCGATATGAACCTGGGATGGCAGCGGCACGGAAACATTGTTTATGAATGGTGCATTCCACTAAAATCGCCGACCGTTTACGAGGATCATGTGCGTGTTCATGGCGAAGGAATTCAGCATTTTGGTTTTGCTGTGAAAGATATGGATGCAGCGATCAATTTTTTTACCGGTAAGGGATATAAGATTTCTATGTCGGGTGGCTGGGGAGAAAAGGGTAAAGAAGGCTCCGGAAGGTTTACATATGTGGACTTGAGTAAGATTGGCGGCATGACGATCGAATTACTTTGGAGCCAGAATTAACAGCCAAATTATCCGTCAAGACTGTTTAAACTGAAAAAAGTATATTTACGACCAGAACTATCGCCGACATTCATGAGCGTAAGGACACTGGTCATTCTTTTATTCCTTAAAATCTGTAATTCATCCAGCGGTTTTGCCCAGGTAGATGATGACCTCGACGTGGTTCAGTTGCGCGAGGGAATCTATGAATTGTTATTGCGGCATGATCTATCGCCTCAGAAATACAGGCAGACTTTCCTGGATTTGAATAAAACCAGGCTCAACGGCGACACTACACTAATTGCCGGCGCATTGTACCGGATTCCGGAAATTCCTGAAATGAAAAGCGAAGCGCCCTCACGTGTGTCAGAAATAATGGATCCGCTTTATGGTAAAAAATATGAGCGTATACCTCTGATCGATCATACCCTTGATGGAGCGACCTACTATCTGGTAAGCGGGCATGGAGGACCAGATCCCGGCGCATTGGGTACCTATGGCGGATACACATTGAGTGAGGATGAATATGCCTATGACGTCACCCTGCGGCTGGCACGGAATCTTACTTCCCGGGGGGCAACAGTTTATATGATCGTCCAGGATAAGAATGATGGAATTCGTGATGAAGCGATCCTGAAAATGAATAAGGACGAAAAAACCATGAGCGGACAGGTAATTCCATTGAACCAAAAGGAGCGATTGAAGCAACGGGCGGATGAAGTGAACAGCCTATTTTTGAAAAACAAAGATGCCTATCAACGACTCATTGAGATCCACATCGATAGCCGCAGCCATGGGGAGAATATCGATGTTTTCTTTTACCATCATGAAAACAGCACAAAAGGCAAGGCGCTGGCCGCTGAAATACATAAGGTTTTTGAAGCTAAGTATGCACGTCATCAGCCAAACAGACCGTATCATGGAACAGTGTCGGAAAGGAGCAGTTTATATATGATAAAAAACACCCTGCCGCCCATGGTATTCATCGAGCTGGGTAATATCCGTAATTTTCGTGATCAGCAGCGGTTTGTAGTTGTTGACAACAGGCAGGCGCTGGCCAACTGGATTGAACTTGGCGTTGTCAACGATTTCAAAAAATCAAAATAAGCAGCCCTGGTGATTTAAGAATTTTGGAATGGAGAACAACTGAATTAACGTTTTCTTAGCGGAAGACATTATGTAGATTTCAGCCTCACACTGAATACATCTCATATGGCTGTCCGAAGAAAGCCCTCTTGCCGTTAAAACCCATACCACCCTTCCCCATTCTCGCCCTTCTATATTTTGATCACACCAACCGCCACCCGCCATACATACCGAACCTGGACCTCGAATGACTTCTATTTTTTCAATGTTTTCAACCGGATACCTGAAATACTACCGTAGGACTCTCATTCATCTGTTGACCGTCAAAAAATAAACCTTTCTTCAAACCCATACCGCGAACCCAATCCGATGTCTGATCTACATCCTTCCAAATTCAAAACTACCTCCATCTTCCCACACCTGATCTTATCTCTCACCTGACTATATCCCGCACTCCCACTGTCCTTTCCGGACCCTCAATTTCAATCATCTTCCTCAAACTCCTCTCTGCTGCCCATATACTTCTGCCATGCCAACATCATTACCATTACAAATTTACCTTCTTCATCATTCCAACTGTTATTTATACTAAAATCAAACTTTACCTGCACCTTTAATCCACGCTGCTCACATTCTGTTGACTTAATTCAAATTGATTTCCATCTACTTCTACAAAATGATAAAACCTTTCGTGCAACCTGGCTTATCGTACTATAATATCGCATCGCCGCTTGTTTGTGATACCACCTGATCGATTTTGCCACTTTCTGCAGTTGCCATATAAATATATGGCAATTCCTGACTTCCGCCACTGAGTTGAACTGCCGCACCTCGATAGGCAGGCCGTTCACATTTTTGGATGCAGCCATGGCTTTCAGCTCATTGTGCATAACCGAAGAGCCGAGCACGCCAATTACAAATTTGCCGGAATTCATATTATCCGGCCATTTCACGTATTTACTGAAGTTGTAAATAGAGATGCTCTGGAATTTTTCCTTTTGGGCATTTGCCTGTGTAAATGAAAGGATAATCCTATAGCCACTGTGATTAAAAAATACTTTTTTAACGTTGTCATTTTCATAGTTTAAAAGATTATTGTCGTTCTAAAACGATGCAAAGATATGTGGGGAGTGGTTTTTCAAAGGATCGATGGATTTTGTCAAAATAATCGGCAAATTATAACCAATCTAGAGTTAGCACGCACATTCTCCATTAAATGAATAAGAACGTTGATGTATCCTATATGCTCTAAAATCGCTTAAACGGAGTTTTAAATGATTTCACAGATGAATGGATTAAACATTTCGATGAACGGAATATATTTTCTGTGAGCATGAAATTCCGATCCTTTTACACTTGCAGAGAAGTTGATGGTGATTACTTTTTCTGGAAAATGTTACATCAATACCAAAAAATGCGCTTTATCACCTTTGTTCAAGTTTCAATTTCTCAAAATATCTGATTGAGGCTTCACGAACTTTCGGGGAGAGTAGTATCCCCGCTATCATATTGGGAACAGCCATAAGTGCGAAAACACCATCGATAAGGTTCATAACGACGGACAAGCTGGCCAGCGCTCCAACAAGGATCGATGCTATATAGAAATAGTTATAGAACCTGGCGTACTCTTGTCCGAATACAAAGCCAAAACATTTAGCGCCATAATAGGGATAGGCAAAGAGAGTAGTAAGCGAAAACACGGTGATACAAATCGTGAGTATGTAATGGCCAATGCCTGGTATGCCTATCGCAAATGCTTCGGCAGTGAGCGTTACACCATTATTGCTGCTTTCCCTCCATACACCGGTGATAATGAGCGCCAGGGCAGTCATAGTACAGATAATGAGGGTATCTACCAGCGGGCCGAGCATAGCCACAAGACCCTGGCGAATTGGCTCACTTGTTTTGGCGGCGCCATGAGCCATAGGCGCTGTACCTAAACCTGCCTCACTGGAAAATGTGCCTCTTTTCACGCCAAGAATGATGAGACTCCCGAGTGTGCCACCCAGGACTGAATTTCCTGTAAAAGCATCAGAAAATATTAATTTGAAACCAGGAATGATCTGCGATGGCGAGCTAAACACTATGTACAAGACTGCGCCGACGTAAAGAACAGTCATGAATGGAACCAGGCTCCCGGCCACCTTACCGATCCTCTTAATCCCACCAAAAATCACCAGCGCCGAAATAGTGATGATAATAATTGCCGTAATCAGATTGGTTGTAAATGAACCTGCTATACCAAAATCCGCCAGGACAATATCCCGGATAGCCTGAGTATATTGATTCACCTGAAATACCGGCAAAACACCAATCATGCCCGAAAGGCAAAATAGAAAGGCCATGGGTTTCCATTTACTTCCAAGACCTTCCACAATCACGTACATAGGTCCGCCTTGTATTTCGCCATTTTTGTCTTTTGACCGGTACATCACAGCGAGTGTGCAGGTGAAAAATTCAGTCGCCATTCCCACAATAGCGCTAATCCACATCCAGAAAATAGCCCCAGGCCCACCAGTGGCAATGGCAATGGCAACACCGCTGATGTTACCCATACCAATGGTCGCAGACAGCGCGGTCGATAAAGCCTGAAATGAAGTTATCTGCCCGGGTTCTGCCGGATTGGTATATTTGCCCATTGCAATTTGAATAGCATGTCTGAAATACCGAAATGGAACCAACCTTGAATAAATGAGGAAATAAATACCGCCGCCGATGAGCAGGATCAGCAATGGATAGCCCCACATGAAGCTGCTAAAGGCTGATGTCGCATTTTCCAGGTGTTCCACGGGTTTTTCCAATTAAGCGCTGCAAATTACCCGTAAATCCGGATTCTAAAAATCTTTACAACCATAGTGTAGCCCCGGCAAGCTGGAATTTTAAATGTTTTCCTGCTCTGAAACACAGGACTTGTGGGACGAGACGCGGTCGAGCCGAATAGGCCTGATTTAATATATTCTAAACCGTTAAAAATATATTGAGGTACATGGTTTCACATATTGGTATTTGAACCCAATTTGGGCGCTGAAGAAGAAAACCTGAAAAAAATTAATCCCTCGTAAAAGGCACGAAACGCACCGGGAAGAGTCTTTTTGACTTAATTTCTCCCTTTTGCCTTGTGAGAAGAACAAGGTTTTGAACATCGAAAGCCGGGCCTACAGGGATGATCATACGGCCTCCTTCAGCAAGCTGATCCACCAGCGGCTGAGGAATTTTTTCAGCTGCAGCGGTAACGATAATTGCGTCGAAAGGAGCGTGCTCCTGCCATCCGTGGTATCCATCTGACACACGGCAATGAACATTCGTATAACCCATTGTTGTAAGTCTATCCTTTGCCATTTTACCAAGTTCAGGAATAATCTCCAGAGTATAGACTTCCTTCACGATCTCAGCCAGAACGGCTGCCTGATAACCGCTACCTGTGCCGATTTCCAAAACAATATCCTCCTTTCCGGGAGAAATAGCCTCGGTCATAAATCCAACAATGTAGGGCTGCGAAATGGTTTGATCCATTCCGATTGGTAAAGGTCGGTCCTGGTAAGCTTCGGATTTATAGGCATCGGGAACAAATTGGTGGCGGGGTACTTTTTTCATCGCATCGAGCACCAACTTATTGCTAACACCCCTTCCGGCGATTTGCGATTGTACCATAGCCTGCTGGGCGCCGGTGTATTCATCCTGGAATGAACCAGATAAAATGGCAAGAACTATGATCACGATTCGACCCATCTTCGGTAGCGGAGAGGATTAAGTTAGTAAAAATCCACGCCATTTTCTACTCAACTGATCTTTATTTCAGTCTATTCTGACCGCTTTTACCTGGGTGTTGCCATATTTCACAGGAAAATACATAAGCGCGGCTTTGGCCGGGTTTGTGCTATAAACGCCCGTGTACCTCGGCATCAGTTCGATCTCGAAGGAATAATGACCGGCCCTGAGAAATTCACAGAAAATGGACGTCCGGTCTCTGAAATACTCGTAATGCCAGTTGAGCCGGTGATTGTTTTCTTTGGATTGATATGAACAGCCGGCAGGAATCGGCACTTCCACCATCACGAATTCGGCATCCTTTTTCACTTCCAGATTAACCACAAGTTTTACCGGTTTACCAGCGGTAAGCACTTTTTCGTCTGGCGTGCTGAACGCCGTGGATATTTCGAAATCTTCCTTTTTGATTTCAGGAGAAGGATTCCAACGGCTTTGATGGGCGGAGATATAAACCGGCAGATTTCCAGTCTTAGAAATTGTCAGTTGAGCATCCGATTCCAATTTGGTTGAATATGGAAACGAATCTATCGGCTGCCGCAAGGTCCCCGAAAGTTCAAGGTGGGGCGGTATGACGGATCTTTCACCTTCAAGAATATCCGGGAGGATCGTCTCAATAATCCGCGCCGACTCGTAGGTGTTTTTCCAATGCCCTTGTGCTCTGTTTTCGAGAAAATAGTTCCTGATTCGCCTTAGCTCATTTTCGTACGTTGATGAATCGTATTTCAATAGTTGATAGGCAAGCATTGTTGGCTCAATGTATTCCGACAAAACTGACCGCTTATAAACCGTATCGGCAAAGTACAGATTACCCATCATGGTGGTTTTGGAGAATTTCAGATGGTATCCGTTTTAGTTTCGAAGCCACAATATCGCTTCAACTCCAGAAATTTCATGTATTGAGTCACGGACTTGAACGGCGCCTTCGCCATATCGCCGATGTGCTGGCCATAGTCAATTTTCATATTGGCCAGCCTGAATAAACGCAGGAGAGCGAGCTTTTCATCAAGGGTGGCCTTGCTCTGCAATTGCCAGAACAGGTGATCAAAAATGGACTGCTCTCGTATATTCACTGAATATCCATACCACTTTGCCTGAAGGAGTGCTTCCATTACGTGAATGGTAATCCACATGTTAGTCCCAGTATCCGACCACCAACCCCAGATGCCTTCATCATTCTGGTTCTTAATGAGTTGGTTTATAAAGCGACCAATTTCCCGGTCGTGTTTTGTGGAATTTATTCCCCTGAAGGAATCTATGTTTCGCTGGGCTATAAGCAATTTGAGTTTGGACGCCAACTGCTCATTGCAGTTATAGACATAGTACAATACGTAGTTTATCTCTTGTTCAAGGACATCAACCACATCGGCCTGGGCATAGAAGTTCACGTCGCCAAGTTGGGGGTCAAAAGTGAGGCTTACAGTTGTATCTCTATTCAAAGCCATGAAAACACCAACGGATTCTTCCATTCCCAGCGGAACTACGGGCACATACCTTTCCTCACCATCAAGGTAACCATCATCGCGCTTCAGGAAATATTTTAACCGCAGGGAGTCAGTACGGTTCGTCGTAAAATGCAGGCTATCGATGGCTGACCTTCCTACGGGTTCATTTTTTGAAAACACAAGCGAATCGTTTATTTCGAACGATCGGAACAGCGATACGGAATCGGGTGTATAATTCAGAATTTTTCCAATACCACTGATACTGTCACCGGCGACCATAAAGCGGGGCATAGCCAGTTGAGCCATCAATGGCTTGAAGCTACGGACTGCGCCTTCATGGATTCCTGCCTGTCGCTTTCCGTTCATGCCGATTACGAAAGTTTGCCATTTGGTTACATCGTCTGGAAAGGTGACTGGGAAGCGGACAGTTCCTTTTTCGTCGGTAACAAGGTGTGGTTCCCAGAAACCATAGTCAGAGAAATTATTCCTGATAGCATTTGCTTCCGGATCAAATCCAGCTAATAAATCGTCGGAACTTTCGGTTGCTGTCGGGGCGATGCCATTCGGCATAAAAACGATCCCTTTTTTAGTGGTGATGAGAATTACGCCATTGATCGCTTTTGCACCGTAAATAGCCATGGCCTCATCGCCCTTCAGTATTTCCATCTTTTCAATATCTTCTGCCCTCAATTCGGCCATATCGCCAGTGAAAACCTGACCATTGATGATGTACAGTGGATTATTTCCTCCCTGAACTGTAGAAATGCCGCGAATCTGTATGGTCTGATTTTGCAGATTGCCGCCTTGACTGGTAACTGAAACACCTATGCCATGCCTTGCAGCATTGATACATCTTTGCTAGCGGGACTTCCGGAAAAAGTAACTGTTGAAATAGATGCCGTGAGGCTGCTTCTTTGCTGAGTACCATAGCCAACTACAACTACTTCGCGAAGAGCTGTGACATCGGCAGATAATTCAACCCGCCTGAAATTACCGGAATTGATATCTACCTCATCAGTCACGAAACCTATAAAGGAAAAAACAAGAGTGGTTACATCGGGAGGTACGGTAATAGAATAATATCCCTCCATATCCGTGACAGTACCGTAAGTCGTACCCTTTGCAATCACATTCACACCTGGTATGGCATCGCTGGTTTCGCCCTCGTAAACATACCCCTGGATTACCTTCCCTTTATAATTGTAAGTAAACTGGTTTCTGTAGGCTCGGTTTATTTCTTCAAGCTCCATGTTCCTGTTATTGTAATCATAATCCGCGGGCTGGAAGATGGCTTTCTCTATGATGTCATTCACCTTTTTACCGAAAGGGTCATAGGTTAAGGAGTCCGGTTCACGAATATTGAAGTAATTAAGTCCGTCGCGTTGGATAAAAAGTGAATCGACGGAATAATAGCCTGAGCCAGGGTAAAAGTAAATGAGTCGGTAATACCCTTGCTCCAGATTATACATGGTGCGCGCAGAACCCGGATATACCCTTATAAAGTTGTAGTCGGTATAGTTGAGCAAAAGGGTATTTAAGGGGGGATTCGAAGGCTTGTCCTTTAAAACATAATTAATCTGCATGGTGCCGGCATCGGGGTAGGTCGCCCCCGGATTGGTGTATTTCGCCATGGACATGCGCTCCGACTCTTTGCGATCCTGCCACATCTGCATGACTCTTTCCTCGGTCCACACCAGGTCATAGAGCGATTTTTTTGCATCCCATCCAAGATATTTTGGCAGGAGGGATTCCGGGGCCTGGCTTCTCATTTTGATGATCCCCGGAAGGAATTCATACTCCATAAGCGGCTCGTGCTCGAAAAAGAACTCGGGACCTTCCATCGTTTTCACATTGATGTAAGTATCCATTACCGGACCTGCAAGTAGTCGAGGGCGGCTATTTCCGAAACCACTGAGCAACTGCAAGCGATTGCCCTGTTTCAGGTAGGTGATCTGGTTTTTGAAATTATTCCTGTAGGGAAATAAATAGTGGCTAAGACTGCGGAATTCGTCTGGACTGAGTTTGAAGTCAGCCGTTGATATATGGACGTTCCTGTCCTTGATGGTATCAATAAGACTAAAAATTGTTTTTTGTCCATAAGGAAAATACAGGCTGTCGATTGTAATCACCTTGTTATTAGTTCTGATCCTTATCTGGTGATAGCCGCTGTCTATGGGCAATGAATACGGTGGTGCATTTTCCGACCAACTGAAATACACGGGCATGAAATCGACATAGACCACATGGACAGGTTTGATGCCGTCGCGAACAACAAACGGTGCAAACTGCGTAACGCTGTCAGCAACAGGGTGTGAATACCGGTAAATGGCATTTCCGGGGTAGAGAAACTTATAATACTCAATAGAATCCAGGCCAGCCAATACCCGCCATGTACTGTAATCGAGACTTATCTCGCCGTGATCTTGCTTATCCGTGGCGGTCAGATGGAAGTTGTTTATAAGGTATTTGTCTTTTCTGGTTTTCGCCAAGTCGGGCAATTCGGGAGCAGATGACCCGAATTTTTTAGTATAGGCAAACGCTGTGAGATCTACGCCGGGCACAGGTCTGCCGCCATTATCAGTCACCGCGACTACAATTTCCGTTTTTTGTCCAGGGTATACCACTGCCAGCTGTTCAACACGAATATTCAGGCGGCTGGAGGTTTCGCCAATCTTATAGCTTTCCGTCTTCACCTCTCCTGCCCACAAGTATTGGAGCGATACGAAATAGCTTTGCCTATTCGCAGCCTTTTGTCGAAGCGTGAAGGATTTGCCATAGCCCCTGGATATTTGGTGGTTTTTTCGGTACACAAAATAGCTGAAGGGGATGTTCCTTGGATTATTAATGACTACTGTTACAGAGTCCTTTGTCCGTTCTGAGAGGCATTGAATTAAGGAGGATTCATCGGCAAGCGATATAAATTCATGTAAACTATCAGCCACCACCAGATACTGTTCATAGTAAGGAATGAGGCCCATGGTTACCGGCAATGTATAGTGACCGAGCGAAGATTCATTATTAAAACGATCGATACCTAATACTTCCGCATCTAGTTTTTCTTCTATGCCATCCACCTTATAAACCAGTGTCATCGAGTCTGCTGCTACCTCTGGAATAATTTCGGTTTTCTTATGGAAGTAGTGAATGGTATTTGTCTGATTGCGAATCTGGTTATCGCTTGTCTTCATGGTGACGGACAGATTGTACAGTAAATTAGCCGCTGGAAAAATACTATCAGGCAGTGAAATGATTGTCTCGCCTTCCTGCTCCAGTTTTTGTGTTTTTACCAGCAGTGTATCTTTGATAAACACGGCGTCTTTAAAAAACTGCAATGCTTCCCCTGATGTCACTGTCACTTCCAGCCGGGCATCGAGCAGGTTCAGATCATTTTCATCGGTGCCCTTCACAAATACTTTGAGTTCAGAACCTTTATACTGCACATCCTCCTCCGTTCGCACTTCGAGATTGATTTGGGACAGCTCGTAATCTTCGTATTTGAAATATTCACTAATATATTCTTTATACTCCTTCTTCCTCAGGGTCACCGAATATGATTGGTCGAGTTTCAATTTTAAGGAATCAGCAAGCAAAAATTCATATTCAAAGGCCCCAGGGCGATATGGACTGAGCGTGGTTAGTTTAATGGATTTTGAGTAATCTTCTACCATGTCCGTGAATCGACTATTCCCTACCAACTACCTCATTCGCTCTTTTAATGGCTTGCCTTTTTTATTCAACACAAACGCCTTGAATTTCACGGTGTCGCCGGGTAGGTATTTCGGTTTGTTAAACACCAGATACCCCTTTTGGTTGTCGCTGAACTTGTCGTCGTAGTCATCGCAATAGTAGTCATCGAAAAGGCACACGACCTTTTTATAACTATTGACAGCAAAGTTTTTGATGTGGTAAATCGTTCCGGAAGGGTGTCTCCTGATCAGGGAGTGAATGACATCTTCTGGAATATTGAGGACGAAATTCACAGGAATCCAGACGTATTTTACTGGAATGCCGTACAGAATTGTGCCTAAAGTACGGTCGAGCTGTGGATTGTTTCGTTCACGCCTAAGCTGGTAAAACGCAGTAAATCCATTATGCGTAACCTGGAGTAGCCCCTGATTATTCGACTTCTTATCAATATAGCCACTTAGTTTTTTGTCATAATGCAGCACCTTTCCGCCCACCTTCACACGTGCATCGCTTACGGTTTTACCCAGCGAGTCATACACCTGAATGTTCAGGTCTGTATTATTATTGAGGATCCGGATATCAAAATTCTGAACTGTAGTGATTTCAACGTTCAATTTTTCTTCCCTGGAGTATGCTTTCAGGTAATGTCCTGCAGGGAGAATCCTATGGAAGGTACTGTCCGTTGGAAAGGAATCGACCAGAGAATGAAAGTACGATCGGTCAACCTCCCAGATATCCTTTTTATAGATTTGTCGCGCCTCTTTATCAGTCAGTTTGAATACATACGTGAAATAACTTGTCTTCCGGCTTTCCAGTAAATCCTGAGCGGCGCCAATAATAGGCAGCAGAGTAAAAAGGAGTAAGGTGAAAAATCGAACCATATAAAAAATGAGATGTAAAAAAGTTGAACCAATTTACAAAAAACACGGCAATTTTTAGGGGCGCGAGCTAATTCAATTTGCTTAAAACCCACATTGCCAATCCAAGTAGTAAAGCAATGCTGCCATAGTATCGCAATACCGAAAGCCTGTTTTTGAAATCGAGAAACCACAATACCCACCATGGCTGAAACATGCCGAGAATAGTAAGGCCAAGGAAAATCCAAAAAAGAACCGTGATGAAAAGTGCGATAATGATCCATTGAGCCCTAAATTGGGCATTCCAGATGTAAAAATGAAAATATGGTAAGGATTGGACTTTTGTCGGATACTCATTCCTGGCTTGACGAAAAGATCTTCGAATACTTTAGCGAGGCAGATGAAATCTGGCATGCCGGCGATATTGGCGATGTGTCGTTAGCCGAGCGCCTTGAGTCATTCAAACCACTTCGCGCGGTATACGGTAACATCGATGGCGGCGAACTCAGAGCCCGATATCCCGCGGATCAGATATTTACTTTGGCGGGCGTTTCTGTCTGGATGACCCATATCGGAGGCTACCCGCCAAACTACAACGCGCAGGTAAAAAAGCGTCTAAACTCCATAGACCCGGAATTATTCATTTGCGGTCATTCGCATATCCTGAAAATCATGCCGGACACCCGCCGGCCAGGTATGCTATATATTAATCCCGGTGCGGCGGGTATTTATGGTTTCCACATTGAAAAAACGATCGTGAGGTTTGATCTGGATGCCGGAAGCATCCGGAATATGGAAGTCATAAAGCTTGGAAAAAGGGCAAAAATATAGGCCTGCGTGGACAGGCCTGTGGTAAACTAAATATCAATGTTATGATTACTCAGCGTCGGCAGCTTTCTCCTTTTTAGCTTTCGGAGCTGCTTTTTTTACCGGCGCTTCTGCTGGTGCTTCAGCTGCTTCTGCAACGACCTTTGCTTCCTTAACAGGTGCAGCCGGTTTTGCAGCGGCGGCCTTTTTCTTTTCGAATTCTTCTTTGATCTGCTCGATATCCACATTGGTTATCAAGGGCTTTTTCATAATCCTTTTTATCGCAGTGATTCTTTTCGTTGAAACAACCCTGTTCTTTAACTTTTTCCGTATGAGTTTGGTACCTGCCATTGCTACTTGATTTTAAAAAGAGGCGCAAAGATATATTTTTTATTCCGTTAAGCGAAAATTTTTATCACTATTATAAATCTGACTTCTGGATTTTTCATGAAAATAGTGCTGAAAGGCCACATTCATCCCAAAACTAAATACCTTTGAAACGTGAACCGGCATATCCGATGATGAAAAAGGTATTTCTGATTGTACTATCCATTTGGACATTTTCTAATGTCCCGGCGCAGGTATTTGTCGGTTTGCAGGGCGGTGCTACGCTTTCGAAGATGGATTTTACGAACAATCTCAATTATCGGTTATACACCCATCGGCAACGTTCAGGGTTTTACTGGCGGGTTGGTATTTCAATTTTTGAGCGATAAACACGCGGGTGTCCAAATCGAAACCAACTTTGCGCAGCGCGGTTGGATTGTAAATGACACCACTTCCGGAAAAGATATTGATACTGTCAACGCAATGAATTATTTTGAAATGCCCATGCTATCGCATATTAATATAGGTGGCGGCAAACTTCGGGGGCTTTTCAACCTTGGGCCATATCTCGGGTATGCACTTAGCAGGCAGGTGACTGTGAAAAACGGCATTACAGGCGCGGAAGATTCGTGGGACTACCAATTCGACAACGACAAAGACGGCCGTGTTGATTTCGGATTGGCGGTGGGGGCTGGATTTGAATATCGTTTTTCCTTTGGCAAATTTGCCGCAGAGGCGAGGTATCTTTTTGGATTCGGTGATGTAGATAAACAAAAGGAAAGTCAATCGGAGGTATCGCAATTCCGTGTGGCCAATCTACTATTTCGCCTGACGGTTCCCCTGAAAAAGGAAAAGCCTAATCCACCATCAGATCCCCAATAATCGTATCGGCCAGGAAGCGACCTTTCTGGGTAAGTATGAGGTTATGACCAGATTGAATCATGAATCCATTCCGGATGATCTCCAGTATTTTTTTACCACGAAGATTTAAAATATCCAGATCAAAACTGCTGAGTAGTATGGAAGTATCACATCCCCATTTGGTTCGCAGCGAGGCGAGCAGGTAATCATTGGCCAGGGATTTTTTATCGGAAGAATCAACTACTCCAGGAACAATACCCTTTTCCAGTGAACTCATATACTGCTGGTTGTGCGACACATTGAATTGCCGTAAAAACCCATTATAGGAATGCGCTCCCGGGCCCACACCGAGGTATGGTGCATTTTTCCAATAGCCGGAATTGTGTTTGGAATAATTGTCCATCGCGGCAAAAGTTGGATATTTCATACTGTTCGTAGTTCGCAGCGTTCAGTGTTTTGATCAGTATATCAAAATGTTCTGCCGAATCGTCCTCCTGTAATTGGCTGATTTTTCCTTTTCGTTGCCAGTTGCCAAAAACTGTTTTTTCCTCCACGGTCAGATGATAAACGGAAATATGTTCGGGCGCCAGGGCGATAGCGCCGCGGATGTCAGTCATTAAAAGTTCCTTCGTGGACCCCGGAAACGAAAAAATCAAATCAATAGAAATATTCTCAAACCCAGCTCCTCTTGCATTTTCATAGGCTAGTACTGCCTCTTCGGCTGTATGGGCTCTATGGATAAATTTCAGAATATGATTGTGAAATGACTGAATGCCGATACTGAGTCGGTTTATTCCCAGCGATTTTAAGTCAGCCAGTTTTTCCTTTGACAGATCGTCAGGATTGGCTTCCAGCGTGATTTCCGGACTTGGGACAACATTATATTTATTAAAAATACCATTTAAAAGTCTATCCAGTTCCGAGGATGGAAGTATAGAGGGCGTGCCGCCGCCAAAGTAAATCGTATGAAATGGTTCGGTTTCAATAAAACTTTGCTGCAATTCCAGTTCATGGGCGATCGCCGAAATCATACGCTCTCTGTAAGCGAGATTGGTGCTGAAATGAAAATCACAGTAATAGCAGGCCTGCCTGCAAAATGGAATGTGAATGTAAAGACCCGCCAAAAGTGTATTTTTATACAAATTTCAGGAAACGCGCATGGTATGCAAGAGGAATGATATAATCTTGAGAAAATCTGCCGCCATGGGAAAAAAGCACATTTTTCCCATGCAGGTATTGCAAATGGTGGCAGCAGTTCTCTGCATATTTCAACTATTGAGTCCTCTGATCGGTTTTGGGGCAAAGTCAGGAGCGAGTGCAATTCAGATTTTTTCAGCATGCCGGGTACGCCAGAATTATTATACCCTACTGAAGTTGTGGTTACAGATTCACTAAAAATTGATGCGTTGATAAATGCACGATTGTTCCAATTGTATGCGGAAGGATACCTCGCAGCCACCTACAGTAAGAATACGGTCCAGGATAATCAGGTCGTAGATTTCTATTCCGGAGAAATTTACCGCACGGTCAGTATCTCCAAGGGAAATATGCCGGATGATCTGTTGAGCAAATCAGGTTTTCGGCAGGAAAATTTTCAGGATAAGCCGTTTTCGCATGAGCGAATAGTGAAGATTATCCAGGCGGCACTCGATTTCACTGAAAATCACGGGTATCCGTTTGCATCAATAAAATTAGACTCTATAAGAATCAATGGAACATCCATCAGCGCAAGACTTAATTACCAAAGCGGCCTGCCAGTTGTTTTCGATTCACTTTCCATCGTAGGATCGGATAAAGTGAAAGCAAATTACCTCATGGCTTTTCTGGGCATTTATAAGGGGAAACCCTACGAGGAGGCCGTTGTCACAGCAATTCCGAAAAAGATTGGCTTATTGCAATATTTGCGGTTAGAGCTTCCCCCGGAGATTTCGGTTAGAAATGGAAAATGCACCATCACGCTTTTTGTTGAAGATATCAAAGTAAATGGCATAGATGCCATTATCGGACTGCTGCCAAACGAACAGGCCAATAGTAAAACACTGATCACCGGCCAGGTGGACCTTGACCTGCAGAATCTCTTTGGTTCCGGCAAACAGATACTTTTTCAATGGCAGCGGTTCAACGTGGAATCGCAGATGCTGAAAGCGGGTTATGCGCATCCCAATTTATTTCGAACACCCATTAATTTCAGAATGATGCTCGATCTGTTTAAACAAGACACTACTTTCCTAAACCGCAGTTTTGATTTTGAACTGTCGCTACTTTCTAAGAAAAGCAGTTTTATTGGATTTCAGACAAAATTTTACAATTCCACTCTTATCAGCACGTCAGGCTTGGACACGCCAGAACTATTGTTGGAAAACGCAGACAACAAGGTTTCCACCTATGGATTGAAATACGGCATTGCCCGGTTCGACGATACCATTTACCCAACATTAGGTTGGGGAGGTGAGGCATTCTTCTCTGCAGGCCAGAAAAAAATTGTTCAAAATCCAGCGATCAGCGATGAATACTATCAGGAGTTGACGCTCAATTCAATTCAATATACCATGGAAGGGCATCTGGAAAAATACTGGAAATTGTATAAAAACTGCATATTGAAATCGCGCGCAGCAGTCGGGTACATCCATGCCGGCCAGTTGTTTGACAGTGACAAATACCGGCTCGGCGGCCTTTCTACGATTCGTGGCTTTGCCGAACGAAGTATTTTTGTTACGGGTTTTGGAATATTAAACCTGGAAACCAGGGCCATACTGGGCAAAGAGAGCTATATTATGGCCTTCGTTGACCAGGCGCTTACCGACGACGCGACCAACGGAAATGGAATCGAATATTTGTTTGGAACAGGGGCTGGTATCAGCTTCAATACTGATGCAGGTACCTTCAACTTTGTATTTGCTATGGGAAAATCAGAGATTCAGCCGTTTGGATTCAATTATTCCAAGATTCATTTTGGATACATAAGCAGGTTTTAAATACTTTTATCCGCGCAATTATCGCATGAGGAATATGATCAATAAAATCCCAGGTTGTAAAATGATTTACTTCATGCTCCCATGGATTTTTTTGATGCTGGCACTTCCTCATGCCTCAGCGCAGGAATTCCTTGCGGAAGAAGATCTTCATCTGGACTGGATATTTTACGATGCCGATGATGCCAGGCCTTTGCCGTTCCTGGCCAACAGAAGCGCCTCACCTTATGCAATTCATTTATCCAGTGAACTTAACAGAGGCAAAGCGGCCTTCCTGAAAGTGACGATTCCGTCATCCACCAGCGTACTCATCGAAAACAAATTCATGGAATTTGTGCCTGAGGAGCGGTCACGTTTCTGGTCCTTGGATAGCCTGAAGCAAATCTATAAGACGGATAACATTACAATTACCTTGTACAGAGGGGCGCATTTTCTGGAGCCTGTCGATGCGTCAATAGGATATAAGTTTAGCCGGCCCCAGTCCGGACAGACCATCAATCCGATGGTATTGCGTCCGGTTGATGAAAAAACAGATTACTTTAAAATACTCCTGCTCCTGGTTTTTGGTTTTTTCGTGATACTGCAGGCGGTTTTTCCTGCGGAATTACTGGAATTCTACAATATAAAGTCCTTAGTCAGCTATCGCATCAATGACACGCTGCTCAATCGCTTTCGATCCGTAACTAAAATCCAGGTACTTATTATTGTATTTGAAGCAGCGCTATTGTCAGCGTTGATGCTGATTGTTTTGAACTATTATAAAAACCCGCTCGGATCAACATTCATTTTATCCTGGAATCCGATTTTTGGATGGCTGGTACTTTTCTTTCTTACCTTCATTTCGCTATGGCTGAAGTATTTTGTCATACTTTTCTTCAGTATGCTTTTCAATGTGTTTGAACGGGCGAATCTGTATTTCATAGAATATAACAGGATCACGCTGCTTTTTTATTCTCTCGTCTTCGTTTTGATAGCCTATGCTTTAATCAATTTCCCCCATAACATTACCGGGTTGATCTCAGGATTGTCTATGGTTGTATTTGCCTTTTACTTCGTGAGGATGGCGATACTTTATTTTAAATTGCACAATATAGTCAGTATTAACAATCTACATTTATTTTCATACCTTTGCGCCACAGAGCTAGTTCCCATAGTAATTGGATTAAACTTTTTCTTAAGATAACCACCACACGGTATTTTAAAAAGATTCGCAGAGATGTTTGAAAAGAGTAGACTTGAGAAGGTAAAGAGCATTTTAGTATCCCAGCCTGAGCCGAAAGCCGACGATTCGCCATACTTAAAACTTGCCCAGAAGTACAAAGTAAAAATTGACTTCAGGCCGTTCATCCATATAGAGCCGGTCAATGCCAAAGAATTCAGGAAACAGAAAGTAGAAATCCTCCACCATTCGGCAGTAATATTTACAAGTCGCAATGCGGTAGATCATTTCTTTGGCATCTGTAAGGAACTCAAAATAGAGATACCGGCTGAGATGAAGTATTTCTGTATTTCGGAGCAAACAGCAAATTACCTTCAGAAGTACATTGTCATCCGCAAGCGGAAGATATTCACCGGGTCAAAAACAGCGCAGGATCTTATCGAAATATTGAAAAAGCATAAGACCGAAAAGTATGTTTTTCCGTGTTCAAACATCCGCAAAAACGATATTCCTGACTTTCTTATCGAAAACAAGTTTACATTTTCGGAAGCCATCATCTACAAAACAGTGGCGAGCGATCTATCGGATCTGGCCAATTTCAACTACGATATTGTCGCTTTTTTCAGCCCGTCTGGTATAAAATCACTTTTTGTGAATTTCCCGAATTTTCAGCAAAACAAAACACGAATCGCGGCATTTGGCCCTACAACAGCACAGGCAGTTCGTGATGCCGGCCTGTTTTTGGATATCGAGGCACCAATGCCAACCGCACCATCCATGACTGGTGCATTGGAAGCCTACATAAAAGCAGCCAACGGTATTAAATGATAATCCTTAGGGAGATATTTCTATTTTGTTACAACAAATTTTTAAATATTACATTTAGTATTAAATGTTGTAAATTTGCTATTTTACACCATCATTAATCCCTAATGTTGTAACTATGTTTCTATCAGGGAGAAGAACGGTTTTAGTTATAGTTTTACTTGCAGTTGCAAGGATAGCTTCTGCGCAACAGGATCCCCTGTTTTCGCAGTATATGTATAATGATTTGTACAACAACCCAGCTTATTCAGGCGTCATGGGGGTCACTAATCTTTCTATGATGTATAGGTCTCAATGGGTGGGCTATACAGGAACATTCGATGATGGCGGTGCACCTCAGACTTTTTACGCCGGATTTAACACGCCTGTTTATAGAGCCCGCAGTGGCGCCGGGTTTTATTTTGTAAACGATATTCTCGGTGCTCAAAACAATATACAATTCATGGGGTCCTATGCCTACCATCTTGGAGTTGGAGCGGGTAAGCTCAGCATTGGCGTTAAGGCAGGTGTTATATGGACAATCCATTGATTTCAGTAAGTACAATCGCCCTGAATATGGCATGATCCCATTATTATTAGAATGGAAAAGAAAGCCAGTACAGGCCTGATATGGGTGTTGGTTTATACTATAAAGCGGAGAAGTATTATGGTGGTATAGCGCTAAACCATATTATGGATGCGAGCTTTGATTTTAATACGGATTCACTTAAAAATGCGTTAGTTAAAAATATGGTCATAACCGGCGGGTATACGTACGAGCTAAATTATGACGTTGTACTCAATCCTTCATTTCTGGTGCGAACGGATTTCGTTTCATATTCATTCGATGTAAGTCTGCTGGGAACGTACAGGGAAAAATTTTGGGGTGGGTTGTCATACAGGCAGTCAGAGGCTGTCGTGGCACTTTTGGGGATGAATATGCTGAAGGACAGGTCACTTAAGGCTGGCTTTTCTTTTGACTACATAATTCAGGCTCAGAAGGCGAAGCAGGCCACATCCGTTGAACTATTGGTAAGCTATAATATGCCAGCCGTAACAGGCGGTGGCAAAAAAATAATAAGGACTCCCAGATTCCGACATTAGGACTAAGCCCCTATCTTTGAATCTTGGAAAGAATAAATTTGTGATCTAAACTTATGCTGTAATAAATCTCTGAAAATGTCGATTTTTCAGAAGGGCCAACATGATAATATTGTAGCTCATTTACAGTAAGTGAAAAGATAACTGTGAAAATTAGAAATTAGGTTTAAACAAGGTGTTATGAGTAAATTATTTGTTAAAGGCAAACCTGCGCTTCTTATCCTATTAGTTGCTGTTATTAATCAATCCTGCGGTCTGTTTGGCGGTGGCGGCGGTGACAATGGAGAACTTGTGGGCGTAGCAGGCAGGGAGTGGACAGGGATGGTAATCCCATTCGGGATGGTTCCGATTCCGGCAGGTACGTTCCATATGGGGCAGGCAGATGAAGATATTGCTGCTTCCCAGATCAACTTCAACAAGCAGGTAACGATTGGCGCATTCTTCATGGATGATTCAGAAATCACCAACAACGAATACAGACAGTTTATGGATGCCATCCTGGCAGACTCCATAAGTGTACTTGGTGAAGAATTCGTTAAGAATGAACTTTATCCTGACACGACCGTTTGGATCAAAGATTTTGCTCACCACATGGGCGATCCTCTTCTTGTATATTATTGGTCGCATCCGGCATTTGATAATTTCCCGGTTGTTGGTGTGGACTGGGAAGCTGCAAAATACTTTTCACGCTGGAGAACTGCATACCTCAATGACTTCAGAGCAGGCAGAGGTGAATGGCCAATGCCCAATTTCAGACTCCCAAGTGAAGCAGAGTGGGAATATGCTGCAAGAGGCGGCCGGGATATGGCCAAATATCCATGGGGAAATCCTTATATCAGAAATGCCAAAGGTTGTATGCTGGCCAACTTTAAGCCAGGCCGCGGCAACTATTTCGATGACGGATATGCTTATACATCACCGGCATATTCTTTCTTCTCGAATGACTATGGCCTGTTCGATATGTCTGGAAACGTATCTGAATGGTGTGAAGATGCTTTCAATCCGGCAGCCTATCCGTTGGTTTGGGACCTCAACCCGACTTATTATGAAGACACTGAGCCTGTAAAAGTTATAAGAGGTGGTTCATGGAAAGACATTGCCTACTACCTGGAAACCGGAACAAGGGCTTACGAGCACAAAGATACCACAAGAGCATTTATTGGCTTCCGATGCGCCATGACTTACCTGGGCAGATCAAGCGGAGCTGAATTTTAATTTATCAAATTGTAATAGTATTCTGTAAAACTTAAAGTATAACAAAAATGAGTAAAAGAGGCGGACTTTCAGAATTGTTTTTTAGCACAATCATGCCCAAAGTGTATGGAATAGGTGCTGCAGTAGTAATCACCGGAGCAATGTTTAAATTGCTTCATTTCACCGGTGCAGGATTAATGCTTGGTATTGGTTTAACAACCGAAGCCATTATTTTCTTCTTAAGTGCATTCGAACCCAAACACGCTGAGCCGGATTGGACCAAAGTATATCCGGAATTGTCCGAAGATTATGAAGGAGCTGCCGGCGCACGCGGAGCGAAAAAACCTCAGGAATCAGTTTCTAAGAAACTTGACACCATGTTGGAAAGCGCGAAGATTGGTCCGGAACTTATTGATAGCCTTGGTGCTGGCATGAGAAAACTTTCCGAAACCACTTCCAACCTTGGCAAAATGGGTGACGCAGCAGTTGCTACTGGTGAATATTCAAATTCAGTAAAAGCAGCAGCCGGCAATATCAACAAGATGAATCAGTCATACTCCGATAGTGTGCATGCTATGGTAGAAATGGCCACTGTTTCCAAGAACGCAACCGCCGACATGGCTAATGCCTCTAAGGATGCAAAGGAATACCACAACCAGGTTCAAAGTGTAACTAAAAATCTGGGGGCTCTCAATGCAGTCTACGAAATGGAACTTCAGGATGCCAACCAACACATCAAGGCAATGAATAAATTCTATTCTAACCTGACAACGTCACTTGAAAGTATGTCAAAAGCCACTGAAGACGCAGAACAGTTTAAAGGCGAAATCAATAAGCTTACTGCTAATCTGTCAAGGCTTAACAATATTTATGGTGGCATGATCAATGCCATGAAGGGCGGCCAAGCCTAATTAATAATAATTAAACATTATAACAATGGCTGGAGTAAAAGAAACCCCAAGACAAAAGATGATCGGCATGATGTACTTAGTACTGACTGCCATGCTTGCTCTGAACGTAGACTCTGCCGTTTTGGAAAGGTTTGAATTAATAAATCAAACTCTGGAAGATCAAATTTCGGAAAACGGTACACGAAATACAGCAACAGTGAAAAACATTGCGGCGAATGTCGAAGAAAAAGGCAACAGGCCCGATGACGTAGCTGTATTGCAGAAATCTCAGCAAGTCCGGGAAAAGACCAACGAGTTAGTTACCTACATGAATCAAGTCAAAAGCGACATTGTAGAGATAACTGGCGGACGCGATCCTGAAACCAATTATTTGGTTGGTGCAAAGGATATGGATAAAATGGCCGATATCATGATCCGTCAAAAACGCGGCATGGAACTTCAAGAGAAGCTCAATTCCTATACCAGCTGGTTATCAACCGAGATTGGAAAAGAGTTCGCACCTGTAGCTCTTGATGGAAAAACAGACCCTTTCTATAGCAGAATTCCTAATCAGCGTAACAAAAATTTCAGTGAACTGATGTTTGAAAGCGTACCTACGGCAGGAGGTATTGCCTCGCTAAGCCAAATTGAAGGTAAAGTGCTGGAATATGAAAATGTTGCGCTTGCTCTTCTGTCTGAAAAGGTGGGCGCGAAAGACCTTTCATTTGATAAAATCGTGCCCATGGTACTTCCAGAATCGCAATTGGTGGTAGCCGGAGCAAGGTATAAGGCTAAAATGTTCATTTCTGCGAAACCAACAGGCAAAACGCCAACAATGAAGGTAAATGGTGCGGATATCCCGGTGGATGCTGATGGATTTGGAGCTGTGGAGTTTCCAGTTCGTGCTGATAAGTTCGATGAAACCGGAAAGCAGAAGAAATCCTTCCTTGCTGAAATTGCGATAGGCGATCAGTTGTTCAAAGAAGAAATAACCTATTTTATTGCAAGGCCTGTTATTTCCATACAATCTGCGTCTGTTCAGGCACTATACAGAAACTGTGGAAACAAGTTAAATGTGCAGGTTCCTGCCCTCGGAGCAGCTTACGATCCATCATTCCAGGTGAAGGGTGGCAGTGTAAATAGCTCTAAAGGTGGCGAAGTAGTTATTATTCCAACCTCTGCATCCCTTGACCTGTCAGTTTACAGTGCAGGAACCTTCATCGGCACACAGACTTTCCGCGTGAAGCAGATTCCAAAACCTGATATTACACTGAAAGCGGGTGGAAAAGAAGTTAATTTGAAAACAGGTTTAAAGCAGGTACCGCGTGAAATTACGCTGACAGCTGTACCGGATGAGGATTTTGCAACCTTCCTTCCAGACGATGCGCGCTACCGGGTAACCAAATGGGAAGTTACTCTGGCACGTGGTGCTCGCGGATTGGAAACTAAACAAGTAACCTCACCCAACGCAGACCTATCTTCATTTGTTCCCAAAGCACGGCCTGGCGACAGGATTGTAGTTGAAGCGAAGGAAATTCAACGAATGAATTTTAAAGGAGACAAAGAAAACGTTGCCATCGGTGTAAGCGCATCGATCGTTACAATTCCTATAACTGAATAATTGTATTATGAAAAAGCTTAATATAAGCCTGTTGGTTCTAATGTTAATAGCAGTAGCCTCTATGGAGTCTTTTGGCCAGGAGGAAAGACTGACCTACAATGAAAACTCTGTCTATCCCATTCCATACGCAAACCAGATGTACAAACGGACGGTATGGAGAAGAATGGATTTAAAAGAGAAACAAAACAGGCCTTTCTTTTCTACATCCAATGAAATAACAAGGCTCATCATCGAAGCGGTCAATAATGGGCTTATTTATCCTTACGTGGATGATACCCTCAACAAAAGGATGACAAAAGAGCAGTTTGTGGAAAACCTGAAGCTTCCTACGGACGAGGACCAGTTTGGCGGACCTGCTGCTGACGCTGGCTTCGGTGATGAAGCCGCTGCTCCCGCAGGAACTGATTGGAGTAGTTCCGGATGGGGCGACGAACAAACCGATAAGCCAAAAGAGCAGTTCTATGATGCTACTCAATTGAATATTGTACGTATCAAGGAAGATATGATATTTGATAAGGTACGTTCACGATTGTACTGGGATATCCAGTCTATCGAGCTCATCATTCCAGCGACTGAAGTGGCGACCGGTATTGAAAAAACCGTTGGTGTATTCAAATTCAAAGATCTGGAGCAATTGTTCAGGAGCATGCCCGATCGTGCCATCTGGTACAACAGGCAGAACACCGCTCAACATAGAAATATGGCTGATGCATTTTTACTTAGATTGTTCAGTGCGCGTGTCGTAAAAGTATCAAATCCACAAGACGATTGGATTCAGGATCTTGTACCTGACCTGAAATCGGCTTTGATTAAATCCCAGGAAGAGGAGCACAAGCTCATCGAGTACGAGCACAATCTCTGGGAATACTAGTCTTAAGTTTTACAGAAAACTAAAAAGGACTTCAGCGATGAAGTCCTTTTTGGTTTATAGAAAATATATTGTACTCTATTTTGTTTTTGATGGCCTGATATCAATTCCCAATTCAACTAATTGTTCCGTGGATATTGTGGATGGGGAGTCTATCATGACATCTCTGCCAGCGTTGTTTTTTGGGAAAGCAATGAAGTCCCTAATGGAATCTGCGCCGCCAAAAAGTGCACATAATCTGTCGAATCCAAAAGCAATACCGCCATGAGGAGGCGCTCCAAATTCAAAGGCATCCATCAAAAAGCCAAACTGTTTTTTCGCTTCTTCCTCAGTAAACCCAAGGGCGTTGAACATGGCCTGCTGCATTGATTTGTCATGGATTCTGATTGACCCGCCTCCTATTTCCACGCCATTGATAACCAAATCGTATGCGTTAGCCCGTACGGCGCCCGGATCGGTAATGAGCTTGGCAAAATCCTGCTTTTTGGGCGATGTGAATGGGTGATGCATCGCGTGAAAACGCCCGCTTTCTTCATTCCATTCCAAAAGAGGGAAGTCGACCACCCAGAGGGCCTTGAAAACACTTTTATCTCTCAACCCCAGTTCTGCTCCGATTTTTAGTCGCAAAGCGGATAATGCAATTCTGGTCGCGTCGGTTGCGCCGGATAATATAAGCATGAGATCGCCAGGCTGAGCATTCATCTTTACGGCCCAGGATTTCAATGAGTTTTCATCATAAAATTTATCGACGGATGATCGGAGGGTTCCGTCCTCATTGTACCGTACATACACGAGTCCTTTTGCCCCTATCTGGGGTTTTTTCACAAATTCAGTAAGTTCATCGAGCTGTTTACGTGTATAGGAGGCGCATCCAGAGGCGCAAATTCCCACCACCAGCGGTGCTTCGTCAAATACACTAAACCCTTTCCCTTTTACCAGGTCACTGAGCTCGGTGAATTTCATATCAAACCGTGTATCTGGTTTGTCGCTACCGTAAATCCTCATAGCGTCGTCATAAGTCATGCGATCTACCTGGTCCAAAACAACACCAAGTACTGTTTTGAAGAGGTGCTTTATGAGCCCTTCAAAGGTTTTTAGTATGTCATCCTGCTCGATAAACGACATTTCGCAGTCTATTTGTGTAAACTCCGGCTGCCGGTCAGCGCGTAGGTCTTCATCGCGAAAACACCGTACTATCTGAAAGTATCGGTCTATTCCCGACACCATCAGTAATTGTTTGAATGTTTGTGGTGATTGCGGCAACGCGTAAAACTCCCCTTGATGGATTCTCGAAGGAACAACAAAGTCACGGGCTCCTTCCGGTGTAGATTTGATAAGAACAGGCGTCTCCACTTCCATAAAGCTTTGAGAATCCATGTACGCACGGGTAGCCTGAAGCATCCTGTGGCGAAGCTCCAGGTTTTTCCTGACCGGCTGACGCCGGATGTCCAGATAGCGATATTTCATTCTCAATTCATCACCGCCATCTGTATCATCTTCTATGGTAAACGGTGGTACTTTTGAAGGATTCAATAAATTGAGCTCGGATACCTCTATTTCAATTTCACCGGTTGGTATTTTATCGTTTTTTGCGAATCGCTCTATGACCATCCCGGTTGCCTGAAGCACAAATTCACGCCCTACAGACCTTGCAATCGCAATTATTTCAGGCTTGGTTTTACTTTCATCAAAGACCAGTTGGGTTATACCATAGCGGTCACGAAGATCAATCCAGATCATACCGCCTTTATCCCTGATTTTTTGTGCCCATCCGCACAGAGTTACCTTTGTGCCCTTGTCCCCGATGCGAAGTTCTCCGCATGTATGTGTCCTTAACATAGTTATATAATCAATTGAACAGTAAAAATAGAAATGTTTTACCAATTGCTTTCAAACATCGTTGTAATTCGGACATTGCCTTCTAATTTTGTCTGAAGATGCACTATGTTCAATTCTTTTTATCATATTAATGTATTGTTTTACCAAGACTAATGATTTCAAAAATGCTCCAGCGCCCCAGAAGAAACCGGAAAAGTGAAGTGGTCAGGGAACTCGTAAAAGAGACCACCCTATCAAAATCAGACCTTATTTACCCACTATTTATGGTTGATGGCCAAAATGTGAAACAGGAAGTCGCCAGCATGCCTGGAATATTTCGCTACAGCGTCGATCATCTCTTGGAAGAAATCGGGGAATCCATGAATCTTGGGCTACGTACCTTTTGCCTGTTCCCGGCTTTTGACGAAAAGAAGAAGGATAATATGGCTACCATCAGCTACAATCCGGATAACTTTTACCTGCGCGCCATCGCCAGGATCAAAAAGGATTTTCCCAACGCTTGTATCATGACCGACGTGGCAATGGATCCTTATAGCTCCGATGGACATGACGGTATTGTGGAAAATGGAGAAATTATAAATGATAAAACCCTGGATGTACTCGCGAAAATGGCAGTAGCCCAGGCCGCAGCGGGAGCTGATATACTGGGCCCAAGCGACATGATGGATGGAAGGGTGCAATACATTCGCGAAGAATTGGACGACCAAGGGTTTACGAATATCTCGATCATGTCTTATACAGCCAAATACGCCAGCGCCTTTTACGGGCCTTTCCGCGATGCATTGGATTCGGCCCCAAAGAGTGGCGATAAGAAAACGTATCAGATGAATCCAGCCAATGTGAAGGAGGCGCTGATCGAAGCAGAGCTGGATGAAATGGAAGGGGCTGATATGCTCATGGTAAAACCGGCGCTGGCTTATCTCGATGTCATCAAGACGCTGGCTGAGTCGACAAGCCTTCCTGTTGCGGCTTATAATGTGAGCGGGGAATATGCAATGATAAAGGCAGCCGCACGAAATGGCTGGCTCGATGGGGAAAAAACTATGCTGGAAGTACTGTTGAGCATAAAGCGTGCTGGTGCAAAAATCATCCTTACCTATTTCGCAAAGGAATTTGCCCGATTGGATATATGACAATTTCCCAAACAATTCTACGTTAAATTCGCTGATACCCTCACTTACCAATGAAGATCAGACAAATCATTCTCACAATTGTTTTCTTTGGTTCTTTGCAGGCCTTTGCGCAGGATTTATCTTCTGTTGATACTACTGAGTTCGACATATTTAAGGATACCCCGGAAGGATTCAGCCTCATAGAAGAGACACCTCTTACGATAGATATGGAGAATGAAATCGAACTGTCGGAGCAAGCCAAAGAGGCCCGCAAGCGTCGGGAGGAAAAGCGCAATAAGAAGGTTTTCTATGGGTTAAAAACGAAAAAGGGATTTGTGCGACGTGGCAGTGGCGAAAACATTGAACTGGAAGTATTTCGATACCTGAAGGATTTCAAGGAAGTCGATCCGTATGTACCACAGATCTACTGGTACGATTTTTCGCGCAGGCGAATTAGAAATACCGGCCAAATCGAGGGAAAAGGGGTTGTACTCCATGGGCCATATAAGCGGTTCGTTGGGGAGCAACTGGTTGAGGAAGGAATTTACTACAAAGGAGCCAAGCATGGCCGCTGGACAACCTACAACAACAATGATGTCCTGATGTCAAAAATTAAATACTACAAAGGCTGGCCAAAGGAATCCCAAGCCCGGTATTACGACGAAAAGCACACCAAGCTGCGAGAGGTGATTCCTATTGTCTTTGGGAAAAGGGAGGGCATGTATTATTGTTTTCATGAAAATGGCGACGTCGCCGTAAAAGGCGAATACAAAGAAGGTGTAAAAATCGGTAAATGGACAGAGTACTACCCGTTTATGCGTAGGCTGAAGAAGGAGATTCAATACCCTGCTGATCCATACGACAAGAGTTATCAGCCATTTATCAGCCGTGAATGGGACCGCAGCAGCAAGTTGGTGTATGAGGCGAAATTTTAAATCCGTTACGGTTTACCGTTCCAGTGTAACTTTCTAAATCAGCTACCAGATTATCGTTTTGAGTGTGTATTTTGGCCAGTCATTTACCAATAGAGAATTATGAGAACCATTTTATTAACCGCCTTACTACTTTGTCACGGGATCATTCAGGCTCAAACCGATCTTACCTTCGAAGAATATAATCCTAAATCCACGTTGGTTGTGCCGGAGCATCCGATAACCAAAGCTAAATATCCCTTCATCGACATTCATAGCCATCAGGGCGGCATGGGCGATAAAGACCTTTCCGGTCTTATTTCAGATATGGATAAAATGAATATGGCCATCATGATAAATCTCAGCGGAGGTTTCGGTGACCGTATTACAAAAGCTGTGGGAAATGTGAAGGAAAACTACCCAAATCGGTTCGGGATATTTGCCAATGTATCATTCGAGGGTGTTGGGCGCGATGGTTGGGGTGAAGCCGCTGCCAGGCAATTGGAGCAGGATGTAAAAAATGGCGCCAGGGGATTGAAAGTGTTTAAAGGTCTTGGCTTACGCGACAAGGATATTGACGGTAAACGAATTTCCATCGATGACCCAAGATTAAATCCGGTCTGGCAAAAATGTGCTGAACTGCATATACCGGTTCTTATCCATGCCGCTGACCCCAAGCCTTTCTGGGATTCCATGGATGCCGATAATGAACGCTGGCTTGAGCTAAAGACACACCCGGGGCGTATGCGCGGTGATGATAATCCGGCCCCATGGCAACAGATCATTGACGAGGAACACAACATGTTCAGAAATAATCCAAAGACCATCTTTATCAATGCTCACATGGGCTGGTATGCCAATGACCTGCAAAAATTGAGTACACTTTTAGATGAATTGCCGAATATGTATGTCGAGATTGCCGCAGTGATTGCTGAGCTTGGCCGGCAACCCAGGAATGCCCGGGAGTTTTTTATCAAGTACCAGGACCGTATCCTGTTTGGCAAGGATAGCTGGGCGCCGAGTGAATTTCCGACCTATTTTCGCGTCCTGGAAACGAACGACGAGTACTTTCCATATCATAAGAAGTACCACGCCTTTTGGGCAATGTACGGCATGAACCTACCCGATGAGGTATTGAAGAAGGTGTATTACAAGAACGCATTGAAGATTGTGCCGGGACTTGATAAAAGCCTGTTTCCGGAATAAACCACTGCCTTTAATTTAATCTTCGGAGCTTAAAATCCTTCGTCATCATCCTGCGCCGGTGCATCCTTCTTTTCGGTAGGATTAAGAAGATCTTCCTCTGTCATGGCAGGTTTGCTATCCTCTGTAGGCGCAGTATCTTCGGCAGGCTGTTTTTTCTTCTTCTTACCAGCCTCAGCATCAGGTACAGTAGGTTCTTCGGTAGCCGCTTGTTTTTTCTTCTTTTGTGGTGCCTCTTCTATTTGTTCAGGTTCAGACGTGGTATCCTGCGGCCAACCTTCATTTGGATCACTAACTATCTCTTCTTCTACGCCATCACTTGATTCAGAATTATCAACTGGAATTTGTAAAAAGTCCACCTCCTCTTTTATCTCCTGGGCCGGCATGCTGATTTCATAGGGTTCTTTGATGCCGAGGTAAACAAGGCGGAATCTGTCGATGAATTTAAGTACGTCGGCCCGATCCGTATCAACAACCACAAACTCTCCAAAGCCGGCCTTATTCACATTGCTTTTAGAAGCGACTTCGCTGACGAATTCCTCATTGGAGGAGAATATTGACAAGCGGTTGTCCTCAAAACCAAAGAAATACCAGCTATCGGAGGAAGCCTGAAGGAAGATGTTCATGATTGTGCCGCGTTCCGAAGTTCTTTTTATTTCAATAAATCCATCGATCGCTGCATTCAGGTCTGCCTTAACGATATTTGAAAGACCTATTTTATCGGTGCTATACCATGCTTTTTGCTCCGGCGACCATTCGAGCATCACCTTGGAAAATACCAAACTTCCGGCCATTTTGGTTGTGAACGTTGAAATAGGGAGATAGCCATCGGTATTTCTCCGGCTGTATTCTTCCGTGGCACGGTCACCAATGATTTCCGCCACTTTGTAGAGGAAGGCATCCGGGTCATTTTCCGCTTCTGCTGCGCCGAAGTTTTCGATCACTTCAAACAGGTCGGCAGCCATTATGGCCAGCGCTTGTTCTGGCATTTTGTAATCAAATTTCAGCAGGGAGTTTATGGTGAATTTTCCATTGTGAATGTTGCCACTGCCAAAACCTGAAGCTGTGAGTGCTGCGTTTTCGCTCGATTCTACGAAATTCAGTGGCCCCTCGAACTCGATATCTCCTGTATTGTCGTTGTAGCCGAAAACCTTACCGGAAAATTTGCTGCCGTTTGTTTTTGCAGTATCCTCGATCATGAACATACTCTTTTCGGGGTCGAAATGCAGTGAACCTTCAGGCCGGAAGAAGTCCTCGTCAGAGTCAATCTTCTTTTCTTCGGCGAAGGTGACGTACAATTCATCGTTCATGCTTCCAAAGTGAATACCGGCATTCAATTTTCTTCCATTCTCGGTCACGGCGCTGTTGAAGTCGAACATCACATCCTGCGTCTCTTCATCCATACTGCGGTATTTGATCCACGTATTCACACCGCTCCTGGATTTCAGGTCAAATTGCACATAGCCATCCAGCTCCAGGGCCTTATTGCGGGCATACATGGTCACATCGCCCTTGTAATACATGCCTTCAGAAATACGGAGCTTATTGTTTTCACTGATTATCCCGCTGGATACAGTCTGCAGCGTTTCATTTTTAATGTCAGGATTTTTCCACAATTCAAATTTTCCAAACTTGATGTTAAACGTGTCTTTCAGGGCATTCACAAATTCATAGGTAGCATCACCGGAAAAGCTTTTCCTCGAATGAATCTGAATGGTGCCATCAATTAATCGGTGGTATTCATTGAGCGTGTCAATCACGATGGTTGTGTTGTATAGTTCACCGATCTGAGCATTCTCAAGGATGAGTACCTGGTTGTTCTCCGGCGTAATCATCGCATCTCCGACAATGATGTAGGGTATGCCGGAAACCTTCAACTGACTTGTTGTTAGGTCGTAAACTGCCGCTTCTGCATTGAATGCCAGCGAGTCAAGTTCTTCTCTGGTAGCGTAGAAGTAGGAGTTTTCAATATCCACATCTTCAGGTTTTGTCATATAGACTTTGCGTTCCTGGAGGTTCCATTGCGCTTTGGAAATGGAGGTCTTAATCTGGGCATAGGGAAACTCAAGCGCAGCCATACCCTCAATTTCAGGACTTATGTCTGCGATATCTCTGCGGAAATCAAACTCCAGCCTGATGTCATTACCGGTAAGAAGTGGTTTTTCGGGATTATCTGAAGCCATTTCAAAAAATGAATGCTTGGCCATGAGGTCGTATTGCCCGAGGGTAAATTCATTTGACTTTGACAGAAAGCCCCGCGTACTCATGGTGCCGCCACCAAAAACACCCTTTGTTGTGATGTCGATAAAACCGTCGAGTATGGCTGTTTTGTTGTAAAGGGCAAAACTGTCCTCATAATTGTGAATGTAAAAATGATCCTCATCAGGAAGCCATTTCATCTTGTATGTCCCTGTAGAAATGTCAGGATAGGACGTTTCATTGATATCACCAGCCACCATGCTGAAGTTGTTGCCTTGCGCCAGTACCGAGTCAAGATAAAATACATACTTGTCGGAGTATAGGGTGCTGGATAAATAATCGATTTTTCCGTTGCCTACGATGCCATTTTTATCCAACTGTATCTGATTGTAAAACTTGCCGGGACCGTTGTATAGTGCAAAGCCATTCTGCGGAACGGTGTGTTCAAAACCCAATGAATTATCAGGCATTATTTTAAGTCGTTCTTTAAATTCCGGCATAATACCGCCGGTGACAAAAGTACCATCAAATCCAATGGTGGCGGGATCGCTGCTGCTCAGACTGTCAATGCCAAATGGGGGCACGATAAAATAGACTGATTTATCATAGGCGCCATTCAGGGTTTCCTTCCCATCAAAATAGACAATGGCTCCCCGGTCAGCATTGAATGTTGGGTATTGAGGAAATATTTTCCTTCCGGATTTATTATCAGGCCGGTTGATATAGAGTGTGCCGCTGGTGCTGTTATTCGTTGCTAATTGCACTTGTTGATCTTCATGGAGTTCCAGTGATACAAGTTTGTTGTCAACCTGCCGCTTTTCGTATTGCCCTTCGCCATCGATATAAAATTTTATGGAATCGATGTTTTGCAGGTCCACCAGAAAACTGTCGTAGCGAAATGTAAAATTGCGACCCGCGAATTCGAAATTTCCGGCAAAGAGTTGCCCGTCAAATTTGAAGTCACGGTTTTTCAAAAGGCTGATTTGATTTTCCCTCGGATAGATGTACACATCCAGTATTTCACTGATGAAAAATTTATCTATACCACGGACAGTTAATTCGTCCGTATCAAGGTGCAACGTGGCATTGGGTCTGTTGGTTGAAAGAGAAGGAATCATGAGGTCGTCATAGTCTTTTCTATTGTTTTTTGACCTGATGTAATGCAGCGTTTTTTCCTTCAGATATATTCTACCACCCACATTATCGTATTCAATAAAATCCAGATACATGAGGTGCATCATCGCTCCACGGACGGCTTGTTCGTTGAGTTTGAGATCTTCCACAAGATTCGAAACATAAAACTCACGGGTTTTATTTTTGGAGCCATAATCATAAACCACCAGCAATGGATTGAAATTGTAAACACCCACCAATTCCTTGATTTCTTCCAGGTCGTAGTATTCGCTTGATTTAAAATAGGCAGGCAACAAGCTGCGGGCGTTGAGAATTACGATGTTCAGGCTGTCGCTGTTCAGATCCCAGTTTATGGCATCCGCCTCGATAGACATATTATAATATGAAGCGCTGAGCGGCCTGATATTAAAGCCGTTTTTATCCTTGACCAGGGCCAGTTTATTCGAGGACGTATTGTATCGGGCTTTCATCGACGGATGCGTTATCGAATCCCTGCCATGATAGATGGCTGCCATGGATTCATACCCAGTAATCAACGAATCCTGGAAGGTAAATAGCTTTGACGCAACCTTGAATTTTGGGCCTTTTTCATCGCTGTATTGCAAAACAGAAGGTTCGCCAGAGGCTGAAGCACCAAGCATCTTATTTCCTTGCAACCCAAAACCTCCCGTATATATGAGATGTTCATTGCCTATATTCTGAACCCGGATATTGTTTTCATTGGATATGAACCTGGGATATCGCGGGCCTTTGGCGCTGTCGAGTTTTACGCTTTTAAACTCAAAGTAACCTTTTGGCTCGGTATTCAACTTTTCCTTGTATGTCAATGCAACATTGGCTGCTTCGAGGTATGGATTTCGGGTGTTGAAACTGTAATCACCAAACGTAGCGTATATTTCATCCGGGCTGCGACCGGCAGAAGACCAGTCCATCCTGCCTCCCTTGCCGACAAATATGTATTTATCCAGTAGAAATGTACCCGATGTAGCAAGGACTCCTGTCGAATCATAGGCCGTGGCAAAGATCAGATCAGTACCAGAAAAATTGATCACGGCGCCTTCCTTCACCGGCATGGTCAGGTCTGAAAAAGTTTCGCTTAAGTCCAGCGCGGCACCTGCATCCTTCGATTCATCATCAGTTTCAGCCCAGGCATCTCCGGTATCTTCCTCCCAGGACTCTGTTTCTTCTGTCCAGGAATCATCTTCCGCTGCGTTATCTTCCTCGCCCCAGCTATCATCTTCCTCCTGGATATTTGCCTTTTTCTTTTTCGACGGTTTTTCGTCAGGTGGTGGTGGCGGAGCCTCTTCCTGCACGAATTCAAAGTCATAGTTGGCATTTTGAACGTACAGCCTGTTGAATCGGGTGAAATGCAGGGCCTGATGTTCGAAGAAAATACGCAGATTTACCAGCTCCCGGGCGTAGTTCTGTACGGTGCTGATGGCCAGGGATTTTTCCAGCATGAGCAACAGGTTGTCCAGTTTATTTCCGGATACAGCCCCTGTATTGACTCCGGCGGTGATAGTTCCGAAAAAATCACGTTGAAAGGGATTTACACCCAATTTTCGCTGCTGCATCTGGAGGGCAATGGCGATAATTTTCTGCTGCTGACCCGTTGAAAAAGAGGCCGGCCATAGAGCGCTGAAATCCTGACCAATAGTGGTAGATTCCGCGTTTTTAGTCTGCTCGAGCATGAGCGCTACCTGTACACCGAATGATTGCGTGGAATCATTCAGCATCACGGCCTGGCCAAACGCCAGCATCGCCGCGAAAACAAATAACACTGAAATGAAGAATTTTTTCATGCACCTTATAAAACCAACTTTCTCAAATGGTTGCCAATTTAACAATAATTGACCGACCACTTTGTGGCACATATTGATAAATATAAACCAGATAAGTTTTTGCGGTTAATAACGCAAAATTATGTCTTGAAAGTATTCTCAGCAATGGTGAAGCATGAGGGCTGCCCAGCGGTTCATGGATTTTTTGTGCTTTATTTCCAGGGAATACCCGGAAGCACAGTCAGTGATATCGGCGATATCCGTTTCATAAAAGCCACTTAAGATAAGTGTGCCGTTTTTTGAAAGCAATTTGCTGTAGTAGGAAAGCTCAGCGAGAAGTACGTTTTTGTTGATGTTGGCGAAAATAATGGGATATACACCTTCCAGTGTAAGTTTGTCAACCGATCCCTGTAATATCCGGTAATTTTTCACGCCATTAAGATCGAAATTCTCCTTGCAATTCTCGATGCTCCAGTCATCGATGTCGGTGGCAGTAATGGATTTGGCACCGAGCTTATCAGCCATAATGGCCAAAATGCCTGTACCTGTTCCGAGATCGAGAATATCCTTGTCGTGGTGATCGAGGCCGAGTTGCAATTCGATAATGAGGTGGGTGGTCTCGTGATGGCCTGTGCCGAATGACATCTTGGGGTTTATTACGATGTCATGCCTGAATAGGGGTTGTGGTGTATGAAATGATGCGCGAATCTGTACTTCCTGATTCACATAGACAGGCTGAAAATTTTTCTCCCACTCCTCATTCCAGTTCATGGGAGGTATGACTTCAGGGTTGAACTTATCTTCTACTCCATACTTTTTAAGCAGGGTTTTCAGTAATTTTTCATTGTAATGCTGCTCCAGAACATAGGCCTCAAGTTCTTCATCCAATTCCTGAAAGGAATCGAAAGTTCAGAGCTTCCAGTTCAGCGATAAGTATTTCGTGTAATACGGGTTCGGCCTGAATCGTGATTTTAAGATACTGTTCCATTAGTCGTTGCATCCTGCAAAAGATTCAACATCGATAAAATAAACGCTGAAGTCTGCCAGGGCTCGTTTGGGTTCGTAGTATATGGAAAAATCGGCAAATTCCTTTTTGTCCGTAAAATGCCACAAACCTTCTTTGTCGGCATAAGGACGGGCATCTACCGGGAAGACTTTAAGCGTTGAAAAGACCTCTGATTCTTCTTTGAACACTCGGTAATCCGCTTTTTGTGGACTCTTTTCCACATACACCGAACCGAAGATCTTACAAAAATCAACCTGGCCCGAAAAAGCAAAAGGAGAACCGCCTGACAGGAAAACAACCGCGATCAGAATGACTCCCCTTTTGTGGAAAAATGCCATTATATCTTTAATATGACTTGGTTATATCGACAAAATCCCTGGATTTGAGCGATGCTCCACCAATGAGGCCGCCGTCAATATCTTTTTGACTAAACAAATCACGGGCATTGGATGGATTGCAACTACCGCCATACAGTAAGGATGTACCTTCAGCAACTTCCTTGCCGTACTTCGATGCCAGGTGAGCCCTGAGTGCTGCGTGCATTTCCTGTGCCTGTTCTTTGCTGGCCGTGACGCCGGTGCCGATAGCCCAAATGGGCTCGTAGGCAATCACGATTTTTTTGAATGATTCCACCGGTAAATGGAATAAGCTTTCGGTAAGCTGGTTGGTCACAAATTTAAAGTGCTCCCCTTTTTCCCTGATTTGCAGTGATTCACCGCAACAGAAAATTGGAGTGAGACCTGCGGCGAGAACGGTGTCAACTTTTTTCGCCAGAAAGTCATTGCTTTCATTATAATACTCGCGGCGCTCACTATGGCCAAGAATTACGTAGGTAACGCCTACCGACTTGAGCATATCCACCGATATCTCACCGGTGTAAGCACCCTTTGTATGGTCATTGCAGTTTTGTGCTCCCAGAAACACCTTGTCAGATCCTTCGATTATTTTGGCGATACTGCTCAGATGGATGAATGGTGCGCAAATTACTACTTTCACGTCATCGCTGAGTTCGTCAGCAACCATGTTTACAATTTCTGAAGCCAGGCTTTGTCCTTCCTTCAGCGTATTATTCATTTTCCAGTTTCCTGCAACTACCTTATTTCTCATTTCTTTTAGATTAAAATTAATATGACCCAAAATTACGCATTTTGAATCTCTGAAAATCTCTGATTGCCGGATATTTAGGGGCAAGCCTGACAAAAATCATATTAGTGAAGGCAAATGCGAAGCTAGATTACTTTTCCCGATGTACCGTAGCAATGGAAAATGGCGGAAGACAAATGGACCAGTAAATAGCGGGTGAATCAAAAGGATTGGAATACTGAACCCGCGCCCCTTTTTTTACAAGCAAACTCTCCCCCGCCTTCAGTTCTATGCGTTCACCATCTACGATCACAACCTTTTTACCCTTAACCATCAGCGTAAATTCATCGAATTCGGGATTTTGGTATGGCTCCTTCCAATGAGGAGGCGCCTCCATTCGCGCTATGCTGCAATTTTCATACTTGTTGCTGGCATTCCCGAAGTGTTCTTCGATCAGCTTTAAGTCGTTGGTGGGTACCACAAACGGATCGTCTTCCTTGATATAATTTTTCATAACAGCATACTCAGTCGTTGTAGATAAACCGAATCAGTGTTGCAATTTAATTTTTGATATGATATCCCAAAGCACTATACCGATGGAAACAGAAATATTAAGCGAATGCTTGGCGCCAAACTGCGGAATTTCTACCACCGCGTCAGATTGCTGCACCACTTCATCGCCAACGCCGTAGATTTCATTTCCGAAAACAAACGCGACCTTCTCACTGGATTTTGGCGAATATTTTTCAAGACTTATACTTTCATCGGCCTGTTCAATACTCACTATGGTGAATCCTTCACTTTTGAGTCGGGCCAATGCGGATAGTGTATTTTCCTCGTATTCCCAATTCACGGTTTCTGTGGCGCCGAGCGCGGCACGATGGATTTCCCGGTGGGGCGGTTGCGCTGTGATGCCACACAAGAGGATTTTTTCACAAAGAAAAGCGTCGGCTGTCCGGAATGCAGAGCCCACGTTGTTCATACTTCGAACATTATCCAATACGATAACCAATGGGTTTTTGGTACTTTTTTTTACCTCATCAACCGATAGACGGTTCAATTCTTCATTGAGCAATTTGCGCATTTGGGAAGCTGCATTTTCAAGGGTAAAAATAGATAATAATATCATGATACATCGAAGGGCTGTCGATAGTTCACATCAAAATCGGGCAGGACACTGATTTTCTGGCACGAACTTCTCAAAAAATCCATTATTTTCACCCGTCCAAATCTACCCCTGATGTCCAAAGAAACTATGCTCATTGAAACACCGCTAATGAAGCAGTATAACGCTATAAAAGCAAAGCACCCTGGGGCTTTGTTGCTTTTTCGCGTCGGTGATTTTTATGAGACGTTTGGGGAAGACGCCATCAAGACCAGTAAGATCCTCGATATCGTGCTTACCAAGCGATCGAATGGCGCCGCGGCAGATATGGAATTGGCAGGGTTTCCACATCACGCACTCGATACCTACCTGCCAAAACTCATCAGGGCGGGCAACCGTGTGGCAATCTGCGATCAACTGGAAGACCCAAAAACAGTAAAGGGCATCGTGAAACGCGGAGTCACTGAACTGGTGACGCCCGGGCTGGCGATTGGCGACAGTGTGCTGGAGCGCAAAGTGAATAATTATCTGGCCGCCATTCACATCCATGGTGATGAGTCTGGCGTGGCCTTTCTCGACCTTTCGACCGGGGAGTTTTATACTTCCGAAGGAACCAGCGAGTATATCGATAATCTTCTGCAAAACTTCCAGCCTTCAGAAATCATCTATTCAAAAGCAAAGCGCAAGGAATTTGCGTCGCTATTCAAAGATTCCTATAACACATTTACGCCCGATGACTGGGTTTTTGCTTATGATTTCGGTTATGAAAAGTTGAAGGCGCATTTCAATACCACCACACTCAAAGGATTTGGTATTGAGAACCTGCCATCCGGAATTATAGCTGCCGGAGCGGTGCTGTACTATCTTGAAGAGACAGAACACAAGGACGTAAAACATATTTCTTCCATCTCCAGAATCGAGGAAGAGAAATTTGTCTGGCTCGATAAGTTCACCATTCGAAACCTGGAACTAATTTTTCCGCAGCAGGAAGGTGGCGTGCCCCTCATTGAAATCCTCGATAGAACGATCACTCCAATGGGTGGCCGATTGATGAAGAAATGGGTGATAATGCCGCTCAAAGAGATGAACCCCATTCAGGAACGACTCAGCATGGTGGAGGTGTTTCATGAAAATGAAAAATTGCGTGAGACCCTTCAGGACCATCTGAAGCATATCGCCGACCTGGAACGGCTTATCGGCAAAGTGGCTGTGCGACGTATTAACCCAAGGGAATTGGTGCTGCTGAAAAGATCCCTGCAACAGATACTACCGGTAAAGGATTTGCTGGCAAAAAGCCTTTTGCCCCAGCTTCAGAAAATCGCCAGTCAGATCAATCCCTGTGAATACCTTCTGGAGAAAATTAACTCAGAACTTAAAGAAGAGGTGCCGCTCGTTTCTAATCTTGGCAATATGATACGCGAAGGGATAGATTCAGAATTGGACGAACTGCGAAAAATAGCTTTTTCAGGAAAGGACTTCCTCGTGCAGTTGCAGCAGCGGGAGATTCAGCGGACGGGGATCAGCTCACTCAAAGTAGCATATAACCGCGTGTTTGGCTACTACCTGGAAGTGACGAATAGCCACAAAGACAAGGTGCCGCCGGAGTGGATCAGAAAGCAAACCCTTGTGAATGCGGAGCGTTACTTTACTGAAGAATTAAAAATCTATGAGGAGAAAATACTGGGTGCGGAAGATAAAATCTTTGCTATTGAGCAGCGGCTTTTTAACGAGCTTGTAGAAAGTGCCGCAGATTTTATCGGGCTGATTCAGCAAAACGCCAGGGCTATCGCCACCATAGACTGCCTGCTATCGTTTGCGTCGCTGGCATCTGCCAATAAGTATGTGAAGCCACATATCAGCGAGGAAAAGCTGATCGACATCAAGGGAGGACGGCATCCCGTGATCGAGCGCCAGCTGAAACCGGGCGATGAATATGTTCCGAATGACGTATATCTGGATAATGAAATCCAACAAATTATGATCATTACCGGCCCGAATATGGCTGGTAAATCGGCGCTTTTACGGCAGACGGCGCTTATCGTGATCATGGGTCAGATAGGATCTTTCGTGCCTGCGTCATTGGCCACAATCGGGATCGTTGATAAGATTTTTACACGCGTGGGCGCATCGGACAATATCGCCAGAGGTGAATCTACCTTTATGGTGGAGATGACCGAAACGGCAAGTATTCTCAATAACCTCAGCGATCGAAGCCTGGTATTGATGGATGAAATAGGGCGTGGCACCAGCACCTACGATGGGATTTCGATAGCCTGGTCGATCGTAGAATACCTGCACGACAAGGCGAAATGTCGCGCCAAGACCTTATTTGCTACGCACTACCACGAGCTAAACCAACTGGCCAACGATTTTAAAAGGATCAGGAATTATAATGTGTCAGTGAAAGAAGCCGGAGACAAAATCATCTTTTTGCGAAAGCTCAAGGAAGGCGGCAGTGAGCACAGTTTCGGTATCCACGTGGCTCAGATGGCTGGCATGCCAAATCTGGTAGTGATCCGCGCCAATGAAATAATGCATCACCTGGAAAAGGAAAAGATCAGTAAAAAAGCCGATAAAAGAATCAGCGAAATCCCAAAAGCGAGTTATCAGCTCAGTATGTTCGAGACCGATCCCAGGATGGAGCGGGTGCGCAATCTGCTCGCTCAAACTGACGTGAACACCATATCTCCAATCGAAGCGCTGCTGAAGCTCAATGAAATGAAATCAATTCTAAAAGGTGATTCGTAAGCGGCTTACTCCACGATAATAAACTGTACCCTGCGGTTTAGCTCACGGCCGCCAATTTCATCGTCGTTACTTGCAACGGGTTTTGTCTTGCCCCAACCCCTGGATTGCAGCCGCTCTTTCGAGACACCTCCTGCCACCAGGTAGTCCATCACGGCTTTCGCCCGGCGTTCACTCAGTCGCTGATTGTATTCGTCAGTGCCGATGTTGTCGGTATGTCCCTCCACGGAAATTTTCATCTTTTCATTTCTGTTCATCATTTCAATGACGCGATTCAACTCAGGGAATGACGCGTCTTTCAGAACATATTTATCGAAATCGAAGAAAATGTTATTTAGCTGCACAACCGCCCCAACTTCGATAGGCACGAGGTAAAGATCGCGCAACATATCTCCGTAAACTTTGTTTTCGATCAGGTCGATGTTGGCATTGATCGAAGCGAAGCCTTCAGATTCCGCCAAATACCCATACAGTTGTCCGCTCGGAAGAATTATCTGGTATTCTCCAGTAACAGGGTCAGACTGGATAGTGCCAATTTCTTTCCCCTCCGGAAGCACTTCATAGAAAATCCTTGCCTGAATTGGTCGCTTGGTTTTAGTATTATATACAACACCTTTGATTGTGACGACGGGATCGGGCTGATGTTCCTTCGGCAACTCAAACCGGAAGATGTCGGAATTGTTTTCCGTGAAGTTCCTGGAGAAATAGCCGTATTCGCCGGTTGGGGGAATATTGAAAAAGGCATCGTCTTCAGGACTGTTGATCTGCGAGCCAAGATTTTCCGGAGTTGACCAATTGGTCCAGGTGTTGTCAAGCCTGCGCGACACGTAAATGTCTTGCTTGCCATAGCCTGTAAATCCAGAAGAGGAGAAATATAATGTTCTGTCGTCGGGCGCTAAAAAGGGAGACGCCTCTTCCATAGCTGTGTTGACGTTGGCTCCAAGATTCAGTGGCTCAGTCCATCTGCCGTCGTCCATGAGAAAACTCACATACAAATCACGCGATCCGAAGGATGGATCGCCCTCGATCGACATGAGTAGCACTTCGCGGTTATTGGCCAGGTAAAAGTTACTTTTCTCATTCGTGTTAATTTCGTTAATAATTTCAAAAGGGACAGGCTTCGACCAGCCTTCGCTGGTGCGGGTGCTTACAGAAACTCCTGCGCGCATTTTACCATCTTTGGTGTATCGGTTACCCAGCGTTAGAATTACCGTATTTCCATCGGGTGTTATGGAGCTGATGAAGTTGGGACCGACGGTGTTGAGTGGTGCACCGATGTTGACGGCCTCCATCCACTCCCCTTTGTCAGTATCCCATTCCGAAAACCAGATGTCTTCCGGATCAGTATCACCGCCGGTATTCCCCGGATGATATTGACGACTAAAAAGCAGTGTTTTCCCATCGGGAGTGATGAGCGGTTTCAATTCATTGTAAATGCTGTTCACGGTTTCGCTGAGTCTTTCGGGCTTTACATTTATAATGGCATTTTCATAAACTGCCACTTCCTGACGAACCGGTACAGTGGATGTGGAAATAGCGATAGCATCAATGGCATTGAACCCGGGTACGGCATCACCATTGATTACCACCTTCACGGCCGCGACCTCATATTCAGTAAGGTCGAAAAATACTACCAACATCCGCGATTTCAACTCTACCGGACGTGGCTCGAAGGTGTTGATCAAAAATTCATTGTCTGATTTGTCATAGGCGTATATCTGATATACTGCTCCCGGATTCATCGACTCAGCTATGGCAATCTGACGTATTTTCATGGGGATTTCAAAGCCGACCTTCACGTAGTCTTCCCGATCTTCTTTATATGGCATCCAGGCATTGGGGCTATCACCGGCACCGGGTGTCACATCCGGCTGGCCGAGCACCTTTTCAGCGGAATATTCACGTGGCGATAATTCTGACGAGGCCTCAAGTATCGTATTGGCCCATTGCGTTTCCTGAGCAAAAGTCAATGAAGAATTTAAAAAGCAAAATGCTAATATGAGGAATGCGCGCATGGCAGATGATATATTATGGTCTAAATGCAGATGTTACCGGCATAAATTTATTGTATTAAAATTCGAAATTCTAAATTTTTTTAACCATTCATGGATAAACAGTAGGCAAATGTCAGCGATACCATATTATTTGGAAACAGGAGACTGCAACCGAAAGAATTGATTTTATCGTGAAATAGCAATTCAGTGCAACATTCTTTATATTTAGGTAGCCATTAGTTTCAATGATCCTATGAAAAAGGTGCTTTTTACGGCAATTTTGATGTTTCTTTCTGTAGCCTTGATTCAAGGTCAGTCAATCATTGGTGTGGTCGAATACCTGAAAGTTGAAAACCGAAATACATTTAAAACCATCCAGGAAAAATGGATGAAAATCCATCAGAGTCGCGTGGAACTCGACGAGATTACCGGCTGGTCGATCTATGAAGTCAGTAGCCGTATGACCACGCAACCCTATAATTATGTGCGGATAACTTATTTCGACTCATTTCTGGAAATGGAAGCGGCCATTTCTGAATCAGCGGTTCAAAAAGCCTATCCGGGTATGAGTAAGGAATCCTGGAGAGTGATGGTTAATGAAGAAAAGGCCTGTTGCCAGATTGCTTCTTCGGGTGTTTTTTATCGCGAAATTGGCTGTCAGCAAGGCCTCGACAGGTATGCAAGTTATTTTATGATCAATGAAATAACCGTAAATCCAGGGCGAAGTCGGGATTACCTTGTAATGCAGGAAGAGTATTTCAAGCCTGTTTATGACGAATTAATAAAGAATAAAGAATGCACCGCATGGAGTATTTGGGCAAAATGGTCTGGCAAAAGCGAGAACTATCAGTTTGTAACTTCCGAAGGATTTCAGACACTGGAAAAAATTGAAACCGAGGATTTAGCCCGCACTTTTGGAATTGTACACCACGGACTGGATTACAGCCAGATCAATAAAAACCTGGAAGGCATAAAGGAAACGAAAAACACAGAAGTCTGGAAAGTAATATTCAGAGTTATGAAATAGTTTTCACTCTATCTGTGAATCCGGCTAATCCCCGCCATAAAAATCCTTGAGTTTACTTGATCAATTCCTTCCTCCGCAATATAGTTTCAACGAATTTCTGCTCGTTTTCACTATTGAACACCTTGTACGGAAAGTAGATGATCTGAACTTTGGATAACCAAAGAATCAGACCTGACTTTGTCTTTTTTGCCCGACGTATCTGCTCCCATTTGATGGGCATGCCCTGTTTGGTGTTGAGTTTTATAAGTATTTGCTGACTGGTGATTTCATAACCCAGCTTTTCAAAAAGCACCTTTCCCTGCTCCAACTGTGTAATTCCTGCAAATTGGATGAGCCAGAAAAGAATATAGAGGGAAAAAGCAATGAGTGTTCCGGTAATCCACCAATGCGACCATACGATAAAAGCGCCGGACATGAGCCCCAGAACAATAAGGCCTACCCACCATTGCTGACGCAATACCCCGACGAGTGCTATTTTAATATATTTACCGGTTTCCAGTTTGTATTTTCTTGTCTTTACTAACATGTTTTTTTGATCTTCAATTGTAAGGGCCGCAAATTTAGAAAATTATTTATCAATCTCAGCCTTCAGACTCATATCAAGGCTTTTCACAGAATGGGTGAGGGCGCCAATGGAAATATAGTCCACGCCGGTGAGCGCTATTTCACGGAGGTTTGTCTCTGTAATTCCTCCCGACGCTTCTGTTTTAACACGTCCACCGATGAGTTTTACAGCGCTGGACATGGTTGTAATATCCATATTATCCAGCATGATCACATCTGCTCCCCCGGCATCGATAGCTTCCTGAACTTCTGCGAGCGTACGCGTTTCAATCTCAATTTTGAGTTCTTTGCCGGTTTTTCTAATATATTCTTTAGCCGCCTTCAAAGCGTTTGCAATGCCTCCGCTAAAGTCAACATGGTTGTCCTTGAGCATGATCATATCGTAAAGGGCGAACCTGTGATTGGTGCCTCCGCCAATTAATACCGCCCATTTTTCCAGGGGCCTCAGGTTTGGGGTCGTTTTTCGGGTATCCAGAATTTGTGCACCGGTTCCGGCTACAATGCCACAGAGATGATGTGTATAGGTGGCAATGCCACTCATCCGTTGCAGGCAGTTCAATACTAATCGTTCAGCGCCCAGAATCGACTGCACGGAGCCACTGACGGCCAACGCAATGTCACCCACTTGCACGGTATCGCCATCCTTTTTGAAAAGCGTAACCTTTAGTTCAGCGTCTATTTTTGCAAAAATCCGGCAGGCAAGGTCAAGTCCGGCGATGATGCCCTTTTGTTTGATTTTTAATGTCGCCTTTCCGGATTGACTTTTTGGTATAGTAGATAGTGTGGAATGATCGCCTTCACCAATATCCTCGCGAATGGCATCGGCAATGAACGAGTCGATGTATGATGGCGTAACGTAGTGCGGTATCATGCTATAAAAAATGATTGTTCTGTTGTGGTATCAGAGTCTATTCCCGACTGAAGTCAATGGAGTCTACCAGGTAATTCTCTTCAAATTTCTTGATCAGGATCAGTACCCGGAATGAGCCGTTTTCAAAAGAATACTTACCGATTACGTAAGTCAGCCCCTGTTTTGATGCACCCTGGTGAATGTATTGAAAATCCGTTGGTGGGTATTTCTTAAAAAATTCCTTAAGTACGAGTTCAGCCTGCGAGCGGCTGTAGTTGGACTTTTGCCCTTCGAAGTTTAGCTCAACCGTCGTGTTGAAGTTCTTTACGAGTTCTTTGGAACTTCCCGCCTTGAGAGCAGCGCGCAAATCATTGATGACCTCACTTTGTGCGCTCGCCTGTTCTGGCAGCGATAAAAGGAGGAAGAGAGCAATGATTAAAAATAGTATTCGATTCACTTAGTATATCAGATGATGTCAAAATAACGAAATAAGAAAGCTAATTCTATGCCAGTATTTGATTAATTTTGAGTCAAATTTAAGGCAATCCAAGTGTTGCTTTATCAAACATCATAATTTTTTAATTCAATGTTCAATTCAAATCACATTTAGAAATGTACAAAATCGTTTTATTGAGACACGGCGAAAGCCAGTGGAATATGGAAAACCGGTTTACAGGCTGGGCCGATGTGGATCTTTCACCCAAAGGAATGGAAGAAGCCAAAGCCGCAGGACAACTGCTGAAAAAGGAAGGCTATGTTTTTGATAAAGCTTACACCTCATTCCAGAAACGGGCTATCCGCACGCTTTGGATCACCCTCGATGAAATGGACCTGATGTGGATTCCGGTGGAGCGATCATGGAAATTGAACGAGCGGTTTTACGGCGGGCTCACCGGCCTGAACAAAGCCGAAACTGCCCAGAAGTACGGCGAAGAGCAGGTACTTGTATGGCGCAGGAGTTACGATATTCCTCCTCCGGAACTTGAAAAATCAAGCCCATATTATCCCGGGAATATGCCACAATATCAAACACTCGATAAGGCGGATCTTCCGACCACTGAATGCCTGAAAGATACAGTAGATCGCGTGGTGCCTTATTATGAAAGCGTCATCGCCAGGGACATCAAAGCTGGCAAAAAGATCGTTATCGCCGCACACGGCAATAGCCTCAGGGCACTTGCGAAATACCTCGATAGCATGACTGAAGAGGAGATCATAAAGCTAAATATACCAACCGGTGTGCCACTTGTTTATGAACTCGATGCCAATCTGAAGCCGATCAGGCATTACTACCTGGGCGACCAGGAAGCGTTGGCCGCAAAGTTGCAAGCCGTAGCCAACCAGGGTAAGGCGAAATAGTTGAAAAGCTGGATTTTAAATATTATACTTTTACTCATGACGGCTTGCTTGCCTGAACCTGACGTAAAAGCGCCAAAAATCCAGTCATATTACGATATTGAAGGGTTGATCGACGGGCAGATTGTTCTGCTCGATTCTGTCAACCCTTCATTTTTAAAGGCCGCGGTGGTGGATGGAAAGGAAGAACACTTCCAGGGAAAAATCGCCAACGGTGAATGGAAGGGAGAACTTCAAATCCTCCGCGGATATGATTTGAATAAGCCAACACTTTCCGATAGGTACACCACTTTAGAAACCGGCGATTCCAGTCAAAAGATAGTCAGGTATATCAGCAAATCACCGGGCACCACCCTTATCGACACGCTTACCCTTACATTTGATAACTCAAGAAAAAAACCACTAAAAATCCATGCTCATACACATTCTGCCAACAGCTTGTTTGAAAGTGGACAAACGGCAGATGTGGTTTTCTCAGTCATGGATGACGACATTATCATGAAATCATACCACATCGAAGGCTGGCAGAAACTGTTTGGCAAAGCGGCGAGTCATTATTCCATTTCCTCCACATTGGAGTTGCCGTGACGGAAATACTCAATATAAATCTCATGCAGTTTAGTTAAGAGAGATGTATGACTCCGCAAGAGTCAAATGATTATAGAATGGCCCGATATGCTATAATCATCCGACCCCATCCGGGGTCGAATAGTATTAACTAAACGACAATGATTGTAATGTGTATATGCAAAGCTTTCTTTTTGGTCGTAAAGGGATAAATGTCCAAATTGCGGCCTCATTGAAAGGAACGACATGAACAACCAGGAACAAAACCAATCGACCATCAGTCGTCTTAAAACCAAATGGGGTGTAAACAGTGCCGTCAGGGTTATTCTCATCCTGATTGTCTTTTCGCTTACCGGTATGACTGTGGTTTTTGCGAGGCCAATCATCTTTTCGGCGTTCGGTTTTAATGAATCCACATCCATTTTTGTTAAAACCATCACATACATTCTCCTTATATTCCCCATGTACCAGGTATTAATCCTCGTCTATGGCGCCATGTTGGGTCAGTTTGCTTTTTTTTGGGAAAAGGAAAAAAAACTTGTAAAGTTCCTGTCAAGTCCGTTTCGAAAATCAAAAACCCGGGATTAATTCCGGGCAATTGTATGGTGATGCGATTGATGTATTAACTTCACAAACTAATTAATGCTAAATGTCCACGACTGTTACATTGGTGTTGTCGAGCGGCGGCGCAAGGGGTTACGCACATATCGGCGTCATTGAAGCCCTGGAAAAGCATGGATTTTCCATCGCATCGGTAACCGGGTGCTCCATGGGATCGGTGGTTGGCGGACTCTATGCCGCAGGTGGATTACCAACTTTTAAAAACTGGGCCTGCGGACTGGACCGCTCCGATGTCTTTAAGCTGTATGATTTTGTATTCTCCGGACAGGGTATCCTTCGTGGTGAGCGGGTTTTCCATGAAATCGAACAACTTATTCCCGACCAAAATATTGAAGATTTACCCATTCTGTTCAAAGCGGTAGCCACAGATATCAATTTACAAAAGGAATTAATCTTTGACCATGGAAGTTTGTACAAAGCCTTACGTGCCAGTTCAGCAATACCTGCCGTAGTAAAGCCAGCCGAATACGACGATCTGGAGTTGGTGGATGGTGGCGTTCTCAATCCTTTACCAATTAGTCTGGCGCCGCGAATCCCCGGTGATATATTGGTGGCGGTTGATGTAAATGCAAATATTCCGTTCCCAAAAAATAAAGTCACTACCAAAGAAAAGGAAGAAGATCATACAATTAGGAGCTATTGGAGCGAGCTGGTAAAAAAATGGTTTCAGAAGGACGCCAATTCTTCGGATAATAATCATAAAAAAACCGGGTTCTTTGACCTGATGGTAAAATCGGTGGATATGATGCAGGACAGGATTACAGAATACACGATCAGGGAGTATAAGCCGGATATACTCGTCAGCGTTTCGCGATCGGCCAGTGGATCATTCGACTACCACAAGGCCGAAAAACTCATAAAAGCCGGTCATGATGCCTTCGAAAAATCATTGCTAATTTACCTCAACCAAACCCATGCAGGCAGATTATCATGAGCTGAACAAGCTACTGGGCAATATTGATATTTACCTGTTCGACCAAATCCTGAAGGGATTATTTCCTCCTCATTATAAAATCCTTGATACCGGCTGCAATGATGGCCGCAACCTGATTTATTTCCTCCGGAACAACTACGAGGCTTACGGTATCGATCTCGATGAAGAGGCTATTCAGATGCTTCGGCATATTGCTCGCTCCATCGACAAATCATGTCCTGTCAAGGATCGGTTTGTAGTTGGCGATGTGAAAAATATGCCTTTTGCCCATGAGCAATTTGACGCGATAGTGTCGAGCGCGGTGATGCATTTTGCTGAAAGCGAAGAGCATTTTCTTGCTATGTTTCAGGAGCTGACGAGGGTATTGAAACCGGAAGGAGTACTCTTTGTACGGATGACTACTGATCTGGGAATGAGCGGTCAAATAAAGTCGCTGGGAAATGGCCGCTACCTGCTTCCTGACGGCTCAGAGCGCTTTTTATTGAGTAAAACATTGCTGCAACAAGTAATGAGCCGGTTTGGCTATCAACTCGCTGAGCCTTTTAAAACTGTCATCATCGAAAACCAGCGGAGCATGAGCGCATTTATTCTCCGAAAAACAACTTTAAGTTCCACGTAGTTTAAACCCAAAGTCCACGCTTTTTCAAAATTCAGGTTTGGCTGTGGCTATTGTTTAAATAACTTTGCACGCAAAAAAAAGTAAGCCGAAACTCTCGGGGCATATCATGAAGAAATCACTGGTCATTGTATATTTTGCCTTCATCCTAAAACCGTGTTTTGCCCAGGTGATGCCCGTTACCAGTCCGCAGGATGAGCTTCGGAAAAATCATGTAAAATCCATCAGCATTTTCTACCAGCTTCCCGAATCCGGTAAAGACGAACTTATCTATCAGAAAGCTTTTAATGAGTCTGGCCAATGCATCAAAGAGTATCTGCTATCACTTTGGAACGAGGTCACCCACAGTCGGGTCACTACATATCAATATAATCAGGATGGTCAAATCGCGGAAGAGGTTGTCGTGGATCAGATTCGCGAATTTTTTCCGCGTGACCGCGAATACATACTTGAATTTGGTGATATGCCTTTGTATCAAAAGACCAGCTATGCGTACAATGCCGCCGGATTATTAACTCAAAAACGCATTTTCGTTGCTCCTTCACCCGATTTTGACGCGGCGCTACTACCCGCTCAGATGATCACCTACGAGTGGAAGGATAGCCTGTTGATTGGCGAGAAAAGTGAATCGCCTGTCTCTAATGCTTTTACCCGGATCTATCAACTCAACTACCAGTATGACGATCAGGGCAGATTGACTATGAAATCCATGCTCCATGGAAAGGAGCTATCCATGCATCAGACGACCACTTACCGGTATGACAGCCTTGGAAGGCCGGGTGAAGAAATCATCGTAGATCCATCTATGCCTCGCAATGATGCGCACTTTAAATACACCTACGATACCCTCGGACGACTGACCGCAAAGTCTGAATTTTCTCCAGCCCTCGGGATTTTTGAGGAGGTCGCGGTTTACACCTACGATAATCATGGAAATGCCATAACAGGCGATCGCAACGTAGCATTTACCTACTACGACAACGGCCTCATCAGAACTGAGCGATGGACAGACGAGCTCACCGATGTGGAGATATTGTTATCGACGACGTACGAGTTTTACCAATAGCGGGATCAGCTTCATTGCCTCAAATCGAATTCGCGGCAATCATAGTTCAAAGTCTGCTGATTAAATGAAGATTCACAACCCTATAATTTTAAATTGAACTCTGGTTTGATGGCGTGAATCAGCCGAAACCAGTCTGCTGAAAGTTGAATTAACTGTGGTAATACAGGTGCTTTTAAACTAACTTGAATTAATAAAAAATATCCATGAATAGCATTTGTGTTTTCTGTGGCTCGAGTCTTGGTTTTCATCCAATTTATAAAAAGACCGCAATAGACCTGGGCAGGATGATTGCTGAAGAAAAACTCACCCTGGTTTACGGAGGAGGCAGCATAGGACTTATGGGTGTGCTGGCCAATACGGTAATGGAAAATGGGGGCAAAGTCATTGGTGTAATCCCGCGATTTCTATACGATAAAGAAGTCGGACTGGATAGTGTGACACAGCTCATAATCGTGGAATCGATGCATGAGCGAAAGCAGAAAATGGCAGAATTGTCCAATGCGTTCATCGCGCTGCCCGGCGGTATAGGAACCATGGAGGAGCTCTTCGAGATTTTTACCTGGTCGCAGTTAGCCCTTATAAAAAAACCTGTAGCAATACTGAACGTCAACAGCTTTTTCGACCAGATTATACATTTTATTGACAAGATGGTTCAGGAAGGATTTCTCCGGCACGAAACCGCCAACAGCCTGATCCATTCCGGCAACGTCATGGAACTCATCCTTAAAATCCAGGCCTACAACTATGCTGAAACTCCGAAATGGATCGGCAGGACATAACCAGAAAGAAAAATCTCGCTTGTTTTTTTTAGCAAACAACAATCTTATGAGGTTGTGAGGGATGAGCATGTCGTACCTCTCTGAAAATCCATGTTTCCAGTGCTTGTGTGTGGTATATGGATTTATAACGATTGGCTCCGTTGTCCAAATTGCCTCTGTTTGAAGAAACAGCAAGATGAATCCTGAAATAAAAAAGGGTTTAAACACCATACTCGTAGGAGTTCAAAAAATCACAGTATAAAACTATTTAATCCTTATGAAAAGTAAGTAAAGAGCAGTATTCTGCGCCTAAATCCGGTGAACTTTTACATGAGCGGATAATAATAATCCATTAAACGGCACACAGCCCCTCTTGGCGCGCTTTTGCAAAGCGTGCGTTAAAGAACGACGAGAACCGGTGAAGCGAAAGTCCAGATTATCATCGTTTGCGCGTTAATAACTGTCACATTTGACAGGTTACCATCTGATTCGTTTCGCCAGATTTTATTATTTTGTCGGGTAGTAAATTTTTGATTGGATATGTCAGAAAAATATAAAGTAGGAGATGATCGTATCCCTCATTTTATTACATCAACTGTTGTAGATTGGATCGATTTGCTTACTCGCCTGTTTACAAAAGATATTATCCTTGAATCCTCAAATATTGTCAGGTAAATAAAGGTCTTTAAATCCATGCTTTTTGTATTATGACCAGTCACATTCATTTAATTGTCAGTTTGGATGGAGAAAAACTCGAGAATATTATGAGGGACATGAAGAAATTTGTATCCAAAAAACTTATCCGAGCGATGAAAGAAATTTATGAAAGCAGAAGGGAGTGGATGCTTGAGTGTTTGAATCAGCGGCAGGCAGGATCAAAAGAGGCAAATATTATAAAGTATGGCAAGTACCTTCATCCAGTGGAATTGAACAGCAATAAGTTGCAGGAAGATAGATTGGAGAATATATCCACAACAATCCTGTTGAAGAAGGCATTGTGTACAGGCAGGAGATTTATGTGTATAGTGCGTCTTTTTATAGTGGAAAGAATGTCTGTTGGAAATTGCCAGGATAAATTAAGACGATTCGCACGCTTTTCAAAAGCGCGCGAGTGGGATAAATAAACCCGTAGGGTGAATTATTCGGAGGCTCTAAGACCAAAAACCGTGTCCCGTTTTTTATTGGAAAACCCAAAAGCTTGTTTTGCTATAATTCCGGACAGCAAGGCTTGAATGAAGTAGTAATTCCGCACAAGTCTTGAAGTCAGAGACTTCAAGATTTCATAAATTGCCTGCAGTGATCCTTCGGAACACTACAAACAGCGTAATTGGAATCTGTCTCTTGAAATCGACTTTTTGAGAATAATGGGTTTGGGTTTCCAAACCAAACCAGCGAGGGGTGTGATGGTGAGTTAAATGCTTTCATGCAGGGTATTAGAATACCTAATTACTACTTCACCTTGGTATATAAGGACATAAACTAATTGAATTATTCTTAATTGGAATTTTGGCACAAGTACTTGAATTTATTACGATTTCAAACTCTTTATCTTCAATTTCGAGTTTTTTTGTAACATATTTACCTAGTGGAACCCGTTCTTTGATCACTTTTAAATGAGTCATTCATTAGAATCTCATCGTCGAAACGACATATAACTGTATCATTAAAAGAGTTCATAAAAAATATGGTTATCGAATTATAATCGTGATGTAGATTTATGATCCTTTTTGGCGCTTCTCAAGTTTATCCTTTTCATACTGATATTCAACAACGTTGCCACATGTGGAAATAAGTTTTTGTTGCCTGACAAGAACAAGAAAAAATACTAACATGCGGATTTCATTTTTGTTGTTTCTGAATCAAATCATCAATTACCTATTCTGTGAAGCAGTTTGCAAATACTGCTACATAGGGCCTGCTGAAAAAGCAAAAAATAGTGGATTCTGTTTTGTGGCCATGGTTTTTATATCGATTTTGAGTAAACCAAATGCAAGGAAATATGCCCTCGACCCTAAAAAAGCATGCACCTCGTGTTCCATACGTTAGCCAAAATCAACTAACGATTGCCGGATTTGAAACACCTTTCTCACGAAATCTTGATAAAAATAACCGATGGGTGAGGTTAGCGGACAATGATTTTCCTGGGATACCAGTTGGCTGGTATTTATATGAGGCGATTCAGTATAAAGTCCACAGGGCGCCCCCCGTTGAATCCGCGTATTGTCCTTGGTTCCATCATCATAAAACACATGTGTAATCTGGATGACCGGGAGACAGTTGCCCAGATCAGCGAGAATATGTATATGCAATATTTTCTTGGCTACAGCAGTTTCTGTTCGGAGCCTCCTTTTGACCCTTCTTTATTTGTTGAGTTCAGGAAGCGCCTGGTTTATTGAGGTGATTGCAAAGATGAATGAGCGGATCATTTCATTATCTGAGCAAAAAGATAGAAAGGTGGATGATGATTCCTCTGATGATAATGATAATAAGGGAAGCGTGATTTTAGATGCTACTGCTTGTCCACAAGATATCGCTTATCCGACTGACCTTAATTTGTTATCAGAAGCCAGGCAGATAAGTGAACGGTTGATCGACACGATTTACAATCCGGCGAAGGATGCCAAAAAGCCAAGGATTTTTTGAAAGAAGGCAAGGAAGGAGTATCTACAAACAGCCCAAGAGAAAATCCCCGCAGCAGCGCAAGACTATCCGAAATGCAGTCGGCAAACAGCTGAGATACCTGAGAAGAAACTTAAAATCTATCAACCGGATGTTGGATCGACGACAAATCTTTCCGCTTGAATTTAAAGAGCAGAGGTATCTGATGGTCATCCACACACTTTATCAGCAACAGTTGGAGATGTATGAAGATGAGACGCACAGCGTAGCTGATCGAATAGTAAGCCTTCATCAACCTCATGTGAGGCCAATAGTAAGAGGCAAACTGAAAGCGAAGGTAGAATTTGGCTCGAAGATACACGTTTCACTGACCAATGGATTTGCCTATCTGGATACCATCAGCTGGGATGCCTTTAATGAATCCAGTGCAATGATGGACTACATGGAGCACTACAGGCAGCGGTTTGGCTACTATCCGGAAAAGGTTCTGGCTGATCAGATTTATTGTACCAGAGAAAACCGAAGAAAACTAAAGGAACTGGACATAAGGCTTATAGCCAAGCCGCTTGGAAGACCGAAGGAAGTGGGGGACGACGTAAGTCCGGGCAGCGAAATCCGATTGAAGGGAAATTCGGCTGAAGCCAAAAACGCATATGGGATGAACCTGTATCCGGGCCAGGCTTAGAGATACTTCTCAATCATGGATAGCCTCGATCATCATGGTGTTGAACCTGTTCAATTTGGCTGGTGTTTCACCCCTATGCCCGTCTAGTTTTTCATCGTGCAAAACACTTCCTATGTGAAATATTTGAAAAAATTACTCAGCGTTCATGATATCCAGCCAAATCTGGCATATTCTGAACCTTGAGTTTTTCAGCAGGCCTACACCAAATCTATCCTAATAACGAGGGTATTCAAATTGTGCATAACTAATTCATATGATATGTAAGCGGAGAAAAATATTCGCTCCTGGCCGCCGCGTTGAAGGTAGCGTAACGCGTGCCGACAACCATCGATGTTAATAAAACTATATCAATCAAGCCCCTTTTTCCAGTGTTAGTCCCTGGCGAGCTATACAAATAATTCTCCGGTTCGTCCACAATCTCCCGCATCAACAGGATTACGACGAAAGGTACTGAAGTTTCTGATCCTTTAGCTTATTATTATCCAACAACAACGGATGATTCGCCATCCTGCCAGACTTTATGATTTTGAATTACTGTCGTCCAACTAAAGTCGAAAGCGGTATAAATACCTTCTTTATCTAGTCAATTCGTGCTTTTTTCTGTAACCCAAAACACCCCTCTCACCCTGACCACTTGTATTTCTCATTTGTACTTTTCCAGTTTCTTGCCTGAACCAAATCCGGCAGTATTCTGCAGTTTGGGGTCTAGGAACAATTGTAGGCTCACATACGAACACAGGTTTTTGGCGGCGACCATGACCATAATAGTGGAAAAGTCTTCAGCCTCCTTGATCTTTCTGCGGTGAAGTAAGGTAAAGAGCAGGTCGAAGTATGAGTGCCACCCAAACTTTTGCGATTTGATTCCGTTCTCGCTGTCCGACAAAAAAGTATTTGAGCTCAAAATTCTGCTTGATCTGCTAAAAGCACTTTTCTTTATGACCGATCTGTCCTTGATAAATAAGGGTAATGGTGATGGCAGTATGCCCCATCATATTGGTGAGAAACCGAAGGATTTCACCCAAAACAGGGCCTCTGGTAGGGAATCAATTCGTAGGGTCACCGTCCGACGGAACCCTCTCCCGTCCCGGTATTCGAGCAGAATTCGCTGGTCTTTCAGCACGTCAGGGAATGGCTCGCTATCGTCCCCCCTCCCCACCATCCCCAAGTGGGCATTATCCTTCAGGCGGGTCACAAAGAAGCGGTTGTGTTCTGTCCATTCATCAAAGCATCGGTACTTGTTGAATCCTTGTCAAAAACGGCGATACCTCCTTCTGGCAGGCGCAGTACTTTCAAGAATTGTATTCCTATTGGTAGAGGCTGCTTTCAGGCAAATGAAATCAGGCACACCTTCGGCCAGGTTCATTTTGGTGAATGCTTTTATTCCCCCTTTCTTCTTACCATCGATCCCGGAGTTGCGACCAGCCCCTTTCAGGATTTCCTTGAACAAGGAAATGGTAGAGGAGTCGAACACGTCAACGATACAGGGATCGACTTCGCCACCTATTTCCTCCTGATGTCTCTTCAGCGATGGGTTTTGTAAGTAGATACAGTCCCATAAAGGGTGGCAAAGAACCGGCTGTCCCGCTTCCTGTTGGCATCGGAAAGGGTACTCCTGCAAGGAAGTTGTTTCAATCCCACGTAAAGTTAGTTTTTGTATCAATCAGGGTGATATTCTTGCACACCTCGCGGATACTGCTGTTGCGCGTGAGTACCGCATAGAACAGGCAGATGAACTAATTGCAATTGTCTTCATCTCGCTCTATAGAACCTGTCTTTTCCGATGGTCTCGAGGAATGGCCTTGTCAAAAACCTCATTGGGAATGAGGCAAAGCAATTGGGCGACAATGGGCTGGCCTGAAAGAAATTTCTTGTTAACTTGCTTCATGGTATGTTTTGTTCTTGGTCGAACACAACATTACCAAGAAGATGGGATGGTTGCAAAACCTCCCATCTTAAATTTGTACTTTTCTAATATCTCAACTTGTAACCTTGATTATTTGTCGGACGACAGTAATTTTGAATCCTTTTTAGTTTTTCCCCGCATTCTAACGAAAGCCCTCAACAGCCACTCACTGCGGCTTTATTGATTTCTGAAATGACTTTAACAATTTCCCTGCGGCGTACCTTGAAATCCCTTAATATGTCCGATAACGGAATTGATCCTGCGCCAATGATCATGTGTAAATGACTTGGCATGAGACACCACGCATAAATCACCAGCCCTTTTTCTTTTTGACAATGGCGAAGTGAGTCAAGGATAATATATTTTAATTCCTCCCGGGAAGGTCAATCCAGAAAACGATGGTCAATGTGAAACAGATTCCGCCCGGATCCACAAATTTGTATTTCTCCGACATGGTGTAAATATAAATAAAAACTTAAACCGACCGATTACACGGATTGGCCTATAGAAATGTAATTTTTATCCCTTGCCATTCGACACACAGTCCCAGGCTATTGAAGGCACGCGTTACGCTGCGCTAAACGCGCGCCATAGGGCATCCTTTTCAGTTTCTCCCGGATTGAACGAAAGCCCTCAACAGCCACTCCGATGGTATTTGTAATCCATCAAAAACCCATCAGTCTTTCCACCTGAATCCGTTGTAATTCGGACATGGAAGAATTTTATCTTTTCTCTTCACCTTTTCGGGATGCATTTCCGGAAGCAGGAGTGTGATGGACACTTCATGTGAGCCACCCGATTGCGGGCCTATATCGGAGATAGTGAAATCATAGCTATAACCCACCTCGATAAATTGAAGGTTCAGGCCAAGGATAAAAACCATGGCGTCCTGGCTGATTTTATTGCTGTAATTCTTTGTCATAGGAAGGCCGCGGTACCACAAACCGACCATGACCGGATCGAAAATAATGTTGGTTCCTATGTCGAGCTGCCTGAATTCACCCTGCTTTTTATAAACAAAGGAAGGCGCGATCGTCGTTAGCTTTGATTTTGAAAGCGTTGCATGTTTGATGGGCAAGCGAAACCCTGCATGCATGGATAATCGCATTGGCAGTATAGCATCTTCTCCAAGCAAGGAATAGTTAGGCTGGTTGAGGTGATAACCTGAAAATCCTGCCCAGAAGGTTTTATTGTAGAACACTGCTCCCGACGAAAAATCGAAGTAGCTCTGATTTCCAAGATGACCTATCGCATCATCGGTCGTGGGACCGTTGTGAATGATCATGTCCCCAAAAACAAGTTTATCAAAATCAATGGATCGCGAGGCATATCCGAAGGTCACTGCCGGAGAGAAAACCCAGCCTTCCGCAATACGGATTTTGGATGCATAGGTACCGCTGACCGAGGTATTTCTGAGGTCTGCGCTTCCAGCCTTGTCGGTCATGGCCAGCACGCCAAATGCACTACTCCAGTCGTCGATGAGCACATCAGCCGAGGTAGCGTATGTGGTGAAAGCATTTGGCAGTTTTGCCCATTGCATTCGGCTGTTGAAATTGATGCGAGGTTCCATGGTAGATCCGGCAAAACCCGGATTCAGGTACAGAGGCGAAGCCCAATACTGCGTAAACATAGGATCCTGCGCACTGGCGGTCATTGCCCAAAATGCCAGTAAAAGAAATGCAAATAGGTTAATTATCTTTTTCATAGCCCTTATCTTATTAATGCGATGTCACCAAACTTCATCACCTCGCGGCCGTCGATAAACTTAAAGTCGATCTTATAGATGTAAACATCCGGCGGGCATATCCTGCCTTTGTAGTAACCGTCCCATCCTTTGGAATTGTCAACCGTGTCAAAAAGCAATTCTCCCCAGCGGTTATAGATTTGCATATGAAATGCAATGACGCCTTCCGTTACCGGAAAGAACACATCATTGCGCCCGCCATTAAACCTGTTGCCATCCGACGGACCGTCAAGGCTTGGTGTGAATGCATTCGGAATGCGGATTTCATTACCTTCAATCACTTCCACGATGCTCTCGTAAATTGCAGTATCAGCGCAGCCATTTTCGGTTTGGCCAATGAGCATGATATCGTATTTGCCTATTTCAGTGTACTCGTGGGAAGGTTCATACTCGGTGGAGGTACTGCCGTCACCAAAGTCCCAGAAATATGTATCTGCATCAAAAGAGAGGTTCGTTGTAAAGATTGGATCCTCAGGCAGCTTTACTGTCTCCGGCCTTACTGAGAAATCAGCATGGGGCACGGGAAATACTTCGATGAGGAATCTCTTCACAGCCACATCGGTGATGCCCGATTCGTTGGTTGCTTCCAGTTTTACGCTGTACAAGCCAGGCTCGTAGTAGGTATGGGAGGGGTGCTCTGCTTTCGATACACCTTCACCGTCACCAAAATGCCAACGGTACATGGACAGATCGCCATATTTTGTCAGGTTGGTGAATTGAACGGTGAGCGGAGCACAACCACGGGGAGGATCAGCGCTGAAGTCAGCGATTGGCGCAGTCGGCTGAATATAAACATGGACGGTATCACTGCTTTCGCAGAAATCCTGTTCCAACAGCAGACTGATAGTATAATTCCCGGGGTTGGCATACTGATGCGGCTGCGGGTATTCATCATTGCTGATGGTGCCGTCACCGTAATTCCATGTGTGTATTGCTCCAGAGCGTGTACTTATATTGGTGAGCGTTACGATCGCATCGGGGGTATTCCTGGATTTCCGGATCAGCTTTAAACCTGGCATTGAGTTGAGGTTGCGGTGTCACCACGAGGGATTTATTCATGGGTACACTTTCACAAAATGCGTAGTTGGAAGTAACTAAGTTGATGGATACTACCATGTTATCAGAAGCGGGGCCGGGTCGCAGAATGGTGTAGCGGAACTTATCTTCTACGGTGTCAGGAGAAAAAATAAAACCACCGCGATTGATCGTCCAGTCATATTCCAGAAGTCCTTTTTGCTCCGCTTCCACATCAATAACCAAGGCATCGCAATCGAAGCTGACAGTATCTACGCTGAATGCTGATCCGGGCAATGGATTTACATTGATGGACAATGTGGAGTCACCGACACAGATATCCGTGATCGAGGCCTTAAGGTTTACCGTATAGGTTTTAATTCCCTTTCCGTCAGCTGTAAATGTATTGATGAGCTGGTTGCTGGAATTCGTTTGTTGACTAATGATACCGGAAGCATCACTGATGGTCCACGTATAATCAGTCGGGTTGAGTGATTTGGTAAACTGATCGACCCGGAAAGTGACACTGACTGGTGTGCAGTTTTTTGCCAATGGTTCATAATTAATATATGAAAAGCCCGGCTTCACCGACGGAAGTACCTTCACCGAATCAGGAGCGCTCACTGTCACACAACCATCTGTTGATGTGGTCTTCAGCGCTACTCTGAATTGCTTGGCATTGACGGACCAGTTTTCGAAAGTAGCGGTTGTAATTGGGTTGAACCCGGGGCTGGCAGGATCAGATTTCAAAGTATCAATATAACCGCTACCATAGTCTATACACCACGTGTATTGACTTACAGGCACAGGCTGGGTAGCAACTGCTGTATTTTCCAGCGTGACCAATAATGGACTGCATCCTTCAAGGGGATTTTTAGTGTAGGTAGATATGGGGTTTTGATAAACCTGAACAGGCTTTGTAAAAATGGCCTGGCATCCATTCTGGTCATTCGTAGCCCTTAAAGCAACCTGGTAATTTCCATACGCCATTTTCTTTGAAATCGTATCAGGCCGGGTGGTGCTGAAGGTTGTATCAGGATTGAACGTAACCATATCATAGCTGAAATCCCACTCCCATAGCACTACCTTACTATCCTTGATTTTTTGCAGGACGGTCTTATCGATGAATAAGGTCGATAGCCCTTCGCAGACTGGTGCGGCCAGGAAATCCGGCTCCGGATTGTTGTAAATGACAATATTCACCTCGTCGCGTGTATCACATTTGGTGATGATATCGCGGTTGATGAGAACTACCCTGTAAACACCCGGATTAGTATATGATTGCACATAGGGCACAGGAGCGGCGGTCGAGTAGCCTGTTGCCGGTTCGGTGCGGATAAGTACATTCTTCTCATTATAAAATTCCCACTTCCATTCGGTATTAAGCGTCGATCCGATAGACACATCGCTGAATGTGACTGAAAATACATCGGAGGAACCCGGAGTCTTGCAAAATTTTGTTTGTGATGCGCTTATCTGCGCGATGGCTGTGGGCGTGATGTTTACCAGTTTTTCAACGATGGCATTACATCCTCCCACGGCGTTGTCATCGACTACCGATAGACGAACGAGTTTTTTGCCACCGGTGGAGAATGAAAAGAGTGGGTGTCTGTTTGTCCGGGTGTCGAGTAATCCATCTGCCGTCGTTGGACCGTCATAAAATTCCCAGGTATAGGATAGTGACGAACCTCCAGGCCCGGTTGACCGGTTTTCGAAATAGATCATGTCACCAATACAAAAGTCCCAAAGCAGGGCACCTGTACTGTTATCCTTTCTTGTCCGATAATCGGGCGTAGGTGCTGGCACAACAACGATGCGTGACTGCGAAGTTCTTGGCAGGTTGTCGCCTCCCGGAGTTATTGGATTCAATGCGCCGTTGGTCAGGTCCTCATCATAGCGGTTACAAGTATTCCAGTTATTCAGGGTTATATAGAAATCTTTTCCGATGTCGGTGATAGCAGTTACCGGAACCTGCACATTGAGACTCACCTGGTCGACTGCTGTAACAGGATATTTCGGATTGGTGCCGGGTGCCGGATTATAATAAGGAAAAGCGCCTGGAAGAATACCATTAACGCGAACACCCGGAATAGGATTGGCGCTTGCAGGACTACCATATATCCATCGGATCCAGCGGGGATCACCATTTTGGCGCATATCTGCTCTTGGAAAGCAATTCCAATCGCTGTTATCATTAAACGAAATACTCGATGCAAAGCCGGCGCAAACCCTATAGGTCACCGGATCGGACAGAACGATATCATCGGTCCACACGATTACGTTGATCGGTTCGAGTACCACACTGCCCAGAGGGTTACATGGATTTTCAACAGAAATAATCACCTGATAGCCACAGCTAATAGGGGCATTGGTATAAAGATGGCTTATGACCGGCCCGTTAGGATATGCATTTACTTGTGTATAATTTTGTACGGCACTACCATCGCCCCAGTCCACATGGTAAACCGTCCCGGCTGTAGAATTTAAAAAAAGTGTTTGCAGTTCAATATTAAAAGGGGCACAACCACGGCTGCTGGTAAGAAAATTAAAACCCGGCTCCATGATGTCTGAACTGGTACATTGTGCCTTGGTTTCCGATAGAGAAAGCCCGGCAAATGCAAGTATGAATGAAAACAGAGTAATGCGTTTCATGATAAACCTACCTTTTAGTCACACGACCGACTGGTCGTCCAAAAAATCCATTGAATTTACTCTATTATACCCCGGGCGCGTAAAAGGTATCTGGCAGGGAGTTGTGTATGAAGTACAGTGGAATTGCTATATTTTCAATTGCGGGCCGAATTATTCAATGCCTCTGTCACCAAGTGTATGTAAAGTTTTTAATGAATGGGAAGTGTTTTTTCTCCATCTATCATTTTTACAGTATTAATGGCCCCATTTATGTAATAATGCCCACATACCATTGCACTATTTATGGATTATTAATAAAAAATGAAAAGAAAAACCGTTCCGGCTATTGTCTAAAATAAGTCGAAAAAGACATAAAGTGACTGCAAAATTCCAAATATGACGCTAATCTTATTCACAGGGAAATATGTCTAAAGTCCATCAAAATAAATACCCCGGGTATACAGTGGGGGGGAGGAGGGATAGCGATAGTTATTTAGAATAATGGGTAAAAAGGTGATTCAAAATTGTTCAAACCCCATGGAGCGCAGATAGCTGTTGCGTGGTGTGTTTTTCATGGAGAAAAACATCCAAAAGGTAGAGCAATACAGGAACCATGAGCACCATACCACCGAAAAAAATATAGTTAGTGGCGATACTGAATGTTGGTGTCAGCTTGGGAAAATACCCGCTAAGGTACTGGCCTGAGAAATAAACCGATATGAAAAGAAACCCAATAGCCAATAGGAGATAGCGCTTGCCAAGCTGGAGTGCGGTTCCGTTTACATGGGGTGTGGCGACTGGGGATTTGAATGATTTTTTCCATCAACTTATCGTCAAAGTCCGGTGATGGCGGCTGCAGCTGACTCTTCTTAAGTAGCGCGGCAAATCGTTTGTCATCAAAATGCTGTTCAGTACTCATAATATATTTCGGATTTCTTCCTTCAATTCATGTTGCAATGCAGTGTACATCCGCTTTCGTGCGCGATGCAGGATGCTCTTAATATTTGTTTCTGTAAGTCCGGTGATTTCATGAATCTCCCTGAGGGTGTTTTCATGGAGGTAAAACAACCGCAACACCAGGCTGTCATTCGGACTAAGTCTGTCTAAGGCCCGGTTGATAAAATAGCGCTGATCCTCATCACCCAGTGTATCGATCGACTCATTCAGGTGACTGATTTCAGCGTCGTGTATTTCATCAATATCTTTGCAATAATCCAGAGTTTTGCGCTTCACCCGTTTCAGGGCCTCGTTCATCACAATCTCATACAACCAGGTGGAAAACCTGGCCCTTTGTTCGAATTGATGCAGAGACTTGTAGGCGTTCACGAATGCATCCTGAGTCACTTCTTCTGCTACAGCGCTGTTTTTTACAACGCTTATGGCGAGGGAAAACGCCAGATTCCGATACTTATCGATGAAGTACCGGAACGCCTGGGAATCGCCCTGAAGGACCTTTCTGATGTATTCTGAATCCATTGACCCGACTATTCCGGCTGCTTGTAGTTATACCGGTGAAACAGGATAAGGCTTGTGCCACCGCAAAGCAGCGTCATGGAAAAATACGAAATTACAGCGTTAATACCAGTGAACTCTTCGAGCAAATTTCCAAGGAGCAAACCGGTTGCAATACCAACCAGAAACATGCCCACTTTCAAGGCAGTATTTCTATGATCTTTCTTGCTGTAAATTGTAGAAATGTCGACACCTTTTTCAATCAGCGCCATTTTTTCTTTGCTTCGTGCGTCTGTGATGTACCTGATTGCCAGCACCAATGCAACAAAGAAGGCGAGTGTAGTGATAATCCCTGTCACCATACCCATAATTGGAATAATTTCCATAATGTATCAGTTTAAGTTTTAGAATTTGTCGCTTTGATATCGGAACGCTTCAAGAGGTTGCAGAGGAAGCAAAGAATTTTTCAAATGGCCAAATGGTCAGGACTGATAAAAAGCAGGTATACTATATGGTTATAGGATGGATTGCCTTATTTTCGCAAAAATTAAAAAAAATGAAGAGAGCCCTATTTTTATTATTTGTCGTACCGACATTTTGTTTTGGCCAGTACACCCATATTGTTGATTCTGCCAAAGCGACGTATCAGAATACGCAATTTCACGAAGTGATGGATTATGCTTCAAAGAAGTCGAAGGCAACAAAACCTAAAAATATCATCATCCTCATTGGTGATGGCATGGGCACATCACAGGTTTATGCGGGCCTTATTGCCAACAAGGGTTCCTTATACCTGCGAACGATGCCCGTAAGTGGTTTTAGTAAAACCAACTCCGCAGATGATCTTATCACGGATTCGGCTGCCGGGGCTACGGCCATCTCTGCGGGTGTGAAAACCAACAACGGTGCCATCGGCGTTGATCGCAACGATCTCCCAAAGAAGACACTATTTGAGTTAGCAGAAGAGAAAAAACTGAGTACCGGTTTAGTTGTTTCCTGCGCCGTTACGCATGCTACACCGGCGGCTTTCGTGGCGCATCAGTCGGGTAGGGAGATGACCCAGGCGATCGCTGCAGACTTTATGAATTCGGGTATTGATGTGTTTATCGGCGGCGGACGTGATGACTTTGAAAAAAGGAAGGACGGCCGGAACCTGCTTGCAGAGCTGAAAACAAAGGGGTATGATGTGATTGGCAATATCGATTCACTTCCATTGACAACAGGCAGCCAAGTAGCAGCGCTGGTTCATAAAAATCAACCTGAGCCATATGCGCTTGGACGCGGAGAATTGCTGAAACCTGCCACGGCATTTGCACTCAATAAACTGAATGAAAATAAGCATGGCTTCATGCTACTTGTAGAAGGATCCCAGATCGACTGGGGCGGTCATGATAATCACACGGGTTATATCGTGACAGAAATGCTGGACTTTGACCGCACGCTCGGCGAAGTGTTGAAATTCGCATCAAAAGATGGCGAGACACTTGTAGTAGTGACAGCCGACCATGAGACTGGTGGTTTTTCCATCAATGGTGGCAGCCTGGAAACCGGACTCGTTGAAGGAAAATTTACCACCGGAAGCCATACAGGGGTGATGGTTCCGATATTTGCTTATGGCCCTGGCGCAGAGCAATTTAGTGGTATCATGGAAAACACAGATATTTTCCTGAAGATTAAAAAGGTGATGGGTTTGTAGAATATCCTCGGCTACCCCACTGCCACCCTGGAGAGCGAAGAATTGAAAAGCAGCGTATTGGCTAACTCCTGTAGCGATGCCGGTGTTGCGGCGTCAATGTCATCGAATAATTGCGAATAGTAGTCTTCCGGTAAATCATAAAACCGGATATTCTTCAGTTTATCCGCAACTGCTGTTGGGGATGTCAATGAATTCAGGATCGATCCCTTGAGGTGGTTTCTCGCTTCATCGAGTTCAGCAGATGGAATTAAGTCACTTTTTAACCTTTCTGATTCCATCTGAATCTCTCTGAGCGTAGCTTCTCTTGCTTCTTTTTTTACCTCCGTGCCGATCACAAAATAGCTGTCGTTCTTTAGGTGAACCATATGTGAATGAATCCCATAGGTATACCCTTTGTCTTCGCGGATGTTTTGCATAAGCCGCGAACCGAAGTACCCGCCAAAGACTTCATTGAGCAACAATACGCGGGGATATTCAGGATGATTCCTGTTGACACACCTTTTTCCCAGGTAGAGCGCCGATTGCAAACTGCCGGTTTTCTCGAGATAGCGGTCAAAATATCCCACTTCGGGAGCAGGTTGCGGATGAAATTCGTGCATGGGTTTCATGCGGTTTTTCATCATGCTTTCGAGCAGGACAGGCACGTTATCATCGAACTTTCCGGTTAGGAAAACATCGAATTTTCCTTGCATGGAGTTTTGGTAATATTCCTTCAATGCATCAGGATGAATGGCCTCGATGGTTTCTTTCGTCGGCGTGTGGCCGTATGGATGGTTAGTGTATAATAATGACCGGAAATCCTTAGAGGCGAGATAGCTGTTTTTCTGAAGATTTACCTGCAATTGATTCAACTGGATTTGCTTCATCAACTCCAGTTCTCTTTCATGAAACACCGGCTCAAAAAGAATTTCATCCATGACAACGAGGACATTTTCGAGATGCCGGGCAGGAAGATGCACGGCAACCTTTACATAATCGAACCCCGGATGTATTTCTATAAAAGCCCCATAGAAATCGAGTTTAGCGGCCAGGTCGGCGGATGAGAATGACTTCGTTCCTTCCGACAACATCCTGGCAGTGAAATATGCCTGTCCGGGTGTGACTTCAAACCAGATTCCTGAGCGGAAGATGAATTCGATTGTTACCACCGGCTGGTCTCCGATATTTAACAGAACTAAATGTGCGCTGTTCTCAACATGTATAACCTCCGGATGAGGAAGCTGAAATTTGTCAGGTGGAAAAAAAGGTGGGGCAATGGTGCGGTCAGGCATCATTTGGTATCTTCATCCAGGATCGATTCTTTGCCTTGTTTATCTGCAAAATTGAAATGGATACTGAATCGCAGTGTTTCCTTGAGCGGGTGCTCCTGCTCGGTGGGTATCAGGTAGGCAAAATCGATTCCGAAGGTATTGTACCTCAAGCCGACGCCTGTAGTGAAATATTTCCGGTTGCCTTTATTGTAATGCTCCCAGAAGTAACCGCCGCGCACAGAGAAAAGATCCTTGTACCAATACTCCACTCCCGAACTGATCATTACTTCCTGAAATTCTTCTTGGGCGCCATCGGGGGCATCGGTGAAGGAGCCAAACATACCGCTTAGCAAAGGTCGGTCAGGATCCTTGCCACGGGCAATAACCGGCTTATCATTCTTCATAAATAATTGCTCCGTTTTCATCGACGGCGTAAACCGGTGGGGTCGGCACCATAAGCTTGTTAAAGTCCAGCGCAAGTGTGATGGTATTGTGCGGGTCGAGTTCGAACTTGTAAGCGCTTCCGAGCCTTAGATTAGTGGGGATAAACTCCTTTTGGTTGTCATCAGTGTAGGTAACTTTATTCCCAATGTTTGTAATTGATGTACCGAGAGCGAGGTTGGAATTTTGACCTATATCATTATTCCAGTACCAGCCGAGGTCGGCAGCCAGAGACACGCCGGGTTGGGCATCATCCAGAGTTCCCGCAAAATAGTTACCGGTAAGGTTAGAATAAATATATTTAAGTGTAACACCCACACTCATATTTTCTGCCAGGATCCTGCCATAGGAGCCTGCAAAGACATATTCCCTTGGTACAAAATCTTGAGTAATTGAGCCATTTTCATCCGTAAACTGGACATTCCCTAAATCAAAATAATTCATACTGAAAGCAACAGTTTGCTCTTTGTTAATTTTATAGTACCCACTGAGATAGGTAAGACTCATATCACCTACAATATGTGATAACCATGGGCTATATGAAAGGCTGAAACCGTAATCGTTTTTTATAAACGGAAGTTTGGCAACATTCCAGTAGGTAGTATTTGCATCGGGGTGAAGTGGCTACCCCTGCCTCACCCATTGCTCCTGCGCGTGCGTCGGGCGATATCATAAGAAACGGCACAGCAGTGGTTATCACCCTGCGCGATGAATCCTGCCCTGCCAGATTGACCTGCGCGAAGGTATGATTTATGTATAGAAGGAGAATTGTGACGAATGAAAGTGTTCTGGTCCTCATTAATCTTTTAATAAGCGTTTTAAAATTAATTATTTAATTATTACCAACTTATGATTTGACATATTTTTACTGCCATCGGATAACGATTCTACCATAAGGTTAAGTATATAAATCCCGCTGCGCAACTTACTGCCCTGCTCATCTGCCTCATCCCAAACCAGATACGAGATCCTGGACGGACTGTTTTCCTCGATATAATTGAACTGTTTTACCAGCGCTCCCATGGAGGAATACAAATACACGCCGATGGCCAAATCATCCCCGGCATGATTATGCTGAAAGGACAGGATTGTCTGATCACTGAACGGATTCGGATAATTCATCAGGTTATCGATTGTCAGACTCTGGCCATCTACCACGACAAATTCAATTTCTGCTTCGCTGTAATTATTGTGCACATCCCTGACTCCCAGTGTTGCCGTATGAGTGCCTATGGATAATTCTTTCACAGGATAAGTAACCCAGCCGTCCATGTATGTGTCTTTGGCGGCTTTGTAGTATCGGCTCACATTGATCCATTCGCCACCGTCGATACTCAGTTGCAGGTCCTTTCCTTCTTCAGATTTGGAGATGCCAATTCCACTCTCATCATTTAAGTGTGCTAAAAAGATAATATCCGGACCAGTAATGGTGCCCGGGGTAAATGTGGTGTCATTAATAAATAACTGCATTACGGGCGGGGTATTGTCGGTCAGATAATCTTCAGAATCACCTCCGATCACGAATTCGATGGTTGATCCGGCGGCGTCGCGTGATTTCAAACTATCATAGGCATATATGGATATTTTGCCCTTTTTGAAGTCGTAGCTGATGTCTTTGGGCACGATAAATTCAAATTCAAATTCACCATGAGCCACGGTTGCCTCTCCTTTAAAAAGCAAATTGTCGCGAAGCGCGAAATTCATCGGCGGGTCTTCATTGCCCAGCGTAGTTATAACCGTCGGCACATCAAAAACCGTGGCGACAGCAGTACCTTCAAATGAAGTGTTCACTTTCCCTTCAGCGTCAATGACCTGCCCTTTCATTTTTACTGTGCCAAGCGCTTTGAGGGTGTCGCCCGGGACAAGGTAATTATCCCCGGCTAAAAGTTTTATTTCGTCATGCGCGTAGGCCAATGTCATAGAAGGATCGCCAAGCAGCGAAAAATTTCGGTTTACGCTGCCGTTGAGAGACTCGTTTTTAGTTTTTCGGAAGATTTCGCCAAGGGTCAAATAGCTGCCATTCACTTTTTTCAGTGCATGATTATAAAAAGCCCGGTTGAGGATAAAGTTGGTACTGGAAAATACCGGTCTCGAAGTGGTCACCAGTCCTATAGCGCCTGCGTTTTTCCTGAGCAGCAGATATTCGGCGCCACTAATGACCATGGGATTATCATGCCTGCCAAACTCACAAGTAGCCGTGACAAATAGCGGGTATTTGTTTTTATTGTCATATTCGCTGATGGAAGTGAGGTTCAGAATGGTTTCCGATGTCCAACGCGTTGTTGATCCATGTCCTGTAAAATTAACGATGAGGCTGCCATCTTCTATGTGTCGTGCAATAGCTTCATTGGCCAGCGGGGCATTTTCACCCGAAGTTGTTTTTACCTGGGGAAAAGCATCAACGTAAATTTTATTTACATTGAAATTCGTGAAGGAAGTATCGACTAAAACTGTGAGTTTGTCGGCATCTCTCTGATGCAGATTGCCATCGCCATCATCAGCAACAAAGACGAGTTCATTTCGCCATTCTCCCATTGCTTCTTCACCGGAACTGTAACTTATCAGTTTATCTACGATCGTCCTTGCTTCCTCCAGCGTTTTTACCGGCAGTCGTCCTAGGCCTACATCCATGAGGTGATCACCGCTGTACGATTCATTCCATTCACCTTCATCATCATCCAGAAAACCATAGTAATCGTCAGAAGAGTAGCTGTTGATCGGATGGAGCGAATTGCGCGATGAATAGATCGGCACGAAGTTGTAATTGCCATCGATTCGATTCTTATAATCGAAAGAGCCCCGGCCAAAGAGCAGCACGTTTTCCAGACGATGATCGCCGCTTCCCTGCCGGTAGATAAATCGTATAAAATCCCGAATGGCCGAGACATCCTGTCTGCCTGAAGAAAACTCGTTATAAATTTCATCCACGGTCACTACCTCCGTGGAAAGTCCGTCATGACTTTTCCTGAAATCTGCCAGTCGGTTTGCCTCACTGAGAAACGAAGGATGGCTGATAATAAGTAAATCCACCGAACCGAGGCCATGCAGATTTTGGGGCTGGATTTTTTGCGCTTTTCCCGGAATCAGGTAGTCCTGGTCCTTCACCATAATATATTCATTCAACCCGGAGTTTAAACTGCCAAACGTCGCCTTTGAATTAGTAATCGCAAACTGCTGCCTGGCCGGATTGATCGGATCTGTGATATCGAAAACGTCGCCGACGCCCGAAGCATCTGTTATTTCAAAAGTGGAAAGCGCGTGTTCCAGACTCCTGAGAGAGCGAAATATTGTCTGGTTTTCATAGGGCTTCAACATCCGGCGTGCCTGGATCGTAAAGTAGTTGAGATAGGCTCGGGATGTATTGCCTCCGGCGCGGTTATAGGAAAGCCGAAGTGTGAATTTGCCAGCAGCAGGGATGTCGGATGAATTCATGGTAAATGTATCCTTTTGCAATGATCCTTTGGCTAAGTATGTTCCTTCTACGACAGGATTTATCCTTTGTACACCCAGGTTTTTTCCGTTGAGGAGTAAATCCAGTGACGCTTCTGCATAAGTCTGGCCCATGACCGACGATGTAACGGACACCGGAGTTCCTGCGACCAGGTCGGTGAAAGCATAGCTGAAGTCGTAGGTTAGAGTGAAATCAAATTTTTCCCCAAACCACTCCCGTCCTGAGTTAATGATGTTTACCTCTTCCTTTTCATGTGTGATGAAGTCGTCGAAATCATTGATCACCGGATGGTTATTTCCCATGTCCGGCTTTTCCATCATCCGCAGCCCTGGCTCCTCAGCAACCGTAAGGAAATAATAGGCGGTGTCACTGTAAAAGTTTACCTGGTAATCGAGTTCGCCGTTGGGAAGCAACTGAATCCGGTGCGGACTCTGGCCATAGAACAAGATGTAATCGCTTTTATCGAACCTGCCATCGGATTCTCCTGAAACGATGATAGCTGTCTCAGGCAAGTCCAATTGACGCGCAGCATCGTTTTGTTGGGGAAGCATGCCGCCTCCATAGCCATGGATTTTTATGTATTTTGGATTGATGGAAGCTGTGGATATACCGGCTTTTTTCAGGTATGATTCATCCAGTTTGTATATACCACTTTCCGTAACCGGAATTTTAATCCAGCTTCCGCTTGCCAACACTGAATTATCAGTCTCGGAAGTTCTCAAATGATTGCCTATGGGTTTTGACTGACTTTTTGTAAAGTTCAGGATCAACTGTTCAATTTTGAAATAACGGTTTTCAGTGGAATCAAAATATACGGGTATGATGTCGATCCATGATTGAGTGACGCCACGCTCAACGATTTTCCGCAAGGATATCAGTTTGTAATCAACCCTGGGAATGTTGACTGAATCAGGTAAAACTGTGGTCTGCTTTTGGGCAATGGTGACTGACTGAACATCCGGATCAGCCACTTTTATGGTTACTAAGGGTAATCCGGCCAGTTCATCAGGATACATCGCATCGGTGATATTCAGGGATTCTTCATTGGTCCAAGTAATATCCACGACCAATTGCCGGGGCGTTTGGGATTTCAATACACCAGAAACCGGCCCCACGATCAGCAAGGTTACGATGATAATTCTGCGTAAAGAATGTAAAATTCCCACTATGCGATTTTTGAATTAATGGAATAACGGTTGAAAAGGTAAATTGATTTTAAACAAATCCGTTTTTCAGGGGAGGCTATCAGGCTGTAAAGGTAATCATTTTTGAAAAAAATTGATGGCCACCGACAAGATTACATAGCTGAGGATGATCATGGGCAGCGCGCTAACTTGAAGGACAGCGATGAGCAGCACGCTTATACCGATCAATACAAATCGCGGCCAGTGGCCCAGGTCACATTTTTAAATTTCAGCGAAAGCAGTTTTATGTCCGATACCATCATGAGCGACAGAAAAATCGCGATAAATACCAGCGCTATGGGCATGGTTAAATATGTTCCAAATCCATAAGCCTGATCGGTAAAAAACGGAAATGCGCTGACAAACAAGGCGCTGGCAGGCACGGGAAGGCCGCAAAAGATTATCTGCCTGACGCGTGTCATTGTTAAACTTTGCCAGGCGCAATGCACCGAAAACGACAAGCAAAAAGCCTGAAAAACCCAGGAAGCCGGGATTCCCCGCATTGATCATCGAGAAGAGGATAGCTCCGGGCAAAAAGCAGAAGGTGATAAGGTCAGCCAGGGAGTCGAGGTCCTTGCCGATGATACTGAATTTTTTGAGCAACCTGGCGGCAAAACCATCTAAGAAGTCGAAGCCGGCTCCGAGCCAAATCATGATGGCGCCGGTTTGCAGGTCACCCTGAAAAACTGCCACCGTACCATAGCATCCACAGGCGAGGTTACAGATGGTAAGAAAATTTGGAATATGGCGGGTCATGTATTATAAATATTTTCCTATCCCACAAAAGGGATTATGGTGCTTTCCAAAACCGATGTTGGTGGCGGGGCCATGACCACAATACACTTTTACATCATCGGGAAGGGTGAATAGTTTGGTGTGAATACTTTTGATAAGCGTATCGAAATCGCCGCCTGGAAGGTCCGTTCGGCCAATGCTCTGATGGAATAATACATCCCCGCTGATGCATATTTTTTCGTCAACATTCACCAAAGCGATATGTCCGGGAGCGTGGCCGGGTACGAATAAAACTTTCAACGATGAATTGCCAAATGTCAAATCCTCGCCCTCTTCAAGATATACATCGGCGGTTGTCTGTTCGTACCCATTAAAACCAAACATCGCCGCCACAATCTCGTTGGATTTGAGCGTCGGTTCATCGGTCTTATGTATGTGGAGGCTCACGCCAAAAGTCTGTTTCACGAAATTATTTCCCAGCACATGGTCGATATGGCAATGGGTATTTATCAATTTTTTTACGGTGAGTTTGTTTTCTTTGATGAATTGCTTCAACTCGGCTTTTTCATGGGAATCATAGCAACCCGGATCGATAATGATGCATTCCCCGGTACTGTCGTAGATCACGTAAGTGTTTTCTGAAAAGGCGTTAAATACGAATTGTTTTACAGTCATCAGGCACTCATTTGGAAGCAAAGTTCAATTAAAAAAGTTCATTTTCAAGCTTTTTTGTTATTTCGCAGGATGTTGATCGATTACCTCATCATTGGCCAGGGACTTGCGGGCAGCACGCTCGCAACCCAGCTACTTCTCGCAGGAAAACGAGTAGCGGTTATCGATCGGCATCAGTTTCCCACAGCTTCATCCGTAGCTGCCGGACTCATCAATCCGTTTACGGGGCCGAAAATGGTGAAGTCATGGAAATTTGATGAATTAATTTCTTTTGGAGCAGAATACTACCGAAATGCTGAGCAAATTTTGGAAAGTGATTTTTTCCGGGAAGAGAAGATTTTCAGACCATTTCACTCTGTGGAACAACAAAACGAATGGTATGGAAAAAGTACACTTTCGGGCTATAGCCCATACATACACAGAATTTGCGATGCCGGCGAACATGCCCCTTTTGTCCATAGTCCGTTTGGCGGCTTGGAGTCGCGGGCATGGACGCTGAACGTCCCCGTTTATCTGGAGGCTACCAACACGTATCTGAAAAAACACAGCGATTTCTTCGAGGAGTCTTTCGATGAAAACTTGCTTGAAATTGGCCGGGAGTATGTGCGTTACCGCGATATCGAAGCTAAGCGAATCGTGTTTTGCACAGGCCATGAATCGGTGCATTCGCGTTTTTTCAACTGGCTGCCACTTGTTCCTGTAAAAGGGGAGCTGCTGGATATCAAAATGGCAGTTAATTTTCAAACCATTTACAATCGCAACTGTTTTATAATTCCTCAGGGCGGCGGCGTATTCAGGGCCGGAAGCACCTACGACAGAAAGGACATCACGATGGAACCAACGGCAGAAGGTAAAAATCAAATAATCGCGTACCTACGCCAGATGACCGATCTGCCGTTTGAAATTATTGGACACCGGGCGGGAATACGACCTGGCACGATGACGCGCAGGCCATTAATTGGCCAACACCCGGAGATCAGTTCCATGTTTATTTTTAATGGTTTAGGAACAAAAGGTGTGTCGCTTGCGCCATATTTCGCTCGCGAATTCGTTACTCTCCTCGAAGGAGGCAATTATCTTCATGATGAAGTGGACATCAAAAAGTATTATTCCCTATATTTCAATTCACAATCTGTAAAAAAGAGCAACACGTGAAGAGAGTTTTTACACTTACATTCTTTAGTTTTTTACTGATTATCACGTCTGCCGTTGGCCAGGAAGCCATGGAGAAATTTGGCAAAAACCGAGTTCAATACAAGAATTTCAAATGGCGGTATTACAGTACTGAAAACTTTGACATTTATTTTTATGATGGCGGAAACGAGATTGCCACCGTAGCAACAGGTTATTTGGAAAAGGAATTCGACAGGATCACCGATCTGCTCGGCTCAGTATCCTATTCCAAAACAGAAATATACCTGTACAACTCACCCACCGACCTGCTGCAAAGTAATATCGGCGTAAATGATAACAGCTTCGATGTTGCCGGCCAAACAGATTTTGTAAAACCCATGGTCGAAATCGCCTATCCGGGCAACGCAGAAGAATTTAAAAAGGAACTGATCTTCAAGATTTCATCCATGCTCATTTACGACATGATGTTTGGCGGGAGCTTTTCCGATATGTTCCAAAACAGTTACCTGCTGATGCTTCCCGAATGGTACATGAATGGCGCCGCAAAGTATGCCGCCTCTGGGTGGGATACGAAAATGGATGATTTTATCCGCGATCTCATCCGCAACAGAGGACTGAAAAATATCTCTAAATACACAGGAGATAAAGCCGAACTGATTGGCCAGTCCATCTGGAATTATATCGCAGAAAAATACGGAGTCAGCTATATCTCCAATATTCTGAACCTGACGCGGATTATCAGGAATGAGGAAAGGAGTATTTCCGGTACACTCGGCGTGCCTTATAAGAGTTTCCTTGCCGAATGGGAAATGTACTACACGGAGCAGGCGTCATTTATCGATCAGAATTACAAGCTGCCAGCCCAGAATAATCGCAAAACTGTCACCACGCGTGAGTCAAATCTGACGGATGTGAAAATGAGTCCGGAGGGAAACTACTATGCCTACAGTACCAATATGAATGGTAAGTACAAAGTCTTGGTGGGCTCTACAGGGCGATCTAAAGAAAAAACCGCATTAGGTGGCGGATACCGCTTGATTAACCAGGAACCGGAATACAACCTTCCCTTGCTTAGCTGGCGGGATGAAAATACCCTGGCCATCATCACGACAAAATATGGCCGCTATTATATGGTTACGTATGAACTGTCATCAGGAAAAAAAGTACGTAAAGAACTCACGACAATAAACCAGGTACGTGATTTCGACATTCTCAAGAACGGCAACCTGGCAGTGATAAGCGCTGACCGCAATGGCGATAGCGACCTGTACCTCATCAGCCTGAAACGAAACTCGATAAAGAGGATTACGACCGATTTTTTCGATGATGTAAATCCACGCTTCATCCCCGGAACCAGCTCTATTATTTTCAGTTCAAACAGAACGACCGACAGCATCGATGTAAAAGGAAGGGATATCGGTAAAATCACGGATACCTACAACCTCTTTATCTATAACATCGACACCACCAAAAATACAGTGTTCAGGGTCACGAATACGCTATCAAAAAATACCCATCCGGTGCCAGTCAATGAAAATGAATACTATTATATCAGCGAGCAGCAAGGTATCGCAAATCTCTTCAAGTACGACTATTCCAAAAAAATCGCACACCAGGTGTCTGATTTCGGTAGCGGAATCAAAGATTTTGACATCAGTACCGACAAGCGGTTTTTCGGTTTTGTGATGGGGGATAATGGCAAGGATAATCTATATATCGACGACAGCTATGATCTCAACAAGAATATATTTACGGCGCAAACCAAGCGGCAACAGTATTTGAGTGCAAAAATGGTAGCGCAACGGCTAAAAGCTGCCCGTGAGCGAAAGGCCCTGGATGCCATCAATACGGAGATACTTCCCGATAGTTCAAGAACAATTACCACAGATCAAAAAGCACCGGAATCCAGGAAGCCGTCTTCTTTCCTGGACGCTTACCAACAAAACTTAAATGACGAGCCTTCCACCGAAAATATCATCGACCTGGATAATTACAGCTTTGCAGATGTGCAGCCATCAAAGCCGGTGGTGGAAGCAAAGCCCGACAATGATATGGTAGATACAGATGGATATGTTTTTGATACTGACGTTGTGAAAAGCGGAAAAAACACCGGCTCGGTACTTAGCGCCTACAGGAGACTGCGCAAGGAAAGCGATGTGGCCGGACCATATCCGTATCAAACCCAGTTCAGCGCCGACAATATTGTCACTTCATTTGTCATTGATCCGATGATCGGATTTGGACTGAAGCTGGAAACGCAAATGAACGATCAGTTGGAAAACCATAAATTCTATGGGGGGGTGCTTGTCCCTACCGATTTGAAAAGTGGAAGTTTCTACGGGGAATACAGATACCTGAAGTACACGCTCGATTTCGGGGCGCGCTATTCGAGGAAATCGCTTTACCGCAACGTTGATGAGAGCAATTCCGAACAGCGATATATTTTGAATACCTATGAGCTGAGCGCTTCACTCCCTTTGAACGTCAAGAGCCGGTTGTCGATAGTTCCATTTATTGAAACAACGAAGTTCTGGGATACTGGACTATTCCTCGGTCCTTTACCCAACAGCCCGGCCCGGTAAATTCCAGCGTGAATTATGGCGGTATCAAATTTGAATTCATCTATGACAACACCGTAGTTGGCGGCCTGAACCTCATACAGGGCACGCGAGGTAAAATTGGCCTCAGGCACAATGAAGGTGTAAGCGACAATACCAAGTCATTTTCCAATTTCTACATGGATTTAAGGCACTACCAGAAATTGCATAAAGACCTGATTGTGGCTACCCGGTTTTTCTACGGGAGGTATTGGGGAAATAACCCGCAAAAATATTTGCTCGGCGGCATGGACAACTGGCTCTTTAACAGCACCAATGATACCGGGCTCAATGATCCGCTCAGTGGCCAGCTTGGCGTCGATAATTCGAACATCCTGTTTGTAGAATATGTCACCAGTTTGCGCGGTTTCGATTACAACACATTCAATGGGGAAAATGCACTTTTATTCAATGCTGAGCTTAGGCTGCCATTTGTCAAGTATCTCGCCAGCGGGCCTGTTACGTCCAACTTCCTGAGAAACCTGCAGTTTATAGGCTTTTACGACATAGGATCTGCCTGGACCGGTTCCTCACCTTTCGCAACAGAAAACAGTGTGAATACCGAAATACTGGCCCCGCCGGATCACCATTCAAAGCCAGAATTCAGAACTACAAAAATCCATGGCTGCAAAGTTATGGTTTTGGGACGAGGACTATTCTGCTTGGGTATTACCTGAAATTTGATATTGCCTACCCGATCGAGGATTTTACACGTGGCAAAACCCAATATCTGGTGACCCTGGGATATGATTTTTAGAAAAAGCGGGCGGCATTAACCCGCGTACAATCCTGCAAATTTCCTCTATGAATTTATATCACAACACGATTGGAGAAGGTGAACCGCTTGTGATACTTCATGGCCTGTTTGGCTCGTCAGACAACTGGGTTTCCATCGCCAGGAAATTTGCAAAGAACTATCGCGTTATCCTCGTTGACTTGCGAAACCACGGCAGATCGCCCCATCATCAGGATTGGAATTATGAGCTCATGGCAGATGATGTAGACGTGATGCTTCAGACTCTTGGCCTCACGGAAGTTCACCTTTTGGGTCATTCCATGGGAGGAAAAACAGCGATGACATTCGCCGCCGCCAATCCTGATACTGTTATGAAACTGATCGTCGCAGATATAGCGCCACGGCATTATCCGGTTCATCACAGGACTATTCTGGATGCGCTAACTGCTATTCATCTGGAAAAACTCAAATCCCGAAATGAAGCGGAGGAAATACTGGACAGGTATATTTCCGATGAGAGCACGAAACACTTTTTGCTGAAAAACCTGTACAGAGACCATCGGCATACATTTGCCTGGAGATTCAACCTGCCGGTCATCAATGAAAATATTGAAGTTGTAGGTGAGGCGACCTATCCTGCAGAGCCGGTTCAAATTCCAACACTTTTCATTCGCGGTGTCAATTCCGATTACATTACCGATGAAGATATCATGGATATCAGGCAATATTTTACGAACGCCCGCGTAGAAACCCTCGGCAACGCCGGTCATTGGCTCCATGCCGAGCAGCCCGATGCCTTTGTGGGAACCGTAATGTCGTTTCTGGATGACACAGAGTGATTGCCTTGAGCGCATGCTTCAATGAACAAAGATTGATTTATGGATGTATTTGTTGAACAATAATGCCGTGATACGATTTATTCTATGGGTTTTTTATTAACCTTTGAAGTGCTGAACAACACCAAAGTTTTGTAATGTTCATACCCAACATTTAAAAGAAAAGTCATGCATTTGCATCACCTTGAATTTGCTGCGACGGGGAGATTTTCACCCTTATTTTTGGATTACCTGAATCAAAAAGCGGAGTTGAGTCCCTTTTATGGAGAGTTTCTGGAAATCAAAAATTTCGAAAAAGTGATCCATGAACGAAAATTCAACGCTGAAAGCAGAAAAACACTTGTGGAAGCATTGCATCGTCAATATCATGGAATAGAACAGTCGAAGCAGGTTTCAGGAAATATCGATGCCCTTCTCTCAGCCGCTACATTCACCATAACCACCGGCCACCAGTTTGAATCTTTGTACCGGGCCTCTGTATTTTGTATATAAAATTGTCACAGCCATCAACATGGCTAAAGCGTTAAAAACCCATTATCCGGAATACAATTTTGTACCGGTTTACTGGATGGCAACCGAAGATCATGATTTTGACGAGATCAACCATTTCCGGCTTTTTGGAAAAAGAGTGGAATGGCAGTCGGATCAAACTGGTCCGGTAGGGAGAATGAATACACAATCGTGTGATTCAGTGCTGGCAGGCATTCCTGAAATACCTGATTTCATCAAGTCCGCGTATTTGCAATCAGGAGATTTAGCCTGAAGCGACAAGGAGGCTGGTTCACCATCTCTTTTCTGACTATGGACTTGTAATCGTTGACGGTGATGACGCGGCTTTGAAAAGCATGTTTTCTTCAATAATGCTCGACGACCTCACCACGCACAATGCGCACAGGTTATCGTCCGGCGCTACCGACGCCCTGGAGCAAATGGGTTACAAAGGCCAGGTATATCCAAGGGAAATAAATCTGTTCTATATGGAAGACGGCCTTCGCGAACGGATTGAAGAGGTCAATGGCCGGCATTCGGTTTTAAATACTGATCTTAGATTTGATGGACCTGCCCTGAAAAATCTGGTGGCTGAGTCGCCCGAAAAATTGAGCCCGAACGTCATTCTGAGACCCTTGTACCAGGAGACAATTCTGCCAAACCTCGCCTATATCGGAGGCCCTGCTGAGGTGGCATACTGGCTGCAACTGAAACCGGTTTTCGACTATTACCACGTGCCATACCCTGTGGTTGTGCCTCGCCTTTTTGCCATGATTATACCAAAGGCGATCCTTAAAAAGGTCGATAAACTTGGGCTGGATGATCAGGACCTTTTCAGTACGTTCATGGAGTTGAAGGAAAAAATACTGCAGCGCGACAGTACCAATTTATATGATTTATCAGATGAAATGGCTGCGCTGAAAAGTCTGTTTGAATCCATTAAGCGCAAAGCGGGCATGGTTGATATAACGCTTGAAGGGTTTGTGATGGGCGAGTATAAAAACGTCGAAAAGAGTGTCGATCACTTGGCAAAGCGGATCAAAAAAGCCGAAGAACAAAGGCATGAAATCGTGCTGACACAGCTGCAGGGCGTATTGGAGAAACTATTTCCCGGCGGCAATCTCCAGGAGAGGGGAAGATAATTTTTTGAATTTTTACCTGAACAATCCTCGCTTTATCGATGAGCTGGTAAAAAAACTTCGACCCATTTGATTTCCGGCTTAATATTCTTAAAGAGCATGCTTAAGCATGAACTCAGAAAGCTCTTCATGGCCCGCAGAAGTGAGTTGGAAGAGGAGGACTTTAAACATCTGAACGAAAAAATATTCCTGGAATTCCAACGGACTTTTCCTGAAGATGCCCGAACGGTTCATATCTTCCTTCCGATACTGAAAAAGAAAGAGATAGATACATGGCCCATTATCCGCTGGTTGTGGGAAAAAGATTGTAGCGTCGTAGTGCCTGAAATGGATGCATTCAACCATCTGCTTGTTTCCAGGCTTATTAGTCCCGACACAAAGCTGCTGGCAAATTCCTGGGGAGTGCCACAGCCTGTCGATGCGGAACAGGTTGATGATGCAGCCATCGATCTTGTGGTTCTTCCGTTGCTCGCGTTTGATGTGCGCGGGTATCGGGTTGGCTACGGCAGCGGGTATTACGACCGGTTTCTGGCATCGCTTCAACATTCCCCGGGTAAGGTTGGCCTCAGCTTCTTTCCACCGGTTCAGGAAATTTCAGATGTTCATACCAATGATATCCGTATGGATGCGTGTATTATGCCGGGCACGCATGTTATCTTTTCGTAGCACGTACGACTTCTTTTTTGCCCGGAGGGGCCCGGGTAATAGTGTCAGAGGATAAATCCCAATGACGTTCAGCGATCGCCTCAGATGACCGGCAGCGCAGTAAGTCGTAAAAACCCCGCCGGGATTAAGCAGTTGTTCTATTTTTTCCAGTATGGATATTTCCCACATTTCAGGCTGTTTCGAAGGCGCAAAGGCATCAAAATAGCAAACATCGTACAGTTCTCTACTTTGAAAATCCTGGATAGTTCCATGGATTTTTTTCAGTCTAAAATTCGATTGAATGTCGGCATATTCGTTCCAGGCCGATTTATGGATTTGCTCAAACCATTGATGGGCTGCTTCGGCGGGCAGCATTTGCGGGTAGTTCAGCGATAAGGCCTCCGTTACCGGAATTGGATCGCTCTCAATAGCATCGTATAGGATGGATTTTTGATGATTTTCAGCATAGTCAACCGACAGGAGGGCGTTCAGTCCTGTTCCGAAGCCGACTTCAAAAATTTTCACCTTATTACTACCGTTTGTTTTAAACCAATAGTCCAGCCCATAATGGATGAATATATGGCGGGATTCCTGCACGGCTCCGTATGTAGAGTGATAGGTTTCATTCAATTCAGGCACGGACAGGGTGTGTGAGCCATCGGCGGTGATGATCACCTGACGCAACATCATCCTGAAATATATCCATTTAAGTCATCAAGAAAGAAAATATCGGAAAGTGGTAACTATCTTCCCAGGACTTGCTCAATCCCACAAATCCTCCATCTTCTTTTTAATATTTTTTCCAGCATGAGATATGGTGTGTGCTATTTTACTCAGAAGTAAATCGTACTCCTGTATAGTTTCCAGTTGGCAAAACACCACATAATAATTGTATGTCATTAAAAGTCAAAGGAGTGTAAATTGGCTGCGTTTCTTCACTGACACACACTTGAGAGCCATAAGCAAAATAATTGCAATTCGGTTTAGTATTCTCTTCGTGGTGCACCAAAACCTCAAATGCCTTCATTTTGGTGATTTTCGTTTCAATTTAGACCGCTGGTATTGCAACTTCCAAAGTCATGATTCAATTTATCTGTGTTAGTTTTATTTTAAAATCAATGCCTAAAGGAAAGCTAATTTCATAATTTAGTGAAAACCATGATCCATAGCATTGCTTTTCTTGAAAATCCAAGTATGTTATGCTTTACAATCTACCTCGGGCGTGCCTTGCAACTGCGCCTGGATTACAATTCAAGCCACTAACTGAATTGCAAGGCCTGCGGCAGTCAGGAATCCTTTCCGTTACTGGTTTTGAGATATGAAACCGCAATAAAAATTTATACTTGATGTAGCAAGCCTGTTTGCCCCTCGCTGGGTTTTTCTCAATCTTTTGTCAGCAATACCACAGCGTAGGCAGAAACGCCTTCTTCGCGTCCCACAAAGCCAAGCTTTTCTGTAGTGGTGGCTTTTATGGATATGTCATCTTCGGGTATGCCCAGCACGCCGGCGAGGCATTGCTTCATTGCAGGAATGTGTGGATTGACCTTTGGCCGCTGCAGACAAACGGTGGAATCGATGTTTTCAATGGTCCAGCCCTTGGTGGCGATGAGCGCCAGCGTATCTTTGAGCAGAATCTTACTATCGATATTTTTGAACTTCGGATCAGTATCAGCGAAGTGATAGCCGATGTCGCGCATGTTGGCAGCGCCGAGCATGGCGTCGCAAATCACGTGAATGAGCACATCGGCATCGGAATGTCCAAGAGCGCCTTTAGTGTGCGGGATCAGGATTCCACCCAGCCAGAAATCGCGGTCGTCAACCAGTTGATGTACATCGTAGCCAAACCCCACTCGTATTTTCATTTTGCGAAGCGCATTATGGAATTTTATTGGCTTTTCTTCGGAATGGTGCCAAATACGTAGTCCCACAGAGGTGAGGATACGCCGAAGGCAGCATCAGGATCTTTGTAGTGATGCACTGCATGATTTATCCATAACGCCTTGAATATATTTTTTGGTGGTTGATAGGCATGAACTATGTAATGCACACACAAATAGCTTGCATAACCCAGCAGAAAACCCGGTGTGAATCCAAAGGTGTAGTCACCGATAAGGAACCTGAAAATATAAACAAACGAAAAGGAGATGATCACCATCATCACAGGCGGCATGGCGAGGCGTGTCTTATCTTTCGGATACTCATGGTGTACGCCGTGCATATTATATTGGATCCAGCCTTTGATTTGATTGGTCGGAAGCATGTGATACAAATGCTTGTGCATCATGTATTCGAAAAATGACCAGACGAATAATCCAGACAACACAAGCCACACATATTGGAACGCGGAGAGTGCGCTCACCTGCGTTCCCCAATAAATGAAACCCGCAGCAAAACCAACAAGCATGGAAATAGGAATCGCTGCATGGGATTTTGTCAGTTTTTCCAGTACGGGATTCGTAAATACCTTTCCCTGACCTGTATGTTTTGGTTTGATATCGCGAATGGCCTGATATTCCATAAAATTGATTTTTTTGTTACGCACTGCAAAATTAAGACACAAATATTTCTATACCTAATCCATTTACCGCATTGGCCGACTTAAACGGATACTGCCTTTCCGACGCTCTCAACTACCTCCTGATAATATTCCTCGTAAAGCGGCCTGATTTTGCTCAATTCGAAAACACGAGCCCGTTCCAGGGCATTTTTCTTGAAGGTTGGCAAGTTTTTATCGTCGAGAATTTCTAACGCCCGCTTTGTCATACATTCCACATCGCCGATGTTGCAGAGGTAGCCTGAAAATCCATCAATATTGAGTTCGGGAATACCGCCAGCATTGGAAGAGACAACGGGCACTTCGCAGGCCATGGCTTCCAGCGCCGCCAGACCAAAACTCTCTTTTTCAGAGGGAAGCAAAAAGAGGTCTGCCACCGACAGTACTTCTTCCACCGCTTCGAGCTTTCCAAGAAAACGGATATCATCGCAGTCGCCACATTCGCGGCACATACTTTCGATGATTGACCGTTCGGGTCCGTCGCCGACCAGGAGTAGTTTGACAGGAATTTGCTTTCGCATATTTTTAAATACCGTCACCGCGTCTTCAATCCGTTTTACCTTGCGGAAATTGGACGTATGAACCACGAGTTTTTCGCCATTCGGACAAATCGCTTTTTTGAAGTGATCTTTTTTCAACCTCCTGAAACGTTCCAGGTCGATAAAGTTGGGAATAACGCGTATTTCTTTGTTAATTTTGAAATGCTCCAGCGTGTCCCTTTTCAGGTCCTCCGATACGGCTGTGATGCCATCGGAATGGTTGATGCTGAAGGTGACCACCGGTGCGAATGACGGATCTTTACCCACCAAAGTGATGTCCGTGCCGTGAAGGGTAGTAATCACCGGAATCTCTATGCCTTGCTCGCGCAAAATCTGCTTGGCGATATAAGCCGCCGAAGCATGCGGTATAGCATAATGAACATGGAGAATATCCAGCTTTTCATATTTGATGACATCAACAAGCTTGCTGGCAAGAGCTGTTTCGTATGGTGCGTATTGAAACAACGGATATGAAAGTATATCGACCTCGTGATAGAAGAGGTTTTCATTGAAAAAATCGAACCTTGTTGGCTGTGAGTAGGTGATGAAATGAACCTTGTGACCCTCCTTGGCCAGAGCAATGCCGAGTTCTGTGGCCACTACCCCGCTTCCGCCAAATGTAGGGTAACATACAATTCCTATTTTCATGTTTGAGTTATTTGCTTCGGGAAATAATTACTGAGTATAAGCTATTAAGTTAGTTGAAATGCGCATTAAGAAATAGTGATGCACGCAAGAAATGTTTCGTATGGCTATTAGTCAACGGTTGACAACTTAGTTTGCGTATGATGTATCTGGAGTTTTAATGAACAAAATACAATTCATATCAAACAGTAGAAAAACTCAATCACTGCATTTGTTTTTCAAAGCTCCAGATTGATTCATAGACCAGATCCTGAATTCGTTTGCGAATATTGAATGTGGTGAGTTTGGTGTTTTCTGCATTGGGATTTACCCGATTTGAAAGAAAAACGAAAACAAGATCGAATGTCGGATCGGCCCATACGATGGTGCCCGTGAAGCCGGTATGGCCAAATGACGCAAATGAGGCATATCGGGATGCCGGATGCTCTCCGCGACCTGTTTCAGGTTTGTCCCAGCCAAGCCCTCGGCGACTTTCTTTACCGGCGGTTTTGGTAAACAGGTCGATCGTCTCTTTCGAAAAATAAACCTGACCGCCATACGATCCGCCCTGGAGCATCATCTGCATGAATTTGGCAGCATCATGTGCATTGCCAAAAAGTCCGGCATGCCCTCCAACGCCGCCCGTCATGGCAGCGATTTGGTCATGCACATCGCCCCACACCAACATTTTTCTGAACTCCTTATCCATTTCGGTCGGTGCTATAATACTTTGGGGAAACCTGCACAATGGCTTATAACCCAGCGTAGCCATTCCCATCGGGCGGTACACCAGCGAATCCATAAATTTATCGAGCGGGGTATGAGTTACTCGTTCGATGACGTGTTGCAAAAGGTAAAACCCGGTGTCAGTATATTTATATCCATAGGGCTCCCTCGTATTACGGCGCGGACGCAATTTTGTGTCCACCGTCCAGCGCCAGAGCGAATCGCTCACCATGGGTGTTGCATACATTCCGGTAGCGACGGTATTATCTTCCGCGTCGTTAGGAAAAGGCGTATAGTAATAATTCCGCAAATCCTCATCGCGAGCTGTAAACCTCCAAAACGGATAGAATGCCCTGAGGCCCGACCGGTGAGCCAAAATGTCCCGAATTCCCAGATCAGCCTTGTTAGTACCCCCAAGTTCGGGTAGATAATCCCCCAGTGTGGAATCCAGGGATACTGCTCTACTTTCGGATAATTTCATAATCGCTGATGTAGTGGCTAACACTTTGGTGACGGAGGCGGTCGTATATTATATATTCTGCACAGCTGTGAGGCTGTCATACGTGGTAAATCCATATGACTTTTCCATGATAACTGATCCATGACGGGCAATCAATATCTGCATCCCGGGTGTGGCGCCCATCTGTATGGCCTCCCTGGCGATAACATCTATTTTAGCAAGAACACTGGCATCCATTTCCTGTATTTCCGGAAGGGAATAACCCAGACGCTGTTTGGAGTTCTCAAACCCGATGGCGCCAAAAAGTAATTGCGGCGCGATCTGCTGGGTGAAGGCACAATCTTCGCGCATCAGTATCCTGTGTTCAAAAGCCTCGAAATCGCCAATAACACTATTTTCATTCCCAAAAAATATAACAGCCACATTGGTGGTTGCTTTCAGGTTCGTCAGAAATTGGATGATCGACTGGTCAAAGGCCAATAAATCATTGGTAAACAGTGCAACAAATACATAGTCAAAATTCGCAAGACGATTACGGAGAACATCCAGCCGATCGTGATCAAGCGTCAGCCCGGGAATACTGAAATGAACTGTCGGGGCATATTTCTCCAGAACTTCCTGAAATGTACTCTCACTCGACCGACCGATGGTCAGGGATGCAAAGCTTTTATTGAGAATGGTATCAATGGGCAAAAAGGGACTGGATAATTCTCTTATTTCCGGGGCTGCGCTAAAGACGCGGTATGCAACTTCCCGGAGCGTATTGTCGGACTGAAATTTTGAAATATCGCCAGGCGCCATAGCCGAAGAGTCAGCGCTCCAGGCCACATCCGATTTCTGTCTCAATATGCGTTTTACTTTGTCCGTTATTTCATTCTGACGAAAAAACCGGTTGTTGATCCCTTCAAGGATAGCGTTTTGCACAAGTCCTGGATCGGAAGAAATGATGATCTTATCAGCGCCACTTTTAAGCAAGGCCCGCACGTCAGTCATTTTGGGTTGCGTTAGCCGCGCCCCGCATATCTTATCGAGGTCAGCGGCGATCATGCCGGCAAACTGCCAGTCTTTCCAGAGCAACGGTGACATCACTTTTTTTTGAAACAGGGCGGCTTCATTTTCTGGAAATGCCGGGAAATCCACTATCTGCAGCACTGTAAGTGGCTGATTGACCAGTGATAGCTTCGCCCGATCCTCACCGGAAATGTTGAATTCATCGAAATCCAGGTTCCTTGGTGAAAAGCCAAAGCTGTCGCTGAACCGGAAGCGGATAGGTATTGTAGCGGCGAGTTTGTGCGCCGAAAGAATCGTCGAAAATCCATCAGTAATATTCTTTTCGCCGGGAGATGACTCGCTATTCCATTCCACAGTATTGTCCATCACTGTCATGCTCACGGGGCTATACACCACGCCATTTACCGATGCCTCGTACAGCAAATCAGCCAGCCGATTGATGCCCCGGTTGTACAGATTAGGATCCCCGGCGGCAATAAACGTGGTGGATAAAGGAACTACTGACCGCTGCCCGAAGGGCAGGTTGGGAAGCTGTCGCTGTTCCACGGAAATAAAAACCGGCAACTGCGCCAGGTAGTTCAACCGGTAAATCAATGTTGCAGCAGCATTGGGTTCACCGCCGGCGATGGTAATTGAGCCAATATTGTATTCGCGGACAGTGGCCAGGATCGCTTCCAGGTTTTCTTTCGTTGGGCTGACGCGAAGGTCAATTAACTGGCCGATGCGCTCGCTTATCGTGAGGTTTTGAAACTGATTTTCGAAGTTTTTTTCTATCGGAACCAGCGCCGCACCAGCGCTATAGACGAAAAAAATGCCCATGCACCAAAGGGTGAAAAAACAGCGAACAATTTTCTTCCTCACAAGTTGGTGATTTGTTACAGAACCAATTTTAAACTTATTTTGCAGAGATAGAGCGCGTCAAATTTATGAAAATTCCATTGCTTTCGAGGAGGGTTCAGCATAAAAGGTTCAATTTCGAACCTCGTTACTATGATCCTATGAAAGAGGATGTAAAAAACCGAACAGCACGTATTTCTTCCGAGATAAGACTGGAACGCTCGTCAGACCATCGCGAAAATTTAAAAGCAGCTTTCAAATCAATAGAAAAGCGCGAAAGATCCATTGGCTTTATGCAGGTATTAATCATGGCGCTGCTCCTGGGAACTGTTTTCGGATGGATTTATTACGGCAATGTGGCGCTGTATTTCTTTGCAGTGCTTTTCCCTTTATACATCTTCTTACGGACTCGCAAAAACCTGCGGTAAATCGCCTTAATGCAAGATATTATCCACTTACTTCCTGACTCCATCGCCAACCAGATTGCTGCCGGTGAAGTGGTGCAGCGCCCGGCATCGGTAGTGAAGGAACTCCTGGAAAATTCGTTGGATGCCGGCGCCACCGAAGTGACTTTGATCGTGAAAGATGCCGGCAAAGCCCTCATTCAGGTTATCGACGACGGAAAGGGCATGTCTGAAACAGATGCCCGAATGAGTTTTGAGCGCCATGCCACCAGTAAAATCAAGACTTCAGACGATTTATTTACCGTAAAAACCATGGGCTTCCGCGGTGAGGCACTGGCTTCCATAGCCGCTGTAGCCCAGGTGGAACTGAAAACTCGCAGGGAAAACGACGACCTCGGAACAGTGATTCAGATCGACGGCTCTATGTTCAAAGGACAACACCACGATGCCTGCCGGAAAGGGACAGCCATTCTGGTAAAAAACCTGTTTTTCAATGTGCCGGCACGGCGTAATTTTCTCAAGGGCAACCCCGTGGAAATGCGGCACATTCTGGAAGAATTCCAGCGTATTGCACTTGCCTGGCCCGATGTGTCATTCAGCCTGTACCAGGAAGATGAGGAGATTATAATCTGAAGCCCGGAAAACTCAGTCAGCGCATTATTGGCATTTTCGGTAAAAATTACAAAGAACAACTGATACCCTGCCAGGAAGAAACAGATTCACTCAAACTCCATGGCTACGTGGGTAAGGCGGAAAATGCCAAAAAATTCAGGGGCGAACAATTCTTCTTCGTGAACAACCGATTTATAAAAAGCGCGTACCTGAATCACGCTGTGGTGTCTGCATTTGACATGCTGATTCCCGATGGATCTTTTCCTTTTTTTGTGCTCTTCATCGACATCGACCCGGTGCATATCGATGTGAATGTGCACCCGACGAAAACGGAAATTAAGTTCGACGATGAGCGGAATATTTATGCCCAGTTGAAAAGCGCTGTGCGTAAGGCGCTTGGTAGCTATCACGTGACGCCGTCACTTGATTTTGGAACAGATACGAATTTCAATTTTTTCCAGTCGAAAATCGGCTCATCCGGTTCATTGACCCGGCAGGAGCGGGACTATGGACAGTTCAAAGGTGTAGAATCAGATGCTGGCAAAAACCTAAAAAACTGGGAACAGTTGTATGCCAGTGCGCTGAAAACTGAAACGCTGGCCGCCCGTGTCATCAACGAGCAGGCCGAAAAGGGCGATCCGCTCGCGGTGACCTTGCAAAGCGCCGCCAATATCGATGGCATAGGCGAGCTTGCTAAAAACACAGAGCAGCAGGGCTCCGTTTTTCAGGTTCAGATGTCGTTCATCGCCACGCCGGTGAAATCAGGCCTCATGATCATCGATCAGCAGGCGGCACACGAGCGCATCTGTTATGAGCGTTTTCTGGATTTATTGCACAATAACACCGGCACCTCGCAGCAATTGCTATTTCCCGAAACGGTGGAACTAAACCCTGCCGATCTGTCGCTCGTTATGGAACTGGAGCAGGAAATCAAAGGAGCCGGATTTGCCTACGAACATCTTGGTAACGCTACGATTGTGATCAATGGCGTTCCTTCGCTTTTGATGGATGAATCCGGCAAAAAGGTCTTTCTCTCCGTACTTCAGGATTACAAAACCAATTTTATGGAGTTCAAAAACGACAAAGCAGAAGCACTGGCCCGATCCCTGGCGGTAAATGCCGCCTTAAAGCGGAATAAGAAGCTGGCTACAACGGAAATGAAAAGCATCATCGACAGGCTGTTTGCCTGTAAAAATCCGAACAATACACCAGGCGGCCGACTGATTTATTTTATATTGGACGGCAGAAAAATAGAAGACACATTTAATACTACAGCATAATGTTTTCACGAATTACACCGATGGTGAGGAACCTGCTCATCATTAATATCGGACTCTACTTTATCAGCAGCCTCATGAGGCTTGATATCAATGCAATTGGAAGTCTCCGCAATGTAAACAGCGATTATTTCAACCATATCAGTACTTCACCTACATGTTTTTGCATGGTGGCACCATGCACCTTTTAAGCAATATGTTTGCCCTGTTCATTTTCGGGCCACTGCTCGAACAGTTCTGGGGGCCAAAGCGGTTTCTCATATTTTATATAGTAACCGGAGTTGGCGCAGGTGTGCTGTACAGCGGTATAGAATTCTTTGAGACAAAGAGCTTCGCCAATACGGTAGAGCAATACTATGAACAGCCGAGCCCGGGAAAATTCGAGCATATACTGGAGAAGAAAGCAGGCGATATCGGTGAAACAGAACGCTGAACTGAATAGTTTCATTTATGAATTCAATGAAAATCCTGACTGATGAATCGCAATGGTCGATGAGAGCAAGCACAATATTACTTCGGGAACGTGCTTTGAGTGCCTAGAGCAATTATTCACAGATGGTGGGCGCTTCAGGTGCCATTTTTGGCATTTTACTGGCTTTTGGAATGCTTTTTCCGAATGCGGTGCTGATGCTACTTTTTCCACCGATTCCCATTAAGGCCAAGTATTTCGTAGCCATCTATGGACTTTTTGAGCTTTTTGCCGGTATTCAGCGATCGGCGGGAGATAACGTGGCACATTTCGCACACCTGAGTGGCATGCTGGTCGCATTCATACTCATAAAAATCTGGAATAGTGATCGCAAAAAGTTTTACTAATACGTGTGTAATACCAAATAATATATGTTTTCAATATTCGACGAATTCAAGCAGGCATGGAGCAAACCCAATAATGGGTTGGCCCAGCTCATCATTATAAACGTAGTGGTTTTTGTAATCTTCGGAATCCTTTTTGTTTTAGGGAAAATTCCGGCGCTTGAGGTCATACTTCCGGCAGTTTACAAGCAATTCACCATCCCTGCCCCACTTGGCGAATTTATCACCAGGCCCTGGACTATCATTACCTACGCGTTTGCACACAGCCTCACCGATATGTGGCATATCCTCATGAATATGCTGGTGTTTTATTGGTTTGGGAGGATATTCGTCGACACGTTCGGTTCGCAGAAACTCATAAACCTGTATATTCTTGGCGCCATCGCCGGTGGGGTCACTTATTTGCTGGCCTATAACCTGATTCCCTTCTACACAGATCGCGCTACTATGTTCAGTGGTATGGTGGGTGCATCGGCAGCCGTATATGCCGTGAGTGTGGCTGCGGCCACCTATTTCCCTGACTACCGGTTCTACATGTTATTCTTTGGACAGGTCAAAATCAAATACCTGGTGGCGGTTTATATATTTTTTTCGTTCATAGGCACCGTTGGCGATAATGCCGGGGGCAACCTGGCGCATCTCGGTGGTGCCTTGATGGGATTTATCTACATAAAACAATTGACACGCGGCCATGAAATGGGTCGATGGGTTTTTCATATCATGGAATTTGTAAAAAGCTTTTTCATCAGGCGCCCAACTATAAAAGTCAGTCATCGTCAGACTGCCAAAAAACCAACATCCTCGGCACAAGCTCCCAAAAAGTCAGGCGCCACTGTGGTGAATCAAGCCGAAATTGATAAGATTTTGGATAAAATCTCTGAACGAGGCTACGACAGTCTTAGTAAGGAAGAGAAAGAAAAGCTCTTCAACGCCAGTAAATAGAGTCTGCTGAAGAATTACATGCCATGCCAAAAAAGCTTGCACATAAATGGATTTTGGAGAGGCAAATTAATGAAAATGAGCCCGAAAGGCCAAAGCTTCTTGCTTGCTAAAAATGCACTTATAGTTGCCTGGTTGTTACTTTCTTTTCCTTGATGAAAAGAAATAACCAAAGCATGCCCCAAGGTAGCTTGGGGAAAAATCAAGACAACACGAAGTCTCACGAATGGTGGTGCGCATGGTTTGTGGGTATGAGTAAAACAATGCCTGCCTCGTAGGCGGGCTTCCCCGCACTTACCCACCGCACCCCCGCTGTTTTGTCGGACCAGGGCTCATTTTCGACAGGTGAATAAAGCAACAATCGCAGTTTTTAAACAGGCCTTAAATATTATGGCCAAATCAGCTTATCGCAGCGCCACGTCAATCTTCCTGATTTCATCCTCGTCAAACTCGATTTTGTCGAGGGCATCGAGATTATCTTTGAGTTGTGCAACTGAGCTGGCACCGATGAGCACACTGGTCACGCGGTCGTCTTTCAAAAGCCAGCTGAGCGCCATCTGGCTCAGTTTCTGACCACGCTCTGAAGCGATATCATTTAGTTGCCGAATCTTTGGAATCAGGGCCTCCACCTGGTTTTTTTCCAGATAAGTCATTGGTTTTGCAGCCCTGGAATCCTGCGGTATTCCATCCAGATAACGGTCGGTGAGCATGCCCTGAGCCAATGGAGAAAAAGCTATACAACCTACACCATTGTCGTCGAGGATGCCGAGAAGGTCGGTCTCCACCCATCGGTCGAACATATGGTATTTTGCCTGATGAATGAGACAGGGCGTACCCATATCGCGAAGGATACAGATGGCGCGTTCGGCCAAATCAGCGGGATAGTTGGAGATACCTGCATATAGCGCTTTTCCCTGACGCACGAGGTGGTCAAGCGCCCCCATGGTTTCTTCCAGCGGTGTATCGAGGTCCGGACGGTGATGGTAGAAAATATCCACGTAGTCCAAACCCATGCGCTTTAGGCTTTGGTCGCAACTGGCTACGAGGTACTTTCTCGAACCAAGATTACCATAAGGCCCCGGCCACATGTCGTATCCTGCTTTGGTGGTAATGATGAGCTCGTCGCGGTATTTCATGAAATCGCGCTTTAGCAACAGTCCAAAAGATTCCTCAGCCGATCCGTAGGGCGGTCCGTAATTATTTGCCAGGTCGAAGTGGGTGATCCCGGCATCAAACGCAGCACGCAGAATGTTCCTGGCAGTTTCGATATTATCGAGGTAACCGAAATTGTGCCATAAGCCCAGCGATATGGCTGGCAACAGGATGCCGCTCTTTCCACATCGGCGATACAGCATTTCATCGTATCGGTCCTGGACAGCGCGGTACTCTATCGGGTTGGTTTTGTCAGATATTCTCATCATGGATTACTTTAGATTCAGTGTATGAAATTAAGACCATTTTCCATGGTGTAAAAGTTTGTGGTGAAAATCCGTCTAAAAATCCTTGCCTTTGCTCTAAGCCCTGCTCTCCCCGCACTCCCCGGACTTGTTCCGGGGTCTGTTACCATGTGCAATAAATTTACTTACGGAGGGACATCCATTTCTTAACCTTAAATACAAAGAGAAAGGCGCTGGATTTTTAAAGCAATTTGGTGATTGAGAATTTTATCGATATTAATGGCAGGCCCCGGCACAGGACCGGGGACATCGTATTATTTACTTCGCCATGGTGCGCCTCCCAATGAATCAACAAAGCCTAAAAATCAATAGTTGCCATTGTCCGGATAAATTTGAAATGTGCGATATTCGTGTGTGTGGGGGATTGTTTCTAGTATACCACAAAAAGGACATGAGAAAAATACTGATTTTGACATTTATTCTTTACTATCAAATAGCTATTGGACAGGATATTCAAATGGCTGATTCAATTAGAGTTAGGATATTAAATAGGGGAAAGCACTATATCAAAGAGTACATTTTGACAATTGACGGAAATGACTATCAATACGCTGACATAGGAAAGAAGAAAACCTTCAAATACCAGAGGCTACCATACATTTGGCCGTCGAATCGCTCCAAGACAACAGTAATTATTAAACAGATGTTCAATTACGATAAATGGATAACTGTTGGTAAACTACCAATTGACCATGTAGGAGAGGAGAAACTAACCTCTGGGTTTTATACAATAGAAATACGAACAAAGAGAAATAAGGACAATCTAGATGTAGAGGAAAAATTGACGGAAAAGAATGAAATAAATTATTAGTCACAATGCCTTTATTCTTGCCCCCATAAACAACCTGCTCTAACTAAATTTAAAATCCATAACCCCGAAAAAATCATCCAATATCTCAGCATGATCGAAGGCTAAAGGTGGCAGGCTGTTGACATCAAACCACCGTACTTTGGCCGCGTCATCACCCGCCATGGCTTTTTGGTGATTATCGTGGAACCCATAATAGACCACTGAAACGGTTCGTCCGCGGGGGTCTCTTCCCGGTTTGCCATACGTCCTGAATTGTTGAAGCGCTACGCCGGTCAGATTAGTCTCCTCATGCAGTTCACGGATGGCGCCGTGTTCCAGGTCTTCATCCATGTCAACAAATCCACCCGGTAATGCCCAGGAACCCATGAATGGGTCATGCTTTCGCTCAATAAGCAGCACTTCCATCGGATCTTTTCCACGAATGATGATACAATCCGTGGTTACCGCCGGCCTGGGATACTCATAGGTAAAAGCCATTATTTTGCAGGGATGATCGCCGTTACCTCTATCTCCACGAGCAGTTCAGGGCTGATGAGTTTGCTCACTTCCACCATACTGGTGACGGGCTTGATCACGCTAAAGAACTCCCCGTGCGCTCTTCCTATCTGTTCCCAGCAGGTGATGTCGGCGCAATAGATCCGGGTGCGCACCACATCGTCCAGGGAGGCGCCGGCTTTTTGAAGAACTTTACCGATTTTTTCGAGAATGAACCGTGTTTGCTCGAAGGGGTCATTTTCTCCCTGGAGCACGTTGTTTTCATCAACGGCAGTAGTCCCTGCTACCTCAATGATATTGCCAACGCGCACTGCTCTTGAATATCCAATGATATCCTCCCATTTACTTCCTGAAGACAGATTGAGCCTTCTGGATTTTTCGTCTGAAATTGTAGTCACCGATTGATTCGAATAAGGTTAATATTTTTTTAAGTAAGTCCATATACAGGGCAATGAGGCCAATGAGGGCCATAATCCAGATAATGATGATGTTGAACCAGAAAGTGTCGATGAAGCCGCCGGCAAAGTATTTTTCTGGTGCATAGTAAAAGGTGCGGAAGTTTAATGGGTTTTCCGGTATATCGGGAGTGGCATAAATGGGTGTAGCCTTTCGGATGAGTTTATCGCCTACCTCGATGATCGAAACCATGTTCATGCTGTTTTTCACCATGCTATTGATTTTATCATTGGAATATTCCCGTTCAAGTTGCAGATATTCACTTATTCTCTGAGGGACAACGATGTTATTATGGCGCCACTTTTCCTGCGCCTCCATAGCTACATTCTTTCTGGAAGAATATATTATTTTCAGCTTTTGTATCGCTTCACGAATCTGACTTGATGTCGTTGAGTCGAATGCCTGAGTAGTGAGTTTTTCCCAGTTGATGAATTCAGGCCTGCCAAATTGGTTCAGTTCTCTGTAAAGTTCATACTTTATCAGGTTCAGGTTATCTGCAATACTTTCACGGGCCACAGATCCGCGTAAGAGCAGCATCGCAGGATGAAAGGTTGGTTTCCAACGCCTTAAGGTAATACCCCGTTTTATAGTTCGCATCGGCGACAATCTTTTCCTGATCATAAAAAATGCGTTGATACTTATTGTCTTTGAATTGGCGTACCATCACAGCCTCATAAGCCCATCGCGAAATCATCAATTCCCCAAGGACCGGTACCCGTTCACTGGAGCTAATGGATGGATTGAGTTTATCGAACTCGATAGCCACCCCGTTGAACATGAGTTGCGGTATGAGAATGATGGGTACCATGATGTAGATGGTGATAACGGAGTTGAAGGCCGAAGAAATATTGAGACCAATGATATTGGACACAACTGCTGATGAAAACAAGACCAGCCAAAAGGACATGAACATGCCATCAAATTCCAGTATCGTGTTGGCTACTGCCACAAAAAGCATGGACTGAATGGCCGAAACCACCACAAGGATCATGAACTTAGCGGTGATATAGCTCGAGCGACTAAGGTTCAGGAATCGTTCGCGGAGCAAAATCCTCCTGTCTTTGATTATCTCTTCACCACTAATCGACAGGCCAATAAACATGGCTACGATTATACTCATGAGGAAATAGTAGGGGATATTCGGGTTAGCCCCGAATGTATAGCCAAACTTGTTGTCGTCAGCAGGATCGAAGTACCGGATGAAATAACCGATAATAAGCCCCAACAGTGGCGCCTCCGAAAAAGTAACTATGAGATATTGTTTGTTTTTCAGTTTGGAAAGTAAATCCCTCCTGTAGAACAGTTTGAATTGGTTTACCCAGTCGGGAATTTGAAACGATGTGGGCGGCAGTGGGGCCTTTTCCACGGAGATCTTGGGCATAAGGCGCTTTTTGAACTGGTCATTCCAATCCTTGGGCTTCATGCGGCGCTTGTCGGTGTATTGACCGTATTCATTCACCACCCTTGTTTCTATGATATTGAAAACCTGCTCCACGTTCACCGTGCCGCAAGTAATGCACAAGCCCTGATCGCGTTGGATCATATTGACCACATCGCGGAAATATACCAGCGCATCCACCGGATCACCATAGTATATCTGGTATCCGCCGACATCGAGGATCAGGAGGCTGTCGAACATTTTGAAAATGTCAGACGAAGGCTGGTGAATGGTGGTCATGACCAGCTTACCCTTCAGAGCAAGATCCTTGAGCAGGTCGAGGATGTTCTCTGAGTCGCGGGAAGACAAGCCGGAGGTTGGTTCATCAAGGAAGAGTATTGCCGGTTCACGAAGAAGTTCCAGGCCGATGTTTAATCGCTTTCGCTGACCGCCGCTGATAGTCTTTTTTAGTGGATTTCCAACGATAAGATCTTTGGTATCATAAATGCCCAGCGCCTTAAGTGTTTCTATGGATAATTCGTGGATTTTTTCCTCACTGTACTCTGCGAAGCACAGCTTAGCAGCGAAATAAAGGTTTTCGTAAACGGTGAGTTCTTCGATCAGCAAATCATCCTGTGGCACATAACCGATGATTCCTTTCAGCTTTTCTGGCTCGCGGTGAACGTCGATGCCATTGATTTTAACTTCACCTGTCTTGGGTTTTATTTTTCCGTTCAGGGTTTCCAGCAGCGTTGATTTGCCCGATCCGCTGGAGCCCATTACACCAACTAATTTACCGGATTCTTCATTGAGGTAAATGTCGCGCAAGCCTATACGTTCCTGCTTAAATCCGACCCATACATCTCTGGCCGTTAGCTGAATCTTCTCAGTTTGAGGCTTGGACATAAGCATTTCAACAACATCGCTATAGTATATGGGCTTCATATTACCGCCCCTCAGGTTGCTCCCTGTTGGGAAAACCTCAATAAACCACGTTGTCAGCGCCAGACCATTGAGAAGAATGTGCGATGGCCCCACGTATTTGACGATGTACTGTTCAATTTCAGGTACGTACAAAATGGCCAGGAAACCACGGATTTCGGGTCGGTGGATGTGCTTGCAGCCAATGCAATCATCCGGCTTCCCCGCATCGACTATAAGAATGTTCCTGTTTTGTAATGATCCCGGGTCCAGGCCAAATACAAACTGTTTTACCTGCTTTACAATCTTTGGCTGGAGGTTTAGCGCTTTACTGATGTAATAGATGAGGTTGTCCTCTCTTTCAGTCAGTTGGTTGTCGCTTATGGTAAGTTCAATAATCCTGAGCAGCATCACAATCTTCTGAAAGAGCGAACTTTCCAGATTAATGCGTTTGCAGATGAGCATGATGTTTGCCCACTCCTCGACGAACTCTTCAGTCTCGGCATCCATTCCGCCCTTGCTATTAGAGCGTTTTTCGGGATTCTGTGCGCAGGTGAATTCGTCAAATATTTTTATGTACTCCTCGGCTTGTTCACTACTTGCCTGGCGATTGATCATAAACTTGATCCGTCTGCGGCTTTCATCCGTAACATTGCCTTTTGCCACAATAGCAAATAATCGAATGATGGCTTTCAGGAGATATTCATTCATGGCTATGGTTTAATGCCGGTATCGACGCAATTAACATAATAATGGCAATTATTGCTACTGGGAGCCATTTTTAGGACGCCAGGTTATAACACAACAATCGGTTTCAGGCTTTGGCTCCTCACGAAAACATCCCGATCTTCCCAAAGTATCTCAGACCAGATATCCTTCTGACCAACTACACTGACCCGGTGCCCTTCAGTTACAACAGCTACGATATTTGCGCCGGGTGATGGTCCGTCCATCAGATAGGCCGTTCCATTAGTGATGATGGCCTTTTGTTGTTCCCTGGCAAAATTGTTAAGAAGAAGTACGACCATCAAAGCGACGGCATAACTTACAGCCTGGCTCATGGATATTTTACCATATTTGCGTCGCCTATACACCAAGAGGCTGAAAAATAATAAAACAAAGGCCAGTACCGCTAAATCAATTTGTGACTGGTATTTCTGGTAAATATTGAGAAAGAATTCTGCGTCATCATAATTATAACCCTCCAGCTTATATTGGCCTGCGAGGCTTTCCATTTTTTTCAGGGTCTTTTTATCATAAACCATCAGATAATGAAGATTAAGATAATACAAAGCCTGGCTATAGTCTCCAAGCCCTTCCTTGACAAATGCCATCTTGAGCAACATGGCCGGGGAAGCTTGCCGGTCTTTCGCATAAACCTGTTCATATAATTCGAAAGCCTGGGTATATTTTTTCTGGGTAAATAGGGAATCCGCGAGCAGTAGATTTTGCGAAGCAGTATCACAAAACCCTGAATATGAATGGCATAAAAATGTAAATAGAAATATTATGAATAATTTGAGCTTAGCGTTTTGGCTTTTAGTCATAAGCTTCTAAATTTGCACTCCAATTACGGAAACGGCCCTTAAAAAAGCAAGCCAAATCCATGATTCCGTAGCTCAGCAGGTAGAGCATCTCCCTTTTAAGGAGAGGGTCCTGGGTTCGAATCCCAGCGGGATCACTTTTAAGAGCACAAACAATAGTAAAACCCTCTAAAATTCATTTTTAGAGGGTTTTTTGTTTTCAGGACCTTTCATTTTTCATAATAATTTTCATATATTAGGTTAACAATTCGGGTAACAAATTCAGGATGTGATCATGTTAACCGAATGGCGCTAATTGCCTCCTATGGCAGTTTTTCAATTTAACATTGATGGCATTTAATTCCATTTTGATATATGAAGGTTAACATGTCCGTGCTCAATTGGCTAAACAAGGCCAGAATGCATCAAAACACAGGCAAAGCCCCCATTTATGTGCGAGTCACTGTTCAGGGAAAACGCGCTGAACTATCCACCGGAAAATCGATCTTGCCCGAACAATGGATCGTTAATGCCGGTCGGATGAAAGGCAGTAGCGAGGAAGCAAGGACTATTAATCACTTTCTCGATACAGTGAGTGTCCGGTTGCATAAGATCTTCGAAGATATTAATGAGGAAGGGGGCCTTGTCACTTCGGACGAAATCAAGCAGCGATATCTGGGCCATCAGAAAAAGACAAATTCCCTGATCATGCTCTTTGAACAGCACAACGATCTGATGAAAGGTCAGATTGGGAGGGGATTCTCTGAAGGCACCTGGATGCGATACGTGATCACGATGAAGCACCTAAAGGACTACCTGAAAACTGCATACAAGGCTGAGGATATTGCCATCGAAAAGTTGAATTATGGCTTTATATCAGGACTTGAGTATTATTTGAAAGTGAAGAAGAGCATCGGCCATAATACGGCGATGAAATATTTGAAGAATGTAAAGAAAATCGTACTGCTCGCCAGAAAATACCAATGGATCGATCACGACCCATTCATCAATTTCAAGGTAACGCAGATGGAGGTAAATAAGGACTATCTAACGATGGATGAGATCACCGCCATTAGAGAAAAGGAGTTTTCAATTGACCGGTTGGCTCATGTTCGCGATGTATTCATCTTCTGTTGCTTTACCGGGTTATCCTATTCCGATGTGCTGAACCTGACTACCAAAGATATTCATGTGGGCCTGGATGGTGAGAACTGGATCGTGATTAACCGTAAAAAAACGGGAGTGCAATCGAATATTCCCTTGCTGCCGGAAGCAATGAAACTTATTGATAGGTATAAAAATTCGTTGCTGTCTGAAGTGAATGGAAAGCTATTTCCGGTAGCATCGAACCAGAAGATGAATGCCTACCTGAAAGAAATTGGCGATGTGTGTGGAATCAATAAGAAGATGACCTTTCATATGGCCCGGCATACCTTTGCCACGACCATAACGCTGAGTAATGGTGTGTCCATGGAAACTGTTGGATCAATGTTGGGCCATAAAAATCTGAAGACAACCCAGATATATGCCAAGGTAGTTCAGGATAAGGTCAGCAGGGAAATGAAACAATTAAAAGCCATATTGAACGGATAGAGACTACCATTTTCTAACGTATTGGAAAAGGACACCCGTAATAAATAAGCTTTATCCAACAAAAATCCCCCGTGTGAACCCCATGGTTATGTCAGCGCGTCTCTGTGCGACACTCGATCCAATCCAATCCGGTTCACACTCCCCGGACACATTGGATGATAAACCGAGGTATGAACCAGACTGAAAGTTATCAGCTAAAAGTTCTATTGAATCCTTTTCAGCATTTTTTATTAAGTTTGAATTGAAAAGAAAGCGATTATGTCAAATAAAATTGGTCATCATAAAATAGGGACAAGAGGTTCACGGGTATCCTGGAACCCGGATGTGGATCCGGTGACCGAGGAAAGACTTGCCTTGTTTGCTAAAACCGACTTGGAGAACTGGAATCGGTTAATGCGTATTGTTTTCATGAACAGAAGTGAATCTGTGACTTTTTTGAAGCGAAAAATCAAATGGACATAGCAAACATATTTTATCAGGAGGTACTTCAGATATTTGACAAGAAAAATGTGAAGTATATACTGATAGGTGGTCTTGCTGTTGGTTTTCACGGTTATCAGCGATATACAGGTGATATGGACTTATGGTTGGAACCAAGTGAAGAAAACCTCAATAAGTTATATAAAACGTTGGTGGAGGATCTTCAATATCCAGTCGATACCATAGAACATATCAGGGATAAACGGGACATTGAAAACCCAACGCCCATACGCCTGATATCCGACGACGAAACCTTTTATATCGATTTGATGACCAATACTTTTCAGCAACAGTTTAGCTGGAATGAGTGCCGTGATCACTGTCAGTATATGGATTTGAAGGCGTTTAAAGTTCCGGTGGTGCATATCAATCATCTGATTTCAATGAAAGAGAATACGAAGAGACTTGACGATTCGATGAAAGATCTGGTTGATGCAGAGGAGCTCAAAAAAATCAGAAAACTCCGGAATCAGGAAAAAGGATTATAGGTTAAATGAAATTGAATGCCCATTTTTTCAGGCCGAAAATCTGGCTGGAATAGTCATAAAATCACCCCCGTGTGAAACCAATGGTCTTGTCAGCGCGTCGCTGCGCAACACTGCTTCCAATCCCATCCGTTTCACACTCCTGCCCGGACACATTGTCTGAAAACACAGCGCACAAACCGTCAAAAAGTTTTCATCCAAAGAGTCCGGGAATAATCCTCCACACAAAACCGGTAAAATCCCAAGGGAGAAAAAGGGGTGTCAATTGATCTCATTCGTATCTGTCAAAAGACGTAGTACCATCCGCTAAAAGACGTATTTCCATCCGTCAAATGACGTAGAGGCCATTCAATTTTCATAAATGGATGTTATCATTACTGAAACATCAGCTTGGTTATACAAAATGATAATACACATCATCCAATCGGATCGACAACACCATCTGATTATTTCTCCCTTAAGGTTTTACCACTAAACGATACCACGACATGAATTACGTCCGACACCTCAATGCCTTTCTGGAACTGGTCGCCATCGACGACCGGCTCACTCCCTGCCACATCAGCACCTATATGTCCCTGTTTCAGCTCTGGAACAAGAGCCGCTTTCCCGATAAGCTTTCCGTCTGCCGCAGCGAAGTGATGGAGATCAGCAAGATCGGTTCCACACGCACCTACTACAAGTGCCTGAAACAGCTCCACGAATATGGATACCTGGTCTATCACCCATCCAACAACCCCCTCCGCGGCAGCGTCGTCACCCTCCATGAGCTGGGCGAAAGTGACCCTTCAGAAGACCCGGAAGATGGCGAAACAGAGGAAGACACGGGGAAAAATGAGGCAGAAAAATCAACGGATTTTTTGCGTAAAACACCAGTCCGTGCCCAGGTACGACATGAGCAAAATGGTCATAAGTCCTGTAGCAAAAGTGCATCAGGTCAGACTCATGTGGTGCTACCTTTTATAAACATAATAAACAAAATAAACAATAAACAGAGAGAGAGGCGCGCCCGCGATTTTTTTTATAAGGATTTTAATTTTGAAAAGGGAAAAGGAGAGAGGCAGGCGTTCGCACCAACAACGAAAGTCTCCTTGAACACCTTGTTGGAAAGCGCCAGAAAAAAGGAACTTCCGGGCGGCGGGGCCGAAGCACCAGTCACTGAAACGAGAGACAGGCTGGTGAAAGAAAAAAAGGAGATGCCGAAAGAGGTAAAAATCAATGAACAACCAAAACCAAGTCTGGCCGAAATCCAAAGCTACTTCCGCAATAACGAAATACCTGGCCTCAGCGGAAAGGGGATATACTTGGCCGACCAGGAAGCGCTGAAGTTTTTCCATCACTACGAAGCCAACGGCTGGCTGGTCGGTGGCCGTTCCCCTATGCGCAACTGGAAAGCCGCCTGCCACTCCTGGGCGATGAAAATACCGCACTTCCATAAACCCTTGTACCCGGCGATCGACCCGGCTACCGGCGTCACTGCACGTAACCGAGGATATCACGACGTGTTGAAGAAAAACTATGAACCACTTTGAATTCATTCCAATAGGAAAAGTTATGAAGACAAGCTGCATAGCACTCGGGCATTTCGTTTTATTATTGGCATTGGTACTATTTCATGCTTTAAACTACCTTTATACCATGGACAAGGAACTGGAAAGGCTTATCAAAACCTACACTGGGTTGAATCTATCGCAGAATATCGATTACGATAAATTCAATTACTACGCCATCGTTCATCACTCCAGTTCCATTGAAGGATCAACGCTCACCGAAATTGAAACACAGCTTCTTTTGGATGAAGGACTAACCCCCACGGGCAAGCCATTGGAACATTCGCTAATGACCAAAGACCATTTTGAGGCATTGCAGTTCATCCTCTTAAAAGCTAAAAATCCTCAACCGCTGGGGGTCGGGTTCATTCAAATACTGAACGGACTTGTGATGAAGTCCACAGGCAAGCAATATCAGACTGTTTTTGGAGAAATTGATGGCAGCAAAGGTGATTTCAGAAAGGGAAACGTTTCTGCAGGGAATTCCTACTTTGTCAATTTTGATAAAGTGGAGGGACTCACAAAGTCATTAGTGCAGAAAGTGAATGAAAGACTTAAATCGGGCGGAAGTTGGATTGACATGCTCAACCTGTCGTTTGATACACAATTTGACTTATTGACGATTCACCCGTTTTATGATGGCAATGGCCGAACAGCCAGATTATTGATGAACTACATCCAATTAGTAAATAACCTGCCGCTTAGCATTGTCTATAAAGAAGATAAAGTCACCTATTACCAGGCATTGGTCGATACAAGGGAGAAGGAGGACATTGGTATTTTCCGGACTTTTATGGTCGGGCAATACAAAAAATACCTGGTACATGAAATAGAGAAGCACCGCACGCTTCAAACGTCCAATAGAAAAGGTCCGGGTTATTCTTTGGTATTTTAATCCTTTTTAGGTCGATTATTCATCTCATAATCCTCCGTGAAATCCATTTGATAGGGAGTAGCTGCTGTGGCCAACAAACTCAACCATATCGTTTCACCTCGCAGTCGCGGAATTAGTTCTCTGTAATTGTTATTCCACAGTTTAATAGTTATCTTTGGCGTTAGTAATTAGAACAAGGTTTATGATAATTTCCTTCGGATCCAAGGATACTGAGAAAATTTGGAATGGCGAACGTGTCAGAAAGATTCCCTTGGAAATTCAGGAAGTGGGAAGGAGAAAACTGAGAATGCTCAACAACTCACAAACAATTAATGACTTGATGATACCTCCTTCCAACAGGCTCGAAAAATTATCAGGCAACTTGAAGGATTATTACAGTATCAGAATAAATGACCAGTGGAGAATTATCTTTCATTGGGAAAGCAATCATTCGAGCGAAGTAGAAATTATTGATTACCACTAAAAGAGGAGACTATGGAAAGATTAAAAAACATTCATCCCGGAGAGGTTTTAGTGGAAGAATTTTTGGTGCCATTAAATGTAACTGCCTATAGGCTATCTAAAGATATTGATATTCCCCAGACAAGGATATCACAAATCATAAAAGCCAAAAGACGTATAACGGCCGATACCGCTTTGAGATTAAGCGCCTATTTTGGCAATTCAGCAAAATTTTGGCTTGGACTGCAGGATGATTATGATGTCGAGGAAGAAAAGAGACTGAACAGCGAGTTGTTCAACAAAATAGTGGCTCTAAGAAAAAAGAAACAGACTACAGCTACAAACCGCCTGGCTGGAGCATGAGCATAATCGTTACTGATTTGATATGCCCCAAGGAATGATTATTCACAACGATTCTCTTTATTTCTTATTTTTTAGGTGGCAATGAAAACCAAGATATGATGTATAGGTAGCCTATCCTTAAAACCCCTCCGTCAAACCTCGTATTTCCATCCGTCATTATACTGAAAAGTCAAACCTGATTCTGCGTTAAGGAGTAAAACATGATCAGAGACCAGGAGTATCCCGGCTAATGATTATGTTCCCATACCTTCAAGAAATTTTCATCCCCTTTGCCCGAATACTGATTTTCCGCAGTCCTCTTTGCAAGATGTGTTTTTTGACTCAAAAAACCTCTTGCCCCGATCTATCGGGGGAAATCCAGCCTCGCAACTCGGCGGATGTTAAAGAAAAGAAAAACCGATGAAAACAAAAATTCGACCACGGAACTACACAGATCGACGCATTCAAGTATACGTCAGGGCAAATGATTATCTGATCCTGGAAAGTGAAGCAATGGAAGCTGGTTATAAATCCCTTTCGGGCTTTTTGAGACGACGAATCATGGGAAAAGGCACCATTATCCAGCGTCCAAAAGAAGTTTTGGAAGCATTAGATCGGGTTGGGGCGGAGATCGGTCGCATTGGCAACAACATCAACCAGATGACAAAACTGGCGCATATGATGGAAAAAGAAGGAAACCTACGGGAGCCTACCATCAACCGATTCGCTGAAGAACTGGTCAATTACCACCATGCTCTGAAGGAGCTATCCCGGACCTATAATACTCTGTTGATCCATTTTGACGACTAAAAAGCACTAAAAATCCATGGGAAGGCCTATAACTGCCAAAATTCCACGAAATACGAATTACCAAAAACAAAAGTCGGAAATCGAAAAACGAATTTACAGATTTCGAATTACATGGTTCGCTACACAGAATTCGAATTTCAAAAGACAGTTTTCGTGGCACACTAAACAACCTACCTCCCAGCGCATGGTATCTTACCATGTCTTAACTGAGATCTTAAAGGCCACTGTGAATTCCATGATAGCGTTGGTGAATACAATTAGTGTATAGTAGGATTCGTATATTAGTTTGCACTTTTAGAAGGGGGGGGGGGGGGGGGGGGGTAAAAAATATTTTATTACTTTTTGTCAAGTTTTTTATAAATAATACCAATAGAGTCTTGTTTTTTATTTGCGAAAATCAATAAATTTATCTCGACAATATCTGCTTCCGATTTTTATGATATAGAGGAGCAAGCCTTAGCAGATATTTACATAGATCACACCTATCTTATTAGTTTTAAAAACCGCTGCCAGGTTGGTATGCAGAGGCGTTTTTTAGCGGTTTGAGAGTTTCTGGAGGAAACGTATTGTTGAATGTTTTTCATGCAATTTCGATTGTGATGTTATTGCTATGTATTTATACTAAAAAGCTCCGAAAAATTGGGAGTCACGTGGCGAAGCTGTGAAAGACTGCGAAAAAAGAGGATTGCTGGGATATAGATTTTAAAATATAATATCATTTAAGATGAACGATAAAATCAAAATCATAATAGAATTATTAGAAAAGCATATCTCCAAATTGGAAAATCAAGGTTTACTGCACGGTAAAATGGGCATCAGTTTGTTTCTGTTTCATTTGGGAAAGAAAACTTCTAATAGTGCTTACACCGCCTTGGCAGAAAAAATTGTTGAACAGGTATATGAAGATGTCGAGAAGGCAAATATTGCTCCAGATTTTGAAAATGGATTGGCAGGCATTGCCTGGGGGTTGGAGCATGTTATTCAAAATGGCTTCTTTGACGGCGATAGGGACTCGATACTTTCGGATCTGGATGATAAAATATTTCAGTACATAACGAAAAAGGATGAACTCTCAATTCGACTGCAGGATGGTCTTCTTGGCTATGGCGTATATCTTTTTTCCCGAATACAAGGAAAAGCACTTAATCAATTGAATGACCATAATTATCTTTTAAAGCGGTTATTGATTGAAGTAATTAACAGGATGTATGATCAATACGAGGAAAAAGAGGAGCTATCTTAGAACCATCCCGGTTTGATATTACATGGCCGCTTCCAGTTAGTTTGCTGTTCCTCGCTGAATTGAGGAAATGGAACATTTACAACCACAAGATTGATATTATGCTTCATAGTTTGGCAACTGCAGCTTTTGCCATTAATCCTGTGAATCCCGGCAATAGACTTTTCTTAACAATAGGATTGGAGCAGGCAAATTATCATCTGAAAAATGATATATATAAAACCCAGATTGCTTTGTGGAAAAACGGGCTGAGTACCGAGTATTTATTAGGAGGTTTTTCCAGTGGAAATGTGTTGATGAAAAATGGCCTGGCCGGCGTAGGGTTTATTTCCGGACTGTATCGCTATTCAATCGATAATATCTTTCATGAACAACTTTCAAATAGTATATCAGCCAGAATTATTGAATCGGTCTTGTGGCAGGATTTGGAAAAAAGGCAGGGAGATATGTCGGGCTATTTTGGATTATTAAATGGCTTGTCAGGCGTTGGGTTAGCCCTCCTAAGTAGTAACTATAGCTTCTTTCCATTGTCAAAGTATGACACTCAATACGACAGAATTATTCAGTAAAAACCCATTACATTCTGGATATATGAATTTAAAAAAACAATTTTTTCAGACCTAAACCATGCACACATGTATCATCAAGACAATGCCATTGCCGTGGTCCAACGATTGATCCGGCATTACAAATTACCGATTACGAATGAGACGATTATTGAGAAACTCTACATTCATCCTGAGTATCCATCTTTAAAAAGTGTTTGCGATTCGTTTAAACGAATGGCGGATTACAAACTATCCCATGCGGATGGATAGAGATGAACTTCATGAAACCGGATCACCCTTCATTGCGCATCTAAATGATGGAAATGAAAAGCTCGTATTTGTACCCCAACTGAATGGGGAGTCCAGCATCACTTATTTTGACTTCAGCAGGCAAGAGCCAAGAACCTCAGAAACAGAATTGTTTTTCAAGTCACTATTCCGGCATATCTCTGCTGATCGAACCGTGACTGAAAAAGTCGGGAGAGGCAGGATATACTGAAAAAAAGCAGACCAGTTTGATGAACTTGGGATTGCCTTATTTAGCTGGGCGTGGTCATTCTACTATTATTCGCTGTTTATTCTGTGTTATCCTATACCGAGCCGTGGCGTATTGGTATTGTTCTAACAGCCTTGCTACTGACTTAAACTCATCGGGCTTGGATTGTCTGTTTTGCTCGTTCTAAAAGATCTTAATATAAAAAGTAGCCTGGTGCAGATGTTCTGTGTGGCGTGTACAAAGAAAACCAATTGCAATTCCATTCTCAATTCCGATGCCTCAAAAGTATTTGGTTGGCTGCATTGGAGCGATATTGGGCTCATTGATTCATTTTTTATCGGTCTGTGCATACATGACAAGTATACCAGACTGTGGCGATTATAGTCATTATGGCCATCTCTTTCTCTTGGTGCAATTGTATACGTGGCGTATTCAATTTATTACCAGGCATTTGTCGCCAGGATGTGGTGCCCGCTTTGCCTTGGGGTGCAAGCTGTATTTGTAGTGGAAGCGCTACTGTCATTGACCTTTGTATCAGGATATGGGGTTTTTTGGATGAAGTTTGCTAGAAATATGGATCCTTTGCATCGGTAACGACATTTGGCATAATCCTGTACAAAGCATATTTTCTAGAAACCGGAATACTGCGCGGCAAGAAAAACTCAATAATCTACAGCTTAAGAATAACCCGGACATCTTTGTCCTTCTTCTGGAAAAGCAAGAAAGACAGTCATTTAAAGGGACCATGATGCAATATTCCTGATCGGGATTCAGGGAAGCTCCTGTAGAGGTGACGGCCTTCATGAGCCTTCAATTGCAAACCCTTGCCAAAAGGCATTCAACCAACTGAAAGAATTATTTACAATTGAATCGGTGTCGGTTAACCTGGTCTTTTCCCTGCACGATGACAGAATAAGGCCTTTCGTTAACCATGTTAGCACAACTATTCATTGAAGGGATAAGGCACAGGAAGGGATACAGTTGCTGGATAGACTTGGTATAACGGCAATCAAAGGTCACAAACTCATCGCCCTGTCAGAGATCAAATAATCCTGTCGACTGGTTTGATTCCATCCAAAAGGAGCATAACAGTTTATTTTCCTCGGCTCAGATCAAAGGTACGCCCACAGTGTTTGTCAATGGCTATGAGTTTGCCTAAGGAATATCAGATCAGCGATATTTCTCATTTTATCGATGTACTTGGAAAACGAATGATTTGATGAGTCATGGATGTAATTTTTTTTTTTATTATATTATATAAAATAATTATAAGAGGAAAATAAATAAAAAAAAAAAAAAAAACACCAACAAATAATACATAAAGAAAAAAACCACAAAAAATAGATAACAACCACAACAATAAACAAAACATAAATATATTGAAAGTCTAAAGTTCAATGGATGATTTGATTCGTAGAAAATCAACAGGGAGGCCAGATGCAATTTGCAGAGAAACTTCAGAGTATCAACGAAGTACATTGGATGGATTATATCAAGTTGCTGAAAGATCTCAACGCACCAATTAAGAATAATGATATTGGCGGCTAGTTATTATTATATATTTCCCTGTGAGTTAAAGATCGGTTTTGAAAGTAAATGTATTAAATGAAATGAGACTGGAAAGATGATCAATAAAAAAAGTTTGCAGAAATTATGTGAAATTATCGCAACGTAATAATAGTACGTTTACGCGATGTAATTTACCCCCGATGTTTCCAACCGCGCACATAAGGAGACATCCGGGGATGCTGAAAACCGAATGGCTGTGACGACAGACCACAGAGTAGGCCAAACAAAAAACAATTAACAAAATGAAAACATTAGGAAAATTGAAATTGAATGAAGAAAAGATGCTGAGCTATGAGGAATTGTTGGGCTTTAGAGGGGGATCAGGCGCTGGCGAATGCGAGGATAAGATTAAGTGTCGGACATCTGGCACTTTGAGAGGTTGCGAATATTGGGCAGCGGGATATGAATACTGGTTGTGTGATTGCTGATGATAAAAAGGAGGCTGATCTTTTTCAGCCTCCTTAAAGCCTAATTTGAATATTTTACCCACCGACGACAAATTGAATTTACTCGGAAGATTAATAATGCAAGAAAAGAAATGTCGTAAATGGAACGTAGATATATGATCACTAAATATATGTTTGTAATACTTATACTACTTCATTTCATCTTCATGCGTTTTCAGATTGAAAAATGGAACTCGCTATCCGGGAGATAGAGGTATCATGTCGTGAGAATGAACAAGACATTTTCTTTGATGAAATCGGACTTATTGATATTACGAGCATTGTCGACTCAGGATAGAGCTTGACGGTTTCCATCCGAAGCTCGCCAGAAATCAGGATGGCAATGAGGTTATCTTTTGTCTTGTTAGACAAAAATAAAAACGGCCTTTTAAATGATTACAATATTGATCTGATTAATCAGCGCCCAATAGCTGGAATACACTAAATGCTACACGGTTGGAAGGACTTGATTTTTTACCCTTAAAGGCTAACCAGTCATTTTATTTTACGATCAGTTTTTTTCGATTTCCCACTTTCAACAGGATCGGATTGTCCTTTCTCCTGAAAAGCCAGTTACCGTGTATTGTGACTTTTCCATATATCCTACCTTCGATTAACTAGGACAACTATTAATGGGGAAACCCTAAATTTTAGGAAGCTAATTGATAGGGAAAAACTAATATATCTGGAATTCTGGGGTACCTGGTGTAGTCCCTGCGTAGCGCAAATACCAGATATCAAGGAATTAAATAACCGATTCGGTGACCAGATTTGCATTGTTGGAATAAGTGGAAATGATGAATTGACCAAATTAAAGGCCTTTACATCGAAGAACGAGATGAATTGGCTAAATATTCAGCTGGATCCTGAAATCGAGAGAAGTATAGGGAAAATCAGATTTTTTCCGCTTTGGAGTATTGTTTGATCAAGATGGAAGGTTGATTAGATATGGTATTAATCCAAAGGAAATTATCCAAATATTAAGCAAGAATACGATAACTATACTTGTCAGCTAAAGTCCTTTAATTATTGCTATATTTATTTTACCGGCTATCGTGGATCATTTTTTTAACCCAAACAAAACAAATAGAAAGTATGTCACGATTTATTATAGTCCTTTTGGTACTGGTTTCCTTCTCATGTAATAGGAATGAAAAAATGATTCTTCAGGTACGAGATGTCGTTTTGAAGATTGATGAAGCGACGCTTATAGAAACTAAGTTAGTAGAGTTGGGCATTATCGACATTACAGCGTTTGTTAAGCAAAGTACCATCGAACAGTTACATGTAAAATTGGCCAGAATGAGAATAAGAAAGGTGAAAATATGATTTCGATAATCATGCTTGATAAAAATGGGAATGGAACTCATAGCGACTTTGGTGTGGATATGATTGCCTTGGCTCCTAATAATTGGGATGAACTCAATGCTTCAAGATTTTCCATATTAAGCTTTACTACCTACCAGGAAAACCAGACGATACTGCACAACAATCGGTTTCTAAAAATTTCGGAATTGGGCAAATCAGAACTATTGATTACGCCTTCTCAACCAACAAATGATTATATGACATTTCCGTATGCAATTCCTCAAATTACCAGGAATTCCATTAATGGTGAACAGGTACATTTTCAACAATTAATGCGGCAAGGAAAATTAATATATTTTGAATTTTGGGGGACATGGTGTAGGCCTTGTGTAGCCCAGATTCCAGATATCAAAACTACTGTACAGTACTTATCAGGACCAACTTATCATCATCGGAATTAGCTCAAATGATGAGATTTCTAAATTAAAAGGAGTACACTGTTAAGGTCAAAATGGAATGGCCGCAGGTACAGATGGATGATGAGATCGCACGGAGTTTTGGAGGGATCAATTTTGTTCCACTTGGAGTTTTATTCGATCAGGATGGTAACTTGATCAGATATAATATCTCGCCAAAAGAGATGATCAATGTATTGAGCAAAAATTAAATTGATCGAACGGACTTTTTAGGTTAGGATTATTTTTTCAAATGAAATTCCCCCACTACCAACAACTCGATGCCATGGACTGCGGGCCTACCTGCCTGCGGATAATCGGCAAATTCTTCGGCAGATCCTATAGCCTCGCATATTTACGGGACCAGTGCTATATCACCCGTACCGGGGTGTCGCTATTGGGGATCAGCGAGGCGGCTGAGCATATTGGCCTCCATACACAAGGAGCAAAGCTCACCTGGGAGCAGCTGCGGGATGAAGCTCCTTTACCTTGCATTATCCACTGGAAAGGAAGCCACTTTGTTGTACTATACAAAATCAGGAAAGCAAGAAGACTATTTTCCATATTTATTAAAGTTACCGCTGAAGAAACGGTCTATATTTCCGATCCGGCTCATGGTCTGCTCACCTATACTAAAACGGAATTCCTTAAAAACTGGCTGAGTTCTAAAGAATCAGATGGTGAAAATGGCATCACTCTGTTGGTTGAAACAACACCGGATTTCTATCGGGAAATACATGAGGAGAGAGGCAAGTTAAATATTTCGTATCTGATTGGCTATCTTCGGCCTTACACAAGGTTCCTGACCCAAATTGCCCTGGCGATGCTAACGGGCACTTTAATTAGCCTTGCCTTTCCTTTTCTTACTCAGGCCATCGTAGATTATGGTATTGGCAACAGTGACCTGGCCTTTATTATCATGGTACTTGTTGCGCAGATGGCACTCACACTCGGTCAGGCTGTCAATGACCTGATACGGAGTTGGCTCATGCTCCATGTTACAACTCGTGTCAGTATATCCTTGATAGCAGGTTTTTTAACTAAACTGATGCGACTACCGATCTCTTTTTTCGATGTAAAATTGGTTGGTGACATTATGCAGCGTATCGGCGATCATAGCCGCATTCAGTCCTTCCTCACCGGATCGCTCATCAATATGGTGTTTTCTTTTTTTACCCTGGTCATGTACACCTTTATTATGGCAGGCTACCACGTTGGTATATTGGGCATTTTTTACCTTGGAAGCTTTCTCTATGTGGGATGGATATTGCTCTTTTTAAAACGGAGACGAGAACTTGACTACAAACGCTTCCAGCAGTCCTCAGCCAACCAGGGGAACCTGGTACAATTGGTCAATGGTATGCAGGAAATAAAGCTAAACAACTGTGAGCGACAAAAGCGATGGGAATGGGAACGCATCCAGGCCAGGCTATTTAAAGTAAGCGTAAAAGGGCTGATTTTAAATCAAAACCAGCAGATTGGCTCCATCTTCATAGACCAGGCAAAAAACATCCTCATCTCCTTTTTGGCCGCCAAGGCTGTTATTCAAGGCGATATGACCCTCGGCATGATGATGGCCATGCAATACATCATAGGCCAGCTAAATGCACCTATTCAACAGTTTATTTCTTTCACCCAGGCTGCTCAGGATGCAAAAATAAGTCTGGAAAGGCTTGGTGAAATTCATGACAAGGAAGATGAAGAAAAACCGGGAGTGGACAAAATTACAGAAATACCCCATGGTGGCAATTTTTCAATCACCAACCTGATGTTTCAATATGAGGGGCCGCATTCCGAAAAGGTTCTAGACCAGATCAGTTTTGACGTCCCCGCTAATAAGATCACAGCCATCGTTGGAATGAGCGGAAGCGGTAAGACTACTCTGGTTAAGTTGATGCTGGGATACTACAAGCTGATAGAGGGTAAAATCGAACTTAATGGGATTACATTGGAAAAATACAGTCCAAGGGAGTTGCGAAAGAGATGCGGAGTTGTGATGCAGGAGGGGTATATTTTCTCTGACACCATAGCGCGGAATATCGCAGTGGCAGATGAAATTCCGGACAAACTAAAACTACAGGAGGCCATCAATGTGGCCAACATCAATGATTTTGTGTCCGGGCTTCCTTTGGGTGTGCATACTAAGATTGGAATCGACGGACATGGACTTAGCAGTGGCCAAAAGCAACGTATCCTGATCGCCAGGGCGGTGTATAAAAATCCGGACTATATCTTTTTCGATGAGGCAACAAATGCGCTGGATGCCAAAAACGAACGAATCATTATGGAAAACCTCAGTAGTTTTTTCCGGCAGCGTACTGTGTTGGTCATTGCGCACCGGCTAAGTACCGTTAAAAATGCCGATCAGATCATTGTGTTGGAGAAAGGAAAGATAACCGAAAGTGGAACACATAAGGAATTGGTAGCTGCCAAAGGTGGATACTATCAATTGGTTAAGGATCAATTGGATTTAGGATGATAGAGAGATTAAGCGCTTATCGCCACACTAATGGTTCGGTATCCTTATTAATCTATTGATATGCGTAACCAAAATTTAGAACTTGTACTAATTTTTAAGAAAAAATATTAAGAAATGCCTGATCTGCATAACCGGCAACTGGAAGCATACAGTGAAGAAGTGGCCGAAATCATGGGTCACATACCCAGGTGGATTGTTCGATGGGGTATAACTGCGTGTTTTTTATGCTCTTTGCTTTAATCGCCATAGGAAGTTACTTCTTTAAGTATCCAATTGTAGTTTCAGTTCCGTTCAAACTTACCACGATAAATCCTCCTGCACCCCTGGTATGCAAGAGTAGCGGTAGGATAGCACAATGGTATGTTTCAGATGGCCAACTTGTACAGCCTAAATCTTTAATTGCTTTATTGGAAAATACGGCAAAATACCAGGATGTGAAATTGCTGAAAGATGTCCTCCAAGCTGGTTTTGCAGGTAACCAGTTAGGAAATAGGGACACAATGATGCTCCCGATCGATCCTGTACTAGGTCCGTTGCAAAACACTTTTGTCAGTTTTAGAAAAAAATTCAGTGAGCTTGATAATTACCTTAGGCAAGACATTAACGGCAAAAAGATCGTGTTGACAGATAGAAAAATCACCAACCACAGAAACCAATATGCTTTGTTATTGAAACAGTGGAAACTGAAACAGCTGGAATTTGAACTCGCAAAAAGTGTTTTTGTTGAGGACTCTACAGCCTACTTTAAGGGAGGATATGGGATCATTAAAACGGAATATGATCGCGCATTGCAGACAATCATCAGTCAAAAATCATCCTTATTATCCTTCGAAGCAACGGTAATGAACGCCGAAGTAGCCTTAATGCAACTGGAAGAAAGCCATTTAGAATTACTCGCTGCTCGTGAAAACGAGTTGAACTCCCTGAAAAATTCGCTGAATGCAGAATTGGTTTCACTTCAAAGCCAGATTGATGAATGGTTTGAGAATTATGTGATCACTTTGGCCTATCGAAGGTAAGATAACTCTAGACAAACTATTGGAGCGAAAACCAGGTCGTAAATTCAGGTGAACGTTTAGCCACAATAGTACCAGTTGAGGAAACGATCATAATTGCCAGAGCTTACATTCCATCTATGAGCCTCGGCAAAGTTATGGAAGGACAAAGAGTCAATGTTAAATTATCGGGCTTTCCGCATCTGGAATACGGCGTCCTCCATGGGATAGTGAACAATATATCAATGATACCTGAGGAAGAGGGCTACGTGGCAGCAATACAACTTGATAAGGGCATGGAGTCGTCGTATAGTGAAACTCTTCGATTTATCCAACAGATGGACGGCACAGCCGATATTATCACCGAAGATACACGATTGATTTATCGATTCATCAATCCACTGCGTTCAAGTCTTCAAAAATAAGCAAACTAATCATCGCAAAATATGGCAACAAAAACAGATCTTTCTGATGTGACTTTTCTAATTCCAGTACGGATCGACTCAATAGACCGAATCGAAAATTTACTTGCCGTTGTCTCATATATAAATAAACATTTTTTCACAAGGTTCATACTGTTAGAAGCAAGTAGTTACAACAACCTCATACTGGCCAAGTTACTGCCAAAAAATGTGAGAGTAATATTTTTCGAGGATCATGATCCTGTTTTCATAGGACTTATTATTATCAACAGATTATTTGAGCAAGCCGAAACGCCAATTGTTGCCGTTTGGGATGCTGATGTGTTGGTGCCGAAGAATCAAATTGAGATAGCTGCGAACCTTATAAGAAATGATGAAGCACAATTTGTTTTGCCCTACAAGGAACGATTCCTCAATACCTCAATGCTGGTGCGCGAGCTTTATTTTAAGAGCAACAAGAATTTCCAACTTCCAAAAAAATGAAGGTAAAATGGGGAGGCTACTATGAACGCGGAGCCTGTTGGTGGGGGATTTTTTGTCAATAGAAAAACCTATATAGAGTGTGGCATTGAAAATGAATACTTTTATGGCTGGGGCCACGAAGATGGTGAAAGGGTAAACCGGTTGAATATATTGGGGTATCGGTTTCAAAAGATTGATGGATGTTTATACCATTTGTCACATCACAGAAGTATAAACAGCAAATACCACTCAAGGCGACAACAAGAAATAAAATGACTGAACTTGAGCGGCTTGGGATAGATGTCAAAGAGGAAATGGAACGAGAAGTGAAAAAGTGGGTGTAAAAATCCGCACTTTTTGAGGTATCAGTTTTTGGTCTAAAGTCGGAAATTGGTTGTATTCTATTTCATTCCAATTGAAAATAGCTTATTAAAGCGATGCACTTGACCGAATTGGACTTGAAAACGATCAATAAAAAAAGTTTAAAAAAGTTTTGCGAAATTCTCTCAGTCCAATAATAGTGTACTGTGGTCATTTACCTTTCCCCCGATGTTTCCAGCCGCGCATAGATGGAAACATCCGGGGTTGCCCGAAACCGAATGGCTGTGACGACAGGACCATAAGAGTAGGCCAAACACAAATTTTTTACAAAATGAAAACTTTAGGTAAATTAAAATTGAATGAAGAAAAGGTGCTAAATTCTGAGGAATTGATCCGTTACAAAGGAGGTAGTGGCGGGACTTGGCATCTATGTACATGTAATCCGGGCGGGCAAAGTGTTACAATGCTCCGATGATTTGAGAGGAAAACTTAAGTGCTGCACAGTGCATTATCCAAGTTCAACTTCAATAACCTGTTAAAAACACTGAAAAAGTGCAGTATGTCTTCAATGTAAGCATCCTGCACTTTACATTAGTTCGATTCAAAATATTTTATCATGACGAAGTATATATTCCTATCCCTATCCCTATATGTTTTGTTAACAGCATGTGAATTTAAACCAATAATTGATGCTTCCGATTCGGGTGAACATCCATTTTATTTTGACATTAGCAACACGGATAACCCAAATGAAACGTTGACACTTAGTACCTTTTCAGATAGCATTGCGTACTTGTTCCTTGAAACATCAGCAGAATCGGCTTTAGGAACAATTTATAAGATAATTAGAAGGGATGAAGCTTCTACTTTATTCAATCTGACGAATCAATTCTTGTATTTGATCGTGAAGGATTACTGAAACCAAGATTAACAATATTGGAAAAGGTCCACGGTGAATATACAGTGCTCAAGGATTTCGATGTAAATATGAGTGGGACAAAAATAGCTATTCAAAGTTGGGGTAAAGTGCTTTTTTTTAGTCCCTCAGGTAACTTTATAAACGAGTTCAGTCACGACGCAGGATTTATCAATTTTATTGATGATAATACTGTGCTTACATATCGAACCAATAGCGCTAGAGATAAATTACATAGCCATTTCATTCTTAGTAGTTTAGGTGACACAATAGCAAGTTTGTCCAACAAATACAAATTTGAACTTAATGGCAGTCCTCTGGCTCTTTCACACGAATTAGAGTATCTCACACATGGGTGTCAGGATCATTTATTTATTCCGAAATTCAGGACGACACTTTGTTTAAAATTAGTAAAAAAAATGAGGTTATCCCCTATGCGATTTTCGATAGCAAAGCGAAAGGGTTAACAACTGATGCAAGAGCTAAGGGGGTTGAACTTTTTTATAGCCTGAATGAATTATCGTTTTTGACAGAAGTATATGAATCAACAAGATATATATATTACGCTACACAGTTTTCCAAGTACCTTTATGATAAACGCTCTGAAGTAAATCATCGATTCAAAGAAATAGTAAATGATATTGATGGCGTATTAGACCCCAATCGAATCTACACATCAGACGATAACTGTTTTATTGGTTCTAAATCCAAATGATCTTACGAAAAACTTGAAAATCTTAAGGCGAGTCTGGAAGGAAATGAACAAGTAAAAAGTTTTAATAACCATTAGATTTCAGTAAATGATAATCCACTTTTGGTGCTTATTCATTTAAAAAAATGACTTTTGTCTTAATCAGGTTCTAGGTTAAGGAGCATTTTATTTTATTATAAGTATTGCTGGTTAAACTTGCAAAATTTCTGTCGTACAGTGTTACTTTTAGATACTCAATGAATTATGAAGGAAAATCATTCAGACTATGATGTACTCTAAAAACCACCTAAAAAAGTAGAAGCAATACTATAATCCTAATTGTTCTCTTATTTTTACTATTACATAGTTGCGATAGAAAATCTGGAATACAAAAACCTGAACATAAACCGAAAATCACTTTTAATCTTACAATTCAAAATGATTCTGTCTTATTATGGAATGGTAAACAAAGCTCGTTTTCCGGTTTTGAATTACTTGTACGTAGCTCAGTTGATAGTATTGGAAAGTTGGAATATAACATCAATCAGGTAATAGTTTCAATCCGGGCAAATGAAGAAACTGACTTAGGAGATATAGAAGATCTGATGATGGTTTTACGGCACAGGGGCATTCGGCAAATAAATTACCATTAGTCTTGTTAATTAGTGTCTGTCCATAAATATATAACATTATGATAATGAGATAATTTGTATGATATATTGAGATAAAATTCAGTATATTATAGGAAAAATGAGCTATGCAACTCTACAACGACTTGATGCTAAAATTTGAGCGATCCGATTGGTCAAAAAACCCGGAATTGGGCCTGATTGATACTATTTTGGAGCAGAACCCACGCCTAATACAATTATTGGCCAGTGACATTATCAAAGGGGTCAAAGAGAGTGAATTTGGACGCAAAGATACCCCCGACCGTGGAGCAGATTGTTCGGGCAGCGATATACAAAGAGTTTAAATTGATGACTTACAGGGATTTAGAATATGCGCAGACAGATTCCCGGATATGCACAACATTTATCGGCATTGATGAGCTAAGGCCGTATAGTTTCCAGGTGTGGCAGAAGTATATATCAAAAATCAGGAAGGAGGCGTTGCAGGGATTTTTGGTGGAATTAAATACGATTGCCATAAAGTCCGGGCTGGAAGATTTGACCTCCATCCGGACCGACTCTACGGTGGTAGAGAGCAATATCCACCATCCGACCAACAGTTCATTGGTATGGGATTGTATCAAAGAAGCGCATAGGTTGCTGAGCCATCTGGCCGAAAAAGAGGATCTCAAGGTCAGGGATTACCGCAAAGCCGCCAAGTCGAATCATTTTAAGATCAACAATAGCCCGTCAGATAAGCGGACAGCACTGTTCATAAAGCAGCTCAATATATTTACCCGCAGCATCAAGCAGGTGGATAGGTTTGTTAAAAAAAAAGACTATCAGACGATTGAAAGTTTGGTTTGGGTGAATTGCCTTCGGGAATTGCAACCCCTGATGCACCAGGTGTATTCGATGAGCGAGCGCAAGGAAGTAAAAGGCGAAGTGGTACCCAATAATGAGAAGATATTTTCTATTTACGAGCTACATACCGATATTATTGTAAAAGGAAAGCGAGAGGTGGAATTTGGCCACAAGATCAATCTGACAGACGGGCGGAGCAAACTCATCCTAGACTGCCAAGTGCTCAAGGGAAATCCTTCGGACAGCAACCTGTTTAACCCCGCCATTGACAGGGTACAAGAGTTTTATAACAAAGCCCCGAAAAATATCGTGGCAGACGGCGGCTATGCCAGCAAGGCCAATCAGCAAAAGGCTGCCGAACAGGGACTTGTAAATGTTGTATTCAATAAAATTGTTGGCAGCCTGAAAAACCTGGTCAGCAGCAAGCACATGCAGACACGGTTGAAAAAATGGCGCAGTGGTATAGAAGCCACTATTTCGAATCTGAAAAGGGGATTTGACATATCCAGGTGCAACTGGAAAGGATGGGAACACTTTTGTTCGAAGGTGCTCTGGTCAGTGATCGCGTACAATATCCGGGTGATGAGTGGGCTTCTGGTAGCCCGGATTCGATAAAGATGCTCAAAAAAAGAGCGCCACAGGGATTAGTGACTCTAATTGGTCCGAAAAAGCAAGAAAATGAACTAATTGGATTGATTTAACAGACCATCAAGTTCAAGTATGTTTAAAATCACATCATCCGGCCAATGCGTTTTTTAAAAAATACTCAAAATGACTTACTTTATGGACAGACACTAATTAGATAATGGGCTTGATAAAACTCTATAGAAATGCAATTTTTTAGCTCCGCATTTTATTGGATCGTTTATCAATGTCTTTTAATCGCGGCCAAACCGGCTCTATTCAACAATTGCGAAACCCCGAAGAGCAAAGTTATAAAAGACAACATAGAGAAGGCCGGGATGATAAAGGAACGAGACCTAGTTAATGTCATCACTCTTGCTTCTTCCGCCTTTTCAAATGAGATTATAACCAACGGCTAGCTTCTTTCCAGCGGCAAAATGATTTTCAATTTAAGGTTGGGCGTAGAATCTGTAAATAAAACCAAGAACTGACCGAATTGACCTGAAAACACATAATAAAGGTAGTTTGAAAATATTTTATGATTTTTCTTCAGTCCGAAAATAATGGACTGAGATGATTTACCTTAGCTCCCGATGTTTCCAACCGCGCGAAGTGGACGTCCGGATATGCTGAAAACCGAATGGCTGTGACGACAGCCTATCGAGTAGGCCAAACACAAAATTTTTACAAAATGAAAACATTAGGAAAATTGAAATTGAAAAATGAAAAAGTGCTGAGTTCTGAGGAATTGTTGGGTGTTAGAGGGGGAAGTGGATCCAGCCAAAGGTATCAATGTAATTGCGTTTATATTCCAGGGCAATGGACAGGATATTACACAGAAATGCAAGCTCGAGCTGCTATACAAACACACTGTGGGTGTCAATCGTGTGGTTATTGTGATCCTGTATAATTTTAGTCATACCCATAAAGGGGACATAGCCGTTATGTCTCCTTTATTATTTTAATACGATATTGCCACCGCAATAGTCGATGGCACTAGTGTTGGGCGTAAGCCGAAATAAACAAAATTAGCGTACGGTATTTATCTGGAAAAGCTATCAAATAGTATAACATTTAAATAAGTCAAATAGATATTTTGGTTTTCCTTTGATAAGTGGCATGCAAAATTTTTATTTCCTATTTACAATCATTTAAGAATCGATTTAATTACAATACGATGAAAAACATATTTCAAATATTATTACTATTGATTTTTATAAATTGCACCACCCGGAATATGGAAAAGCAAAATACTACATCATTGCCCATAATTAAAATTTTTGATTCCTACTTACAGAAAAGCAGAATCAATTGCACCGATATCTTTAAGTCAGTTGAATACATCCCATTAGAAACACGTGAGGATTGTCTTATTAATCGAAATGCAGAAATATATGTTGATCAACGATACATTATTTCAATCGCATTTCGGCAGATTCTTGTCTTTGATCGAGAGAACGGGAAATTTATAAAGGAAATTGGTAAATTTGGTCAGGGTCCAGATGAATACGCTTATACTGATAAAAGATCCTATGATGAAAGAAATGGTACAGTGAACGTTGGAGGTTGGGATCCAAATACTTTCATTCATTACGATCTTAATGGTAAAGTCCAATCAATAACTAAAAGCCCTTTCTATTTAGGCCCATATCACAGATTGGACTCAAATAGTTTTGTCGGTTTCATTACCAACATAAATGGTAATGAGAAGAAAAGGTTTGTGTTCTTTAATGAAGCAGGTGAGGTGCTGTATGAAATAAAGAATGATAAAATCTTTACTCGGGAAATACCAGGAAGGATTGCGGCAGCAACGAATGAATGCCAGTTTTTTACCTATCAGGAAGACGTGTGTTTCAAAGAGTTTTATAATGACACATTATTCAGCATCAGTCAGAATGGATTATCTCCAAGATATCTTTTTGAAACTGAAAATAATACACCACCTTACGAAATAAAAGGTGCCAAAGACTTATACCAAAAGTTGCCAGTATATTATCAATTCCAAGATTTTTTTGAAACAGAATACTATCTATTCTTTACTTTACTATTAGATGGAGAATTTCATTCCGGGTATTTCGATAAGAACAAAAACAAAACTTATATTGGAAATGATTCCCAGTGTTTTAGTTTTTATGATGATATTAATGGTTTTATTTCTTTTAAACTCAATAATAGGAATCTGGCAAATGAGGTCTTTGGCCATATAGAATCTTATTTAATTCATGAATGGATTACAAATAATCCAAAAGAATACAAAATCCTTCAAAATAAAATAAAGGCCTTTCAGCAAATAAAGCCTGAAGATAATCCCATAGTAGTAATTGCTGATTTAAAATAACCAAAGCAATCGTTTAACTAAACGACATCGTATATTATACAGTCGCATCAGGAATCAGTTGAATGTATCCATAATTTTTAGTCAGTAAGATTATAATCATATTCCGATTTGGAAATGATTTATTATTTAACCTTAACAAAAATGAAGAGATTCACTTATTATGATCCTTTTTTTAAGCGCTTTATCATCTCAGTGCACTTCAAACGTGAAAAATGAGGTGGGAGTGAAAGTTAAGCCACACAAGGAAGGGATAGAAATCCAGCAATTCAGAGTAAAAATTAATTTCTAGCAGAAAGCGGCTTAGAATCTTTTATAGCCTGTTTTTTCGGGCTAATTTTGTTCCTGGACATACCCCTTCTTCGGGGTATTTTCCGTTTTGTGCTTCATTATCATGAAGTTTTAAGTTTAAAAAAAAGGTGCGTCGCAAAGGGTCGGCACCTTTTTTTATAATTCTAAATTACTCATAATTAGGGTGTTATACTAATTTTTGGTAATATTTTTCATGTTTTTTTTTAAAAAGAGGCTTGACTTTTTATCTATAAGGAACAAGAACAAAAAAACTATTTCAACAAGCGGTATTTCCGCCAAGACCGGCATCCACATGCTCAAGGTCATCAAACATTATTTCCCCCACATTGGCTCAACGATTAAATCGAAGGTGAGCGATGCCCGCGACCAACGGGGCAAGAGATACTCCATGGACGAGGCCGTCCTGTCGGTGATACTCATGTTCCTACTCAAAGAAGGTTCGCGCAACAGCTACAATCAGGACAGAGCCGAGACGAATTTTACCAGAAACATCCGCCGGCTGATGAAGATCAGACTGTTGCACGGGGACACCTTTAACGACATACTCGCCTGCATATCCGAAGATGACCTGCAAAGACTCAAGGCCATGATGGTCAAGTTGTTGATCTCCAAAAAAGTATTCTACCCACACCGTCACAACGGGAGCTACATCGTGGCCATCGATGGCACCGGAACCCACAGCTATGATGAAGACTATAGCGGAGCTTGCCTGCACAAGACCTCCGCCAACGGGGTTGTGAGCTATTCACAAGCGGTATTGGAAGCTAAACTGGTTACGCCAAACGGCTTTTGCATCAGTTTGGCAACCGCTTGGCTCGAGAACAACCCGGACGGCAAACACGACAAACAGGATTGTGAGCTAAGTGCCTTCAAGCGCCTGGCGGGCAGGATCAGGGAACTCTACCCCCGGTTGCCCATCACCATAGTGGGTGATGCGCTATATGCGAACACACCGGTAATGGACCTTTGCCTCGGGTACGGGTGGGACTACATGTTGGTACTCAAGGAAGGTGTGCTCAAAGAGCTCAACGAGGAGATAGGCCTGCGGCCTGACAAGAAAACATATGTAGATAAAAACGGCAAGCTTTCCTGGCTGGGGCAGCTCGAATGGAAGTCCCACCGGCTCTCATGGATCAAATGGGAAGATTCCTGCAACCGATTCAGCTGGCTCACCAATATGGAAATCAAAGATGCCCGGGCAGGGGTAAAGGCACAGAAGGCAGCACGACTGCGCTGGAAGATAGAAAATGAGGGATTCAACACACAGAAAAACCTGGGCTATGGCATGGAGCACAAATACAGCAGGATAGATTTCAATGCCACCAAGAACTACTACCAATGCATGCAGATAGCACACCTGATCGAACAGTTGGCTCTGTTGTCAAAGGAGGTTAGGGTGTTGTTTGCAAGTGGCGCAACGACCATCATCAAAATGAGTGAAAGACTGCGTAATATACTGGTTTTAGTCAGGATCGAGTTCAGGGATATACTGAAAACAGTCGAAACCAAGTCCCAGATAAGGTTTTCGTGACCCAGTCCAGGGATATCCTGCCCTGACTGAACCAGGACTTCACCATTTTAAAACTGAAAGGAGGCAAACCAAGATAATCGAAATATTATGACCAGGGCATCGACAAGCAAAATTTGTCGGACAGGTATCCTATGTCAAATAATCAACACGAATTATATTTGTTCTTTTTACTCTGAATTGCTGTAGAAATCGTTGATGATAGTTTAGTTTATGGCAAATTTTTTCTCAAAGAGGATGCTTTTGGAGATGTCATTAACTTAAAAGGAGAGCCAAGTGAAGTAAAACCAATGACCAACATTACTAAAATGATCATTAAGGATGACATTCTTATTATAAGTAATAACAGAGAGGATAGCCTTTTTATGTTATTCAGTATTCCAGACCTCGAGTTACTTGCGGCATTTGGCATAAGTGGACAGGAGCCAGATGAATTTATGTTTCCACAGTTGGTTGAAACAAACGAAGCAGATAAGCTATGTTATATCTATAATCCGGTATCGGAAAGTTTGTGGTCAGTATCCAGGCAATTTGAACCTGTAGTGGTAAACAATCATCAACTCCCAAAAACATCCAGAAAATATGGGGATAAGCAATTGACTGTCTTCTTGAACGGGGATAGGTATTTTGTAGAAACATCAGGAAACATAAAAAATGTGAATCTTCAATGCGCCGATTCTTTAGTTCGTGAACAGGTTTACAACCTAAGCAATGAAATAGAGGGTTATAAAAATTGGGCCGCCTATATCGGTGATTTCGGAACAAATGAAGGATTGAGCAGGATCGTTTACGCCTACAAATACTTTAAAGGTTTATCTTTCGTTGATTTAAAAATCTACCAATGCAAAACACTGCTATTTGATTATGACCTGCAATCCAAAGGAAAAACGGCCATCGACTTTTTAGCGCCGTCGACAGTAACCCATTATTGGGGGATGTGGGTAACCTCAAGTGGAGTGTACTGCGGATATTCCGGACGAAACTCAATACAGGTTCAGGAAGAAGGAAAAAAAGATATTACCTATATTTATATTGAAAAATTTGATTGGCAAGGTAAGCGGTCAAAAAATACAAATTAGATAACTGGGGCTACTTTTGTGTAGTATGAAAAAAGAAATACCTTATATGTGGCATCGACAATAACTACTCCTGCAATAATAGTATATGGTTTAAATCCCTAAAGTATTAAGAACTGAGACCACTAATTATCAGAGATCTTCAGGTACATTTATAGACTATTGAGATAACTTGAAACAATTTGATATTTTTACTTAAGACTTAAGACAGTGTTCCTGCCGAGCAGTTCAAACCAACTTTTGTTTATTTTTAGCAAAATAGAGTGCTTAACTACTAATCACATTACTTTTATGAAGATCCACCTATTTTTCACCATTGTTGTTTTTTGCCAATGTAGCCGACAAAAGAAAGATATTGAGGTTGAGGCCGGGAAAAGTGAATCTTCAGCAAGAGAAAAATCTAGTAAATGTCACCACCCTTATTTCCTCTACCTTTTCCAATGAGATCATCAGCAACTGCAAGCTTCTTTCCATCAGCAAGAGTGATTTGCAGTTTAAAGTCGGGGACTCATTACAGAGATCAATGTGGTTATGAGTTCTATAGTGAAATACAGGCCAGGTTATTGCCAGGCTGGATGAAGAAGGTTTGGAAAAGGAAAAAGCAGCAGGCGCAAATAAACCTTGAAAAGGCTTGGTTGGAGCAGGAAGATTTTTTCTCAGCCATCCATACTTTCTGACCGATTCAGCTTCCATTGAGGGAGGAAAAAATTGCGGATTGCTGAAATTCGTTCAGGATGAGCAGAGGCCAGGCTTACGCTTGAGGTTTCCGAAGGTTGAACTCCGGGATGCCACACTGAAATCGCCTTTTAGCGGTAAAATCACAAATCTGAATGCAAAAGCTTTTGATCATGCCAAACCAGGTGAGGTATTCTGTACTATCATCGATGATTCCAGGTTTGAAGTAGTGTTTAAAGTCATTGAGTCGGAAGTATTGAGTATTGCTGTTGGAAAACAGGTGCAGGTGTTGGTACCCTCCAATGGTGTGTCACTCTAATTGAAAATTTCCGAAATCAACCCGGTGGTAGATGAGCATGGATTAGTCACTGTAAAAAGCGTTGGTGCCTAACCCCGGGGGCTTATTTGATGGGATGAATGTAAAGGTGCTGATTAAAAGTGAAATACACCGCCAGCTTATTGTGCCTAAAAACGCCGTAGTATTGCGACAAAACCAGGAAGTGTTGTTTAAGTATCAATAAGGCATAGCTTTTTGGACATACGTACAAACCCTTCACGAAAACAGTGATTCATACTCCGTGATTGCCCTTCCCGATAGAAAAATGGCAGTCTGGCGGAAGGGGACAGTGATCATCAGTGGCAACCTGAACCTGGCCCATGAAAGTGAAGTGGAGATAGGGAGTTTTTGAAGATAAAGCCAGGCAGTGACTTATTTTTTTATACCCTAAAGTAAATGATAAAATTCTTAATCCAGCATTCATTGCCGTCACCATGACACGTGTTGCGCTTTTGGTTTTGGGGATTGCAACAAGCACACAGTTGCCGGTTTCACTTTTGCCCGACACGCCTGTTCCCATAATATCAGTACACATCAACAAACCCAACCTATCGGCACGGGAACTGGAAAATACCATCGCCACCCCAATCAGGAGGTACCTGCTGCAAACTGCGCACTTGGAAAACATCAGCAGCAGAACCCGCATAATGGAAGATGTGGTCATCGAGATGAACTTTGCCTTCGGCACCGATATAGACCTGGCATTTTTGGAGACCAGTGAAAAGATCGATCTCGCCATGCACCAGATGCCCAGGGATATGCAACGCCCCCGAGTCATCAAAGCCAGTGCAACCGATATCCCGGCATTCTATCTCAACCTGACACTGAAACAGACAAGCCACCCTGGAGGCGATTCTAAACAGATATCCCAGGAATTCATCGACTTGAGTAACTTTTCACACCAGGTCATCAGAAAACGATTAGAACAGACTGCGGAGGTGGCCCTGGTGGATATGAGTGGGATGGTGTTCCCGGAAATTATGATAACACCCGACTGGGACAAACTTGCTGCGTTGAATATTTCCCTTGACGCGCTGGAAAATGCCATTAAACATAGTAATATCAGCTTGGGCAACCTGACCATTCTTGATGGGCAATATCAGTACAACGTCCGCTTTTCGGCTGCCATCAACAACATTCGCGATATCGAAGATATCTTTATTAAAGTAGCTGAGCGTGTATTCCGGCTTAAAGAACTCGTGTCGGTGAAGCAGCAGCCGCAACAGCCGCAAGGTTATGTGATCGCAAACGGCAAACAAGCCATAACAATGGCCGTGATAAAACGCGGAGACGCTCAAATGGATGTACTCAAGGAATCTCTGGAGAACCTGATCAAAAGCTTCGAATATGACTATCCTCACATCGACTTCACCATCACAAGAGACCAAACCAGGTTGCTTGAGTACTCCGTTTCAAACCTGAAACAGGGCCTTGTATGGAGCGCCGCGCTGGCATTTTTGGTTAATGTTTTTCTTTTTGCGCAACGCAAGGTCGCCGGTATTAATCGGTATCAGTATTCCTACTGCCCTTATCATTTCGCTTCTTCTGAATTCACTTATTTGACATTTCGATCAACATCATTTCCTTGTCTGGACTTATACTCGGTGTGGGTGATGATGAGATAATTCCATTATTGTCATAAGACAACATCTCCCAACATCTGCAGACTGGGAAAACCATTGGACAAAGCGTGTATCGCAGGTGTAAATGAAATATTTCGTCCATTGCTCAGTTCTGTACTTACCACCTCTGCTGTTTTCATTTCCTTGGATTTTTATCAGCGGAATTTCCGGAGCTTTGTTTTACGATCAGGCTATTGCCGTCACCATCGGACGATTTACATCACTGGCTGTTGCCATAACAATACTTCCTGTTTATTTTTTTTCTGTTTTATAGAAAGTGGTGAATGGAAAATAGATGAATTGTTGAGAAAGCTGTCTCGGCATCTCCCTTCCACTCAATTTTATGAGGTTGGTTTCGTGATGGTCATGATACCGGCAAATCATGGTGTGGGGATTGATGGCGCTGATGGTTGTTTTGACGGTTTGGTTGTACGCAGTATCTATCCTAAGAGAAAACTTGCGCCAGAATACGAAAGAAATGCAAAATTCTCTCGAAAGATCGATTGGAACCAAAGCATAAACCTTGCTGAAAGCGAGAGGCGTCTTAAGGAAGTGGGTCGATCAGGTAAAAACACACCTGGCCCGATTATACAGCCTTGCTCGGTAAACAAGAATTTGCATTGAATCAGGATGAAGGAAAATCACCTTCAGAAGTCAATTTGTACCTGCGTGCACATTCATCGGATGATATTGAAAAACTCACTATGATCACGGAAAAGTATATTCGTAAACATTTTCCTCAGGCTATAACCGAGTATAAAGCTTCAGAGAATCTCTTCGAAATGGTAATATTTAACGATAATCAACCATTCATAGTAGCACGGTTGCGGCCGTTAGCAAATTTCGGTGACGACGAATCGATACAGTTGAACAACCTGATGAACCTCCCTCCTGACGCAAATCTCCGGTAGGTTTGGTCTGTCATTCGAACCCGAGTGTCAGGAGTATATCTACGCTTGAGGTTGACGATGAAAAAATGCTGATGTATGATGTTTCTATTTAGCGCTTGTATACGGAATTGCGAAAGCGCTTTAAATGCTCACACTATTCTGCTCATAGCCGATAACATGATTTTCAGTTCCTGTTGTCATTGGGAGTGAAGAAAAACCATTTGGCGAGATATTAATGCAATTGCAAATTGAAAATAAAAAAATGGTGATAAGATCCCATTTCGCAGCCTGGTAAAAAGCAGTAGGGATAAATCGCTTAGTTATATCACCGCTGGTCAGGAAGGCGTTTACTCACCCGCGTACCGGCTGAATTGTCACCGACGGAGGAGACTGGTTTCTCATGACGAATACCCGGACTGGTTGTGGCAAACAATGGTTTGTTTGAAGTAGATTTTACCGGCAGTTATTTTGATACACAAAAACTTATGAATGAGATGGTGGTGATATTATCTATATCATTGTTATTACTCTATTTCATTCTTGCTGCCCAATTTGAATCACTGAAACTCCTCCTTATTGTGTTGTTTGAAGTGCCGATTGATTTTTTTTGGTGCACTGCTATTTCTCTGGCTGTTTGATTCAAGCATAAATATTATGTCCATGATAGGGATCATCATCATGACGGGAATTATTATCAATGATTCCATATTAAAAAGTAAGACACCATCAACCAGTTTGCGCAAAGGAGGCATGCCGCTGATCCCCGCCTTGCATGTGGCAGGGAAACGGCGTTTGAAGCCAATTTTGATGACTACCATTACAACAATCCTTGCTTTGGCACCCTCTGTTTTTTTCATCGGGCATGGGGCAATGATATTCAAAAACCTTTTGCGCTCACTATCATCGGAGGCATGACCATCGGAACTCTCGTCAGTATCTATGTTGTACCAATGCTGTACTATAATCTGGAAAAACATAAGAAATAATAAACGACAACGGGATTCGTGATGCTGTTTCAGGCAGATACATGCTCTCCGCCTTTTCCGTTATACTAGTTTTTTGTTCTTTTTACTATCATTGGCATCAGCCTGATTCCCAGAATAAACCTTCAACTTAAACCGACACGTTCAGCACAAAATATTACTGTTTCTTACCTATGGCCCAGAGCATCTGCCAGGGTGATAGAGCAGGAAGTTACCTCTGTGCTTGAAGGGGTATTCTCCAGAATAGCAGGGGTAGAGGAGATTAGTTCCAGAACCTCAATAGGTGAAGGCGAGATACAAATTGCACTTAAGAAAAATGCCAGGCTGGATGCAATTCGATTTGAGATTGCCTCTTCTATTCGACAGGTGTTTTCTCAGCTACCTGATCAGGTATCCTATCCCTTAATTTCTGTAGGAACAAGTGGCACACGTTAACTCGATCCTGACCTGACACCCTGAACAGTTGATGCCAGTCCTGGGATTATCCAGAAATACGCCGAGGACCATTTGGTTGATAAGGTAGCCTCGATTACGGGTGTGAGTGAGGTGGAGGTTTATGGTTCCACCCCTTTTTGAATGGGAAATAGCGTAACTGATTACGATAGAATCAGTGCGTTAGGGATTTCCGTGCCCCAGATTATCAAGTTCTATAAACCATGTGACCGAAGAGCAAAATATGGGCCTAGTCATGGAAAGGCAGAAGGATGTGCAAAAAACCATGCCGTTGGTTGTCCGTTCAAAAACAAATGGCGCTAATGAGTGGCAACATTTGCCTGTCGCTAGTAGACATGGAAGGATCGTTTATCTTTCAGACATTGCCACCATGCGCCTCAGGGAGCAGTTGCCAAACAGCTACCATCGTATCAATGGTCGTGAATACCATTAATATGGTCCTTTACCCGGAAGATCATGAAAACCATCTTCGCCTGGTATCTGAAATAAAAGAGACGAAATGCATAACCTTTTCCCGCATCACTACCAGCCGGCTACTCGATATCAACGGCGTATGATACGACCGAATTTATTGCCAAAGAGTTGAGGAAAATCGGGTTTCGCACGATTCTGGCCACCATAATACTTCTGGGCTTTGTATTGATCGTTAGCAAACAACTAAAAATATTTGATGTTAATCCTCATCAGCCTTACGATAAATCTGGTCATCTCGGTTATTTTGTATTATGTATTAAAGCTTGAGATTCATCTGTATTCATTAGCCGGCATGACGATCTCGCTTGGGATGATCATCGACAATACCATCGTGATGGTTGATCACTACCACCATCACAAAAACCTCAATGTATTCCTTGCCATACTGGCGGCTACAGTGACCACCATTGGCGCATTGAGCATGGTCTTTCTGCTGGACGAGGAGCAGCAAATAAACCTTTACGATTTTGCCTTAGTCATCACCGTGAATCTGTTTGTTTCATTACTGATAGCCCTGTTTTTTATTCCTGCTTTAATGGATACAATCAGATTGGCGACCAGGAAAAAGAGAGCCTTAACGAAACACAAAAGAACCTTAATTCGCGCTACGGTGTTCTATGGGAAAAGTATTCGCTTTTGCCAGGAAGCATCGCTGGCTGATGATTATTGTGTTTTCGTCTTGAGGATTTGGCTTGCCTGTACAGTGGCTTCCTGAAAAACTGGAAGGTTCAGATCGAGTTGATTTATTATATAACCAAACTTTTGGGAGCAATGCTTACCAGCAAACTGCCAAGCCATATGTTGAGAAGATACTGGGGGGCTCTCTGCGCTTGTTCACAGAATATGTCTTCGAAAGCTCATTTTATTCAGAACCGGACCGAACCACGCTCTATGTTCAGGGAACAATGCCCGAAGGTTGCACCGTGCAGCAGCTCAATGATGTAGTGCTCAAGATGGAGAATTTCATAAGCCAGTATGAGGAGGTTGAGTTGTTTCAAAAACTCTTTATTACCAGTTGTCATCGTAATTCAACGATTAAAATATTATTCAAAAAGGACCAAGTAATTCGGCGCATTCCCCTATTTTCTAATACAAAGATGCTATTACTGGGAAAAGCTATCGGGTCTCGGTGGGCTGGATTGGAGTGTATATGGAGTAGGACGAGGTTTTAGTAATGCCATTGGAGGTGGGTTCAAAAACAGCAGCATCAAACTCGAAGGGTATAATTATGAGCAATTGTATACCTATGCTACCGACCTCGGTCAAAAGTTACTCGATAATCCGCGCATTAGGGAATATGATATACAGGGAGAAAATGGTTGGTCGGTTAACACGTTGCATGAATATAACATGGATTTTAACCAGGATGCCTTGGCGCAAAAAGGTATAAAAGCATGGCTGAGTTTTACAGAGAATTATTGAATCTGCATAAACTGATATGAGGCTAGATCCGGTATATACAAAGTACGGATCATTACCAGTGAATTTGAAAACCGCCAACGGACAATACGCTGCATTGTGGCATTTCCGGAATGAATTAATTGCGGTTGATAGCAAAATAATGAAACTCGGGGATGTGGCCACTGTATCGAAACAAAAAACCGGGAATGACATTTATAAGAAGGATCAGCAATATCAACTGTACATTTTGTACGATTTTTATTGGCCCTGGTAAGCCTGATGCAAATGGTCAAGGATGAATATATTGATAAAACCAAGGCAGTTCTTTCGCTGGAATATAAAGTTTCCCATGGCAGGGATTTTTCATTCATGTGGGATAAAAAAGACAGGAAGCAGTACTACCTCGTATTTCTTGTGATCATTATCATTTATTTGATTTGTTCGATTCTCCTTGAAATCACTCATACAACCATTGGCTATTATCAGTATGATCCCTATTTCATTTATTGGCGTTTTCCTGACTTTTTATCTCTTCGATATCAATTTTGATCAGGGAGGTTTTGCGTCTTTCATATTGTTGAGTGGATTGGTAGTCAATGCCGGCTTGTACATCATCAATGACTTCAATAATCTGAGGAAGAAATATCCCGGTCGCAAGCCTTTCAATCTGTACCTGAAGGCCTATAATCAGAAGATCATTCCGGTAATACTGACGATAGTTTCATCGGTGTTAGGACTCATCCCTTTCATCTGGCAGGGCAGAATGAAGTGTTTCTGGTTTGCATTTGCTTCCGGTGCCATGGGAGGATTGGTGTTTTCAATGGTCGCTTTGTGGATTTATTTGCCGCTGTTTTTAAGGTTTAAACCTGGGGAATCCATAAGTGTCTACTGCCCAATAATGTATTTGAGGGTTTTTAAAATGATCACAAATGCCCTGGTGTCATTATCGACTATAGCTTGTCGAGTTGTGAATGAAAAAGGGCTGTGTTAATGGGGGGGCAAAAACGGAGATAATGAATCACCACATTAATTATCTTCCTGAAACTGGGTAATATCGGTTAGCAATTCGGTTAACAACCGGCATAATAATGGAGATAATAATTTGAAATACAGATAAATACATTAGTCAACCGAATCCCAGCGGGATCACTGATCACAAGTCAAAAAGCAAAAAGCCTTCTAACATCAAAATTAGAGGGCTTTTTGTTTTATCCGAAAATCAATTCCATCAAATATTCCCCAATGGAAATATCGGGCATGGACAATCAATTAAAAAGTGTCATTTTTGCACCCTCAAAATATTCCCATTACAATCCATGGCTGACGAAAAAATAATTTTCTCAATGACGGGTGTGAGTAAAATCTACCCACCCAATAAACAAGTACTCAAGGACATTTATCTATCATTCTTTTACGGTGCCAAAATTGGCGTACTCGGTTTGAATGGATCGGGTAAGTCGTCGCTCCTGAGAATTATTGCCGGTATCGATAAAGAGTTTCTCGGCGAAGTCGTGTCGGACATGGGATTTTCTGTTGGCTTGCTGGAGCAGGAACCTATTCTGGATAAAACGAAAACAGTAAAGGAAGTAGTTGAAGAAGGTGTTCATGAAACTGTTGCCTTGTTGAAAGAGTTCGAAACGATCAATGAGAAATTTGCCGATCCGGAAGTCTTGGATGATCCCGATGCGATGGACAAACTTATTCAGCGACTTGGTGTAGTTCAGGAAAAGCTGGATGCCGTCGGAGCATGGGATTTGGACCATAAACTGGAACGCGCCATGGATGCCTTGCGATGTCCTCCGCCGGAGGCCTCGGTGGAGTACCTTTCCGGTGGCGAAAAGCGCCGTGTGGCGTTGTGCCGTTTGTTACTCAAAGAGCCCGATGTACTTCTGCTCGATGAGCCCACCAACCACCTGGATGCCGAATCTGTTTTGTGGCTCGAAGAACATCTGAGGCAATATAAAGGTACAATTATAGCCGTAACCCATGACCGCTATTTTCTTGATAACGTAGCCGGATGGATACTGGAACTGGATCGAGGTGAAGGTATTCCTTGGAAGGGCAACTATTCTTCATGGTTGGAACAAAAGCAGCAGCGCCTGAAGCAGGAAGAAAAAACAGAAAGCAAACGCCAAAGGACCCTGGAGAGGGAGTTGGAATGGGTGCGTATGAGTCCGAAGGGGCGTCATGCAAAAGCGAAGGCCCGTTTAGGAGCGTATGAAAAATTGCTTTCGCAGGAAACAAAAGAACGCGAAGAAAAGCTGGAGCTCTATATTCCGCCAGGACCACGTCTTGGCAGTAAAGTCATCGAAGCTCAGGGTGTTGCCAAAGCCTATGGGGAAAAGTTACTTTATGAAAACCTCACCTTTTCCCTACCACCTGCGGGTATTGTCGGAATCATAGGGCCAAATGGCGCCGGAAAAACGACATTGTTCAAAATGATCATGGGCAAAGAAAAACCCGACAACGGAAACTTTACCGTGGGAGAAACAGTTCAATTTGCCTATATCGACCAGGAACACGATGATCTGAACCCGGAGGATTCCGTGTGGCAGGCTATCACCGGTGGCAATGAAAATATCCTGCTTGGCGGAAAGGAGATGAATTCCAGGGCTTATGTTGGCAAATTCAACTTTGCCGGTTCTGATCAACAAAAGAAAATTAAAGAATTATCAGGAGGTATGCGCAACCGCGTCCACCTGGCCATTGCACTGAAGCAGGGTGGCAATTTGCTACTCCTCGATGAGCCGACCAACGATCTGGATGTAAATACACTCCGGGCGCTGGAAGAAGCGCTTGATAACTTCGCGGGCTGTGCCGTGATCATCTCGCACGACCGCTGGTTTCTTGACAGAGTTTGTACGCATATTCTTGCTTTTGAAGGCGACTCACAGGCGTACTGGTTCGAGGGAAGTTTCAGCGAGTACGAAGAAAACAAAAAGAAACGGCTTGGTGATGACCAACCACATCGGATCAGGTACAAGAAGCTTGTGAAATAGCAATTGATTCATGGTTTTTTAATACCTTTTATCTCAACAAATCAGGACTGTTTGATTAAGGGGTTTTAATTGATTAGAATACCATGAATACAACCAGAAGAAATTTTTTGAAAACGGCAGCAGTAGCCGGCACCACGGGTGTAGCCCTGCCTGGCATAGCATCGCGACAAGCAACTTTGAAAGGCGATCCTTCCAATTCCCAAATCTGGATTGGAACTATTACCCAGGATGGGATGGACAATGATTCACCGAAAGACATGGTGAAGAAAATGTTGGCTCTCATGGAGGAAATGGCACTTTTCAAGCCTGATATTATATGCCTGCCGGAGACGTTCCCTTATCTCAATATGTCCTTTACCAATGAGTCAGTGATAAAAGCAGCGGAAAGAAAACCATATCCTCTGCTGGATCCTGTGAAGAAATTTGCCCAAAAGTACCAGTGTTACATCATTTGTCCGATCATCACATATGAAAACGGCAGATGCTATAATGCCGCCTTGTTGCTTGATCGAAAGGGCAATATTCAGGATGAATACAAAAAAATTCATCCGGCTCCGGGAGAGATGGAGTATGGTGTATATCCTGGAGCAGAAAAAGCCAGAATCTGGGAAACGGATTTCGGTAAAATTGGTGTGCAAATCTGCTTCGATATGCAGTGGAACGATGGATGGCAAAGTCTCGTCGATGGAGATGCAGAGATTATTTTCTGGCCATCAGCATTTTCCGGTAATACTTTGATCAAAAGCAGGGCATGGCAGAGCAAAGCTTATACGGTGAGCAGCACCAATAAGGGGATCGCGCGTATATGCGATATGACCGGAGAGGTCATCGCCGGTACAGGTAACTGGAACAACCATTGGGTTTGTGCACCGGTCAATCTGAACAAACGCGTCGTGCACACCTGGCCTTACGTGCTAAAATTTGAGGACGTACTTAAGAAATACGGCAAACGGCTCACCATTACCAACTATCACGAAGAAGAGTGGAGTGTATTTGAATCGCTTGATCCGGAAATAAAAATCAGAGATGTACTTAAGGAATTCGATATCCTCGATTACAACCAACACATCAGTAAGTATGATGCGATTCAGAGAAAGATGCTGGAAGGATAGATGCAAAAAAATCATCAGAAACCCAGCCGTTCATTTTTATGGTTATTTGCTGACATTCCTGAGGCACCAAGAAAGCAATAAAACTCTATGCTTTTTCACTAGTCTGGCCGTGTAATCCCATTCCAGTTCGCTCTTATCAGACAAGGAGGGTTGGAAATCCCAAAGAAATTTTTCGTCATGAACAGGTAGGAAAAACCTCCCTTTGCCGGTTATATACATGACATAACTTAGAAACCAATTACTAACCAATTAAAAACGTAAGACATGAAACATTACATAAAGTCAATCTATCGCTCGTTTTTCCTGATCACCGGATTATTTTTAGCCTCGGCTAACTCTTGTTTGGAAGATTCGGATGCTGATCCGCAACCTGACAACAATTCATCAGAAGCGGTCTTTCTTCTGATAGATGATGACAGCATCGACAATGGAAATGAGCCAAACGATTTCAGTGCGACAGATGTAAACGATCAGTTGGCTGATATTGGCCTCAGGATTCCCCTGAAATATTTCAAGGACAATGTCGGCAAGACAATTGAACTGTACACAGGGGAAGTCGGCGATGAAGGCTGGTTTGCATTGAAAACTATTCCTTCCTCATGGGCAAGCGCGGGCCCTACTACCGATGGACTTAAAAATTATCTGGTGCCGGGACCACGACTGGGAGCGCCTATTCCGGATGACGATCGGGAAGTCCTGCTGGATAAAATACCTAATGTGACACCACTTCGGGCGACCGGACTGTCCATGCTCAAAGGAAAAACCGTATATGCTGTAGTTTACGACAGTGACATCAGCATTAATTATTCGCCATTAAATGGCAATCTTATGGGTAGCAACCTTGGTGTAGTGGCTTTTGATGTACTGGAAGTTCGCAAGAGAACAGATGGCTCCTCGGGTTCTTTGCCAAGAGTAACTATTAAAATCCGGAATACTGACCAGGTATCGGCTAAGACACTGGTTCTTTTAGCCAGTTCTCCGGTTCCGACGTCATCATCAGAGCCGTTCGACGTCGAACCATAGCAATCGTTCACAGCAGGTAAGTGAATATCCAGGGCCGGGGACAATGAGTTTTCGGCCTTTTTTCAAGGGAATCAATGATATCAAGCAGGTAAAAGTCGTCGCAACACGGACGATGGTTTTCCTGGGGTTTTACTAATAATCCAAGGTCACACTGAAAGAGAGAAGGCCCGAGAATTTTTCAGTTATCGGGCCTTCTTGTAATATTCCAGTTCGATGGTATTATACGGTGCTTGTGAGCGACTTATCCCGGGCAAGCAGATAGCTTTCCTTCATCAGGTATTTGTCCACTGCCCTGGCTGCTTCACGACCTTCGGCAATAGCCCAAACTACCAGTGATTGTCCACGGCGCATATCGCCCGCAGCAAATACATTTTCAATGTTGGTCTGATAGTCCTTAGTATCAATATTGCCTCTTGAATCGAGTTCGAGATTTACTTTCTGGCGGAATTTATCTGTTTCTCCATGGAGGAAACCGATAGCAAGCAGCGCCAGGTCGCAGGGAAGCTCCCGTTCGGTACCTGCCACTTCCTTCATCTCGGGTTTTCCGGTATATCCGATTTCCCAAACGATATCAACAATTTTCAACCCCTTTACATTTCCTTTTCCATCAGCGACGAACTCCTTGGTTAGTATCGACCAATGTCTGTCGGCACCTTCCTCATGGGAGGTGGATGTGCGGAGAATCATAGGATAGTTTGGCCACGGATCTTTTTCTGTTCGGCTGGCCGAAGGTTTGGAAAGGAGTTCGATCTGGGTAACAGATTTGGCTTTGTGCCGGTTAGATGTTCCTACACAGTCAGAACCCGTATCGCCACCGCCAATGACAATCACGTGCTTTCCGGTGGCCATTATTGCACCGGCTTCAGGCACATCATCTTCGGCTACGCGTTTGTTTTGCTGGCGGAGAAAATCCATCGCAAAATGGATTCCGTTCAGGTTCCTTCCATCGATATTCAAATCGCGGGGTTTCGTAGATCCGCCACATAGAACCACGGCGTCAAATTCATCCACTAATCTGTTAAAAGGGACGTCAACACCTATATTTACATTTGTTTCGAAAGTAATACCTTCCGCTTTCATCAGGTCAAGCCTTCTGTCGATGACAGTTTTCTCCAGTTTAAAATCAGGAATACCATATCGGAGCAATCCGCCAATGCGATCTTCACGCTCAAAGACTACCACCGAATGTCCTGCCTGATTAAGCTGGGCAGCAGCCGCAAGTCCAGACGGACCAGATCCAACTACCGCGACCTGTTTGCCGGTGCGGAACGGCGGAATAATAGGTTTTACCAAGCCCTGGCTATACGCCTTTTCGATTATCGATTTTTCGATTAGCTCGATAGCAACAGGCGGCTTATTGATACCAAGGACGCATGAGGACTCACATGGCGCAGGACATATCCTTCCTGTAAACTCCGGGAAGTTGTTGGTGCTATGCAATATCTCCAGGGCCAATCCCCAATCCTCTTGATATACCGCATCGTTGAATTCCGGGATGATGTTTCCTAACGGGCAACCTGTATGACAGAACGGTACGCCACAATCCATGCAGCGAGCGGCCTGTGTCACGGTTTTTTCATCGGAAAATTCAATATACAATTCCTTGTAATCATTGATTCTCGACTTAGGGTCCCTCTTTCCGGGTAGTTCCCTGTCAAATTCTAAAAATCCAGTTGGTTTTCCCATGCGTATTTCAGATTACTTCCTCCAATTTTTTCTTTCTTGCCTGTAGAACCTTCTTGTAATCGCGAGGCATTACTTTGATGAATTTTTCCAGGGCAGCATTCCAATTGTCAAGAATGTCCTTCGCGACAGCGCTACCGGTGTATTCAACATGATTGCCGATAAGTTCTTTTAAAGTAATTTTATCCTCTTCTTCCATTGGGTCAAACTCTACCAACTCACGGTTGCAATAATCCGAGAATGTGTTTTCTTTATCATAGACGTAGGCAACACCACCGCTCATGCCCGCCGCGAAATTCCTCCCGGTTTTTCCAAGAATTACGGCAATACCACCGGTCATATATTCACACCCGTGATCGCCGATTCCTTCTACCACGGCTTTCACACCTGAGTTCCTCACGCAGAAACGTTCTCCTGCCATACCACGAATATAGGCTTCGCCGGCAGTAGCGCCATAAAAGGCTACGTTTCCAATGATCATATTCTCTTCGGGAACGAACATGCTGGTCCGGTCAGGGTAAACGATAAGTTGGGCCCCGGACAATCCTTTGCCAAAATAGTCATTGGCTTCGCCTTCGAGTTCAAACTTAAGTCCCTTGGCTGCAAATACACCAAAACTTTGCCCTGCTGACCCACGGAACCGAAGGTTGATTGTGCCTTCCGGCAAGCCCTGGCCACCATAGATTTTTGAAATCTCATTGGAAAGAATTGCGCCAACTGACCTGTTGGTATTCAATATTTCGAATTCACCATATACCTGAGTACCATCCTCCAAAGCCGGTTTAGCCAGGTTGAGCAAGCTCCAATCAAGTGCTGCCTCAAGGCCATGATCCTGCGATGTGCTGCAATAAATACCGGTATTGTCTGCTGGTTCTTTGTACAAAATAGGGCTAAGATCCAGTGTTTTCAATTTCCAGTGGTCAATGCCGGGACGTACTTCAAGGACATCAGATTGTCCTACCATTTCATCAATGGTTTTAAAGCCGAGTTCGGCCATTATTTCCCGAAGTTCTTCTGCAAGGAATGTGAATAGGTTTACTACGTGCTCCGGCTTTCCGCTGAAAAGTTTTCGCAGTTCTTTATCCTGAGTGGCTACACCTACCGGGCAGGTATTCAAATGACACTTGCGCATCATGATACAACCTTCTGTAATCAAAGCTGCAGTTGCCACTCCCCACTCTTCTGCACCGAGCAGCGCAGCTATAGCTAGATCTCGCCCTGTTTTCATTTGTCCATCGGCCTGGAGTACAATCCGATCACGGAGCTTATTTTTCACCAGGGTCTGATGCGCCTCAGAAACACCCAGTTCCCATGGTAGTCCGGCATGACGGATGGAACTTATCGGCGATGCGCCTGTACCTCCGTCATGACCTGAAATCAATACAACGTCAGCTTTGGCTTTGGAAACGCCGGCGGCAATAGTTCCGACGCCTGCTTCAGCAACCAGCTTCACATTGATCCTGGCCTCTCTGTTGGCATTTTTCAAATCATGGATAAGCTGCGCAAGGTCCTCTATGGAGTAAATATCGTGGTGTGGTGGCGGAGAAATAAGTCCCACGCCCGGTGTGGAATGTCTCACACGACCGATCCATTCATCGACTTTGTGGCCGGGCAATTGTCCTCCTTCACCAGGCTTGGCTCCCTGGGCCATTTTTATTTGCAGTTCATCGGCATTCGTCAAGTAATTGATCGTAACTCCAAACCGACCAGATGCTACTTGCTTTATGGCCGAGCGTTCCCAGTCGCCATTTTCCTTTCGTACAAATCGCGCCTCATCTTCGCCACCTTCACCACAATTGCTCTTTCCGCCTATACGATTCATAGCAATGGCAAGTGTGGAGTGTGCTTCATGAGATATGGAACCGAAGGACATTGCCCCTGAGGCGAAACGCTTGAATATTTTTTCCTTGGGCTCTACCTCTTCGATTCGCACGGAGTTGCGCTTTTTGAATTGCAGCATCCCTCTGAGCGTTGCCGCTTTGATGGTTTGGTCGTTTACCTTTTCGGAATATTTTTTGAATAACTGATAATCGCCGCGACGGGTGGATTGCTGTAGCAGATGGATCGTATCCGGATTGAAAAGGTGGTACTCACCGCGTCGTTTCCATTGGTAAACGCCACCCACCTCCAATCGTTGGTCAAGAATTGGTTTTGGAGGGAAGGCGAGATTATGTCTTACCAGTATTTCCCTGGCTATTTCATCAAATCCCAGTCCTCCCAGTCGCGATACCGTACCATAGAAACACTTGTCAATGACTTTTGAATTAATCCCGACGGCTTCAAAAATCTGAGCGCCCTGATACGACTGTATCGTTGAGATACCCATCTTCGAAAAGATCTTTAATAATCCGTAATTCACCGCTTTGATGTAGTTATCAAATAACTCCATCTTGTCGATATTCTGCGGAAGCTGTTCGTTCAGCTGCATATCGTACAATGTCTCGAAGGCGAGGTATGGATTTATAGCGCTTGCGCCATAGCCGATCAGCGTAGCATAGTGATGTGTCTCTCGTATATCACCTGCTTCCACAACAATACCGCAGCGCACCCTCAGCCCTTTCCGTATCAGATGATGGTGCACGGCGCCTGTTGCTAGTAGTGATGGAATTGGCGCACGGGATTTCGACATTTTTCTGTCTGACAGAATAATCACATTTATTCCATAGCGGGTGGCGTTTTCAGCCTTGTAGCATATTTCATCAATGGCATTTTCCAACGCATCTTTCCGGCCACTGGCATCGAAAGTAATATCTATAACTTTTGACTTGAAGAACGGACTGTCCAGCACCCTGATTTTTTCCAGCTGGCGGTTTTTCATAATTGGTTGGTCCACATAGATCTGGCGGCAGTGCTCGGGCGTTTCTTCCATGAAGTTTTTCACTTTTCCGAAAGAAATATTGAGTGACATCACCAGTCTTTCGCGTATCGGATCGATCGGAGGATTGCTTACCTGGGCAAATAGCTGCTTGAAATAATTGGATAAATGTTGATTCTGATCAGATAGAATGGCCAAAGGTGTATCATTTCCCATGGAGCCGATTGGTTCGGTTTTTTGGTTGACCATAGGCTGGAAAATCACTTTGATATCTTCTGTCGTATATCCGTGCGCTAATTGCCGCGTTTGAAGCGAGCTTTTGTCAAATGTAAATTCATAGTCTTCCTTGATGGGAAGGTCTTTTATAGAAATCTGGTTTTCATTCAGCCATTGCCGGTAGGGATGCCTGGTGCAGATGTCCTTTTTCAGCTCCTCGTCGCTGATAATGCGCCCCTGTGCCAGGTCAACTATAAACATTTTGCCAGGCTGCAGGCGACCTTTCATAATCACTTTCGATGGATCTACGCGCAAAGCGCCAGCCTCGGAAGCCATGATGATCCGATCGTCATTAGTGAGGCAGTATCGCGACGGACGGAGTCCGTTTCGGTCGAGTGTAGCGCCAACAACAATTCCATCCGTAAAACAGATGGATGCCGGGCCGTCCCATGGCTCCATGATAGAGCCCTGATATTCGTAAAACGCCTTTTTATAATCGGGCATCAGGTGGTTGCTTTCGTATGCTTCAGGAATCACCATCATCATGACGTGCGCTAAGGGCCTGCCACCAAGTACCAGAATCTCCACCATGCTGTCGAGATTAGCGGAATCGGAGTGTGCAGGATCGCAAATCGGCAACAATCTCATGATATCCTCTTTACTAAAATGGCTGGATTCCATGAGCGATTCTTTCGAGCTCATCCAGTTGAGGTTGCCACGGACCGTATTGATCTCACCGTTATGAGCGATGTATTTGAATGGCTGGGCGAGTTTCCACTTGGGAAATGTATTGGTTGAAAAGCGGGAATGGACCAGTGCGAGTGCCGAAACTACCCGTTGGTCCTGAAGGTCCGGATAATAGGTTTCTAATTGGTCGGTGCGCAGCTGCCCCTTGTAAACAATAGTTTTGTAGGAGAATGAGACAAAGTATAAATCACCATTGTTCCCTTCCACGTTGTGGCCGATAAAATGGGTAGTGTACTTTTTCAATACATAAATTTTCCGCTCTAACTCGGTGGGATCGGTAATGGTCTTATGCCGGATGAACACCTGCTCCAGTTTCATCTCAAGCGACCTGGCTGTAGCTCCGATATGACTGTTGTTGGTCGGGACTTCGCGGTAGCCAAGGAGTTCAAAACCCAGTTCGCCAATATGTTTATTGAGAATGAATCGACATTCTTCTCTTACCGCAGAGTCAGTGGGGAAAAATATTGACCCAACCCCATATTTTCCAAATTCCGGCAAGTCGAAACCCAACTTGGCACATTCTTCTTTCAGGAATTGGTGTGGCATTTGGATGAGTATTCCGGCGCCATCTCCGGTGTCTGGTTCGCAGCCGCATGCTCCCCGGTGCTCCATGTTTTCGAGCATCGTTATCGCGTCTTTTACAATGGAGTGGGATTTCACCCCTTTTATATTCGCCACGAATCCTATACCACATGAATCATGCTCCATACTTGGAACATACATTCCTTTATTTTCTTTTTCGTTCATAATCAACACGATCAGTTACTCCACAAATCCAGGAAAGGTATCCTTCAATTATATTAAAACCAGAAATGATGTCGGTAAAACTATCCACACCGGACGATGAGCAGTAGTTGCTTGTTTTGGTCGAGGCGACAGTTTTCCAGCTTGCAAAAATAACAATAACGTGCAAAATATTTTATCGAAATATTAAAAAAAGATAAAATATCTTAAATGAAAACGATCGAAACACGATAAAAACTGTTACGATTCGCAGTCAAGTCACAATTTATTGTTTTCTTCATCATCCAGCACTATTTTCAGTTTTTCAACAATTTCATCAGCGTCTTCCATCGTGAGAATCAGCGGTGGAACAATTCTGATTACTTGTTGAGCGGTGCAACTCACCAGCAGTCCCTGATCCAATAACTTCAGGGCAATAGTCCGGCACGGTGCGCCAAAGTCAATGCCAATCATAAGGCCTACTCCACGGACTTCCTTAATGAATTTATAGCTTTTGGCCAGGTGCAAAATACGATTGAGCAGAAAGGTGCCAACCGTTCGGGCATTTTCCACGAGGTGTTCTTCCAGGATGACTTCAAGCCCGGCAATAGCGGCAGCACAAACCAATGGGTTGCCACCGAATGTCGATCCGTGATCACTGTGTCCGATGACTTTCGCGACATGTTCTTTTGCAAGAACCGCTCCTATAGGCAAACCTGCCCCCAGGCCTTTAGCAAGTGTGACAACGTCTGGGTCCAGGCCAAAATGTTCATAAGAAAACATCTTACCTGTTCTGCCCATGCCGGTCTGGACTTCATCCACCACCAGCAGAATTCCATTATCACGGCATATCTGGCCAAGTTTTTTCATGAAAGGTTTAGTGGCGATATTGATGCCGCCTTCGCCCTGCACACATTCTACAAAAACTGCTTTTGTATCTGCCTCGATGGCATCAAGTCCATCAACATCATTATACTTTAGTTCCCGGAATCCTTCCGGAAACGGACCGAATCCTTTTTGAAATGTTTCTTTTCCCATGACCAGTGTAGCCACCGACCGACCGTGAAAGCAACCTGTGAAATACACCACAGGGCCGGTTTTGCCTTTGCCCTCGCCGTATTTTCGTACGATCTTCAGCGCGGCTTCGTTGGCCTCTAATCCTGAATTGCAGAAAAATGCCCTGTTGAATCCGGATAATTCCGTAAGCAGCCGTGCAAGGGTACTTTGTGGTATATTATGATAGAGGTTTGAAATATGAATAAGCGTCGCTGCCTGCTCCTGGATAGCGCTCACAACTCTGGGATGGCAATGGCCAACGCTGTTGACGGCAATGCCTGCAAGAGCGTCGAGGTATTCTTTGCCGTTGGTGTCGTACACCCTGACTCCGCTGCCTTTTATAAAGGTGACGGGAAAGCGCATATAAGATTGAAAGTGCTTTTCTTCGTACAGATTTTTGGCGGTGTCGGATAGTGTAATCATTGGATAATTGTTAAAATTCCATGAAATCCCCAGCGAAATGTGGGGCTGTAAAGATACAATTTTTCGGGAATTGCACTTTATGAACGCATGGAGATATTCGGGTCAATTATAGAGCGCCTTTTTAAAGGCCACCAAGTAAACCCGGTTGTTGCCTTTGCTGGATTATCAATAATATTGAATCTGGATTCATGAACAGTCAGTAAGTAGCGGAAGAACAAAAACTCCATCACTGCTTTTTGCAGATTCAGGAACTGAAGGTATCTTTAGTCTTTGTTGGTCTCGAATTAAACAATTATAAATCCATATAATCATGAAAAACAGAATTGCAACTCTTACCAAAGTCCTTTTCCTCTCTCTTCTTTTTACATCTTCTTCCCTGTTTGCACAGAAATCTAACCTGTTCAATGGCAAGAATCTGGACGGTTGGAAAATTTATGGCACTGAAAAGTGGTATGTAGAAAAAGGTGAACTGATTTGTGAAAGTGGCCCCGACAAAGGGTATGGATATCTGGCAACGGAAAAATTTTACAAGAATTTTGAGATCGAACTGGAATTTTTCCTGTTGGCCAACGGCAACAGCGGAGTATTTTTCCGGTCAACCATCGAAGGGACCAAAATTACCGGCTGGCAAGCAGAGGTGGAGCCCAATGGAGGTGAAACCGGCGGTATTTATGAATCATATGGTCGCGGTTGGTTGATTCAACCTGAAAAATCAAAGGATAAAGCACAAAAGCAAAATGAATGGAACAAGATGAAAATTCGTGTTGTAGGTGATGAAGTAACCACCTGGATCAATGGCACGGAAATGATCACGCTGAAAGATCAAAAAATCGGCGAGGCAAATGGCTCGATTGCACTTCAGATCCATGACGGCGGAGGAATAAAAGTAAAATGGCGCAACATCCAAATTACTGAACTTTAAATGCAACTTCCTTCGTGAGCTGCGTGCTCTGGTACAATTAGTGCGATTGATACGGCAAAACCGAATTACGTTAACACTCCGGTAAGTCAGCCCTCATGCTCGCAAGATTCGTGTCTGTTGGTAAGAATGGGTTTTTATTATAAAAATCCCAGGGTATCAGGCACGATGTTATTTCAGGACACCAAGTTCCTCTCCAACTTCCTTGAATGCGCGGATGGCTTTATCGAGATGTTCCTTTTCATGAACAGCGGATATCTGAACACGAATCCGCGCCTGGCCTTTGGGTACGACCGGATAGTAAAAACCTATTACATAAATGCCTTTTGAAAGCAGCTTTTCAGCGAATTGCTGGGCTAATGGCGCTTCAAATAACATGATCGGAACGATTGGGTGCACTCCAGGTTTTATGCTGAATCCGGCATCGGTCATCTCCTTCCGGAAATAGAGTGTGTTTTCTTCCAGCTTATCGCGAAGCTCGGTGGTGGAGCTGAGCAAATCCAGCACGGCTATCGAGGCGCCGGTGATCGATGGGGCCAGCGTATTGGAGAATAAATAGGGGCGCGACCGTTGTCTCAGCAGCTCAATAATTTCTTTTTTTCCACTCGTAAATCCTCCCGACGCCCCGCCAAGCGCCTTGCCAAGTGTTCCTGTGATAATGTCTATCCTGCCTAGGACATTCCGGTATTCAGGCACACCGCGACCGGTTTTTCCAATAAATCCGGTAGCGTGGCACTCATCAGTCATCACCAGGGCTTTGTATTTATCGGCCAGATCACAGATTTTATCCAGTTGCGCTATGGTGCCATCCATGGAAAATGCACCATCCGTTACGATGATGCGGTGCCGTGCATTTTGTGACTCACGAAGTTTTTCCTCCAGATCGGCCATGTCATTATGTTTGTAGCGATACCGCTCTGCTTTGGAGAGCCGCACACCGTCGATGATGGAAGCGTGGTTTAGTTCATCAGAAATAATGGCGCTGTCTGCTCCGAAAAGCGGTTCGAAAACGCCACCATTGGCATCGAAGGCAGCTGCATATAAAATAGTATCTTCCGTATGGAGAAATTTCGATATTTTTTGTTCAAGTTCTTTGTGAATGTCCTGCGTGCCACAGATAAACCTAACCGACGACATGCCGAATCCATGGGAATCAATCGCTTTTTTTGCAGCTTCGATTACTTTAGGATGGGCCGACAAGCCGAGATAATTGTTCGCGCAAAAATTTATCACCTCTCGGCCATCGCCGGTTCTGATGAGTGCGCCTTGCGGCGTGGTAATAATGCGCTCGTTTTTATAAAGTCCGGCTTGTTTTATGGAATCGAGTTCGGCGATCAGATCGGGTTTAAGGGTTTCGTACATAGTAGAAGAAGAATGGTGTGAAAACTATAATTCTTAAAAATACACGTTTGACAAAAGTAAATTTCCATTGTAGCACATTTAGGCACATTTCATTTTCAATACCCGAGTTTCTGCCGATGAAAATTCTTCGTCATAATTCAATATATTTCAAAATTATTCATTTTTGTTGAATATCTTTCAAATAACAGGCCTCATTTCAATGTAAATTAAAATTATTACAAATTTTATCTAATTTTGCATTGGGTTATATGGGTATTCTTCATTTGAAATAACCGGGCATATTGAGTATGGAAAAAATATTGGTCACTGGAGCTTTGGGACAATTGGGAACGGAGCTGGTCGTAAGCCTGCAGGAAATGTTTGGTATTGATAACGTAATCGCAACGGATCTTTATAATCCACTTAGATGGCAACTTTCAGGGCAGATTTACGACGCTTGATGTGACAGATTCAGAAAAACTCGCAGAATTAATCAGAGTCAACAGGATCACTCAAATATATCACCTCGCGGCCATCCTTTCTGCCAATGCCGAAAAATCCCCGAAATTGGCATGGAAAGTAAATATGGATGGCCTGCTAAATGTGCTGGAAATTGCAAGAGAACAGCAAATCAGGAAAGTTTATTGGCCAAGCTCAATCGCCGTATTCGGACAGGATGCTCCGAAATCGAATACACCCCAGGAAACACTTTTAAATCCAAATACGATATACGGCATCACCAAGGTGGCCGGGGAAAAGCTTTGTGCGTATTACCATGAAAAGTATGGCCTGGATGTCAGAAGCCTGCGCTATCCCGGACTCATTGGGTATAAATCACTGCCAGGTGGAGGTACAACTGACTATGCAGTGGAGATATACCATGAAGCGCTAAAAAGCGGTAGTTTTACCTGCCCGATTGGCGAAAATACAAAACTGCCGATGTTGTTTATGGAAGATGCCGTCAGAGCCACGCTCGAGTTGATGGAAGCTCCGGCATCAAGCCTTACCGTGAGGACGAGTTATAACCTGGCCGGGGTCAGCTTTTCGCCAAAGGAAATTGCCGAAAGCATCAGAAAATCCATATCGGAATTCAGCATTCAATATCGTCCTGATTTTCGTCAGCAGATTGCCGCTTCATGGCCCGATAGTATCGATGATACAGTGGCACAAGCCGATTGGAAATGGAAAGTGGCATATAATCTCGACGGAATCACTGGCGAGATGCTACGCCACCTGAAAGAAAAGCAGTTTGTTTCTGCCTGATCAGTTGATCTGAGCGTCTAATTTTTTGGCCAACACTGCCTTCGGTACTGCGCCGATCTGCTTGTCAACAATTTCATTGTTTTTAAAAAACAACAGTGTCGGTATGCTTCGTATGCCGAATTTTACAGAAATCTCAGGATTTGAATCCACATCCACCTTGGCGATAACGGCTTTGCCCTCATATTCCCCGGCCAATTGCTCCACTAAAGGACCGATCATCTTGCAGGGGCCGCACCATTCTGCCCAGAAATCAACAAGGACCGGGAGGTTTGAAGAAAGCACTTCTTTGTAGTTAGCGTCGGTAATTTCTATTGGTTTTGCCATAATATTTATTTTTGATTTTGAAGGGCTCAAATATAGTACTAAAACTTTTTTCAGGTCGAATTGTCAGGCCGGAGAGATTATAATGTAACCGAAACGACAAATCGCATAGGAATGTTTGGAATATTCTGACATGGCGACATATCGTCACCTAACCCTGAACTCGACGGTGGGGATTTCTTCCAGCGCCTGAATCAGGTCGTTGCTTGGGCTCACCCTGAATTTTCGCGAGAGCAAATCCACGGTGATGCTCTCACTTTCATCATAAAGGTTGAATTTCAACGAACAGTTACCCGGGTTGCGCTGGAGAATTGTCTCTATCTGACGTATAATGGATTCATTTACATCCTGCGCCCGGATATTGACATCCACGGACTTGCTGAGTTTGTCACGGATCTCGCTGAGCAACTGGATGCTGTTGATTTTAAATTCAGGCCGCTGGTCGCCCCACTGCTTGGTAGTAACAATCCCTTTGATGAACAAAAACCAGTTTACAACCATGAATTCCTTGAACTTTACATAGTCGTCAGAAAACAGGTAGAACGTATGGTTGTCGTCATATCCTTCGATGGTCATGATCCCGAAGGGCTTGCCGGTTTTAGTAAATTTATGGGCGACCTCCGTCACGATCCCTGCGATGGAAATATCGTTTCCGATGCGATTTTCAATATCCTTGAGGTCGGATAATGCATTGTGTGTGAATGTTTCGATTTCAAACCTGAACTGATCCAACGGGTGGCCCGAAATATAGAATCCCACCACTTCCTTTTCAATTTTCAATTTCTCAAGTTCGCCATATGTTTCGCAGTCGATCACCTTGGGCGGCGGCACATGCATGCCCTTGTCATCTCCAAACAGGTTCTGCTGTGAGGTTTGTCCTTCAGTTTGCACCTTGTTTCCATAGCGGATCAGTTTTTCGATGAAAGTTCCGTCATTGTCAAACATGAACTGTCTGCGGTGGTGGCTTTCGAAGCAGTCAAAAGCGCCGGCCTGAGCGAAGCACTCAAACGTCTTTTTATTGACTGCCCGAAGGTTTACCCGCCTGGAGAAGTCGTAAATATCCGTGAAATGTCCATGAGTTCGTTCCTTAATTACGGCCTCCACGGCAGCTTCACCGGCGCCTTTAATGGCGGCAAGGCCAAAACGTATTTCACCATTTTTATTTACCTCAAAGTTGTCCCCCGATTCGTTGACACTTGGTCCGAGTACCCTGACACCAATATGGCGACATTCGTCCATGAAGAAGGTGATTTTCTCAATCTGATTTTGATTGTGCGTGAGCACGGAAGCCATGTATTCGGCCGGATAATGCGCCTTAAGGTAGGCCGTTTGATAAGCGACAATCGAATAGCAGGTGGAATGCGACTTGTTGAAAGCATAGGCCGCAAATGCTTCCCAATCCTTCCATACTTTTTCCGCAATCGTCACATCATGGCCATTTGCCTTGCAACCTTCGATGAATTTGGGCTTTAATTTCTCCAGCATAGCCAGAATCTTTTTACCCATCGCCTTGCGAAGTACGTCCGCCTCGCCCTTGGTAAAATTGGCCAGTTTCTGTGAAAGCAACATTACCTGCTCCTGATACACGGTGATGCCGTAGGTTTCGGCCAGGTATTCTTCCATGCCGGGTATATCAAACGTTATAGTTTCTTCACCATGTTTTCGCTTTATAAAATTTGGGATATATTCCATGGGTCCCGGACGATACAATGCGTTCATGGCGATGAGATCTTCGAATTTATCAGGCTTCAGAGCCCGAAGGTGCTTTTGCATACCGGCACTTTCAAACTGAAAAGTGCCGTTGGTTTGCCCCTTTTGGTATAGCTCAAATGTCGTGGCGTCGTCCAATGGGATTTTGTCAATATCGATATCCAATCCATGGCGTTTTTTGATATTTTCCAGCGCCGTCTTGATGATAGAAAGTGTTTTGAGCCCAAGGAAATCCATTTTAAGCATACCGGCGTTTTCGACAACACTGTTATCGAACTGTGTAACGTATAGATCAGACTCTTTGGAAGTACAAACCGGTATATATTTGGTAATGTCATCCGGCGTAATGATCACCCCACAGGCGTGCAAGCCTGTATTGCGGACGGAGCCTTCGAGCACTCTAGCCAGTTTTAATATTTCGGCTTCCTTTGTTTTGCCTTTGCTGATCTCCTCCAGCTCAGGCACTTCCTTAAATGCTTTTTCAAGCGTCATTCCGGGGCGCTCAGGGACAAGCTTCGCCAGGCTGTTCGATTCGGGTAAGGGCAACTCCATCACCCTGGCCGCATCGCGTATAGAGGTTTTTGCCGCCATGGTACCATAAGTAATGATCTGGGCTACCTGATTCTGGCCGTATTTTTTGACGACATAATCGATGATTTTACTTCGGCCTTCATCATCAAAGTCAATGTCAATATCGGGAAGGGAAACGCGATCCGGATTCAGGAATCGCTCAAACAGCAGGTCGTATTTTATGGGGTCTACATTGGTGATACCAATACTATATGCCACAGCCGAACCGGCCGCCGAACCGCGCCCGGGCCCTACCGCAACCCCCAGTTTTCTGGCTTGTGAGGTAAAATCCTGTACGATTAGAAAATAACCCGGATAGCCCGTGCTTTTTATGGTTTCTAGTTCGAAGTCTAAGCGTTCCCGCACCCTCTGCGTAATTTCTCCATATTTCACTTTGGCGCCTTCATAGGTCAGATGGCGCAAATAGTCATTTTCTGTTTGAAATCCGTCCGGAATATTGAAGGCCGGAAGAAGCACTTCCCGGTCGAGCTGGTAACTGCTCACTTTATTCACCAGTTCATTGATGTTTTCAATCGCCTGGGGAATATCTCTGAACAGCTCCTTCATCTGTTCCTGGGTTTTGAAGTAATATTCCTTGTTGGGAAACCCATACCTGGTACCGCGTCCTCTGCCGATTGGCGTAGATTGCAATTCGTTTTCCTTCACACATAAAAGGATATCGTGCGCATTGGCATCATCCTGACTGATATAATACACATCATTTGTGGCGATCACCTTCACATCATACTTATTTGCCAGATGCAGCAGGACATCGTTTACACGTTTATTTTCTTCCAGTCCGTGCCGCAGAAGTTCTATGTAAAAATCTTCTCCAAATACGCGAATCCACCATTTGAGAGCGTCCTCGGCCTGGTGCTCACCGACATTGAGAATAAGGTTTGGGATTTCCCCTGTCAGCCCGCCGGACAGCGCTATGACGTTATCTGAATATTCTTCAATAAGTTGCTTGTCGATGCGGGGATAAAGACCGTATGAACCCTCGGTGAATCCCAAAGAGCTCAGTTTCGCCAGGTTGTGGTAGCCATCCTTATTTTTGGCGAGCAGCACTTGCGTAAATCTTTTATCGGGGTCGTCTTTGGTGAATTTTAATTTAAGCCGCTCTTCAGCCACGTAATACTCACAGCCAAGTATGGGTTTAATGTCTTTTGACAGCGCTTCCTTTACGAACTTAAAAGCGCCATACATATTGCCAAGATCGGTCAGCGCCACGGCGGGCATACCGCACTCCTTTGCACTTTTTATGATCCCCTTGATGTTTGGCGTGGCCTGGAGAACCGAATATTGGGAGTGAACATGCAGGTGGCAAAAGGGTGTGGTAATTTCGCGATGTATTTGTGCGGTTTCCACAAAGCGCGGAGTTGATTCCTGCTTTTTGGCAAAATTTGCACTACCAAGCTTCGGCGCTTCATAGCTAATTGAATCCGGGGCGGTATTATCGGCGGGTTTCAAGACGCCCTGTTTTATCAGCCCGAAAAAGCACCGGGCTGTTGCCAGCACATCGTATGCGGCATCATGCGCGTCACCGAAGCTTTCGCCAAATAATTTGGTATAAAGTTCCAGAAGCGTCGGCCACTTGAATTGACCACCTCGCCCACCCGGAAGTGCGCAATACTCTGTTGACTCTAATTGCGTGTCAATAGCCTGGATATGTGAAATTGGATTTTGTTTACCCAGCCTCAAAAACTCAGAGCCAACTATTTTCAGGTCGAAATCCAGGATATTGTGTCCTACGATACGTTCCGTTTTCTCGACATCTTTTGCGAAAAGATCAAGGATTTCGGCAAGTGGTTTACCTTCCTTTAGTGCTTGTTGGGTAGATATACCATGGATTTTTTCCGCATTAAAAGGAATCGTAAATCCATCAGGCCTTACGATGTGATTCTCGTTGGCGAGCAGTTTTCCGGAATGGTCGTGAAGCTGCCACGCCATCTGAACCAGTCTCGGCCAATTATCGAAATCTGAAAGAGGCGCTTGCTTGTTTTTTGGTAACCCTGTGGTTTCAGTATCGAAAATCAGGTACATAGTATTTCCGGATAAATTGTGTCAAAAGTCCATTAATATCGGTGCCGCAAGGGGCAGGCAGATTGATGACAAAGTAGGATACTGAAGACCGGCATTCACCCAGGCTATGTCAAAGACAAACTGCCCTGCAATATAAAAAAGTAACGTTGACCATTCATATAGAATCAGTAAAAGGGCTGAAAATCCAGGGAGAATGATTGCATTCCTCAATTCGCCAAAAAAAGAGGAGGACTTTTGAAATCCTCCTCCTTTCCTTGAATATGATATTCGCGGTTTACTTTTCGATTTTAAACTTAAATGATTTGTATTCCCATGCGAAAACAACTGTTCCGTCATCAAGTATATCAAATTTCAATGACTCACTGATATCTATTGTACGATCAACTTTTACATCAAACCTGAACAGGTCTTCACCCTCCTTATAGTTATATGCGCCCCACTGGTCGGCAACCTTATTTATGATCACTGTCCATGTATCGCCTTTCATCGGGATGGTGAAAAGGGCATATTTTCCAGCAGGAAGCTTATTTTTTCCAATCTTGGCATTTTCTGTTACTTCCAATGTTGTGGCGTTATTAGCACCGGTGCGCCAAACTTTATCATAAGGCTCAAGTCCACCCCAAATTACTCTGTCTCTTACCTGCGGTGAAGAATAATCAATCTTAATTGTCAGGCCATTTACAGTCTTCTCCGCATGTACCGTCGGACTTTCCTGAGCAAAAACAATGGGTGAAATAATAAGGAGAAGGGCAATCAAGGTATTTAAAGCTACATTTTTCATAATCATATGATTTTCGTTTTTGATATGTAATAATACTTTTTTTTCCATTAAAAATGAAGGTGTCCTTAAAAGCGTTTTCCGGACAGCCGAGTTCAGTCTTCGATCACTCTGCAATTCTAATGCCATTCGAAATGTAACAAGCTGTTTTGCTATTTGAGAATTAATGAATCATTTGTATCCCTGATTCCATTTGGCAAGCAAGTCCGACGCCGAACAAAATTCCTCCCATATTTCCTTCACAATATCAGCCGCCGGCTCAATTTTGTTGATTGTGGATGCGATCTGCCCGATTTCAAGTTCACCAGCATCAAGATCGCCCTCGAACATGCCTTTTTTTGCCCTGCCTTTTCCCAGCAATGCACTCAGATCGTCGGTGGTAGCACACGTCGATTCAGCTAAAGCTACTTCCTCGTAAAACTTATTTTTCAAGAGTCGTACCGGTGTCAATTGTTTCATCATAAGCTTTGTGCTTCCTTCTTGGGCATGGATGATTAATTGCTTAAAATTTTCGTGGGCCGACGATTCAGCACTCGCTGCAAAGCGACTCCCCACCTGCGCACCTCCCGCTCCCAGCGCAAAAGCTGCGAGCATGGCCCGTCCGCTGGCGATACCGCCGGCAGCAATTAAAGGAATCTTGATATGTTGCGCGACGGCAGGAACAAGACACATAGTTGTTGTTTCTTCGCGGCCGTTATGACCTCCGGCTTCAAAGCCTTCTGCGACAATGGCATCAACCCCAGCGGCCTCACTTTTCAACGCGAATTTCAAACTGGACACAACATGCGCTACTTTGATGCCGTGTGCCTGAAGATGACCGGTCCATTGTGCGGGGTTCCCCGCCGAAGTGAATACGATTGGAACTTCGTGTTTTATAAGGATGTCCATTATTTCGGACACTTGCGGGTACATGAGTGGAACATTGACCCCGAAAGGAAAGGAAGTAGCCGCTTTACATTTTTCAATGTGTTCAACGAGCACTTCAGGATGCATAGAGCCAGCGCCAATTAGCCCGAGGCCGCCACTGTTGCTGACTGCTGAGGCAAGTTTCCAGCCACTGCACCAGACCATTCCTGCCTGGATAATGGGGTATTTTATGTTGAAAAGTGTTGTTATTGGGTTATTCATTAAGATTAGAATATTAACAATTTTGAAATGGATTAATCGCCATGAAAGGCATAAAATATTGTACTTTTGGGGCGTGAAAGTTAATAAAATACTACATAATTTTTTAATCTGGAGAATCAGGCACATCACCACCGTCAATTTTACCTTGATGCTCGGTGCAATTACTGGTGCCGTAGCCGGTATAGCCGCTGTGATCCTCAAGCAGGTAGTTCATAAAGTGCAGTATTTCTTGTTGGGGGGTGTACATCCCGATTTGGACAATTTGGTAATCTACTTTTATCCACTTGCTGGCATTACGATCACTGTTATTCTTGCCAGGTATTACTGGAAAGAAAAACTTGGCCATGGTATTACCGATGTACTATACACTATATCCCAGCGGTCAAGTATTATAAAACGGGGCAAAATGTATTCGAGGATGTTGACCAGTGCTATCACGGTCGGATTTGGAGGCTCAGTTGGTTTGGAGGCACCGATCGTGGTTACGGGTACAGCTATCGGATCCAATATTGCGCAATTAGCACATTTAGATTATAAAAGCAGAACGCTACTTATTGGTTGTGGAGCAGCAGGGGCCATTGCCGGAATCTTTAATTCCCCGGTGACGGGGGTTATTTTTAGCAGCGAGGTCATTCTGGCCGGACTGGGCTTTTCAAGTTTTATTCCATTGCTCATAGCGGCAGTGACCGGGTCACTTGTTTCCAGAGCGCTGCTGGGTGATGATATCTTATTCTCTTTTATCCTGAAAGATCCATTTGTTGCCGCCAATACTCCCTATTACATTCTACTTGGAGTTTTATGTGGATTGGTATCCCTCTACTTTACACGAATATCCTATTGGGTAGAACAAAAAATTACCAAGGTCAAGAACTATCTGCTTCGAGCCCTGATTGGAGGCCTGATACTTGGGGTAATCATATTTTTCTTACCGCCGATTTACGGGGAAGGATACGATACTATTAAATTATTGCTCAGTGCCAAAGAGGCCGATGTAAATTTTCAGTCCTTGTTGAATCTTGAATATTCAACTCCGTTTATCTTTCTATCCATACTTCTTGCAGTCATAGTATTAAAACCATTAGCAACCTCTGTTACCATCGAATCTGGCGGTAGCGGTGGTATATTTGCGCCGTCCCTTTTCGTGGGAGGGACCTTTGGATTTTTCTTCGCCTATGCCTTTAATTACCTGACCGGCAGCCAAATCAGTCTTAGTAATTTCACATTGGTTGGCATGTGCGGAGTGATGAGCGGAGTGTTGCATGCGCCTCTAACCGCAATCTTTCTCATTGCTGAAATTACCAGCGGTTATGAGTTGTTTATTCCGTTGATGCTCGTTTCGGCCATTTCGTTCAGTACCATCTCTTATTTTGAGAAATACTCCATCTATACCAAGCGACTTATACTAAGAGGCGACTACATGCCGCATGACAAGGATCGGCAGCTTTTAAGCGGTATGCAGCTGACTTCTGTGCTTGAAAACGACCTATTGACCATACGGCCTGATCAACATCTGGAAGATCTCGTAAAGCTGGTAAGAAAGTCGAAACGCAATATATTTCCGGTCGTCGATGAAAACGGCAAGCTCGGCGGGATCATAACCCTTGATGACATAAGAGATATAATGTTTGATGATGAAATGAGGAAGACCTTACCAGTCAGCGCCATCATGAGCCAGCCGCCTGCGATTGTTTCTACCGCCGATTCCATGCAGTCAATCATGAATACTTTTGAGATTTCAGGAGCCTGGAACCTCCCCGTGATCGATGACGGAAAGTATGTGGGGTTGGTATCTAAATCGCGGATTTTCAACTCCTACCGAACGAAACTAAGGAAAGACAGAGCCGAATGAAGATTAACGGAATGTTGCCCAGCCTTTATTAAATTTTTTTTGTCTTCAGTGTTGCTTTTTATTAAGTGCATAAAAATGAGCGATTTATCCACACACGACATAAGTCGGGCTTATACTGCAAAGTGATGATTTTCAGTTAATTATATCTAACAATGATGTGCCTGTGGATAACTTCCTGCTTTTGTGCATAACTTAATCCGTTTTTTTTTGGAAAAAAACAATCTGCCAATATGCTGTTTTATAGGGGCGTTTGATTGAAGGTTTTCCAATTGAGATAACATTTCATTAACAATTTCATAAATGTATGATACCCTCCTGCTCTGGAGTTTTTTAATATTATTTGGAGGGGCAGGCAAAAGTACCTAACGGAGTACGCAGTTATTTTTAGTTAGCAATCAAAGAAGAATAGTCTTACTTTTTAAGAGGCTAAGCGTTTATGGTTTTTTTCGCACGCTTGCGGCGAATAGCATCTGTCTTCACAGAATTGTATATGGCAATGGAGGGTAAATATGCTTCACTGCCGGCAAGGGTCGCACTGTCTTCTAATACTTGTACCAAATCTTTAATAGGGCACAGAATTTTTTCAATGGCTTTAACCAAGTCCACATCCTTTTTCAATTCTTTGAGATCAACAAAATCAGGCACCAGTTCAGGAGATTCCTCGGCCAGTTTCAGATTTTCGTACACAAATTCGATTGTATCCGAATTCGGTTTTGGCAGTGAAGCAAGTTCCAGTTCAGTGAGTGAAACTAAACCGGGAAGTTTTTTGTGGATGTAATTGATTGCCGCTAATATTTCATTTATATCCGTATCGGATATCGTGGTGGATATTTTATTCTGGAAGTTCATCTCGTTATTTTTAGTCATCGGTCAACAAAAAAAATCTTAGGAAAATATACTCTATCGTAATAATTATTAACCGTTCAATCTTGCAAAAGGTTGCCTGAAGTACCAAAAAATGAAAGATGTCATTTTTTGTTGGCGAGATAGACACCTCCAATAATTACTGCCATACTACCAAATTGTAAAATGCTGAGGGTTTCGCCATCAACAATACCCCAAAAAACGGCTACGATCGGGATAAGGTAAGTTACTGAGCTTGCAAAAAGTGGCGTAGCGAGCCGGATTAGAAAATTAAATAGTATAAGCGCAAGGCCTGTTCCAAATACCCCTAAAAGTGAAATGTAGCCGAAAGCCAGGACTGTTCCCTCCACATAAAACAATTGGTTGAGAAAATCTGTAAAAAATAGTAGGTGAATCAGCGCAATGGGGGCACATAGTACAATTGAAATACTGGAAACGGCAATCGGATTGATTTCAGAAAGCCTGAATTTCAGGATGTTTACGTTGAATCCATAGAGGATCGTGGCCAAAATGATAAATCCGGCGTAGAAATTAACGCTCAAGTCAGAATCGCTGCCACTTCGCATCAGGGCCAAAGTTCCCAATAATGCGAGTAGCAAGCCAAGGATCATTTTCAGCGAAATTTTTTGACTAAAAAGCGCGGCACCGACAAGTATCACAAAAACCGGAGTAAGTGAATTGATTATTCCAGTAATAGCACTGTCAAGTTTGGTTTGCGCTACCGCAAAAAGAAAGGCCGGAATAAGGCTTCCTATCAGTCCTGACAAGAAAACAATTTTGTATTCACTACGCGGCACTTGTTTCATCCATGAAATTGCGAAAGGCAGCATGAACAGCGATGCAGTAAAAATCCGCAGCGCGGCTACTTCGCCGGATGAAAAGGCAACTAATCCCTTTTTCATCAAAATGAAGGAACTTCCCCAAATAACCGTAAGAATAATAAGTATGAACCAGGCATGCACCCGCGAATGCATGGATTTTGGGAGGATCATTGAATGGCCATTTTATCCAGGGTGGATATTTCCTTAAGTATATCGTACAATTCGGTTTCTTCAATAGCATCCACAAGTCGCATCCGGAGCTGTTTAAAGTTATCCAGCCCCTTGAAGTAATTGGTATAGTGCCTTCGCATCTCAAATACGCCGGTTCTGGGTCCTTTCCATTCGATCGAAAAGCGCAGATGATTCATCACGGTATCCACTTTTTCTTTCAGTGAAGGTGGCTTCGGCAATTGACCGGTTTTCATGAAGTGTTTTATTTCATTAAAAATCCATGGATTCCCAATGCTTGCCCTGCCGATCATGATGCCATCGACTCCATATTTATGTCTAAAGTCCATGGCTATTTCAGGCGAAGAAACATCACCGTTTCCAAAAATCGGGATCTGAATATCCGGATGCTCTTTCACTTTTTGAATATGATCCCAGTTGGCGCTGCCTTTGTACATCTGTTGACGGGTGCGACCATGGATAGTAAGCGCTTTTATACCGGCATCCTGAAGTCGAAGAGCCACTTCGATAATTTTTATTGAATTGTCATCCCATCCCAAACGGGTTTTTACGGTTACGGGAAGCGAGACCTGCTTCACGATTTCCCTTGTCATGGCTTCCATTTTGGGTACATCCAGCAGTATACCGGCACCGGCGCCTTTGCAGGCAACCTTCTTCACAGGACAGCCATAGTTTATGTCGATTAATTCCGGTCCGGCGGCTTCGGCTTTGGCGGCAGCCTGACGCATGGAATTGATATTTTCCCCAAAAATCTGAATTCCTATAGGTCGCTCATAGTCGTAAATGTCCAGTTTCTGCAAGCTTTTTTCAGCATCGCGGATCAGACCCTCCGCACTGATGAATTCTGTGTACATGAGATCAGCGCCATTTAATTTGCAGACGGCCCGGAAAGGAGGATCACTCACATCTTCCATGGGAGCGAGTAGCAATGGAAATTCACCGACTTCTATATTTCCAATTTTTACCACAAGAGAATCATTAATTAAACCGCAAAAATACCAGCTTTTATTTATACCCGATGCATAGCCTTGTTGTTCCTTTTGAAAAAATTACTTTTTGGACAGAAAAATGGAAGGAAACAATACCATATCCAAACCGTTAATAATTAAGTAAATTTGAAAATTCACTTAATAGTTCGAAATTTGCAAACTATTGCATGAGACGCATAATCGCCATATCGCTTCTTCTAATATTCGGAGCAGGCCAGGTAAACCTGACCTGGGCAAGTCATTTCTGTGGTGCATTTAAGGTGAAAAGTGAGTTAATGCTCGGTCATGGCCATCTCGACTGTGGGATGGCTGAAATAAATAACTGTGAAACGCCAAAGCCGGCAACCGGGTACGGTCATCATCGAAAAAAACGGTTGCTGTGAAAATATTTATTTCTCCTCTGATTCAGATGATGATTTTAGTGCCGCAAATGCCCTAAATATCCATGGATGCGATTTTCTCATAATCTCCTTATTCGCTTTCAATAATCTTTCTGGTGAAAACTCAAAAACTGAGTTTCCCATAATACCCTCTCCACCACTGATACAAACGGATAAATGCCTGTTGTATCAGACCTTCATTATTTGAAATCCGCTATTTAATACGTTGAGAGGCTGATGGTTAAATCAGCACGATTATCTCATTCTTTACATTTAGCGATTTCATTTATGTACTTAAAAATAAATTTTATATTAATTCTATTGGCGATTTCCAATCTTGGATATGCCCAGCATACGATAACTGGCCGTGTGACTTCAACGACGGGCGAAGCTCTTGTCGGCGCTGCTGTTCAAATTGCCGGCACCACAAACGGTGTAACTACTGACGTAAATGGCGATTTTGCGTTGTCCAATGTGCCTCATGGCGTTTTGGTAGTAATTTCGTTTGTCGGCTACCTCAACGACACCATCGCTGTCGGCGAAGAGGAGAAGCTCGAAATAGCATTGACCGAGGCCTCCGAACAATTGCAAACGGTGACTGTCAGGGCTGGTACTTCCTCCATCGATGAGTTGCAGCCCATCCTCAATGAACTGATTACTGAAAAGGAATTGGTCAAGGCCGCCTGCTGCAACCTCTCCGAAAGTTTCGAAACAAACGCCAGTGTGGATGTGTCGATGACTGATGCCGTTAGCGGCGCAAAAATGATTCGATTGCTTGGCCTGGACGGCAGGTATGTACTCATTAGTCGTGAAGGCATTCCGCATATACGCGGACTAAAACTCCCGCTATGGGTTAACCTATGTGCCCGGTACATGGATTCAATCCATCGATGTCGGGAAGGGGGCCGGTTCTGTCCTGAATGGCTACGAATCCATGAGCGGGCAAATCAACATGGAATTCAAAAAGCCGGAAGAAAGTGAAACCTGGTATTTTAATGCATACCTCAATTCCTTTGGCAGGATGGAAGCTAATGTGAATAATGCCACCAAACTATCTGACAAATGGAGCACCGGTATTCTCGTGCACGCTAATTACATGGCTTCGGAGATCGATGGTAATGACGATGGATTCATGGATTTGCCAAAATCCCGTCAATTCAACATCCTGAATCGGTATAAATATCACGGAGAAAGGACAGTTTCTCAAATTGGCATCCAGTATATGATTGATGAAAACGCCGGCGGTCAGCGGGGATTTGATTTTGGCGACGACCAACTCACATCACCGGTTTACGGATTTAAAAACAACGCCAGGAGGTTTGAAATATTTGGAAAAACCGGGTTGTTGTTTCCCGAAAAACCCTATAAAGGATGGGGGTTTCAGTATTCTATGGCTTATCAGGAGTTTGACGGTGGAGCAGGACGGAGATTTTATGGGGCTGATGAGAAAACGGGATATTTCAATGCGATATATCAAAACATCATTGGCGATACCCGGCATCAGTTTAAAACCGGGCTGAGTTATCTGATCGATGATTTCGATGAGACCTACTATTCAGACCTGTCTGGCGATCTTGATTCTACCATGAACAGGACAGAGAGTGTACCTGGCGTTTTCTATGAATACAACTTTATTCCCAATGAGGATTTCACGCTCGTGGCCGGCTATCGCCTGGATTTCCATAACCTCTATGGGCTCTATAATACCCCGCGACTGCATGCCCGGTGGGCGATGAATAAGCATATGACGTTCAGGGTTTCAGCCGGAAAAGGGTATCGTACAGCAAACATACTCATGGAAAATTCGCAGTTTTTTGCATCCTCGCGACGTATAATACTCTCAGAATCCCCCAAACCGGAGAGGTCCTGGAATTTTGGAAGCAGTATGGCGTCGCATATGCACTTATTTGAAAAGCCATTGACTTTCGTAGTGGATTATTTCTATACAGATTTCATTAATCAGCTTATTTACGATCAGGATCAGGCATCGGATAAATTAATAATTTACAATTTGCAAGGAAGTTCTTTTGCGCACAGCCTTCAAGTTGAAGCTCAGTATGAACTTGTGAAGCACCTGAAAATGAAAGCTGCCTATAAATACTACGATGTCCGGCAAACGACCAATGGCAAACTCCAGCCGGTTACATTCACTCCCCGAGACAGGTATTTCCTGAATCTGGGCTATGTCACGGATTATGAGAAATGGCAAATCGACTTTACCTGGTCGCTCAACGGCCCAAATCGCCTGCCTACTGCACCTATGAATGCGGGTGACTTACAAGTTGATAATACATCGCCCTGGTACTCTATGGTTAGCGGGCAGATCAGCAAGGGGTTCCTCTGGGGGAATATTTATATTGGGGGCGAAAATCTGCTGAATTTTCGGCAGCCCAATCCCATCATAAATCCTGAGGATCCATTTGGAGATTCATTTGATGCTTCCATGGTATGGGGTCCTGTTGCCGGTCGGATGATTTATACCGGTATCAGGTACAAAATCAAGTAGTTCATATTTAAAACCATATACTTTAAATTCAAATAAACATGAAAAAGTTTGTAATGATTTTCGCCTTCGTGGCGATGGCTATTGTAGCAAATGCTCAAGCCGAAACGGTCGAGATCAAGACATCGGCTATCTGTGGTATGTGCAAATCGACCATTGAGAAGGCACTCGCTTTTGAAAAAGGTGTGGAGAAATCCAATCTTGATGTGAAAACCAAGATAGTGACTGTACAATATGATGCCAGTAAAACTACTCCAGACAAAATCCGCCAGTGCATCGCCAAAGCAGGCTACAATGCGGATGATGTAAAGAGAGAGGAAAAAGCGTATACCAAGCTGGACGACTGCTGTAAAGATGGCGGGCATTAATATGCCATAAATCGTGGGACCACCTGCTGGGAAGCAGGTGGTTTTTAGTTTCTGTCAATCGTAAACAGAATGATTTCCGTGCTTTTTCCACGGAGGTTTATCCCCCCGATTCTGCGCGGGCTGTAGTTTTCGTTTATTTCGAGATGATCCACCAAATCCTTCGACAGCAGCAGATCTACGTCATGTTTGTTGCACAGGCCTTCAATGCGACTGGCGGTATTGAGCACGTCACCGGTATAGATTATTTCCTTTTTCAAAGTACCCACCGTGCCTGTTGATACTTTACCGAAATGCATTCCCGCCTTGAATGATGGTTTCAAGCCATATTTTTCATTGTATTTCTCGTTGTAGGTTTCGATGGTATCGACAATATCGTAAAAACATTGCAGGCAATTGGCCTTCGGCAAGCCATCTTCCAGCGCCCAGGTAACAACCACTTCATCACCCACATATTGATAAATCTGTCCTTTATTCTTTGAGATTGGGTCGGCAATATCATTGAAAAAGTCATTTAACAAATCAAAATACCGCACATGTCCCAGCTCTTCTGCAATGGTGGTAGATGCCCGGATATCCAGAAACATGAATATCCTATCCACTTCAGAAAACGGTTTGTGGAATTCGCCGCCTTGCTCCGGTTGCGACACCTGCGCCACTGGCTGGGAATCGAAGGTCTTTTTGAAAGCCGATAATACCGTAGATATCAGTTTGGCATTATCCCAAGGCTTCACGATAAAATCGGATGCCCCTTCTTTGATGGCCTTTATCGCGAGATCAATATCGCCATAAGCGGTCATCATGATCACTCGGGTAAAAGGGGAATCACGTTTTATTTTTTTAAGTAAATCGAGTCCCTCTTTTCCGCTCGTGGCGCCGGTAGTATAATTCATATCCAGCAGCGCGATATCGAAGCGATTTTCACGCAAAAGTGAATCTATCGTATTTGGTCCTCCCGCCGTGATGATGGAAGTGAAGTGCTTTTTCAGGAGAAATTTCGCTGCCAGGAGTATATCATCGTCATCATCGATCAATAATATGTTTGCATCTTCTTTTGTCATCTCAAGCTGTTATCTCCTTAGGGAATTATTATATCAATCAGTACCAATTTAGTGATATTGTTTCATATTTGGCCATAACGACAATTTTAAAAAAGGGGAATTGTTTTGCGCTGGAAAAATTAGAAAATATTGAATTCATAAAGGTTGAAATGGATAATCCGCTCATAAAATTCCAGTACCACCGCCGGCCGAAGTAGGATGGTGAACCCAATGCCAAAGAGAGACCCGAACAGGTGGGCGTCATGATTGATAGAATCATTCGTGTGCCTGGATGAATAATACGAGTAAATGATATAAATAGCTCCGATGATAAATGCCGGAAGACAGATGGCAAAATAGAGACAGATGGATGAAGTAGGCCTGTAAATAATTGCGCCAAATAAAACGGATGCCACTCCACCAGATGCCCCCAATGAGTTGTAATGACTTAATTCTTTATATTTGAAATAGGATTTCAGGTTAGACACGACAATGCCGGCAAGATAGGTGACCACGTAAAGTATCACGCCAAAAAAGCCGAATTCATTAAGGTAAATGCGTTCGAGTACGCCGCCAAAAAAGTACAGCGCAATCATGTTGAACAGCATATGCATGAAATCGCTATGGATAAATCCTGAACTCAGGAAGCGGTAATATTGACCTAAGTGGTTTATGGCAAATGGCCGAAACATCCATCGTTGCCGCATTGTATGATTTTGCCACGCATTAATGCTGGTGACAACGGTAACTAGAATGAGCAATAAGGTGATCCGTTCGTCGAACATCTATTTTTCGCGATCTATCAATGATCTGGTCAATGTGAGAATAGGTTGTTTTCTTTCTTTAACGATATCCAGTTCGTCCAGCGTATTAATGGCCCTATCGAAATATCGGTTCATCTTCTGCTCACCCAACTCCCGGATGCCCAATTTTTCATAAATCGCTTTTACAGCCTTTACTTTTTCCGTGGGGTCAAAGGTTTTCTGGTAAAGCCAATATTCCAATTCAACTAGATTTTCACCTTTTGCCTGCTCCCTGGCTTTTATCAGCAGATATGTTTTTTTATTAGAAATAATGTCGCCTCCGACTTGTTTTCCAAATTTGTCGGCCTCACCATACACGTCCAAAAGGTCGTCTTTCAATTGAAACCCTAGTCCGATGTTAATACCAAACTCGTAAAGTTTTTCACGGTTTTCCTGTGTCGCACTCCCCAAAATAGCTCCCAATTCCAGCGAAAAAGCGAGTAATACCGCCGTTTTCAACCGTATCATTTCAATATATTCGTCCTCCGAAACGGACGTCATCGTTTCATAATTCATATCCAATTGCTGTCCTTCGCATACTTCCGCAGCACATTCATTGAATTTGCGGAGGATCAGTTTAAGCTCCGGATGGTCCGATTTGAGGAAAAGTTCATAGGCCCTGATCAGCATCACATCACCGCTAAGTATGGCAATGTTGTCATTCCATTTTTCATGAACAGTCGCCTGCCCTCGGCGAAGGGGAGCCTTGTCCATGATGTCGTCGTGCAGCAGGGTAAAATTATGAAAAACCTCTACCGCGAGAGCCGGATATACCGCCTGTCTGAAATCGCCACAAAATAGTTCAGAAGCCATGAGCGTTAGTACCGGCCTGATGCGTTTGCCACCAAGCGCCAGCACATACCTTATCGGATCATACAACTCCGCGGGCCTTAAGCCGAAGTCATATTGCGATAATTCTTTCTCAATATGTGCCAGATATTCATTCATATTTTATTGGTAATGATGTTGAAAAATAGGGTTTTAAGAAGGGGATAAAGGTAGAAAATTGAAATGACGTATTGTCAATCTGATTACATTTCTATTCCGTAATACAACAAAAAAACCAGGCTTTAGACCTGGCTTTTTAGCGGTTAATATTGATAAGGTTTACTTGTTGGCTACGAGCGTCACATCGAGTGTGAATTCGTCATAGATCATCTTATCTCCAAGCCCATCGAAGAAAGAACCTGATCCGAACTTGACGTTGAAATCAGACCGGTCGATGGTGATTGAAGCTGTTGCTGATGCCTTTTCTCCATATATGGCCACCTGTGTTGGAAAGGAAATTGACTTCGTGACTCCTTTGATGGTGATATCGCCTTGAACCATGTATTTAGTAGATCCTTTCTTTTCAACCCCGGTGATAACGAGGCTGGCTGTTGGGTACTTTTCTACTCCAAAGAAATCATCCGACTTCAGGTGGCCAACCAACTTCTGGTTGTATTCCTGGTTATCCAGATCCTTGCATACGATCGACTTCATGTCGATCTCGAATGAGCCACCTGTAAGCACATCATTTTCCAGTTGCAGGTCACCTTTCGAAATGGAGATTTCACCGTAGTGTTCACCCGTAACTTTTTTCCCCAGCCATTCTACCTGGCTTTCCTGAGTAATAACAGTCATGGTTGACTGTGCGTCACCTTCTGCAATTGCACCAACACCTGCGGCAACAAATGCCATTGTTAAAATTTGCTTCTTCATGTTAATAATTGATTTATGTTAATTAATAGATTTTTGGTATTTCAATAAGTAATAGTTTTGAATCTTCCTTCACCTCGATAGTTATCTTTCGCTGGGCCATAAAGCCAACGCCGTCTTTTTCGTTCAGGGTTTTTCCATCTACTTCCACACACCCCTGAATCAGGAATGCATATATTCCATTTCCGGGAAATTGCAGTTTGTGGTTAAGGGAAGTTCCTTTCTTTAGGTTTCCGATCGAAAGCACAGCATCCTGATTGATCCATAATGCTTCAGGGTCATTGGGCGACACTACAGTCACCATTTTCCCTGATTCCAGGGTTTTACTAAAATCCTTCTGGTCGTACCGCGGAGCTATGTTGCGAAGCTTTGGCAGAATCCATATCTGGAGAAAATTCACATCCTCCGTCCGAGAATGATTGTATTCCGAATGAACCAGACCGCTCCCTGCCGACATAATCTGCACCTCGCCGGTTTTGATTTCTCGCTGAACACCTGTGCTGTCTTTGTGTGCCAACGAACCCGAAAGTGGAATGGAAATTATTTCCATATTATCGTGAGGGTGTGAGCCAAAACCCATTCCCGGTTTTACTATATCGTCATTAAGTACCCGAAGCGCCCCAAAATTTACCCGGTCGGGATTGTAGTAGCCGGCGAAACTAAAGGTATGCCGTGAAATCAGCCAGCCATGATTCGCGAGTCCCCGTGAATCTGCTGAGTGATAGACCATTGATTTTATGCTAGTTTCCATAATGTGTAATTTTCTTATTGATGGACAGCTTAAACACACTGTTCCTGTTTTATGTTTTCATCCCCGCAACTTATCGAGCAGTAAATTTACTGTACGGGCCTCAGTTTCTGTGAGTGAAATTTCCTTTAGGGACAATTGTTCTATTTCAGGACTAATTTTCTCCAGAAGATCCAGGCCCTGTGTGTGTAATCGTAATATCAACCTGGCGCCGATCTTTGGGACACTGGATCCTGCTGATACACCCCGCCAATTCCAACTTATCAATAAGCCGGGAGGCATTTGACTCCTTATCCAGCATTCTTTCACGTATGAGGATGAGCGTAGAAGGCTTCGGATATTGACCCCGCAGTATGCGCAAAACATTGAACTGCTGGGTGATAACCGATGTTTTCTGAGAATTTTTGTGTGAAATGCATTCAGCCAGTTTGTTGTGAACTTGAGGTTTATGACCAGCTTATGAAACTCAGTTTTAAAATTCTCCTGTTTTATTTCATCTTCAATACGCATTGCGAAACATTTAATTGTACATACAACAAATGTACATACAATGTTTCAGATTTGTGAAAATATTTTTTACGATCTGTTACTTTTGATGATATGCCAGAGTTATGAGATCAGAATTTAACCTAAAAGTCATCGAAACTGATCGACATATAAGCCCCGAAGAAATTGCAGCAGAATATAATGTAGTTCGGCAGGCCATGAAAAATCCGGCAGTTTTCCAGACGCTCTACGACAGGTACTTTACCAGAATCTTCCACTTCATATTTCGAAGGATCGATGATGAGCAAATAACAGCCGATCTCACTTCCCAGACATTTCTGAAAGCGCTGGGCAATTTGAGGAAATACACGTTTCGTGGTGTTCCGTTTTCCGCCTGGCTCTATCGCATCGCAGCCAACGAAGTGAACAGACACTACCGCAATACGAGGCAGAAGATGGTATTCAGTATCGATGAGGAAGAATTCGAATTACTGCTCAGTCATCATACAACGGAGGAAACAGAGGAATTGGATGCAGAGTATGTCATCGGCCAGATGCGGACGATGAGCGAAACTGAAATTCAGGTGCTGGAATTGAGGTTTTTTGAAAACAAAAGTTTCGCGGAAATCGCATATATATTAGATATCACTGAAGCAAACGCGAAGATGCGAACATACAGGGCAGTAGAGAAACTGCGGAAATTAACAGCAAGGAGGGAATCATGAGCAGAATCGATATTCGCTTACGGCGCAGGCAGGTGACGCAAGGTCGGATAGAAAGCCATAAAAACTACAACTATCTGATGGAGCAGCACCAGGAGCAAAGCCGACGCAAAACCAAGGGCATTCTGGTGATGGTCTTTATGGCAATTATGGTGCTGGCTATTACCATAGTCATTGTGCGGAGCTGTGAAAAACACCCGATACCTCAGACTGAAAGCCAGGCCGATACCATTCAGCAAAAAAGCACACCTTACGATATCGCCTATTGATTGAAATATACAAATACCCCAGGCCTGGGTTCTTAATCAATTATTTCACTTAAAAACTAAAATCATGGAAGTTAAGAAGAATCCAAAACTGGATTACCGGAGGAAGTCCGGCCTGTTTTTCAACATCGGTTTGGTTGTGAGCCTGCTCATGGCAATAACAGCTTTTGAATGGAAATTCCCGGACAACGGGTTAAAGGTTGATGTCATTGAAGATGATTATGTCATAAAACATCCTCGGCCGATAACAGTCACGCCATTCTCGCCGCCGCCTAAAGGTAGTACCTGGTAGATAATGGTACCAAGTACCCCAGACACTATCGGGTAGAAATTCTTGAAGACATTCGGCTAACCTTTGATGCCGGGGAAACAACATGTCGCGAGCATCACAGCAGGAATGCGTCTCGATACCAGGTGACCTAAAATAAGATCCGGATCAGATTTCTCCATTGTTGAAGTCGATGCCGAATCTGAAGGTGGCCTAGCCGCTTTTTACAAATTCGTTGGTGATAATCTCAAATACCCGGCACAAGCCCGAAGAATAGGGATTGAAGGAAAGGTCTATGTCGAACTTTGTTGCGATCAGGGATGGCGTTTGTGGTATCGGGCTTCTAGCCCGGGGCAGTGGGCGCACGGCTCAGTGACTGGAGGAGGGACTCCGCATCCTGAGCAATGTCGTCCACAAATGGACTCCCAGTAAGCAGCGTGGCAATCCGGTGAGGGTGCGAATGATGCTCCCGATCACTTTCAGGCTGCAATAAAAGTTCAGGTTACCGATTAGTTGAAAGCTGCCCGCAAGGCAGCTTTTTTACTGTTGTCCATTCAACATTCGCCAAACAAGTCACAATGCCATGTTTTCATCCGGATTCATGCTTTTTATAATAAAATATATTTTAATTTCAATTTTTGAAATCAGCTCCGGCGGCGCTGAAAAACAAATTCACCAAAAGCAGATATGTCAACAGAAAATAAAGAAGGGTGGAATCTCCGGACACTGACGCAGGGAAACTCCGCGCATGGAGTTTTTATACTTTCCGGCATCATAGTCCTGGCAGTATTACTGATATTTTATTCTTTGAATGAAAGGAACCAGAAACTTTCTGAGGAAAAACTACTTGAACTCACGGAACTGAAGGAGGCTTTCACTGAAAAAAATCAGGCCATTAAAGACAACGTTCAAATGGCCATTTTTAACAATTAGTCCTGCTCATTCGACTATCATCGCGAAACCCAGCGCATGGAGGCTCTGATAGCCGCCAGGTCAGCCAGGGAACTGCTCGACAGCTACAAAAAGGAAATTGAGGACAGCCTTGGGCCGGAGGTAGCCAGGCAGGAAATAAACCAGTTGGATCAGATTTTCACAACTTTTGAAAGCACCCTGATCGATCAGCTTGAACCGGAAGAGAAATCAATTCCGGATTCAGAAATTGTCCAAAGTGAACCGGCCATTGAAACAGAATCATTCGATGGAACAGAACTGTTGGGTGTAAATGAATTGACGGCTGCCGCGCCAACAGCTACTTGTACTCCATTGATAAAAAAACGGTCGCTGGAGCTTGCATATGCACAAAGGATCAACAATCAGTTGTTTATAGTGGACAATACAGTTGGTTTGCAGGTTCATCAACAGATTTTGAATCAAAGTTCGGATAAGAATTATGGGAGGTATATCGTATTCAGCCTGGTCATATTTGTACTGCTCATTGCTACCTGGATAACCATCAGCGGCATACAAAAACGATCCATCACAGAAATCAGTAATGACCTGAAGCATATAGCGAAGGGTGAGCGGCCGGAATTTGTAAGCACCAAATCAAACGACCTTACTTCCATCGTTGCAGCGAGTGACGATATAGTCAGCTATCTGGATGATGCAGGCAAATTTGCCAAGAAAATCGGGGAGGGTGATTTTGAATATACCTTCAATCCAAAAAGCAGATAACCGAGCGTGCTGGGTAATTCACTCATTGAAATGAGGAACCGTCTGCAGGAGGTGGCCAGGGAAGACAAAATCCGCAACTGGACGAATGAAGGTCAGGCGAAATTTGGTGAATTGCTCAGGCTTCACAGCGATGACCTGGAAACACTCGGCGCCCAGTTGTTGTCAAATCTCATCGATTATCTGAATGCCAGCCAGGGAGCCCTTTTTGTGTTGAATGAAGACGGTGAAAATCACTTGGAGCTTTTGGCATCCTATGCAAACAAGCGGCGTAAATTCCTCACCAAGCAAATCCTGCCAGGTGAAGGGCTCGTCGGACAGGTGTTTGAGGAAGGGAAAACCACATACCTCACGGACATCAGGACGGATCATTACAACATTGAGACAGGACTCGGCGAATCGAAGCCATCGAGTTTACTTATTGTACCTTTAAAAGAGGAAAATAAAGTGGAAGGCGTCATTGAGATAAGCATCACTGCAGAAGTTCCAGAAACATGAAATCGCGTTCGTGGAAGCAATCGGTAAAAGTATCGCATCCTCTTTTAACAGCGGTAAAATCAATGAAACCACCAAACGGCTTTTGGAAGAAACCCAGGAAAAGGCTGAGCAAATGAAGGCACAGGAAGAAGAGCTCAGACAAAATATGGAGGAACTTCGCCGCCACTCAGGAACAGATAGAACGACGAAACAAAGAGATGGAGGAAGTCCAGAATCAATTGTCTGAAGAGCGTTATCTGCTTTTGGCGCTGCTCAGGGAATCGAAGGATCATATTTACTTTAAGGATCGTGACAGCAAGTTCATCAGGGTGAGCCAGTCGATGGTAAGGATGTTTAAAAAGAACGATGAATCCGAAATCATTGGTAAATCCGATTTTGATTTCGGCTTCGGAGAGCACGCGCAGGTGGCATTTGAAGATGAACAGCGTATCATACGTACAGGTAAACCAATGGAGGATGTTATTGAAACTGAGAAGTGGGACGACGGTCATGTCACCTGGGTTTCTACCACAAAAAATCCGTTGCGCGACTTGAATGGGCAGATTGTCGGAACCTTTGGTATATCAAGGGATGTAACGCATACCAAACAGGATGAAATTCTGCTGAAAAAGAACAAGGAATGGCTCGAGCACTATTTCCACTTCAGTCCTGCAGGATTTGTGGTAATGGACCAGCAAGGGAATCTCCAGTTCGTTTCCGAAAAATTATTGAAGCATTCTAAAAAGCAGGGAGACCTGAAGTTTGAAGATGTTTTCTGGGGAATGGATTTTGACGAATTTCTCAAGGCGATCGAATTCAAGGATAAAAAGGAACAGGAAGTCGAGATTACCCTCTCACTTCATGACAAATCAAAGACTGAGATTTCTTGTGTAGCCATTTCATCCTGCCAGGAAAACGAAGATGGTACCACGAATATTTTTATCATCCAGAAACTGTAATCCAAAAATTGCCCGCAGCTCAACTTTCAGTTATGAAATCACTATTGCTTTTCATTGTTGTCGTTCTTTTTGCGTTTTGTTCACACCCTGAACAGACCGCTGATACCATCTATTTTAATGGCACCATCTACACCATGGCTACTCCGGGTATAGCCCAGGCCGTAGCCGTACGTGCCGGAAAGATCCTTGCTGTTGGCTCCAGTGCGGAAGTTGAAAAATATAAAGGACAAACAACCCGCATGGTCGATCTGGCCGGGAATACAATGACCCCGGGATTCATAGAAGGCCATGCCCACTTCATGGGCGTGGGATACAATAAGCTGGAGCTGGATCTTTCCGGTATAACAAGCTTTGAGGAAATTGTCAGGTTGGTTGAGGAAAAAGCCAAGACACTCGCTCCCGGCATATGGATTACCGGTCGCGGCTGGCATCAGGACAAATGGGATTCCTTGCCCAACGAAATGGTTCAGGGTTTTCCGGGGCACGATGAACTCAGCAAAGTGACTCCAAACAACCCGGTGTTTCTTCGGCATGCGAGCGGACACATGGGCTTAGCCAATGCCAGAGCTATGGAATTGGCTGGTGTTTCACCAGCTTCTGAATCACCCGCCGGAGGGGAAATAATAAAAACGAAAGTTGGCCAGCCAACCGGATTATTCAACGAGACAGCCCAGGGAATTATCGGTAGCGTGATACCTCAAAAGGACGAGCAGAGCAACCAGATGGCTTATGAAGAAGCGGTGAAAGAATGCCTGTCCAATGGTATCACCGGTTTTCATGACGCCGGAGTTGGCCAGACTACCATCGATCTTTATAAAAGGAATTTCAGTGATGGAAAACCCGGGGTTCGTCTATATGTCATGCTCGATGGAAGTGACAATGAACTGGTAAATCGCTATTTCTCCATTGGCCCTGAAATTGGTCTATACAATGATTTTCTCACGGTGCGCTCCATAAAGTTATATAGTGACGGTGCGCTTGGTTCGCGCGGAGCATGGTTGCTGGAGCCGTATTCCGATATGCCCGCAACCTTAGGTCAATCGACAACGGATCCGGAGGCTATCTATAAAATGAGTGTTCATGCTCTTGAGCATGGTTTTCAGGTATGCACACATGCTATTGGTGATCGTGCCAACCGTGAAGTACTCGATCAATATGAAAAAGCATTCAAAACCCATGGGGACGACCAGAAACTTTACCGCTTTAGAATAGAACATGCGCAGCATATTCACCCGAACGACATTCCGCGTTTTGCTCACCTTGGCGTGATCCCTGCAATGCAGGCAATACACATGAGTTCGGACAGGCCATGGGCGATTGATCGGCTAGGAGAAAAAAGGATTATTGAAGGCGCATACGTCTGGCAGCAGCTACTGGAAAGCGGTGCAATCATCGTGAACGGAACCGATGCACCGGTAGAGCCGGTCAATCCAATCGCCTGTTTCTATGCTTCGGTGACTCGTCAGACATTAAAAGGAACACCTGAAGGCGGCTACGAACCCTCCCAGCGGATGACCAGGGAACAAGCCCTCCGATCATATACGCTTGATGCGGCCTATGCCGCATTCGAAGAAGAAAAACACGGCAGCATTGAGGCTGGAAAATACGCTGATTTTACGATTTTAAGTCAGGACATCATGACTGTACCGGACAGTGCCCTTCTTGGCACCAGAGTATTAATGACTATTGTCGATGGACATGTGGCCTATTCCGATGGCACAATCAAGTAACATGACGGGTGTGAAAACGGACCTCTCGAAATATGATAACCGTTGGTACAATCCGGGAGCTGGTCTGTTAAAGCGGACACTCTGGCATTTTATTAATCACCTCGTTTTCACGCATGGGCTTTTGCCAATATCATCGCTCAAGGTTTTTCTGTTGCGATTATTCGGGGCCGTCATTGGTAAAGGCGTAAACATTAAGCCGTCGGTTAATATTAAATATCCATGGCTGCTGGAAGTGGGCGATCATGTTTGGATTGGTGAGGAGGTCTGGATCGACAACCTGGCCAAAGTACGTATCGGGTCCAATGTGTGTCTGTCGCAGGGAGCCATGCTGCTCACCGGTAATCACGATTTCACCAAATCCACCTTTGATCTTATGACCGGAGAGATCACGCTGGAAGATGGTGTATGGATTGGGGCAAAAGCTGTCGTTTGTCCATCGGTAAGGTGCGGGTCGCACAGCGTACTGGCTGTCAATTCCGTGGCAACAAAAAATATGGAACCATATCATATATATCGCGGCAATCCGGCGGAGCGGGTTAGGGAGAGGGAAATAGGTTTTTGAAGCCTGGATTTTTTCAGTCTAGAAGTACACGGAGACAGCTTGCAGGCATTAATTTACTTTTGTTAAAAGTAAATTAATATTTATTTGCAATTGTGTTAAAGTGATTGGAATTAATGAAATGTTCTGAACTAATATTAAAATATAATATTATAACTAAATTTTATTAAAAAAAATTAAATAATTATAAATTAAAAACTACAGACTTCTTGTTAAAGATGGATGGTATCCTATATCACAGAAAGGGGCTCTCATGTTAAAATGAAACATGAAACAAAACCAGGATTGATAATATTTCCAAACCATGGTAGTCAGGAAGTTGGTAAAGGACTTGGGAAAAAGATACTCAGAGATGCAGGTTTAAAAATCTAGAGAGACTGATAACAACGGGTAATTATGAAAAAAACAACGAAAATGATTTCAATAATGGTTGAGAAAACTGAAACCGGATTTTCAGCGTATAGTAATAATTTTCCAATTTTTATGACAACCGGGGGGAAAAAAGGGGGGAAAAAGGAAGGGGGTAGGAGAGAACAGCGGAGGGGGTGGGAGGGGAGAGGGAAGGACAATTCCAGAGCTGATTGATAATGCGTTTGAAGCAGCTAATTTATATTTCGAGGATGAAAAGACAGAGATAAAACGTGATAACTTAAAATTCGAAATTGATTTTAAGCAGTTCTTTCGATACTATAAAGTGCTAAATTCAAAATTTTTGGCGGATAAAATTGGCATGAATCGGGGGGGGGAAGGGGAGAAGAGGAAGGGGGAGGAAAAAAGAGGAGAGGAGGGAAGGCGACACTATTATCGCAATACGTCCAAGGACATAAGAAACCATCCAATAGGTTGGGTTTGGTGTGGTGTTTTGGGGGGGAGGGGTGGTTTGGAGATTTGTTTATAGGGGGAGGTATGGGATCTTGGGGGGGGATTTGTGGGGTGGTGGGTTTATACCTATGGGGGGTGGGGTGGGGGGGGGTAGTCTATGGTGCTGTCGGGTGGCGGTGGGTGGTATGAGTCTTGGGGGTTGTGGGGGTGGGGCGGTAGTATGTTTTCGGTGTGGTCGGTGTGTGGAGAGGGGGGGTGCGAGATCAGGGACGCCCAAATCCCCGAACAGACTCAAAATATTATATGGCATTCATCAGATTGGGCAGGAATTGTCGAAGATAAACCTCATATATAGAAATTGATCGAAGAAAGTACGACTTGCATTAATTGATATAGGATAGTGCATTTTCATAGAATCCGTTGAAACAAAAATTGTGGAGTAGTTTCGTAAATTAATTTGATCATGAAAACAGACAGGAGAAGAAGGCAGATTGCTATAGGGGAGAAAGACTGCGAAACGAGTCATTGCTGGTGAAATTGGATTCATGGATGTTCTCAGCAATTTCGAGTAGTTTGGCAGACCTATTCCCACCTGAGAATTTCCACATCCCTCTCTATCTCCCATTCCCACGATACCTATCTAAAAGAAGCCATCGAAACTCATATAAACCAGATCACATAGAAATAACATAGAAAATCATAATACCCACTAATATAAGCAAGCAAGGAAAACATACCTACCCTCAAAAGATCCTATCAAATAAACAATGACCATCTCCATCATCACCGTTTGCTACAACAGCGCTGCCCATATTCAGGATGCGATCGATTCGGTGGCCGGCCAGAGCCATGTTGGTATTGAGCATATCATTATCGACGGGGGTTCGACAGATGGCACGGTGGAAATAGTGAAAAAAAACCAGGAGCGCATTTCCAAATGGATTAGTGAGCCGGATAGCGGTATATATGATGCCATGAACAAAGGCCTCGCGCTGGCAACCGGTGAAGTGGTTGGTATTCTTAATTCCGATGATTTTTACTTTGATTCCAGCGTCATTTCTGTGGTTGCTGCCGCCTTCGATGACCCGACAATCGACGCGGTATTTGGCGATTTGATCTTTGTGGACCCGCTTAACCTAGATCGTACCGTTCGAACTTATTCTTCGGGAAAATGGCATCCGGCCAAATTCGCCCGGGGCTACATGCCGGCACATCCCACGTTCTTCGTCAGACGAAAATACTATGAACTCCATGGGCCGTTTAAAACTGATTATATCATCGCCGCAGATTACGAAATGCTCATCAGGCTGCTGTATGTCAATAAACTCAATTATAAATACCTGCCCCTGAAAATGGTGAAAATGCGCAAGGGGGGTGTAAGCAGCAACGGACTGAAAAGCAATATCATCCTGAATCGCGAGATCGTTAAGGCGTGCCGGTCCAATGGCATCCGCACCAATGCGCTGAAGATCTATCCTAAGTATTTCACCAAAATTTTCGAACTGTTTAACCACAAATGAACCGCATCCTCATCACCGGTGTCACCGGATTTGTTGGCCGAAGTTTGGTTAGCTATTTCCATGAAAAGGAAGGCCTTCGGCTTTTTGCACATTCCAGAAATGCCCAAAAAGCCAGGGAGGCATTTAGTGATTTTAAGGTTGAAATAGTGCCTGAAATCCATGCGGAATTATTGAATAATTATAAAATCGATACGGTCATCCACCTGGCCGGTATAGCGCATGATCTGTCCGGAAATTTTAAAGAGCAGGATTACGTAGAAGGTAATGTGGAAAATACGAAACGCATCTACGATCAATTCGCACAATCAGAAGCCTCCACATTCATCTTCATGAGTTCTATTAAAGCGGTTACGGATCACACCGATGACTTAATCGATGAGGCGTTTGCACCCGAACCAAAAACTCCTTATGGAAAATCAAAGTTGTGGGCAGAGCAATACCTGAACGAGCATCCGGCTAATGGAAAGCGGGTCGTCATCCTCCGTCCGTGCATGATTCATGGCCCTGGCAACAAAGGCAATCTAAACCTGCTCTATCAATTTGTGAAGAAGGGCATACCGTATCCTCTTGCCGCATTCGACAACCGGCGTTCGTTCCTTTCCATTGGCAACTTGTGTTTTGCAGTGGAAAAAATCATTCAAACGCCAGGGTGCCGGGGGACTTTTCATATTGCGGATGACGAAGCCATATCCACCACGGAGCTGGTGAAAATAATAGGCAAGTGCACAGGGAAGAGCCCGAAAATGGTTAAAATCCCAGTGGCACTTATCAAATCCATTGCAACGGTAGGATCGGCGCTACACCTGCCCTTTAACAAAGCGACATTAGGCAAACTTACTGAAAGCATGGCCGTCTCCAATCGCAGGCTTTTACTAACTTTGAACACTGAATTTCCGATACCAACCCGGGAAGGATTGATGTTGACCATAAAATCGTTGAATGGATAACCTGCTTTTTCCGCTGTCCGCCATACTGATTACCGCCGGTTTTTTTGTCTATTTCAGAATTGCCAGAAAGTTCAGGATCGTGGATTTACCAAATCACCGCACGATGCACAAGGGTGCAACTATTCGCGGCGGAGGCATCGTAGTACTCATAGCTATGCTCAGCTATATGGTATTTATTGATAATCCGGGAACTTATATTATTGTTGGTCTGGCTGTTATCGGCAGTCTTGGATTTGCGGACGACCTGCTCGACCTTCCGGGCCGTATGCGTTTGCCACTGCAATTTTTGGCGGTCGTACTCATCATGCTGACCCTAAAGTTGCATCTGGATATTTCATGGTTTTGGCTGGTCGGAATTTTAATAGCAGTAACAGGTATTCTGAATGCCTATAATTTCATGGATGGCATCAATGGAATGACCGGCGGTTATAGCATCGTGGCTATTCTTTCGCTATTTTATATCAACACGAACCTGATTCAATTCACATCCAATGAGTTTTTAGCCTTTTTCGGACTAACTATATTGATATTTAATTTCTTCAACTTCCGAAAAAAAGCGGCCTGTTTTGCAGGCGATGTGGGAAGTTTCACCATTGCCTATATCCTCGTTTTTTTAATTCTGAAACTCATCATTGAATCGGGGCAACCTGCCTTCATCCTTTTGCTAACACTTTATGGAATCGATACGATTTTCACGATTATCGAAAGATTGTGGCACAGGCAGAATATTTTCAAAGCGCACCGTATGCATCTTTTCCAGGTGGCTGTCAGCCGGACAGGAATGCCGCACCTGCGAATGGCTGGGATATACATGATTGGCCAACTCATCATCAATAGTATAGTGGTGATAATCATTAAATATCCATGGCCGGTTCAATGGTCAATAATAGCGGCGATGCTTATGGCCCTCTCGGGAATCTATATTTGGCTGAAATTAAAATGGAAAACGGCTCATGTATAGAAAATTTATAAAGCCTTCGTTCGACCGGATTCTGGCAGTGATTCTGATGGTGGTACTGGCGCCCTTTCTCGTCCTGGTTGTTTTAATCATATTCATTATTGATGGTTCGCCGGTGTTTTTTATACAAAATCGTTCAGGGATCGGAATGAAATGTTTTCGAATGTATAAGTTCAGAACACTGGCACCATTGGAAAATAGTGATTTATCCATGAAAAACAGGCAGTTCACCAAAACCGGCAGATCGCTCCGGAAAACCGGTATCGACGAGCTGCCCCAGTTGTTGAATATTCTAAAAGGAGAAATGTCATTCGTCGGACCTCGACCCATGCCAGTGGAATACGTAGTGAAGTACAACGATAGGCAGAGAGAGCGTTTTGAGGTGATGCCGGGAATAACAGGATGGGCGCAGGTTGCTGGCCGAAATCAAATATCCTGGTCCGAAAGGTTTAAATTGGATATATGGTATGTGGGAAATCAGTCATTTTTACTTGACGTAAAAATATGCCTAATGACCATGGTACAAATAGTAAAACTTCAGCCGGAACACACCATGCCGGTTTTTAACGGATCAAACTGAGCAGTATGATTTTATATGGCGCTGGCGGACATGCAAAAGTGATTTATGACAGGCTGCAGGCAGTGGGTGTTCGTATTGTTCATCTCTTTGATGATAATCCTGCCATTAAAAGTTTCATGAATCTTAAAGTTGTTCATGATTACGATTCATTGCTTTACCGAGAAGAGAAATTGATTATTGCGATTGGGTCAAATGCCGCACGTTATGAATTGTCCTCGAAAATTACACACGGTTTCGCTATTTTTATTGATCCAACCGCCCAGGTATCAAAAACTTCCAAGATAGGAGAAGGAAGCATGGTACTCACGAACGCCGTGATTCATGCGGCCGGTAGTATTGGCAACCATTGCATTATCAATACCCGAGCTATTCTTGAACACGATACCCATATTGGAGATTTTGCACATGTCGGTCCGGGGGCTGTTATTTGCGGTGGGGCAACAGTTGGCAATGGCGCATTTATTGGCGCGAACGCTACGGTACTTCCGGGCATTAAAATAGGTGATTGGTCCGTTGTAGGTGCAGGAGCTGTCGTAACGAAAAATGTGTCTGCAGGGATCATCGTGGCAGGAAATCCGGCAAAACGAATGAGTAAGTGATGAGCAACCAAAAGAAATATAAAATCTATCTTTCACCACCCTGGCAAAGCGGCGATGAACTCCTGGCCGTACAAAAGGCGCTGGAGTCCAATTGGCTTGCCCCGGGTGGCCCGTATGTAGCGATGTTTGAGGATGAATTGAAAAGGCTTACCGGGAGAAAACATTGTCTTGCTGTTAACTCTGGAACTTCTGCGATTCATTTGGCACTAAAAGCGCTTGGTGTTGGTCCGGGCGATTATGTAATCTGCCAATCCTTTTGTTTCGTCGCGTTGGCCAATCCCATTGTTTACCTCGGAGCAATACCGGTTTTTATAGATATTGAGAGAGATACGTGGAATATGGATCCAAATCTTCTTGAAGATGCGTTGAAAGAGCTCACCGGGAACGGGATTCGGCCAAAGGCGGTTTTATATGCACATATTTATGGAAATCCGGCGAAAGTCCATGAACTGCAAAAAGTCGCCGATCGTTATGAAGTGCCATTATTGGAAGATGCCGCGGAAGCCCTTGGCTCTACCATCAATGGTAATTCTGTAGGAGTGCATGGAAAAATCAGTATTTTTTCATTCAATGGAAATAAAATAGTGACAAGCTCCGGGGGTGGAGCTTTACTGACTGATGATGATGCAATTGCCGAAGTAGTACAAATACTGGCTTCACAGGCCAAAGATCCGGCGAATAGTGCGCTGCATGTGGATATAGGATATAATTACAAGCTCAGCAATATTTGTGCTGCGCTGGGTTTTTCGCAGCTTCAGACGCTCTCCAAACGTGTGGAGGGCAAACACGCCATTTTCAGGTTTTATCAGCAGGCCAACGAAGAGTTGAATATACTGAGGTGGACCAGGGATCAGGCGGGTGCGGTTTCAAATCGTTGGATATCGGCGTTCCTGCTTCCTGATGAGGAAACGGTTTCTAAGCTCGTTACGCAATTCGAGAATGAAGGCATTGAGGTGCGGAGATTCTGGAAACCAATGCACAGTATGTCGATTTATCACCCTCAGAGGTCATTTGTCAATGGAGTTTCTGAAGATTTATTTGCCCGGGGAATATGCCTCCCGTCTGGTTTGGGGCTTAAGTCGGCAGAGCTGGGTTTAATAAAGGGATTGATTAAATCAATTCATTGAGCTTATTCCATTATATTTGTAAGTCAATTCTACGTTTTTCGTTTAATAGCTACTGATGCACAATTTATTTTCAGTACTTTTTAAACATTTAATTGTAATAATTCTATTACTTTGATCAATCAAAGGACCAGAATGGATAAATTTTTACTGAAGATCAGAATTGTCCCGCGCTGGATTATTATCGTTATTGATATAATCATACTGTTTTTCTCTTCGCTGCTGGCGTTTTTGCTCAGATTCAATTTCGATTATAGTCGGCTGGACAGTTACGAGGTTAATAAAGGAATAGCAATATTTACTTTTTTCTGCTTTGCAGCCAGTATGCTCACCAGAAGTTATGCGGGGATCGTCAGATACACTGGTATTCAGGACGCATTCAGAATTCTGCTGACGGTGTTAATTGGTTCTGTTTCTACCCTTATCGCCAGTTACATATTTTTTGAATTCACGGGCCGTTACCTGTTGCCAATCTCGGTTATCATTATCGCCTTTCTTAGCGCAGTCCTGTTGCTATTTAGTTATCGGCTGTTTGTGAAGCAGACCTTCGCCTTCTTTTGGAGAAAGGAGAAAAAGACTGAAAACATCCTCATTTATGGCACCAACAAATCAGCTCAGGCAGCACGTCACATCGTTGAAGAAAGTACTGGTCATAGAAACAGGGTGATTGGATACCTTGACGATAATAAAGTACATGCCGGAAAGGTAGTAAATGGTGTAAAAATTTATGAAGCGAAGAAAGATATGGAAATGCTTCTGGAAACCAAAGGAATAAAAGAACTCATAATTTCTGACAGAAATATCTCCATTGAGCGTAAAAACGAACTTGTAGATGCCTGCCTCTCGAGGAATATTAAAGTGAGGATAGTACCCCCTGTGGAGCATTGGGTAAGAGGGGAGCTTAGCCTGAACCAGATAAAGCAAATAAATATTGAGGAGCTTCTGGAGCGGGAGTCTATTACCCTAGACAATTTTAATATAACCCAGGAACTCAAAGGAAAGCGAGTTATGGTAACCGGCGCCGCCGGATCGATTGGGCAGCGAAATAGTCCGTCAGGCGCTATTCTACAATCCTGAATATATCATACTGGTTGATCAGGCAGAATCGGATCTTTTTGAGATTGAAAATGAAATAAAACTTAAGAAAGGAACACTAAAGATCTACCCGATCATCGCTGATATCACCAATGAAGAGCGGATAGAAGTAATTTTCAGGGATTTTTCACCGCAGATAGTTTTTCACGCAGCGGCCTATAAACATGTGCCGATGATGGAAAAAAATGCCACCGAGGCCATCAGTTGCAATGTAAAAGGAACAAGACTCCTCGCCGATCTTTCTGTAAAATACCAGGTGGAGAAGTTCGTAATGATATCGACAGATAAGGCTGTAAATCCTTCAAACGTAATGGGAGCATCGAAGCGTATTGCCGAAATGTACGTGCAGTCGCTGAATAATTACCTGAAAGAAAAGAACCCCGACACCACGAAATTCATTACTACCCGATTTGGTAATGTGCTCGGATCCAATGGATCAGTGATACCCGTGTTTAAAAAACAGATTGAGCAGGGCGGACCAATTACCGTGACGCATCCGGAGATTACGCGGTTTTTTATGACGATTCCCGAAGCTTGTCAGTTAGTGCTCGAAGCGGGCGCCATGGGGCAGGGTGGTGAAATATTCATCTTCGACATGGGCAAATCGATAAGAATTGTTGACCTGGCGCGAAAGATGGTGAAACTTTCTGGTCTGGAAGTGGGAAAAGATATAGAAATTATTTTTACTGGTTTGCGGAGCGGGGAGAAGCTCTATGAGGAGGTGTTGGGCAGTGAGGAGAACACCATGCCTACCTACCACCACAAAATATTGATTGCCAGAACTAAGGAAGAAAACTATCTGGAAGTGCGAAAGAGTATCGATTTGCTCATCAACTCTTTACAGGACAATGATGAATTAAAGCTCGTGGGGATGATGAAATACATTGTTCCGGAATTCAAAAGCAACTCTTCCAAGTTTGAGGTGTTGGATAAAAAGAGAGAGAGGATATAGTTTTTTAAATTTGGCATGGATAGGAACTTATTATTAAGCGGCCTGCTGGCATTTGCTATAGCTATCATTGCCACCCCAATCGTTGTCAGATATTCAAAAAGAAAGGGATTTCTCGCCTCCATTAATCACCGCAGCTCGCATGATAAATCAGTTCCCAATACAGGAGGAATCATTCTATATTTTTCTGTTTTAATACCATTGCTATTATTTTCTGATTACTCCGTTCAGGAGGATTTCACGCTCATGATCTCGGCGTTTTCGGTGCTGCTGATCACAGGCGTTATTGACGATTTCAACCCGTTGCCGGTTATTTTTAAGTTTCTGGGACAGTTTATACCAGCCATAGTAATTGTCACATCCATTAATGCGCAAGAGCTCGCCCTGCCATTTTTACACAACCACATTCAACTGCCAGGGTTTTTCAATTATATCGCGTGGATTTTTTTTATTGTTATGACCATCAATGCATTTAATCTGATAGACGGAATTGACGGGTTGGCTATTGGAATGGGTATAAGTGGAGCGTTGTTTTATCTAATTGAGTTTATCAGTCTCGGAGTGTGCGACATGGCTGTGTTTTCCTTCGCACTGATTTGCGCACTGAGCGGATTGCTTTTTTTCAACTTTTCACGAACGCGAAAAATATTTTTAGGTGATACCGGGTCATTGTTCATAGGTGGAGTACTAGTCTTTTTCGCGTTGAAATTCATTAATTATCCTGATGCCCGAATGCCTCTAAACCATTCTTTTTTCTTGGTTTTTGGAAGTATTTTCATACCCTTGGCCGATATGATACGTGTTGCTCTGGAGAGGATATCTGCCGGCATATCGCCCTTCCGGGCCGACCGAACCCACATTCATCATCTTGTTCTGCAGATGAGCGGGGGCAATCACATAAAAAGCACAACTATCCTTGTGATGATTCAGTTGTTGGTGATGTTCTGCTTTATATGGTTAGCGCGGATTAACGAAGCACCAATACTCCTCATGTTGTTGCTATCCCTTTTGGTTTATTACCTGGTTATTCTTGGAATAAAAAGAAAACTTCGCAGCTAGACTAATACCTTCGCTGGTTGATCTGCCGGTTTGTACGCCCCTTAGGAGCTTTAATTTTATAGCTGGATCCACCCTTCATCTGCCTTCTAAAAGTAGATGTCTTGCCGATTTCAGAGAAGTAATACTCTACTTTTATATTAAATATAAAATAACCATCCTTATCGGTTGGGTCGCCACGGAAGTTTTTGCCTTGCTCGGCCCATGTTGGCTCGCCTGAAGGCAGAGTTTCCCAGGTACGATCGGAAAGCCTTCTCGCGATGTCATCAGAACCGAATGAAGCAGGATCCGGATAGATTCCGCTGCTTACATCATCCAGATTATCGGTCATGAGAAATCGATAGCCACCATCTAGTGCAACATTCAGGAATGGATTTACGCGGAATTTTACGCCGGCCCCTACAGGAAAAGCCACACCAATGCCGCTGTAATCTTCGCCGCTGGTATTGAGTTTTTTGAGATTATATCGCTCACCATCCAATTTTGCTGTAGGGTTGTAATTGATGAATCCGACGCCACCATAAATATAGGGATTGGCAAACTGACGCATGTAAAACCGTCTGTCTTCTTCAAACAGACTTACCTGAACCATCCCGCTGAGCTCAAAATTATTTGACTGAAATGAAAGATTACGGATGGCTTTACCCGGATCAGTTTTATCACTACCACTAAGCATAAACCAGGTTGCTTCTGCTCCAAAAGAAAACCACCGATAAAAATTATACCTGGCGCCTATTCCAAAGTTGGGCTTAATATTGGTAGGATCATTTTTTTGGCCAAATCTCCATAGTAATGAGTTGTGCCTGTACCCGCAAAGAGAACAAGATTGCGGTTCCGGTTTCTATTATAGAAACCTTGTCCCTGAACTAATTCCGAGCATATAAGCAATGAAAGAAGGAGTAGAACATTTTTCATATAAAACCCAGTTGGTGCAAAAGGTCAAATTAACAATTTGCAGGTTGATTGTATGATCAATTTACAAAATTATAAAAATATCCAATTCTAACTATCAAATTTTACATATCCATTGGGAATAATGAATGCGATGTTTCCAGAACACAATAAACAAATATAGGCCATGTTTTGAAATAAAAAATATAGACGTATCTTTGTGACCCGTTTTAAAAACGGCTTTAAAACTTTAAAAAACAAGTAAACTTAGTGGAATCAATTAGTTATAAGACGAGTTTCGCAAACAAGGCTACCGTACAAAAGGGGTGGGTAGTCGTTGATGCTGACTCTCAAATTCTAGGACGTTTTGCAAGCCAGGTTGCTCGGATTATCAGAGGTAAGCACAAGGCCAGCTACACTCCCCATGTAGACTGTGGTGACAGAGTGATTGTCATCAACGCAGACAAAATCAGGTTAACTGGTAAAAAGTGGACAGATAAACAGTATATCGGATATACTGGATATCCCGGAGGGCAGAGAATTGCTACACCAAGGCAATTAAAAGCCAAATCAGCCTCGCTGCTTATTGAAAATGCAGTGCGAGGGATGCTACCTAAGAACAGGCTGGGTAGAGCATTGTTTAGGAACCTGTACGTTTACAATGGTGGCGAACATCCCCATAGTGCTCAAAATCCAACAACAGTAAATTTCTAAATCGATGGAATTAGTAAACAAAATCGGAAGAAGGAAAACATCGGTTGCGCGATTGTACCTGAGTGTAGGCAATGGGAATATCTCCATTAATGGAAGAAATCTTGACGATTATTTTCCGCTCGAAATACACAGAATTATCATAAAACAGCCATTGGTGCTTCTTGCAGCAGATGACAAATATGATTTGATTGTGAATGTTTCCGGCGGTGGATTTAAAGGTCAGGCAGAAGCGATAAGACTTGCAGTGTCAAGAGCATTAGTAGACCTCAATGACGAAAGCAAGCCAGCCTTAAGAAAGGAAGGATTTCTTACCAGAGACCCAAGAATGGTTGAGCGGAAGAAATATGGCAGGCGAAAGGCCAGAAGAAGGTTCCAGTTCAGTAAACGTTAATATAAACTAATGAGTAATATATCTTATCAAGACTTGCTTGATGCCGGCGTACATTTTGGCCACCTGACGAGAAAGTGGGACCCCAAAATGGCTCCATATATCTTCATGGAAAAAAACGGCATCCATATAATTGACCTCAATAAAACCATCGTTTGCCTTGAGGATGCAGCCGAATACATGCGAAGTGTAGTTCGGTCAGGAAGAAAGATAATGTTTGTTGCCACAAAGAAGCAGGCGAAAAATATTGTTGAAGAACAAGCACAGCGGCTCAAAATGCCTTATGTAACAGAACGCTGGCTTGGCGGTATGCTCACCAACTTTGCTACCATACGGAAATCCATGAAAAAAATGTCATCGATGGAGAAGCTCATGAAAGATGAGGCCTATCTGAACCTGGCAAAGAGGGAGCGCCTTATGATTTCAAGGGAAAAGGACAAACTCAAGAAAGTACTCGGCGGGATTCAGGATCTCACCAGACTGCCTGCCGCGCTTTTTATAGTGGACATCAAGAGAGAGCACATTGCTGTGAAAGAGGCAATAAAGCTCAATATCCCGGTTATAGCGATGGTTGATACCAATTCCAATCCGGATGTGGTAGATATGCCTATTCCTGCAAACGACGACGCTTTTAAGTCTATTCAAATCATTACCGATTACATTACGAAAGCCATAGAGGAAGGACTAATGGAAAGGAAAAAGGACAAAGAAGACACCAAGCAGGATGATGAAGAACAAGCTAAACGCGAAGTTGACGAAGTAAGGTCATCTAAAGATTAATTCTTTATTGAATGTCTTAGAATTGAACATCGGATATTCAGCCTGATGTTCAATTTTTTTTGTACCAGTTATATTAAAATTAAAATTCTATACAATGGCAATTTCAGCACAAGAAGTAAATAAACTCAGACAAATCACAGGCGCAGGCATGATGGACTGCAAGGTGGCCCTCACTGAGTCCAATGGTGATTTCGATCTGGCGATCGAATTTCTGAGGAAGAAAGGTCAGAAAGTTTCTGAAAAGAGAGCAGATCGTGAAACAAAAGAAGGCACCGTATTTATCCAAAGCAATGCAGACAACTCACTGGCTGTCCTCGTTGCAATCGGATGCGAAACGGATTTCGTCGCAAAAAATGACGACTTCCAAAACCTCGGAAAAGAAGTATTGGCTGTGGCATTTGAAAAACAACCTGCCGGCATCGACGAACTGAAAGCGCTGAAGGCTGGCACTCTTACTGTCGGTGAAAAAGTGACTGACCTTGTTGGTAAAATCGGTGAAAAAATCGACGTCATCGCCTACGAGGTTCTCAAAGGTGAGCGTGTTGTGTCATATATCCACGCAGGAAGCAAACTCGGTGTGCTCGTGGCACTGAAAGGTGTTCAGGGCGCTGATGTGGCTGATGCCGGAAGGAATGTGGCGATGCAGATTGCCGCTATGAACCCTGTTTCAGTCAGCAAGGATAGTGTTCCGGCCAACGTCATCGAGCGCGAACTCAGCATCGGTCGTGAGCAGGCAATCAACGAAGGCAAACCGGCTAACATGATCGATAAAATTGCGGAAGGCAAACTCAATAAATTCTTCAAGGAAAATACCTTATTGAGCCAGGCATTCGTCAAAGACAATAATTTGACAATAGCCCAGTACCTCGATTCAGTGAAAAAAGGCTTAACAGTAGAGACTTTCAAAAGGATTTCTGTAGCCAGCTAAATTATAGCAGGTTGAAATAATCTGAAAGCCCTGGCGCACGCCGGGCTTTTTGTTTGGGTTCAGGACTTAATTCTAAAGAGCACCTTGGAGAGCAGCTTGCATGGGTATTTTATGGATTTCAATTGCCGCCGATGTTTGGTTTATTCTTGTGGGCGGGAAGAACACAGTAAGATAAAAAGCCCTCCTAAGCCGAAGCTCGGAGTGTCGAAGGTGGAGCATATCGGAGTCGAACCGATGACCTCTTGCATGCCATGCAAGCGCTCTAGCCAGCTGAGCTAATGCCCCTATTGGGGCGCAAATATATTTCAAAAATCCAGTCTGTCAAAATTTTAATCTTCTCGCTTTCACGAAAGTGGATCGGTAATAATCGGAGAGCAGGTTTACTTCGATGACACCCTTGCTGCTGGAAGAATGTATGAACATGATCTGGCCGCTCTTTCGGGTGTCCGTTACGATGCCGGCATGAGTTACCCTGCCTTGTTTCTTCAATGTTTTAAAAAACACCAGGTCGCCGGGTTTTAATTCATCCATCGTCACTTTCCTGCCCAGTTTGCTCTGTTCAGCGGAAGTCCTCGGTATATACACATCGATCACCTCAAAACTTCGCATCAGCAGCCCCGAGCAATCCATTCCCAGTACCGTGGTGCCACCATATTTGTAGGGGGTGCCCGCATAAGATCGTGCCCGTGAAATCACCATATTAGTCTTTTCCTGCCGCACCGTCCTTGTGCTTACACACGAAGTCATGTAAATCGACATGAAAATGACTGTGAAATAGAAGAGACAATAAAATGGCTTTCTAAAAATCATGATTATGTTTTAAGAATAACGATTTGACAAAAATAAAGTATTATTGCCGCAAACCTGACTATCGGGAAAATCATGTGCGGCATCACCGGAATATATTCGAAAAATCTCGTTGGGAAAATCCACATGATCAACCTGTCCCGGGCCACGGACATGCTGGCTCGTCGCGGTCCGGATGCCCGGGGAGTATGGATGAATGATACGGTTGGCCTGGGTCACAGAAGGTTGTCGATAATCGATACCAGTGAAAATGGCAACCAGCCCATGGCAGATTCTTCCGGCAGGTACCGGATCGTTTTCAATGGCGAAATTTATAATTTCCGCGAGCTTCGGGACGATTTGTTATCCAAAGGCATTACGTTCAGATCGTCATCCGATACAGAAGTATTGCTCTATGCATACATTCACTTTGGTGAAAAATGCCTGCAAAAACTGAATGGTTTTTTTGCATTTGCAGTTTACGATGAAGAGGAAAACAGTCTCTTTCTGGCTCGGGATCGTTTTGGTATCAAGCCGTTATATTATCTGGACGATGAAGACAAATTTCTTTTTGCCTCCGACATGCATTCCATGCTGGCCTATGGAATAGAGAAAAAATTAGACTTCGAAACGCTTTACACCTATCTCCAGCTCAATTACACGACCGCGCCACATACGATGATCCGCGGCATTAATATGCTGGAACCCGGGCACTTTTTGAAGGTGAAAAATCATCAAATATCCAATAAACCATTTTATCGGATAGCGTATGATGCCAATACCGTGAGTCGAAATACCACCTCATACGACAAACAAAAACAACATCTGAAGGAATTGGTCGAGGCCTCTGTTCAGCGGCGGATGGTTGCCGATGTGCCGCTGGGAACATTCCTGAGCGGGGGTATTGATTCATCGATCATTTCCGGCATAGCAAAACGGTACAAGGATGATTTGCATACTTTCAGCATCGGCTACCGCGATGAGCCTTTCTTTGATGAGACGTCATACGCGAACCTTGTAGCCAAAAAATTCAACACAAACCATACCGTTTTCTCCCTTACCAACGACGATTTGTTCGAGCACCTGCACAAAATTTTAGACTGTATCGATCAGCCATTTGCCGATTCGTCGGCTATTCCCACCTGGATTTTGAGTAAAAAAACCAGGGAGCATGTTACGGTAGCCCTTTCTGGCGATGGAGCTGATGAGCTTTTCTCCGGGTATAATAAACATTCGGCTCACTTAAAAGCCATGGGCTTTGGGCCATTCAATCAACTGCTGAGAACCATTGCCCCGGCGTTGCATTATATTCCGAAATCCAGAAATGGCGCTTTGTCCAATAAGATTCGACAAGCCGAAAAATATGGCCTGGGATTGCGATACAGTCAGAAGGAGAGGTATTGGCGATGGGCTGGCCTGGCCTCCGAGGAGAGGGCATTCAGATTAATGCATGAAAAGACCAGGGCGGAATTGCTGCGCGACGAATTTATCATTCGAAAGCAAAATCTCCTTAACTCCATACAATCGGAAGACGATTTTAACGAACTGCTTCTCACCGACATGCAACTGGTGCTGCCCAACGACATGCTCCGCAAAGTTGACCTCATGTCCATGGCCCATGGATTGGAGGTGCGGGTGCCGTTTCTCGATCATCATATTGTGAATTATGTTTTCAGCCTGCCTGTATCTTCCAAGATCAATACGTCGATGCGCAAGCGGATTTTGCAGGATACGTTTCGGGATCTGCTGCCTCCGGAACTCTACAACAGGCCAAAGAAGGGTTTTGAAGTTCCTTTGCTGAGGTGGTTCAGGACCGCACTAAAATCGATGATTACCGATGACCTGCTCAGCGATAGATTCATAGAATCCCAGCAGATTTTCGATGTGTCGGAAATCAGACGATTGAAAAAACAGACTTTTTTCCATGAATTGCCGGTGATGCCCACAGCAAATGTACTGGGCACTGATCGTATTCCAATGGTGGTGGAAAAAGTACTTTGCCTGGGGGGGGGGGGGGACCAGGCCCCCCGCCCCCGGGGGGCGCCCCGGGATACCCGGCAATTTGGATTTATTCCATGAATATTTCCATAAATTGCGTACGACAAAGGAAAAATACATACATAAACACATACACCCGGCACCCCCCCCCCAACCTAAAACCAGATTTTCTGCGTTGAAAAAGAGCAAAAAACCATTACCCAAAGTCACCGTCCTCAGCTACGGACGCTACACCAAATGGGATCGCGACGATCCTGCGCTGCCAAAATTGGTCGATCTGACTGAACGGGTGAAAGCTGAAGTTGGTGTGGAGTTTGGCATGGTGGTGGAAATGGCTCAGGCGCGGGGACGCTACCTTGATTTTAAAATAGAACATCCGCCATTCACAGATTCTGACGGCAACGTGGAGCCGGTTTTTGAAGGGACTGTTCAAATCAAATATAATCCCTATTCATTTTTTCTTGGCGATACCATATGGGAGCCTGTCGAAGACAAAAAAGGCCCATGGACTATGTCGGTCTTTATGGAAGGAACCCGCCTGGCGACAAAAACAATTTACCTGATCTAAAACTTTGTATTATTCATGAAGGATCAACTTTTTACTTTGAAAGCGCAACTGGAAGGCGAACTGTACTTCGATGATACGATGAAACGGCTCTACGCCACGGATGCTTCGGCCTACCGCGAGATGCCACTGGCGGTGGCGATACCCCGGACTGAGGCTGACCTGAAGACGCTTATCCGGTTTGCCAGGGAAAATCGTACCTCATTAATCCCAAGAACAGCCGGAACATCGCTGGCCGGCCAGGTAGTTGGCGGTGGCATCGTGGTGGATGTTTCGAAATATTTCAATCAGATATTGGAGTTGAATGTGGATGAAAAATGGGTGCGCGTGCAGCCTGGCGTCATCCGTGACGATCTGAATAAATTCCTCGCACCAAATAACCTTTACTTTGGTCCTGAAACTTCTACCGCCAACCGCGCTATGATCGGCGGCATGGTGGGCAACAATTCCTGCGGCGCCAACTCGATCGTCTATGGCAGCGCGCGTGAGCATACCATCAGCGTGAAAGCGCTACTCAGCGATGGATCGGAAGCGGAATTCGGGCCACTGACAAACGATGAATTTGAGGAGAAATGCAAAAGCGAAAATCCACTGGAACGCTCCATCTACGAGGAGGTTCGAGACATGCTGTCCGACAAAAAGCATCAAAAATCCATAACAGAAGGTTTTCCCAAAAAGGAAATTCCGCGAAGGAATACCGGCTACGCACTTGATCTTCTTATGGATTCCGAGCCAATTACCGGATCAGAAAAATCCTTTAACTTCTGCAAACTGCTCGCCGGTTCGGAAGGCACACTGGCCTTTATGACGGAGATCAAACTGAATCTGGTGCCGCCGCCACCTAAGGGTTCCTTGTTGGTATGCATCCATTGTGACAGTATTAATGAATCGCTGGAGGCTAATCTCATCGCATTAAAATATAAACCACTGGCTTGCGAACTGATCGACCGCTTCATTCTTGAATGCACAAAAACCAATATTGCGCAAAGCAAAAACCGTTTCTTCATCCAGGGCGATCCGGGCGCTATCCTCGTCATAGACCTCTCCAGGGATCAATTGGAAGAAGCCCAAAAGGTTGCAGAGGCTATGATCGCCGAATTGAAAGACAAGAGCATGGGCTACCACTACCCGATACTCACGGGAGAAGACAGCAATAAAATCTGGGGATTGCGCAAAGCGGGTCTTGGACTTTTATCAAATATGAAGGGCGATACCAAACCGGTGCCTGTGATCGAAGATACAGCCGTGGTGGTCACCGAATTACCCGCCTACATCCGCGAGTTCAACGAGATTCTGGCAAAGTACGGATTGTCCAGTGTGCATTATGCCCATGCATCCACAGGCGAAATTCACCTTCGGCCCATATTGAATCTGAAAACTGACGAAGGCACACGACTCTTCAGAACCATGGCTGAGGAGATCGCCGCATTGGTGAAAAAATACAAAGGCTCGCTGAGTGGCGAGCACGGCGACGGAAGGCTGCGTGGGGAGTTTATCAAATATATGGTCGGCGATGAGAATTACGCACTTTTCGAGCGCGTGAAGCGAGTATGGGATCCGGACAATATTTTCAATCCCGGAAAGATCGTGAACACGCCGCCGATGGACACCTCGCTCCGATACAAACCCGGGCAGGATACGCCACAATTCAATACTGTGTTTAATTTCGATGATTACGACGGTATCCTGCGCGCCGCTGAGCTGTGCAACGGTTCCGGCGATTGCCGCAAGACGCACATCTCCGGCGGCACCATGTGTCCGAGCTATATGGCCACAAAAAATGAAATGGATACTACCCGCGCCAGGGCGAATATCCTTCGTGAAATACTTACCAACTCCAGCAAAACAAATCCTTTCGATTCAACTGAAATAAAGGAAGTGATGGACTTGTGCATTTCATGCAAGGGGTGCAAGTCGGAATGTCCGAGCAATGTGGATATGGCCAAACTGAAAGCGGAATTTCTCCAGCAATATTACGATGCCAACGGGGTGCCGTTCCGCACCAGGATGGTCGGGAATTTTACGAAGATGAATAAGATCGTCTCGGTGATTCCGGGATTGTACAACTTCGCAGTTTCAAATAGCGTCACCGGTTCGGCTATAAAGGCGGTGAGCGGCTTTGCGCAAAAGCGGAGTATGCCCAAACTCCATAAACAAACACTGCTCTCATGGTACAGGAGAAATAAATCGCTGGGTTTTGGGGTGAAAAATCCGTTGAAATCTAAGGGGAAGGTGCTACTCTTCTGTGATGAATTCACCAACTTCAACGACGTGCCTGTCGGTATTGCCGCTATCAGGTTGCTCACGAAGCTCGGCTTCGAGGTGGAAATACCAGCCCACGAGGAAAGTGGCCGCACCTATTTGTCGAAAGGATTATTGCGAAAGGCCAAGCACATTGCCCTGAAAAATATTGGCCTCCTGGCTGATAAGGTTTCAGAGGAAGTGCCCCTGCTGGGCATTGAGCCATCGGCCATCTTGTCGTTCCGCGACGAATACATCAATTTCGCCATCGGCACCACCTGGCACGACAAAGCGCAGCGCCTGGCAAAGAATGCCCTGATGATCGATGAATTTCTCGACAAACTTTTTGAGAGCGGCGCTATAGACCCTTCTATATTCCGCGAGGAGAAAAAACTGATAAAACTCCATGGCCACTGTCACCAGAAATCGCTGGCCTCCATTGTGCCCACGAAGCGGATGTTGTCGTTCCTGCCCGGCACCACGGTGGAGGTGATCCCCTCCGGCTGCTGTGGCATGGCCGGATCGTTTGGCTATGAGAAGGAGCACTACGACGTGTCGATGCAGATTGGAGAGTTGGTCTTATTTCCAACCATCAGAAAGCAAAGCGACGAAGTGATCATCGCCGCCCCCGGCACCAGTTGCCGCCACCAGATCAAAGATGGCACGGGAAGAATCGCCAAACATCCAGTGGAGGTACTGTCTGGGAGAGGGTTAGGTGATCGATTTAGGAACAATTGAACAACTGAAATTCGAATGCAGAAGTCGGGCCAAAAAGGCTACGACTGGTCTTAGCGTCATGGGGAGACTATCGTAAGCTTCTTATCATCTAACGCTCCATCCGCACCCCGTTCCTTGTCATATCGAGCCAAAGCGAGTATCTGTATGGTTCGAGCTAAGATTCCTCACTTCCGTTCGGGAATGACTAAAGACAGGCGCCGCCGCCGGGGCTCGTTCCTGCCGGGTGCTGCTGGGTGTGTCGGCCTGGAGGCGTTTCTTTTTTTGGGTATAGAGAAGGAGCGTTTGAGTTCGCTACGGATGATGAAAAGGAAGATTTGGCTTGCTTCTTTTGATGCGAACAAGCTGACCAGATTTTGGATAGGAGAAGCTTTCTAGAAAGCGCTCGATGAATTATGAAAGTTTTTATTTGAGAAGTTTTCTGAACGACAAGAAAACAGAAACGGTCAGGATGCCAAAGCAAATGACCAGGATTGGGCAAGATTACCCAACTTAAAAAGCTAAAAGGATATTCCACTTATTAGGGATTGGTAGGCGATTTGCACGAATCTTTTTTAAGAATAATGAAATCTTGAGCATGCCCGCGAAACGGACGATATCGAGTTTCACGGGGCGATAACGAATTCCACAACGCGAGGCCATATGTAGGAAAAAAACGGATGTGTCTTCCCTTTTTGAATTCGATATAGCTCTTTGCACAAATAGTAATGAGAATAATCAATAAAACCCAGAAATATATCGTCACCGGCAAGCCAAAAACCAACTTAGATCCTTGTCTGGTAAATACCTGAATAATGTAGTCATGTCACTGACAGCAAATCCCTGATATAATCCGAGTAAGACAGCCAAGAGGTGAATTGAATATATGTGCACGATATAAAAAAACATTGGTACCCTGCCAAACACTACAAGAAAGTCAGAGACCCAGCCCTGGAGTCGTTCAAAAACTACCAACAGTATTATAGATGGTCCGAGTGTCATCAGTAGGTAATCCAATGATGGAGGGTACTTATTTACATTTAAAAAGGAGACCAACGTCATCCCGAAAGTTGACTGAGGTTGCCAAGGATTTGGATCACCGTAGATATTTATCCATCGGTTAAAAATGAATAGGAGTGTGCAAATGAGCCCAAGAAGGATCATTTTTCTTTTGCCGGGTATGGGCCTCCATCCTATAGAAATCAGAAAAATACGTAACCGAGCGCCATGACGCCGATCCAGGGAATCATGGGGTATTTCCAAGCTACGGTTATTGATCCTAGAGGGAATCTGGAATCGACATGGATCATTTTCCAAAGAGGGGAGAAATACCAAAAGATTCAGGGTTTACGCTGTCGAGCAAATTATGTCCGAAAACCATAATAAGACCGAAAATCAGAAAGCCACTTTTTTAGGTACATAAATTAATACCGCCAGAGTAATCATGCTCATTCCCAGCGCCCATATCACCAGAAAATAGATGGTTTTATCAGTAAAATTAAATGTCCAGGCAAGTTTTACCACAGTCAGTTCCAGGAGCACCAGCCATAAGCCTCTTGTCCATAGGAAGTGCGAGAGTTCTTTCTTGGACTTGCCATTGATCTCGCCAAGCCCTGATCCTACGCCGGCAACGAACATAAAAACCGGTGCACAAAAGTGAGTGACCCAACGCGTGAAAGAATAGTGGTATCGTTGTTTGTGAGTAAATCTTCTGCATTGAAATGATATGATGGTTGTGAAATCCCGGACGTGGTCCAAGTGCCATAATCGCCATCACCAGTCCGCGGAGCATATCAACGGATTGCAGGCGGACTTTACCGGATAAGGGCTGATTCATAGGTTCGTAACGGGTTCGAAAAGTGGTTCCTCAAATGATAAACTTCCAAGATATAAATTTTAATTTGATTGCCTTAGCTATTTGGATTTTATCCGTCTCAAGAATATCGGAGCTGTTCTCGAATGTCTCACGAAACAGGGCAATTTAGTCACACGTGGTTCGGCTGAGTTTGAGGTCGGAATTTACTGGTAATTATAAAAGTGAAATACATATATTGAAGCAAAAACCGGCAGCTATGAAATACCTTATTCTCCTTTGCCTCTACGCTTCTTAATGCAAAAAGTCTCCTTTGCCCAGAAGGTAATAATCATGACACGCAATTCGGAGATATAGACGTGCAGTTGGAACCAGCCAAGGCTCCGGCTACGGTGGCCAATTTTATTAAGGTATGTCAAAGGGGATTACTATAAAGGAGGGCTGTTTTTCCGAACTGTACGAAAGAGACAACCAGCCTGACTCGCCGATGAAAATCGAAGTGATACAGGGAGGCGCCCATCCATGGAAGCAGAATTTCCTAATGGATCCCATCCCACTTGAGAGAACAAAGGAAACTGGATTGAAACATCTAGATGGCGCTATATCCATGGCACGCGGTGAACCAGAATCGGCACAGGAATCATTTTTTATCTGTATTGGCGATCAGGCGGAACTGGATTTTGGTGGTAAGCGCAATCCTGACGGGCAGGGATTCGCCGCATTTGGCTACGTGATAGAAGGCATGGAAGTAGTGCGAAAAATCCAAGCTGCGCCGTCGGAAGGCCAGGGTCTTATTCCCCCAATACTTATTCTGGATATGGTGATTCTGGAATAAGTAGGGCCTATTTGAAAACGCAGAGTGTATAACGCGCGAAGTTCTTGCTATTTTGATTCCTAACTCAAGTAATCGAGCATTCAATTATATCATAATCAACATAAAAACTGCCCCCACAAAACAGAATCTAATATTTTTTGCTAATCAGCAGTCCCTAATTATTCTCATCGATTTCAGTTTGAACTGCGGCTATTGAGTTCCGCAATAAAGCTCTGATGTAGGAAGGTTTATGCGTTCCATAACTGTGATCCTGATAAGTTACCATATAGTTCCATACACCGGCAGCCTGGGCGGCTGAGTTTTTGTTTTTTGCCGGGGCATACCCAATAAGTTTTCCACCCTCATAAACTTCGTTCAGAGACCCAACAGAAAATAATAAAGCCCCAAGCTCAAATTGCAAGTCATGAATCTCTGTTTTAAGTGCTTTTACTGCAGCTTCAGCATCATTCCCATGGCAATCAACACAAGCCTTAAAATTTACAGCTAATGAGTGATTACCTTCATGCATATGACAATCTACGCAAGACATATTTGCATGACCATTTCCAAAGGAAGGGTAGGTGGCATTTCCAGCAATATTTACACCGCCCGATGAATGCAATACATTACCCTGAACTCCATAGTGGGGGCCCCAATATGGGCTGGTTACCATGAGTGAGTCAGTTGAATCAGGAGAGGGAACATCTCCTCTGTCTCTTGCCTGGTGGCACTGCAAACATGTATTGGAAGCGCCGTAATCGTTGAATGAAACAGATTCTACATCCGGAGATTTTGTTCCAAGAATGGTTTCTATCACCTGATCAGTATAGGTTAAGCCCCAATCGGCCGCAGTGTAGGACTGATGTATTTGATGGCATGTGTAGCAGGAAATGGGAGTTTCAGCAGGCCCGGTATAAGTATAAATATCACCGGTAGAAGCGTCATCCATTCTTGCCAGGAATCCTTCATTATTATGACAGGCAGCGCATTCACCACCGTTAGTGTACACCGTCGCCATTGAGTGTGCGCTTGCATTGAATTGAGTCGTTTTGGCTTTAAGCACCGTTGTAATATCATTGTGACACTGAGTACATGACTCATTGGCATCAGCGCCAGCAGGGCCCTGAGCTCCGGTATCTCCGGTATCTCCGGTATCTCCCTTAGGCCCTATTGGTCCTTCCGGGCCTTCACATCCTGTGACAAAAGCTAATGCGACTCCGCAAATCACTAATGTCAATAGTTGGAAAAATTTATTTGTTTTCATAAAAGGAATAGGATATTGATGAAGTATGTACTGCTAGATTTTCTCTTAGTATAAAATTATGAACTCGACGGGGAGCCACCAATTGTTGGCAATTGATTTAAAGGCGGCTTCAAGAAGATATTTCTTGGCACTTTTAGAATTAAAATCGCTATAGATTTGATTTATATCAATAAAATATTGATCCGATCTGCTCCCGGCAAATTACTTGGTGATTCACAGGAGGTTATAATATTTCTCTATAATTTACCCTGAAGGTCTTAATCCATCAATTTGAAATTTCCGGGGGGAGGTGTACGTATGTCACTCGCGTGGTTCGATCAGCAGAACCTCCGGGAAACAAGAATGGCATGGGTAAATATCATCAATTGCCATAACGGTCGTGGTACAAAAGATGCTAAAAAGTGGTTTCCTATTTTTACCCACAATTTCATGAGCTTCTCGTATGTGACCTTAGCAGAAATTAGAAAGCCTAGGCTCATTTTTATGATGGTTTTAAGAATATTAAAAATTTTTCTTCAATCGGGCTTAACACGACACTAACGTCATAGCTCACTTTTAACTTTTCCAGCTGATCGCCTTACTTACTCAACTGTGATCGTTGGTATAATACAATACGTGATAAAACCATGCAACCATTTGCATAGCTCAGCATAGTAGGTGCCATTTGCCTCATCTATTACCTTTCCACATAATCTGGGCACCCAAATGGAAAAATGATTTTTAATAAATTCAGCATAAAGTTGTTCTAAACGTTGTGCGCTTTCGAAATTGCCCTCTTGCAATAAGGTATTTATTTTGAATTTAAGCGTGTAGAGAAATTCCAGTTCAACTGCAATATGATCCGGCATGTCTTTCACTGTGTTTTGAAAAGAAAAACCACAGGTTCGATAAAATCCCTCAACCCATGCCGTAGTTTCATTGTAAAGCGTTTTAACTCCGTTTGAAAAATAGACCGAACTGTATGGATACGCTATCACGTGAAAGGGGCCAATGAAAACACGGGTGTAATCAATCAATAAACTTTGAAGGTCGTATTGCAAAAACGTTTCTTTCAGGCTTTTGAATTCTGTAAACCGGGCGTTCAATTCACCTTGAAGCGATTCAAGTGTTTCCAAAATAAGCAAGTTATCGGCAAGCTCCTTTTGGGGCTCACAAAATGAGGCAGCATAAAGGTTAAATAATGAAGCTTCAATATGCTCCTTTTTCATAAACGCCCTTTGTCTATCAATAAATAACTACTCTCTGGCTTTGAAATGTGTTGCTTAATTGAACTTTGCAAATATATAAGCCGGGTTTCAAATTATAAACTTCCCGAGTGTAGGTGTGAATACCTTTTGGGACATACTCATTGGTCAAGAGTTGCTTTGCAAACTTACCTGAAATATCGTAAAGCATAATCGATACAGTATCGTCGTTTTGAAGATTCACTTCAATATTCATGTATCCATTGGCCGGATTCGGATACACAGTAAACAATTTTTCTTTCTTTGTTTCTTCGACGATACCTGTGATTGCTTCTTCTCTTTTCTCACGATTGATGTAATAAACATTTGGCGATGTGCCTTTTTCATTTTCAGGGAGAAATTCGCCTTTGTTATTCTGAAACGATTGAGATTTATACTTGGCAAGTAGTTTGCTTACGCTGCTCTCCGGATCGTCTTTATCTCCAAAAATCCGTGCTTTGGAAGGGCAGACCTCAACGCAATAGGGCTGTTTGCCAACCTTGGTACGATGCTCGCAGAAGATACACTTCTCTACTACTCCCGATTTTCTGACGGATTTGTAGTCATCATGGGTATATTCGTTGCCATAAGGTGGTTTAAACTGCGCCAAATTAGCCACTTCTTTCGGATTGGATGAGCCATTAATGAAAGGAGTTGTTGAATTCCAATAACCTTGCGGTGAATTTTGCGGCATATTATAGCTCAAGATGGAGTATTTTACTCCATCTTCCTTGAACGTCTATTGAACTATAGGGACAAGCCTTTACGCACGATTGGCATCCGATGCATCGCTCGTTGTTGGTCATGGTAACGCCATCCGCAGTTTTGAAAATGGCTTTATCTTCCACCGGACATGCTTCAACGCAAGGCGCATCCGAACAGTGGTTGCACAGCACCGGGAAATTATTGTATTTTACTTCAGGAAATACACCTTCAGTGCTTGTATAATAATCAGCCCAGTTAAAGGTTGTTCTTTCTGTACTGAATGGGGTATTGTTCTCTGTCTTGCAGGCAATTCCGCAGGCACCACAGCCCACGCAATTGTGCAAATCTATAACCATCGCTTTTTGTGCCATAATTCTAAACTTTAAATTTTTTGATACTAGTCAAAGTGACCTTGGTGTATTTTCTATGCTTAAATATCACACAGTGAATGTATTCTTTAAGTGACATGGCATTTGATCATTTACCAATTTATTCAACTCTAACTCCTGTAAAACCTCCGTTCCGAGCCGTACTTCCGGATAATCTGTCATAATCTACCGGCAAGAAATCATTGTTGTTTGTTCCACGGGCCTTGCCAAGTGCAAAATCTTCACAGGCGAATTTTCCATAGGCGCTATGTCCCATACCATAGGTTTTGGTAACCGTGCCAGGCCTGATTCCTTCCCAAAGTTTCACTTTACCGGTCATAAACCCTTCCACGGAAGTAAGTTTAACCGTATCCCCATCTTTTATACCGTATTTTTTCGCATCCAGCGGATTCATTTTGATCAGGTCTTCCTGGTTTTCATCACCGGGGTCGCAGCGTTTAAAACCATAAAACCAGGGGTTATTCTGACTTCTACCCTCTCTGCTCAGGCGGGATTTACCATCGATAAAGTCAAGTGGGTATTCTGACACATCACCCCATCTGTTAGGTGCTTCAAAATGAGGAACAAAAGCCAAATCGCCACGCGCTTCGTAATTGCAAGCTTCCAGTACTTCATCCACCGACTTATCGTGTTTCTTTGCATGGCCTTCCAGGGCTTTTTTCAATGTTTCTGAATAAAATTCAAACTTTCCTGTAACTGTTCCAAAGTTTTCCCATTTCGAGCGGTATACGTAAGGGCCAAAATTTACCACCCCTTTTTCTTTAAATCCGTCCCATCCACCGGATATCAAATCCCAGGAAGGCTTGGTCAGGTATTTCGTGGTATACAAGGCAAATTCATGTTCGTTGGTTGGTTTGGCGCCGGTTTCGGGATCTGCAAATTCGTTGTGGTAGTAATCGTACAAGTTTGAAAATCCTTTTTCCTTCAGCTTTACAGCCAACTTCCAGGTGATTTCATTTTCATCGGCATATACATCAAACATACGTTCTACGATAGGTTGCTGGATGGATATGCTCGAATAAGTATTGCCGAAATTTTTAACATATGCCCATCTTTCTGCAGCATGGAATGCCGCCGGCAGCACGATATCTGCAAAGCGCGTCATTTCTGCAGCATGGGTAGTAATGTGCGCAAAGAAAGGCAGCTTGGCCATGGCTTCATCCCATCGGCTTGTACCTGCACATGAAAAGTTAAAATTATTCCAGTACCCGATTACGGCTTTCATATCGTAAGGATCTTCAGCAAGCATGGCATCCGGCAGGTTGTTGGTAACGACCCCGCCTCCTGATATTCCACCATTTAATGCAGGAAATTCAAAAGTTCCCCGTTGGTCAATTTTAGGATACTTAGCTCCTGCTTTGGCGATATCGTCCTGATAATCGGCGACAGAAGGTATGTCTTTCGTTTTTTGTTTGACATATCGAATCGTGCCTCCCATATTATCAGCCGAACCCAGCAAACCATTCAGGCAATGAATGGCCATGGCTGTGTACGTTCCCTTTGGCGACATAACGGGACCCGGTCCCAACCAAACGATTACCCGAGGTGCGGCCTGCGCCATTTCCATGGTAACCTTTTGTATAACAGAAGCAGATATCCCACAAACAGATTCCGCCCAGGAAGCAGGTTTATCCATTAGCTCCAGGTTCCACCATTTTACAAGACCATTGCTATAATTCTCCTGAAACAAACTTTCGTCCACTACATTGCCAGTAGTAAAAAGGTTGTTTCCATCCTTGAAATCCCCTACAAATTCCTTGTTCCACGATCCGCTAACCAAAATTTCGTGCGCTATAGCAGAAGCTAAGGCACCATCATATCCCGGCTTCACCGGCAACCAATATTTCGATTTGGATGCGACAGTTGTCAGCATCGGGTCAATGGTAATCACACTGGCTCGATCTAACAAGTCAGGAAATTTATTTATAAATCCCGGAACCTGGCGATTTGAACGAGTAGGATCAACTCCCCAAAGTACACAGCATTTGGTATTGGCAAGATCGTAATCCCGATAATCCCAATAAGCTTCGGTGAAGTATGCGCCGGACTTTTCAGCCTCGGCACATATCGAACTATGCGATATTCCATTTGGAGATCCGACAATTTTGGGTAATGCTGAATAGAGAATGTCCCGCATATATGTATATCGCCCTCTAAAAACACCAAACTTGTGTGACTCGCCATTGTTGCGGAGTGCTATTATCTGGTCTGCAATTGTATCAAGCGCTTCATCCCAGGTGATGGGAACAAAATTCGGATCTTCAAAACGCCCTTTTTTGGAATTTGTTCTTTTCAATGGTGTTTTGATTCGGTCAGGATCATATAGTATCTGTGGTATCATATGCCCGCGCGGGCACACATAGCCGGGGTTGACCAGTGAATGTTGGTTGCCGCGTACTTTTATTGCCCTTCCGTTTTGTACACAAATTTCTATCGGACACCAGGTAGTACATCCCTGGCAGGTAGATGGTAACCACTCTTCATCAGAATCGCCTTGTGTCTTATTGGTTTTGGCAAATGCCCCCAACGAAGGACTAAAAACCAAAAATCCGGTTCCACCCATGGTGATGGTCTTAATAAAATCTCTTCTTTGAATTTTCATCCTGAGTGTTTTTTATTTTTTTAATATTTTTCATCCAGTTGCTCATTTTGTCGATATACCTTAAGGTATCTGATTTTGAGACTACTCAAATAAGCCCACCTATTTATGATAATTTGTCGCTTTTTTTGAAAGTTGCTGTAGTAGCTTCTTTGAATTATTGCCGCCAATATTGTCCTTATCTTTATGACACTGATAGCAGGCATAACTTAGTGTCACCCCCTTTGCTCCATTGGCCACCTTTCCATCTTCATTAAACATTTGCCCATTTGCCGCCGGATTAATTTTGAATATATGCGTCTTCACGTCAGCTACATACTTATTTGGGCTGGTACTAGCTGATCTGGATGCATTCGGCATATGACAGGTGACACAGTCTGCTCCGTTGTGGGTTGGATTTTTCATATTCGGATGGCATTCGGTACAGGAGGAAGCGATGCCTTCGGCTATGCCGTGCTTCACCGATGCATGCGGGTTGTGACAAGACACGCAAGACAAGTCTTTATGTTTTGCCGCCAACAGCTCGTCATACTGAGAGTAATTTAATATAAATCCGTCTGAGGCTGATATGGAAAGGCCCTCGTTACGTGCATGGCACTGGCCGCATGCGGAGGCATCGGTATCAATCACAATATCTGCTGGTGATCTTGTACTCGCATGAACGCCACCCATGCCATGACATGCCTCACATTGAACTCCGGCAGCGAAAAACGAACCGCCCATTCCGACCAGGCCATCTTGTGGCACTGCTCCGTCTTCTGCACTTTCCCAGCCGGTGGTATGGCACTGTCCGCAGGAAAACGTTTTGGTGCCAGGCGCCATTTCACTGTGGTAGGGCACGGTAGAATTTGTAGCAAAATTATACTGCGCATCATCGCCGGTATAAATGAATCCCTGCTTATCTATCAGATTATATTTCCAGGCAAATCCGCCGATGACATAAGATACGTCGTTCCAGCCCTTTGAAAAGGATGGGGGCAAAAAGTCAACTGTGGTAGAAGGATATTCCGGTGCTGCGCCACCAGTCACTTTCGAGAGAATATAAGGATGACCTGAATTCTTATAGGTATTGTAAATACCATCATGGCACCCCTTACACCTTGTGGTACCCACATAGCCCGCCTCGGGTGGCGGCATAACGTTCGGAAGATCACCGGGATTGGTATGGTAAGTACAGCTCATGGAACCATAGACAAGAAATACCACCGCGATGATCAATATACTATTCCCCTTTATCATAGTTATCACTTCTCAGATACAAATACTATTGCAAAAAAGTATCCAAATTTACTCGACAAGATTATATTTATCCGACACAAGCCGATTGACATTTTTTGGCTTATTTTTGATATATATCCGCTTAAGTAATGATTTATATCAAAAAAAGGGGGGCCATGTAGGTCTTTCTCCATCTTAACTGAAACCAACAGAAATTATGCTTATTTAGTTTCTGCCTAAAAGCTTAAGCTGTTTGCTTTGTTTAGTCTGTAGGAAATTAGCGTTAATGCGATAAAATGGATCATCGCCGCAAGTAAGTTGCTGTTAAAGTGGATGCGTTTTGTCAAAATCCTCAAATGCTACCGGTGTGTTTCCATTGGCATCTTGCTCCAGGCTATTTTCTAAGGTCTGAAAATTTAAACCCATTCTTCGAAAAGGTAAAAACCAAGATTATAACACGTTATCAGGAGATGATCCTGACAGGAAAATTTGTTTGTGTGGTAGAAACTAAAAATATTTTTATTGGATGAGAACGGCCTGACTATACTTTTTGTAAATTAATGAATATCCGCCCGCCTCAGATAACAAAGAAGCCGGCTTATGGCCGGCTTCTTCTTTTATTATTTGCAGAAAACTAAATGTGCTGATTGATCATATTCTCATACATTTCCTGCTTGCCGCTGATTTGTTTTGGCTCACCTGTTTCGATGGCATACTTCCTAAGATCTTCCAGCGAGAGTTTGCCTTTTTCAAAATCCGCCCCTTTGCCTGAATCATACGAAGCATAGCGCTCTTTGCGAAGCTTTTTGTAATTTGATTTTTCCAGGACATCCTGAGCGATAAGCAGACCACGCGCAAAGGCATCCATACCACCGATGTGGGCGAGGAATATATCCTCCAGGTCGGTGGAGTTTCTGCGAGTCTTCGCGTCGAAGTTCACACCACCGCTTGTAAATCCTCCGGCTTCCATAATCACCAGCATGCTTTCCGCCATTTCGCCGAGATTAGTCGGGAACTGGTCAGTATCCCATCCGTTTTGGTAGTCACCCCTGTTGGCATCGATGCTTCCGAGCAATCCGGCATCAGCAGCAACCTGCAGTTCGTGTTGGAATGTGTGACCGGCCAGCGTGGCATGGTTCACTTCGATATTGAGTTTAAAATCCTTTTCAAGTCCATTGGCTCTGAGGAAACCGATGACGGTTTCTGAGTCATAATCGTACTGGTGTTTGGTGGGCTCCATTGGTTTTGGCTCGATCAGGAAAGTACCTTTGAAGCCGTTCTTGCGGGCATAATCCTTCGCCATGTGGAGGAAGCGTGCCAGATGTTCTTTTTCGCGTTTCATATCCGTATTCAGGAGCGACATATAGCCTTCGCGGCCACCCCAGAACACATAGTTTTCACCGCCAAGGGCGATCGTGGCATCGATGGCATTCTTCACCTGTGTGCCGGCCCATGCCAATGCGGTAAAATCAGGGTTTGTGGAGGCGCCGTTCATGTACCTTGGATTGGAGAACACATTGGCAGTACCCCAGAGCAGTTTTACACCGGTTTCTTTTTGTTTCGCTTTCGCGTAATCAACAATGGTCTGAAGACGCTTTTCAGATTCTGCAATGCTGCTGCCTTCTTCGATCAGGTCGAAGTCGTGGAAGCAATAGAATGGTGCACCGATCTTCGTAATAAATTCAAAAGCGGCATCCATTTTATCTTTAGCACGTTGTACAGGATCAGTGTTTACATCCCATGGGAATTTTTTAGTTCCAGGCCCAAAAGGATCGTTACCGGTTCCGCAGAAGGTGTGCCAGTAAGCAATGGCAAAGCGGAAGTATTCCTTCATGGTTTTGCCGCCAACTACTTTTTGGTTTTCGTCATAGTATTTGAAAGCAAATGGATTCGTTGAACCCTTGCCTTCGTATTTGATCTTGCTGATCGTGGGAAAAAATGCGTTACTCATATATGTATTGTTTAAACTGTTAAATTTTTCATCCAATTTCCATAGGCATCTTCGTAGGCGCCAAATAGCAACGGGCTTGGCTCTACTGTCTCTATAGCTTTCAGCCCTTTAAATGCCGCCTCAGCATTTTCAAAAACCCCGGCGCCAATTCCTGCACCGCGCGCAGCCCCCTGGGCGCCATCCGTATTATAAAGTTCTACGACTGTGTAAGTGATATTTGCAAATGCTTCGCGGAATAATGGGCTGAGGAACATATTGGCATAACCAGCCCGAATTTTTTGCAGCTCCATGCCCATCTCCTTCATGATGTTGAAGCCATAATTCAATGCAAAGACAATCCCTTCCTGGCCCGCACGTAGTATGTGCTTGTGCGAGTGCCTGTTGAAGTTGAGACCGCTGAGCCGTGCACCCATGTCATTATTTTCCATAATTCTTTCTGCTCCATTGCCGAAAGGAATGAAGGAAAGTCCGTCAGCGCCAATAGGAGCGCTCATTGCTAATTCGTTCATGTCGTCATACGACATTCCTTTTACAAAGTGTTTTTGAAGCCAGCTATTGAGAATGCCGGTTCCGTTTACACACAACAATACGCCATATCGCGCGGCTTTTTTTGTATGATTCACATGGACAAAAGTATTCACCCTGGAAAGCGAATCATGTTTTGGAGCGTCGATGATACCATAAATCACCCCGCTTGTTCCGGCAGTTGCCGCCACTTCACCGGGATTAAGGACGTTGAGTGAAAATGCATTATTAGGTTGATCCCCAGCCCGGTAAGCGATTGGCGTGCCTGGGCTTAAACCCAATTCATTCGCCGCAGAGGCGCTGAGTTTTCCCTGAATTGAAAATGTTTCAACAGTCTTGGGAAGAAGTGATGGATCAATTCCATAATAGGTCAGCAGTTTTTCAGCGATCTTATGATGGTTGAAATCCCAGAAGATTCCTTCAGAAAGTCCCGATATAGTCGTGTTGATTTCTCCAGTCATCTTCATGGCTATAAAATCGCCAGGCAGCATGGCCTTATAGACTTTTTCGAAAATCTCGGGTTCGTTTTCTTTCACCCATTTCAGTTTGGATGCTGTAAAATTACCAGGTGAATTCAAAAAATTGGAGAGGCAATAATCGCCTCCAAGATCATGGAAGGCCTGTTTACCGATATTAACCGCCCGGCTATCGCACCAGATTATCGACGGACGCAACACATTTCTGTTTTTATCCACCAACACAAGTCCGTGCATCTGATAGGAAATGCCAATAGCTTTTATGGCATCCTTGGGTACCCTGGATTTTACGAGCAATTCGTTGGTGGCATTTTTAATATTAGTCCACCATGTTTCAGGTTCTTGTTCTGCCCAGCCGGTTCTTTTGGAGACGATCTGCATTTCCTGCTTCGGATACGTGGCAGAAGCCACAACTTCTCCATTTACAGGATTTAATAATGTTGCTTTATGGATGAACTGCCAAGGTCATATCCCAATAACATATTTCAAGTGTTTAGTTTGTAACAAATATGATGAAACCGCTTAAATTTGAAAGTACAAATAGCGATATAGTCAATCAGACTACAAGATATTACGTTTTCTGTTAATTTCAAACATTTAAAACTAAAGTTTATTTTTTAAATTTAATCTAATGCCTGAAGAAGCCAACAATAAATCCTCATCAGAACTCATTGAGGATCTCTCTATCGACTGTGTGATTTTTGGATTTCAACAATCGAGGTTGAAAATATTGCTGGTGAAACACGCTGCCGGCATCATCAAAGATCAGTGGGCTTTGCCGGGAGGATTTGTCGCTTATAATGAGGATATCGACAGAGCTGCCAATCGGCTGCTCCATGACCTGACGGGCGTAGACAACCTGTACCTCGAGCAATTGAAGGCATTTGGACGTGTGGAGCGATATCCGACCAAGAGGGTTATCACCATTGCCTATTTTGCATTGACTCGTCCGGAGGAATACAAACTTTTACCAGGCTTCACGGCATCGGATGTGAAGTGGTTCGAAATAGATTCGTTCCCCGATCTTCCCTATGACCATGAAGAAATATTGCGATTTGGCTGGAACAGGCTGAAGCGCAAGGTCAAGTATGAGCCGATAGGATTCAACCTATTGCCTCAGAAATTTACACTGTTTCAGTTGCAGGAACTTTACGAAGCTATACTTGAGATAAAGGTCGATAAGCCAAATTTAGGAGAAAAATGATGAAGATGGGGCTATTATTGGCATGCGATGAAAAGCAAATGGGGGTATCGCACAGGGCAGCGAGCATGTATCGTTTCGATCAAATAGTTTACCGGCAACTCCGTGAAGAAGGATTTAATTTTGAGTTTTAGAAACGAGGGTGGGAGAATGGTACTACAAATACGAATGATTCCTGCGTTTGGTGATTTATCGTAATTGGATTAAAGTAAGAATATGAAGGACTTTGGCTTCTTTCTACAAAGCATATAGCCGGGCATTGGTACTAAATTGCAAACGTGTGTTGCACATTTAGAGGGGTAGTGATGAGGATTTTGGCCTTTTTTGTGATTTGTATTAAAGGAGTGATAAAGAAGAGTTGAATTCATGGGTATAAATCATGTTTTAAAATAATTGAATACCATACTTTCGCATTCGGATTATTTCGAGTAGTTTTTTTTTAAGGGTATCTGGAAAATCTCATTCAAAACAAGTAGTATTAAAAAAATTCTTTTAACTATTATTCATAAAAAGCTTTAACAACATGGACAGTATCTTTTGGTTGGTACCAATAGCGTCTCTAACAGCGCTATTGTTTGCTCTGATTTTTTATAAGGGCATGATGAAAAATTCTGAGGGCAATGATAAAATGAAGGAAATTGCCCAGCACGTACGCGAAGGGGCAATGGCCTACCTCGCTCGCCAATATTCGGTTGTAGGAAAGGTTTTCATTGTTTTAGTATTGCTACTCACCGTAATGGCATACTTTGGCATACAGAACCCATTCGTACCTGTAGCGTTCCTTACAGGAGGTTTATTCTCCGGGCTTTGCGGTTACATTGGTATGCGCACGGCGACAAACGCGTCTGCCAGAACTGCACAAGGCGCTTCTCAATCACTCAACAAGGGCTTGCAAATAGCTTTTCGTAGTGGGGCCGTTATGGGTCTGGTGGTTGTTGGATTCGGTCTACTTGACATTTCACTTTGGTACCTTCTTTTAAATGAAGTGATTTATACTCCTGAGCATATGGCCAGTGGTGTGGAGATGCTGGGCCTGACGTTTGTACATGCCGGTATCGATGAACATACTAAAATGATTGAAATCACTGCCACGATGCTTACCTTCGGTATGGGTGCATCTACCCAGGCGTTGTTTGCCCGTGTTGGTGGTGGTATTTTTACAAAAGCGGCTGATGTTGGAGCTGACCTGGTAGGAAAAGTTGAAGCCGGTATTCCTGAAGACGATCCTCGCAATCCTGCTACCATTGCAGATAACGTAGGTGATAACGTAGGTGATGTGGCCGGCATGGGCGCTGACTTATATGAGTCTTACGCGGGTTCAATATTAGCTACATGTGCGCTTGGTGCTACTATTCCTGCTGCCACATTAATCAATAGTGGCATGACTCAAGAAAAAGCCATCCTTGCTCCAATGATTGTAGCTGCAGTTGGTATACTGCTATCTATCGTTGGTATTTATATGGTTCGCACCAAAGAAACGGCCACTCAGCGTAACCTACTTAACCGCTTTATTGCTTGGTACGGGCGGAAGTTCAGTACTTATCCTTTTGGCAGTTGTCGGATTGGCTTATGCGGGTTGGATCCCGATGGGCATCGTTGGTTCGGTAATCGCAGGTTTGGCGGCAGGTGTTATCATCGGCCAGGGCACAGAATATTACACTTCAGATGAATACAGTCCGACACGAGGCATTGCAAAAGCAGCAAATCAAGGTCCTGCTACTACTATTATAGAAGGTATGGCTGTTGGTATGTTTTCTACCTGGATTCCTGTGGTAACTATTGTTTTAGGTATCATAGCTGCCTACGGATTCGCCGGAGGTTTTGAAACCTTCTCACTTGGTGTTTACGGAATTGGCTTTGCCGCTGTAGGTATGCTTTCTACGCTTGGTATAACGCTGGCAACTGATGCATTTGGTCCGATAGCTGATAACGCTGGTGGCAACGCAGAAATGGCACATCTTCCAAAAGAAGTTCGTGAACGTACAGATGCACTTGATATGCTTGGTAATACCACTGCCGCAACCGGCAAAGGTTTTGCAATTGGTTCCGCAGCACTTACTGCCATGGCCCTACTTGCTGCCTATATGGAAGAAATTCGTCTTTGGATTGGTAAATTGGCAGTAGCAAACAACGGAGTATTCGATCGGCTTGTAGAGAAAGACCGGTTATATTTTCTACACCAATGTAGAGCCAACTGTCGTTGAGCTGGGGTAAAGGCCATTAAAATATCAACTGCGCTCTATTCAGGATTTCGCATCGGCGTATGATATCTCCATTTTCAACCCGCTTATGCTCGGTGGTTTGTTCTTAGGCGCTATGATGGCATTCGTATTCTGCGCAATGACAATGAAGGCTGTAGGTCGTGCTGCCGGCAGCATGGTCGATGAGGTTCGTCGCCAATTCCGCGAAATCCCGGGTATCATGGATGGTACAGGGAAGCCAGAGTATGCTAAATGTGTTGAAATCTCAACTAAAGGAGCTCAGCGTGAGATGTTAGTACCTTCGTTACTCGCGATTGCGGTACCTGTTGTTAGTTGGTGTTACGCTTGACGTAGCTGGTGTTGTTGGCCTCTGTTAGCTGGTAGTTTAACAGCTGGATTCACCCTTGCCAGTATGCTTAATAACTCAGGTGGGGCATGGGATAACGCTAAAAAATATATTGAAAAAGGCGCTGAAGGCGGAAAAGGCAGTCCCGCACACAAAGCAGCCGTTTCAGGTGACACAGTGGGTGATCCTTTCAAAGACACTTCTGGTCCTTCACTAAATATCCTTATCAAATTGATGACGATGGTTTCAGTGGTAATGGCCGGTTTGACTGTTGCTGTGAATCTGATTTAGATAATCAGATAAAACATTGAAGCCCTGCTTCCTGAAAAGGAGGCAGGGCTTCTGTTTTTGCAGGTATTCAGACTTAAGGGAAATTAACAGTTTTTTATGCTGGCAGACAACCGTGATCAGATTTTACCCGTACCGTTTGCGATTTTAGTGGATTGTTTTTGTCCTGGGCCTGGGTGTCCAGACCATTGCCTCTTAGTGCGCATACGCGTTTATTTTCCCCAATCCCCCGGGACGGGGGTGTCGTGCGAGTGGAGGGTGGTAGGGGAAGTGGGGACAACCAGTGATCAGATTTTACCCGTACCGTTTGCGATTTTTAGTGGATATGTTTTGAGTTGACGACCATACTCTGCACTATATACCTCCTCAACGAATTTTATAAAAGCATCCACTTTTTCTACCTGAACGATGTTGATGGCGCTGCCGCCGAAGCCTTTAACCATCATTCTTGAACCGATGGCCATACCCGATGTTTGCACTTTTTCCTTCAGGTAGTCCAGCTTCTTGCAACTCATTTCATAATCCACTCTTAAGCTGTCATGGGATTTATACATATTCTGGCCGAAGCCAGGCATATCATCTTTTTTGAGCATTTCACAACAATCAAGAACCCGCGAATTCTCCTCCAATACAATTCTGCATCGCCGATAAATCACCGGATCGAATTCCGCTTCATGTTTACTTAACAGATCCAATGACACATCGCGCAACGATTGTATGGATTTCAAATGCTTTTTCAGTAGTGCAGTACCCGTTTCAATCTCTTGCCGACGGTCGGCTTGAGCGGTAATAGTATCAGCATTTTTCACACCGGTATCACACAGTATAAGTCGGTATTCCTGGAAAGGAAAATTAAAGTACTCATGTTCCATAGTAATACCATTAAGCGTGAAAACCTGGTTGGCTTTGCCAAATACACTGGCAAATTGATCCATGATTCCACTGTCGATACTTTCATAATCCTTTATGGCTGACCGCGCTATATTAACGACTTCCGGTCTGGATAACCCATGTTCAAAAAGAAGACTAAGTCCGTGTGCAAATGCGCAGGATATAGCTGCTGACGAAGCCAATCCGGCGCCAATCGGGATGTCACCTCCAAATACACAGTCAAAGCCCTTAACCTCCAGTTTCCTCTTTTGAAATTGTTCCACAACACCAAGAACGAGGTTCATCCATCGCTTATCAGACTTTTTAAACTTAGTGACATTGAAACTTTCCGTATCGCGGAGATTATAAGCATGAACCTGGCAGGTATCTGAATAATTCGCGCTGATGGCGCAGATAATTTCTTTGTCGATCGCTGCCGAAAGCACAAAACCCTTTGTATCACCAGTAAGGTCACCGATCAAATTTACCCGTCCGGGGGAGCGCACCGATCAGCGGATTTGTATTGTAGAGCGTAATGAATTTTTTCCGTATGTTTTCTGAAAGCATGGTTAACAGGTTTTGTCTGGAATAAAAGTGGTTCAATAGTTTCCTCCTTCAATATCGGAACTTCATTGAATAAGGTTGGCTAAAAAGTCAGGATTTTTGTGTCGGGGTTCAGGAAATAGACTGGATGAGTTCGCCGGCTATGGTGTCTATGGAAAAATGATGCTTTTCAATGGACAAAATATGTTTGAGGCCGAGCGCATTCACAGCAAATAAAGCATCAGCCGTAAGCAACTCAGCCGCATTGATCTGAACCTCGGAAACCGTGAAGCGTCCGGATCGCAGCTTTTCAATAAGCCAGTTGCGCATGATGCCATCGATGCATCCGGTATCGATGGGTGGGGTATAATAAATATTGCCTTTTTTCCAGAAGATATTGGCCGCCAGGGTTTCGCTGATGTAGCCGTGATAGTCACTGATTATGATCTCGTCGAGCGATCTTTCGGTTTTTTCCATACCCGCAAGCACGTACTTCAAGGCGCTTATGGTTTTGAATCGGGAAGTAATGGTCGGAAAATTGACTACACGTTCTGAAAAACCTGCTTTTTGTGCTGTCGCTACTATGGGTGGGGGTTTGCTCTCCAGAGTCATCAGCAAATGTGCTGACCTGCTGAGTGGACTATATTGGCCATCCCCGTCCCGAAAGAGGTACATTCGCAAAATCCCAAATGGCGGCTTACTGGAATTTTCATGCATTTTCATGCAGTTCGATGCAATGAGGGCCTCATCCGATATATCTGCATTTTCCAGTCCCAGGACACGAGCTCCTGCTCTGAGTCGCTCCAGGTGACGTGAAAGAAATCTTGGTTCACCATTCAAGACAGCGATGGTTTCAAAAAGTCCGTCGCCATACCGGAATGCACGATTCAGCCTGGAAAATGGTGCATCATTCAGATCACACAGGGCATTGTTGTAAAGCGCTAACATCCTGGTTTATTTAAACAGATTATTAAATATAGCCCTGAATATAAAGGTTCGCGGCAACTCGTTCCATGGCTATTTGGCCATTTCGTGTAAGCATATTGCCTTTTATATATTAAATATTCAGCCCCTTAAAATTATTAATTAATCTTGATTTCGAATTCGTAGATAGTATCTGGACGATACTGTCGATATTCTTTCCAATAACCGTGATGATATGAGAATTTCAAAATTATTTTTATCAATAGTTTTCCTTCTTTCAGTGAATCTACTCAGCGCCCAGGAAGTGAAAAAGTGGAATTTACAGGATTGCGTGGACTACGCATTCGATAACAACCTGACTGTGCAGCGGTCTTCCCTTTCTGTCCAAAACAGTGAGGCGTTGTTGCGACAAGCGAGATTGGGCCGGGTGCCAACCTTAAATTTCAATATCTTTAATAGCTGGCGGGGGGGACGTTCTATCGACCCGACGTCAAACCAGTTTGTTAATAATAGTATAAATTCCAATGGTGTCAGTGCTTCTTCGCAGGTCATGCTTTATAATGGTATGCAACAGGTGAACACCATAAAACAAAACAGCAAGGAGACCGAGGCGAGTTTGTTTGATCTTCAGAAAACAAAAAACGATGTGGCGCTGGATGTGGTCTTTGGTTATTTGCAGATTATTTTCAATCGCGAATTGCTGGAGAATGCACGGCAGCAACTCAACACAACCACGGCTCAGATGGATCAAATAGAAAAGAGGGTGAATGCCGGCGCATTACCCATTACTAATTTACTCGATATAAAATCGCAGGTTGCCAGCAACGAAGTAGAAGTAATCAACGCTGAAAACAATGTCAATATTTCTGTATTAAACCTTAAGCAATATCTGCAGATTCCGGCGGAGGAAGCATTCGAAATAGAAACTCCTCTATTCGAAAAGGACAACTATGATTTTGTTGATTTTTCTGTTGGCGAGGTTTATAACAAGGCCGAAAGCATTCAGCCGGAAATCAAAGCGGTCGATCTTCGTATCCAAAGCGCCTCTATCGGCACAAGAATTGCCAGGGGAGCCAATTATCCGCAGTTAGGTTTACAAGCCCAGTATAATACAAACTATTCGGATCAGTATCAGCTACCTACCGGTGAGTATATTACGCAAACCACACTTCCGTCTTTGCCTTTTGGCTACTTGGGAAGTGACCCAAGCCAAATCGTGTATAATTACCCGATAGAGCAGGAAGTTCCAGTTTTTGGCGATGCCAGTATCACCAAACAGTGGCGAGAAAACAGAGGATGGTCAGTTGGATTTAATATGGCTATTCCGGTATTTAACGGCGGACAAACGCGCGCGAATATTCAGCGTTCTAAAATCCAGGAAGATGTAGCTGCCATAAACGCTAAAGAAACACGCAACGTCTTAAGGCAGACCATCGAGACGGCCTATTATGATGCACAGGCCGCAGCGAAGGTGTATGATGCTGCAAAAAGACAGGTAGAAGCGTTGGAAGAATCTTTCCGGGCTACCGAGAAAAGTTATAATCTTGGCGCACTCAATTATGTCGATTACCAGGTTGCCAGTTTCAACCTGTTCTCTGCGAAGTCGAATCTTGTTCGTTCAAAATTCGATTACATTTTTAAACTGAAAGTTCTGGACTTTTATTTAGGAAACCCTTTAACACTTTGAAATAATGGCTCAAAAAAGAAAATCTAACAAAGTACTATATATCCTCCTCGGTCTGGCTGCGGTATTGATCATCGTGGCGGTGATAGGCAAAAAAGCGGGCTGGATTGGTAAAACTAAAGAGACTGAAGTTGAAATAGAGGCTGCCAAAACAGGCAGGATCATCGAAACCGTAAGTGCTTCCGGTGGTATTCAACCAGTTTATGAAGTAAAAATTTCACCTGATGTTCCTGGTGAAATCATAGAATTGAATGTCGAAGAAGGTGACTCAGTGGCTCAGGGCGAGCTTTTGCTAAAAATTCGCCCGGATATTTATCAGTCTGCGCTTGAACGCACGCGAGCTAATTTGAATCAGCAAAAGGCCAACCTCGCCGATGCTCGCGCTCGGGTTGCTCGCGCCGAAGCACAGCTTATCAGGACCGAAAATGAGTACAAAAGGAACAAAGAGCTGAAAGACCAGAAGGTGATTTCGGATGCTGACTTCGAGCTCTCTGAAGCAAACTATAAGGTAGCAGTCAATGATCTGATGTCCGCCAAGGAATCAGAGAATGCTTCTGAATTTATTGTAGCAAGCGCCCAAGCCACAGTTCGGGAATCGGAAGAAAACCTGAGGTTCACCATTATAAGAGCACCAATTTCAGGAATTGTCTCTAAGCTAAATGTTGAACTTGGCGAGCGCGTTGTCGGAACAGCTCAGATGGCAGGTACAGAAATGCTGCGAATCGCGGACCTCACCAAGATGGAAGCCCGTGTTAACGTGAATGAAAACGATATTATCCGTGTGAGTATTGGTGATACGGCAGTCATCGATGTAGATTCTTATACGCATACTGGCAAGAAATTCAAGGGCGCCGTAACTCAGATTGCCAACACTGCTAACGATAAGACGTCTCCCGATGCTGTGACAGAATTTGAAGTTCGTATCAGGATTTTAAATAATTCTTATGAAGATCTGGTCAAAGAGCAAAATGTCATATCCCCTTTCCGGCCCGGAATGACAGCCAGTGTTGACATTACTACGGAAATTCGCGACAACATCCTTACTATACCGTTGTCTGCGGTGACCACCCGCAATCCAAATGACAAAGGGGATACCGAAGACGAAGAAAAACCTGAAGCTGAAGAAGCTGAAGAATCGACAGAATCATCGAATGATAAGAAGGATGAAAAGGAAGATTTGGTCGAGGTGGTATTTATTCTTTCTGAAGGAAAAGCCAAAATGGTTCCCGTCGAAACAGGTATTAGCGATTTTGAAAATATGGAGATCCTTTCAGGCGTCACCCTGGGTGATAAAATCATTAAAGGACCGTTTATTGTAGTTTCGAAGAAGTTGAAGGACGGAGAGCTCGTGAAAGAGAAAACCGAAGAAAAGGAAAAAGAAGAACCAGCGAAATAAGAGAAAGGGGCGATGAGCCCCTTTTTTTATTGCATCGAATGAAGGCCCACCCGGTTTCCTTCTGTATCGAAAAAAATAGAGAAATACCCAAGGTCGGGAGTTATCTGGGTTTTTGCTAGTTCTATTTTGCCACCAGCTGCTGTTACCCTGCTCAGCACACCAGACAGGTCAGTACCGCCATTCAAATAAATGAGTGCACCGGTTTCGGAAGGGATACAACCCTTCCCTTTTACAATGGCCCCGCCGATATGTTTAGGTTCTACAGGAAAGAAACCCATTTGGTAATCGCCCATGATCGTCGAAGGCATATCGAAATCAAAGATGGCACTATAGAATTTTCGCGCCCGTTCAAAATCCGTCACCGGAATTTCAAACCAATTAAGTGAATTGTTGATTTTTTCCATGGTTATAATTGGTTAAGATCAGAAAGATACAAATTTTTCCAGATCCCAAATCAGACATTTATAACCTCTAACACAGGGACAGCATTTTGTAATAATATGGTAAAGGTAGTGCCCTGACCTGGTTGACTTTCGACTGCCATAGAGCCATTCATTTTCTCTATAAACTCTTTGCAGAGTTTGAGCCCCAGTCCTGTCCCCTTTTCATTATCAGTGCCGCGGGTGCTGGTGTGAACGTTTGACTTAAAGAGGTTATGAATAAACTCCTTGCTCATTCCTATTCCGGTGTCTTTTATATAAAGCGACAGATTTGGAACATCCGGCTGCATTCCCACTTCGATGAGGCCGTACTTGGGCGTGAATTTGATGGAATTTGAAATCAGGTTGCGCAATACAAGCTGGATCATGTTTTTATTCGCATAAAAATAATAATTTGCCTTCCACGAGGTTGCGTAGATTTATATTCTTGGACTCTGCCTGAAACTCGAACAGCGACAAGACTTCATCCACCACTTCGCGAAGGGATAATTCTTCCGTTTCCAGCGCCTTGCGATCACTTTTCACCGACCATGCCAGCATATTATCAAGGAGGATTTTTGTGGCCTTCAGCGCTATCTCCAGGTTCACGACGATTTTATTCTTTTCTGCTTCAGATAGCGTTTTTAGTTTCAGGACCTGCAGGAGCCCGGCAAGTGTGGCCACAGGACTTTTCAGGTCATGGGAAATAATCGAAAATATCTTGTCCTTGAAGGTATTAGCTTCGTCCAGATCAGCGCGTTGTTTTTGCAGCGTTTCGACGGTTTCCTTACAGGTCGATTGTACGCTGTGTGACCCGGGCTTCCAATAATTGATTTTGGTTGGATATAAGTCGTTCATTTTCCAGCGCCGCCTGCAGCGCCAGTTCCTTCGCCTGATTCCTTGATTCGATGTAGATATTAATTTTTCTGCTCAGAGCAAAAGACATAAAAAGAATACTGACGGTAGAAGCAATCTGCAGGACATTACCGAGGATGGCATTGATGGGCAAAAAGCCAAGTTCACGCAGAAAAAACGCAATAATACCAGCTACAAAAAAGGACCAGGCGAAGAGATAGTATTTTGCAGGTTCATACCCGTTCAGCCATACTTTCAGCGCTACGAACATGATGAAGAATAGCGTTACAGCAGCATTATAAAGTATGATCTGATATGCCAGGAAGCGCCAGCCGGTTAGAAATACGATGATATTTAACACGAATAACGAAATAATGGCAATAAGCCATAGGTGGAGCTTTGGCGTATTCATTTCAGAATGCAGAAAACGGGCAGTAAACAAAATCACAGATATGCCGGCCAGGCTGCCATACACAGGAACAAGCTCATTGAGAAATGGATTGCTACTCCACAAATACTCCAACCCAAATCCTCTTACGGCAGCAAACATGAGCCCCATGAAAAAAATAAATGAAGCAAAATAGAGATAGGAAGTATCGCGCAGGGAATAAAACAGGAAGGCATTATAAATAAACATGAACACGAAAAGGCCAAAGTAGAGGCCTTGCCATAGCGTTACGCGATGCTTTTGCTCGTAGAAATGCTTCATGGTGGCTATCTGCATTGGTATCTGCATAGAGGACACGGAAGTCCGAACCTTCAGGTAACATGTATAAACCTGGGAATCCTTCAGTTGCAAATCAAAGTAAAAGTTAGCGGTCTTCACGGCTCGCACATCAATGGGTTGGTAGGAGCCGGTAGATACATGATTTATCATAATTCCGGAGGCATCCACTAGAAAAAAGTCAACTGAGCTGAGCGACGGGTTTTCTATCAGAAGAAAGAAGTCTTCCGGCAACTGTGAAGCAATGTCAAACCTGATCCAAACCGGTGTATTATTTAGTCCAAAGGTTGGAACTTTATTTGTAATTGGGATGAATTTTTCCTCCAGTCTGTTTTGCAGAATATCATCAATGGAGATGGTATTGTGGTCATCAGCAAAGAAAAATGCCCTTTGTGCGGGGTTGTAAACCTTGCTCCCATCATTCAAAATAAGAGGCGCGTCATCAGCATTTACACTATGGGCCCACAGTGTAAAGCACACAATCATTAACCAAATCTTCCTTTTCAATCTAACTACCTCATTTAAGTCAGGTACTTTTTAATGGGAATTTTGCACTTCTGCGACGTCATCTCTTGTTCCATAAAAATACATCCGGATTACCGATTAGTTAGCTATAAAAAATTCTGTTGGGTACCCATGTATGAAGATATGAAGAATTGGCATTTTTATTTTTTTCGTCCCTTTATTGATCGCGAAAGACCAGGGATCAATGGCAGTTCAGATAGCATGCTAAGCATAATTTTCTTAATATTGATAGATGAATGAAAAGCGGTATAAGAATGCTTAAATTCAGATAATTCAGTAAAAAAAGCATAGAATTTTTAAACCCAAAACTAAAATTCAGATATGAGTAGAAAATTAAGAATGGGCATGATCGGAGGCGGACGAGGAGCCTTCATTGGCGCGGTACACAGAGTAGCAGCCGGTATCGACGGACAGATTGATCTTGTTTGTGGCGCATTGCACGTAGATCCTGAAATCGCCGTACTCTCAGCAGGAGACCTCTATATCGATCCTAAACGGTCGTATAGAACCTACCATGAGATGTTTGAAAAGGAAAGTAAACTGCCTGCCGATGTCAGAATGGATTTCGTAAGCATCGTTACACCCAACCACGTGCACTTTGAGCCGGCTAAGCTGGCCCTCGAAAATGGCTTTCATGTCGTTTGTGAAAAACCCTTATCCTTTTCACTGGATGAAGCATTGCAACTTCAAAAATTGGTTGAGAAAACCGGCCTTACCTTCGCGCTAACGCACACATACACGGGTTATCCAATGGTGAAACAAGCGCGTGAAATGTGTACTACCGGTGTTTTTGGAAAAATCCGCAAGGTAGTTGTAGAATATCCCCAGGGTTGGTTAACCACTCCCCTCGAGCAAACAGGACAACAACAAGCCGCCTGGCGTACTGATCCAAAACGTTCAGGAAAAGCCGGATCTGTTGGTGATATAGGCACTCATGCAGAAAACCTCGCCGAAACCATTACAGGACTAAAAATCACTGAGCTCAGTGCCGATGTCACGACCTTTGTGCCCAACAGGCTCCTCGATGATGACGCCAATGTCCTTATCAGGTTTAACAATGGCGCCAAGGGAGTATTGCATTGCAGCCAGATAAGCGCCGGCGAAGAGAACGCTTTGAATATCCGTGTGTATGGTGAAAAGGGCAGCATGGAATGGCATCAGCATGACCCGAATACCATGTTCGTGAAATGGCTGGACAAACCAATGGAGGTTTATCGCACGGGACAAGGATATATGGGCGATACCGCCAAGGCAAATACGAGAACTCCGGCGGGTCATCCGGAAGGGTATCTGGAGGCTTTCGCCAATATTTACAGAAACTTCTCCAAGGTGGTTCAGGCCAGACTCGACGGCAAAAAAGCCGATGCTATTTATTACGACTTCCCGACTGTGGAAGATGGCGTGCGGGGCATGAAGTTTATCGACGCGGTTATCGCGTCAGGCCAGAACAATGCAGCATGGACAAAAATCAATTAATGACTTCTAAAACCAAAAAATAATGAAAGGACCAGCAATTTTTTTAGCACAATTCATGGGCGACGCCGCCCCGTTTAATAACCTGAAGAGCATATGCGAGTATATGGCTGAGCTTGGCTATGAGGGTGTTCAACTTCCCACCTGGGACGCACGCTGCGTGGATCTAAAGAAACTAGCGGAAAGCAAAACCTACGCCGACGAAGTGAAAGGAACTGTCGAAAGTACAGGTATGCAAATCAGTGAGCTTGCCTCGCACCTTCAGGGCCAACTCGTGGCTGTTCATCCGGCTTATGACCCAATGTTCGACGGGTTCACAACACCTGAAGTAAGGAAAAACCCAAAAGCAAGGACAGCCTGGGCTGTTGACCAAATGATGATGAACGCCAAAGCCAGTAAAAACCTGGGCCTCACGTCACACGTCACCTTCTCTGGCGCCCTGTTGTGGCCCTATTTGTATCCGTGGCCACAACGCCCTGCCGGCCTGGTGGAAACCGGCTTTAAAGAGCTTGCAAAGCGCTGGAAACCCATACTCGACGAGTATGACCGGAATGGTGTTGATCTCTGCTACGAACTGCACCCTGGAGAAGACCTTCATGACGGCCTTACCTTTGAAGCTTTCCTCGAAGCAACCGGCAACCATGCACGGGCAAACATCAACTACGACCCAAGTCATTTTGTACTACAGCAATTGGATTATGTCCAGTTCATCGATTTCTATCATGAGCGCATTAAAGCGTACCATGTGAAGGATGCGGAGTTCAATCCGACTGGAAAGGCAGGTGTTTATGGCGGTTATCAGGGATGGGTGGATCGACCGGGAAGGTTCCGTTCACTCGGCGATGGACAGGTGGATTTTGTCGCTATTTTCAGCAAACTCGCACAATACGATTATGAAGGCTGGGCAGTACTGGAATGGGAATGTTGCCTGAAGAATCCGGAAGATGGAGCCGCTGAAGGAGCGCCATTTATTGAGCAGCACATGATACGCAAAACGGCAAAGGCATTCGATGACTTCGCAGGTGGCGCTATCGATATGGAAGGCAATAAAAAGGCACTTGGAATTTAAGATTCCTTTTACAATAAAAATGAGCCGGTTTGCAAGGACCGGCTTTTTTTTGTTCAAAGCCCAGCCAATAAAAAAGCGCAAGGCTTAAAACCACTGCCTTTTTCTAAAGGCTACCACACCTACCGCTGAAAGTAACAATGAACCGATGATGACCGACGGGAATGCGTAGGACGATTCCTCCAGGAAGTTAGGCACATTCATGCCAAAAATACTTGCGATCAATGTCGGGATCATCAGGAGAATGGAAATCAGCGTAAGTTGTTTCATAACCACGTTCAGGTTATTGGAAATAACGGAGGCAAAGGCATCCATCATGCCACTCTGGATATCTGAATAAATCTTCGCCATCTCCAGCGCCTGCTGATTTTCGATGATGGCGTCTTCGAGCAGGTCTTCATTGATTTCGGAAGTTATCCTTTTCGACATTCTCAGTCAGGCCAGAACGATTTCATTGGCCTTGAGCGAGGTGATAAAATCAGACCAGGCACTTCTCCATTTTCAGCAACTTGTTCAGTTCGCTATTTTTAATGGATTTTTCGAGATCCTGTTCTATCTGTGATGTCATCTGGTTTATATGCTTCAGATATTTGAGGTACGTATTACTCGAGCGGAGAAATAACCGAAGGATAAAATTCAGGCTATCCTTGATCCCGCGGTATTGCTCCCGTAAGAAAGATGGCTGACCCACCGGGAGTATTTCATTGTCCTTCAGGCAGAGGGTCAGTGTAAATTTTTCGGTAAGAAAAATGCCGAGCGGAATCGTGTTGAAGGGCACCCCGTCATTGACCACCTCAATTGGAATGCGCAAAATCACAAGCGTCCAGTCGTCTTCAAATTCCACACGCGGACGTTCATCGGCATCGAGGATATCATTGATGGAATCGGATGGCAACTTAAACTCACTGGATAATTGCACGATTTCCTCAGAGGTTGGCCGTGTAACATTTATCCAGCAGCCCGGCTGTACCTGGGGAATCTCCACATAACCGCCAAAAGTTTTAAAGATCTTGATCATTTTCTGTTTCCGCTGATTTGTATCTGCAGGGAAACCAGAACATATCCATGCAGAGGATTATAAATGTTTGTTCGCAGGATACGGGTCTTCTTCCATTCGGGAATAATTGTGTTGAAGAACAGACAAATGTATAAGAATTTCTATTGAATGCACCTGAAAAAGTGAAATGAATCTGAGTCAATTTTCCGTCCTGGAACCTGCCCTTTTTCCATGGTTTATCTGAGTCGCACAACAATAAAAAAGCCGGGTTTCAAGTTTCCCGGCTTTCGAAATAATTCCTAAATCGCAGCGTTGAATGCTGTAAAAATTCAGGGCTTGATGCCTCACTTCGTTATTTTAATTTGAGAATCCATCTTCATCGGAATAGTCATACCGCCGGGAACCTGTGGATTATCCTGGATTTTCAGATCAATATCCAGTTCCTGTCTTATATCACCGTCATTGATCCAGCCGGTGGCCTTGTCAACTTTCAGTGTTGATGTCATTGTGCCTGCTATGTCGTATTGCACGTCCATGCCATTCATATTGGTAGCATTTTCATTTTCAATTTGTTTTATCTCGGATTTTCCCGAAATCAGATAATAGTCGCTGCCTACTTCTGTAGAGGGTGAAACCATGTCTGGATATCGGCAGTCATCTGAGATTCAAGTTTTGTGTTGATGGTCCATGAATCTCCTTTACTCACTTTGCTTTCGGGGAATATCGCCATACTCATTTCTAAATTACCTTTGAAAGCTTTGTCGCCATAGGATTGCATGACCTGATCCAATATCTGTTTTTTCTGCATATCATCGACCTGACCGACTGAATCAAAAGCCCCGGAGAATAAGTTCTCCACTCCTGTAACTTCAGCAATTTTACCGCTTTTGGTCATTTTCACCGAAAATGGTTTGTTCATCATTCCACCAAGCACTTTAGACATGATATCCTTTTCGTCGTTTTTATCAGAATCAAATTCCATATTACCATTTGGCAGAACCATGGTCATTTTCATATGATTGTAACTCGCCTCTAAGTCATAAACATTATTGGCAAAGCCCAGGACTTTCAGGCTCCACGTACTGCCGATGTTCATTTTAATGGTCATTTCCTGCCCGTTAAAACTCTGAACCATAGAGATATCGGCATTGTAAATCTGTGAGAATGTGTCCCCTGTTTTCAGGTTCAATTCAATAGTATGTTTCTGTGAAAATCCCAGGTGGGATGCCGCAAATACAATTAGAAGGATGATGATTTTTTTCATAGCAAAAAGTTAAATGTGTTGTAAATAGTTTCCAAAAACAAAAAAAACCAAAAAAAAAAACCAAAAAAAACCAACCACCCAAAAAAAAAAAAAAAAACAAAAAAACAAAAAACAAACAAATAACACAAAAAAAAAAATAAAAAAAACAAAAAAAACCCAAAAACCAATACAAAAAAAAAAAAAAACAAAAAACAACACCAACCACCAAAAAAAAAACCCAAAAAAAAACACACCCCCAAAAACAAACACACAAAAAAAACAAAAAAACAAAAAAAAAAAGAAACAAAACAAATATCTAAAAATTCTGTGGAATTACTCCCATCACCCTACTTCGGACTGCCAACCCCTATCTACCACGTCCTGTTCTTCATATACTCATCAAGGTCTTTTCTGCTCATGGGCAGGTATTCGGGATGGGTGTCCAGCCATTTCAGGAATGAGTTTTTAATTTCATCCGTCCATGCCGTATCAATTTGTCCCGGCGTGTATTTCCCTTCGCGGAGCATCTGGTGTCCGAATTTGTCTTTCAGGCCAATAAACTCGGACGTAATCACTACTTTTTCCAGCAGGTGAGGAGGGATGAAAATCACGCCGCTCTTTTTTGCCAGCACGGCATCGCCCGGGAATACCGTGGCACGGCCAATCCTGACGGGCGAGTTGATGCCGGTGAGCATCATTTCCATAATATAGGACGGGTCGAAGTCACGGACAAAAGCATTGAATCCCTCTATTCGCAGCAGTCCTTCCGGATCGCGGGCACTTCCATCGAAGATGACTCCCGTTTTCGATTTAGCATATATGGCATTTCCCAGGTTGTCACCGATGAGCGTGCCGTTGATCACCTTGCCAAATCCGTCGGCCACATATACGTCGCCTTCCTTCAAGGCATCGATAGGCCATGAATTTGACGCGCCGATCTGGCCTTTGCTATGACCGGTATCAAGGATGCGTTTATGCACATCGGGTCGCATTGGCATATACTGGGCGGTGAGTGCCCGACCGACAAATACTTCGTCTTCATGCAGGATCTTCCAGCCTGATTCAAATTGGTTGTTAAATCCTTCGCCGCGCAGCACACCCCATGCTTCTTCTATGGAAATGTTTTTAAGACGCTTCAGAAGATCATCAGATACCTTGGGCCTGCCATCCGGAAACCGTTCGCCGGTCCATTCAGCGGTATAGAATTTCATCATCTCAGGAGTCAGGAATGTCTGAGCGTTGGCAGTGCCAAACATGAAAAGAAATAAGGTGAGTGCGATTAATAAATTTTTCATTTTTGAGATTTTTATGGGGTTTAACTTAATTTTTCATCTTTATAAGGTTTGCCACGCCAATACGTAGCGAGGGAAGAACCTGTAATATTCATCAATGGACCAAAGATAGCCGGGGCCAGTCCGACAGTGGCAATTTTACCCATTTGCAGCGCTAATCCGCTGGCCAGTCCGCCATTTTGCATACCTACTTCAAAGGCCACCGTCCGGCAGTCGCGCTGCGGCATACCGAATAATTTTGCTGCGCTATAGCCCAGGGTATATCCTGTAATATTGTGAATGAAGGATGCCACGATCAGGAGTAGTCCTACTTCGAGCAGGCTGTCCCTGCCTGCCGCGGTGATGATGGCAATGATAACGGCGATACCGGCCATGGAAAGAAATGCCAGCACCTGATCCATCCATTTTTCAAAATCTGAAAACGATTGCTTAAGCAGGTAGGCCACGATTCCCGGAAGGAAATAAAACAACAACATATCCCATCCAAAGGCGCTGGCCGTAGCCGCAAAAGCCGATGGACCATCTTCGGTAACAGTGTAGGTATGATAAAAAATGAAATTTTTTGCGAGTACGACGAGGAAAAACGAAGCCAGCTGGATATTTCGTGCTTTTTTGGAAACCATGGACTTCGAGAACAAATTGAATATAAAGCCAGCTACTACGGGTAGAATCATCATATTGATAATATCGAGCATCATCGACCAGAATTTTACTTCTATGTACTGGCCCGCCAGCAGTTTCATAAGAAGAGGAGTGAGCAAGGGTGACAGGAGGGTGGCAATCGCTGCCAGTGTAACGGAAAGTGCCAGGTTAGCTTTGGCGATGTACGACATCACGTTGGAGGCAAGTCCACTGGGTGCGCATCCAATGAGCAGAATGCCGGCAGCAATTTCAGGGGGAAAGTTGAAAATCGATGCCACGCCGAAACCGACAAACGGCATGATAGTGTACTGAGCTGCAATGCCAATGATGACGCCCTTTGGCATTTTAATGACTCCCGTAAAATCCTCCACACTCATCTGCGACCCCATACCAAACATGATAATCTGCAACAGCGGAACAATGAGCCGCTTCAACTGAAAATCTCCGACGTGGGTAAAAGTTTGAGGGAAAAACATCGCCATGGTGACGGCGGCAAAAATCCATAATGTATAGGAGAAACTCTTTACACGATCAAATCCCCGGAAACTCAGTGCAAGCAGCACAAAGAACAGTGACAGCAATACGCCCGAATAATCAGAATTGCCCATCAATATCAGTGAAACGAAAGCTACAAGGCAGGCAAAGGAGGTAATGAGTAGGGTTTTATACATATCTCAACTTTGGGTGGCAATGATTTTCCAATAAATTTCCATGAATATACAACCTTCGGCGATACGCTGGTTTGGCAATTAACCAAAAGTTTTGGATAATTATACCTGCTAATGCATCATAAACCTAAAATCAAAACACAGATGATCCCCAAAAACATTTCTAAACGCCTGAAAGGATTGCTTTCAGCATCCTCCGATAATTCGCGCAGGGATTTCATTCAAAAGGCCAGCCTTGGCGGCCTCGCGCTGGGTTATATGTTCGATGGTAACATCGAAAAGGAAATGGAGTACACGACTCAAAAAGTGAATAAAAACTCCAGTCCCACAGAACTTAAAATTACTGATCTCCGCATCGCCTATACCAGCAAAGCGCCAATCATAAAAATTGACACGAACCAGGGAATTTATGGGCTGGGTGAAGTACGCGATCAAGGTGCTCCGGAATACGCCCTCTTGTTAAAAAGCAGACTGCTTGGCAAAAACCCATGCAATGTGGAGCAACTTTTCAAAATGATCAAAGTATTCGGAAACCAGGGCCGGGCCGGTGGTGGCGTTTCGGGAGTTGAAATGGCCCTGTGGGATCTTGCCGGAAAAGCCTACGGAGTACCGGTGTACCAACTTCTGGGTGGTAAATACCGCGATACAATAAGACTTTATGCCGACACACCATCCTCCGCTGATCCGAAAGTGTATGCCACCCGCATGAATAGCAGGATGGAAAAAGGCTTTACCTTCCTGAAGATGGATTTTGGTGTCCAACTCCTGAAAGGCATACCCGGGGCGTTGATTGGCGCCGGTACATGGGACCAGTCGAAGCAGTGGTCTGAAGAACTCGGAAGCTACGGCATGACCAAACACCCGTTTACAGGCATTCAAATCACCGATCTCGGCCTGGAAAAGCTGGTGGAATATGTGGACCAGGTACGCAACATCGTAGGTTATGAAATCCCGATGGCTGCGGATCATTTCGGTCATATAGGCGTCAATTCCTGCATCAGACTGGGCCATGCGTTGGAGAAGTATCAGCTGGCGTGGCTTGAGGATATGGTTCCATGGTTTTACACGGACCAATGGAGGCAGATTACAGAAGCCATCAACACACCTACGCTCACGGGTGAGGATATTTATGGGAAGGAAGAATTCATAAAACTCATCGATGCCAAGGCTGTCGATATGGTACAACCTGACCTCGCGTCGGCTGGCGGTATCCTTGAAACCAAGAAGATTGGAGATTATGCAGAAGAACACGGCATCGCCATGGCCATGCACTTTGCCGGAACGCCAATTTCCATGATGGCCAATGTGCATTGCGCTGCAGCTACTGAAAACTTCATAGCCCTTGAGCACCACGATGTCGATACCCCATGGTGGGAAGATCTCGTCCAGGGCATTGAAAAACCCATATTGAATAAGGGCTACATCAAAGTACCTGAAACACCAGGGCTCGGTGTGGACCTGAACGAAGAAGTCATTAAGCAACATATGCGGGAAGGTGAGAAATATTTCGCACCGACTCCTGAGTGGGATAAGGACCGCAGTTGGGACAGGACCTGGAGTTGATGGGTAATAAGGAAATAGTTTTAATGGAAACCAATGTGATCGGATGGAAGATTGAGGTTGGAAGACGGGAGGAAAAATAGCAACTTGGTACAACCTAAAGGGCTTAATTTTTTGTATCTGCTACTCGATCTTCGGTACGCGATCTTCCCTCCTCCTTATTTTCTTCCATTAAATTCGTAACAGATCCAATAAAGAATAGCATGAACAGACGACGGTTTATTTACGGAAGCGCCATAGGCGGCATGGCTCTTGGCGCTTTCCCCAATATCATTCTTGCCAGGAGGCAAAAGGTATATTCAGTGGCACTCATCGGTACCGGTTGGTGGGGTATGAATATACTGAATGCAGCCATAGCATCGGGTACAGTAAAAGTCGTGGCCCTTTGCGATGTGGATCAGAAAATGATGGCGGAAGCACTGGATAAAGTAAAAACTCAGACCGGCGATACTCCAGCGCTGTTTACCGATTACAGGGAAATGCTGCATAAGCAAAAGCCGGAAATTGTCATCATAGCCACCCCTGATCATTGGCATGCACTTCCGGCTATCGAGGCCTTGAAAGCCGGGTGCCACATTTATCTTGAAAAACCCATATGTCATACCATCGACGAGGGAAAAGCAATCGTCGCTGCTCAGAAGAAATATGGTAAAGTACTTCAGGTTGGTCTGCACAGACACATCGGGCCGCATAACGTAGCCGGTATGGAATTTATAAAATCCGGCAAGGTCGGCGACATAAAGCTCGTTCGCGCATTTGTCAATTACCAGTATAACGAGCGCGCCCAACGACCCGATGAGCAGCCACCCGATACGCTCGACTGGGATATGTATTGCGGACCGGCGCAGTTGCTGCCCTACAATCCGGGCATCCATCCGAGAGGCTTCCGGAATTACCTTGAATTTACAAATGGCACATGCGCCGACTGGGGAGTGCACTGGATGGATCAGATTCTCTGGTGGTCAGAAGAAAAGCAGCCAAAAAGTGTTCATTCCACTGGTGGTGTCTTTGATCCAAATAGTTCGGCAGACGCACCGGATTGGCAGGTAGCCAGTTTTGAATTTGAAAACTTCACAGCCCAGTGGGAACATCGCCGCCTCGGTAGCAATACCGTTGACAAACATCCCTACGGCGTTTATTTCCATGGAACCAAAGGCACATTTCACATGGGCTGGATCGACGGGTGGACGTTTTACCCGGCGGCCAAGGGCGAGCAGGAAGTACACATGGATCATACGCTGCACATGCCCGACCATCAGAATATCCCGGAGCTTTGGGCAGATTTGATTGGAGCTATTGAGACGGGTCGAAAACCTGTAGCGGATATACAAAATTCCCAGTATGCCACCAACATGAGCCTGCTGGCGATGATGTCGTATAAACTTGGCCGGAGTGTGACATGGGACGGTGACAAACAAACTGTCGTCAATGACCCCGAAGCGCTAAAACTGATGCGCCGCGATTACCGCGGGCCGTGGGTGTATCCGGAGGTTGTTTAAAACCGAAATAAGAACAATAGAACAATTGAATTTAGATTTTAGAAGTGGGGGTACCTGTTCGGTTTTATAGACTGCAAAATCCCCAAAAGCCCAAAGGCCTTGTCATCCTGAGCGCCTGTCCTGAGCGCAGCCGAAGGAAAGTCGAAGGGTGATATGCGGTTGGCTCATAAGTCGCTCGGCTGAGGGACGTGTTACAAAACCTGCTATTCATTTTTAAGCACAAGTCACAGACATGCACCATTTGGCGTAGGTCGAAAAATTTTTATGCCATAAACACGATTCAAATCAGATATAATTAATATCATATATACACTGGTACATATTCTGAACTATCATTAACAAATCTTATACCCTTTGAAACATTTAAGGAATCCAACACATTATACTCTACAATAATGAATCATTATTTATATACTTTTAATATTTGTGGTTAGATTAAATTTCTTAAAATATTATATATAGAAATCTTTATCATAGTTTCCCTCTGGATTCCAACTATCCATATAGTTTTATTATTTACAGTTTTAATATAATTCTCCATTGGGGGAAATATATTGTGGTATTCACCTGGTATTAAATAAACAATTATTTCCAATTCTTTCCAAATATAATGACTTTTGATCTATCAATATTAAAATAAAATCTCTTTTATAATCAATTTATAATAGGCCAAACCAATGATGACTATAATTACTCTATCTTTATTTTTTTTATAACTCATATACTAATATTTTTGGTTCTATTTGGATTGGTTTGAGGGCGTTATTCCATGAACTTTTAAATTACCTTCCTTGTGCCCAGATATTGAGCTTGAGTACTTTGTCGGCCTTCAAGATTACCTGATTTTAAAATTTCTAACCCTTCAATCCAATTCTTCCCTCCTCCTGGCGTAGTTTGCAACTACGCCGTCATATGCAAAGAATATACCAATGTGCTCCCGGATTCCGAGATCCTTTCCCTCCCTGGCTATATGATTTGAAAACGTTGAAAAATCCCACGCTAACGGATCTCCCCCATGAGGACTGATTTGAAAACCACTTACGGTTTATTTTACTTCCTTATCCGGGTTTTTACTTACTCTCGCAGAAAAACCGCACCGTCTCATCCACAACCAGTTGAAAGTCATTGGGCAACTTAGAGCCTATAAATGGATGATCAGCGCCGAACGTATGATTGGCATTGTCGATGATTTTTACCTTTACGGAAGGGTTCCATTCTTTAAAACTGTGGGCAGCAGCCACTGGCACAGTTTCGTCAGCCGAACCATGAATGGCCAGCATGGGTATTTGAAGCTTTTTCACGGCATCTGGTACGTGCAGCCGCGAACGATTTTCCTGATAATTCTCCACCAACTGGAAATCAAGCGGCATTTGCTGGTTTGTGCGTTTGTTCAGAACATAGATCAGTCGGTTTGTGCGCCAATAGTCCAGCTCCGCCTTTGAGTGCCATGTTTCCAGGTTGGAAACAGCCGCCCAGGTCGCCACTTTTTTGATCCGTGAATCTTCCGCAGCTTTCAATATTGCAGAGGCGCCTCCACGGCTGTGACCCGCGATATACAACCGACTCAAATCCATATCCTTTTTTGTCAATACCCGATGTGTCATTGAACAGCGCGTCAAGCAAAACCGCCGTATCATCGAGTTCGATGCAGAAATTGTTTTTGGAAAAAGCCTCCAGATCAACAAATTCTGTTGGGTTTTGCGCGTGACACCGTTATGGGAAAAATTCACTTTTATGAATACAAATCCGGCTTGAGCAAATGCATCAGCCACCAGCGGAAACGGCCCCCAGTCCTTGAATCCCTTGAACCCATGATTGAAAATGACGACCGGCTTTGGGTTTCCATCGCTTTTATACCGTGCATCTGCCATAAAAGGCCGTTGACTATGGAGCGAGACAAGGGAAATATTGTGTGTATTCATCTAAACAAGAATTTTTTACAAGAGTACAAACTTTGCGAATGAACAAATAGATGGTTTATTTGTAGCATCTTATTTTTCATGTCACTCAATCTTAAAGAAATACAAACACCCATTGCCCGGGAAATGGTGGAATTTGAAAAGAAATTCCGCGATTCCATGCGCAGCAGGGTACTCCTTCTCGACAGGATAATGACCTATATCGTAAAGCGCAAAGGTAAACAAATGCGCCCGATGTTCGTCTTTCTTTCAGCCGGCGTTTCCGGCAGTATCAGCGAATCGACCTATCGCGGAGCCGCGCTTATCGAGCTTCTGCACACGGCCACCCTCGTTCATGATGATGTGGTCGATGACGCGAGTTATCGCCGCGGATTCTTTTCGATCAATGCCCTTTGGAAAAATAAAATCGCCGTGCTAGTTGGGGATTATTTGCTTTCACGCGGTCTCCTGCTATCCATCGAGCATGGCGACCATGAGCTTTTAAGAATTGTCTCGAATGCCGTAAGGGAAATGAGCGAGGGCGAACTGCTGCAAATGGAGAAAGCCCGAAAACTGGACATCGATGAAGCTGTATATTTTGATATTATCCGGCAGAAAACAGCATCGCTCATAGCGTCATGTTGCGCCGTGGGAGCGTCTTCCTCCGGAGCAGAGCGCGCCGTGATTGAAAAAATGCGACTTTTTGGCGAGAAGATCGGGATGGCCTTCCAGATCAAAGACGACCTGTTCGACTATGGAACTGCGGAAATTGGCAAACCCCTGGGTATCAATATCAAGGAAAAGAAAATGACCCTGCCGCTGATCTATGCGCTGCGCTACGCCTCCTTTCCGGATAAAATGGCCAATATTTTCAAGATCCGATACCAAAGTCAAAACATGAAGAAAGTCCGCGAGGTGATCGAATTCGTGAAGGCTTCAGGCGGCATCGAATATGCCAAAAAAGCCATGGAATCTTACTTCAGGGAGGCGCTTGATATTCTGGAATCATTCGCTGATTCGCCCTATAAAAGCTCCCTCCGCGACCTGGTGAACTACACGATTCAACGGGAGAAATAGCAAAACATCATTATTCGAATTCACAGCCCGGGATTTTGCCGGATTTCACGTATCCTTCCCGTAAGAGTAAGATTGGCTATTTCATTTCTGGATTTTTGAATGTTAATTGCGCTGTACCCAATTATTGATACCCATGGAAAATCTGAAGAAATACTGGCGGACAAATTTACTGTATCTCACCATCCTGTTATTCATTTGGTTTGCGATCTCCTTCGGCTGCGGTATCCTATTCGCCAAAGATCTCAATAACATCAAAATTGGCGGATTTAAGCTCGGCTTTTGGTTTGCACAGCAGGGCGCCATCTACGGATTTGTTGTCACCATATTCATCTATACCATTCTCATGAACCGGCTCGACAAAAAGCATGATGTTGATGAAAAGAACCTCTCAACCGATTAACTCAATTTAAAAAGCATTAAAAACCCATGGAAATCCAAACCTGGACTTAGATCATTGTCGGACTGTCATTTGCCCTGTATATCGGTATCGCGATTTGGTCGCGAGCGGGTTCTACAGGCGAATTTTACGTGGCCGGTGGCGGCGTATCTCCTCTCGCCAATGGCATGGCCACCGCGGCTGACTGGATGTCGGCATCATCGTTTATTTCCATGGCAGGCATCATTTCCTTCATGGGATATGACGGTTCCGTTTACCTGATGGGATGGACTGGGGGGTACGTATTACTTGCCTTGCTTTTGGCACCTTACCTGCGGAAGTTTGGCAAATTCACGGTTCCGGATTTCGTGGGCGACAGGTATTATTCCCATACGGCACGTACCGTGGCGGTCTTTTGCGCATTATTCGTTTCGTTTACCTATGTAGCCGGCCAGATGCGCGGCGTGGGTGTAGTGTTCTCCAGATTTCTCGAAGTTCCGATCAATTACGGCGTCATTATCGGCATGCTCATCGCTTTCTTCTATGCGGTGCTGGGTGGCATGAAGGGCATCACCTATACGCAGGTGGCACAGTATTGCATTCTCATTTTTGCGTTTATGGTTCCCGCTATTTTTATTTCTATCATAATGACGGGAAATCCAGTACCGCAACTGGGCTTTGGCGACAAACTTGCCGATGGCACTTATCTGCTCGACAAACTGGATGGCCTGCATCAGGAGCTTGGTTTTGCAGCCTATACGAATGGTTCCAAAAGCATTATCGATGTCTTTTGTATTGCAGGAGCGTTGATGGTGGGCACGGCAGGGTTGCCACATGTGATTGTCAGGTTTTTTACCGTGCCGAAGGTAAAGGATGCCCGGTTGTCAGCGGGTTACGCGCTGGTGTTCATTGCGATATTATACACCACAGCACCGGCAATCGCTGTTTTTGCAAGGACCAATCTTATCGAGACGGTCAAGGATGCGTCCTTATAGCCAGATGCCTGAGTGGTTCAGCAAATGGGAGGAGACGGGTCTCATAAAATTCAATGATAAAAACGCCGATGGGAGAATACAGTATGTCGCTAATGCTGCACAGAATGAACTGACCATCGACCAGGATATCATCGTTTTGGCAAATCCTGAAATCGCCCGATTACCCAACTGGGTTGTAGCTCTTGTCGCCGCCGGCGGACTCGCGGCCGCGCTTTCCACGGCAGCAGGATTGTTGTTGGTGATTTCTGCCGCCATTTCACATGACCTGATTAAAAAGCAACTTAAATCAGATATCAATGAGCATACCGAGCTGATCATCGCTCGTGTGGCGGCAGGTTTTGCCGTGTTGCTGGCCGGATATTTTGGCGTGAATCCGCCGGATTACGTAGCGGCAACGGTAGCCTTTGCATTTGGACTGGCGGCCTCTTCATTTTTCCCAGCCATAATTATGGGTATATTCAGTAGGCGAATGAATAAGGAAGGAGCCATATCCGGTATGGTTGCCGGCATACTATTTACGAGTGGTTATATCATCAACTTTAAATTCCTCGATCCCGCATCCAACACGGCTGATCATTGGCTTTTTGGCATATCTCCCGAAGGAATCGGCTTTGTCGGTATGATCATCCACTTTTTTGTGGCCATAATAGTGATGAAATTTACCGCGCCACCCCCGCAAAATATTGTGGAGCTGACTGAGTATATCCGATATCCAAGAGGGGCACAGGAAGCGCATGAATTGGAGCTCTGACACGTCAGGATGAATCTCAGGCAGGGAACCTGGATTGGAACGAACGCAGGTTCCAATACCGATAGTTTATTAAGAAGAAAACGGGTCACCCGGGCGGGTTAATCTGGTTTGAATCGCTTGGTTTTTTCTTCCAGAACATCAGTCTGGATTTGTATTTTGTATAATATTCCTTTCCCAGCAGAGCTATACTCGAGTAAAAGGTGATTTCCCCAACGATTACCAAACCGGTAATGATACCCGCGATCTTACCCGCCGACGAAAAAAGCCATGGAACTACGAGTATCAATCCGAAAGACAAACATGAAATAATGAAAAGTACAATTCCGAACTTTTTTGTCATGACAACTATGCTAAGTGAATAGTGATAAGCACCTCCAAACTACACCCCGTGGTTAATCTTTCTTTATCCCGAAAGCAGGATTGATCTTCAGGTAGCGGACAATCAGGAAGCCCGGGATGGTGCAAATCATCACCCAGATAAAGAAATTTTTATAGCCGATGATCTCCTGCAGCCAGCCGCTATACATACCCGGCAGCATCATCCCCAGCGCCATAAAACCGGTGATGATGGCATAGTGGGCAGTTTTGCTTTTTCCTTCCGCAAAGTGAATCATAAAAAGCATATAGGCTGTAAACCCAAATCCGTATCCAAACTGCTCTATGGCGACGCATGAAGCGATGATCACGAAGCTCGACGGCATCACTATCGACAAATAGACATACACCAGATTAGGCAGGTTGATAGCCAGTGTCATCCACCAGATCCAGTACTTAAGTCCCTTTCGTGAAGCTAAAAAACCGCCAAGAATACCTCCAATTGTCAGCGCCACGATTCCAATAGTGCCGTATATTAATCCCACATCACTTGTCGTGAGTCCGAGGCCATCATTTTGGCGGCTGTCAAGAAGGAAGAGGGAGGCGAGCTTTACCAACTGGCTTTCTGCAAAGCGAAACATGAGGAAGAAAAACAGCGCAGGGCCCAGGTTGTCCTTTTGGAAAAAGCTTTTAAATGTGCGCACGAATTCCCTGATCATATTGCCTCCTTCCGATACCGGCTTGTCGGAATCGGGTCGGGGAAGAATGAACCGGTGGTACAGGAAGAACAGAACAAACAACGCAGCCATTACATAAAAGGTAACAGACCACGCCAGAGTGATATTGCCGGAAAGACCTTCGAAGGATGTGGTCGCCATCTGATCGAGTTTGGCGTCAGCCTGGAATACCATCCATGCGTTGTGGTTCCAGTTTTTATCCGTAAAAACCAACCGTTCTCCATGAACAAGACTGATATTTTTATCGCCCGAATCCCATCGTACATTCAGAACCACCTGTTCGTCTTCGTTGGGCGGGGCCGATAAATGCAGGCCTATTATTCCGATATTTCCAACAGTTTGTCCGGCAGGGATGGAAGCAGTTTTTTCTTTGCCAAAATGCAGCATGAGCCATTCTTTCAAAGGAGCGCTGATATTAGTTGTCCACCACGATGGATTGCCTGCCTGTTTGGCCGATAGCTCCATGGGAATAAGACCATTTTTTTCGTTGGAAGCTTTGGCGGCAAGTTTGATTTCTGATGCATCAGCGGAAGAAATTTTTTCCGTTGAAATGACCAGATTTTCTGAAGTAAGGACGAATTGTAACGGTCCGTCGGTGGAGGAATAGGCGCTGTCGTTTAATTGAGGTAAACCGGATTTCATTGCAGGATCAACCTTGACCACGATTTGCACCGGCGGCATACCGGTTCCCGATTCCAGTGCGCCTGCCAGAATGATCAGAAGTCCCTGCCCTGTGATCATGGCAATGCGGTAAAAAGTGCTGCGAATCCCCACAAACAAAGCCTGGTCGTGTTGACTGAGACCGAGCATATAGAAACCATCGGCAGCGATATCGTGCGTGGCCGAACTAAACGCTAAAAGCCAGAAGAACGCCAGTGTGTATTGGAAAAAGGATGGAGCCGGAATGGTGAATGCGATGCCGGCAAGGCCGGCGCCGATGAACAGTTGCATGATGATGATCCACCAGCGCTTGGTCTTCAATAGATCTACCAACGGACTCCAGAAGGGTTTGATGACCCAGGGGAGGTACAGCCAACTGGTGTACAGTGCAATATCCGTATTGGAAATTCCCAATCGCTTGTACATGATCACCGAAACGGTCATCACTACCACATACGGCAAGCCTTCTGCGAGGTATAGCGATGGCACCCATGCCCAGGGAGAGGATTTCTTCATTGTCAGGCAGTCTTTCGATTTAAAAATACGTCGAATCCCTATGGATTCAAATTATTTCAGGAAATCATAACCCATGGCGGGAAGACATAAAATCGGCGTGCAAGAAGCGCTATTCTAATGCCTTTTCTGGTCTCGCATCAAAATCCGTTTCATTGACCCATCCGGCATTCAACTTTTCCCCGGCCATGTAGCGGTTATAAAAATCGCGTACATCTTCTCCGGAATAAAGGTACTCATCAAAAATATGCCCGTTGCCCAGCATGCGAGGGTCATTCTGAGCGGTGAGTTCCGTTTCCATTTGAGAAAGCATAGCGGATTTTCTCTCCGAATACTCGACAAGCCCTGCGAGGTTGTTCAAACACTCCGGATCATCCTGAAGGTTGTAAAGTTCTTCCTGCGGTCGGCGTCCGAAGGATTGCTGCCAATTTTCATGGATTATTTCATCGAAACGCCCGTTGATCAGGACGGTTTTCGTCGGACTGCCATCGGCGTTCAGATAGCCGGTTTCCGGATTGCATGCCGGCCAGCGATCTGGCTCATAGTTTTTTATCAACAAAAATCCATCTTTTACTATTCCCCGAATGGGGTAACCAACATCATCGGGTCTGCCGACGTCGTGCCGTTCCTGTCCGAGCAGCAGATGATCGCGATATCCGGTGACCACACCGGAATTCTCGGAGGAAAAAATATCCGTGAGGCTCATGCCCTGCATTGGCGGCATTCCCACCGCCAGCGGGTCGATTCCGGCGACATCAAACCAGGTAGGCGCGAAATCAATAAAACTCACCAGGTCGTCGATCTTGCGTCCTGGATTTTTTATGCCTTTTTTCCACATGATTGCCAGGGGCATGTGGTTGGAGTATTCATAAGAATTACCTTTTACCCTCGGAAACGGCATGCCGTTATCTGAAGTCACCACAACTATCGTATTTTCCAGTTCTCCGGCTTTGTCCAAAATATCCAGCATTCGCATGAGGTGCTGATCGAAGTATTCAATCTCAAAAGCGTAGTCGAGCATGTCGGTTCTCACAGTATCGTTATCGGGCCAGAAAGCCGGAACCGTGCCGATTTCATCTATGGATTTTTTACCCTTTTCCAGACCCGCGCCATACTTATAGGCCCGGTGTGGTTCTGTGGATCCGTACCAGAAGCAGAATGGCTGACCAGCGGGTTTCTGTCTCAGAAAGTCTTCGAAATTGGCCGCATAGTCGTTTGGGGAAATATACGCTGCCGGTGGCGTTGTGGTAAATGAGTTGTACGCCTTTCCGGTCAGTTGACGCGGTGTACCGTCCGGATTATTGGCGACTCCCGGGGCCCACCCTTTTGCTGTATAGCCAACGTGATAACCGTTTTGCGCGAGCACTTCTGCGTAAGACTTAAATTTCACCGGAAAGAAAGGCACATGGTTGGCCGCCTCTTCCAGTTGCCATGAGTTTCGCCCTGTGATGATGCAGGCTCTTGATGGAGCGCATTTGGCGTTTGGAGTGTAAGCATTATTGAACAACAATCCCTGAGCTGATACCCTGTCAAATGCCGGTGTTTTCACCCACGTGCAGCCGTAAGCGCCCATGTGCGGGAAAGACGCATCATCGGCGATGGCGAACAGGATATTCGGGGGCGCTGTCTCTTCCTTACCTGAAGGAACACACTGCAGCAATAGCATGGAAAATGCTAAAAAAAACCATGGGAATGTGATGACTTTTTTCATGATAGTATTTTCATGGGGCAACACAAAAATACTGCGATTTTACTTTGTACCATGGACGCAAAATAAAAAGAGCGCCTGATAAAGCGCCCTTAATTCATGGTTTTTTTATGATGCTAACTCGCAGTACTCAACTCCGCCGGTTCTTGCTTGGCCTCTGCCGGAATATCCCCTGTTAAGGTTTTCAGGAAGGCTGCAAGGTCGGTGACCTGCTCATCCGTTAAATCGAGGTTCAGGTTTAGCTTGGCGATGATCTTCACCGCTTCGTCAAGCGTTTGCACACTTCCGTCATGGAAGTATGGATATGTTTCAGAGACGTTGCGCAGTGAAGGCACGTTGAACATGTATTTATCGGCTTCGTTCTTAGTAACTTTAAACCGGCCTTCGTCCACAGGAGTACTTTTTGTATGATCCCAATAATTACCGTACACGCCAAACTTTTGAAAGATATTGCCCCCCAACTGGTCACCCATATGGCAGGTAGTACATCCGGCTTCGAGAAAGGTCTTTAATCCTCTCATTTCCTGAACAGTAAGGGCGTTCGTATTGCCTTTCAGGTAATCATCAAATTTGGAAGGTGTAAGCAGCGTTCTCTCAAAAGCTGCAATAGCGAGTTGCAGGTTGCTAAAGGTAAGAGGCTTGGCTTCAGCGGGAAAAGCCTCCTTAAACATTGTTTGATACATATCGACCTTGGATAGCCCGGTCGAATCAGAAATTTTCTGAAGGTATGGCCATTTCCACCGGATTGAGAACAGGCATGCCGGCTTGTTCTTCCACGTCCTTTGCCCGGCCATCCCAGAACTGCGATCCATGTAGCGCTGAATTGAGCACCGTAGGTGAGTTTCGGTCGCCCAAACCCCCATTGTCACCCGGAGATGTTTTTTTCCTGTCAACGCCAAAGGTATTCAGGTCATGGCATGTGTTGCAGCTTTGTGTCTGGTCTTTCGATAATCTTTTGTCGAAATACAACACCTTGCCGAGTTTTACTTTTGCATCAGACAATGGATTCGTTGCAATTTCAGCAGATGCGGGCAGAGGTTGGAAAGCGGATCGCGCTTTGGGACCGACTACGGTTTCAATTTCAGCGATTTGTTTCATCGCCTCCATTTGTTGCTCCATAACGTTTTGTTCGGGGCCTTTTTTTGATGAACATCCAAAGGCAAGCAGAAGTATTCCTGCAAAAAGTGGAAATAGTGTTTTCATGAGATGATATTGATTAAATGATTAAAAATGACATGGCTTAATTAAGAATGGCTATAAATTGATTCCGGCCGAAAAGTCTTCAGTTAAAAATTATGCTGAATTTACAAAACTGAATTAACTTCTCATTCTCTTTTATAAAATTGAGATACAATTTAAAACGAATCTATGGAACCGTACCGCAGGAAATTTTTAAAGACGATGGCTCTTACATCGGGGGCCACGCTATTTTCTACCATAAGCTATCCATTTTCACCAATGCAGATCCCTACGTCCGACATTGCCTGCCAGCAATATACCTGGTACTCCTATTTCCTGCGTGAAAACAAAAACTGGATGGAAAACCCCGAAACTTCCATGGAAGCCTTTTTATCGACCGGGTTGCGTGGATATGAGCCATCTTTCAATGGCCCGAAGGAGGTATCCGTTCTTCACCAGCAACTAAACCGGCTGGGAATTACTCATAAATCCATGTATGTAAATTCCGTCCTCCATGAACCTTTGATTGTCGAAGAAAACATTGGGCAAATAGTGAGTATCGCGCGGGAGGCGGTAAAGGCTGGCATAAAAATTCTTGTCACGAATCCCACTCCGATAAATTGGAATGGCAAAGAGAACAAGACCGATGATCAGTTAAAAACCCAGGCCATCGCGCTCAACCACCTGGGCGAAAAACTTAAGGCCGTTGGCATGACGCTGGCCTATCATAACCATGACGCTGAAATGCGCGAAAGCGCCAGGGAATTTCATCATATGCTGACCGGAACAGACCCGGCGGTGGTAAAACTCTGCCTGGATGCGCACTGGATTTACCGGGGCTCGGGCAATTCGCAGGTCGCGCTGTTTGATATTGTGGAAATGTATGCCAGTCGTGTCGTTGAGCTGCACATCAGGCAATCGCACAATGGCATCTGGAGCGAGGTTTTTGAGGGAGGTGATATTGATTATGCACGTCTGGCCGGAGTTCTAAAGAAAAAAATGCTTAAACCCCATCTGGTGCTGGAGCAAGCGGCAGAAAATGGCACGCCACACACCATGGATGCCGTGGCGGCCATCCGCAAAAGTCTTGAAAATGCCAGGCTTGTATTCAGCGATTTGCTATGAACCTACGGGGACAATTCTTATGACGATACCCGGCCCCTCCGTGCCAACGTACATGTACCCGTCCGGGCCTTGTGTAATTGACCTCATGCGGCCGAAGTTCTCGAGGATCTTTTCTTCATGGACAACTTTTTCTCCATCGAGTTCTACGCGTGCTATATAGGAGAACTTCAGGGAGCCTACCAGGATATTACCCTGCCAGGCTGGATAGCGATCGCTCGTGACGAAACTCATGCCGCAGGGAGCAATGGACGGAAGCCAGTAATGCAGAGGCTCGGAATATTCAGGTTTCGTGGTGAAGTCGCTTATGATAGTGCCGTCGTAGTTTTTACCATACGTCACCATCGGCCATCCATAATTCGTACCCGCCTTAATGATGTTTATTTCATCACCTCCCATCGGACCATGTTCGTGCGTCCAGATTTTTCCGGTTACCGGGTGAACGCCCATACCCTGAGGGTTCCGATGACCATAGGAGTAAATTTCAGGTTTAGCGGCGGGCGTGTTGACAAATGGATTATCAGTGGGAATGGAGCCGTCATCCTTGATTCGCAGTATTTTTCCGGAATGGTTGCTGAGCATTTGGGCATTTTCCTTTTTGCCTCTTTCGCCAACAGAGAAATACAGGTAGCCCTCACTGTCAAAAGCCATTCTGCCGCCAAAGTGGTTGCCACCTTCAAAGTAAGGCTGCGCCTGGAATATCACTTGTTTATCGATCAGGTCGAAACCACTGAGTCGGGCACGTGTTATGGCCGTATTGGCGCCACCGTCGCCGGGTGCGGCATAGATAATGTACAACCAGCCGTTATTTTCATAGTCAGGATGAAGAATGATATCGAAAAGACCTCCCTGACCATTAGCAAAAACCTCAGGAACTCCATTGACCATTTGGTCGAGAAGCTTGCCATCGCGGATAATCCTGATTTCTCCATCGCGCTCTGTCACCGAGCAGATCATTATTCGGAAGGAAAGTCAGGCCCCATGCATTTTTCAATCCGGTGGCAACTGTATCGATATAGTAATTCAGCTTTTCTGAATTGACGATCGTTTTGTTCATTAAATCCGGATTTGTACCGGGGGCATGCTTTTCTACTTTGTTACAAGCCGCTGCAAGGGCTATGGCAATAATCAATGCTATTTTGTTCATGATGTTAATAAATTGTCAAGGATGAAGATCGGATAAGTAAATTACTTATGACGTTGGAATAGTTGTACAAAAATACGAAAGCCGTTGATTGCACAACGGCTTAGGGGCATAATTGTTCATAACGTCTTGCTTTGAGGCAAGGATGTAACAGAATAATGGAGGCCGTCTGAATATGTGGGATTGGCTTTGACTAGCCATATATGTACCCGTTTTTAATCAGATTTTTTAGCGAAGTGTGACTTCCACACGATCGCCAATTTCCCGAAAAGATACTGATGCAGCTTCAAAAGTAGGCGGCCCGAAAGGCGCTTTGGCATCGTTGGAAAAACCATAGGGTTCTTTCGGAATACCCATAAAATTGGTATCAAGGTTTCAATTGTCATTTACATCATGAAATGGGTTCATCGAGTATGAGCCGAAAGGTATGGACGATGTAATAACCAAATCACCGCTGGCGCTTACCGGAAAAATCTGGCTGTACGCTGGTGTTTTCATATAATCCTGCTGATTGGTATATATGGCCACAAGTATGGAGCCCTGGGCTTTTTTGATATTTTTTACGTTGATCACAAGCTCACTCTCATTATCCGTAGCTAAAATTGACGTGGTAAAAATGAATACGAGGTAACTAACGAATACGCTGGATTGAATAAATCTCTTTTCATTGTAATAGGTTCTTTATTTGGGATACCGCTTTTTAAATTGAAGTTCCAATCCCGATAATCATCTGTTCATGCAAAATGTTGCTACGACCCAAAGTCCCTAACCGCATCTCCCGGATTGAAATCGGCACAAATCCATCAAGCATAATTTTTTTTATGGTTTTTCCGTAACTTTGGCCTACCATGAACTATGTTTTAGCCGTCTTCTATACCTGTCTCGCGATATTTTCTGATCAATTTGCCGTGCGGTTATTTTCGTGCGGCATATAAAAAACTCAGTCCGATGTGGTTTCTATTTATCCATCTGCCTGTGCCCTTCGTCATTTATATAAGGCATTTTTTTGGTGTGGAACTCACCTGGACATTGGCGCCTTTTCTATTCGGAAGCTATTTTCTCGGCCAGTACATGGGACGGAAAATACGGACGAGATTTGTAGCGTTAAAGGTCAAATCCTGAAAAACCATCTGTTGCGAGTTTAGCGTTTCGTATCGCCTACGCCATAATATCGGGACGAACATTCAATAACTTTTTCTAACTTGTGTTTTGAAATAATCAATCATTTTTCAACGACTTAGAATACTATGAAAAATAAAAAATCCCGCCGGACATTTCTCAAGAATACACTTGCTGCCGGAAGCCTGGCTTTTATACCCTTTTCAGGGAATGTCTTTGCAGCAAGCCGCAAATTCACCCTCGAACTCAATCCCGGAGCCATCGGCGTGAAGCTCGATCAGCAGCAATTGCTGGAAAAGGCCGCTGAATATGGCTTCGAATCCATTGTAGCTTTTTCAGGAACCCTGGCTGAGTGGAGTGATGGTCAGATTAAGGATTTCAATGCACTCATGAAGTCAAAGAAAATTGTATGGGGAACTTCCGGCTTGCCGATGGACTTTCGAAGAGACGAAGAAACACAGAAAAAGGGCATCACCGAACTTCCCAAACATGCAGCAGCTCTTCAAAAAGCAGGTGTAACGCGGATGTCCACATGGATTATGCCTACAGATGCAAACCTGACCTACATGCAAAACATGAAACAACATGGTGCCAGACTTCGTGAAGCCGCCAGGGTTCTTGCTGATTACAACATTGTGCTTGGCCTTGAATATGTAGGACCGAAGACCCTGATGGCTCGTGATAAATACTCATTCGTTCATACTCTTGCCGAATGCCGCGAACTCATCGCCGAAATCAACGCTCCGAACGTGGGCGTTCAACTGGATAGTTTTCATTGGTTTTGCGCCGGTGAAACTAAAGCCGACCTCCTGACCCTAACGAACAAAGACATTGTGACGGTTGACCTTAATGATGCGAAGGCAGGTGTAACCGCTGCCGACCAGCTCGATGGAAAGCGCGAACTGCCCATGGCAACAGGAGTTGTTGATATGAAGTCGTTTCTGGAAGCACTCGTCGCCATTGGCTACGATGGTCCGTGCAGAGCCGAACCATTCAATCAGGTGCTCAACGATATGGAAGACAATGCCGCCATAAAAGCAACAGCCGACGCCATGAAGAAAGCCGTCAATTTGCTAGGATAAACATTCCTTTCGAAATCAAATGATGCCCGGCAGTTATCTCTCTGGGCTTTTTATTTTCGCGAATGCCAGATCGTTCAAAAGACTGACTTTTAATATGTATTGGATTGGGTGTTAAAGATGTTTTAAAAGTCATGATTTTTTGGTAGATTAAAGCATTATGACCGACCACAGTCGTCATCTTGCCGCCATCATGTTCACCGATATTTCAGGATATACGGCATTGATGGGGCGGGATGAAGAAAAGGCGATGGAGCTTCTTCATGTCAATCGCCTGATTCATAAATCCCTCATCGAAAAATATAACGGAAGATGGATGAAGGAGATGGAGACCGCACAATGGCGCAATTCGACAGCGCCTACAATGCTACAAAATGTGCTGTTGCGATTCAGGAGCGAGCAAAAAATGAACTAAAAGCCCAGCTAAGGATCGGCCTGCATCTCGGCGAAATCACCATCGAAAATAAAGAGATTTTTCGGCGACGGGTGTCAATGTTGCCTCACGCATAGAATCCATCGCAGACCCCGGAGGCATTTATTTGTCAGACGCCATACAAAAGGCGCTTCACAACAGGCTGGATATACATACCAGATTTCTGAGGAGAAGTTCGTCTGAAAAATGTGGATGAACCGGTGAAAATTTATTTTGTTAATAGGTGGATGGTCTTGCCATTCCTGAAAAAGGAGAAAATAAAACGACTTGGTAGAGGCGTTGGTGGCGGAAGAATCAAAAGTCAAAAGATTTTTTAAACACCCGATTTTTTATCTTCTCATCATGCTGCTGATTATTTGAATTTTTACTATTCGAAGTCTAGAAAAAAATAAAGCATGTGCGAAAGGTTCAGTTTAGACTGCAATCCTTTCGTTTGAGAATTTTACCGGGAGCTCCGATGAAGCCTATTTGTCGATATGATGCACGATGCCGTCATCAGTGAGATATCCAAGAATCGAAACCTAATTGTAAAATCCAGAACCTCCACCTTGCAGTTCAGGGGTTCAAAAACTTTCTGTTCCTGAAATCGCAAAAATATTGAATGAGGATGCGATATCATCGAATCGGCCGCCTTCAAGACCGGTGACAGCGTGTATTTGCAGGTTCAGCTAATCAGTACACGCCCGTTGGAAGACCATATCTGTGCGCAGGACTACAAACAGGACACGCGACATATTCTTATCCCTGTATGGTGATTTGGCGAAAACGGTTGCCCGGGAAGGTGAAACACAGCTTACACTCAGGAAGATAAATACCTCACGCACGAGCAAACGGTTGATCCGGAGGCATAAAAATTCTATCTGAAATGGGCAATACTACACAGGAGCAAATTTTCGAAGGGGATGGACAGCGCCAATATTACTTACCATTTCAAGAACTACTGATCCGAATTATGCGCTGGCATATGGAGGTCTGGCAAGTGTTGCATTGGTCAGGGCACAGTTTGGCCTCGTACCATATCATGAGGCGGCGATTGAGAATATAAAATTCCTTGAAAAAGCCATGGCGCTGGATAGCACACAATCCCAAATTCATTTTAATTAGCCAGTTTCAATGACTGGGTCCTCTGGGACTATAACTACTGCTGAATATAGAATTCATAAAATCCATAGAAGTGAGTCCAAACTAGCACAATACGCGTGACTTACTTTGCTCAATTGCTATGCCTCCTGCATGCGATATTCGGAAGCTCGATACAGGCAGAATATGCACTGCAACTGGATCCGTTTAATGATGTGATTGAGGCGATATATGCCATGAAATATGAATTTTATAAGAAGGTATGACCAAGCAATCGTTGTACTCAATGAAATGAGGGAAAAAGAACCGATCAATGGATTTATGCTCTCAACCCTTCGAACCTCCTACCATCTCACGGGGATTACCCAAAAGCGATTGAAGTCTGGAAGGATTCGTATATCAAAGATTCTACCGCCTATTTGGCGCTTGATGAAGGGTTATAAAGAAGGGCTATTAGATTTGCACTCAAGCGATCGGGTGAATTGTTGGTGAAAAGGTCAGAAACCGAATTTGTGACGCCCTGGCGAATATGTACTATTTATACCCGGGCAGGCAATAAAGAGGAAGCCCTTCAATGGATGGAAAAAGCATACATTGCCCATGATCAGAATATGCCCTTTATCGCAACAGATCCGATCTTCGACTACATGCGTGATGACCCTAAATTTCAGTTGATTGTAAAAAAGATGAATTTCCCTTGAATAAAGTAGCATGCACCCGACAAGCACGATGAAAAAGCTAAGCTTTCGGCCAGCGATTTTTTCTTCATTCCAGATTAAAGATGGAAGTCTTCCTCTTTAGACTCAAACAGCCGGGTTTAAATGTCGTAATCAATTTAATAACCATAATAAATATTAAATAAGCACAAAACTAAAATTATGCACAAAAACTAAAATTATCCAAGGACCATTTGTCTTACCGGACAATCCAGATGAATGGTATAATAGTACGGTGGAAAATTTAGTTGAGCAGTTGGAAGCAGTTTAGAAAAAACCGTGTTGATCTTTCCTTCTTTTCCTGCTGTCGTATATACTAAAATACTGGGATATAAGATATATACTTCAAGTGAGAATGAGTTCATATTGTTTGTTGTAGCGAGATCTGGTTGTCGCTCAGTAGACAACAGTCCCTCACTGGCGCGAGCGTTCGCTTGTTTCATTTTTATTCACTCAACCTAATTTCCAATAATGCCTTCCCTGTATAGGGCACGTTTGGCGCAGCGTAACGCGTGCAAGCAAAGCGCTGCTCTAAGTGCTTTTCTTTTAACCGTGGAGATTCCAGCAACTTTATATTCATCCTGAAGTTCTTTTCCGTTGTAGAGGATAGCTACTTCTCTCAATTAGGCTGCCAGAACGCTTACGGTAGCCATTTCTAGCGACGTTAAGAACAAGTCTATAAATCCGCCATACGGCTGAGAGTATTGATTATTTCCCGTGTAGATATCAGAGTTAAGACTGAAGATTCACTGCTGATTTTTTCATTGTTTTGATACCGCCTCCATCGGGAGATAGGCGAGAATACAGCATTAGGTGCAGGATTTGCCTGGAGTGATTTACCGGTAACCAGATGCCACATAATGTTACCACTGAAGGGTCCACCGCCATCCAGGCTATGGCGTTGATGTTTACATATTAGCCGTTTTTCAGAGGCGTTAGCCTTTTCGGGCCAGACCGTCTGTCGCCTTTATCGGTCAATTCGGATCTCCATAACGGAATCTGTATGTGCTCACCGTTGCGCTGATCCGACCCAGCAGATATACGCCGTGTTATGATACGATCCATAGCTCAGATCACAGCCAATAACCGGCGACCCGCTATTTTTTCCGAATCCGGCACATTCATACGCCTTGAGTCCCAGCTGCTCTTGCTTCCAGTACGTCCTGTTTTTCAGCCAAGATGATTTCCACCATCAGTGGATCTGGTCAAAATAAATTTTGTTGTTGTACGCCCAGTGCGCGTGGACGTCCTCGTCTGGTGCAGCAGTTGGAATCGCGCCCAAAGGTGCCGATAATTCATTGATACAGTTTCCACCAAACTGCGTTATTTGAATTGGTGGAATCCATTTTTTTCACGGTATTTTAAAAAGAGACCATGACATGCGTGTCCTGGGATTTGATGATTTATACTTTCGTCCTACGGCCATATCGCATCGACGCCGTTGCCGGGTTCTCATCGGATGTGGCCCATGATTTTTCAGTTCATTTTCGGGTTGAGTTGACCGATGGAAGATCCCCCGCTCCAAGCGGTGCCGTTCGGGAGGCGCTGACAGAGCAATACAATCCATGACCATATGGCCCTGCCTTGAGCCATTCTTTTGCGGATCGGACAGGTGAAAATCGTCGGAAATATCCATCCCTGTCGGCGATGAGCACATGAGAACGGCCAAAATTCGCCAAATTTTGATTTTACACTATTAGAGCCCCACGTTTCCGAGATCCGTGGAGAGAAAGAAGTTATAATGTACAGTTTTTTTATCAGCTTGTCTGGTTTTTTTGATTAAAAAACTCACCATAATTAATCTGGGGTTTTTTTACTGGTGCTGATAGTCGGCTCAAATGGCCCAACGCCGTTGATCTTTTCCTTTGCAATAGTGACGATAAGTTACTATCCGTATGCACCGGCGGAAGGGGAAAAGGCAGGAGGTACTATAAGATTTCGCGGCGCAAAATCATGTTCTGAAAGTCATAGCGTATCGACGTGTAAAATACAAAAGTCCATGATTTATGTGAATTCTTCGAATGAATGAAAGCCTTTATATAGCAGAGACGGGCGGAAATCTTATTTTGAAGTGGCGTCGGCAGATACAGAGTTTCCTTTAGTGCCTGCTGGATGATTTGGGTACACCTGGGACCATCTGAAATTATTTTCAATTTTGCGCTTGACAAATGCAGATATACTTAAAGACCCGCCAAATATGCGGGCGCTCAAACATCCTGAAGCATAAGATGAAAATCTGGCGCGAGGGCTTCGCCGCTTCTTGTTGAAGACACTGATAGTTTCCTGGTTGTTACTTTCTTTTCCTTGATGAAAAGAGAGTAAAAGGAGAATGGGCAAACGATGTTGCCGCACGTGCCCACCGCACCCCCGCTGTTTTGTCGGGCCAACACTTTTATTCCAATATGGTCTAACAATCGTGTGGTCGCACTTTCGCGGAGTTTATTAACGGCGCATTTTAGATTGATATAATCGACAGCCTGACCGAAGCATGATCCTCGCAAATAACAAACAGCCCGTGGCTGGCGCTTTTATTAATTTCATTAACTTATGCGCCGACAATGTGCAACGCCCAATTTTCCGGATATATGAAAAAAAGGCGTCATCGCCGAGCTGGATTCGGTGAATGGATATTGAACATGGACCTGTCCAGTCAAAACTTAAGGGCTTAGGTGGTTTTATCGGCGTGTATGCCGGGGCCCGCACGGCGGGGACCCAATTCATCATCGGCCCCTTTGTTCGTGGCTGGTGGTGTTACCGCTTTTAGATTAGTGAAAAGCTCGCTGGCAGGTAGCTGCCTTGCGGTATTAAGCTGGGCTTCTCTCACCACGCCCATTGCCGTGAAGACCCGCCTCACCATGTATTTTCGATTTTTAAAATTTTACGGCGCGGCCTGATAAAACTGTGTACAAACATCGTTGATGGCCTAATGTTTTGTTTCTTAGCCGGTTTTATGATTGCCGTATCTAGCTACCGCCCGTCGGCATTCCCGCTTCAGGCCTGGCGATGCCATCGCTGACCAATACGCTTCTTCCTAACAGCTTTGGCTGATGGTCATCATTTATTTGCTATCACAGCTTTTTTGACTGTCATGGCAATATTCAGGTTGTCGACAGGTTTTTAGGTTTGCTAATGTGGCCGCGCCCATGGATGATCCTCATATTTTTTGCTGCGGCCGTTGCCGTGTTACCGCAGCTGGGGATAAATTCGATACGAGATTACTGGCTGTAGCGGAATGGGGGAGAAATCTTTCGAATGGCGTAGTGATGGCCAACCGAGAGCAGAGGTTACCCTCTGGCATGTGGTGTTTTTTGCATGGTTTGCTAACATCGCTACCGTTCACCGTAGCGGAATATTTCTGATTTATCCATGTTCGGGTGCAGAAAAAATGGCCGTATGGATTTTTAGCTGGCGACCCGGTATGCTTTTCGGCACTTTTCGCATGGATTCTCGTATTTTATGCGCTTGTCGCATCCAATGATAGTGGAGTTTGCTGCGGTGTTATTGCGCTGGAGATGCTGTTTGTTTTGGATCGCCGGAGCGATTATGCGTCATTAACCCGGATGGACCACCGGCTGATGAGGCGATCTTACGCACGGGGCTGGCGCTCGATAAGTAGTACCCCGGTGGAAAAAGTCAGAAGGTTGCACTGGTCGCCGGACTGCTGGCGACTATTTGAGCTATTTTACAGGCACTGGTTGTCAAACTGCTGGATTTTGCTGGCGACTTTTTGGATTCCTGCTCATGCCCGATGGGGGCTTAAGTTTGTTGATTTTTATTTTTCATGCGGCGATTCGGTTTGACGGATTTTTATGCAGAAAAAACCGGTATTGATTTTGAACTGGGCCGAGCAGCAGCCTTCAAATTATTGCCCTGGTCGTTGGAGTTTTGTTCGAATAGAATTCACCGGCGTTAGAAGTGTTTTTCCTCGGTTTACAGAAATCATTTATTTCACTGGATTATGAAAGCGCCAGTTAGCGGTTGTTTCCGGAAAAAATGAGACCTTGAAGGAGCCCTTGGCATGAAAACGACGATTTTGAAAACCATATGATCTCCTCAGCCGCTGATAGCCCTCTATAAATTACGAGCTGTTACTCGTTTCATTTGAGAAAATAGAATAATAATACAGATAAGACGATGCATGGCGGTCGCTCTGTTGAGAGTGAGTTTACTGCCCGCACCATTACGATTAATGAGAAAAGGCAGGAAGGCACGGACTGATGCGTATTTTCATCACTTTTTAGCCTTCGAGTCCTTTTTCAAGGGGTAACGCGTTTGATATTTTAGCGGATGAATAAGCTTAGTAGCCTGATTTTAGTATTTCATGCCATCGGTTGCTTAAATCAATCTGCTGTTGGAACGCACACTTTGGAAAATGGTTTTATGGGGTTCCATGGGAATATTTTGGAATTCCCTTGATCCTGTGTTGCTGGTGGCCCAGCTCGGAGAAAGCGGGCATATTTTAGCGGATTGATGTCAAATTTTTCCGGTATTAATGCGTGGGAATTAGAAGGAATGGAAAAACAAACCACGGTGGTGGTCGTAAATTTTCATGGCATTCGCCAAGCGGCTTTTAAGAGACGCAAACTGTTATAAGCGCGCAGGTTGAGAGGCTGGGATTTGGCCTGGCAAACAGGTCAGTTGAGCCGATCTGGCGTCCGGTTGTCGTTATTAGGGCAAACTTACATTTCATTGAGCTGCTCTTTTCTTCGGGGGGGTCTGTTTCGGTGATGTGGCATAGGCGAATAACACCTGCCTTTCAGCTTTACCAGATCCTGGAGATTTTGCGCGATGTGGCGGGCGTCAGCAAGACGGAAGGGTACCATCAAGAACGTATTTTTGATTCTTTTAGAGCCCCGAAAAAGCACCAGCTACAGCGTCAGGATTAACCAATTACGATTATTTTGATGATAAATGATTACAAAGGATGCTTGGGAGCAGGAACAGTTTGATGGAAAAGATAACAGAGTTCTTCATTGAGCGAACAGCAAATGCATCCGCTTGACATCGGGAAGATACCATCCTTTAGCATCGATCGCCCGTTGCTGATCAATGGCGGTATGGCCGAAACCGTTTTCGATTTTGGCGGATTTTTATCAGATTATTGCCAATTAATATCTTATTAGGTATTTTTCCCGAGCCGAGGAAACCCGTGATTATGGTGACGGGCGCTTTGCTTATTTTCATGGCGGTAGGCTTTTGGCGCCGCGGTACGCAGCTCTCCTCCCCTGGCGCCCGTTTGAGGTACGCTTAAAACCAATGGGAAAGGCGTTTAAACAGCCCATGAATGCAGAAGTGCATCGATCATGGCGATCG
>JAXHKU010000003.1:0-354652 GCA_034523095.1 Cyclobacteriaceae bacterium | reverse complement strand
ATGTATCGCGATTTCGGGCCGGGCAATCGGTGTAATGGGCGTAATAGGCCTGGATATTTATCCAAAAACGGCTTGCACATCTCCCGGGTTGTGCTGAATCATCTTCGCGCTGAAAGCGGTATTCAAATTTTCGCTATCCTCGGCAGTCGGCTGTGCCGGAGAAGGGAACGAAGGTCGTCCAAACATCATCAGCACCGGAACGGGGCCTTTTACATTCGACGGCACCACCAGCATCATATTGATATCGACATTGATCAATGGATATTCGCTGTTGTCAACATGCCCGACCAATTGTTTGGCAATTACCGGAATACGCCCTACAAATTCCCTGTCAGTGATTTTAACTGTTTGAGCTTATTTCCTTAACAGCTTCTTCAGCAAACCGCCCAGACACTTTTCTTTCAAAATCCTCTGAATAAATTTCCGGCCGGCGATGATTCCACCACATCTCCGGTGATGTCACTTTTTTACCACCGTTGGTGGTGAGCACGTCCGGCAGTTGAGGGCATGGATTGGCGAGCGATTCATCATAGTTGGCATGATTGCGCTGATTCATCCCTGCCGCTGGTACCCGGGCCTTACTCGCCTTAGTGCCAAGTTGCTGCATCATGTGGCTATGGTCTTCCTCCTCAGTAAATGCGACGAAAGGAGGGAATATGGCAGAATCGATTTTAGTCTGCTGACCATTGGAGTTATGGCCTATTTGCAGGGCAATGAGAAGTATTAGGGCTTCTTCATGGGTTTACTCAGTGTAGTTCCTAAGTTATTTTGACAAAGTAACGGTTCTTCATTATCAATCGTCAGAGTTAAATCGGGTTTCTGCCCCCCGTCAAATGCTATTGAGTTAATAGACAAAATCAGTGTTGTTATTGCCACCCTGATATTTCGGGGGAAGCAATCTGCTGAATCACGACAGATTGCTTCGCTAAGGCTACCTATGACGGATTCGATATAGCGCAAATCCGAATTCAGGTATTTATAAAGAAGAAAATTGTCGCAACCGTTCCCGGGTCTGTCGCAGGTTTAAACCAATCTAAATAGGCTCGGCATCCCGGCACAAAGGCCGAGGGAATTCCCCCCCAAGATCGCATTTTTCAAGATCCATTCTGCACCCGTTGATTTGTGGAATGTGCGTTTTTTTAAAAAAATTGAATCTCGTAATGACGAAGATCCTTATGTATTGAAATAGTACGAAGGAAGTGATTATACATGTCGGCCATGACTAATCCGTCCGGAATGGTGATGCCGGCAAGCCTTCCCGATTATACAAATTTGGATTATCTGGATTGTCGGCCCAGGCGTAGCGCACATATTTTGGTTCGGGGACTTCTTCGCTCCACACCATCACCTGGTCACCATCGATCCGCGCATGGGCCCAGACAAATTTTTTATCGTCACCGGCAATTGCAAATTCACCTGGTTCTTCGCTGATTGGTAACCAATTCACTACCGGTATGGGAAAAAGATATAATTATTTTATTCCCCACAATGGAATGCTGCTGATACAATGGTCCTGAAAAAATCACCTTTTCTCCATAGGCAATATGTTGAGCGGCAAGGGCCATTCTTTCCCCTACATCCTTTTTATTGTCCGGATGAATATCATTCCACTCCCCTAAATCAATGTTCACGGTCATGGCAGTATTTGGCACACGCAGCGCCTTTAACTGTGATTCTCTAAGGATCGCCCAGTTACTTTCCGATGGCAAATAATTTACCTCCATAAAATTGGGTAGCTGAGCATAGATGAATGGGGCGTTGGGGAAATTAAATTTTTTGCGCCAGTCGTTGATCAAAGCAGGTAATAAATCTGCGTATTCCTCCGGCTGGCCGGCATTGCTTTCGCCCTGGTACCACAAAATTCCTTTGATCTGGTAGTTTATTATTGGTGCGACCATGGCATTGTCTAGGGCAGTCGGCTGATTTTGTGGGTTGATTCCAGCCGGGGCTGGAGGCCTGGGAATAAATACTTCGCCCACCTTATACTGCCAGTACCCCTTGAGGTCAACGAGTATCATTCTTCGAAGACAGGCAGTAGGCGTTTATCAGGTACGATCGAATCTGCCTTACCATTGAAAATCCGTGACCTTGACCACAATGAACATCTTTACCGGCTTGAGTACCCGGCCGGAAAATGGCTATTTACGCTGCGGGTACTGATAGGTAGTGCGACCAACCTCCACGCCATTGATATACAGCACGTCAGCATCGATGATCCTGCCCAGAAATACGCTCGCGGGGTTACCTGCCATGGATGCGGGCAGACCCATTTCTCTCCTGTACCAAACAACACCATTCAGATCCGCGATACCCTGGTCTTCCCAATATCCGGGAATATTGATGGTACGCCAGTCCTTCGGAATGAAATCTTCAGCATACCATGGCTTTGGCCCTGCCAGACCTTTGTCAGTTGACTGATTTTGTGGTCTTTCGGCCATAGCCTTTCTGTTCGTACTATTGACATAGGCCGAGTCTTTGTTGTGTTCAATGGTTTGTAGTATAGCTGGAAATTCTTTGAATCCTTCCTCGCTGGTCCACGCTTCAATCGGTGTACCACCCACACTCGCATTGATCAGACCTATGGGAATATGATATTTTTCATAGAGCTTTCTTGCGAAAAAAAAGGCAACAGCAGAAAAAGGCCGGACATTTTCTGCAACGGCAGAATTCCACGAACCGCTCGGCAAATCCTCTTTTGGGCCTTGAAGGTTGGTACTATTTGGAATCAGGAATTGACGTATTTCAGGATAATCAGCGCTTGAAATATCATCAGCATAGGTCACGTCATGGATGTTCATCTGGTGTACCATGTTGGATTGTCCCGAACAAAACCACACGTCGCTGCAGATCAGAATGTCGTTGATCAGAATTTCATTATTTGCCAGAGATTTTCAAGTGCTGTACGGTTCGCCCGCTTTCATAGTGAATGTCAACATTCCACTTTCCATCAGAGGACCGGCGTGAGTGCGGTAGCGTTTGCCATTCCACGTCACGGCAACCTTTTCGCCGGGAGAAGCCCACCCCCAGATATTCAACTTTGTGTCGCGCTGCAGTACCATACCATCCCTGATTATTTGCGGCAGCCTGACCTGCCCCATACTCCAAGGTATGGACAGGCATAGGAAAACCAGTACGAGAAATCCTTGCAATTTTTTTTTCATATTCATCGTCATACTCACGCCTTGTGTTAGCATTTTATTATTAAACCTGCACTTTATCCTCCTTTCGGGAACTGGGGTTTTCTTTATTTCTTCCACACCAGCCGTCCGAGTTTGTCGTAGCGCAGTTCGCCTGCATCGCTCATCTGGCGGATGACGTCCTCTACCAGGGGAATCTCCTGGTGGGTAAACAAATGTGTGATTTCCTCAGGAAGCTTTGGCCCATTCTTAAGCTCAAAATGCACCATGTCACGCACCCGCTCATGGTCGGTCATGGATATCCTGCGCTTTTTCTCTATACAGTAGTCGCAGCGGCCACATTCTTCGCTCCGTCGCTCTCCAAAGTACTCCAGAATCATGACCATTCTGCATTGGTTCGCGGTTTCCACGTAAGAGAGTATGGCTTCCAGTTTTCCATTTTTCTGACTTCGCCGTTCATTGAGCCTTTGAACTTCGATCGGAAGACGGGCGGCATCCTGGCGCGGTACAGTAAAAATGAGTTGGGGTTTATCGCGCATCTTATCGTAGGTAATCACCTTCAACGTGTTCAGGTGATCGAGCTGGGATTTTACATTGAATACCGTCGTGTTGGTGAGCCGGGCCAATTGGTTTTCCGAGATCACCAGGAAGTTGGTAAAAAGCTCTCCTCCATGGATCCGGAGCAATGCCTTGATCAGGGGGTCGAGCGCTGCGTTGGCGATCTGGAATTTATACAGATCCTGTTTGTCAATGTTTATGGAAACCTTCGATGGATGGTAAAAGCTTTCATTCAGCTCCACCAATCCTTCTTCTTCCAGCCGTTTAATGGCATGATAAGCCTCTCCCTGGTGCAGGTTGAAATTGTTGCAGAAATCAGTGATATCGAAATCGAAATACGATAACATGCTGCTGCCCACCGCCAGTTTATAATAATTTGCCAGCGCCTGGTACACCCGCTTCAGGGTGTCGATGGACGGATGCGCCAATTCAAATGCAGCATACAATCGATGCTTATCTCCGTCATGATAGAGGATGACAGCGTAGGCGTTTTTACCGTCGCGTCCGGCTCTGCCAGCTTCCTGGTAATAGGCTTCCAGGCTGTCGGGCAGGTCGTAATGAACCACAACGCGGACGTCGGCCTTGTCAATGCCCATGCCAAAAGCGTTGGTCGCAACCATGACACGCGTGGTGCCTTGTTGCCACAGGTCCTGCTTTTTCATGCGCTGTTCATGACCCAGACCTGCGTGATAATAATCTGCCGAAATACCATGCGTCTCGAGAAGCCTGGCAAGTTCGTGAGTCAGCTTTCTTGTGCGGACATAAACGCATGCCGTACCCGGCACATTGGAAAGCACCTGGATGAGCTTTCGATCCTTGTCCTCCACTTTGCGAACGGCGAATTGCAGGTTTTCGCGGATAAAACTCGCCTTGAAAACTGCCGGCTTGCCAAGAGCCAGTTGATCACAAATATCACTGACAACGGCTTCGGTAGCTGTGGCGGTGAGGGCAATCACGGGTACTTTCTCGAGATTGTCCTTGCGGAACTCCGCGATCTGAAGATAGGAAGGCCGGAAATCATAGCCCCATTGCGATATGCAGTGGGCTTCATCGATAGCCAACAGGTTGACTCGCATCTTGCGGACGCGTTCGATAAATATATCTGTTTGCAGGCGCTCCGGGGCAACATACAGGAGCTTCACATTGCCATAGATACAATTGTCCAGAATAATGTCGATTTCGCGATGAGTGAGCCCGGTATAAATGGCATGCGCGCGGATTCCCCTGTTATTTAACTGATCCACCTGGTCCTTCATCAGCGCAATAAGCGGTGAAATCACCAGGCACAATCCATCCATACACATGGCTGGAAGCTGGAAGCAGAGCGATTTTCCGCCGCCTGTGGGAAGCAGCGCCACGGTGTCCCGGCCCTCGAGAACAGATGAAATGATATCGCGTTGCAGACTTCTGAAAGCGCTGAAACCCCAGTATTGCTTTAATATGTGCAATGGATCCTGCATGATACCTGTAAATTAGTGGATCGGTATCATTGTTCAATGGATTAAGTGCAGAATAGGATTCCTGGCTTTTCGGCAATTAAATTACAGGCCCGCAATCCGCCGCTTCCGCAGCTCCGCTTCTTCCATAAACCGGCGCTGCTCGCGGCTTTTCTTCCACCAAAAGTATCCAATCACCAAGGCAATAAGGTAGGGCATTACGAACAGATAAAGTATGCCTGTATTGAGCTTCGCCGCAAAGTTAACGCCGTCTTCACTGATGTTCGACTCCACGGAAGCGCGGCACATTGCGCATTGGGCAAATGTAGCAGTGGAATAAAAGGCAGCGAATACAAAGGCAACAACAACTGTGAGGAGGCGCTTCATGGATTTTTCTTAATTTACATAATAAGGACTGATCATCAGGTAAACAATGACACCAGTGACGGAGACATACAACCACACCGGAAATGTGTATTTGACGATGCGGCGGTGACTTTCAATCTTTTCGAAGATCGCAAAATATACAGCGGCCAGCACCAGCGGCACTACAACCATAGCCAGCAGGATATGGCTGATAAGAAAATAGAAATAAACGACTTTAACCCAGCCATCTCCCCCAAAACGGGTGGATGGCACGCTGGCGTGGTAGATCACATAAAACACGAGGAACGTCACCCCAAGCAAAAATGCCGTGGCCATACTAATTTTGTGGAGCGTTACTCTGCCTGTCTTGACAAAGAATACACCGGCCAAAAGCAAGAGCGCTGTAAAAGAATTGATAATGGCATTGTAAAACGGCAAACCATAAATCCAACTTCCCTCCAAACCGAATTCTTTCTTTGGCAAATAGATAAGAATGGCGACAAGAAAAGGCACCAGGACCGACACGCTTATGAATGACAGTTTCTGTATGTTAATCCCCTTTTTCATTGATTATCTTCACTTCTGGTTCTTCAATATCTTCAACTCCAAAATCAGCCTGTCTGTTTCTTCTTTCTGTACTTATCTGGGTGATATCCATTATTTTTATTCCACATCGAAGATAAGGTATCAAATCAGTTAGCTGACCGCCCTCAAGGTTTTGCAATAACCGAGCCTCCGCAAGCCATGAAATCCTGTATTTGGAAAACAACTGAAGATTAAAGCAACATTGCAAATGTCGGATTTAATCCGTTTTCTTTACAAAAAATCCATCAACTTGTTGTTTGTGATTCCGTCAGTTGTGAATTTGTCAGAAAGAAAACAACTGTGGTTCCACCCTGCCGTAAAAGACATTCCTGAACCCTGACGAGTTCGGTGACAAATGCGCGGTTGGCATCATTATCATTAGAATCCATGAGCGCAATGACGCAATGGTTTTTGGGCGAAATTTTTGAAGTGGCATCAAAATTAACGGCATGCGGCTGAGACAGATTGCCACAACCTTCAATTCCCTCTTTTCGTGAAAAACACCGGAACTTCGTACTTATTTTCTCCAAAAATCTTCAGAAACAAAAACACCGCCACGGGAATGGCCAGTGTCAACAAAAGAATTATTTGCTTTTTCATTTCTGCTCCAAAATTAAAAAGTCAGTAAACGCAAACTACGCATTAACTGACTTTTATATGGGATTTTTGTGATTATCTCACCTGTAAGGCATGGCCCCACCCTTGTCTGACAAAAGCCATGAGTAACAATACGCAAGCAAAGATCATTGGCAGAATGATAGACCCCAGATGACGTAGCAATTTGGTTTCGTGCTTCAGGTGCATGAATTCCGAAACGATATAAAACGCTTTTACGATGGTGAGGCTCACTGAATACCGCCGATAAGGAGCCATCCTCTTGGCATGGTAAAGGCAACGGATGATCCGGATGATGGTGACCACAAAGCAATACCCCGGCGATCTTCCACAACTTCATGATTTTGGCCCTGTCGGCAGGCATTGCCTGCACATTGGAGGTTTCTTCTAAGAGTGCCATATTTCCAGTAGTTTATATCAGATAGAAAAACGTGAATACAAATACCCACACGAGGTCAACGAAGTGCCAGTAAAGCCCGACTTTCTCCACCATTTCATAATGACCTCTCTGCTCAAAGGTTCCCATAGAGGCCTGGTAGAAAATGATCACATTCAGCACCACACCACTGAGAACGTGCGTTCCGTGGAATCCTGTGATGAAGAAAAACAAGTCAGCGAATAGTTGCGGGCCGTATTCGTTATGCGACAGGTTGGCGCCAAAGATAGTTACTCCATTGGCCAGGGTAAGACCATGGTCTGTGCCATGGATAAAGTGCGTCCATTCCCAGGCCTGACAGGCAAGGAACGCGATACCGCCGGCAATAGTCCAGAGCATCCATCGCATCACCGCCTTGCGATCCATCCGGTGGCCGGCCTCCACAGCCAACACCATCGTTACGCTGCTCATGATAAGAATAAATGTCATAAGGCCAACGAATGCAAGTGGTATGGAAACGCCATGAAGGAATGGCACCGCATCGAATATTTTTTCCGGTACCGGCCAGTAATCATGCGAAGCGACAAAGTCAGATATCTTTCCGGAGTAGGCCGAATAACTATATCTTAAAAGCCCATAGGTAATGAGGAGTCCTGAGAAAGTAAATGCGTCAGACAAGAGGAAAAACCACATCATCAGTTTTCCATAACTTGCCTTAAACGGGGAAACTCCACCTCCCCATAAGTTCTTTTCGGTCTCTGCCGCTACAGCTGTTGAAGCCATAAAATTTCTGATTTTATGAATTGAGTAATAGGAATAAATACAAATACAACCAAAGCCCTCCGAGGAAATGCCAGAAGGTCATGCACATTTCGATTTGCAATAACCGTTTAGAATGCACTTTATCCATGAAGGCATAGGTGAGCGTAATCAATAAATAAACGATACCGGTGACAATGTGCGCACCGTGCAATCCGGTAAACACATAAATAAATGACCCTGAAACATAATTACTGACGAAATAGACATTGCTGGCTACAAGCTGCGCCCACGAATAATATTGGGTCATCAGAAACCCAATTCCCAAAAACACTGTAATTGCCAGCATCAGTTTCAGGCGGCCAATCTCATCCTTTTTTGCTGCCAAATAAGCCAGATGCATCGTGAGGCTGCTGAAGGCAATAATCGCCGTGCTTAGCATAAACACCGGCGGCATATTGATCGCCAACCAGTTGCCATCGGCTTGTTTCACTATATAGGCGCTGGTGAGCGCCGCGAAAAGCATAACGATCGAAACAATGAACAGCCATAAGGCAAACTTCCTGGGCTGCATCGAAAGAGTGCGCCGCGGTTCGGCGGCTATATTTTGCTCTGCAATCATATCTTATCTACTAAATAGGCAATCTGAACGATCGGTAAATACATAAAAGATCCATACATGATCCTGAGGGCCGACTTGCGCGAATTATCCCTCATCAGGCTGAAAGTCTGGGCCAGAAACAATACACCGCAGATCGTTGCCACGATAGCTGAGTTGATACCGGCAAGGCCAAACTTCATAGGGAGTAAGCCAAGCGGTAACAAAAACAGCGTATAAATCATGATGTTCACGGCGGTGCGCATGTCCTTCTTCCCGTTGGCAGGAAGTAGTTTGAATCCGGCCTTTTTATAATCTTCGTCACCAAGCCAGGCAATAGCCCAAAAGTGGGGAAATTGCCAGATAAACTGGATTCCAAAAATAATCCACGCCTCATAGCTCAATGCACCAGTTGCTGCCACCCATCCGAGCAATGGCGGTAATGCGCCGGGGATTGCCCCAACAAACACTGCAATCGGCCCAACACGTTTCAGCGGCGTATAAACGAAGCTGTACAGCAGCATGGATAATATTGATATAATCAGCGTGAGCGCATTGGTATAAAATGCGATTAAGCCAAATCCCGTGATCAGCAGAATAATGGAAAAAATTATTGCCTCTTGTTTTCCAAGTCGCATGGTCGGTAAAGGCCGGCTCATCGTCCGCTTCATAATCCGGTCAAAATCCACCTCAAGGATCTGGTTGATGGTAATGGCGCCGCCACTCACGAGGAAGCCACCAAACGAAAAGGCAATGAAAACACTCCAATCAAGCGCACCCTGGCTACCCAAAATGTATCCGAAGCCTGAGGAAAATGCCACCAGAAAGCTCAGCCTTACTTTCAGCAATTCATAATAGGCTCTCGCCTTGAATGAAAGACTATTGGATAATGAAATGGTATCGGCAGAACTAATCATATCAACTGATGGCGGTTTTTTTATTAGAATAATGAATGAGAAGGAAAACGTAATACAAAAGACCGAAAAGCACCGTGCTTAACAGCAAATGCAACGGCTGGATAAATGCCGGAATTCCCATATATGCCATCACCATTCCGCTGGCGATTTCCATACCAACCAGGATCAGAATGTAAATTACTGCTTTTCGTATGGCATGGGTTTTTTCGGCATTTTTTAGAAGGAAATACACCAGTAGGCCGTGAACTAACAGAATCAGAAGTGAAAAAGACCGATGAATGAAAAACTCAGCGCCGATCTGACTCACCCATGTTTCGCGAAGCGCATAAGCGAGATCCGATGCTACTATATCGACCGCCTCACGCACCTGCGTGCCGAGAATTATCTGTACTCCCATGGTGAGGAGGCAGGTGATCACAAGCCACGAAATTGTTTTACTTTGTCTCAGTGTGGCCAGGTTAAAATCGGTTCGACGTACCCGGAAATTCACATAAACCAAAAGCAGAATAATCCCAAGGGCAATCAACATATGAATGGTAATAATCCATGGCATCAGGTTGGTTGATACGACGACGGAACCAATCCATCCCTGGAAAATGACGACTATGAGGGTAATCACGGTGGTCATCAGGAGCTTTTTATCCTCCCGAACAAACACCCAGGCACTGATCATGGTAATAATGATGAGAATACCAATGATGGCTCCGGCAAGGCGGTTTAAATATTCTGTCCATGTTTTAAAAACATTGAAATCTGATTCAACCAGAATGGAAGTGTCGTTCCTCAGGATTTCTGCCTCTTTGGCAAAACCCAGCACATCAAGATAGGTGGCGAAGCGCACATTTTTCTGATGCCTGTACTCCGAATAGTACTCTTTATAATCAGCCGGTAACTGTGATGCATCGGTTGGCGGCACCCAGCTTCCAAAACATTTCGGCCAGTCAGGCATCCCATTCCTGCACCTGTGCTGCGTACAATTCCCCCGACAAGGATCAGGAAATACACTGCCACCAAGGTGACGATGCTCACTTTTTTAAAAATGCTATGTTTCCTGGCTACAGTCATCAACGCCTTCTTATTATTTCATTTTCATCAACCTCAGCCTGTTCGTGCGGAAGATTGGATTCTGGTGTTTCAGAGAAAGGTACATTTTGCGGGATAAAATCCTCTTTCGCTCCAGGCTTGCTGTAGTCATAAGGCCAGCGATGTACAGCGGGTATTTCACCCGGCCAGTTACCATGTTTGGGATTGACTGGTGTAGTCCACTCCAATGTGTTGGAATTCCATGGATTTTGAGGCGCTTTTTTGCCGCGGAATATGCTGTAGAAGAAATTGAAAAGGAAGAGCAATTGGGCTCCAAATGTGATAATAGCTGCTATGCTAATGAAAGAGTTCATATCCACAAATCCACTAAATGCGTCGAAATTAGTGAATGAATAATACCTGCGCGGGAACCCGGCGATTCCGATGTAGTGCATCGGGAAAAACACCATGTATATTCCAATGAATGAAATCCAGAAATGGATATACCCCAGCTTGTTGTCCATCATGCGGCCAAACATTTTAGGGAACCAATGGTAAACACCCGCAAGCAACCCGAAGAAAGACGCGCTGCCCATAACGAGATGGAAGTGCGCGACGATAAAATAGGTATCGTGCAAATAAATATCGATGGCTGAATTTCCTAAGAAAAGGCCCGTTAAGCCGCCTGAAATAAAGAAAGAAACCAGACCAATGGAAAACAGCATAGCCGGTGTAAAAATAATATTGCCCTTCCAGAGCGTGGTGAGGTAATTAAAGACCTTCACCGCTGACGGGACCGCAATGATCAGTGTGAGCAGCATAAAGATGCTCCCCAGGAACGGGTTCATGCCGCTGACGAACATATGATGCGCCCAAACGATGAAGGACAGCACAGTGATTCCCAGCATGGAGATGATCATGGCCTTATAGCCGAATATAGGTTTGCGGCTATTGGTGGCTATGATTTCAGACGTAATTCCAAGTGCCGGTAATAAAACGATATAAACTTCAGGATGGCCCAGGAACCAGAATAAATGCTGGAAAAGCACCGGACTTCCACCTATGTTTGGCAAGGCCTCCCCGCCGATATAGATGTCCGATAAGTAAAAACTCGTACCGAAACTCCTGTCGAAAATCAGTAGTAAAGCGGCGCCAAACAGTACCGGAAAGCTTAATAATCCAATAATTGCGGTGAGGAAAAACGACCATATCGTCAAGGGCAACTTGGTAAAAGACATGCCTCGCGTACGCAGGTTTATGATCGTGGTGATATAATTAATTCCGCCCATCAACGTAGAAACGATAAACAGCGCCATAGCAATAAGCCAGAGCGTCATGCCAAGGCCGGAACCCGACATCGCCTGTGGCAATGCGCTGAGCGGCGGGTAAATCACCCAACCTCCAGAAGCCGGTCCTGTCTGAATGAACAAAGAGCTGAACATGATAACACTCGACAGGAAGAAAAACCAATATGACAACATATTCAAGAATCCGGAAGCCATATCCCTTGCTCCAATCTGAAGCGGAATGAGGAAGTTGCTGAATGTTCCGCTTAAACCGGCGGTTAATACGAAAAATACCATGATCGTACCATGCATCGTCACCAGGGCCAGGTAAAACTCCGGATCGATTTTCCCTGATGTGGTGATCCAGTTACCCAGAATGGGTTTTAACCATTCCAGTTGGGCATTGGGAAAACCAAGTTGCAATCCGAAATATCAGCGACATAGCACCGCCGAGTATTGCCCAGAAAATCCCCGTAATGAGATACTGCTTGGCGATGGTTTTATGATCCTGCGAAAAGATGTACTTAGTTATGAAATTGTCATGGTGCTCATGCTCATGTTCTTCGGCCAAATGGTCCACATGCTCATGTACTACTGTTGAAGCCATAGGATAATGATTTAGTGACGTAGGTCAGTTAATGTTTTTTGATTCGATTTGTGATTTTATCAGCGCCAGTTCCTTCAAATTTTCCGGCACTTTGGTCATGTATTCAGGATTTTTAGCTAGCCATGGTTCCTGCTCTGCTTTCCATTTTTCGTATTCTGCAGGCTCATCAACAACGACGAGAAGCCGCATAGAAAAATGCCCTCTTCCGCATACTTCAGTACAGGCTATTTCATAATTGAATTCCGGATTTCCGGTTTCAATGCGCATGTCAGCAGTTGACTTTGTTGGAATAAACCAGAACCTTGTAGGCATACCAGGAACAGCGTCCATTTTCAAGCGGAAATGCGGCGCAAAAACGCTGTGAAGCACATCCCTGGCCCTGATCCGGAATTCAACCGGCTGACCTTTGGGCAGATGCATCTCCCTGGGTGTGAAGTCGTCAAAAGCCAGACGATCTTTAAAATCAAGGCCAAACTCATTGGTAGCATCAATCAGTCGAAAATCATGGGAGCCAAGCTCGCCATCTTTACCGGGATAGCGAACCTTCCAGGCAAACTGGTAGCCCATCACCTCAATTATCTCGGCGTTTTCAGGGGCCGGTTTCATCACATTGTTCCATACAAACAGGCCATAAACAACAAGTGCGGTAAGAACAACCGCCGGCACAATAGTCCATATAAATTCCAGCCTGTTATTATCTGGGAAGAACAAAGCTTGCCGCGTTGGCTTGTGCTGGTACCTGTAAGAGAAATAGAACAGCAGTACCTGGGTTATGACAAACACAATGCCCGTGATTACCATGGTTATCCAGAAAAGACGATCTGTTTCAACGCCGTGCACGGAGGCGATTGGCTTCTGATATAGGTGAAAATACTTCACGGAGTACCAGGTTAACAGTATAAAGCTTCCTATCATAAAGACCATGAAGAGGATGGCATTTGCTTTATTAACACCATCGCCCACCTTTTTATCAGATTGCCTGATGACGCCTACCAGCGTGTGTAATCTGAAGATCAAAAACAATATGGCCAGAAGTAGGAACACTCCTGCCGCGATTGCAAATCCAATCATACTTTTTAAGCTATTACTTTTACAACAATTTTAACAAGCGAGCCGGCAATTATACCAGGCTGTAATATTGACTCTATACAACAATCTATATATCTGCGCAAACTGAGCACTGATTTTCTATTCGCGACTAAATGTGGTGATGCAGACTTTCCTCCAGCATCGGATGGTTTCTGGCCACTACGGAAGCTTTTGCCAATGCACGCAAAACGACGTATATGAATGCAGCGCCAAAAGAAATGGCTGAACCGATTTCGAAAAGACCAAACCCGCCATTTTCTCCCAGTGTCGCAGGAGTAATCATCAGGTAGAAATCCATCCAGTGTCCTATCAATACCGCCGTACAGGCAATTTTAAGGAATATGGTATGTCTTTTGGCGTCTCGTGTCATCAAAACCAGAAATGGAAAGATAAAGTTTAGAAAAATATTTGTGTAGAAAACCCAGGCATATTGACCACTTCTAAGTCGTTCGACAAAATAGATGGATTCTTCGGGAATGTTGGCATAGTAAATTAGCATGAACTGTGAAAACCATATGTAAGTCCAGAAGATGCTGAATGCAAATACATACTTGCCGAGGTCGTGCAGGTGGCTGGAATTAAGCTGCATCAGATAGCCTTGCTCCCTCAGCCATATCACCAATAATGTAATGGTTGCAAGTCCAGCAACAAACCAGCTTGCAAAAACATACCAGCCAAACATGGTACTAAACCAATGGGTATCGATGGATAGTACCCAATCCCATGCTGCCGTTGACGATGTTACAGCGAAAATTATAATGAAAATGGTCGAATAAACTCTGAGTTTTCTCCAATATCCATCACCACCATGCAAATCTTCTTGCAATGACTGATTTCTGATTAGGCGATACATCATGATCCAGAGCGTGAAATACGCGACCAGACGAATCATAAAAAAAGTAAGATTGAGATATCCTTTTTTCCCATTGATGATTGCATCGAAGTTTTCACCATCCGGAATGTAGAGTGAACTGTCGAGCCAATGGAAGATGTGAAAATGGCCCGGACCAACAAAGTTGGATAATCCGAAAATCACCAACGTCGATCCAAATGCTACGTACAACCATGATCCAAAAGCTTCAGGAACCCTTTTAATGTAAGCTGACCATCCGGCCTGTGACGCGTATTGAAGAGCAAGGAATAATACACCTGTGAGCGATATTCCAAGGAAAAAAATGTTGTTTATCCATAGATTTACCCATAACCGATGCAGCCAGTGGAAATGATGACCGGCTTCTTCCTGTCCTTCATGGCCATGTCCGGCAAAGACGACCAATAGGATACCCGCCACCATGATCGCCACGCCAATAAGTTTGGTGATCAATAGCTTTTTTTGAATACCAGAGGAAAATATGAACTTGTCTTCAGACATGGTAATCTCTCTTTTGGGTTAGTTTTGATTTTGTAGTACCTGAACGTAACGAGTGATCTTCCATCGCTCTTCCACCGATACCTGAGCGCCATGTGCCATCATTCTGCCCCGTCCGTAAGTGATCGTATGGAATATCTGACCTTCAGGAAGCAGTTTTACTCGCCCAAGGTTATATGGAGGCACACCAAGAAATACCTTTCCGACAGGGCCATCGCCCTGACCTGTCTCGCCATGACAATGCAGACAGTAAATTGTGAAAAGGGCTTTACCCTGGTTCAGAATTTCGGCTGTTGAATCCAGCGGATTGAAAACTACCCTGCCGGCATAGTCAGCGCTATCCTTATGCACCCGATATGGCAAATATCCATCGGCGCTGCGCCTTACGGTATTAGGTACCGGTTCGCGCATGTTGATGGAATATGGGTTGTTTGTATTAGTATTAAAATACTCTCCAAGTCCATCCTCTCTATTGCTCAGCCATGCTCCGGCATTTTCGTCGGTAATTTGTGTTAAAGGCTCATAGGCTACGGAATGATACATATTAGGTGCGTATTCCAGACCCGGAAAATCGTTTTTCGCCTTGCATGACCATAGGGAGCCGAACAGGACTATTAGTAATATATAGTGGATATTACCTTTATTCATAATGGTTAACATTAATCAAATACACGTTCATTAACTTCTTCTACATGCGTCTGCGCAAATATCTTTTTAATGGCTTCCGCAGAAAGTTTATTCTTCGACATATCTATCGCAATCACATGTTTATCATCCGTGATGCGCACATCAAAGATACGCGGCCGCTTATAAGGTTTCAGGTTACTGGCGACCATGAAGGTTCCAACCATTCCCAGAGCTGCGAGCAAGACAGTAAGCTCAAAAGTTACCGGAATAAATGGTGGGAGTGATGCAAAATCTTTACCTCCGATAATCATTGGCCAGTCATAGCCAAGCATTAAATACTGCATCGCGAGGGCCAGCGTGGTACCAAGGGCGCCAAACATAAACGCCGCCTTTGGTAAGCGCGACCTTTTATAGCCAAGAACGTCATCAATACCATGAATCGGGAATGGGCTGAATACTTCATGTATTTTCACATCTGCTGCACGCAGCGCTCTTGCTCCTTCCAGCGCATGATGATCATCGCCAAATACCCCAAGAATAAATTTTGTTCCCTTCTCCATCTATTTAGTTCCTTTTTTAGAAGTTGAAGATGATTTAATGATACCCTTCACTTCAGCCATGTTGATGACCGGGAAAAACTTGGCAAACAGAAAGAAGGCTGTGAAGAAAAATCCAAAGGTAAACAGGTAGTCACCGATGTCATAAAACGTCGGTGTAAACATAGCCCAGCTGCTGGGCAGGTAATCACGATGAAGCGAGGTAACAATAATGACGAATCGCTCGAACCACATTCCTATATTTACTACAATCGACAATACAAAAGTGGCCCATAGGCTCGTCCGAATTTTCTTGAACCAGAACAATTGTGGCGAAACTACATTACAAGTCATCATGGTCGCGTATGCCCACCAGTATGGTCCGGTGGCCCTGTTAAGGAATGCGTATTGCTCAGCCGGAACACCGGAATACCAAGCCATAAATAACTCGGTGAGATAGGCGATTCCTACTATCGAACCAGTAACAATGATGATGATGTTCATGAACTCGATGTGCTGTATGGTGATGTAGTCTTCCAGTTTATAAACCTTTCTGGTTATCAACATCAGTGTAAGCACCATGGCAAAGCCGGAGAAAACAGCTCCTGCAACAAAATATGGCGGGAATATGGTCGTATGCCAACCCGGAATCACCGAAGTAGCAAAGTCGAAAGATACAATCGTGTGAACCGACAATACGAGTGGTGTGGCCAGACCAGCCAGAATAAGCGATACTGACTCATACCTTGACCAATCCTTGGCGCCGCCGGTCCAACCAAAACTCAGCGCGCCGTAAACAGCAGCTGAAATCCTGTTTTTTGCCCTGTCGCGTATGGTTGCGAAATCAGGAATAAGTCCGATATACCAAAACACCAGGGATACGGTGAAATAAGTGGTGATGGCGAATACGTCCCAAAGTAGTGGGCTATTAAAGTTAACCCACAGCGAGCCGAAGGTATTTGGCAGTGGTAAAACCCAGTAAAATCCCAGCCACAACCTGCCCATATGGACTAAGGGGAAAAAGGCCGCACATATAACGGCGAAGATGGTCATGGCCTCTGCTGCCCTGTTTATGGACATGCGCCATTTTTGTCTGAATAGTAAAAGTATTGCTGAGATCAGGGTGCCGGCATGACCTATGCCGACCCACCATACGAAGTTAGTGATATCCCAGGCCCAGCCGACAGTTTTATTCAAACCCCACATACCGATACCATCCCATAAGGTGTAAAACAAGGTATAGGAACCCACAGCCAATAAGGAGATTGAAACAGCCAATGCAAGAAACCAGGTCTTTGGCGGCCTGGCTTCCACCCTGATACAAATATCATGGGTTACATCGCCGACTGTTTTTCCTCCGGTAACTAATGGTGTACGTACCGCTGAAACTACTTCCATATTTATGATGCGTTTTCTTCTTTATTTCTCACTTTGGCCAGATACCAGACATTTGGCCTTACGTTGATCTCCTCCAACACATTATATGCTCTGTATTCATGGATTTCCTGCATTTCACCATTGTCTTTTACCTGGAGAAGTTTGGCAATCCTGCTCTCAGGATCACGGATATCGCCAAATACAATTGCTTCCGTTGGGCAGGCATTTGCACAGGCGGTAGTAACTTCACCATCCCTTACCGGACGTCCTTGCTTTTTGGCTTCCAGCTTACCGTATTGTATCCGCTGAATACAGAATGTGCATTTTTCCATCACACCCCGTGAACGAACAGTTACGTCTGGATTTAGTACCATTTTTCCAAGGTCGTTATTCATGGCCGAGTTACTTGGAAACTTCACATTGTCATGGTATTTAAACCAATTGAATCTTCTGACTTTATATGGGCAGTTGTTGGCGCAATATCGTGTTCCAATACAACGGTTATACGTCATTTGGTTTAGTCCTTCGGTACTATGGGTGGTTGCAGCAACGGGGCAAACCGTTTCACAAGGCGCATTGTTGCAATGTTGGCACATCATCGGCTGGAAAGTCACTTCCGGATTTTCTGCTGCAACTTCCAGATCCCTGTTTGATTTGGCTGTTTTTTCACTGCTGTAATACCTGTCAATTCTTATCCAGGTCATTTCCCTGCGATTAAGAACTTCTTCCTTACCAACTACCGGCACGTTATTCTCAGCCTGGCAAGCAACGCTACATGCGCTGCAACCTGTGCAGGAATTCAGGTCGATGGCCATATTCCAATGGTGATTCGGATAGGTATGCCCTTTCCAGAGAGAAATCTGTCTGGGCTTCAGTTTCCCGTCAATCTTTTCGTCACCAAGTGTTTTCTCCAGGGTATTACTTGCGGCAATAAGAGGTCTGTGGAATGCATGCTCCGGATGATTAACATACGTATCCAGTGTCGTTTCCTGTACTACGAAATCACGGTTCATGAACGTATGATGCGTTTGTGTATGCGCTACACGTGTGGCCTCTTCAGTCTTTGAAACCTGTATGTTATCGAATCTTGAAAGTACGGGTACGCCTGCGGTCTCTGAAATTAGTGGAAATGCATTTACCCCGACACCCGTTCCTACACGGCCGGCTTTGGTACGGCCATAGCCCAGTGCAAGTCCTACAGTGCCACGTGCTTGTCCGGGTTGAACGATCACCGGAAGGTTCAGGGTTATATCTCCAACCTGTAAATTCAACTTAACGGTATTTCCTTCAATGACCTTGATACCAAGTTCGTTGGCCATGGCCTGGCTGATGGTGAGGTAATTTTCCCAACATGCTTTGGTAATAGGATCCGGCGTTTCCTGAAGCCACGGATTGTTCGCCTGTGAACCGTCACCGATGGCGATGGTTTCGTAGAGAGCAAGTTCCAGACCTTCGTTGGAAGATTTGTAGGTTGCTGAAATAGCGGATACAGCAGCATCGAGATTGCCACTGAACACAATCATTTCCAGGGTGATTGGCCGTGCTTCTATAGAATAAACTCCATCATGCAGTGATTGGTCAAAAAAGGTCTGGAAATCCAGTATTTTGCTTTGCGTGGCAAACAGATTAGTCTGCCAGTAGTCTTTTACGTATTGGTAAAAATCTGTTTTTGCCGCACCGGCCCAGATCAGGAGTGATTCCTGCGCCTGCCGGGTTTTGAATAATGGTGAAATCACCGGCTGACATAGGCTGTATTCTCCCTCCACCGGGTTGGCATCATTCCATGACTCAAGATAATGATGATCAGGGGCAATGAATTCCGAAAGGGATGTGGTTTCATCATCGCGATCGGCGGTGCTGATTTTTAGTGAAACAGAGGAAATTGAAGACGCGATTTTCTCACCCAGATAATGATCATAGACCGGGTTGCAATTGAGGAAAATGACACCCTGTATCTTTCCGGCCACCATATCCCCAACGAACAGCTTCATCTGTTCATCATTCCCTTGACGGAAATAATTGGGTGTCTTCAGGTCGATGGTAGTGCCAATATTTTCAAGAAGGCTGTTGATTGCATTTATCACAACCTGCACATTCACATCATTGCTTCCGCTGACAACAAGTGATTTACCACGATTTTTCCATAGCTCGTCTGCGGCTGACTGAAGATGATCTGCCACTACAGTAGATGATCCCGATGGCGTAATTCCTGCTTTGGCCCCTAAAAGGTTATATAACGACACAACTAATAAGCCTTCGGCTGAAGGTTTTAAAGGTGTGCGATAATCTGCATTAGCTCCTGTTAATGATAAGTTGGACTCGAACTGATACAACCTCGACATCACTTTCTTGCCATGGTCGAGTTTGCGGTTCTTTACAAAGTCATTGGCGAATTTATTTGGGTTGATCCAGGTGCCTAAAAAATCCGCCCCAAAACTCACAACAACTTGGGCTTTGGAGAAATCATAATTTGGCAGCACGGCTTTTCCGAACGACAGTTCATTCGCTTTGACTATACCGAAGGACGATATCGGATCATATACAACATGCCCGGTGCCCGGATAAGCATTAATAAATTCCTGAATCACTGCTTTTGTCGATGGGCTTAAGACCGTTTTGCTGACAATCCGTATCTGCCCGCCGGATGCGACGATATTTGCAAGTTTGAGTTTTACCTGATTATCCAATACGGACCATTCTACCTGTGCCCCGGCTGATATGGGTCCTGAAAATCTTACCTTGTCATATAGTGAAAGTACCGACGCCTCGGTCTGTGCATTGGTGCCTTTTCCAGTAACTTTTGATAGCGAGTTGGCTTCAATTTTAATCGGACGGCCTTCCCTGGTTTTTACCAGTACACTACTATAATTTCCACCATTCATATAGGTGGATGCGTAGTAGTTCGGAATTCCCGGATCTATTTCCTCGGGTTTAACCAGGTGCGGAATCGCCTTTCTGATCGGCGCTTCACAGGCGGCCAGTGATGCAGCAGCAACACTGAATCCCATCAGTTTGAGGAAATCGCGCCTGGTACTTCCGCTATCCTCCTGTAACACTCCTTCTTTATACGGGAGATCCTGAGGAAACTCTTTACTGGCATACTTAACAAAATCCGGATGGTTGGTCAGTTGCTCTACCCCTTTCCAGTATTGTTTTTTATTTTCTTTCATAAACAGTTCGCTGCGATTTACAAAGTATCGTGTTAGTATATGATTAATAGTGGCACTTAGAGCATTCCAATCCACCAATATCCTCTACTACCATCGGCTTTTTAGAAGTCTTCGAATGAAGCTCTGACAACCTTTCGTAATAGCCATTATCTACTTTAATTTCTGTTTTCCTGTGGCAATCAATACACCAGCCCATGGTGAGGTTGGCATTTTGAGTTAATACCGGCATAGTTTCTACAGCCCCATGGCAGGTCTGGCATGTGATTCCGCCGACATTGAAATGCTGGGCATGATTGAAATAGGCAAGATCAGGTAAATTATGCACCCGCACCCATTGAATAGGCGTATTCGACTGTTTAGCTTCATAGATCTTTTGAATTTCAGTGGATATTTCAGTGGCCCCGGTAATTTTCAGGATGGCGCTATGACAATTCAGACAGATATTGACTGATGGGATATTGGCGCTTTTGCTGATCCTAACCCCGGTATGGCAATAGTTACAGTCGATTTTAAAATCACCAGCATGCACTTTATGTGAAAAAGCGATTGGCTGGGTCGGGGCATAATTTTGCTGAACACCAACACTGAAAAGCCCGTCAATGACCGTTTTAATGACCAGCGCAGTAAAAATAAAGGTGGTAATCCATATAAAACCCGGACTCCTGATGTATTGCCCAAACTGAAACCTCTGAAATACAACTTCCTGATCTTCTGTCGAAAGTGAAGACTTTTGTTGGAGGTAGCGGGTGAGTACCGATACAAGTATAAACAGTACCACAAGTATCATGATCAGTACCACCAACAGTACAATTAGCAACACTACAAGGGTGGTTTTCGAAAGTATGCTTTGCTGCGGCGCCGCAGCTCCGGCAGCCGTTGTGGCAACCACTTCCTTTACAGGTGGTCCTTTGATGGTTTCACTCTTTATATATTCAATCAAAGAATTCAGCTCTTCATCCTTAAAATCGAAGGATGTCATTACCGTCTGATTGTATTGATTATAGAGTGCAACGGCGTAATCATCGCCGCTCTGAATGACTTTCTGAGAATTTAGTATAAATGGTTTGATCCACTCCACTGATCTCCTGTTGTGCACGTCAGCCAGTGCTGGTCCCACCTTTTGCTCATGAATATTATGGCAAACCAGGCAGTTGTTTTTAAAAAGCAATTCACCTGCAGCTACCAATTCAGCATTCAATGCGGTTGCAGCGACTGTCGCAGTGCTATCCTGACCCTGAACATTTGAATGGAATGAAATCAAAAAAATAGAAGCGATCATAAGGATTCCGCTTCTAAGTTTTGTGGATATCGACATATAGTTTTCTTTTTTCAGCAATATCGTCAAAGGCTATTTTTTGAGAGGCACAAATGTAATACCCGTTCCTTTCTTTTCAAACTTGATCGAAAAAACTAATTGGGTATTTTTCAAGCCGATACGATTTTTCTACATGACTTAGATCATTTAATCAGCCTGTTACTTGTCCTTTGATATAACTCATACCGCATGTGAGTGTTTTGCAGCCCGATTTATAGTTGCTCCTCCTTCAATCCGTACTTCACCTCAAAAACAGGTTTTGATCCGATATTTTTTGGGGATTCAGGTGGAGCAGGTATCACTTGTATCTGGGTAGAATCATTGACGCTAAGCAGGTATTGCTCCACAGCAGATATCCTGCTGGAGGAATAAACATTATGAAGAGAATCGAGGACTGATTTGCCAACAAGGTCGGTAAAAGCCTCTTCCAATTGCACCGAATCTGATTTTGCGAGTTCCCTCACAAAGCGCTGAAAGCCTTCCTGATCCGCAGTATAGTCCTTCCCGTATTTCTCCGTATACATATTGCTGACTTGTATCTCAGCGATTTCCTTCTTTTCCAGGGCTGGATCATTGAAATACACCAACTCTATTTCAAGTTCCGGTTTTAACCTCTCCAATTCAAGAAGGAGGCCAAGCTGTTTCTGTTTTTCAGCAATGAGAGCTGTATCAAGATAGGCATAATTTATCGATTCAATCTGAGTCGGATCACCACCGACCAAACCAGCGAGCAACTTTCCGGGGGCGGCCGCTGCTTTTAGGATCAGGTTTTTAAATATATTCCATACGATTTTCCCAACCCTTACAGTTGGATCTTTCAGATCTCCACGCACAGGAATATCGAGCGTGATTACTCCATCTTTATCTTTCAACAGAAAAAGAGCAAATTTCAAAGGCAGTTCATATAAGCCTTTACCCTTATTTCCCAGCTCCACATTGTGGATGATGAGTGTATTCTCACTGGTGATATTTCCATTTCGGATATCTGTATGCGCTTTGTAGTACATGTCGCCATACAGGATGGGAGTACCCATATAGTATTGAGAATAGATATTCAGATCGCTGAGCATGAAATCCTTAACAGTGTAGTCGAGTGTGAGATCCATTGGATTTACAGGATTGAAGCCTGCCTGTGCTACCAGTTTGCCTCGTTTATTGAGAAGCATTGACGAATAGGTGTCAATCCATTGCTTATCTGAGGTAATTGAGTCGACTAACAGTGATACCTCACTGAGATTATAATAGAATGGCTCACCCGTGCGCTGATCGGACACATCAATCTCACCTTCCCTGATCGTAAAACGATCTATGGCAAAGTACCAGGATGCCGTATCCTCCTCAACCTTCTTCTCCACATTTTGCGGCGAATCATGAACGGAATCACTAACCATCAGCTGATCGGCATATTCCATCAGGTTCATGGTAGAATCATAGATTTCAATGTGTAGGTGCGGGGATGTGAGTGCCAGAGAATCCATCACAATGCTGCTTGTCGCCAATGAACCCCTTTTTAATCCTGCAGTAAATTTTTTGACTTCCACCAGAGGTTCTTGTTTATGGTCCAGCAAGCTGAAATCATTTACCTCAACTATTCCTGAGGCAATTGCCTCCCCGGGCCTGTTGATATTACCCACAAGCTTTAGATGAATGTCGGTACGGCCGGCAAATTTCCCAAGGTTGATAAATTTTGTCGCATAGTCTGAATAGCCCGAAAGATCCAATTCATCAATAATCATGTTGGCAATAAAATCTCCCCCTATCGGATCAATATCAATATCAGACTGGAAAAATCCACCGTTGCCGAAATCAAACTTCAGGCCTGCCTTACTTTTTTGCTGTTGGTTCCAGGCAACATAGGGCACAAAGAAATCGATGTTTTCCAGGTCTACTCGTTTATTCACTGACAGGTCTATGCCAGTGAAGAAGGCGTCTTTTAGTTCCATGTTGGAAAACTCAAATTGCAATGATGCGGCTGAAACGGTATCCTTTGCTTCGGCAGAAGCTGTATCAGAAGAATAGAAGGCAATAAGGTCGTCGAAATTATAGGATGAATCGGACATGACCACCCGCGCGCGCAAACCGGTAAGATATAATTGCTCTATGACAAAATGCTTCCTCAGCAGACGGTAAGGCTCGGTATCGATAATCAGTGTGTCGAAACTGACGAAAACAGTGGAATCATCCACTTCGTACATTTTGAAATCGACTAATCTTATTGTCCCTGTGAAATAATTGACCTTGAATTTGGAAAGGCTTATATTCCTTCCAAACCATTCCTTCCCGTGATCAACAGCTAAATCTCGTATTATAAAGGGTAATATACCTAAGGTTAATATAAAAATAGCGATCAGGGTGCCTGATACAACGGCGAAGGTTCTCTTTGTCACGAAGTGTGGTAATTATTACTAAATCTCCAAGTAATTTCTGTATCCGGGTATTGTTCAAATATTTTATCTGATCTGGGGTAATCAGCGGAATCTGTGCCTTTCTGTAAGGAAATCGTACAAGTGATGCCGCTGATCCGTTGCTAACGGACCTGCGGCATGATTGTTCCTATTTTTTAGTCGCTTTCACCGGGTACTGATACATTAGTTTGGACACTGACTTTGGTATGGTCTTTTCGCGCTTTTGCGGATTCTGAGTGACCTCCTTGGTTATAACTCCCTGCCAAACCAGTTTTTTGGTACCGCTGTCATAAAAATCAATCACGACAGTTCCTTCAAGATAGTCGTCCTCAGAATAGGTAGTGGTAGCTGAGCCAAAGCCGCCGCCCCAACCCCATCGGCCATAGCCATAACCCATGCCGCCATTGTAGTTTGTGTAGGCAGTGGTGCTGGTTTTTTGTTCAACAACTATATAGAGTGTGATTGCTACATCGCCGTTTTCATCAACAAGCGTAAGCCCTCTCGAATCAAGTTCTTTCTTGAATGCATCAAGCATTCGCTTTTTATCCAGGTCATTTAAAATTTTATCACTGTTTTCGGCCCAGCCTGCAAAGGTGTAGGTCTTGTATTTCGTAAAATCCACGGTTTTGTCGTAGTCGCTCTTTACCTGGGCGATTGCTACATTCGCCATCATGGCAAATACTAAAAGCGGGAGTAGTAATCTCAATTGCGTTTTCATGTTGGTACGTTAGTTTTAATTTAGATTTGAATGGCACAAATTAGGTAGTCCATAAGGCTATTGCAAGGAAATTTAGTGGATAGGATGAAAAATAATTAGGTGCTGTCCAACTTTATTTCAATTTCTCAGATAGTTGTTTTCAGCAAAAATACTTAATTCATTTCCGTATATTTCAGGCTTAATCGTATGGCTAGACATTTCTCCATTTAATACAAGAACCGATTCCTTCAGGATCATAACCAACTAAACGAATGAAAACCGCATATTTACTTTTATGGATTCTTGGCATCGCTGGCTATACCATGGCTCAGGAAGTAGAGGAGACCCCTCAGCGACTCAACACCATTAAAATCGAATTCACACAGCCCCTTTATCCAAATTCATTTGTTCTTTCTTACGAACGTGTTACCAAACCCAATCAGTCTTTTTGTGTCACAGGGGGATATGAGGAATTTCCGAACCTGGTGAGTTTGGGAGATAGAATAAATTTGCGTAAAAATCTGGATAAGGGTGGATTTAAAGTCGGAGGAGAATACAGGTTTTACCTGGCCAAAGAGAATAAATTTAAAGCTCCGAGAGGTGTCTATGTAGGTCCCTATGTTTCATTTCACGATTACAATAATAGAAGGGATATTTCTGTAGATGTTGATGGTAATCCGGAAGATGTAACGCTGAGCACAGATTTCCAAATATTAAATATCGGGTTTGAACTTGGCTACCAGTTCGTGATCAACAACCGCTGGTCGCTGGATTTTGTGGTGGTGGGCCCATCCGTTTCAAACTACCGTGCCAAGATAAAACTGGATGGGGAATATACTTTTGACAAAGAGGATATTCAAAATGAAATCATCCTGAAACTCCTCGACCGCTTTCCGCTCCTTGAGGATGTGCTCACCGACAAAGAGGTGAGCTCGAATGGCGTACTTGACAGCTGGGCATACGGCTGGCGCTATCAGCTTTTGGTCGGGTATCATTTTGGCAGAAAGAAATAGTTTTCATTTATTCATATATATTGCATTTCAAAAAGGGATTCACCATTCCATATTCCACACACAATTATTTAATTATCTTACCAATCACAAACACATGAAACTTTCAACAAAACTCGGCGCTGAATTTTTTGGCACCTTCTGGCTCGTACTCGGTGGCTGCGGCAGTGCCGTACTGGCTGCTGCTTTTCCCGAAGTGGGCATTGGCCTGCTTGGTGTTTCACTGGCATTTGGCCTCACGGTCATGACGCTGGCCTACGGGCTTGGGCACATTTCCGGCGCCCATTTCAATCCTGCTGTATCTGTCGGCTTATGGATAGGGGGCAGGTTTGAAGTCAAAGAACTCATGCCTTATATCATTGCCCAGGTTGCGGGCGGAATCGCGGCAGCAGCAGTGTTGTATTTGATCGCTACCGGCAAACCGGACGCAGCCATCGGCGGATTTGCAGCCAACGGATATGGCGAGCATTCGCCCGGCGGCTTCGGACTCACAGCAGCGCTTATTACTGAAGTGGTCATGACTATGATGTTTCTGATCATTATTCTTGGAGCCACCGACAAGCGGGCCCCGGCAGGATTTGCAGGTATAGCGATAGGCCTGGGCCTCACACTCATTCACCTGATCAGTATTCCGGTCACCAATACTTCTGTAAATCCTGCCCGATCCACGAGCCAGGCATTGTTTGTTGGCGGCAAAGAAAAAGAGAAACACCCAGAAAATTTCCTTCCTACCAAGAAACTTTGAAGACACACACCCAACAGAAACGAGAGAAAGAATATGACCCTTCGGAAGCGGAGAACAAATACAGAAGCATTACAACCGAGAACGACTCCTAAGAAGACGATGAACATTTAGCTAAAACATTATTAACATATGATATTTATATTTATACGAAATCACACACGAAAAGATTATAGGAAAAAATATCAATAGACAAATGAAATTGAAAATATTACAATTCACCCCCTGAAAAAATCAAGAAATCTCTCAAACATTCAAACCACCCAAGAACAAATTAGTTATTCAGCTACGACAAAGACACAACATATACGATAGCCCCACCACCCCACTCTTCCCATACCCATCCTACCCACCCACTGGGCTTTGGGTCAATTATGGCTTTTCTGGGTAGCTCCTATCGCAGGCGCCATTCTGGGCGGGTTGATCTACAAGACACTCTTCGCGAAGAATTAACCCAAAAAAACCATTAAAAATCCAGTAAAAAAAAGGTAATGGGTAATGGCTGGTGGGTAAAGGCAAAGGATAAAGAGGAAATTTTAGAGAATTGATAGGATGGAAATTGCCAAATCATTTTATGCTTTGATTTCTAAATTGCCTGACTGTAAAAAATTCGGACTCCGTTCTCAAGTTTCAAGAGCAGATGTCGATCCCTTCAAATTTTTCTGAAATGCGTGGAAGGTCCAGTAACAAGGATTTTAAACGGATTCCGGAAATTTCTATAAGCACATCGGCGAATTATACTTGCTACTGAGATATTTGGTTTAAATGCAGCGCCCTTTAACCCATTAGCCATTACCTTTTAGCCATTAGCCTTCGCCCATGAAATTCCAGAAGAACCATATATTGCTTAAACCAGCCAGCCTTCTACTTCCTCCAGGCTTGGGTTTTTTACATCTTCCAGCTTCATCTTTTTGCGCATACCGCATACGTCGTTGAAGAGCTTACTCGACTTTACATTCTTAAGATCGGCTATGCTGGCATGCCCCAGCTTCACCAGTAGGGGAATAAGTTCTTCTCTGATACCCGCGCTTTTAAAAATCTCGGTCGGATCAGAAGCCCGCTTTTCCGGCTTCATCTGGGGAAAGAACAGTACCTCCTGGATCGAACTGGAATTGGTCATGATCATGGACAAACGGTCTATTCCAATGCCGAGACCTGCTGTTGGCGGCATGCCGTATTCGAGTGCCCGCAAAAAATCCTCATCGAGCACCATGGCTTCCTCGTCGCCGCGCTTGCCGAGTTCCAGTTGATCCTGAAAACGCTCGCGCTGGTCGATCGGGTCGTTTAATTCTGAGAAGGCATTGCAGATCTCCTTACCGTTGCACATCACTTCAAAGCGCTCCGCCAGTCCAGGTACGGTGCGGTGTTTTTTGGCCAGCGGCGACATTTCCACCGGATAATCAGTAATAAAGGTTGGCTGAATGAGGAATGGCTCACACTTTTCTCCGAAAATCTCATCAATCAGTTTGCCCTTTCCCATCGTTGTGTCAACATGTACATGCAGTTTTTCGGCTGTAGCCCGCATCTCGTCTTCTTCCATCTGTGAAATATCGATGCCCGTGAAGTGCTGAATTGCCTCGAACATGGTAAACCGCTTCCAGGGTCTCTGGAAATTAATGACATTTTCTCCAACAGGAATTTCGGTAGTCCCGTGCAGGTCGATGGCTACTTTTTCAACCATTTCTTCCACGAGGTCCATCATCCATTTATAATCTTTGTAGGCTACATAAAGCTCTACCTGAGTGAACTCCGGGTTGTGGAACCGCGACATCCCTTCATTTCTGAAATCCTTGGAGAATTCATAAACTCCATCAAACCCGCCGACGATAAGCCGTTTGAGATATAATTCATTGGCGATGCGGAGGTAAAGCGTAGTATTGAGTGTGTTGTGATGGGTTTTGAACGGTCTTGCGGCGGCTCCGCCATAGAGAGGCTGCAGCACGGGCGTTTCCACTTCGAGATAGCCGCGATCATTCAGAAAGTTTCGCATGGAATTTACCAAAGCGGTGCGCTTGCGAAATGTTTCCTTCACCTGAGGATTCACGATCAGGTCCACATAACGCTGCCGATACCGCATTTCCGGGTCAGTAAATGCATCGTAGGTTACGGCATTTCCCTGTTCATCAATTACCTCCTTCACGATTGGCAGAGGACGCAACGATTTGGAAAGCACCTTCAAATCGGTCACATGGATGGAAATTTCACCGGTTTGAGTCGTGAAGACAAACCCGCGAATACCTATAATATCGCCGATATCGAGTAGCTTTTTGAAGATCGTGTTGTAGAGTGTTTTATCCTCGCCCGGACAAATATCATCACGGCGGACGTAGATTTGAATTTTCCCCGAGCTGTCCTGCAACTCGGCAAACGATGCCGAACCCATGATACGACGGCTCATAAGCCGACCTGCGATGGAGATATTCTTATACTCCGTTTTTTGCTTTTCGTAGTTCTCCAGGATATCGCCCGTTTTTACGTTTACATCAAACGATTCCGGCGGGTATGGATTAATCCCCAATTTTTCCAGTTCGGTTTTTTCTTCTCTTCGTCGCAGTTCTTGTTCGCTCAGTTGCATATCCCTTGAAATTTTGAGGTGCAAAAATAGGGTAAAAAATCATTAATGGAAATCGGTGCCGCCGTGCATTGTGGAGCATAAGTCTGCCTCCTGGTGGTTTCCCGGTAGCGACAGAAATTGGATTGCAGATGCGCGATCTGCGATTATCGATTCAATATCCCGGATCGCTGGATTTTTATCGACTTTAGGGATACTGAATGAGCTTAAGCTGGATTAATAAGATTCTCACTTTCATGGGAATGACGAAAAAAGCAACGTCCTTCTTGACAAGCGACCGGAGGGAGCGCGATGCGGAATCTGCATCCGGGTATGTGGATCTGCCAATTCCCTTACTGTTTGGAGACTTCCTATCTTCAAACTAAAAATGAAATGCTGGAACCGTGCTCAGGTCAGTGAGCAGATGCGCAATTAAAGTAAAGGAAGTCGAAGTCCTAAACCACTTCCCACCCTTTCCGATACGTCCTCCAAAGGTATTTTTCTGCATCCGGATGGTTGGGGAATTTCAGGTTGGCGGCATCCCACTCCAGCAAGGTATCGGGCACACGGATAGCTACTCGTACCCAGCAGAATGGCTTCCGTCATCGGGCCGGTCTGGGCAAAATGCGATTCTGTCTTCTCGCCGCCAAGGCAGGCATCTACAAAGTGGTGGTAGTGATTGCGCTCCGGGAATTTGGGCATTTCATAGTTGACAAATTTATCCTGCGGCAATAGTGCCAATCCGCCTCCATGGACCACCAGCAAAGCGCCTTCCGTGCCTATCAGCATGGCTGACTCTCCGGGATAATTCTCTCCCGGGTACAAATCCATTACTTCCTGTGGTGGGAAAAATTCGCCATCAAACCACTCGATGGGCAGCTCATCCGTTTCAGTCATTTCATTTCCCGAAAACATCCATGTGATGTGATTACTCTGCGGCCATACATCTGACCTGCGTTCCGGAGAATCCTTCCATGACTGCTGTACACGGGCTGACACAGTTTTAGGCGTGGTAAGTCCGAGGCCCTTCCATACGGCATCAAAGATATGACAGCCAATATCGCCACTCCACCCGGTGCCAAAGTCCTGCCATGAACGCCAGAGCATCGGATGGTATATATCAGGTGCATAGGGCCTTACCGGCGCTGTGCCGGTCCAGATTTCCCAGTTCAGATTCGACGGAGGTTCCTGTCCCTCTGCCGGTCGCGGACCGGTGATTCGGTATTGTTCTGCACCGGGTCGGTTGGAACACAGGTACACGTGCTGTATTTTTCCAATCGCCTGCTCTTTCATAAGCTTCACCGCAGCGCGGTCATTGGGCGATGAGGCGTGCTGGGTGCCCAACTGAGTGATGACTCCCGCTTTTTTAGCGGCATTTGTAAGCAATCGCACTTCTTCCACATCATGGCACATGGGTTTTTGGCAATAGACGTGCTTCTTTCTTTTGATAGCTTCCCAGGCTATGGGGAAATGGCTGTGGTCCGGCACAGTCACATTGACGGATTCTATGATTTTCCCTTCCTTGGCGAACAGTTCACGCCAGTCTGAATAGGTTCTTGCTTCCGGGATCAATTCCGAGGCTTTTTTCAGGCGATCGGCATCGATATCGCACAACGCTACAATCTGGACTTTCGGATGTTTTTTGAAATTGTCAAGATCGCCCCAGCCCATGCCGCCGACACCGATGCAGGCGTGCTGAAGGATGCCGTCGTCTGGTTTGCAGGATTGAAGAATAAATGGGGCTGTGACTGCTCCGGCAGCTGCCGTCTGAATAAACTTCCTACGTGAAGCTGAAAATTGATGTCTTTTCATGGGTGAAAAAATTTTGGGTACGGGCTATAAGTTGGGAAAAAAGCATTAAAAATCCATGCCGACATGGAACAATTGAATTAAGAACAATCGAACAATTGAATTAAGAATGAAGAAGTATATGAAAGCCTCATTTCCGCATATACTCTTTTCCTCATTACCTATTTGATGATTGCTGGACTTTTTGAAATTATTTACTGCCGGTACCGCCTTTCATCTTGCCTTTCAGCTCCTCGACCAGGTTGCGCTCGGTTTGCAGTTCGCGCGCCATTTTCAATTGCTTTTCATGAGCGGTTTTGCGGTGCTCTTCAAATTGAATTTCAAGTAATTCCTTATCCTTTAAGGTTTTTTTGGCCACAATATTACCCCTGACAAAACTGGAATATGCAAATGTGCTGAACAAGGCCAGGCCCGCAATGATGACCCAGACAATGGTATGATAAAAGCGCTTGCCGAGCGGAATACCCAAAAAAGTCAGGCTATTCCGGAGTTTTTCACTTTCTGCCAACTGGTTCTCCAGCGACGTGATTTTACTGCTGTGCTGGGTGATTTGATTCGCCTGCTCATCGACCTTATTTTCCAAAGAGGTAATGGTCGTTTTGCTGAGAGCAATGGTGTCCTGAACAGCTTTGTTGTACTGGCCCAGCAACGTATTCTTAATCACCTTGTACTCATTGTAGCTTTCTGCCTTGCCGATCATTTCCTGATACTGTTGCCCGAGTGATGGTGCAGATGGTACGGATGGCTGGTTGATTGTTTGTGCGTTCAGAGTTAGTCCGCAGAATATTGCAAGACCGGACATGACAATAATAAATGTCTTCTTCATTGTGTTCAATTTATTCATACAATCAAATTTAAACCCCTCGGTAATGAATAAAAATAAAAGTTACTCTAAAAAAGCACACGGACTACTGCATTGTCCATAAATGAATTTTTTCTGTTATGTAAAATCCGGGGAATTATATATAAAAGCGTTTCCCTTCCTTAAAGTTTAAATTTCATCATCATTCCATTAATTCGCTGAAAATCCAGGAGACAAACGAATCTTCTCGTCATAATTTCCTAATTTGAACGTGTTAATCTCTCACACTTTTTAGAGGGTACCCGCTTTTACTTTAAAAACACTCAAATGAAAACTACCACAGGATTTAATTTTATCAGGACGCAACCAGGGCCAGATTCGGTCTCCCTAAAAAAGCATTTCATTCTTTGCCTGGCCTTTTTTGGCCTCTTATTCCTGGTCAATGCCTGCCAGAAACCTGCAGCTCCGGAAGAAGAATTACTGAGTATAAGTACGCCCGAAGCCCAGGGAGTATCATCAGCATCCATACTCGATTTTATCAATGCCGCTGAGCAGGAGCAACCCGATGCCCTGCACAGCCTGATGATTGTGCGCCATGGAAAAACCATCGCCCAGGGCTGGTGGGCTCCATACAATCCCGACAGCCCGCATCTGTTGTATTCACTCAGCAAGAGTTTTGCCTCCACGGCTATCGGACTGGCAGTAGAAGAAAAACTCCTGAGCACAGACGACCTGGTGATAAGCTTTTTCCCTGAGAAAGTAATAGACACTACCGATAATAATCTGAAAGCCATGCGCATCCATGACCTGCTACGTATGAATACCGGCCATCTTGAGGATGCCACAGGAAGAACGCGCAGCGCCGGTGATGACTGGGTCGCTAATTTTCTGTCGCTGCCGGTAGAGCGAAAGCCAGGGACGGTCTTCGTTTACAATAGCGCCGCAACTTATATCCTATCAGCTATTTTACAGAAATTGACCGGGCAGACCGTGGTAGAATACCTGCAGCCCCGCTTATTTGATCCGCTGGAAATTAAACCGCCCACATGGGAATCAGATCCGAAAGGGATTAATGTAGGTGGCTGGGGTCTTAGTGTTACAACAGAAGACATTGCCAAATTTGGTCAGCTATATCTTCAAAAAGGCAACTGGAAAGGCAAGCAGATAATACCGGAGGCCTGGGTAGAAAAAGCCACTTCCTACCTCACTTCCAACGGATCTAACCCGGAAAGTGATTGGGAGCAGGGTTATGGCTACCAATTCTGGCAATGCCGGCATAATGCTTATCGCGGTGATGGCGCATTCGGTCAGTATTGCATCGTGATACCGGAGCAAGACGCCGTTATTGCTATTACTTCAGGCTCCAGGGATATGCCCGGAATTCTCAACCTCGTATGGGCGCACCTGCTGCCAGCGATGAACGAAGCGCCCATGGCTGAGGATACCGCTTCTCAAAGGTTATTAGCGGAGAAGTTGGCAAGTCTTAAAATCGCTGTTGTCGAAGGTGAGAACACATCAGCAGTATCGGAGGAAATCAACGGTAAGTCCTTTGAATTTGCTAAAAATCCATTAGCTCTGGAAAAAGTATCATTTTCAAAATCAGGTGCTGATATGACCATCACCCTGACCAACGCCTCCGGAGACCAGGTGATCCCTGTGGGTTTTGGTAAGACCGAAAATAGTCAATTTTCCATGCCCGGCAGAGCCACCATGCAAATTGCTTCCAGCGGCGCATGGATAAGTCCGGATAGCTACAAAGTCACGATGATCAACTATGAATCGCCGCATGCCAGGACGCTGACGTTTACCTTTAAAGGAAAAGAAATGGAATGCCAGGTGGAAGAAAATGTATCATTTGGAAGTACAAAAATGGCTCCGATAAAGGCTACATTAATGAAAGAACTGAGCCCGGTACTGTAATCGAATTGGGCTGATTAAATAGAAATATCCCTATTTCGAAGTGATGGATTTTTGATGCATTTTCTGCGCGATGACGCTGATCACGAGTAGCTGAAACGCATGGTAAATCATGATCGGCACGAGGAATATGCCTGCATTGCCCAGACCTGAAAAGAGCACGTCTGAAAACACCGAGCCATGCACGAGCGATTTTTTCGATCCGCAAAAGGTCGCGGTGATTCTGTCTTCTCTGCTGAAGCCCAGGCGTTTGCTGATGTTGCTGGTCAGCATGTAAACCAAAAAGAACAACATCACCACTCCGCCTGCGACCAATACGAGGTCCATTGTTTTCACACTGTCAAAAACGCCTTCAGAAAATGAAGTGCTGAAGCTTTTATACACGATGATGAGAATGAGTGTTTTGTCATATATGCCGAGTTGCTTTTTATGTCGTTCAGCAAAGCTGCCCCAGAAGCGGTGCAATACCATACCAATAAATACCGGCAGTAAAATTTTCAGAACGAGTTCCAGAAATACCTGGACCAGTTGAAATTCACCGTTGCCGGTCGCCATGAAAAGTCCCATCCACAGCGGTGTTACCAATATACCGATGAGGCCGGAAATGCTGGCGTTGAAGATGGCTCCGGGCACATTTCCCCCGGCAATAGAAACCATGACCACAGAAGATGAAACGGTCGATGGAAGCGCCGCCAGGTAAAATACCGCCAGCCATAGAGCAAATTGTTCACTACTACCCATACCCGGCAAAACTGCCAGTACCAACAAGGGAAAAAGTATGAAAGTGGCTGACTGCACCAGCACATGAAGTTTCCAGTTGGCAATGCCGGCCATCATCAGTTGTGGGTTTAGCCGTAGACCGTAGAGGAAAAAAATGCCTGAAATACCATACGTACTAATGGCTTGCAGTGGTATTACTTTTTCTATTCCGGGCACAAACCAGGCCAGCAGGATCATCCCGATCAGCAGCATTACAAACCTATCGGGCAAAAGTGATTTCATTGATCAGGCTGACTCTGGAGATTGGGCGATTATTTCAATGTTCAAAAAGCGGGGTGCTCATATACCGCTCACCAGTGTCGGGCAATACGGTGAGCACTGTTTTGCCATGTCCTGCTCTTTTAGCGATTTCAAGGGCCGCCCACACACAAGCTCCGGAGGAAATTCCCGCCAGGATTCCTTCTTGTCGCGCCAATTGCTTTGATATTTCAAAGGCATCTTCATTTTCCACCGTAAGGATTTCATCAATAATACCAAGGTTTAGGATTTCCGGAATAAACCCGGCCCCGATTCCCTGAATTTTGTGAGGACCGGCTTTTCCCTGTGAGAGTACAGGCGAGTCCGTGGGTTCCACGGCAATGACCTTTAGGCCGTTATAGTGCTTTTTTAATACCTCACCCGCCCCCGTGATGGTGCCACCAGTGCCTACTCCGACGACGAAATAATCGAGGTGCTGCTTCTTCAGATCATGGATGATTTCCAGTGCGGTAGTTTTGCGGTGAGCGTCTGGATTTGCATCATTTTCAAATTGTTGTGGCATGAAATACTTTCCGGAATCAGCCAGTTCCTGTGCCTCCATCACTGCGCCAACCATGCCGCGGTCTGCAGGGGTGAGTATGAGCTTCGCGCCAAATTGCTGAAGGATCATCCTCCGCTCGACACTCATGGTTTCGGGCATCCGAAATCAAAGTGATCGAATACCCCTTCACTGCAGCTACCATGGCGAGGCCGATGCCTGTATTGCCCGAAGTAGGTTCTATGATGGTCATGCCTTTTTTCAGAAGGCCTTTCCTTTCAGCATCATCGATCATATTAAATGCAATACGGTCTTTCACCGATCCCCCCGGATTGAACGATTCAAGCTTCATGAGAACACTGGCTGCTCCTTCAGGCACCAGTTTGTTAAGCCGGATCACGGGTGTGCATCCGATGGTATTCAGAATGCTATCTAATATCATGGTTCAGTTATAGTTAGTTTCCGGATGTAAATCTAATGGAAATATCGCAGAGTACTGAAATGTAATTGGGCTCATGTTACGCTTCGAATATTCGCATAACTCCCATGACATTGCAAAGTGACCGGTGGTTCCATGAAAGCAACAATTATCTTTCACTTCCGTGAAATAAACACAGTTTCCTGCCGACCCAATCCGTCGATAGAAAGCTCCACGACATCGCCGGCTTTCAGATACTGAGGAGGTTTCATTCCCATGCCCACGCCGGGAGGTGTACCTGTCAATATGATATCGCCGGCTTCAAGACGCATGAATTGCGACAAATAATGTATGATAAACCCAGGGGTAAATATCATGGTTGAGGTGCTGCCGTTTTGCCGGATTTCACCGTTGACCTTTAGTATCATACCCAGATTATTCGCATCCGGAACTTCATCTGTTGTGGCTAGGAAAGGGCCGGTTGGGCAAAATCCGGGGGACGATTTACCTTTCATCCATTGGCCACCGCGCTCTGTCTGAAACGCGCGTTCACTGATATCATTCGCCAGGCAATACCCGGCAATGGCTCTGTTAGCCTGCTCAATAGATTCGGCTTCATAGACGTTTTCGTTCAACACCACGGCCAGTTCTACCTCGTAATCTACCTTTGTGGCGCTGCGCGGAATGACGACATCGTCATAAGGACCGGCAAATGCTGATGCCGCTTTGCTGAACAAAATTGGTTCCCTGGGAAGCTCCATGCCTGCTTCTTTGGCGTGATCGGCATAATTAAGACCGATACAAAATATGGTGGACGGTCGCGCGATACAGGAAGCCCATCGCTCTTTTTCATGGACTTCAGGCAGCTTTTCAATTTCTATCTCACTGATATCCGTGAGTTTCTTCAACCCTTGGTTGTAAAAAAAGCTGTGGTTCCAATCTTTCGAAAAGGGAGGAACAATCTCGTCGCTTGCCATCATGGAAAATCGCCGGTTTTTCACCGCCCTTTTCGCCAAATCGTATCAGTTTCATCGTTGCTGGGTTTTAAAACTATTTTTGTAGCCGTTACGAATATGGAGATTTTTCTTCAGCTATGGAGATATCGGGATACTTTTAGCAAACGGAACTCTAATCAATAAAATGCTCCAGTACAATTTGAACGCCTAAACGGTTTCATAACTTAATATGGCTGCTTCGATCCGCTTTCTGACCTTTATACACTAAATTTTTGTATTTTTCATCCACGTATGTGAAGGACCAGCCAATGGAGATACATCATGTTTACTTTCGGTGCATCATTTTTTGCATTGCTTTGCTGAATTCTTCGTCGATTCAACTATTCGCCCAAGCGCAAAAATCGATTCCACTTACCCAACTTGACAGCATTGAAATACTTCGGCTGAAAGGTGATGTTGATCTGGCGCTGGAAAAAGTTGGGCGACTATCCTCCCTGGAAAATCCATCAAAATCCCATGCAACCCAATGTCTCGAAAAAGCTGAATTACTCAGGTTAAAGCGCGATTTTAAAACCGCTGAGGCATTTCTCGACTCAACAAAAATCCTTCTCGCCGATCTGCCTGGTGAAAACGGCCTGCAAGCCAGACTCCTCTTTTATCGGGGCAGATTGCTGAAATCGGTAAACCTCCCACAGGTTCGGCTGGTCAGTGACAGTGTTTTGATCTATTATGATACGGCATTTAAACTCGCTGATACCCCGGATGTACCTCTTTGGATAAAATCAGAAATTGCTTTTGACGCCGGTTATTTTCTGTACAGAACCCTGGGCGAAATGAAGGAGGCTGGAATTTGGTTTGAAAAACTGATGGATCTGATGACACGGGTCGAAGATGCTTCTGACTTTCGCCGTGGCTATTACCTGCTAAATACATCCGGGTATTATTTTGACAGCGGTGATTACGAGCGGTCGATCCTACTTACCCGAATTGCCGCACACATCATGAAAGACGGTGCCTTCCCGGACAACGCTGAGTATGTGGCATGTCTTCAAATCCGCTCCAATTCCTATTACGAAAGTGAAAAATATACGGAGGCTTCTCAGGGTCATGAGCAAATTATAACATTTGTGCAGCAGGTATATGGTGAGGCCGATCCTGAACTAATTGTTCATTTTGTGAATATTTCCCAGCCGCTGATTATGTCTGCCAGGTACGGGGAGGCCATCGATTATTGCCGTCAGGCGGAAAGTCTGATCAATCGCACAAAGCAACACGAGGAGTATCTCCCCTGGATTTGGAATAATCTGGCCGAAGCCAATGAACTTCTTGGCCATTACGGTGAAGCTGAGAATTACTTTAAGAAATCGATTGAATCACGTATAAGGCAAGAGGGATTTCATAGTCAGGAAGTCCACGAAGGCTTGCGATATTTTGGTGAATACTTTGAACGGAGGGGACAATACAAAACAGCGCTGGAATATTATCAAAAATCCATGACGGCTATTTTCGAAACATTCGCTCCGACGAGTCTCTGCGACAATCCCGATTTCTCCACGTATTCAAATACTGAAACACTCTTTTACGCGATGTTTGACAAAGCCAATACCTTGATGAAATACTGGCAACAGACCAAGGACACTACATTACTGCATTGCGCCGATGAACTTTATGGAGTTATTTATAACCGGCGAGACGAATTGCTCCGTTCAGGTTTTCTGGATAAGTCGTCCATACAGATTTTTCACCGATTTGCCGATGGAATGGACCAAAGTATCGCCTGTTCGGTGGCGCTCTATGAAACCAGCCATGATGAGAAATACCTGGAACAGGCTTGGAGGTATATGGAGAAAAATAAGTATTTCCTCCTGCACAAAGCCTTGGTAAAAACCAATGCCGCCACTACCGCGCCCAACCGAAAACAGGCCCGGGAAGCAGATGAAATCAGTATGTTGCTGAAACGTGCATCAAACGAGGACTCGGTGTTTGTATTGAGCAATAAGCTGCTTCGAATCCTGATTGATAAAGGGAATACCGCTTTGGAAAAACAAGTGGACGATATAAATATCACCAGCGATAGCACTGTTCTCTCTCTGGACAAGATCCGGAACCTGGTCCCCGCTAAAAGTGACGCGCTTGTAGAGTATCATTGGTCGAAGGAATTTGTGTATTCCTTTTTGGTGAATCAGGGAAAAGCGACAATTCTTAAGAAAGAAATCACTCCTGGATTACTGTTGGCCATTAAAAACTATGCCGGCACCGTTTCGAGCTATTCGACAGATAAGTCAGCATTTGTCACATTTACCAAAGCTGCCCACATGCTTTACCTGCAGCTTTTTCAACCTGTGGAGGAAATATTGCAACAGGATGCTGCCAAAATCGCGCGTATTGTCATCATACCCGATGGCCCGATGGCAACCTTGCCTTTCGAGGCGTTTATCACCATGCCTGATACTACATCATTCAGCTACTGGGGGTTAGAATACCTTTTCAGAAAATATACCGTGAATTATGCCTATTCATTGAGTATCCTGCAAAAAAATATGGAAAAATCCCAGTCGGTGATTCATCCCAATTTACTTGCACTCAGCTATTCGCAACAACTCGACCCCAATGCTGAGGCCGAATTATACCGCTCAGAAAATGAACTGCCCTACTCAGCGGAGGAAATATTACGGATTAATAAAATCATGGATGCCCAATGCTTCCTCGGAAATGACGCCACCGAGACAAGGTTTAAAACGCTGGCGCCAGCGTATTCCATGATTCATCTGGCGCTTCACGGCCGCGCAGATACTACAGATATGTTTAATTCAAGACTGATTTTTAAACGCGATACTGCCGAAAGTGAGGATGGAGAATTGCGGGCTTTTGAACTGTACGATATGGATTTGTCTAAACTCCAACTCGTGGTACTCAGCGCCTGCGAAACCGGCCTTGGCGAAGTGCATGAAGGAGAAGGCATTTTCAGCATTGCCCGCGGATTCGCTTATGCAGGATGCCCCTCCATTGTCATGAGCCTGTGGAAAGTGAATGACCGAACGACCGCCGATCTCGTGGATTTTTTCTATAAAAATTTGAGCCGGGGCCAGTCGAAGGATGAGGCTCTTCGCAATGCCAAATTATCCTACCTCCAATCTGCCGATGACCTGAGCGCACATCCGGCGAATTGGGCGGCATTCATTGCACTTGGAAATAACTCACCGATACAGTTACCGAAAGAAGATTTCCCCTGGCTAATTATTGCTTTTACAGCTGCATTGGCGGGAGGGGGCTATATGGTTTTCAGGAAATATTCGCAGAAAATTTAAACGTGTTTTCTTACCAGATGGGCACGAAACTATGGATATGGAAACAAGGGCCCTACTACCCACACCTGGGCAAAAAAATCATCGAATTGCCATACCCCGTAAATCCCGGTCCGTCTGACGCACAAATAGCCATCGAGGGTTTTGAAATACGGCCCGATGCACATGGCAATTTCCTGGAGTCCAACTATTCTGAAGATGAAATGGATGCCATTCATACCTACGGCATCATGCGGATGGTAATCGATTATTATGAAAAAGTGCTCGGCAAGCCGGTCTGTATGGCATCGGAGAGAAATGGATATATAGCGCCCTTGGTCGCCCGGATAAATCGAGATGGAATAGGCGCCTCCTACAGCAGAGATTCAAGGTCCATTATTCTTGATAAATACGGATTTGAATATAACCGAATTCACCACTGTAGGTCTGTCGATCTTGTGGCGCATGAAACCGCCCACGCCATACTCGATGGACTGAAATCGGCTTGGGAGCTAGGCAATCCAGAAACGCGGGGATTGGCGGAGGCCTTTTGCGACTTCGCTGCCATGTTCTGGATTCTCTCCGAAAGATATGTGCGAAGAGGTCATTGCGGAAACCAAAGGCAATCTGCGCACAAGCAATATGCTATCACTTTTTGGCGCAGGGCATGGATTTGAAAATTACCAGGAAGGCCATTCGCGATGCCAACAACCAAACCCGGCTGAAAAAAGAACATTGGAATCCATACCACTATTGCGAAGCATTAACGGGGTTGCTTTATGCAGTTCTCGTTGATGAATATGAATTGCACAGAGCTGGCAAACCTGAACCAGATGCGCTATACGAGGTCGGCAATGAATCGGGCAGTAGGTACTATTATGGTCATGTTTGAAAAATGTCCGGAAATTCCTACTCTGGAAAATATGTTTTTCAACGTACTTTCAGACTGCGTTGGTCTGGAAATGATGAAAACATGAAAAATGCTCCTTCAATAACCGACTGGTTTTTTAAGGAGTCTTCTCGACAGGGAGCTTTTTAATCAGCATTTTGAAACAGGTAGCATATCGTCAATGGAATTATAACCAAGCAAAACATTCAGTTTTGAATTGAAGGGTTTTAAGTTAAGTCTTTCTATCGCGGCAGGATCTTCCAACCCCCATTCCTTATCCCATTGTTCTTTAAATGCAGGAGTCCAGACTTTCTTGCCAATTTCTGCCTCGCCTGCTTCGGTACCTTGCAATACGGCCATTGACATTGTTCCATCGCAAGTCATAAAGTGATATATGGTGATATGGCGATTACGTAAAACAAGACAGGGTCATCTTTCTTTAAATTTGCTGAATTAAGGAACGGATAAATAATTCCATTAGTTTGTTGCACTTGTCCTATAGTAGCGTAAGCATAGGATCCTTTGGATTAATTACTTTTCCGGTTGGCATTGTGTTGTGTGTTTAGTGTTGATAATTATTGATATGAATCAGCCATTGAAGCTGTGTCTGCTAATATACGTATTCTCCCGCTAAATCGTTCATGATCAGCTATCTCGGTCACGAATCAGTTCACTTTTCAACTTGCTTTAAATTGTAAAAAAAAGGCGACTCTTGATGAGTCGCCCTTTCTATTTTTCAGAATTAAAGGAAATCAATCCTTTTTCTCTTCCTTTTTCTTTGGCTTAATTTTCACTTTAATCTTCAAAGAATCTGTTCCAGCTTCATGGTCGGCAAGCAGAATACTTCCTTCGCCGAGGTCGCCTTTCAGGATTTCTTCAGCAACGATGTCTTCCAGATATTTCTGAATTGCCCGGTTTAGCGGACGTGCACCGTATTGCGGGTCATATCCTTTTTCTGCCAGAAAATCCTTGGCGGCATCAGTAAGTTCAATAGAATACCCAAGCGCTGACATCCTGGAGAAAAGTCTTTTCAGGATGATATCAATGATCTGATGAATGTGCTCTTTCTGAAGGGAGTTGAAAATAATGACATCGTCGAGGCGATTCAGGAATTCGGGGCTGAATACTTTCTTCAGTGCATTCTGAATGGTTGATCTCATGACATCGTCACCGGACTCCTGCTTGGATTTAGTAGAAAATCCAATACCGGCCCCAAAATCCTTGAGGTCACGAACCCCGATATTGGAGGTCATGATAAGAATAGTATTTCTGAAATCCACCCTGCGTCCGAGGCCGTCAGTGAGAATTCCGTCGTCCAACACCTGAAGAAGAATATTGAAAACATCAGGATGGGCTTTTTCTATTTCATCCAGAAGAATGACACTGTATGGCTTTCTCCTTACTTTCTCAGTCAATTGTCCGCCCTCTTCATACCCCACGTAGCCCGGAGGTGCTCCAACCAACCTGGAAACGGAGAATTTCTCCATATATTCACTCATATCAACGCGAATGAGTGAGTCTTCTTTATCAAACAGATAGGTTGCCAATACTTTCGCAAGTTCTGTCTTACCAACACCCGTGGGTCCAAGGAATATGAATGAACCGATGGGCTTTTTGGGATCTTTCAATCCCACACGGGTGCGTCGTATGGCTTTTACGAGCTTTTCGATAGCATCCTGTTGGCCAATCACTCTACCTCCGAGTTCGGAGCCCATGCCGAGCAATTTTTCACTTTCGTTTTGAGCGATCCTGCGTGTTGGAACACCGGTCATCATGGCAACCACTTCGGCGACATTTTCCTCTGAAACGGTGTAGCGTCTGGTCCTGGTTTCGTCCTCCCATTTATTTTTCGCCAAATCCAGCTGCTCAATGAGCTTCTTCTCTCTGTCACGGAGCTGTGCAGCTTCTTCGTATTTCTGGCTTTTTACAACCCTGTTTTTTTCTTTTTTAATGTTTTCAATCTGCTCCTCAAGATTCACAATATCTTCGGGCACATGGATATTATTGATGTGCACACGCGCGCCAGCTTCATCCAACACATCGATGGCTTTGTCGGGCAGGAACCGGTCGGAGATGTACCTGTCAGATAATCGCACACAACCTTCGATAGCCTCCGGTGTGTAATTCACATGATGGTGGTCCTCGTACTTTTCCTTGATGTTATTCAGGATTTCAATGGTTTCTTCGGGGGTGGTAGCATCCACCATCACGATCTGGAAGCGACGTGCAAGAGCTCCATCCTTTTCGATGTACTGTCTGTACTCATCGAGTGTAGTGGCTCCGATACATTGTATTTCTCCTCTGGAAAGCGCCGGTTTGAACATATTGGAAGCATCGAGGCTGCCACTGGCGCCGCCTGCTCCAACGATGGTGTGTAGCTCGTCGATAAAAAGAATGACCTCAGGAGATTTTTCCAGTTCATTCATTACTGCCTTCATCCGCTCTTCGAACTGACCGCGGTATTTGGTACCAGCCACGAGGCTCGCAAGGTCAAGCGTCACCACCCGTTTGCCAAAAAGCACACGCGATACTTTCTTCTGAACTATACGCAATGCCAGACCTTCGGCAATGGCTGTTTTTCCAACACCCGGCTCTCCGATGAGCACAGGATTATTTTTTTTCCTGCGGCTTAATATCTGACCAACGCGCTCAATTTCCTTTTCTCTGCCTACAATCGGATCGAGTTTGTGATCTTCAGCCATTTTGGTGAGGTCGCGTCCGAAGTTATCCAGAACAGGCGTTCTTGATTTTTCCGGTGTCTTGGAAGCAGGTTCGCGGCTGCTGCCACTTCCTGAGGAGGAACCGCCGCCAAACAGACGTGATGAATCTTCGTCGCCTTCATCTGTATCAGAGGAGGATATGGGATTTTCGGTTTGGTATTCAAGAAGTTCTTTCACGACTTCATAATTTATGTCAAACTTTTCTAGTATTTGTGTGGCTATATTATCCTCATCTCTGAGAATTGAGAGCAACAAATGCTCCGTACCAATAAGCTGGCTTTTAAATATCTTTGCTTCCAGGTAGGTAATCTTAAGTACCTTTTCTGATTGGCGGGTGAGCGGTATATTGGCGAGGTTCTTCACATTGCTGATGGCAGTACCTTTGGTAGCCTGCTCAATGGCCTGTCGCAATTCTTCCAGCGAAACGCCGAGTTTTTTTAACAAGCTGATCGCCACACCTTCTCCTTCGCGGATCATACCCAGCAGCAGATGCTCCGTGCCGATATAATCGTGGCCCAATCTCAGAGCTTCTTCTCTGCTCAAGGAGATTACTTCCTTAACCCTATTTGAAAATTTTGCTTCCATATGTTTTTTCGGATGCCTAAAATTACTGCTAACTTGGGAAATAGCCCTAATTCAGTGACCCTATATTTAACGAACGTAATAATTAAACAGTTATTTATCAAAATTGTCTGACTCAACTGCGGATTTTTTAACAATCCCAATAGCCGCCGGACCCTCGCAAAACAATAAATCTATAATGCTCAGATTCTCTTCAAATGCATTCCCAAAGACCTGAAAATAAGGGTTTGGATTATATAACTTATACAGAAGTGCATTGTTTTTAGGTTCGATCGCATTTCGTAAATCCAGCATTCCAGCCGACGTGTTTGAAGGTACCGTTTCAGCCAGCAAAGGTTTCTTAATTCCGAGAATTTTCATGCATTGCTGTAACATGGCGGTATTCAAATCGATCAATTTCTCATACTGCTCATCGTATACATTCAAAATATCGTCACTGAAGTATTCAAAAAAAGGTGCTTTTCCATATGCTGAGGAAATGGCTCTGCGATGGTTGTTCACCCATTTCTGGCGATAATCGATGTACACATCAGCCGTGAAATCCTGACTGCCGCCGATCACCGGGACGATGAGATTTTCTACTTTATTCGCACCACGAATCCTGCAACGGTTGCGATAAGTTTGCCTTCTGTACCTGTCTGACGGGTCGATGTGCACAATTTGGAATCTGCTGATCTGGGCAAACCACGCAAGGCTCGGAAGATAATGCATCTCTATGATAACCGTCTTATCCATGCGTCACGCTGCCTTAGAATTAGCGACTTTTTGACCGGTAATACATGGTGCTGCAGTTCTCTGCTTTTAGAATTGCTGCAGAAGTTTTCAGGATTTCGTCCTTTTGAATTTCCCGAATCATCCCGATTTCACGGTTAATAAGCGATGTATCACCCAATGCGTTGAAGTATGCCAGGCTTTGTGCCTTATGCATCAGTTCGGTTTCGGCAAACAGGTTGGTAGATTCGTATTGGTTGATTACCTTTTCGAATTCATTATCACCTATATTTTCCTGAAGCGATTCGACGACTTCACCTATAGCCCGATCGGCATCTTCCACCCGGATACCGGGCTTCACTTTGCCGGAAATCATTGTGAGGCCCGGGTCGCTGCTTCCGGTAAGATATGCGTCGATGTTGTTGAATAATTGTTGCTCTTTAACCAGCCTTTGATACAAGCGGGAGGACTTACCTCTGCCGAGAAGGTCGCTGGCAAGATCAGCCCTAAGATATTCTTTTCCACCACGGGCAGGCATGTGATACGCTTTGTACAATGCGTCCATCGGCACGTCCGACTCCACGTCCAAATGTCGCGCTGCAGTTTGGGGTGGTTCCATTGGGATTTCCTGCTTAATTCTGGAGGTTCCGGGGATATCGCCAAACCATTTTGCTGCCAGGTCCATGGCTTTTTCGTGAATAATATTGCCGCAGATGCAGAGTACTGCATTATCGGGTCCGTAGTATGTTTCATGGAAATTTTGCACATCATCCAGTGAAGCGAGTCGGATGTGCTCGGTTTTCATTCCGATAGTCGGCCACCGGTATGGGTGAACTGTGTATGCGAGTGGGCGCAGTTTTAGCATCACATCACCGTATGGCTGGTTCAGATACCGCTGTTTGAATTCTTCAACGACAACATTTTTTTGTGTATCCAGGCTTTTCTGATCCAGGTTCAGAAATTGCATCCGGTCGGATTCCACCCAGAGGGCCGTTTCGATATTGGCTGCATCGAGCACGATATAGTAATTGGTGATATCCGTGTTGGTGAAAGCGTTGTTCTCAGCGCCTACGCGATGCAGAACCTTGTCGAAATCAGGAACATGCTGCGACCCGCCAAACATGAGGTGTTCGAACAAGTGAGCAAACCCTGTCTTTTCAGGAGTCTCATTCCTGGAGCCGACTTTGTACAATAAATTTACAACAACCAACGGCGTATTCGGGTCATGGTGCGTTATCACTGTGAGACCATTGCCGAGATTTCCTTCCTGAAATAAAACCATGCCGCCAAAATACGATTAAATAAGTGAAATACTCCCAGAGTCCATGAACGCACATTTAAATGATGCTATTTTAAAATATATATTACAATCGGTGGGTATTCAGGGCGGATCAATATTAAGAAAACATGAAAGTGATATCTTTGAGCCGGAATAATTGAAAGATCAGCACGTTAGCATTTTAAAAGGATTGAATTACCCTTACAAATACCTTCTGACCACAGCCTGGAGATATGTCTTCCTGTTTGCTATGCTATGGCTTTTTGTTGCTGTTTCAAATTCTGCGCTTGCCCAATCCAATGCTCCTAAAAAACTCAAATCCGAACCGCAGGGAGAATTGACCAGAAAGTATTCCGAAAAGGTGCGCGAAAAAGGCAGTCGCGGCTCGCTGAGACGCAAGAACAGCGCGATGCAAAAATCGTATTACAAGAAAAAATCCAGAGAATCGGGCTATCCCGGAAATATATGGATTCGATCCGAAACCAAAAGATTTCACCGCGATAAAAGAACGCGTCGAGCGAAATCCGGGAGGGAAAAACCTGAAAGCCCAGAAATCAAGACAGGCGTTTTTCCAGGAAAGCTCCAGTCAGCGGCAGCGAAGTTTTGGGGGTGAAGGCATCGTGAAGAAAAACCCAAAACTCAACTACCGATACACTTCACGGACCATGCAAAAAGGCAAGGGATCCATGCCCTCAAAGGTAGCCGCAAATAACTATAAAAAATCCAGCAAGGAGCAGCAACGCCATCGCGGTAATATCTTCCTGCAACCTGAGGCCATGAAAAAGGATTTCAATGAAATCAGAAACCGTGTAGAACGCAATCCGGGCAATAGCATGGCTCGTCAGTTGAACCAGCAAAAAAGCCGCACACAAGCCAATACCGCCCTCACTCAAAATTATCGCGGCGACATCGCCATAAAAAGCCGGAACCAAAACTCAAAGGAACAAAAATATGATTCGCGAGTAATACAAAAATCGGCCGGTGGCGTGCGGGCGCCATCAAAAAACCTCGCAAAACTCAATGCGACAAATTCAGCCAATTTCACTGGGGATGTGGTGCTTCCATCGAAAAACTACAAACGGCTGCGATACTCCTATATGTCCAAAACAGCACAGAAAAGCAGTGGAGAACTTCGCCGGCAAGGCAAAGGAATCGGTCCTGAGTTTTCGGCACAATTTAGCGGAAATGTGAAAGGCCGGAGCAGTGGCAGCATGGAGCGCTCGAGAAAATATCTGTCAAAAACCCAGTCCAACTTTGGCGGAGATTACAAAGGCCGGAGCAAAGGCACCGGGCCGGAGATGACTGCGCAATACAGTGGAGACATGAAAGGATCGAGTGCTTCGCGGCAGAAACAGAAGGGGAAATACTTATCATCTACTCAGTCGAAATTTTCAGGTGAACTCCAGGCGCGAAAATACGGCGCTCCATCAGGAGATCAGTCGTCGCTTTTTGGGGGCAATATTCGTTTCTATTCCAAAAAACGGCAGGACCAGAGTGACCAGTACAATTCCAAAAACATATCTGCTTTTTCGGGCGACCTGAAAGCTAAAAACATTCGAAAAAGAACTCCGCAAACAACCGTGGGCGGATATGAAGGCGATGTAGCTGTTCTTTCCAAAAGGAAGCAGGATCGTTTCATGACGCGCGATGCCAAAATCACCGCTAATTACTCCGGCAACATTAAAGGCCTCAGTGATAAGCAGCGGCAGCAGGAAGTTCAGGCCAAATCACTTAGCTATTCAGAATATTCCGGAAGCATCAGGTTGAAAAAGCGCGACACCGAGGGTACACGCCAGCCGGGTATGAATGCCGCCATGCAACAATACCAGGGCGATGTGATAATCACTGCCAGGGATAGGAAAAAACTTCAGTATGAATATCTGTCCCAAACCCAGCACAACTTCAGCGGTGAAGTAAATTTGAAAAAGTATTCCCGATGGAAAGACGAACGAAAATCTACCTCCAATATGATGGCCAATTTTCAGGGTAATATTAAGCTGACAAAAGCTGAGATTCGTAAAAGCCAGGAGCAATATATGTCCAAGGAGGCACAGAACTTCGAGGGCAATATCCAGCTAGATCAGGCTGAGTTGAGGAAGCGACAGTACGAGCATATGTCTAAGTCAGCCCAAAACTTCGAAGGCAATATCACACTAGACCAGGGAGAGTTGAGGAAGCGGCAGTATGAGCATATGTCCAGGTCAGTTCACAACTTCGAGGGCAATGTGGTTGTTCCTACCAGAGCTGCCCGCGACCGGAACTTCAGAAATCTGTCTGACAGAAATCAGCAATTTATCGGCGGTTTTACAGCCAGAACGCGATTGGCCCGCGATATCGACGAACAAATACTTTCAGCCAGGGTCCAAAACTATGAAGGCGGCGCCAAAACGAGCTGGCTCAATCGAATGTGGCTTAGCCTGTTTGATCGTGGGGGAGACAAACTTGAAAAGGCAGATAACCGCACAAGAAAACCAAAGTACGATTCGAGGGAATACAAAATCTGGTATTAATCATGGCCTGGAAAAAAGTCATATCTGGTGAGCATCTAAAGGAACTCATCGATGCGTCGGAGCAAAGTCCGGTGGTAATCTTCAAACATAGCCCCCGCTGTCCGATAAGTTCACTGGCGCTTTCACGCTTCGATAGCACCTTTCAATCAATGGATTATTACCTCCTCGATGTGGTCAGCCAGCGCGATCTTTCACAAAATGTCGCTGCATCACTTGGGGTGACGCACGAATCGCCACAATTACTTGTTCTGTCAAAAAAACAATGCATTCATCATTCTTCACACCTCGGCATCTCATCCAAAGAGGTGGAATTGGCAATCAGACAATTGGAAAATAACTAATTCCAATCTGCCCAAATACTATTTCGGGGGAATAAAAGTTTCAGTATTGTAATCATTAAACTATTTTTGTGGCAATCAGTTATACCCACTGTATATTTCGGAACATGCGATTCGCTCTGTTGGTATTCGTAACCATTCTTCTGGCAGCTTCTTCAAATGTCAAAGCCCAACAAGTAGGCGGCTCCTATGAATATGGTACCGAGATGCTTTGGGGAATCACCAAGGCGACAAACAGCGGACTCATCGGAGGATTCATGTTTAAGTATTCTAAAAAACTCAAAGAAGACCGTTACCATGGGGCTATGGTGGAAATTGTCAATGTAAAACACCCGGCCGAAGTGCGCTATTATTCTCAGACAGGCAACCCGTTTATATGGGGAAAAGAGCATTATCTGTACAGCCTGCGCCTTTCCTATGCCCGTGATATCGTGATATTCAAAAAAGCTTCTCAACAGGGAGTTCAGGTAAATGCCTTCGCAGCCCTTGGGCCGACACTGGGATTTGAGGCACCGTATTATGTAGAAGTAGTCAATGGAAGTAATACTATTAAAGTTCCCTACGATCCGAATCTTTATGAGTACGATGACATCGTTGGGACTGGTAATATTCTTCAGGGGGTATTCGAATCATCCATAGTTCCAGGACTAAATGCCAAAGCAGGTCTCAGCTTTGAATTTGGATCCTTCAAATCCAACGTGGTAGGTATCGAGGTGGGCTTTCAGTGCGATTTCTTCACCCGTGAGATTATCATCATGCCAACAACGGATAATTACAGCCGTTTTCCTTCAGCCTATTTAACCCTGTTTTACGGATCCAGGAAATAGAGGTAATGGGGTTTTAACGCTTTTCAACTTTGCATAATGCCAATTAAGGAATGGAAGAATCATCGACGATAGCCGGGCAACAAACATCCACGAATAGAAAACCAAACTGGCTTCGGGTAAAGTTGCCGGTCGGAAAGGAATATCTGAAAGTCCGCCAACTGGTGGATCAGTACAAGCTGCATACCATTTGCGAAAGCGGCAATTGCCCAAACATGGGAGAATGCTGGGGTAATGGCACTGCTACGTTCATGATTCTGGGAAACGTATGCACACGGTCGTGCACATTCTGCGCTGTGGCCACAGGCCGTCCGCCAGAGTACGATGAGAACGAACCGGAACGCGTCGCCATGGCCATAAAACTCATGGGTGTGAAACATGCCGTTATAACCTCAGTAAATCGCGATGAACTCAAGGATCGCGGTGCCGAAATATGGTATCAGACGGTCGTAAAAATTAAAGAATATAGCCCGCAAACATCCATCGAGACCCTGATACCGGATGTGAAAGGCACCTGGGAAGCACTTATCCGCATGATAAGCGGTGGCCAGGAAATTGTATCGCACAACCTCGAAACCGTGGAGCGCCTCTACAAACGAGTGCGCCCTCAGGCAAGGTACGAGCGAAGCCTGGAGCAAATAAAAAGAACGAAGGAATTCGGCAAAAAAACGAAGTCCGGAATCATGGTTGGCCTGGGTGAAACGGATGCGGAAGTGTTTAAGGTCATGGACGACCTGGCCGCTCACGGCTGCGACGTCATGACGATTGGACAATATCTACAACCGACAAAACTCCATCATGAAGTGCTGGAATTCGTGCATCCCGATAAGTTTGCCATGTACCGTGAGGAAGGCTTGAGTCGGGGTTTGCTTTATGTGGAATCTGGCCCATTGGTGCGGTCGAGCTACCACGCGGAGAAGCACGTCTGATTACCACTCACCCTTTTTGCCAAATTTATCTTTGGCGTTTTCGCCAAACTTCTGCATGGATGCATCCAGCGCTCTTAGCACTTCATCCTGCTTCAAACCATGGCACGACCTGGCTGCGGCGATCATGGTATTACATTCATTGGAATCCATAAAGCGCACAGCATCCAGCAGGCCGGATTCTTCGCCTTCCGGAATTGCCAAAAACCCATGCTTGTCGGCATGAATCAATTGTCCGGGACGGACCGGGCAACCAAATACTTCCACTTCACAATTCCACCGCACGGGAGTACAACTTGCATGGCCTATGCAGAGCCTGCGCGCAATCGCCTTAAAACCTGCATTGTTCATTTCGTCCAGGTCGCGGATGGCGCCGTCGACGATAACCCCGACGCACCCAAGTGCTTTGTGAAAATTGGCGTTGACTTCACCCCAAAACGACCCGTAAACCATCGGCTTGTCCAGGTCCTGCACCACGGCAATCTTTGGTCCTGGAATGGATGAAACATATTTGCGGTAAGCGCTCCAGGCTTCAGCGCCCTTGTTTTTGTGTGCCGAGTTGGCCGGCTCAATTTGAAGCGTCACCGCATAACCGACCATCGGGCCCATGTGTGGCATGAAATCGCGGGTTTCCTCCAGGTTAAAACATTCTTTATTGCTATTTCGGCCGGTGATCTGTTCCCAGCCATTATAAACAGAAGGCGTGTTCCAGCGCTTCAATTCCAGTAGTTCTCCGTGTGTGAGCATGATGATGGATTTTTAACATAAATGTAATCGGAAATCCGTCTGGCAAGAGAGGCGCAACGGAAATTTTATTTAAAATCCGGCTGGCAGGGGCGGGCAATGGAACTTTGGTTAAAATGCCAAAAATCACAGCCTTTCTAGTTGTCATTTTCAGGACGAGTCTCCAGACTATCGATCAATTTGGGTATAGGTGTTGAAAGAGCACTTTTCGGTAGCTAGTAATTATTATGTAAATTTGTAAAACCGCAAAAATGAAATTACGTGCATACATAGATACTTCAGTTGTAGGTGGATATTTTGATGATGAATTTGATGATGTAACCAAATTATTCTTTGATAGAATTTTCAAAAAGGATTTTTTGGTCTATTTCTCAGCGATTAGCGAGGCTGAATTGAGTTTGGCACCTGATTTTGTAAAGGAGTTAAAATCAAAGATTCCTTCTGATTGTTACCGATACCTTGATTTAGATGACGAATCAAGAGAACTTGCAGAAGCGTACATCAAAGAAAAAATACTTGGAAAGGCAAGTCTAGATGATGCTTACCATATTGCAATCGCTACGGTCAATAGACTTGATGTGCTTGTGAGTTGGAACTTTAAGCATATTGTAAATTATGACAAGATAAAACTATTTAACTCAATCAATTTACGATTAGGATATCCAATGATTGAAATTCGTTCACCTAAAGAATTTGTGAAATATGAAAACAATGACTGAAAAAAAATTTGATACGGTTCAATTTTTTCGTTCAATTAAGGAAAAATTGGCAGCGAGAATGGCAGATATGACATTGGAGCGAGCCAGCGTGAATTTTTGAAAGAAGTTAGGGAAGGTAAAATCAAGATAGTTTAAGAATAAAACATGCCTGTTAACCCGTGGTCTTGAAATCAACAAGACTGCACTTGCCTGTTTTTAGGCCGGAATTTTATTCCCGCATACGCTCATCAGCCATTTAAGAGTCGCAAAAAACCCCGTGGCCGCGCGCCTCCCCCGCGCAGCGAGCCCCCACCGACGCACCGCGGCGGGCGGGGCAGGGCAGCCTTTCCGGTTGTGCGATCGACCATCACAAATCGCATCTCGAAAATCTGCTGTAGCATTTCAACCTGATTTAACTACCAGGTATTGTAAAAAACCCAGTGCCGACCTATGCGTTAAGCCAAAGATCAAACTCTTTCATTTTCTAGTTCATGATTTTCCAATAACTTTGCCCGACGCTTCCAGAAAGCGTATTCATTCAAACCACTTTACTCTGCAATATGCCAAAAGACACCAGTATCAAGTCGGTTCTGATCATCGGAAGCGGCCCAATCGTTATAGGCCAGGCGTGCGAATTTGATTATGCAGGTTCGCAGGCTGCGCGGTCACTCCGCTCCGAAGGCATCGAAGTGACCCTGATCAATTCGAACCCGGCGACTATCATGACCGATAACGTAACCGCGGATAACATCTACCTGAAACCACTTACCAAGAAATCGATCGTGGAGATTTTGCAAAAGCACAAAATCGATGCAGTGTTACCGACGATGGGTGGTCAGACAGCCCTCAATTTAGCAATCGATTGCCAGAATGCAGGTATCTGGGAAAAGTTTGGCGTACGTATGATCGGCGTCGATATCCTCGCAATCCAAACTACCGAGGACCGGGAGAAATTCCGGTTGAAAATGAAGGAAATCGGGGTTGGCGTCTGTATAGGAAAAACGGCTACCTCCTTTTTGCAGGGGAAAGAAATAGCACAGGAAATAGGCTTTCCACTGGTCATCAGGCCATCATTTACACTTGGAGGTTCTGGCGGTGGAATCGTTGAAAACTATCAGGAATTTGAGAAAGCGCTTGATAATGGCCTCCACACTTCGCCCATTCATGAAGTATTAATAGAGCAAAGCATCGTTGGCTGGAAAGAATATGAATTGGAACTTTTGCGTGATAGCAATGGCAACGTTATCATCATTTGTTCCATCGAAAATTTCGACCCGATGGGCATACACACCGGCGATTCGATCACGGTGGCCCCAGCCCTGACGCTTGCCGATACGACGTATCAACACATGCGCGACCTAGCCATCAGGATGATGAACAGCATCGGCCAGTTTGCCGGGGGCTGCAATGTACAGTTTGCCGTAAACCCGGAAGATGAGTCGATCATTGGTGTTGAAATAAACCCACGTGTGTCGCGTTCATCGGCGCTGGCATCAAAAGCTACGGGCTATCCGATCGCGAAAGTTGCTGCCAAATTAGCGATTGGATATAATCTGGATGAATTACAAAACCAGATCACAAAAACGACACCGGCATATTTTGAACCGGCGCTTGATTATGTCATCGTAAAAATCCCACGCTGGAATTTTGACAAATTCAAAGGCGCTGACCGCCGATTAGGTTTACAGATGAAGTCAGTTGGCGAAGTGATGGGAATCGGGCGAAATTTCCAGGAAGCACTACAGAAGGCCTGTCAGTCGCTGGAGATACGCCGCAATGGCCTCGGCGCGGATGCCAAAGAACTCACCGATCGCGATCAGATCATGAAGAGCCTGCACAATCCCAGTTGGAACAGGCTATTCCATATCTACGATGCCTTCAAACTCGGAATACCCTTTAAATCCATACAGCAGGCCACTAAAATTGATACGTGGTTTCTCACGCAAATAGAAGATCTTATACAACTCGAGCGGGAAATTGAAAAGTATAAACTGGACACTATTTCGCCTGAATTAATGCGCGAAGCCAAAGAAAAAGGCTATGCCGACAGGCAAATAGCCCACCTACTTGGCTGCCTGGAGAGCCAGGTACATAAGAAGCGTCTGGATATGGGCATAAAACGGGTTTACAAATTGGTCGATACCTGCGCGGCTGAATTTGAAGCTCAAACCCCATACTATTATTCCACCTTTGCCGAAGAAAACGAATCGATCCCATCCGACAAGAAGAAAGTCATTATTCTCGGCAGCGGCCCTAACCGCATAGGCCAGGGCATAGAATTTGACTATTCCTGCGTCCATGGTGTGCTTGCCACTAAGGAATGTGGATACGAAGCCATCATGATCAACTGCAATCCGGAGACCGTATCTACCGACCCCGATATTGCAGATAAACTGTACTTTGAGCCGGTATTCTGGGAACATCTTTATGACATCATTCTCCACGAAAATCCCATAGGTGTTATCGTTCAGCTTGGCGGACAGACAGCGCTGAAACTCGCTGAAAAACTGGAGCGTTATGGTATAAAGATCATCGGCACCGACTTTAAATCCCTTGATCTGGCCGAAGATCGCGGACATTTCAGCCAGTTGCTCAAGGACAACAATATACCCTACCCTGAGTTTGGAACGATAGAAGACGCCACACATGCCATCGAGATTTCCAAACGAATTGGATTCCCGTTGTTGGTTCGGCCATCCTACGTGCTGGGCGGGCAAAGTATGAAAATTGTCATCAACGAGGAGGAATTGGAGTCGCACGTTGTCAATATTCTGAAGGACATTCCTGGCAACCTCGTGTTATTGGATCATTTTTTGGAAGGCGCTTATGAGGCCGAAGCCGATGCCATTTGTGATGGAACGGATGTTTATATTATAGGTATCATGCAGCACATCGAGCCGGCAGGCATACACTCCGGCGATTCCTATGCCGTGCTACCGCCTTATAATCTCGGCGATTTCATCATTAAACAGATGGAAGTGATTACGAAGAAAATCGCTCTGGCGCTCAAAACCGTTGGACTGATAAATATCCAGTTTGCCATTAAGGATGATAAAGTTTATGTGATTGAGGCAAACCCGCGGGCTTCCCGCACCGTTCCCTTTATTTGCAAGGCATACAATGAGCCCTACGTGAACTATGCCACCAAAATAATGTTGGGAGAAAAGAAGGTTAAGGATTTTACTTTTAACCCCACAAAAAAGGGTTATGCGATCAAGGAACCTGTTTTTTCATTCAATAAATTTCCAAACGTGAATAAGGAATTGGGACCTGAAATGAAAAGTACGGGTGAGTCCATCTATTTTATCGATGACTTGCTCGATGACTATTTCATGAATATTTATGCTGAACGAAACTTATACTTAAGTCGATAGAAAATGTTATTAAAAGTTATTCTGTTCGGGCTGGTTGCTTACTATATATTCAAATCGATTGGACTGGTAATAGCGAGAATGATGGGTGCCGGCCCAAGGCCCCCTGACACACACTTTCAGTCACGCAGAGAAGGTGACGTCAATGTTGATTACCGGCCGGGAAGAGACGGCTCGTCGCGTCAAAATAAAAAAACCGACGGGGATTACATCGATTACGAAGAAATCAAGTAATTGGCATTGCTTACATTCTTCCATTACCGAACTACAAGAATTAATAATTAGTCTATCTTCACTGAACTAATCCTGAAAAACTATGGCGTGGTTTCAACGAAAAGAGAAGGGCATCAACACCCCTACCACAGAAAAAAAGGAAGTACCAGATGGTTTGTGGTATAAAACTCCCAAAGGCAAAATCATCCATATCCGTGAATTGAAGAGCAACGCGTTTGTTTGTCCAGATGATGATTTTCATGTTCGGATTGGTTCTAAGGAATATTTTGAATTACTATTTGACAAAAACAAATTCACAGAGCTCGACAAAAACATGACCTCTGCCGATCCTCTTAATTTTGTCGATACCAAAGCTTACCCCGAGCGGATACAAGAATCTCAAAAAAAGTCAGAATTAGTCGACGCCATTCGCACTGCCTACGGCAAACTGGATGATATTGAAGTTGTGATCGGCTGTATGGATTTCACATTTATCGGAGGATCTATGGGCTCCGTGGTAGGTGAAAAAATTGCCAAAGCAATTGATTACAGCCTGAAGAAAAAAATCCCCTTTATCCTCATTTCCAAATCCGGTGGCGCCCGAATGATGGAAGCCGGCTATTCGTTAATGCAAATGGCAAAAACTGCCGCCAAGCTCGCATTGCTCGAAAGAGCCAAAATCCCATTCATTTCTGTACTCACCGACCCTACCACAGGTGGTGTAACGGCCTCCTACGCCATGCTGGGTGATTTCAACATTGCCGAACCCGGCGCACTCATTGGGTTTGCCGGCCCACGCGTAATCCGCGAAACCATTGGTAAAGACCTGCCCAAGGGATTCCAAAGCAGTGAATTTTTGCTTGAGCATGGCTTTCTCGACTTCATTGTTGACCGGCGACAACTAAAGGGAAAAATATCCATACTCCTCAGGATGCTTCAATAGAAACTTTTTTCAGGTGAAGAAGTTATCATTTTAATGCGTTGGGGTTGGGATAAAAATTGACTTCAGTCATTATATTACTATCATTAACATTTATATTTGTATTTTATTTTTCGCGATTATTCAGCAAAGAAATCAATAGCAGATGGGTCCAGTTTTAATCAGTTCCGTACTAGCATTTACCCTGGTCATAACCTTGTTAGTGCTTCTCCTTTTATATGCGCAGTCCAAGCTTGTGCAGTCGGGCGATGTAAAAATCATTATGAATGGCGATGAGCAAAATCCGGTGATCGTATCCGCGGGGTCTTCGCTGCTCAGCACGCTATCAGCCAAAAAAATATTCTTACCCTCCGCTTGCGGTGGCGGTGGCACCTGCGCCATGTGCAAGTGCGTCGTCGAAGAAGGTGGGGGTGACGTATTACCTACCGAAGTTGGTCACCTGAGCCGAACGGAACAGAAAGAACACGTGCGGCTGGCCTGCCAGGTGAAAGTGAAGAATGACATGAAAATTCATATTCCGGAGGAAATTTTCGGCATCAAGAAGTGGGAGTGTGAAGTGGTTTCCAATTATAATTTGTCCACCTTCATCAAAGAGTTTGTAGTAAAATTACCGGAAGGTGAGCACCTTGAATTCCAATCCGGTGGATACATTCAGTTAGATGTTCCTGCGTGCAAAGTCGATTTCAAAACGATGGATATTACGCCACACCCTGAACTGCACCATCCGAATGACGTGTATAAAGCGGACTGGGATAAATTCAACCTGTGGGAACTGAAGATGAAAAATGATGAGCCGATTTTCAGGGCGTATTCAATGGCCAACCATCCCGCTGAAGGCAATATCGTGATGCTCAACATCAGGGTTGCTACGCCACCATGGGATCGCGCTGCCGGTAAATGGATGGATGTGAATCCGGGTATTTGCAGTTCTTATGTTTTCAGCCGCAAACCAGGGGACAAAGTCACCGTGTCGGGACCTTACGGTGAATTTTTCATAAACCGCACCCAGCGAGAAATGATTTATATCGGTGGCGGTGCAGGTATGGCGCCGCTCAGATCCCATATATTCCATCTCTTTCATACCGAAAAAACAAACAGGAAAGTTTCCTACTGGTATGGAGGCCGTTCGAAGCGGGAACTATTTTACCTCGATCATTTTCAAAAAATAGAAAAGAACTTCCCGAATTTCAATTTTTTCATCGGCTTGTCTGAGCCAATGGCTGAGGATAACTGGAAAGTAAAAAAAGCCCTCGATGACAAAGCCGGAGACGGTTATGTAGGATTTATCCATCAGGTGCTTTACGATAATTATCTGAGCAAACACCCCGAACCGGAAGAAGTGGAGTATTACCTCTGCGGCCCACCTATGATGAATGCGGCAGTGACCAAGATGCTTGACAATCTTGGCGTACCGCCTGAAAATATCAGGTTTGACGATTTTGGCGGATAAAACCACCAGAAACTGAAAGGGAGAAAAAAATGGATTTTCTCCCTTTTTTTATGCAACATTGAGCAAACGCAATTCCCATGGATTTAAAGATATTTTTTTCGCCAATTGCCGAAGATGTGTTTTCAGACATCAGCGATCCATCGTCATTTTTCAAAAGCATATCGATATTCGCCGACAGGCAACCTGCTTACAAAGGCCTGAACATTGCCATTATCGGCTTGCCAAATCAGAAGCTGGCCGACGAATCAAGCCATGTGGCTGCAAATGAAATACGGAGAAAATTGTACAAGTTGAAGAAGGGATTTGGACAGTACAAAATTGCCGACCTGGGCAATTTGCGTAAAGGATTAGATATCAACGAAACCCAGCTCAGACTGAAAGAGGTGTGTGCTGTACTTATTGAAAATGAAGTGTTACCTCTGCTTATCGGAGGCACACATGATTTTACATTTGGCCAGTATCTTTCCTACGAACACCTGGACAAACTTGTGTCTATCCTCAATATCGATGCATTTCTCGACATTGAAAACGACGGCCTTCCGGTCAACAGTAAGAATCACCTCAACAAGATTCTGCTCTATGAGCCGAACTACCTTTTCTCGCTGTATCAGTTAGCGCATCAATCCTACCTCATCGATCAGCAGACGCTGGCCGTGCTGGAAAAATTGTACTTCGACGCTTACCGCCTTGGCCATTTGCGCCAACATCTGCCGGAAATGGAGCCCATCATCCGCGATGCTGACATGATGAGTTTTGATATCACAGCCATAAAATCTTCAGATGCCCCCGGCAATAACAACGCACAGCCCTTTGGCCTCACCGGCGAAGAAGCCTGCCAGATTTGCTGGTATGCAGGCTTGAACGAAAAGATGAGTTCTGTGGGATTTTACGAATACGACCCGGAGGCAGATGATGCCCATTATAAAACTGGTGCTGTGGTAGCTACCATGATCTGGTATTTCGTGGAAGGATTTTATAACCGTAAAGAGGAACATAATTTCCGCGGTAATGACTACACGCGGTACGTCGTATCTATGCCAACGGAACCTGAAAATATCATTTTTTACAAAAGTAAATTGAGTGAAAAATGGTGGATGGAAGTGCCATATCCCCATGGAAAATTTTTATATGAACGCAACCTGATCGTTCCATGCAGCTATTCCGATTATCAAACTGCTACTCGTGGTGAGATTCCGGAGCGTTGGATAAGCACCCAGGCGAGATTAATATAACTATGAAAAAAAACAGCTTCAAACTTCTGATAACTGTCTATAGCCTGCTTCTGGCGATGGCGCCCATCGCAGCGCTGGCACAAACCGATCTCCATTATTATCTTCCTGAACCCTGGGTTTTTGATGAAAAAATTCCTGCTCCGGCTTCGGTTATCGGTCATGAAGTTGGTGAGTGGCACGTAACGCATGATAAATTGGTTCAATATTTCTATTACCTCGATCAGGCCTCGGTAAGGGTGAAGGTGGAAAAAATTGGTCAGACCTACGAACACAGACCACTCCTTCAGGCCGTGATTACTTCAGAACAAAATCATGCGCGACTGGAGCAAATCAGGCTGGAACATCTTAAACTCATCGATCCCAAACAATCTGCCTCTTGCAATACTGCCGACATGCCTGTGGTAGTAAGGCTGGGGTATTCCGTTCATGGCAATGAAGCAAGCGGCGTCAATGCATCGATGGTCGTGGCGTATTATCTGGCAGCATCAACTTCAGCAGATGTCGCCGAACTTCTCGACAAATGCATCATCATTCTCGATCCAACGCTGAACCCCGACGGCATGCAGCGGTTCTCCGGCTGGGTGAATCAGAATAAATCCAACAACCTGAACAGCGATCCAAATAGCCGGGAGTTTCACGAACCCTGGCCTGGTGGCAGAACCAACCATTATTGGTTTGATCTGAACCGTGACTGGCTTTTTGCCCAGCATCCGGAATCAGTGGCGCGTCTGGAAGTTTATCGCTCCTGGATGCCCAATGTGCAGACGGATCACCATGAAATGGAAAGCCATTCCACGTTTTTCTTTCAGCCCGGCATCGCTGCATCAAAAAATCCATTGATTCCCAACGAAAACGTGGTCCTGACTGAGAAAATCGCCAATTACCACGCGGCAGCGCTGGATGAGCAGCGGCGGCTATATTATTCAAAAGAATCGTTTGATGATTTTTATTTTGGAAAGGGATCAACCTATCCCGATGCCCAGGGTGGAATAGGAATCTTATTTGAGCAGGCCTCCTCCCGAGGTCATTTACAGGAAACAGTCAATGGGCCACTGTCTTTTCCTTTTGCAATAAAAAACCATGTGACCACTTCGCTGACCACACTTAGGGCCTCAGTCGATATGCGAAAGGAGTTGCTGGATTATCAGCGCAATTTCTTCAAAAATGCAGGCATACCCCTCTCCAAAGACAAACAGGATGCGCTCATACTTGGCGGCTCTGATGATGAATCGCGGCTTACTGCAATCGGCCAGGTTTTGCTGAAGCACGATATCATTTTTTATTCCGTAAAGGAAAATATCCAAAAAGATGGCATCCATTTCCAGGCTGGAAAAAGCTACATTATTCCATTCAACCAACCACAAAGTATGCTGGTTAAAACGCTTTTCGAACGGCAGACCAGGTTCACCGACAGCCTTTTCTACGACATCTCGGCCTGGAACGCCGACCTTTCTTTCAACCTAAAAACAGCCAAAGGCACAGTGTCGGAGTGGCAACGCGCCTATGGACCGAAGGTGGAAAAACTGGAATTGCCTTCCGGAAGTATTTCAGGAGGCCGCGGGTACGCCTATCTTATGGATTGGAACCAATATTACGCACCGGCAGTAGCCTTTAACCTTTTGAAGAAAGACGTAATGCTGAAAGTTGCCCAAACGCCAGCGGTAGTGGATAGCACAAAAGTGAATCGTGGCGCCATTGTAATTCCTGTGGCCGGACAGAAAATGACTGAAGAGGCGCTTTATGACCTGCTCGAAGCGGCAGCACTGAAATATAGGGTAAATATCCAGTCAGTATCCTCTGGTTTATCAAGTCAGGGGGTCGATCTTGGCAGCAACTCACTTCTTCCCCTGAAAAAGCCGGTTGTTGCCATGCTGGTTGGCGAATCCGTCAGTTCCTATGAAGCCGGTGAAGTGTGGCACTTGCTGGACTACCGCTATGATATGCCCGTGACCATGATTGATGTTAATGAAATGGATAGGCTAAGGCCGGACAGGTACAATGTTTTTGTATTGCCTTCAGGATCATATAGTGCATTAAGCGCAGGTTCTCAGGATAAACTAAAAAAATGGGTGAACGAAGGCGGCACACTTATTTGCTGGCGCGATGCCGTGAAATTCGTTTCCGGTTTGCAGATCGCAGATGTCAAGATTAAACCCATCGCAAAAGCGGATTCAACCACTTACGTATCATACGAAAATCAAGACCGCAAAAAGGGCGCTCAACTGGTCAGCGGAGCGATAGTTGAAATGACCCTTGATACTACCCATCCCCTGGCGTTTGGATATTCTTCGGAAACATTGCCTGTTTTCAAATCCGGAACTATGATACTGGAACCAGCCAAAAAAGCCAGCGCCAATCCGTTTCATTATTCCAAATCGCCTTTGATGAGCGGGTACGCATCAAACGAAAACGTGAGCAGGATAAGCGAAAGCCCGGCCGTTTCGGTCTCAGTTTACGGGCAGGGGCGAGTCATATGCTTCGTTGATAATCCGAATTTCAGGGCTTACTGGTATGGAACCAATACGCTTTTTATGAATGCGGTCTTCTGGGGTTTTGGCATTGATGTAAACTAAAAAAGCCCCGATCTATCGGGGCCTTTTTATATTAACACAATTCATTCAAATCAATTCAAAGCAGGGTTGTTTCGCCCTTCTTCACCTGAAATACCGGTTCATATTCGCTTGTCTTGCCAGCGTCATCAATGAGGATAAGTTTGTAATACACCTGGCCAAGCTCTGGCAAATAGTCAATATATTTTTTGTCTTCCGGAGTGATGGTCTTCACCGTGATCCACTCTATGGAGTTTTCGTCCATATTTCCCTTTTTCAACTCGATCGTTTTAATGATGCGCGTCGAATTGATACTCCAGTTAAACTCGACGATATCGCCGTTTCTAAGCGCAATGAATTTTACCATTTCCTCTGCACCGAGGTTTGGTTGATTGCGGTAACGCTGCCCGAAGACATCGTTTGTCATAAAAAGTAGAAACAGGGAAAAAAGTACTACAGCATATTTCATATCCACACTCAAATCGCACGAACACAGATTCATACGGTTTCAAATATACTAAGTAAGCGGATACCATAAGAATTTCACATCCAGGGCAGGATGTCACGATTTTACTAAAACTCACTACAAGTTGGTGTTTTATGGTTATTCCGCGTTCATATTACATGGCAATGCACGTGTATCAGGTGGCGCGAGACTGTTTTGAGGGCGGTTTAGTCAAACGCATGGTAATTTTCTACTTATTTGTTACACGAATGGATGTTTGAGAGAGTCCGAAGCAATTCATTGGTCGAATGCCTTATACTACGATTTTGCCACTGGGGTAAAGGGTAAAAACACCTGTTTCTCGATCTTCAGAAACAATCGAGAGGCGCTTCTGCCGTGGTCAAAGTATTTTTTGATTTTTTAAGTAACTTTCCATTTTTGATTACCTTTGCGCCACCTTTTAAAATGTGGAACCGGCTTGCCCATATCGTACTTAAAAATCGATTAGCGCTGATAATTATTATCGGGCTAATCACCCTTTTCATGGGTTATAAAGCCCGCGAAGTCCAGTTTACCTATTCATTTTTCACGCCTGTCCCTGCCGATGATCCGGACATGGTGTTTTTCCAGAATTTCAAACAGGAATTTGGCGAAGATGCTAACGTTGTCGCCATAGGACTGAAAGATTCTGCCCTCTACACGCCACAGAATTTCAACCGATTCAAATACCTGAGCGACGAGCTGCAAAAGATCGAAGGTGTTTCGCAGGTCATTTCCATCCCATTATTCAAAGTTCTCGAAAAGGACCCTGTTGAAAAGCGGTTCAATCTGGTGGATCTCTTTGGCGATATTCCGTCAGATCAGCAAACGCTCGATAGCTTACTGACACTTGCCCGGAATCAAAAGTTTTACAGTGATCAGATTATAAATCTGAAAAACGGCGCCACGTTCATACTGATTTCGATTGATAAAAGTGTACTTAATACCAAGGATCGTGATACCACCATTAAGGATATTGAAATGGTGGCGTCCCAGTTTTCTGAACACACAGGTATTGAGCTGCATTATGTTGGATTACCATATATCAGGACGGAAGTAAATGGCAGCGTGAAAGCTGAGCTTCAGATATTCCTGGTTGTGTCCATATTAGTGACTGCGCTGGTGTTACTTTTTTTCTTCCGTTCATGGGATGCGGTCGTTATACCCTTAATCATCATCGGAGTCATAGTCACCTGGTCCATGGGCACATTGGCGCTGTTCGGTTATAAGATTACCATACTCACGGGGTTGTTGCCGCCGGTAATCGTGGTTATTGGCATTCCAAATAGCGTTTACCTGCTCAATAAGTACCACCAACAGATCAGCAGATACAAAAACAAAGCGCGGGCATTGAGCCATGTCATTTCGAAACTCGGGGTAAATACCCTCATGACCAATGCTACCACGGCTGTTGGATTTTTCGTGCTTATGTTTACCGGTGTCAAGGACCTTCAGCAGTTTGGTCTGGTGGCTGGTATCAATATCATGGCGACCTTTGTAGTGAGTCTCATACTTATACCGGCGGTATTCAGCTATCTGCCATTACCCGGTGAAAAACAACTTAAACACCTGAACTTCACAGCTGTTGATTTTCTGCTCACCAACCTCGACCTGCTCATTCACAGACACCGGTATCGCATTCTGCTCGTAACGAGTATCATTATGGTGGTCGCAGTTATCGGGGTTTCAAAGTTGCATTCGCTTACCTACATTGTAGATGACGTACCCGAAAACAGTAAGGTGAAAAGGGACCTCTACTTTTTCGAAGAGAACTTCAGCGGTATAATGCCACTGGAAATCATCATCGACACCGGAAAGAAAAAGGGCATCCTGCGCCAGGAGTTTCTTACTAAAGTGGATGAACTCGAAGATCATCTTCAACAAAACAAGCACGTTTCCAAACCGGTTTCGATCATCACAATGCTGAAAGCATCGCGCCAGGCATTTTATAATAACAATCCGGATTATTATGCTTTACCCACTAAAACGGATAGGAATTTCATCCTCAGGTATTTTAGCGACGACACAGGTCAGGCAGGAATCGTGAAATCATTCGTCGATTCCACGCAATCAAAAATGCGCATTTCCCTCAAAGTGGCCGACATAGGCTCAATACGCATGGATTCATTGCTCCAAAATGTCGTTGTGAAAAAAATGAATGAGATATTCGAAGGCACCGATGTAAAAACCAGCGTCACCGGCACAACGCTACTATTCGTCCGCGGCAATAATTACTTGGTGAAAAGCCTTCGTAGCAGCCTTATATTAGCCTTTTGTCATCATTGCCATACTCATGGGTATACTTTTCAGAAACTTCAAAATTGTCCTTATTTCCCTGACAGCGAATATAATTCCGCTGATCATGACGGCAGCCATAATGGGTTATTTCGATATTGTCCTGCGACCAAGCACGGTAATTATCTTTAGTGTAGTTTTTGGAATTGCCGTTGACTCTGCTATTCATTTTCTGGCAAGATACCGGCAGGAACTACTCGCCAACGATTTCTTTGTTCCACTGGCGATCAGCAAGAGTATCAGGGAAACCGGAAGCAGTATTATATATACCTCCGCCATCCTCTTTGCCGGCTTTATCATATTCAGCATGTCTGATTTCGTGAGCACCACCATGTTGGGAGTCCTCACATCCTCTACATTGTTAATTGCCATGTTTGCCAATCTCATTGTATTGCCAGCACTTCTCATGGCATTTGATAGTGGAAAGCGTACGAAGGACAGCCATCCGCTCATCGAGCATTATGAATTTTACACAGAGGATGAAGATGAAGAAATAAACCGTGAACTTTTGGATGTTTACGAAGAGCAAAGCGAAGCAAAGTCTGATACACATTAAATAATAAAGATTTAGTTTTTAAAGTGAAATACAGGGAAAATAAGAATCTTAATTTGGCCCGTGTGGGGTCTGAAATATTAGACCACTGGAAAAAGCACGATATTTTCAGGGAGTCATTAAAGAACCGTGAAGGATGTCCGGAATATACATTTTATGAAGGTCCGCCATCTGCCAACGGAACTCCGGGAATCCACCACGTGATGGGACGTGCCGTGAAGGATATTTTTTGCAGATACAAAACTCTGAAAGGATATAAGGTTGACCGAAAGGGTGGCTGGGATACGCATGGCTTGCCCGTAGAATTGCAGGTGGAGAAGCAACTCGGCATCACAAAGGAAGACATCGGAAAATCCATTAGCATAGAAGAGTACAATCAGCGCTGCCGCGAGGCTGTCATGCAGTATAAAAGCGAATGGGATGAACTCACGGAGAAAATGGGTTATTGGGTGGACCTCGACGATCCATATATCACCTTCGACAGGGATTATATGGAAACCCTCTGGTTCCTCCTCAAGAAGTTTTATGACAAAGGACTTTTGTACAAAGGCTACACCATCCAGCCATATTCACCGGCCGCTGGTACCGGCCTGAGTTCGCATGAACTGAACCAGCCGGGGGCATATCGTGATATAAAAGATACTTCCATTGTTGCCCAGTTTAAGATTAAGAATTCAGAAAACGACTATATTCTCGCATGGACGACCACGCCATGGACGCTTCCTGCCAATAACTCCCTGGCGGTCGGTGAGTATATTGACTATGTGAAAATCGCCACCTACAATCCATATACCTATAAGCAAGTCAATGTTATTCTCGCCCAGGATCGTTTGACATCGCATTTCAGCAGTAAGGCCGAATCGGAAGATATATCAACTTATACCCCCGGCGATAAAATCATTCCCTGGAAAATAATCGGATCTTACAAGGGTTCAGAACTGGTTGGTATCGAATACGAACAATTGTTGCCTTACGTGCCACTCACTTCGCCGGCATTAAAAGTCATTATTGGCGATTTTGTCACCACTGAAGATGGCACAGGGATCGTACATATTGCCAAGACGTTCGGCGCCGACGACTACCGTGTAAGTGTTCAAAACAACATTCCCGGTGTAATGGTGACGGATGAAAATGGCAACGCGGCACCCATCGTGGACAGGCAGGGTCGCTTCGTAAAAGAAATCACCGACTTCGCCGGAATGTATGTGAAAAACTATACCGGAGAAAACGAGGAAAGCCCAGACTACCGATCTACCGACGTGCTCATCGCCATTAAGCTAAAGGAGGAAAACAAAGCTTTCAAGGTTGAAAAGTTTGTACACTCCTATCCACACTGCTGGCGGACCGATAAACCAATTCTGTACTACCCGATCGATGCGTGGTTTATCAAAACGACAGCATACAAAGAAAAACTCGTAAAGTTCAATAAAACCATCAATTGGAAGCCGGCAGCAACCGGCACGGGTCGGTTTGGCAACTGGCTCGAAAACCTCGTTGACTGGAATCTGAGCCGTTCACGGTATTGGGGAACGCCGCTACCTATCTGGCGAACCGAAGACCGCAAAGAAGAAAAATGCATTGGTTCACTGGCGGAGTTGAGAGCTGAGGTAGCGCTTTCTGTCGAAGCCGGATACATGTCCGGACCGTTGCCGGAGGATTTTGACCTTCACCGCCCTTTTGTGGATCATGTTTATCTCGTTTCGCCATCGGGCAAAAAGATGATGCGCGAACCAGATCTCATTGACGTGTGGTTTGATTCGGGGGCTATGCCTTATGCGCAGTGGCACTATCCGTTCAAAAATGAGGAGACTTTCAAAGCGAAATACCCTGCTGATTTCATCGCTGAGGGAGTCGATCAGACACGCGGGTGGTTTTTCACCCTTCACACCATTGCCGTGATGCTATTCGACAGTGTGGCATTTAAAAACGTCATCGCCAACGGTTTGGTACTCGACAAAGACGGCAACAAAATGTCCAAACGCCTGGGCAATGCAATCGATCCATTTAAAACCATGGACGAGTATGGCCCTGACCCGACTCGCTGGTACATGATCAGCAATGCCAATCCATGGGACAACCTGAAATTTGACTTAAACGGCGTTCAGGAAGTACAGAGAAGGTTCTTCGGGACGCTTCAGAATACCTATTCTTTTTTTGCACTTTATGCCAACCTGGACGCATTTGACTGGAAAGATGCCCAGATTCCAATAAGTAAACGTACCGAAAGTGACCGCTGGATATTATCCAGACTGAATACGGTGATTTCCCAGACCGACGCGGCATATGACGAGTACGAACCAACACGAGCTGCGCGGGCTATTCAGAATTTTGTGATCGACGAACTAAGCAACTGGTATGTAAGGCTGAACCGAAAAAGATTCTGGAAGGGCGATTTGAATGATGATAAAAAAGCGGCGTATCAGACACTGCACACATGCTTGCTGACGATTGCCAAGCTTGCGTCCCCGATAGCACCTTTCTATGCCGACAAGCTTTACCTCGACCTGACGGAGGAAGGGGATTTTGGCAATAAATCCGTTCATCTTATCGATTTTCCGCAAGCAGACCCGTCGCTGATCAACCTGGAGCTGGAACAAAAAATGACGCTGGCCCAGGACATTTCATCGCTCGTGCATTCATTGCGCAAGCAACATAAAATCAAGGTTCGACAGCCCTTATCGCGAATCCTCATTCCAGTACTCGATCCCAAAGTCAGAAATTTTATCCATGACGTGGAGGAGATTATACTGAATGAAATCAACGTGAGAGCCATAGAATATGTCGATAACACCTCTGGAATAATCGTAAAAAAAGCCAAGCCCAACTTCAAGAAACTCGGTCAGGTCTATGGCCAGTTGATGAAGGAGATAAGCGCCTTTGTCGCGACTATGGATCAGAGGAGTATTTCGGAATTTGAAAGTACCGGCGGCCTTGTCGCGGATATCGCCGGGCAGACCATTACGCTCAGCAGTGATGACCTGCTTATACAATCGGAAGATATTCCGGGCTGGATCGTGGCAACAGAAGGTGGCATCACCGTGGCGCTGGATATTACCATAACCGATGAGCTGAGACAGGAAGGAATAGCACGTGAGCTGGTAAACAGGATTCAAAATCTGCGAAAAGACCAGGGCATGGATGTACAGGATAAAATAGAAATAATCATTGGCGACGATAACCCGGAACTGAAGCTAAGCGTTCTGACGAATAAAGAATACATTTGTGCAGAAACCCAGGCGCTTAGCCTGACATTTGGAACCCTTGAAAATGATGCCATGGAACTTGAAATCAATGATTTTTCCATAAAATTAAGTATCAGGGTAATCAAGCCATCCTGAGTGCTGCATACAATTGAAAAAGCGATAAAGAATGAAATATTTTAAATTTTATTTACTCACCATCGGCATCATTTTGCTGGATCAGGTCGTGAAGCTTCTGGTCTATTACAACATGGATCTCGGCAACGAAATTCCCGTGTTTGGAGAATGGTTCAAAATCCATTATACCGTTAACCCCGGCATGGCCTTTGGATTGCAGATTGGGTCCGAGTTCGGAAAATTTGCGCTCACCGGGTTCCGTCTTATCGCCATGGTTGGTATTGGATATTACCTGTTTTCACTCATCAAAAAAGGCGTTCCGAATGGTTTAAGCTGGTGCATTGCACTCATTCTCGGCGGAGCAGTAGGCAATGTTTTGGATAGCACTTTTTACGGCGTATTACTTCCGGGCAACCTGCCTCCAAACGCTCCCATTGCGTGGTTTCATGGTCAGGTGATCGATATGTTTTATGTTGATATCTGGGAAGGAGAAGTTGCCAGTTGGGTGCCGCTTTTTGGTGGAGACTACCTTTCGCTCTGGCCGATTTTCAATATCGCTGATGCGTCGATTTTTGTAGGTGTCGGGGTAATAATGGTTTTCCAGAAATCCTTTTTTGCCGAACCGGATCAGACATTGGAAGTTGCTCAGGAACAGGCCACTGTAGTCACCGAGACAAATATAGAGGAGGCAGAATCCAGAAGCGCCGAATAATCAACTTAGTACGTGTAATTCAAATCACATTATTGAGTAGATTAGGGATGTAGTTTTGAAGTAAAACTAATTTCCGTGCCCGTAAAAAATTTCCTCCCCATTTTTCAGTGGCTTCCTCAGTATACAAAAAAGCGACTTCCGCGGTGACCTTTTTGCGGGCATTACGGTAGGTGTGCTGCTTATTCCACAGAGTATGGCCTACGCGATGCTGGCCGGCGTGCCTCCGATTTATGGATTATATGCGGCTTTTCTGCCTCAGGTCATCTATGGTTTTTTCGGAACTTCGCGACAGTTGTCTGTAGCGCCGGTGGCCATGATCTCCCTGCTGATCGCTGCGGGAATTACACCATTTGTTGCACAGGGCACTGATGAATATATCGCTACGGCTATATTCCTTGCTTTGCTTGTCGGCGCGTTGCAGTTCATGTTCGGCATATTCCGGCTTGGGTTTTTGGTGAATTTTCTATCGCAACCGGTGATCAAGGGCTACACCTATGCCGCAGTAATAATCATTTCATTCAGCCAACTGAAACACCTGCTGGGTATCAACATGTCGTCGAGCAATCTTCTTCATGAAGTTATTATAAGCTTGGCGGAAAATATTGGTACTACTCATTTACTCACAGTCATTATTGGTGTTTTGAGCATTGTGTTTATTCTCGTGGTCCGCAAAATAAATAAAAGCATACCGGGCCCATTGATCCTTGTAGCAATTGGTATTCTTGTCGCCTATATCACCGGGCTTGATTTACTTGGAGTGAGGGTTTTGGGAAAGATACCATCTGGCTTGCCAGGTTTTTCCGTTCCTGCTTTCAACATTGATCTGGCCAGGGATCTGCTCCCGCTGGCATTGCTCATATCGATGGTCGGGTTTATGGAGTCCGTGGCGATTGCCAAAGCCATTCAATCAAAGCGGCGCAACTATAAAGTACATCCTAATAAAGAACTTATCGGATTGGGTTTAGCGAATATGAGTGGTTCGCTGTTCGGTTCGTTTCCGGTAAGCGGCGGGTTTTCCAGGACGGCATTAAACGACCAGGCCGGCGCCAATACAAATGTGTCCTCATGGATAAGCGCAGCGCTCATAGGCCTTACGTTACTGTTTTTTACACCATTGTTCTACTACCTGCCCCAAACCATACTCGCGGCTATTATCATCGTGGCCGTCTCCGGACTTATCGACCTGGAAACGCCTGAATTTCTTTTTAAAACGAATAAAAAAGATTTTAGCCTGCTGGTCATATCCTTTGTGCTGACCTTGACATTCGGCGTACTGACGGGTATAATAATCGGCGTGGCGCTCTCTCTGGGTCTGGTGATTCATCGCAGCGTATACCCGCACCTTGCCGAATTGGGCAAACTACCAGATACCAATTATTACCGCAATCTATCGCGATTTTCTGAGGCAATCGACAGAGCAGACGCGTTGGTATTTCGATTTGATTCGGAGTTATATTTTGCCAATATCGAGTATTTCAGAGAGCGGCTGGATGAGATGATGGAGCGCAAAAAGTCAACCTTGCGGGTAATAGTACTGAATGCCCAGTCAATTTATTCCATCGACAGTACCGCTGCAAAAGGATTGCAGGAGATCGTAACTGACTTGAAATCCCGCGGCATCGACTTTTACCTTTCCGAGGTCATCGGCCCCGTTCGCGACACCCTGAGCAATACGGGTCTCTTACATAATATTGGCGCAGACCATATCGTCATGAGGGTTCAGGATGCGCTGGATCATTTCGATTCTGTTGAAAAACCAGTACAGGCCTATCCATTCCAGTCGAACGCAAAATCCAGAAAATCCATATAGATCATCGAATTTCTGTTTAGAAAGGGCTGCTTTCCGTATATTTAGATCAAAATCAAGACACCAATGAAAAACGGCTCCATCGCTTCTATATCGATAGATTCTTTCCCAATATCCTTTGATGAAGATCTGAAAAAAGAAATCAGACAATATGCCAGGGCGAATCATCTGCCGGCTGGTGAAATCATCATGGATATAGGTCAGGTTATAGACCATATTCCACTGGTTACAAAGGGAACCATAAAAATCATGCGGGAAGACGATGAGGGAAATGAAATCCTCCTGTACTATCTCGAGCCGGGAAATGCCTGCGCCACTTCCATCACCTGTTGCATTTCAGGTCAGCGGAGTACGATCCGTGCGATAGCTGAAGAAGACACTGAATATTTATCGATTCCCGTTCGCTACTCCGATGAGTGGATGGTGAAATACCCATCATGGAAGAATTTTGTAATGAATACCTACTCTGAGCGTTTCGAAGAATTGCTCAAAACCATTGATCAGCTTGCCTTTAAAAAAATGGATGAGCGACTGGCCAAATATCTTCATGACAAGGCAGCATTGCACAATCATAGTGAAATTCACATCTCACACCAGGAAATTGCCAACGACCTCAATACTTCCAGAGAGGTGATATCGAGGCTATTGAAGCAACTGGAGCGCATCGGAAGCATTAAACTGGGGAGAAACAGGATCATTATCCTGAAATGATCCATCGCATTCGCATCCATATGATCGTCTCCAACTTAGAATTTCTATAAAATTTCCATCGAGATTCGGCCGATCATTGAAGATTGTACCCGGATTGAAATAACCCGGATCGAATGTCAGCAACGGAATTATGTCTGAAAAAGCAAAAACTTCATCCGCTGATTCGCTGGCATATTCATGGTATTTATCCGTTTACATAATATAAATTGATAAACACCGCTAATAAGTTTTTCTTAGCGTATTACTTTGTGAAATATTGAAAAAAAGTCAGATCGATGGGTGAAATAATTAAAACTTCAGAGATATCGAAAATATACCAGATGGGAACGCAGACCGTTCGCGCGCTGCAATCGATCTCAATCCATATAAACAGGGGTGAATATGTGGCATTTATGGGACCGTCAGGCTCCGGAAAATCCACCCTCATGAACATAGTCGGCTGCCTCGACACACCGACCGCGGGTACATATATATTGAATAGTAAGGATGTCAGCCATATGACGGAAAACGAACTTGCCGATATCAGAAATAAAGAAATCGGTTTTGTTTTTCAGACTTTCAACCTGCTTCCCCGAGCTACCGCTCTGGAAAATGTAGCCCTACCACTTATCTATGCCGGATACGGGCGCTCTGCAAGAGAAGAAAAAGCCATGGCCGTACTGGAGAGCGTTTCACTTGCGGACAGGGCACACCATAAGCCCAATGAATTGTCGGGTGGGCAGCGCCAACGTGTGGCTATTGCCCGTGCGCTTGTCAACGACCCGAGTATTATCCTTGCCGACGAACCCACCGGTAACCTGGATTCAAAGACGTCTTACGATATCATGGATCTTTTTCATGAATTGCACGCAACTGGCAACACGATCATCATGGTGACGCACGAAGACGACATTGCCCACTACGCCCACCGTATCATACGGCTCCGCGATGGTCTTATCGAATCTGATAAAGCAAATGACAATATTTTTACAAGTAATATGATCAGGCAAACGGTTTAGTACCTCGGTATTTAAACTGTTCCGGTACTGTTCGCCTTAATTCTTAAGGGATAAATACCCATTCCGGCTTGTTATTATCAGGAATGTTGAACATGTTGCTTCCGCATTGGTTATTCTAAACCAATAAATGCGTTCCTATGAAAATTTATACTAAAACCGGTGATGCCGGCAAGACCTCTCTTCTTGGCGGTACACGTGTTTCCAAAGCTGAGTTGCGCCTGGAAACCTACGGCACAGTGGATGAACTGAATTCTTTCCTTGGCTTGGTTTCCGATCTGGAAATTGATGAAAAACGGCGGCAATTTTTACGCAACATACAATACAGGTTATTTACCGTTGGGTCCTCGCTTGCCGCGGAGACAGAAAAAGCACGTGATTTCAAGCCCGATTTGCAGGAAGAGGATGTCAGTATTCTGGAAACATCGATCGATTCCATGACGGCCACGTTGCCCGAAATGCGCAATTTCATCATACCCGGCGGACATCAGCTTATTTCATCCACACACATCGCCAGAACCGTATGTCGGCGGGCAGAACGGCTCGTTATCAAGTTATCTGAAACTGAACCGGTGGAGGAAATTGTAATTCGATATCTCAACCGGCTTTCAGATTACCTCTTTGTGCTTGCCAGAAAACAGGGCAACGACCTGAAAGTTCCTGAGATTCCCTGGAAGCCCAGAGGATAGTCATGGATTTTGAATGCTTTTTTAGTACTTTTATGACCCTTTTATTAAGCACATACTTCCAATGACAGACACTTTTAATTTAAGTATCAGCAAGGTCAAAACTTCACGGGTAAGCCAGGTTGATTTTAGCAAGGTAAATTTCGGCAAAGAATATGCGGACCACATGTTTGTGGCAGATTTTCGCGATGGCAACTGGCAACAATTCAGCATTGAGCCATATGCTCCGCTCACCTTCCTGCCGGGACTCGCAATACTGCATTATGGCCAGTCGGTATTTGAAGGACTGAAAGCCTATAAAGATCAAAATAACGACGTGCTGGTCTTCCGGCCGGAAATGAATTTCAACCGGCTTAATGTTTCAGCAGAAAGGATGTGCATCCCTCAGATTCCTGAGGAGATATTTTTCAACGGTATGAATGAATTGCTCCGTATCGACAAAGACTGGGTTCCTACCCTTCCGGGTACGTCGCTCTATATTCGACCATATATTTTCGCGATGGATGAATACATAGGTATCAGGCCATCCGACACCTATAAATTCATCATTTTCACCTGTCCGGTTGGTGCATACTACTCCAAACCATTGAAGGTAAAAATCGAGACATACTACAGCCGTGCCGTACATGGCGGAACAGGATATGCCAAAGCAGCCGGCAACTATGCAGGGTCGCTTTATCCTGCCAGGCTCGCGCAAAAAGAGGGATATGACCAGCTCATCTGGACCGACGGCGCCACACATAGTAATGTCGAGGAAGCCGGCACAATGAACCTCATGTTCGTCATAAACAACACCATCATTACGGCTGCCACGAATGATACCGTACTGAAAGGTGTGACGAGAGAAAGTGTGCTCACCTTAGCAAGAGAATGGGGCATGAAGGTCGAAGAACGAAATATCCCGGTAAAAGAGATAGTCTCAGCGCTTAGAAATGGAATAATGACAGAAGCATTCGGCACAGGTACCGCGGCAACCATAGCTCCCATAGAGGTAATAGCGTATGATGGTACCGACTACACAATCCCGGCCACGAATGGAAATTCGTTTTCATCCCGGATTCTTAATGAGTTGAATGACATCAGGAGTGGGCGCAAACCAGATACTCACGGCTGGATGTACAAAGTTCCGGTATGAATTTCCGGTTCGGTCTTTAGCTGAAGTTCAATGCCTGCCAGAATTCACTTCTATTATTTATAGTACTCCCAATGGTATTATTATGCAAAGAAAATGCTTTGGCCCAAAGCGAATACCTGGTACTGGAAAAAACACTGACTGACCGATCCGTCACCTTCAGCTCCGGTGATGATATCACATTCAAGATGAAAGAAGAAGACTTCTTCAGAACAAATCACATAATTGCCTTGAACGATACGGCGATAGAATTTCACTACTATTCCGTGAATTATCTGGAGATCGATAAGGTCTATCTGAAACATAAACGACTTAGTGGATTTAGTCCGCGACAAATTGGTAACTATGCTCAAATTGCCGGACTGGGATATATTGCCATCGACCAGTTCAATCAGGTACTAGTGCGGGGAGAGGATGCTTCGTATAATGCGGATGTATTTCTGGTGGGGGGGCTTATATTCGTGGGAGGCACGGTTTTAAAATTTCTCGAACCCCGAAAAGTCCGGGTCGGAGGAAAATACAGATTGCGGTATATGAATTTAACTACATATTAAAATGACAACAGAGCAATTGAAAGATTTAAAGGCGCGCGTTTATGCCTTGAGGGGGTATCTTTGACTACGATAAGAAAAAGGAAGAAATAGACGAAGAAGAAAAGCTGACATCTCAGCCAGGCTTCTGGGACAAACCGAGGGAGGCCGAAATAGTGATGAAATCCATCAAAACAAAAAAGCTTTGGACTGCCAGCTTTGGCAAGGTAGCTTCGGCTATGGATGACCTCATGACGTTGCGGGAATTTGAGGAAATGGGTGAAGCCGAAGAATCGGAGGTTGACCGTGAATATGCAAAAGTTTTGGCGGCAGTAGAAAAGCTGGAATTCAAAAAGATGCTCAGCGGTGAAGAAGACCAGCTCAATGCCATACTTGATATAAATCCGGGGGCTGGCGGCACCGAAAGCCAGGATTGGGCAGAAATGTTGATGAGGATGTACCTTATGTGGGGTGATAAAAATGGGATGTCCGTAAAGCAGCTCAGTTTCCAGCCCGGAGATACTGCCGGATTGAAATCGGTCACCCTCGAAATAAGTGGCGAATTTGCCTATGGCTATCTAAAATCTGAAATTGGCGTACACCGACTGGTTCGCATTTCACCTTTCGATTCCGGAGCACGCCGGCACACTTCTTTTGCTTCGGTATATGTATATCCACAGATAGACGACACTATTGAAATCGAAATAAACCCAGCTGATATTTCCTGGGATACATTCCGCTCTGGTGGCGCAGGTGGGCAGAATGTTAACAAGGTAGAAACAGCAGTGCGGTTGAAACACGCGCCGTCAGGAATTATTGTGGAATGCCAGCAGGAACGGTCTCAACTTCAAAACAAGGAGAAGGCCCTTAACCTCCTCAAATCACGACTGTACCAACAAGAATTGCAAAAACAGAACGAGGAGCGCGACAGAATCGAGAGTACGAAAAAGCGTATTGACTTTGGATCCCAGATCAGAAATTATGTCCTACATCCATATAAACTCATCAAAGACAACCGAACCGGTGTAGAACGCACTGATGTTTATAATGTACTTGATGGAGATTTGGAAGACTTTATCAAGGCATACCTGATGCAAAACTAAGGTAGTATCACGGACTATTAATACCGCTTATAGCTTATTGTTCGATACAAGGACTCCTTCGTCGGTGACATAAGCAACATACCGGATCAGGTCAGCGTCACGATGGATAATTTCGTAACCAACAGTAGGTCCGCCATTGATTTTTATGGCATTCATGACTTCCCCTAATTGACTGGTAACTTTATGTACCATTGGCGGAAGTGAATCTATGCTTATGTTTATCCTTTTTTCAATTAGCGCTCCTGCATTATCAAAAATTGCAATGGTTTCATGATCTTCCCAGTAAAACAGTACCTCCCATTGCTGGCCGCGCTGGCTCCATTCAGCACTCTTCGCATTTTTAAAAATAGCCTTGAAGCCGTTCAATACTGCTTTAGGGGTGTTTAGCCTGGTCTGGCCGAATATTTTTTTTATAAATTCCTTCATTTCAGATAATCCATCAGTTTAGACGTAAAAACCTCCCCTCGGTTACTATGGATTTACAAATTTCTCTTTATACATATACACAACCCGCGCTTTTGCGCGCTTTAAGCGCATTTTCGCTGCACTTTCACTAACCCTAAGAGCTATTGCCACTTGCTTCATTGGCAGATCGTCGCGATATTTCATGAGGATCATAGCTTTTTCTTCCGGGTGCAACATCTCTAAAATCACCAGTAGCTGTTGATAAGATATTTCGGCGATCTCCTCATGGTTTTCTTCTATAATCTCAGGAATCTGATTGTCACGGTTCCACTCCGGGTAGTGCATTTTTTTCTTTGACCGCAGGTAGTCGATGCAATAATTATAAGTGATGGTATATAGCCAAGTTGAGAATGCAGCTGTGCCCTTAAACGATGGAAGTTTCTCAAATGCCCTGCTCATGATGTCATTGGCAAATTCTGCAGATAGCTGGCGATCCTTTAAAAGTGAATAGCATTTGTTTTCTACCTTTTTTGATATAACGATTGTACAGTTCGGAAAATCCGGATCGCTTATTCGAATTGATAAAAAGTTGTACCAGTTCCTTATCGGAGATTTGATCGCTGCTATTATTCATCATTGGAGAAACAGGGCTTCCTGAATTCTTTCTGATTCAAAATTAAAAAAATCCCAGTTATTTAATCGTCATGATTTTCACGGCAATTATTCATATGTGATAAATAAGCTCATTGGACACAGGTTCCGGCCAGTCATAATTTGACCCGCAGATATCTGTATGATTTACTTTTATAAAAATACCATGTAGAACTATGGTATTTTTATGAAATCTGTGGATTTGAAGGCCGATTCACATCGTGGGTTAAGGATTATTAAAAAATTTCCATCGGATGATGTGACTTTTTGAAAACGCTTCGTCTAAATACTGATTTTGGAAAGAACCCACATTCTACCAGAAAAGAAAAAAAATTAAAAATCCTTATTTAAGAAAATGAAAAACAAATTTTTGATGGGTATTATGGCAATAGGAATTGCCTTTACCTTAGCCTCATGTGAAAAAGCTCCTCAGGCTGACATTGATCTCGCAAAAGCAGCTGTTGACTCAGCAAGAAACGTTGGCGCACCTGCCTACAAAGCTGAAGCATTTGCTGCCCTTGAAGATTCTCTTGCCGGTATCATGGAGAAAGTAGAAGTTGAAAGCGGAAAATGGTTCCCAAGTTTTGCAACTATTAAAACCGAACTCGAAGCTGTAAAAGCTCAGGCTAATGCGGTTGTTGAGCAGACTGCAGCTCGCAAAGTTGAAGTTCAGAATGAAATCACTGCACTTCTTGGCGAAATCGCTACCCTGACAACAGAGAACAAAGAATTGGTAACGAAAGCTCCAAAAGGCAAAGAAGGCAAAGAAGCCCTTGAGCAAATCAATACCGAAATCGCCGCGATCGAAGCAGCAGTTGTGGAAGTAAGCACTCAGGCTACTGCCGGTGATCTTCTTCCTGCACTTGACAAAGCTAAAGTCGCAAAAGAAAATGCAGTTTCAATCAATACTGAATTGAAAGAAGTAATTGCTAAAACAAAGCGATAGGCTTTAATAACAGAATTTTTATTAAATCTCTGCTATATAATTACCCCGGGGCATTGCTTCGGGGTAATTATTTTACAACAACTTATACTAAATTTGCAGGAGTCCTTGCTGATAGCCAATTCACCCACCTCAGAAAAACAAGTCAGAACCAGAATCCAATGAATCAATGCGAATGAAATATATAGTTTGGTCAGTCATTATCATCACAGTTTCATTGGCCACCTACTATTTTGTTCATACCTACCAGCGAACTACTACCAGAGAAATTCCTCAAAAAGAAATCGAATCGGCTCGTAGCAGGCTGCTAAACGCTAAAAAAGTTAATGCAGACATATACGCAAAGCCCCAGTACAATCTCGCCCGGAATTACTACGACTCGGCGCTTAAATACTGGAAAAGCGAAAACGAACGTTTTTTCCTCTTCCGAAAATATCAAAAAGCTAAGAGCGCAGCACACATAGCAGATTCGCTGGCGTCAAAAGCCATATCGCTGACTCATGAAATATCCACCGATTCAAAGACATTCACGGCGAATCAGATAAAAACCATAAAGAATAATCTGGAAATTCTACAATCTGCAAATTCGCGCTTTAAGCTGCCCGATGATCTCAACACGGGTATTCGAAAAATTGCAGCCGAACTTCCTGAACTGGAAATTCACTTTCAGAAAGAAAACTGGAAAAAATGCACGACACTGGCTACATCGCTGGCTCAGCGCTCTACCCTGATGATCACTAAAAGCCGTGAATACCTTACTGACTATTTTAATGATTACGACCAATGGCAAAAGTGGGCTAAGAATGCCATAAAAAAGTCGAGAAGTAGTAAAATCTCCACGATCGTTGTTGACAAAACCGCGGGCGAATGCGTCGTATATCAAAGTGGGAAAAAAATTGCCACTTACAAGGCTGAGCTCGGACAAAACTGGACAGGTACCAAGCGCTTCGAAGGCGATAAATCCACGCCGGAAGGCAACTATACCATCACACTGAAGAAACAAGGTCCGTCAACGAAGTACTACAAGGCGCTCAAGATCAACTACCCGAATGAAGAAGACAAAACCCGCTTTGAAACACTGAAGAGCGATGGACATATCGACCAAAAAAAGCGCATCGGGGGTATGATCGAGATCCACGGCGACGGAGGTAAGGGGTATCACTGGACTGATGGCTGCATAGCGCTGACCAATAAAGACATGGATCACCTGTATTCCATGGCTTCAGTAAATACCCCGGTAGTCATTGTCGGGTCATTAAAACCCTTAAAAGAAATTATAACTTTCTAAAAATATGGATAATTCAGTAATACAAGGGCAGAGTTGGTGGTCTGGAATTTTTGCAAAAAATCCAGCCAATGAAAGCGATGCAGACCGGAGAGACGACCGTGGCCATGAAACCACTGGTATTTGGCCTCCTTTTATTCGCTTTGGCGCTGATCAATGCTCTGGTGTTTGTCGGTGTATATCTGGCGCCATACAAAAGCATCCAGCAAATGGCTTTTAACAGTGCAGCCTTTGCACAAATTGATTCTCTGGTTGCCGATTCAACAGCCATAACCAAGTACAGGCTGAAAGCAGCCAATGAGATGGACAAAACATCCAAAAAGCTGGCGACGTTTGTACCCAACAAACCTTATATCATCATCAATACGACCACAAACACTTTTAAACTCTGCAAAGGGGATGAGGTGATAAGAACTGGTAATTGTTCGACCGGAAGCTATGTGAAGCTGAAAGGCAAGGCCAATCAGGAATGGATATTTAAGACACCGAAAGGCTACCACACTGTAAAGGGCAGAACGACAGATCCGGTGTGGAAAAAGCCAGATTGGGCATTTGTCGAGGAAGGCTTGCCCGTTCCATCGGCCAATCACTCATCGCGGTATGAGTATGGTGTTTTGGGTGATTACGCGCTCTATATGGGTGAAGGGTACATGATTCACGGTACGCTTTATCAGCGACTGCTCGGCCTGCCCGTAACGCATGGCTGCATAAGACTGGGAGATGATGACCTTGAGGTGGTGTTCAAAAATCTCGGGGTCAATTCAAAAGTATTTATCATCTGATGAATAAAAAACAGCGGATAGCAAAGCTTCCCCTGAACCATTACGATAGCAATAGAATTTGAAACAATAAAAACACATGGAACAGATTTCTTTAAAGGATAGATTGGTTTCCGGATTAAGGGGCCGGCGGGGTATTTACCTGCTTATCATCACTTCTATCCTAACCATTCTGCTTCTTGCCTACTATACAGCCGTATTCAGTTACCACAGAAATATCTTCATCAAATACAATGAATCCGTTCTGCAGAGCGAAGATGCTGATGCCGAACTCGAAAATGCCTGTCGTGAAGATGCTTCGCTCGATAGTATGTACCACGAACTCGCTTTCAAAAAGGCCCTTTTATCCATGGCTCAAACCGACTCTGCCGGACTGGTGATCAGCCTGCCTGATAGCTCCATGTACCTGCAAATACGCGGAGTAAAGGTTTTTAATACCAAAATGAAAAATGTTCGGCTCGACCGCTACGCAGGGCAGATGGGTATCAATGCGTATTTAAAAAACTTTGGCCGTACGGCTAAGCTGAAGAGTGATACGTGCAATTATGAAAAAGAACCACTAATTCACATTGTAGCACCCGAGGATACAACGGAGGCTAAATCAATAAAACACAATCCGGATACCACTATTTCGAAACCAGTGAAGATAATTTACTTGCTCGACAATGACCTCAAAGTAACTATTGACGGAGTAAAACCGGATGCTGAAAGTTTCTGGAAATCGACTGTATCCTACCTTGCTGACCGTATCCATATAGTTCACCGGTTTACCATCAATTACTTTACCGGTAAGGAGGAACGCTACACGCCTGAACTTTTCGTCGAACTGGACAATAAGGATGCCCTGATCATATACAGGGCGCTTCATTCCCGCGCTCCGGTAGTGGTTTACTTTTAAACTGAAAAAGCCACTATGCCTGAAGCATAATGGCTTTTTGTGAACTTTCTAATACGCTCTAAGCGCCAAGGGCTTTCCTGCAGAAATCCAGGCAAATTCCCACCTCTTTCACACAGTCTGAACCTGCTGGCACTTCATATTCCAGCTCTATGGTTGCCGGGAATTTATATTTATTCTTGCTCATCAATGTAAGCATTTCGCCGATCGGAGTATCACCTTTTCCCCAGGGCAGGTTGCCTTTTCCATTCTCAGGTTTTTGCCTGTCTTTGATGTGCATACTCGATATTCTGTCGTGCTTTGCTTTGATCAAATCAATGACGCTGGGGTTTCCTGCCGCAACATAGTGGCCTGCGTCCAGGTTCATCGCGTTGTAAGCCGACTGACTAAGCGCGGTATCCCAGAATGTTGGTGTTTGTTGCTCATGTCCATGATAGGCAACATAAATTTTGTGCTTAGCGGCGAGATCACCCAAGCTTTTTGGTTTGTGTATCGTCACCCGGATGCTCCAGTGTCACATGTGAGGCGCCTAATGCCTTTGCTGCGCGGAATCCATAATCCATTTCGGCATCAGTATTCCTTGCGCTAAATGCGCTGGGTTTGAAGCCATAAATTTTCACCCCTGCGTCGCTATACATCTTTTTCATCTGGACGAATTTATCCATTGAAACACTTGCCCGCCACTGCGCTACTTCCTTATTATAGGCTTCCATTTGAGCCCGCATATCGTCCATTTGTTTCTTTTCAGCGTCTGTAAGCTGGCCACCTTCCCTGGTTTTGCGCATAAGGCCAAAGAAAGCATTCCGGTCAACAGGACTGACCGGCACACCTGCGAAACTTTCGGCTGGCTCTCCCATGAGTTCTATAGCGCTGAGGCCGGTTTGCAGCGTGTATTTCAAAGTAGCCTCCGCACTTTGGTCGGGCATGGAGCGAAACGAGTAGGTAATCACACCGATTTGTACGCCTTTAATGACCGAGTTGGGTTTGCCGAGGTTTCGTATGAAGGCTGGCGCTGCAATTATTTTACTGCTTCCAACCATCAACACGGCGCTGATAGCAAGGGAAGATCCGATGAATTTCCTTCGTGAAACAGCGTCGAAAGGATTGTTTTCTTTTGTCATGTGCTTTTGAGTTTATGTCCGAAAAAATGTGGTAAAGAGTAAAAGTAATTTTTAATTGAATGATTTGCTTCAATTTTCCAGTGCAATCTTTCAATATAATCGTAGAAATTGACCCCTGACCATAATCTACTTTATAGGATCTTCCAGGGTGAACTTGGCATAAAACGTCTCATCGATTCGGCGTACTCCAATGCGGAATGTCCTTCCAGGTCTTGACTGCAGCATTTCCACGATACTACTCAGCGAATATTCGCTTGTCTCTATACCATTGATGTTGACTATCTGATCGCCGACTTCCAGTCCGGCAATCCATGCAGGCGAACCTTTCCGGATTTTAGCTACCTCGAAAAGCGGTACATCCGGAAGTGGTGTAGTGAGGTCAATACCGCTGAGGTTGTATTTGAATTCATCTTTAAAAAATTCATTCGGCTTTAGAAAAATTTCTTTCCCCCTGTAATCAATGACAACATCAAAGCGCTTAATGATATCGGCGCCGATACTGCCACCGCGATCCATTTCTCCCCCGGTAACTGGCACGGACTCTTCATCAGGAAAGGTGGCGATGGGTTTTTTAAAACTGTAATCGCCGATACGGAATCGTTTCACCCGCCCTATGTAGCCATAAATATCGCCGCCAAGTCCGGCACCGATGTACGTGTAAAGTGATTGTCCGGGAATCTCCAGATTGTTCGTTTCTGTTTTGAAAAGCGATAAAGCATGGCTGGCGCCACAGTCAATAAGGAATGAGGCTTCTCTTTCCACGTTGTTTTCATCAATAACCACTCCTTTGACAAATGGCTTTCTGCGCTCAATGGTCAGTGGGATCGGTTCATACTTCTTTACGATTTTTTCACGAACTCTATTCATGTAGAATTTCGGATCGTAAAGGGTAATCTTATGGGCTTTGTAGTCAATTTCCACGGTAAACCCTTCAAAAACATCATACCCGATGAGGCCATGAATTTGCGTGCCGAGGCTTTGTGAAAGAAAATCGAAATCCTCCTTGAGAATAATGACGTTGTGGTTAAATCCGACAACACCGGGCAGCTCGATCACATTGCCAAACGAATGAAAGGCTTTCACCTCACGACCGCTGCCCAGACCAAATAGCTCTATTTCACGTGCAAAATTGAACGACGTATTGTGGGCGCCTTTCATGCTCGTGATCATGGTATGACTCACACCTGTATCAAGGATGAATTTCAGTGTATCTGAACCGTTGATGAAAACCGGTATAATGATGAGATTGTGAATCATCTCAAAGTGAATATCACCCTTTTTGGTTTTTGTCTTTTCGAAATGAAGATGGATCAGGTTGTTTTGAGCCGCGCCATCCGACACTGAACCAAACAATAGGATCGCGATTAAAAGGCCGATTACCGGAATCCGGTTTTGCTGAAAATACTTACTTTCGATTAGAGTTTTCATTGCTTCGTTGTTTAAAACTCAACACTCACTTGTTCCGCCTAAATTTATTTGTCTTTTTTTTTTTTTTTTTTTTTTTTTTTTTTTTTTTTTTTTTCTTTTTTTTTTTTTTCGGCTTTTTTTGTTCCCTCTTTCGGTTTTTTTGTTTGGTCTTCTTTTTTCGGGTTTTTCTCTTTCCCTTCGGCGGGGTGCGGTGCTTCCGGGTTCCCTTTGCCTGGCTCTGGGTTTGCTCCCCCTCTTCGTTGTTTTCGCGTTCCTTTTTTCTTTCGGTTTGCTCTTGTTCTTCTCTTTTCGGGTCCCTTCCCTTTTTCTTTCCTTTCCTCCTCTCGTCCCTCGCGTGGGTTGCGTTGGGCGTTCGCCGGCTTTCTCTCTGTTCTTTTTTTTCCCTTCCCCTCTTGTGCTGCGGGTTTCTGCTCTTTTGCGTGCTTCCCTTTCTGCCGGTTTTTGTCTTTGTTCGTTGGCGGCTTTGCGGTTCCCTGCCTTGGTCCTCTTTTTTGGCCGTGGCTCGCCCTTGCCTTCTTTGTCTCCCTCCTGCTTTGGTCGGTGGTGGTTTGCTCTCTCCCCGTGTCGGTCCGGTGGGGTCTCTTCCGCCCGGCTTTTTGTTTTTTCCCCTCCCTCCCTCCCTCCTGTTTTTGTTTCTTCTGCCCCCTGGCTTCGGCCTTGCTCTCTTGCGTTGTTGTGCTCTGCGGGTCTTCTGCGCTTTCTTCCCTTGTCTCTTTCTCTTTGTTCGCTGCCGCTCTGCTCCCGGTCGGGGTTTTCGTCCTTCCTCTCTTTGCCCCTTTGTTTCCTGGCCTGTTTGGCTGGGTTCTGCTCCTGTTCTCGGCCCTTCCGGGTTTTTTGCCTCGGTCGCTCTTTTTGCTCGTCTTCTGGTTGCTGCTCTTTTTCTATTATACTGGATTTTATCTCTATATCTACTTATCTCTTATCATATGTTATATATTTATGGACAGACCCTCCCTTTCTTTTTTGCTCCTTCAGGCTATCAAGATGAATTACCTCCCTGAAATCCGCAATTTCCCCATAGTGGCTCAATCCCTGGATGGAGATGACCAATGCCGATCCCGGATTGGCCTGCATGTCCAGGACGGCAATACCATCTTGACTGATTAAGAGCTTTGGCAACCAGATTGTTTCATGGTCCATGGACATTTTATGGTTTTCATTTCCTTTGTTCATGCGTTGCAACGGCTTGTCTGAGATAGCGCTCACTGATACTTCAGCGATAATTTTGTCTTCCAATACCAAGTCTTCGTGTGGTAGATCGTGTGGCGTTGGGCTGGTTGTATTTTTCTTCTGGTTAAATTCACGATTAAGGACAAGAAGCTTATCGGCGACTTCAACTAATTTGCCTTGCGGAATATGCTGCAACAGGGAGGAAGGAATGCGGGAATTGGCCAGTAAAAGCCCGGTGGTCATTTCACTATAAACATTGTCGGAGTCCTGACTGCAGACAGCGCTGAGATTTGCGCGGTTTGGCTCACCGGTCATGTTGGTCACGCGGAAGGTGAGTTCCAGCTTATGGTTTTTTCTGGATTTCCATACCCCGGATATATACTCAATATTCAGTGAAGCCGGTTCTACAAATATTTGACGATAAGCCAGGATAGTTCCACGCGCGTCCAAAAGAACCAGATCATTAATCCCCGATGGCAGATGCTGCGTCGGCAAATCAACGGTGGTGGTGATGCCCGTGAGTTTTTTTTCGTACACGCTGAATACTTTACCGGCTGAGGCTGACAGGATAAATACCTCCCTGGGAAATGCCGGCTTTTGATGTATTTCCATTCGAAGACTATTGCGGTCCCTTTCGGTTACGGCCAGAGAAATACCTTCTGAAACGACCGGCGGTAGCGGCCGACGAGTCGCATTGGCAATGCCGTTTTGCTGCAAATAATAACTCTTGCCCGATTGTGGCACAAATATCAACTCTTCGAGGCCGTCAGGTTCGCTGTTCAGAAGACTGACTTGTGTGCCCGAATCATCGGTTACCACCCATGCTGCTGGCACAATTTCGTCTTCATCGTTGTATCCGGCAATAATCACTTTTACTCTTGTATCTGCCATAAGGAGGCCGCCTTCCGGCGCTGCTACCATCTTTGTCACAATTGCAGTCTCGGTGACTGGGTCTGCCGGTCCTATATTTGTTTCGCCTGGAAGAACGGCAATTTGCCGCCTGAACAAACAGGTTGTGTCTGTATTGAGATTTGCGCAAATCATATAAACCCCAGGTCTTGAAGCTGTGAGATCGAGCTCACCGTAGGATACACCATGGTTAACGTCGTAGGACTTCTTCGCCACAATAGATTCGGAATTATCAGATACCCATATGTTCAAAACACTACCGGTCACCGAAGGACGCAAAGTCCATGGGTCCATGATATAGCCCGCAAATCTGATCTTGTCCGTGGGTTGGTAGCGCGTTTTATCGAGCTGTAAATAGATGCGATGTTGCGGGCTTTTATCTGAGGCCTGCTCGTATCCTTCAATGATCTTTCTGGCTTTTTCGCTGTTTTTTCTGTCTGGCAACAGTATCACCTGTTCTTCCTGGTTCAGGAAAACCATCCCGAATGCCTGGTTTTTATCGAAATCAAGAATGAGTTTTTCTTCCAGCGGTGTGCGTTTTACGATCGGATTTTGCAGCCAGAATTCCCTGTTGTATCCGATGCGATCGATGGTCTGAGTGTCACTGGTTTTGAAATCAACCGGGCCGCCGAGTTTTTTGGCTGTGGCCGGAACATAGTGCTCATAGAAACTCAGAAACGAACTTGTATGGATTTTTCCAATAAAATCCTTCTTATAATAGTAATTGAAATTATGGTCAACCCGGATATAGTCGAGTTTCAATCCGCCAGAATCATGCTCACCAAAAGAAATGTCAAACGACAATTCGTAATTGTCCCAGGAGCTTTCCGAATCTGAAAATCCGATGATGTTCATGCTGCCGTCAGTGAATTTTCCGGTCATTTTAAAAACTTCGGATGTTTCGAAGTCGATGTAAATCTGACCACGGGCAGCGGGCTTATCCACCGAAGTATGAGGGACATAATTAATGACGGCGATATGCCTGCCTTCATATTCGATGATCTCGCTAAGCGACAGTTCGAATATTTCCCTTGCATCCGGATGGAAAGGCAAAAGATAGCTTTCCGTCGCCGGCTGAAGCAATGAAAACATGCGCGACAACAATGTGAAATTCTTATTGTATAGAAATACGTCATATTCATCCTTATTCTGAAAAGCATAGCGGCCTTCCTGCAACGCCCAATCGGCAATACCGTTTCGTGTGTATTTCACGTCGTAAAACATTTCGAATATCTCGGTGAACCGATCCTGTCGCTCGGATTTCTGCCGGTAAAATGCCTTCCCGAACAGCCATTCATCGCGTTTTTCGGTGATGAGTTCCCTGGCATTTTTCAGTAATTGATAGTAGGCGTTCTTATCACGGCGCCCTTTTACAGTCAATTCCTTCAATTGCCGCAGGTGCCTGATTGAGCCGGACTTGAAGCAAGTTTCGATCTTCATAAACGAAAATCATCTGTTTCTCATAGGCAATGTGCGACACCGTGATTTGGATTGGAAGCTCCGTTACGTCCAGTTCAAACTCGCCCTCTTCATTGGTCGAAGTTCCCTTGGTGACATCCGGTAGTGTAATGCTGGCAAAGGCAACGGGCTCGCCGTCTTCAGCGCCCGTTACCCTTCCGGAAATTTTGATTGTTTGGTTGGTGTTGAAAGGGAAGACCACAATCTGATCATCGATGATGGTATAATTGAGATCCTGATCGTTCAGAAATTGGCTTAGAAAATCCTGTTGGGATGTTGCTGAATATCTGCCGGATACTTTCCTCGCGGAATTGATTTTGGAATCCGAATAGGACATTCGCAGATGGAAGTGAACGGCTATGGAATCCAACGCTTCTTTTAACGTAACATCCGTGAACTCAAGGGCAATCCTTTGATCGGAATCAACCTCCTGTGACCGTGCTGCGCTCACAAAGAAGCGACGAAATATCCATATAGCGATTGCTCTTTTCATAGCCTATTTACAACCTGCTCCCTGAATGGTGATAACTCCGTAGCGCTCCGAATAGCTGCTTCCAATGACCGTGTAATGATGTTCAGCACATCATCCAGCGAAGTATCCGTAAAATTGCCTGTAAACCGGCATTCACTCATGCCGCTATTGCCCAGTCGTATCTTCGTGCCGTAATGCCTCTGCAGACTTGCAATCAATTCATCAAGTGGTTGATTGTTGAAGATAAGCTGCCTGGTTTTCCATGATAAGAAATTGATATCGGTATTGGATTGAGTCATAATTGTCAGATCGGAATTGTTGAGAGATGCCCTGTTTCCGGGTGTGACAATCACCTTTTCCCTGTCGTCGGATAGGGTAAATGCCACTTTCCCGGTCACAACTGTCAGTCTAATTTCATCCTCCCCGCCATATGCCCGCAGATTGAAGGATGTGCCTATGACTGTTGTCTTCGAATTTCCGGCCTGAATGATAAACGGCCAGTCTTTGTTGGGCGCTACATCAAAAAATGCTTCGCCTTTCAGATAAACAATTCTTGCCTCACTGCTAAATTCTTCCGGATAAAGAATCTCAGAACCTTTGTTCAACCAGATCACCGAACTGTCAGGAAGCACTACCTGCTTTATCGAAGAATTATCCGTTGAGATCAAGGTCTGCATTACCCTGTTTTGAGGATCAGTTTGTATCTGTTGGTAAAAAATGTAGGTAAAACCCAGTACCACCAGTATGGCTGCTGCTACCCGGGCTACCCATGGAAATATTTTCACGATCGGTGGCTGGTGGTCAGATTCTGAAGCAATGATTGCTTTCAGATCGTGCCAATCGCTTTCAGCGCTGAATGCATTTTCATCCGCATGATCGGTTTGGCGATAAACCTCCTCCATCAACAAATAGGCTTCAGGATTGGTTTTTTTCCATGAATTAAGTGCTGCAAGGTCTTCCGCACCAATTTCATTTGCCTGGCGGCGAATGAATAATTCCCAGTATTTTGTTTCGTTATGATTCATCACTATTCAATTTCACTTATATGACAACACCAAACGGCACTACCACCACTCCGACAAAAAATTATTATTATTTTCATCTCTGATTGCTTTCCATGAGGCGAGCGAATGGCAGAAAACCAGAATCGTTTCTGGAGGTAAAGTGAATTTTGAAGCTGTGAATGGTGCGATAGGTTCGGTCGTCTATCACCAAAAATTTTTCACATTTAAAAAATGTTGAATGGCCGCGGATTCCAAAGTCATTCCTAAATTTCGGTATTTGAAGTACGGGTTAGATTGAAAAATAGAAAAAATCCAATATTATGTTTAACTTTATGGAGTTTTTCCATAATATAAGTGTATGCTGAAAGCGAAAAATGACACCTTGCTGATTGATACACCCCAGAAGCCCATGTTAAAAGGTGAGATTCCGGTTTCCAACGACCAGGCCAAATGCATCCTGAAAGTGGAAAGGAATATCGTCACGGATATTCAGGAAACCAGAAACAATCTTTTCGAATGTGATTTGCAGAGGGTGGTCGGCAATGACATCAGCATCATTTTTCCAGAATATCAGCCGGACGGCCGGTTGTCCAAAGAGGTCTTCAGGGGCATTCTTGGCACACTGAAAATCGGCACTCCAGTTACTACTAATCTTCAAATAAAAACATCAAACGGCCAACTACACTACACCGAGATAAGTGTGTTCAGCTTTGAAGCCACCCGGTATTATATTACCATTTCACCTAAGAAGTTTGAGTTATCCTCCATTCGCCAGACAATCACCACACAAGAGCCGGTAAGTCTTCAACACCTCATTTCGGAAGGCGCGCTCATGTTCAAGTGTTACGATATGGATGGGTCGGTTTATTATCTGAACAGCACCTACCTTGACTTTACTGCTACGACGTTCAGCCAGCAGCTGGGCGAAGCCTGGATCAATACCGTACACGCCTCCGACAGGAACCGCATAAAGAAAACCCTGCGTAACGCTCTTGAAAAAAAGGAAAAATACAGCATGGTGTATGAACTTGAAAAGGGGGATAACACTTTCACGCGGGTATATGAATCTGGCATGCCGGTATTCACCAGAAACGGCAGCTTCAACGGTATCGCTGCAGCAATCATTGATCTGAGTGACATGGAGGACAGGCGCCTTACAGCCCTGGTTCAGCACAAGGAGGATCTTGGCGATCTCGCTGATAACGCGCCTGTACTGTTTAAAATGTCTGACAGCCGCAATGAATTCTATTACTTTAGCAATCAGTGGATCAACTTTACAGGTAAAAGCCTCAAAGAACAACATCGCAGTGGCTGGTTTGAAATTGTCATACCGAAGACCAGGAAAATGTGAGATCGGCCATTGAGGCAGCATTCAGCAAAAGAAAGAAATACGGCATAATCTACCGGATTTACAACGCACAGAACCAATTGCGCTGGATGCATGAGGCTGGTATTCCGCTGTATGAAAGTGAAGGAGAATTTTCCGGTTATATCTCCGCCACGGTCGATATCACTGATAAAAAACTTGAGGAAGACGAGCGGAGTCTGCAACATGCGCTTCAGGAGTCAGAGCGCAAACTTCATAATTCCTTAGAGAAATCGCACCTGATAGCCTTTTCGCTCGATAAAGACGGCAGGATCACATTTTGCAATGATGCTTTGAGCCTCGTCACCGGGATGACCAAAGAGGAGATGGAGGGCGCGCTTTTCTATGAATGCCTCTTCCCCGAGCACTTGCAGGCTGAGGCAAAGGAATTTCTTCACAATATCATTTACAACAGCGGGTATGTCACCTCCTTCGAAGGGCAGCTGGCCAACAGGGATGGCAAAGCGATCATCTTAAAACTCAGTTCTGTAGTACTCTATAATGCCAAAGGTCAGATTGCCGGCGTGACGCTGGTGGGTGAAAATGTGACCGAAAAAAGAAAAATCGCTGAGGAACTGAAGCGGAGCAATGACCAGTTGAAAGAATTGTTTGATAACGCCAACGACCTCATCCAGATTTTTTCGCTCGACGGTAAGTTGCAGTTCGTCAATAAGATCTGGAAAGAAAAACTCGGATACCAGAATCATGAAATCCCCAGTCTTCGCATTCATGATATCGTTCACCCGGATTATCTCAGCAAGACGACTATTGCTCTGGAACTGATAGTTGAGGGAAAAAACGTCGATAAGTTCGATACCGCGTTTATCGCTAAAAATGGTAAAAAGATTTACCTCACCGGGGGTGTAAACTGCTCCTTCAAGGACGGAAAGCCACTGGAGTTTAGGGGTATATTTCCACGATATCACGGATCGCATTCGGGCAGAAAAAGCCCAGGCGCTATCTTATAAAATCGCCAATATGACGATTCACAGCTCCAATTTGGAAACCTTGTTTTCCAACATCCATCATGAGCTCAGCAACATTATTGAAGCCAAAAATTTTTATGTTGCTTTGCTGGATAAGGAAAATAAAAAGCTCCGGTTTCCATATCTTATCGATGAGTCCAATTCCATGTTTGCCGAACAGTTTGAGCGAAAATTGGGTAACGGGCTCACAGAATATGCCATGGGTTCCAACAAGCCGCTTTTCCTTTATGAAAAGGACATCGTGAATCTGCATTATCATGGCAGGGTATCGGTTGAAGGCACCATTCCAAAGATCTGGCTGGGTGTACCGCTTAAGATTTCGAACCGGGTCATTGGTCTTATTTCATTGCAGTGCTACAATACCACCAGTACTTATAATTACCGTGACCTTGAGTTGCTCGATTTTATATCGGGACAGATAGCGCTGGCTATCGAAAGGAAGCAGAAAGAGCACAAAATCTTCGAGCAATCTGCCAGGCTAAAAGCCATTTTCGAAAGCAGCAGCCACCTCATCTGGTCTGTAGATAAGGAATTTGGTTTTACCTCATTCAACCAGAATTATTTCAAAACCAATAAGGATTTTTACAACCTCGACGCCATTGAGAAAAATCCTAAAGGCAGAAAATCCAAGTTCCTGACGCAAGATGAAATTTTTTGGAAAGCAAAATACCAGGACGTTTTTGACGGGCAGTTTCTTCATTTCGAGTCCTCCCTCGTCAATAAATATAACAATCAGGAGATTTGGAAGGAGATCTTCCTGAATCCCATTTATGAGGAAAATGGAAAGATACAGGAAGTGTTTGGTATCGCTCACGATATCACAGAAAACAAACTCGCCGACCTGGCTCTGAAGGAAAATGAAGAAAAATTCAGGAATATATTCGAATCATTCCAGGACATCTATTTCCGCTGCGATAAAAAGGGAACCATTATCATGATAAGTCCTTCGGTTAAGGAACTGCTGGGTTTTGATGAAAAGTTCGTCCTCGGCAATAACATGGTCACCTTTTACCCGGATTTTGCCAAGTCAAAATCGCTGATTCTTCAGCTTGTCCGTGAAAAAAGTCTTCGCAACGTGGAAGCATCGGTGAAAAGCAAATCTGGTACCACACTAGAATTTTTATGCAATATCAGGGTATTCCATCATGGAAGGAAATACGCCTACATGGAGGGTGTGGCAAGGGACATCACAAAATTGAAGGAGGCTACCCTGGAGCTACAAAAGGCCAAGGAAATTGCAGAAAGATCACTGAAGGTAAAGGAAAACTTCCTGGCGAACATGAGCCACGAGATCCGCACCCCGATGAATGGAGTCATCGGCACCATTGATCTGCTTACGAATACCATTCTGGATGACGATCAGCAGCGCCATGTTCAAACGATTAAAAAATCATCGGAAACCCTGCTGACTATCCTCAAATGATATACTTGACCTGTCGAAAATAGAAGCTGGAAAATTAGAGCTAAGGAAACAACCCGTCAGGATTAAAAATACTTTGGAAAAATTGTATGCCTTGTTTACACAGCAATCCCAGGCTAAGGAGATTAACCTGTACTACCACCTCGACAGTAACCTTCCGGAAAAGGTACTTCTCGATGAAACCCGCCTGCTCCAGGTCCTTTCAAATCTCACTTCCAACGCTATCAAGTTTACAGATGGCGGAGGGTCGATCAACATCAGCCTGCGAACGATCGTAAAAAGCGGTAAGAAAATCATCGTGAAAGTTGTTGTAAGCGACAGCGGCATTGGAATATCGCAGGAAAATATTAAGAAGCTCTTCAACAGCTTTAGTCAGGTGGAAGATTCATCCACAAAATCATTCGGCGGCACCGGACTTGGACTTTCCATTTCAAAAGAGCTTTGTAAACTCATGAGCGGCGACATTGGAGTTTACTCCGCTTTAGGCCTCGGTAGTTCGTTTTGGTTTACCTTTGAAGCGGAAGAAACCCACGAAGAAGTCATCGACGACGAAGAATTGCTGCAAAAGGATATTCGGATCAGTAACTACTTTAATGAACACGAGCCACTAATTCTACTTGTCGATGACAATATGGTAAATCGTCAGGTGGCCGGGGAAATCCTGAAAAAGTCAGGTTGTAGAGTGGATGTCGCTGTCAACGGTCAGGATGCGATCAATAAGGCGCAGAAAAAACCGTATGACGTGATCTTTATGGACATTCAGATGCCAGACATGGACGGCGTAACGGCCACCAAAAAAATCAAGGCACTGGGTATTAAAGATCTTGCGCCTATCGTCGCCATGACCGCATACTCCATGAAGGAAGATAAGGAACGCTTTATCAAATCAGGGCTCGACGATTATATTTCAAAACCCATCAAGGCAAAGGAGTTGCTGAATAAAATCCGGACTTTGCTCCATATAAAGAAAGACGATACACCGCTCGAAATCATGACTGTTGAGTCAAATGACATGGTGATTAATCATGACATAGTGAATCAATTGAAGAAATATGGCGGTGAAGAAATGGTGATCAGCGTGTTCACTGATTTTGAAAATGAAACCACCGAGCAAATCGATAGTTGCTTTGTTTCTCTGGAAGATGGCAACTACGAAAATATTTTAATTAATTTGCATACACTCAAAGGCAACGCCGGTACATTGGGAATTGATAAGGTGTCGCAGCTTACTGTGGAAATCGAGTCGAGGCTGAAGCTTCAGAAGAAAATTTATGTTGGACTGGCGGAAGAGCTTGTTGAGTTGAAATTGCGGTTTGAGGAATTCAAAAAGTATTATCCTACATTTTTAAATAACTGATTTATCATGGATTCGAAAAAAGTACTTATTGCCGAAGATAGTTCGGTGATCCAGAATCTGACAAAAAAAATTCTCCAGATCCAGAATTATGAGATTTTTTCAGCAAAGAATGGAGTTCAGGTTTTATCCATGCTGGAAAATGAAAGCTTCGATATCATCCTTATGGACATAAATATGCCGCAAATGGATGGTATGGAATGCGCCAGGCAAATCCGGAAGCTCAGCGATCCTGTAAAATCGTCCATTCCCATCGTTGCCATTACCGGCAATGCCATGAATTATTCAAAGGAAGAATTTCAGGCCGCAGGAATAAACGAATACCTGCAAAAACCGTTGAATTTCGACAACCTTGTTGAGACAGTTAAGACCTTGACCAGCTAAATGGAGATTAAGTATACAAGGCATTTTCTCAATAAAATCGAAGACATTTTTTCTGAATCAGACTACGCCCTTCGCTACGAAAAGGGCAATTTCAAATCGGGGTATTGCATCATTCGCGATTCAAAAGTGGTGGTAGTGAACAAATTCTATTCCCTCGAAGGAAAAGTCAATTGCCTTATGGAAATCCTGAAAACTGTGGATCTGAATACCGACAAACTGACTCCTAAAAATCTGAGCGCCTACCAGGACCTGAAGTCATCGCCTTGAATATTAAAATCACCTTTCTGGGAACGGGCACCTCACTGGGTATTCCTATCGTGGGTTGCGATTGCAGTGTGTGCAGGTCAACCGATCCTCGCGACAAGCGGCTGCGAACTTCAGCATTGATTGAGGCTGCGGGTCAGAATATCGTCATCGATACTGGGCCAGACTTCCGATACCAGGCATTGCGTGTCGGCCTCCGCCGACTCGACGCAGTAATTTATACTCACGAGCACCGCGATCATATTGCAGGATTGGATGATATCAGGCCGTTCAATTGCAGGCAAGGCGGCGGTGATACCGATCTATGGAAATGAGGAAGTGATTAAAAGAATCAGGGTTGAGTTTGATTATATTTTTAAGGGAGATTACCCGGGCATACCGAAGGTGGCGATTCATCAGATCGAAAATACTCCATTTTCCATCGGGGCATTGTCAGTTATACCTATACAGGTGATGCATCACACAATGCCGGTATTTGGTTTCCGGATTGGCGATTTCACCTATATCACCGACGCTAACTCCATCCCGGATGATGAAATGAAAAAAATCCATGGCTCTCGGTTTCTGGTTATAAACGCCTTGCAGCGCGAAGATCACCCGTCACATTTTACTCTCGATGAAGCGTTGGAAGTTGTCGGGCAAATCAAGCCTGAAAAAGCCTATTTAATCCATATGGGTCATAATATGGGCCTGCACGGTCAACTTGCCGATGAACTTCCCCCAAATGTGTTTCTGGCATATGATGGCCTTTCGGTAGAACTGCATCATGCATAACAGTTTCTTTTTTCTTCGCCTTCTCAGTCGACAGCTGAGTGCTGAGATCACAGGGTATCGCTTTCGCGAAATCTTTTCCCAGCAGAAGAACGAACTCATCATTATACTTGAAAAGGGCGCAGAGGCACGGTATATAAGAGGACTATTTAACCCTGAATTTTGCAGTCTTTCCTTTCCTGCTGAATTCAACCGCGCGCGTCGAAATAGTGTGGATCTATTCAAACCCGTCATCGGGAATGTGATTCTCGGTGTGTTTCAGGTTGAAAACGATCGATCCTTTTACTTTACTAATGGATAATGGATATATCCTGCTTTTTAAAATGCATGGGAACAGGGCTAATATTCTACTATTTCACAATGGAGTTCTGATGGAATTATTCCGCAATAATCTCCGCGGGGACCTCGGAATTCAATTTGACGCACTGGGCAAACAAACTGATTTCACAGAAAGTCTGTTGGAATCGGTCGAAGGAAATTACAAAAAATGCATTCCGACTTTTGGCGCTGCCTTCGATGAGTTTTTAATTAGCAAAGGTTATTGGTCATCTGACAATTCCACGCGATACAGGTTGATCAGTGAATTGCTTTCATACCTAGATTCCCCGGAAATATTCATCCACGAAGCGCCGGATAAAAAACCAGAGCTTACACTCCTTCGCCGGAATAGTGATGATGGAAAGTACAATTTACCCACAGATGCACTGAACGATCTATTCAAAAAATGGGTATCCTCCTATTTGGTGAATCGCGAAAAACAGCAACAAAAACTGTTGATTTCCCAGCAAATTGAAAAGGCCGGATTTTTCATTGCGATGCAAACAAAAAAAATATCCGAGCTGGAAAGTCGGTACAGTTATGAACGACTGGGCGATCTTCTCATGGCCAATTTGCATTTGGTAAAGCCTCATTCAACCACGATTTCACTGCCCGATTTTTATACCGGCGAAATCATCACTATTGCTCTGAAATCCAATCTGACACCCCAGGACAATGCGGCGCGCTATTATCGCAAATCAAAAAAACAAAAGCTTGAAGTTGGCCATCTCAAAGAATCCATAGTCTCCAGAGAGCAATTGATTGCCGAATTGGAATTAAAGCTCAGCGCCCTGGAAAAATCAGGCCCAAAAAGGAACTGGGCAAAGCGCTTATGTCGGATGAGGAACCGTCCAATTTGCCATATCATCAGGTTCGTTTCATGAACTACGACATTTTGATCGGAAAAAACGCCCAAAAAAATGAACAGCTTACCTTTAAGGTGGCCCAAAAAAACGACCTTTTCCTCCATGCCTGCGATGTGCCCGGTTCCCACGTGATTGTGCGGATGAAACCGGGCCAAAATATTCCTCGGCCAGTTTTGGAAAAAGCGGCTGCTTTTGCGGCATTCAGCTCCAAAAGCAAAAGTGAATCCCTAGTCCGCATTGCGTATACACCCCGAAAATATGTTCGAAAACCCAAAGGGATGCCGACGGGCACGGTGCTAATTGAAAAGGAAAAGACCCTGCTTGTCAGGCCGGAGGCGTTTAAAAAATAAGATTCTCTTTCGATTTCAGATTCTCTATAGCGAATTCCTTTGTGTAATGCACTTCCGAAATGGTGGCAATGCGGCTTTTCAATACCTCCATCGAGAAGGTATCTTCAAATCCCCGTATTATTAAAAAATAATCAAATTCCTTCAGCTCGGGCAGGAGGTAAGCTGATTGTATTGTGAAATCATCGGCTGATTTGTTTTTAAGAAGTCGAATCTGACTATTTTCTGTTTCGTGCAGGTAATTGGAAATAATCAGGTTTTGGTTTTTCAGGAATTCAATTTCGATATCCTTTTCTTTGTTCAGTTGAATTTCCAGTAATTTGTTAAGCTTCCACGCAAGCCGGTACTCTCTCAGTACACAGGTGATCCCGACCAGTGAAAAGTCATACTGAACATCATTTTCAAGCTTAAGTTTCTTCATGTTCAAAGGTACAAATTGACGCCGGGAGTTAAAGCATTTCCAAAGGAAGGTTGCCACAATTGATAAAGGGTGCTAGCCGGGTCAAATTTCTGTTGCCCAGATAAAATAGCAAAAACACCAACAGGATGGCAATTATGAGAAAAGAATGACTTTTAAAATAGTTTGACAATGTTGGGCTAAATGTATTTCTTTGCACTGAGTTTTAACAAAATCAACAGAATAAGATGTCAGAAATTGCACAAAAAGTTAAGGGAATCATTATCGACAAACTTGGAGTCGAGGAATCAGAAGTTACTCCAGAAGCAAGCTTCACCAATGATTTGGGAGCGGATTCATTAGATACCGTTGAGTTGATAATGGAATTTGAAAAGGAATTTAATATTTCTATTCCTGACGACCAGGCCGAAAACATCGCCACTGTAGGTCAGGCGATCGCTTACCTCGAAGAAAACGTAAAAAGCTAATTCCTTCTTAATAATAAATTCTTTATGAATTTAAAAAGGGTTGTAGTAACAGGGTTAGGGGCACTAACACCGCTTGGCAACAATGTCAAAGATTATTGGCACGGATTGATCAATGGTGTTAGTGGCGCTGCACCCATTACCAGGTTTGATGCATCTAAGTTTAAAACTCAATTTGCCTGTGAGGTAAAGAATTTCGAACCCACTGACTTCCTCGATAAAAAAGAGGCCAGAAAGATGGACCTTTTCACCATTTATGCACTCGTTACTGCACAGGAGGCTTTCGAAGATTCAAAACTTCAGTTGGATAAGATCAATTGCGACAGAGCAGGTGTTATATGGGGCTCGGGTATTGGGGGCATAGGCTCTTTTCAGAGTGAGGTAATGGAATTTGCCAGAGGCGATGGTACCCCAAGATACAATCCATTCTTCATCCCAAAAATGATTGCTGACATCAGCGCTGGTTATATCAGTATAAAATACGGATTTCGTGGGCCAAACTTTGCCACGGTTTCTGCCTGTGCTTCTGCAACCAATGCTATCGTTGAAGCATACAATTATATCAGACTCGGCAAAGCCGACATCATTCTGAGCGGTGGATCCGAAGCGTCAGTCATTGAATCAGGTATAGGAGGATTCAACGCTCTGAAAGCCCTATCAGAAAGAAATGACTCTCCCCAAACTGCTTCCAGGCCCTTCGATAAAGATCGCGATGGATTTGTTCTTGGCGAAGGTGGAGGAGCCTTAATATTAGAATCTTTAGAACACGCTCAAAAACGAGGCGCACATATTTATGCCGAGTTAGTCGGCGGTGGTCTATCGGCCGATGCGTACCACATTACCGCTCCTCATCCGGACGGCTTAGGCGCTACACTCGTGATGCGCAATGCATTGGAAGATGCTGAAATGGATCCGACCGAAATCGACTACATCAACGTACATGGCACATCAACACCTCTTGGAGATATAAGCGAAACAAAGGCAGTAAAAAGTGTTTTCGGCGACCACGCCTATAAGTTGAATATAAGCTCCACAAAATCCATGACCGGACATTTGCTCGGAGCTGCAGGCGCTGTAGAATCGATCGCGTCTATTCTTGCCATAGAGCACCAAATCGTACCTCCCACCATCAATCACTTCACCGATGATGATCAGATCGATAACAAGCTCAATTTTACTTTTAATAAAGCTCAAAAACGGGTAGTAAATGCCGCATTGAGCAATACATTTGGATTTGGCGGGCACAACGTCACCGTGATTTTTAAGAAGTTTCAATAAACAAACATTTCTTTGCTCAGGAAATTTATCAAGGCTTGGTTCTTTGATTCCCCAGGCAACAAGCGTTTCAGACAAAAAATAAAGGCAATAGCTGAGGTATTTCCAGAGAATATTGAGCTTTATAAACTGGCCACGAAGCACAGGTCCATTGCCCAACAAAATGATATTGGTCTCAAAGAATCCAATGAAAGACTTGAATTCCTGGGAGATGCCATACTTGGTTCCGTAGTTGCAGAATACCTTTTCAAAAAATTCCCTGAGAGAAAATGAAGGCTTCCTTACTGAAATTCGGAGCCGGATAGTAAATCGCGATGCCCTGAACATCGCTGCCAAGAACATGGGGATTATCCATATTGTTGAATACTCCGATAACCGAAAAAACCGGCTCGCTTATAAATCTATCTTTGGTGATACCCTCGAAGCGCTGATTGGAGCAATCTACCTGGACAAAGGTTATAAATTGACCAGGCGATTCATCGTGAATAAAATACTGAAACAGCAATATGATTTGGATCGGATCGTGAATAACAATCCGAATTATAAGAGCAAAATCATCGAATGGGCGCATCGGCAAAACAAAGAACTCAAATTCGAAATCTCTGAAATCAGGGGAGATAGCCATAACCGTGAATTTAAAGCCGAACTTGTTCTGGACGGCAATGTCATTTCGCACGGAAATGGATTCAGTAAGAAAAAGGCAGAACAGGATGCCGCTCAAAAATCCTGTGAAAAGCTACAGATTGAATAGTATATTTGTGCCTTCTTTTTCGATCTGAATCAAATCGAATGGCGATAACAAGGGTAGCCGGAGCGGCGCTGAATCAAACCCCACTCCACTGGGAAAATAATATTGCAAATATCCGGGAAGCAATTTCCGTGGCAAAGTCAGCCGGTGTAAAAATCTTGTGTCTGCCCGAACTATGCCTTACTGGCTATGGCTGCGAAGACCTTTTTCTCAGTGAATGGGTTTCAGAAAAGTCAATCCTGCTTTTAGCGGAGATTATACCTTATACAAACGGCATTGCCGTGACGATCGGGCTACCGGTGCGACTGCAGGGTCTTACGTACAACTGTGTGGTGATTATTGAAAATGAAAAAATTCTGGGTATCACCGCCAAGCAATTTTTGGCCAATGATGGCGTGCATTATGAACCGCGCTGGTTTACCCCGTGGCAGGCCGGTGAAGTCATTGAAATAGAAGTCCATGGGGAAAAAGTGCTTTTTGGTGACCTGATCTATACCTTAGCCGGTGTCACTACCGGGTTTGAAATCTGTGAAGATGCCTGGCGGCCTAACCGGCCGGCATGTCGAATGGTTGGCAAACAAGTAAAATTGATCCTGAATCCCAGCGCCAGTCATTTTGCTTTTGGAAAAACGCAGGTCCGGGAATCGCTCGTTGTAGAAGGTTCCAAAACATTCCACTGCTACTACATCTATGCAAACCTGCTTGGAAACGAGGCCGGACGAATGATTTATGACGGTGAGATCATCATTGCCGGGCACGGGCGACTGTTACAGTTCAACGAAAAGCTCTCCTTCAAAAACGTGAACATGATAGTTGCTGACCTCGATACGGATGATATTTCACCTGTCAGCATTGCCGGATCGATACCGACCGAAAATAAATACGACATGTTTGTCCGCGCTGAAGCGTTGGCATTGTTTGATTACCTGCGAAAAAGCCGAAGCCGCGGTTTCGTGCTATCACTTTCCGGTGGCGCCGATTCTTCAACCTGTGGCGTGCTGGTCGCAGAAATGGTTCGTCGGAGCCTGCACGAACTGGGATTGGAGGAAATGTTGAAAAGAATATATTTCGATAATCTGTTTAATGAATGCAAGTCTTTAACCGATCATGATCAGGTAAAGACAATCGTAAAGAATCTGCTTCATTGCGCGTACCAGGGAACGGTAAACTCCTCGATTGAAACACTGACGAGCGCCCGGGAATTATCAGAAGAGATTGGAGCCACATTCGATCACTGGCTCATCGATGAAGAAGTGACATCGTACACCGGTAAAATTGAAGAAGTACTTGGCCGAAAACTCACCTGGGCCGGTGATGATCTGGCCTTGCAAAATATTCAGTCAAGGTCCAGGTCGCCCATCATCTGGATGTTGGCGAATATTAAAAACGCTTTGCTGCTGGTGACGTCGAACCGGAGTGAAGGTGATGTGGGCTATGCCACCATGGACGGCGATACCAGCGGAAGCATCGCGCCAATTGCCGCCGTTGACAAATACTTTATTATCCAGTGGTTGCGCTGGGCCGAAAAAGAGCTTGGATATGCCAGCTTACATCACGTGAATAACCTCAGCCCGACAGCGGAACTCCGCCCTCCCGATCGTATGCAGACTGACGAAGCTGATTTGATGCCTTATTCTGTCATCGTGGAAATTGAAAAACTGGCAATTCGCGGCCGGCTTTCACCCAAACAAATATATCAGGAGCTCGCTGCGCGACATCTGGAGGATGAAAAGTTGTTAAAAATCCATATCCGAAAGTTTTTTACACTTTGGTGCCGAAACCAGTGGAAAAGGGAACGCACAGCTCCGGCTTTTCATCTCGACGATTTCAATGTTGACCCGCGCACCTGGTGCAGGTTTCCGATTTTATCCTCCGGCTATTCCGATGAATTATCCGAATTGGATGGATTGTAGGCCATTTGCCACGCAATATTCCTATATTCGCAACTTATCTTAATTGGTTCACATGTCATTATTCAACTTCATCATTTGGTCGCCAAATCCGGAGATTTTTTCTGGTATTGATATCGTTTTGATAAAAAATATCCGCTGGTACGGACTCCTTTTCGCTTCAGGGTTTATCATCAGTCAGCAACTCATGTATTGGGTTTTCAAGACAGAAGGTAAGCCGGAAAAAGATGTGGATTCGCTGACGCTCTGGATGATCATCTCCACGATTATTGGCGCCAGGCTTGGACATGTGCTCTTTTATGAGCCGGCGCGTTACCTGCGCGACCCTATCAGCATCCTGAAAACCTGGGAAGGCGGATTAGCCAGCCACGGTGCTACCATTGGCATACTTACGGCCATTTACCTGTACGTCCATTATTACGTAGATATCAATCCATTCAAAGGGAAATTTATTTGGAAAAGACAAACGCGCCCCGGACAAAGTTATCTGTGGGTGGTGGATCGTATCGTCATTTGCGTTGCCATTTCCGGAGCTCTGATTCGCATGGGTAATTTTGTAAATGGAGAAATTATCGGCATCCCCACCCGTTCCAATTATGGAGTGGTATTCGCCACGGATGTTGAGGACGGTATTAAGCGGATTAAACAGGTGGAAAATGTGAATATTATCCATGACGACAGCCGACAGCTCGATGACAACGGATACGTACCGGTGAGTATCGAAATCACATTCGGCGGCGAAGTAAACAGCGAGGAGATGGCTTCGAAGATTACTTCACTTACCGTAAAAAATATTCTCAGCACCTATGAATATGAGATGCTGCACATCTATGAGCCGGTCTCTCATGCGATGGATTATTCTATCCGGAAATCCGGTGATGGGCGTTTGCAGGCTGTTGTAAACACCTATGGCATTTCGCGCCATCCGGCACAACTCTATGAATCGATTTCCACATTCGTTCTCTTCCTCCTATTGTTATTCATTTGGTATAAGCGCAAACAAGCCTTGCCGGAAGGATTGCTGTTCGGCTGGTTTCTGGTGATACTCTTCGGCCTCAGGTTCGTCTATGAATTTGTAAAAGAAAACCAGGTAGAATTTGAAGATTCCATGCAATTGAACATGGGACAGATTCTGAGTATTCCACTCGTAATCGCCGGAATACTCATTCTCCTGAACTTGAAAAAGTTGCAGCCAAAAGTGAAAAATCCATCGAAATAAACCTTGAATTTCAGAACCGCCAACTGGAAGATCAGTTGTTAATCATAAAAAATTTTGGGCCGTATTATCATCATAATTCCACTGGTACTCTGGCTCAATTCAATGAGCTGGCCTGCCTTTGGTCAGAATGGCTCCAGAAATCCAGATAATGTCCGGGACTCTTCAGAGATTGTTCGTATCGATAAGATTTTCATCATTGGAAATAAAAAAACGCGTGAGCATATAATTCGCCGAGAGCTGAGTTTGAACGACAAGGCCGAAATATCCAGAAACAGCCTTGCTCTCACTATTGAATCCGATAAGCGCAAACTTTTCAATACCGGATTGTTCCTGAGCGTTGATGTCAATGTTGTGGATCTCTCAAAGGGTTCCGTTGATATAATCATCCGTGTAGAAGAACGCTGGTACTTTTTTCCGATACCCATATTCAATCTCGCGGACCGGAATTTTACGGAGTGGTGGGTGAACCAGGGCGCTGATCTTTCGCGGGTTGACTGGGGAATAAGACTCCGACATTTCAACTTTCGTGGCCGCCGGGAAATACTCAATCTTACTGCACAGTTTGGCTACACAAAGCTTTTCAGGCTTTCCTATCAGATCCCCTATATTGATAAAAGTCAGAAAATAGGCCTGAACTTCTATAGCGATTATTCTACCAATAAAAACGTGGCTTTCGCGACCATGGGCCACCGACAACAATTTATGGATGCGGAGACCGTGCTGCGCGAACGGTGGAGAGCAGGATTTAATATCACTTACAGGCCAAACTTTTATGCTCAGCACTCGGTAGGCTTGCAGGCATCTTCGGTCCACATCGCCGATACAATACGCGACGAGAACCCCAATTACTTTTTGAATGGCGACAACGAGCAGCGATACTTTGCCCTCACCTACATGTTTACCTGGGATTTTCGCGATTATGTGGCATATCCGTTATCGGGGGCGTATTTCAGGTTAATCGCCAATAAAATAGGCCTGGGTATTTATGACGACGTGAACATGTTTACGGTCAATGCCCGTTATTCGCGGTATTTTGATCTTGGCAAGAAGTTTTATTTCGGAACCAACTTCACCGGAAATGCGTCCACACCATCAGTACAATCTTTCTATAATTATCAGAGCGTGGGATCAATCACAGATTTTGTCAGGGGATATGAAAGGTATCTGATTGAGGGACAACATTACCTTGTAAATCGAAATACACTGAAAAGACAGCTATTCTCTTTTGAGGCCGATTTGAGGAATTTTATAAGTATGAAACAATTCAACAAGGTACCGCTGGCAGCCTATCTAAGTTTAAATTTCGACCAGGGCTACATAGTCAACTATCCTGAATATCAACAAAATCAACTCTTCACCGACAAGTACATATATGGCGGTGGGCTTGGGCTGGACATTGTGACATTTTATGATTTTGTAATGCGTTGGGAATATTCTGTAAATATTGAAGGAGAGAATGCCCTGTTTTTCAATTTATTCGCGGCTTTTTAGTATCTTTGCCGCCCGACCGATCCAGCCAAACCTGATTTTTTTAAATTAAACTTTTTATCATGAAGAGGACGCTATTATTCGTATTACTTTCCGTTGGCACCTTGCTACACGTAGTGGCCGATGAAGGAATGTGGTTGCCGATCCACATCGCGCGGCTCAATCAGACTGACATGCAGAAAATGGGACTACAGCTTACCGCTGAGGAGATTTACAGCATCAATCATTCATCTCTTAAAGACGCCATAGTAAATCTTGGTGGTGGTTTTTGCACCGGCGAAATCATATCAAAAGAAGGCCTGTTGCTCACTAATCATCATTGTGGTTACGATGTCATCCAGCAACACAGCACAGTCGAAAATGATATTTTGACCAATGGATTCTGGGCACAATCTAAGCAGGATGAATTACCCAATGAAGGACTTTTCGTCCAGTTCCTTGTGCGCATGGAAGACGTTACCGAAAAGGTTCTGAAAACCGTGAAGGGTAACATGACTTCTCAGGAACGCAGTGATGCCATTGACAAGATCATAGCTCAATTATCCAAGGAGGCCAAGGGAAATACACACTATGATATTCGCATCAGATCTTTCTTCGAGGGCAATGAATATTATATGTTCGTGTATGAAACATTCAACGATGTGCGCCTTGTCGGCAATCCTCCTGAGTCGATCGGTAAATTTGGCGGCGATACTGACAACTGGATGTGGCCGCGGCATACCGGCGACTTTTCATTGTTTCGCGTCTATTCCGCCCCCGACGGAAAGCCTGCAAAGTATTCACCGGAAAATATTCCGCTAAAACCCAAACACTATCTGCCCATTTCATTGGACGGCGTCCGGGAAAATGATTTTGCCATGGTCCTCGGCTACCCGGGAACCACCAACCGCTATCTGAATTCCTTCGGGGTAAAACAGACCATTGAAAGTACCAATCCTGCCAGGGTGAAAATTCGCGGGACAAAGCTGGAAATCATGAAATCGTATATGGATCAGGATCCTGCTGTGCGGCTGGCCTACTCATCCAAATACGCCTCGATAAGCAATTATTGGAAGTACTTTATCGGTCAGACCAACGGTCTTAAAAAACTGGATGTTTACAATAAAAAAGTTGCTATAGAAAATGAATTGACCGATTGGATTCTTGACAAATCATCACGACAGAAAAAATACGGCAACCCTGTAAAGGAAATCGAAACGGCCTACATAAATATGGACACGTTCAACCTCCCGTACTATTATCATATTGAAGCCGGGTTGGGTGTGGAGTTTATCCGTTCCAATGGAAAGTTGTCCTCGCTCCTGTCGGACCTCCAAAATGCTCAGACTGATGAAGCGCGACAGAATGCAGTAGAAAAACTAAAAATGTCGTCTGAAAAGTTCTTCAAAGATTACGATGCGCAAATCGACCGGGACGTCCTGGAGGCTATGGCTCGGTATTTTGTTGAAGATATTGATGCTGAATTTGTGCCCAAGGCATTTTTGGCAGTGAATCCCGGCGCGTATCAGAATTTCATTCCGGGATTTGTTCCACAGAAACAAGTAGACACCAAAGCCTTTGCTGATTTCATTTTTGAAAACTCTATGCTGGTGAATGAGGCAAAGATGATGGCGTTTTATGCCGATCCTTCTGCCGGGATTCTCGAAAATGACCCCGGGTATATGGTGGTAAATTCAGTATTTGAGTCATACCGTGATATATCAGCCAAACGCGGATCGGCTATTGGCAGCCTGGAAAGCGGAAGAAGGAATTTCGTCGCCGCCCTGCGCGATATGAATGACCGTACCAAATACTATCCTGATGCCAATTCAACAATGCGCCTCACTTATGGCAAAGTCTTAAGTTATGACGCTCGTGATGCCGTTCATTATCATTATCTCACTACGTTAAAGGGCATCATGGAAAAGGAAGATCCTTCCAACCCGGAATTCATCGTCCATCCAAAGCTAAAGGAATTATATAAAAATGCTGACTTTGGGCCATATGGGGAAAATGGCAAACTGTATGTAGGATTCCTCACGAACAATGACATAACTGGCGGTAATTCCGGTAGTCCAGTTATAAATTCCAAAGGGCAACTGATCGGTTGCGCCTTCGACGGCAACTGGGAAGCGATGAGTGGTGATACCGCTTTCGAGCCTGATCTCCAGCGCTGCATCAACGTCGATATTCGCTACGTACTCTTTATCATTGATAAATTCGCCGACGCACATCACCTGATCGATGAGATGACAATCATCAAAGAGGGGGTAATCCGGGCAGACGTACAATAGACACAAGATTCCTGTTTTTACAAGCCATCGGTCTTCGGATCGCTGGCTTTTTTAGTATTTGTACGGACGGAGTTTGCCTCGAGGGCTTACTTTATACCACGCTCCGGATTTCTTGCCATCTGTATAAGAACCAGAATATCTAAGCTGCCCTTTTTTATTATAAAATAGCCATTGGCCTTCTTCTTTCCTGCCCGAATAATACCCCTCCTGTTCTTTTATTCCACTGGAATTATAAAAAACCCAGAGCCCATCGGGCAATCCATTTAGATAGTTGCCGATGCGTTTTGTCTTTCCGTTTTCCCAATAGAATACCCAATTTCCTTCATACTGGCCGTCGGCAAAACGCCCTGATTTTTCGATCTGTCCATTCGAATAATAATAGATGGATGAATCCTGTTGCAATCCATGGCGCCAGTTTTCTTCGGCAAGTTTATTCCCGGCTTCATCGAAATAAACCGCTGTTCCGTGAAGTTTTCCCTGTTGGTAATGTTCTACTCCGCAGAGTATTCCTTGCGGATAATAGAAAAGCCATTCACCAGATTTGGCGCCATTTTCTATGCACCCTATGGCCCTCAGCACATTTCCTTCACCGTAAACACGGGTAGTATCCTGTGCGATGGCTGCCGAAAAAAGCGTTATGAGCACCCACAAAAAACAGCCGGCTTTCATGAAATTAAGGGAGCAGCAAATCGACATTTTCATTGTTGAATCTTTGTGGATAAATAAAATCCATGATCAAGCTTATTTTTTCTGGCGGACTTTTATATTTACTTTTAGTTAAACAAAACTACAATCTTTTGTACTTTTTTTCTGTGATTCATGCTCGATAGGCAACTGCATAAATTTTACATTTCCTACAAAATCAACGGTGACATTCGTGTTGAGTGGATTGAAGGAATTAATCTGCGCCATGCCAAGGAGCGCATCGAAATGATGCATGAGGATGCTACTGACCTTATGGATTGGACCAATGAAAAAGAGGTGGATGTGAACGCCTACCTTCATAAAATTGAAGAGGCCAAACGCAAACACGAAGAGGAACTGAAACACAGTAAGGATTAACTTCAGGAAACTCACCCTTTGTTTTCTTCCATTTTCCAGGCGGCGTATTTCTCCAGAAGTTGATGATGCTGGCAGGGCAGCAGCAAAATATCCAAACCTTCGATTCCCTTCAATTTTCTAACAACTCCTTCAGAATCAATCAGATTGTCCTTTTCAGCAAGAACAATTTGAACTTTAGTACTATGATTTCTGACCAAGTTGGCTAAAGTTGAAATGTCTGGTTCTAAAAATCGCAGTGATGTCCAGGTATTATAAATACGATGCCTCATATCAGCCGTTTCTACGGACTTTTGCAGATAAAGGCTCGTCTGCCGGTCTGTTATACCCAGCGATTTTGCCATTTTGATAATTCCAACAATTATGTTTTCATTATCCATCACGTACCTGAACAACCACCTGGATATTTTATTGAAAGTCGCCACGCGGTACCAGCCCCTTGCTGGCAATCCGTCGGGAGCGAGCAGGGTAACGGCATCCAGCCGATCAGTGAATGCACTGAAAAGTGGCCATACAAAACGTGCGCCGATACTGAAAGCCATGATGGAGAAACCGACCGATCTTTTGCTCTTCGGTTATCCGTTTTACGATTTCAGTGACTTGATCAGCAGTGATGGGTTGCTGCTGGTGGATAAGTACTGATTTTCCATGAAAGGGCAGATCAGGCGCTATAAATTGATAGTCAGAAAATCGCTGTGCTAAAATCTGAAATGCGCTTCCATCCTGACCGAAACCATGAAATGCAATTACATGTGAAGGCCCGGTTCCAAATGTTGAATAATGTATCAGGCCATTTGAAAACGCGATGGTGTGGCTCGCCATGTCAGTGCTTTTGCATGTTCAAAAATTGCTTAAAATCCATTCATCCGTAGGAATAACCGCTCTTCAATTTTAATTCAAATTTAATCAGACCCAAACAACCTTTTGTGTAAAACACAGTTCAATAATATCTGGAAACTTAGGATAAGAAAATAGTTTCCGTAGTTTTGCGCCCTCAATGGAAAAAGATCAAATAAAAGAAAAAATCATCTCCGAATCGATCGGCCTGTTCATGCAGTATGGCATGAAGAGCGTCACCATGGACGACATAGCCCGTCATATGGGGATTTCGAAAAAAACAATATATCAACACTTCAAGGATAAGGAAGAGATTGTAATGTGTGCCACGGAGCGGTATCTGGAAAGTGAGCTCAAAGTCATGGAAAGTCTCCAGAATATCTCTGAGAATGCTGTCGAGCACTTGTATAAAATTACGGTCTGTGTTCGCGACCGGATGAAAAATACCAATAACAGCGTGCTGTATGACTTGAAGAAATATTATTCCTCCGCGTGGGAAAAATATGTGCAATACAAACACGAAGTGATTTTCAGGTTGGTACTTAGTACACTGAAAGAAGGTATAGCAGAGGGTTGGTTCCGGAATAATATCGATCCGGAGATCATGGCTTACCTGCGACTCGCTGAGATAGAGGTCTCATTCAACAGAGAGTATTTCCCCGACGATCGCTTTACACTATCTGAAATACACGAGCAACTTTTTGAACATTTTACCTATGGTATCCTTTCCGAAAAGGGCCTCCAACAATTTGAAACCTACAAACAAAAAGCCATATAAATGAAAACTTTACGAATACTGTTTTTTATAATATCAACATCTATACTTGCGGTTCGGTCATACGGACAGGAAGCAGAAATCCTCCGTTACACGCTGGATCAATGCCTTAAATATGCCTACGAACACAATGAGCAGATCATCATTGCCAATCTGGAAATGGCTGCAGCGAAAGCACAAACAGGCCAGTACATGTCCAGCGGATTCCCTCAGGTTGATGCATCTGCATCGGTCAATAAAAACTTCATCCTGCGCCGCGTATTTGTGCCTGCTAATACCTTTGACCCCAGCGCTCCTGCAGATGAAGTACTCGAACTGCAGTTTGGTACGCCCTATACTGGCGAAATGGGCGTAAACCTCAGTCAGATGGTATTTAATGGATCCTACTTTGTCGGCCTCAAGGCATCCAAGACCTACCAGGAGCTTTCAGCTAAGGATCATATCAAATCCAAAATCGACGTGACCGAGATGGTGACTAAGGCCTACTATACGGTGCTGGTCAATCAGCTTTCATTAGAAACACTGCAATCCAATTACCAAAGGCTTGATTCCCTTGTGAGGGAAACCGAAATCATGAATAAAAATGGTTTCGCTGAACTGATCGATCTGAACCGTACTAAGGTAGAATTTAACAATCTGAAAACTGCTTTGAACAACGCTCAAATGGCGTTGGATATAAGTGTATCATTATTAAAATTCCAGATGGGTATGCCGGTGGAAAATAATCTCGAAATCGCTGAGAAATTGGCTGATCTGAATTTTAATGTAAAAGAAGAGTTGGAAATGGGCTACAGCTATACCGGCAGAATCGAGTACTCAAGACTGCAAACCAGCCAGGATCTGGCCCAGCTTGAAATGCGTAACAATAAATCGCAATACCTTCCAAAGATCGACCTCATCTTTTCCTGGGGTTTGAATGCCGGTGTACTCAATTTCTCCGACCTTGCCGAGCTGAACAATAGAATGGTGTGGCCTGACTACCAGGTAGGCGGGCTCACTTTCAAATTGCCGATATTCGACGGCCTCTATAAATCCAAACTCATTCAGCAAAACAAAGTGAAGATAAAGCAACTCGAATACCAACGCCAAATGCTCGAAAACTCCATACGGATGGAAGTTGATCAGTTGCGCAAAACACTGATCATGAACCTTGACCTGCTCAAAAACCAGGAAGAAAATGCAAAGCTTGCAGAATCAGTTTACAATCAAACTAAGATCAAATATCAGGAGGGCGTGGGAACCAATCTGGAGGTAGTCACCGCAGATACTGCCTACAAACAGGCACAAAGCAACTACTTCAGCGCGCTTTATGATGCACTTATTTCACACGTCAACTATCAAAAAGCCCTGGGTATTTTAAAAATCGAATAGAACATAAAATTATAAATCAATACTATAATGAAAACATTCAACTATATCATTCTCACATTATTCATCGCAGGCCTGGCCGCATGCCAGCAGGATGAATCAATTGAAACAAAAAAAGAGGCATTGAAGTCAAAACGGCAGGAACTTCAGACAATTAAAGAGGAAATCACAAAACTCGAAACTGAAATATCCTCCCTTGACCCGGAGTTTGGCAAGCAAAACAGAAAGGCCACGCTCATCACCACGCTGCCGGTTGGTCAGTCGAAGTTTGAACATTTTGTTGAAATAAGTGGTTCAGTAAAATCCCGGAGAAACGTGCTGATAAGTGCAGAAAACATGGGCAATATTCAAACGATTGCAGTAAAAGAAGGCAGCGAAGTAGCCAGAGGACAGCTCCTGCTCTCGATGGATACGGAATTATATCAGCGCGGTATGGAGCAATTGGAAACGGAATACGCGTTGGCAAAAACCATGTTTGAGAAGCAGGAAAACCTGTGGAAGCAAAATATTGGTACAGAAGTGCAATATCTCCAGGCGAAAAACCGAAAGGAGGGACTTGAGCGGCAGATTGCAAACATTAAGACCCAGATCGCCAAATCGCAGGTGCGTGCACCATTCGACGGAACGATCGAAGAAGTCATCGTAAAAGTAGGTGAAATGGCCACCACCGGCACTCCCCTCATTCGAATAGTCAATCACCGCGAAATGTATGTGAAGGCCGACCTAAGCGAGGCTTATATCGGCAAATTCAAAAAAGGCGATAAACTCATTATCAGCTTTCCATCGGCTGGCCAGGATATTCAATCCGTAATCAGTTCTGTAGGTCAGGTGATCGATGAAAACAACCGCACTTTTACGATAGAAGCGAACCTCCCTGAAACAGCTTTCAAAATAAAACCAAACCTGATTGCAGTGCTCAAGATCAAGGATTTCGAAGTGGCTGATGCCAAGGTGGTACCCTCGAAATTAATACAAAAGGATAATACCGGAGAATTTGTCTTCATTACAACCGGCGACAGTACCGCATCAGTTGCGAAGAAAGTTCAGATCAGCCGCGGAGTTACATATAAAAACCAAACATTGATCACGGAAGGACTCGTCGGTAATGAACTGCTTGTGAACGAAGGTTTCAAGGATGTGACCGATGGCGCCAAAGTGAAAGTGGTAAACAACATACTGTAAGCAGTACCAACAAGCGTACACATGGAAAATCAGCAAAATAAAAAGCAAATAACGCGCGAATTCGGACTCAGCAGCCTCGCGATCAATAATAAAACGAGTGTACTTATCATCACTTTCATCATAGTGATCATGGGGCTCTACTCCTATGTCAGTATTCCGAAGGAAAGCTTTCCGGATGTGGTCATACCCTACGTATATGTTGGCACTCCCTATCCCGGCAACTCGCCGGTCGATATTGAAAACCTGATCACCAGGCCGATCGAAAAAGAGTTGAAATCCATTTCAGGTATTAAGAATATTAAATCTACCTCCGTTCAGGACTATTCAACGATCATCGTGGAGTTCAACCCGGATGAGGATATTGCCAAAGCACTTCAGGATGTAAAGGATGGCGTTGACAGAGCGAAAACCAATCTACCAACCGACCTGGATTCCGATCCGAGTGTTATGGATATTGACCTTACGGAAATGCCCGTAATGTATATCAATATCTCAGGCGACTATAGCATCAATGAGCTAAAGACCTACGCAGAATACCTTGAGGATGAGTTTGAAAAACTTCCAGAAGTTTCCAAATGCGAAATCAAAGGAGCGCTGGATCGCGAAATACGGGTTGACGCTGACATTTTTAAAATGGAAGCTGTTGCGGTAAGTTTTAATGATATCAGTAAAGCTATATCCGCGGAAAACGTAACACTATCCGGCGGTGACATATTGGCCAATGAATTCAGAAGGAGCCTGCGGGTGGATGGTGAATTCAAAACAGTGGATGACATAAACAATGTCATTGTAAAAGATGAAGACCAGCGTATCGTGTACGTAAAAGACGTAGCCACGGTGACTGATAGCTACAAGGAGCGCTCCAGCTTTTCCCGATCCAACAGGCAGCCGGTCGTTACGGTGGATGTAGTGAAGCGCAATGGTGAAAATCTCCTCGAAACTGCCGCCAAAGTCAGATCAATAATAGAACTGGCCAAAATCGAAAAATTGCCAGACGACATTACTATCACCATCACTAACGACCAGTCGAAGTACACCAAGAATATGGTAAGCAATCTGGAAAACAGTATCATTTCCGGGGTGATCCTCGTCACGCTCGTACTTATGTTTTTCATGGGCCTTCGAAACGCCATGTTCGTAGGTATTGCTATTCCGCTATCCATGTTCATGTCGTTCATGCTGCTGCAGGCCATCGGCTATTCAGCCAACATGATGGTGCTTTTCGGGCTCATCCTGGCGCTGGGTATGCTGGTAGATAATGGTATCGTGGTTATAGAAAATACATATAGGTTATTGCAGCAGGGGTACAGCCCAATTCGTGCTGCGAAAGAAGGGGTCGGAGAAGTTGCCGTACCAATCATCACCTCCACCGCCACCACGCTGGCAGCATTTCTTCCATTAGCATTTTGGACGGGCATTATGGGTGAATTTATGAAATACCTGCCCATTACACTAATCATCGTTTTATCTTCGTCGCTCTTTGTTGCTTTGGTCATAAACCCGGCGCTGGCAGCCTGGGCTATGCGGGCAGAGGAAAAAAAGACCAACAACAGAAAGCTCTTTGTCTTTGCGGGTGCATTCTTCTTAGTGAGCATTCCGTTTTACCTCACAAAGAATTTCGGAATAGCCAATTTGCTCTTGTTAGTAGCTTTGGGTGCGCCTTTCAACGTGTTTGTGCTTAATCCAGGTGTGGCGTGGTTTCAGTATACCTTTTTACCATGGATGGAAAGGGCGTATTCATCGACCTTGTTCTGGGCACTTAAAGGTTTGCGACCTTATTTGGTTTTCTTTGGCATGTTCGCGTTATTGTTTGTCTCCATAGGATGGTTCTTTAACAGCGGTACACTCGTGAGGCTTTTCCCTGACAGCGAACCGAACTACATCAATATTTTTATCGAAAAGCCAATAGGTTACGATATTGAAGAAACCAATGGGTTCACGAAAAAAGTTGAAGACGAGATCGTGCGCATTATCGAACCATATAAAGGTTCCGTAGAATCATTCATAGCCCAGGTAGGTGAAGGCGCCAGTGACCCGAACCAGATGGCAGGGGCTCAGGAGACGCCCAATAAATCGATGATCACCATTTCCTTTGTCGAATATGAATTCCGGAACGGGGTAGATACACGACAGGTAATGGAAGAAATACGCAAAGAATTGGTTAAATACCCAGGAGTGCAAATAACGATCGACAAAGAAGCTATGGGCCCGCCGGTCGGGAAACCAATAAACCTGGAGGTAAGCGGTGAAAATTACGAAAAACTCATTAGACTGTCGGAAGACGTAATGCGCACCATAAATGAAGCTGGTATCGAAGGCATACAGGAATTGAAATCGGATTTGGAAACGGGCAAGCCAGAACTGCTCGTGAATATTGACAGAGATAAGGCACAGCGCTTCGGTCTTTCAACCCTTACTATCGCCTCGGAACTTCGAACGGCACTCTTCGGACTGGAGATTTCCAAATTCAAGGAAGGCGAGGACGAATACCCGATCCAACTGCGATTGAAGGATGAATATCGCTATGATATCGATGCACTTATGAACAAACGCGTTACCTTCCGCGACAACAAGGGCAATTTGAAACAGATTCCGATTTCCGCTGTCGCCAGCTTGGAATACAGTTCGTCGTACGGCTCGGTGAAAAGGAAGGACCTCGACAGGGTAATATCCATTTATAGCAACGTAGTTGAAGGATATAATGCCAATGAAATCATATCCGATCTTAAATTGTTGCTGGCAGATTACGATACACCTGATGGATATACCTTGAAATTTACGGGAGAGCAGGAGGAGCAGGCCGAAACAAGTGAGTTTTTAATGAGGGCGCTTCTGATCGCCGTATTTTCCATATACCTGATTATCGTTGCCCAGTTCAACTCCTTCTCGTCACCATTAATCATCATGGCATCTGTTCTACTTAGTACCATTGGCGTTTTCTTGGGATTGGCAACATTCAAGATGGATTTTGTGATCATCATGACGGGCATTGGTATCATATCACTTGCCGGTGTGGTCGTCAATAATGCCATTGTGCTTATCGACTACACGAATCTTGTGCGAAACAGACGTCGTCTGGAGTTGGGCCTGGAAGAAGGTGAATATCTTTCTCTAAAAGATTTGAAAGAAAGTATCAGGCTTGCCGGACAAACCAGGCTGCGCCCTGTACTTCTCACAGCCATCACCACGGTTCTTGGCCTGATACCTATGGCCTTGGGGATGAACATTGATTATGTTGGCTTGTTTACTGATTTCAACCCGCATTTCTATATGGGTGGAGATAATGCAAACTTCTGGGGACCTATGGCGTGGACTGTGATCTTCGGACTTACGTTTGCTACATTCCTCACCCTGGTTGTAGTGCCTATCATGTATTTCATAGTTGATAAAATCTCACTGGCTGTACAAGGCGTAAAACACGAAGAATAAAAATTAATGCATCATGGTCCGGCCTGTCGTCGGTCCATGATGTTCATATAAGAACCAGTTATTCATGGGAAAACTAATCGCTATAGTTATCTTTTCAATCCTTTTTGTTCTGATCGACCTCTACGTCTATCAGGCGGTGAAGACATCTATAAATGGGTTGTCATCGGGATGGAAGAAATTCTTTTTTGTCTTGTTCTGGGGCATCACGGCATTTAGTATTATCAGTCTTGTCATCATTAACACCGTTGACCTTGAGCCAATTAGCAAAAATTTGCGTCGCTTTCTCATGGTCGTATTGGTCATCATTTATTTCTCCAAAATTTTTGGGGTTGTCACACTTTTGTTAGATGATATTTATAATGCCGGTGTATGGGTTTATCACAAATTTTTCCCGCTTTCTGAGGCCCAGGCTCCAAAACCTGGCGATATGCCCCGATCAAAATTCATTGCCACAACCGCTCTGGCTGCCATGGCTGTGCCCGTCAGTGCGATGGGTTTTGGAATAATTTCCGGAGCACACAATTACCGATTGCGCAAACGAACAGTTTACCTGCCTAACCTTCCGGCGGCGTTTGATGGAATCCGTATTGGCCAGCTTTCCGACATACACACGGGCAGCTTTTTCAACAGAAAGGCAGTACACCGTGGCATCGAACTGTTTATGACTGAAAAACCAGATGTCGTGTTTTTTACCGGTGATTTGGTAAATGATGTGGCGACGGAAGTTGGCGAGTACAAGGACATCCTTTCACGGGTTAAAGCGCCGCTGGGAGTTTATTCCACCCTGGGAAATCATGATTATGGTGATTACAAAGGATGGTCTAATCCGGATTTGAAAAGGAAAAATCTTGCTGATCTTATCCAAGTACACCATGAAATGGGCTGGGATATACTGATGAACGAAAACCGGACTCTAAAAGTAGATGGTGAGGAAATCGCTATTCTTGGAATCGAAAACTGGGGAGCGGGTCGTTTCTCTAAATACGGAAAGCTTGATGAGGCTTACAAAGGTATCGAAGACAAACCTGTGAAGCTCCTGCTTTCACATGATCCAAGCCATTGGGATGCGCAGGTACGCAAGGAATATGAAGACATCGATATGATGTTTGCCGGTCACACGCATGGCTTTCAGTTTGGTGTAGAAATCGCCAATTTCAAGTGGAGTCCTTCAAAATACATCTACAAGCAATGGGCTGATCTTTACCACGAAGGCAATCAGTACCTGTATGTGAATCGCGGATTTGGATTCCTGGGTTATCCGGGAAGGATAGGCATCATGCCCGAGGTCACCATCATAGAATTGAAAAAAGGCCAGGCCTAATGCGGCACTTTCTTCCAGTCATCGGAGGATGAAACTGTGATTACTCCTGTATTATAAACCAGAATGTAATCAATCATCGTTGTCATAGTGCAGTTGCGGAATGTATTGTTGCCTGTGCAGCTATATATTATCGGGTAGGAATAGCCATAGGGCCGCTCAAATCGGACCACTGTTCCCTGGTCGTCAAGTAAAAATCCCCAGTCAAAGTCGATCGCAGTACCTTCGCAGCTTTTCATGAGTGCGCTGTAATCATAGCGGTAAGTGCCCGTACCGTCGGCTCTCAGTTCGAGGTACCCTGGCTTGCTGCCCTTGTACATTCCGTAGAATTCACCTTCAATCTCATAAGTTGTACGCACTTCCGATCCCTCAAAATGCAGCACTCGCTCCTTTGAAGGATTTTGTGTCAATCCGATCAATACTAGTAAAAATGTCAGTCCCTTCATTGTCCACTCATTCCGGTAATGCCGCAATGATAATTCTTTAGTCCAAATTTCACAAAAAATCCAGAACAACGCCAACCGAACTGCCGACTTGGTAAAAAGTTGAATTTGCTATAATATTACAGTCTGACAATCATCGGAGTATTATAGTGGAATACAGTCTACCATTCATTGCTGCGCTTATCGGCTGGCTCACCAATTTCCTGGCCATTAAAATGCTTTTTCATCCAAGGAAAAATATTCGCATTTTATTCATTGATATCCAGGGGATTTTTCCAAAACGTCAGAAAGTGCTGGCTGAGCGACTGGGAAAAATCGTTGCCAATGACCTGTTTTCTTTTAGTGATATCAAAGACCGGTTTACCAGCACAGCCACTGCCTCAGAAATAAATAAAGTACTTGATGAAAAGCTGGAAGATTTCCTCGATAGCAAACTCAAAACGATGATGCCGATGCTTTCTATGTTCATAAATAACGACACTAAAGCACGCATCAAGGATACCCTCCACCTGGAATTCCAGAATATATTGCCGGATATACTCAATAAGTATTCAGAGAAACTAGAACGGGATATCGACATTCAACAAATCGTATTTGAAAAAGTGTCTGCGTTTTCATCTGACAAATTCGAAGAAATCCTCACCTCTATTATGAAGAAGGAGTTTAAATTGATTGAGTTGATTGGTGGTGTTTTGGGGTTTATAATCGGCCTGATCCAGCTTTTCATTGCCCGCCTGTAAGATATTCGCAGAATGGCAAAGGCTGACTGCCGGATTCATTTCTTTGGTAAATGATAATGTTTGCTAAAAATAATTAGGCGAATGCCCAACAATCCAATTTAATATTTTGTTATCGAATCCTGTGACTAAGTAATACACCATATCAAAAAATTATTAAATTGTATGTGATTAAACTAACCTCTATGAAAAACCCCATCCTATTATTGACCTTAGTGTCGTTAGCGTTAGGTTCATGCATGAAAAATGAATACCTCGTAGAATCGGATTATAGCTACGCAGGTTCCTTTAAAGAGTATCGTACGTTCGACTTCATGGTAGAAATTGGAGCAGCCAAAGACTCCGTAGATCAGCGCGCAGCCATCCAGGATGCTGTACTCAAACGCATGGAATTGCAGGGATACAGATATACGGACAAAAAACCGGATCTTCTGGTATCATTCAAGATGTTTTATGGCGACTTTGATTTCTATGGATACCAGCAGCCGGAATTTGAAAACTGGCTCGTTTATGAGAATGAAGATGCTTCTTATGATCAGGTAACCTACAACATGTATGAAGGCACAATATTGGTGATACTTTGGGACAGAAAACAACGCCGGGTCGTATGGCAGGGATATGCTACAACGATGTTCGGTAATCCATACCAAAATGAGAAATATGTGAAATGGGCAGTGAGATCGATATTTGACCAATACCGGGTCTTTGGAGAAGAACTTGCTGTGCAAAACAGGTTGAATTAGTTTTACCACAGCCTACTGAAGGAAAGCCCGGGAATAACATTCCGGGCTTTTTTCATTTATTCATCAATCTATCAATCATTGTAAAAGGATCGGCAGAAAATACGGACCGGCGCCGGGATTGGATCATTTGTTCTCTTCAGCCGAATCTTTCTTTTTATTGACTTCCTGATAGATATCTGTAGTGAGAATTGCCACTACAGCGGCTATAAGGCTGATCGCAATAATGATGAAAAGGTTGGCTCCTGTGAAAATTGAAGTGCTAATCATATTATAATTGTTTTCACTGCAAATAAAGCTAATTTATTGTCCATTGACCAACTGTGCATCAATGAATTAGTACACTTCCCAGTCGAGGGTATATTTTGCTTTCTTTGTTTCACTCAGGTTTTGAATCATATCTGTAGAGAATGGTCCCGGCGATCCGTCAATATTCATTTTAAAAATCCCAAGCTTATCGTTGGGCGACAGTAAATCCCAGTCCCACAGTTCTACCTCAATGTTTTGATACCGCCCGATATTTTTCATCTCGATATTCAATTCTGTCGTCGTATCCATCATGACAGGTTGCTGCTTTTTATCCAATGGCCAAATCTTCTTACCATTGAATTTGAGGAATACGTCATCGTACCGGCCTCTTCAACAAAATAGCAGTGAAGTCGCAGGAGAAGAATAGTGAGTTTTTTATTGGCAATTTCCATTGCTGTGTCCTTTTAATGATTAGTATGAACAGTTCGTGTGAACCAATAACCGAATATAAATATTTTAGTGTACATCCAAAGGTCTTTGCCTGCTACAAATTAATGCCTGGGAATCAGTATCAATAACCTATCCAGAAAACTACGCTGCCTGGATTTTTGCTATAATTTCTTCTACACTTCTGCTGCAGTTTGGCATTACATCAGGTGGGCATTTGCCAATTTTATTGGAAACAATAAAGCGCTTGCATATTGTGTATCTGCTGGCTCCGGCTTCGCAGTAAAGCTTTTTGTAGGCGACTTCGACGTTTTGGACGGTCAGTACATTATTGAGAAAAATCGGGCACTTGGCCACTTTTGGGCAGAGATTATCCATCTTGTGTTGGTTTTAAATACAAACCAAACTTAACCGAATAATAAATTGAATTGAACGGCAATTTGTGCCTATAAATCAGCTATGTATGTTCAATATAGCTATTGAAAATTTGGGTGAATTAGTCGTGCATTTAGTAAATTAAAATGCGCTGGTCAGGGCTAAAAATTTACCTGTTTGACCCCCTTGGATTTGCTGATAAATTCCCTGATTTCATTGAAATCATCCGCAACAAAATCGGCCTTCTGCAAAAGCTCACGATTAAAAGTCGTTACAATCCCAGCGCTTAACATTCCTGCACGACTTGCAGCTTCAATGCCATGCGGCGCATCTTCGATTACCAGGCAGTTTTCAGGATCCACTCCAAGACGCTCCGCTGCCAGCAAAAATACATCCGGCGCAGGTTTCGATTTGTTGCCGACATCTTCGATATAGTAAATATGCGCTCCAAAAAAGCGCTGCAAACCCAGCCGTCTTTCCACCTTTTCCATAAGACTTTTATTCATGGCTGTAGCTATGGCATATTGGAAGGTTGTAGTTTGCAACCATTCCATGAATTTTTGAAACCCGCGAATAAAACTGATCTCCTTTTCAAACAAGTCATGAATGATTTCATGGCGTTCATACGCAATACTTTCCGGCTTTTCAGTGAGTCCGTAATACTCCACCATCAGTGTGGCGCCATCTAGTAGGGTCTGTCCCGCCATGCGCGGTTTCAGGTAGTCGCGATCATAGATCAGTCCCCGATTTCCCAAAAGAATATCCTGACTGTCGTCCCACAATTTTTCAGTATCAACCACCACTCCTTCTGCGTCGAAAATGATAGCCTCGATATTTCTGCCCATACTACGACTCTTCCTTGTAAAATAATTGATAAAAACCCATACCGCTTTCTTCGTCAAATCCTTTCCTTATGAGGTTGCGGTTGCCATGGACGTAAATATGAAAATTGCGATCGAGCTTAATGATACTTTTAAACACCTTGCTCATCTTCTTCACTGCATCAGAATTAATATCAAATTCATCTTCTATCCTGAAATTGCCCTTGTTTTCATATTCCTGCTTGTAATCATCAAAGGCCTGGATCAATTCCGGCTCCTGCAGAACTTTCTCCCGAAACTTAGCCTTATCAAACGTTTCCTCTTCTTTGAAATATTTTGCCGATTCCTGGATTAGCGACATTTGATCGAGCCGATCTGCTTCCGGAAATGCCTCCACGGCAAAGTCACGGCAAAGCTGGAGGTAGTTTTTTGTATTGAAATATGCATCTTCCAGCGGTTTTACTCCCAGAAAACCCTTTCGCCAATACTGCGCCTCCTCCTTGTTGGTATTGTCAACCGTGAGCACGATATAGCCTCCTTCTTCATTGGAATTCAGAATCAGGCAACCCTTGTCGAGTTTATTAATATTGATACCGTTGTCATGGCTCACCTGGAAATTCCTTCCTTCCGGATATACCTTCAGGTACGTTTCCTTTTGTTCAGACTTGAAAATCCCCACGGCACTATAGTCAAAATTATCCATCCGGCAATTTTCCAGAAAGGCCACATACAATTCACCGTCCTTTATGTTCGGATGATCCGATTGTTCATACAGGTGTTTGGCGATCAGCAATGATTGATCGAGAAGGCTTTCCGGCGATTTGAACACACCTTTCACAAAAGAATATACTTCATTGAATTGCAGTCCTGCATCATGGTAAAAGTTGAACATCTCGGACTGCCTGAACGGTTTTGTGAAATAGTGATTGAGTATATCTCTGACCTCACCATTCAGTGCCACTTCCGCGTCTGATAGTTTTAAACCTTGATCGCTGGACTTATTTCCAACCTGATGAATTGCCAGCCGCGAAAGGGTGGCTTCGCTGAAATTTATCATACGTTTTAAAATGAATAAATGTCTTTCTGTATCCGGTGAAAATGTGGTTTTTGACAAATATACTGCGCAATATCGAAGGAGTTGTTATGAAACGAATACACTCAGTTTACCTCAGCAACCTCAGCGCCGACACATCATCATAGGCCATATAACCGTGTTGGTTTATGAGCGCTTCATATTTTTTCTGTAATACCTGGTCAGATACTGCATGCGGTGGATCGAGCAATAGGTAATTTAATGGCGAAACATCCAGACCGGAAATCATTGGGTTTTTAATGATTTTTCCAATGCCATCGCTGGAAATGGTAAGATCAACAAACGATGTGAATTTATGGTAGGTAGTGTGTTTCTTCAACCACTCCTTGAAAGGTTTGTGGAGATGATAGGCCGGGTAATCGGGCGTGTTCCGATGATCTATTTCTGTGATTTGTCCATCGCAAATAATGTATCCGTCACCAGCCGCCCACACATGCGCTTCTGTTTTTTCCAGATCAACTACCAAAAGAAGCATCGTCGCGAGTATTTCATCCAGGTTTAGACCGAGCGTTTCTTGCACTGTCCTGAGATCGGTCATGACGTTTTTTAGCAACCTTTCCCCTGTCTCTTTTGCTGTACTTTCAGCATCCGACGAAATCTGTTGAGCGGATTTGGCCAGGGATTTTGCATACAGCGTTGACGGGAAATAACTTTCCACGGCACTGGAGCAGCCATCCATCACTGCACCTATAAACCAGCGATCGTTTATTTGTTTATAGTACAAATGGTCTTCGGAATGCAACGGATGATGACGGCCAATCCCCTTGATTGTAAAAATTTTCATGCTTAGAAAGGCATTTTTATGGTGCCGGCGTGCAAGTTATTCAAATTATCCAGCCAAGTCTTCAACAAGATTGGCTTAGGAGCAAGAATTTCATGTTCCAGGGCAAAATGGTAGCCATGAGTTTTACCTGCTTCCTTTCTAAATTCTACGATTTAACTATGCATTTCTGCATTGTTTGCATCAAATCATTCCATTTGATAATAATTATCAGGTCGCTGCTTGTGGCGGGTAGATAATTTTGCAGTTTTTTTTTATTAACACGCTATTTCATGAAATACCCCATCCTTGTTATCATTTTTCTGGTTATCGCGACTACTTTTAGTCAGGCAGAAGAAAATGAAAAGAAAGATTCTGCGGTCAGCTTTAAGCATACCGGCTATATCAAAAATGATTTTTTCTACGACACCCGACAAACGGTTTCAGCACGGGAAGGTCATTTTCTGTTGTGGCCCATGGCTCCAAGCTACGATGCCACAGGTTTTGATATAAATACTAAAAACAGCTTCAACTTTATATCGATCCAATCGCGTCTGCGGCTCACCATTTCCGGACCCGATGCATTGGGAGCTAAAGCAACCGGCATACTCGAAGGCGATTTTTTCGCGACAACAAACGGCGCCATGCGGCTATCAGACTAAATTGGGAGCGGACTGAACCGCTCACCGGCCAATACTGGAATCCGCTCTTTGTGGAAGAATGTTTTGGCCGGGAACTGTGTCCTTTAATACCGGTGCGCCCATGCAAAGTGTGGGAAGAAACCCCCAGATTCGTGTGACTCATAAAGTCGGGCATGCTTCCCTGATTGCGGCGGTGATGTCACAACGCGATTTTGCCAGTCTCGGTCCTGCGGGTTCGTGCCCGGACTATTTACGAAATTCCGGGATACCGGAAATGCAGGCCCAGGCACACTTTACCATTCCGGTATTAAAATTTGGAGGAGGATTGTCCTATAAAATCCTTACCCCCAGGTTGAGTTCGGAAATGGCAAACGGCACCTACAAAGTGGATGAAACCACTGCCAGCTTAAGCGCGATGGGGTTCATGAAAATAACCCTGAAACCCATAATCATAAAATTCCAGGGCAGGTATGGTGAAAACAATACCGATGTGCTTGGAATTGGCGGATACGCGGTAAAAGAGGTGGTGAATAACGAGACTGGTCAGCGCTCCTACACGCCTTTTTACAATACCGCTTTTTGAGCCGATATCCAGAACAATGGCAAAAAAGTGGAAGTGGGATTATTCGGAGGCTTCATTAAGAACCACGGCACCAAAGAAGCGATTGATGCAGCATTTGACGGTAACGAGATTATTTATGGCTTTGGACATACCATCGATTTTCTTTACAGGGTGAGTCCGCGGGTAGTTTATAATGCCGGAAAATTGCGTCTGGCGCTGGAAGGCGAATATACCATGGCTGCTATCGGCCAGAATCACAACCTGAAATGGCAGCCTGAAACATTGACCGAAGTGGGGAACTGCCGCATCCTTACCAGTATCGGGTACTATTTTTAATGATCACATTGGTTCGACGAAGCCATATGATTACAATCATACCCGGGTTCTTCAAACCCGCCTATTTTTGAATAAACATTTATAACCATGGACAATATTAGACATATCCACGAAGTACTGGAAATCCTCGCTGCCAGGGATAATCACTACACTGTACAAAGTTTGCGCACTGATCTGGAAGAACGATTTGGCGAAGATGCAAGCTTTATTAATTGCGCCGAATACGTGTTCGGACTCACGGAAGTGGTTCCGTTCCTGGTGAGCAAAAATAAAATCAGGCTTGAAGGAGAGGAAATCATTCCCCTGATGTTGAGCTGCGATCACTAATAATACCAAAAAATCCAATGTTGTTTAGTTAAGAATTAAGTCTTCGACTTCGCTCAGACTGACAGTCACCCTGAGCGAAGTCGAAGGGCATTTTCACTAGATTTCTTTTGAAGATTTAGCTAAACTAAACGACATTGCCAAATAATCCAGTTCTAAATTCGGGCTCTTATTGCCAACATTCGTCTTTCGATGTACCTTGTCGTTTTTATAAATAAGACGAAAATGAAGGACATCCGAAATCTGATTCTCCTGATATTATTTTTTGCAATAACCCTCAGCGTCCCGGCATGGTCGCAAGAAGACGTGTCCGTTGATTACGCAAACTCCATCACTTCAGGCGACCTTCGTGGACATCTGGAGATTCTTGCTTCCGATGCGCTGGAAGGCAGAGAAACCGGTGAGCGCGGTCAAAAGATGGCCGCAGCCTATATCGAGCACCATTTCCTTACCAACGGTCTAACGGCTGCCGTGCCCACCGCAGAAGGCAAATCCTATATTCAGCGTTTCAATCTCTGGAGAATCAGCCAGGGACAAGCGTGGATAAAAATCAATGAAAACACCAGTGAGCACGGGCGCGATTTTGTTTATACCGGCAAGAGGAATTTCACACAACCCGAAAGATCCAGGATCGTCTTTGCCGGGGCTGGTAATGCCGCTGACTTTGAAGCCATTTCCGTGGAGGGGAAAAATGTAATGTTGCTTGTTGACGGCGATCGGGCCATGCGCAACGAAAAAGCGGCTATGGCCTTCGACAAAGGCGCAAAAAATGTATTCATCATTTACCCGGGCTCGGAGGCTGAATTCGCTACCATCCTATCCCGATACAAACGTTTTGCCACCGGGTCTATGCTCACCCTTGCGCCTGAAACAGAAGACGATGGTGATCAGGGCTATTTCCTCATTTCTTCAACGATGGGCGCTGAAATAATGAACACTAACGCCACGTCACTAAAACAGGCCGTGGAAAAATCGAACGAAGGCAAATACAATAATCTGCTAAAACTCCAGTCAAAAGAGATCGGCTTCTACGCACATCAGAACATCGAGGAGGTGAGCACTGAAAATGTCCTTGGGTTCGTTGAAGGTTCTGACAAAAAAGATGAGTTTGTGGTGATTTCTGCACACTATGATCATATCGGAATCACAAACGGCGAAGTAAATAATGGCGCTGATGACGACGGATCGGGAACGGTAGCCGTTATGGAAATGGCACAGGCATTTGCTTTGGCCAAGGAAGCCGGCCACGGCCCACGACGCAGTGTGCTTTTCCTGACGGTAACAGGAGAAGAAAAAGGGCTGCTGGGTTCTACTTATTATGTCAATCACCCTGTGGTGCCGCTACAGAACACAGTTACTGACCTGAATATCGATATGATAGGTCGGGTAGATAAAGACCATGAACAAAACAGGAACTACGTTTACCTCATCGGTTCAGATAAGCTCAGCAAATCGCTCCATGAAGTCAGCGAGCAGGTCAATACAACTTATACCGACCTGGAACTGGATTATAAATTCAATGATGAAAAAGACCCCAACAGATTTTATTATCGCTCCGACCATTACAATTTTGCCAAAAACAATATTCCGGTCATTTTCTATTTCAATGGCGTTCATGATGATTATCACCGCCCGACGGATGACATCGAAAAGATTGATTTTGACTTGATGGAAAAGCGGACAAAGCTGGTCTTTCATACGGCCTGGGAAATTGCCAATCGCGATGAGCGAATCCGTGTTGACGTGTTTCCGGGCGATCTTCCCTTGCCGGAATCAAAGTAGAATAAGCCTCACTTTTTAAACTCACGGTCGTTCGCTTACTTTGTTACGTGGCACGATCCAAACACTAATTTCCTGGTCATGACCCTACGATGGAAGTCCGCAAAGCTAAAGATCTTCGAAAAGTTGTTTTTCGAAAACCATGCATCGCTTTGCCGGCTCGTGTATCGTTTTGTAAGAGATACAGACGTATCGCACGACATTGTTCAGGAGGTTTTTCTGAAATACTGGAAGAAAAGTGAAGAAAACCCCATGGCGCCTGATGTACCGGAAGCGTATCTAAAACGTGCCTGCATCAACGAAGCCCTGAACTATCTGAAGGAAACAGAGCGGCGTACTTTGCGGGAAAGCTCATATGCAGAAGAATTTGGAAGGCCTTCCGATAAAAATGATCGGGCCGATGCTGACCTGATTGCGACTGAGACTGCATCAAACATCCATGAAGCCATTGACATGCTGCCACCGATATGCAGGCAGGTTTTCCTGCTGAGCAGATACGAATACAAGAGTTACAATGAAATCGCTTCGATTCTCAGCATCTCCGTGAATACGGTGGAGAAACACATTGGGAAGGCCTTATCAGTACTTAAGAAAGTATTGCACAAAAAAGGAATGTAAAAATCAAATACTCTGATCTTCGCCACCAACCATGAAAGCCTCTAAATTTCTGATCGTCATAGCCGGGCCTACAGCCTCTGGAAAAACAGCTATGGCGGTGCAGTTGGCAAAATGGCTGAAGTGCCAGGTGATCTCTGGAGATTCAAGACAATTTTATCGGGAACTTTCCATTGGCACCGCTAAGCCCTCGGCACAGGAGATGGATGGCGTGAAGCACCATTTTATTGATTGCATTTCCGTGGAGCAGGAATTCAGCGCCGGCAGGTTCGAAGTCGCTGTACTCGAATTGTTACCGGAAATTTTTTCCACATCAGATTTTGCCATATTGGTTGGAGGTTCCGGATTGTATATCCAGGCAGTTTGCCAGGGCATGAACGACACTCCGATCGTCGGTCCGGACTTTCGCCGGGCATTGTACGAAGAACTCAAAGCGCATGGACTTTCGGTGCTTTTGGAGGAATTGCGAACCAAGGACCCCGTCTATTATGAATCTGTCGATCGCAACAATCCACAGCGGATTATCCGGGCGTTGGAGATTTGCAGGGGTTCGGGAATGCCCTATTCATCATTCAGAACTGATCAGCGTGCCGAACGCGATTTCAACATCATAAAAATCGGCCTTAACCTCCCCCGGGAAGAACTATTCCGCCGAATCGACGAGCGGATGGACCAAATGCTGAAAGATGGTTTATTTGAAGAAGCTAAATCTATGTATCCTTTCCGGCATCTCAACGCATTGAAAACAGTGGGTTATACGGAGATTTTTAACTTTCTTGACGGCCAATACGATGAAACGGAGATGATTAGATTACTAAAACGCAATTCGCGCAAATACGCCAAGCGACAACTGACCTGGTTCAGTAAAGACCAGGAGTACAGTTGGTTTCATCCGCAGGATTTCAACGGCATCATCAACCATATTCAGCAAAAAACCAACCAGGTAAAGCAATGATAACACTGAAGGAAATTGTCATTTATCCAATAAAATCCATTGCTGGGATTTCCGTTCAGAAAGCCTATGCAGGAGAGCGTGGCTTTGAAAACGACCGCCGGTGGATGTTGATTGATGAACACAATAAGTTTATAACTCAGCGGCAGCACCATACGCTTTCGATTGTAAAACTCAGCGTCATGGATGAAACGATTGCACTAAATCATCCGGATAGTTCGTGGGGAAGTGCAACAGTTCCGCTGAAAATCCATGGAAAATCCATGATAGAAGTGGATATATGGGACGATCAGGTGAAGGTTCTGTGGCCGCAATTGGACGCTGATACATGGTTTTCGGATTACCTGAAACAACCTTGCCGGCTCGTCTATATGACCGATGAATCTATCAGGCGGGTCGATCCGGATTATGTTGCGGAAAATATAAATACGAGTTTGTCTGATGGATATCCATATCTGCTCGCGAATACAGCATCACTCAATGATCTGATCGAAAAATCAGGCTTAGACCTGGCCATGAAGCGTTTCCGGCCCAATCTGGTGGTGGATTCAGGCAAGCCGTATGAAGAAGATATGTGGAAAAAAATCAAAGGAAATGAAGTTGTGTTTCAGCCGGTGAAGCCCTGTGGCCGCTGTGTCATCACGACTATCGATCCGGAAACCGGAGTGGCGGGAAAGGAGCCATTACAAACTCTGAGCACTTACCGCAAATCGGGCAACAAGATTCTCTTTGGTCAAAATATGATAGCCCTGGCACATGGTTGGGTTCATGTTGGAGAGACCTTAGAAGTTTATCGCAATGGTTGACCGGATATCATGTAACTTTCTGATTCTCGTTATACTTCGCTAAACATGAGCTATAGGTTGTCAGGTTGAGCGGAGTCGAATCCTGGCTCTCGTGAGAATCAGTCTTCGACTCCGCTCAGACTGACATCAGCCAAAATCGTGCAGTGTGACTGTGCAATGGGCTATTTTAACCTTTCCTTCCACTTCCCGGGATGTTGTCTGGTATTAAAAACCGATATCACATCGACGTTATTCCCTTTGATTATATATAAAACCAAATATGGGAAATCCTTTAAAAAATAACCTCTGACCTTCTTTTTATGGCGTATTTGGTAACCTGACGGATTGCTGGTAATCGATTTCCTGGCGGCATCAAGGCTGTTCAGGAACTTTTCCCCTAAATTCAGTTGCTGACTCTCATAACAGGTGTATGAATCGTAAATGTCTTTCTCGGCCTCTTCAGATAATTGGAAATTAAAGGGCATTCTTCGAACGGTCTCTTATCCTGCTTTTTATCGTATCCCATGAAGAAAACGTCAATTCACCAGCTTCGTATTTTTCAAGCCTTGCGTCCAGTTCTTTTTCCTGATCAGCACTAAGTTGATGAGTTTCAGTATAGCTTTCTTTTAAGATTTGTAGCTTTTCAAGTATGGAAGTATCCTGCACCTCGGTAAGCCAGCGAATAAGATCTATCTTGACTGATTGTGTATCCATTCTGTCACATTGTATTACTCTTATAAAGGTAACGAATATTTTAGCAATTGGATTTCTTATCCAATCGATGCTATTTCGCTATCGGTGTTTTCATCTCTTCCACGCTTGTTTTCTGGTCCCCCTCTATGTTGCTGATTGTCTTGGGGCCGATATGTCAGGTTGAGCGGAGTCGAAACCTGGCTCCCGTGAGTATCAGTCTTCGACTCCGCTCAGACTGACATCAGCCTAAAGAATAAAGAAATTCATCAGAAATGCGTTAACTTTGGCGGCGTTAACCACATCAAAATTTTACGATTATGATAGTCATCTCCATCCTAAAAGTCCTGCACATAATTTCCGTGATCGTTTGGTCTGGCGCTTTGCTTTATATGCCCTTTCTGCTGGCTATGCAAGCCGAAGCCAACTTTAAAACAGAACCCGAGCGCAGCGGCGCTATCAAGCAGTTGAAGGTCATAACCAAAGGACTATGGATAAAAGCAGCCTGGCCGGGAATGATCCTGGTAATAGTTTTTGGTTTCGGACTCATGCACCCATATTAACCTCTCATCACCCTGGTTTTGGGTAAAAATGGCGCTTGTTTCAGTGATGATCGTTCACCATCACGCCATTCATTTTGCGTACAAAGCGCTTCAGAACGATAAATATGAAAAAACACCATCTCAGCTCAGAATGATGGTGCAAACAACCATCCTATTGCTCCTTGGTATAGTGACACTCGCCATCATGCGCAACATGCTTGATAATATACTTATCATCGGTGGCATCGTCATTGGTGTTATCCTGATCTTCCTCTTCGTGCGATCTCTTATGAAAAACCGTTCCAAAAAGTAAGTAGCATGCGAATCAGTGCTTTTGTGGTGATACTGTTGCTGCTGATATCGTGCAGTTCTAAAAACACGACTTTGCCCATTCTTGGGCCAAAACAGTTTTCCAATGTGGGTTTTGAAGGAGGAATAAAGGCCGATACGATATACCACACCATCCGCGATTTCAGCTTTGTGGATCAGGATAGTAATATGGTGACGAATGAAACATTCAGGGATAAAATCTACGTAGCCGATTTCTTCTTTACGAGCTGCCCAACCATCTGCCCGATCATGAAAACCCAGATGCTCCGCGTTTACCAAAAATACAGTGAAAATCCAGAAGTAAAATTTCTGTCGCACAGTATCGATCCTGAGTTTGATACCGTCGCCGTGCTGCACGATTTTGCCGAAAGGCTGGGGGTAAGAACAGAGGTGTGGCATTTCGTCACTGGAATTAAAGATTCCATTTACTCCATCGGCCAGGAAAGTTATATGGTCACCGCCACCACCGACCCAAACGAGCCGGGTGGGTACCTTCATTCCGGGGCTTTTTTGTTGATTGACAAACAAAGAAGAATTCGCGGCATTTACGACGGTACAAAACCTGATAAGGTGGATTTGCTCATGAATGATATAGCTATTCTACTGGAAGAGTACAAACCATAATGAGCCTATCCCTCAGGAAGATTATATTTGTGTTTGCCCTTTTTCTCCTCGCTTCCTGCAATAGCGAAAATAAAAAAGACCCATACCAAAACCTGGATCGGCGCGACAGGATCAGGTTGATGCAATACATGCAGGAAGGCCGCCGACTTTATACCCTTTACTGCGCCAACTGCCACCAGCCTGATGGCACCGGACTGGCAAGATTGTACCCTCCTCTGCGGAATTCGGATTATATGAAGGCCAACAAAACAAGTGTGATCTGTGGAATCAAATATGGCCAGAAGGGCCCGATAACGGTAAATGGCATCGAGTTTAATCAGATAATGCCACCCGTACCCAACATTACTGACCTGGAGATCGCCGAGATCGCCACCTACATATACACCGAGTTTGCCGACACCACGCAAATCATTACCCTAAATGATGTTCGGGTGATATTAGATCAATGTGCCGCTAATGACTCACTGGCAATAAAAAAATAAAGCCCCTCGCGGAGCTTTATTTCATGTGGCCCTCTGGTATAGGGGTTCACTCTGCGTATAATTTTGTTTTCTGGATCTTTCGTCCATTTTCCAGGGTTAGATCCATGTCGATCTTCACATGGTCTTCTCTGATTTTGATGGTCATATTGTCGATGTTTTGCACGGGCGATCCGTATTTTGATTCGATTTCATCCAGCACATCGCCCAGGTCCTTGTCGCCATGAAAGTTGCATGTCATCATCAATATCGTCCGGGTCTATATCCTTTAATGTAATGGTCATGTTGGTGACAGCGTCTGTTACCGCATCAGCAATCGATTCCGCAAGATCGCCGAGATCCACATCACTTACATCGACATCGATATCAAAATCATCATGATCTATGTCAATTTCAAAATGACTATCATCAAACATCCGCTCTACTTTCTCGCCAAATTCTTCTCCCCACTTTTCAAAATATGCTTCTATATCCTGCTCCCGGCCGTTTACTTTTATAGTTACCACGGCATCTGATTTATTTGTATCAGACTTTTTCTGAGCCAACACAGGCGCCAGGGTGAAAACTAAAATGGCCAGAATTCCAAGAGCAAATTTTTTCATCATCGTATCGATTGTGCTTTTCATTGAAAATATCATTCCAAACTGGAAACATATTCCAAAAATGCAGGAAATCAATGCTTTAGAAAAAATACTGAATTGATTATAGCTAACTGGTGTTCACGAATATTACACACGTGTGTACGATGGCGAACAGGCAGCGGAATTTACCGGGTGATTGGATTGCTATGTGTGGAAATGTTAAAATGATATCGACGGCAACATAAAGCCCATGGATTCGCGAAAAACCCATGAGGTTTTTAGGCTAAATCATTAAAAAATGAATTGGAATTCGCGCCGACTTTTTCTCTATGAGTTGAATTGAGTAATTACTGCAGACTCGCGATCGCTTCTTTAAGTGCAGCTTCTGTCTGCTGGCCAACCTGCTCGATTTTGGTTTTTTGGTCATTCAGGTATTTGATGACATCGTCCTCCTTCATTCCCTCGAAATCGCTGTTGAACTCATGCATCCAGTCCATCATCTGCACATGCGACGCATCGAGATCATCGGACACCTTTTGAAGTTTATTTATCACATCCTGATTGGCATCGGCTCCGGCAGCTTGCAACGCCTGGATTTTTTCATCGATCTGCTTTTTGTATTTCATAATATCACCCATTTTGGGCATCACTTCGTCATGAACGGTCATAACGGCTTGCATCAAATCTTCATGGGAATTTCCTGCTTTTTTATCAGTACAAGAAAATACCATTACAATGGTGAACAGAAGGAGGATGGAATATTTCATGACTACGGAGGTTTGTTTTAATAAAGTTAAGGATTTTGACTGGAATTATTCCCAGAGGGTGTTTTTTTCCAGTTGAACCTGCTCGCCAAAAAAGAGCTTCGTGAGCGATTCAAATGATTCGGTATAATCAGAGACCATGAAAAGATCGTCTGCAACGCGCTTTGTATTGACAAGTAGGTTGTATTCCAGAAATGCCTTGAGCGAAGCAGCAACAATCTCCGACGAGTCGATAATTTCCACCGCACCGCCATAATAATTTCTCACCTGCTCCTTGATCAGCGGATAATGCGTACAGCCCAGTATGAGCGCTTCTATATCTTTTAGGCTGGGTTTTTTCAGGTATTCATTGATGATTTCCTGGCTAATGTCGCCTTGGAGAAAACCTTCTTCAATCATCGGAACAAGGAGCGGCGTGGCTAAGGATTTCAGCACAAGGTTGTTGCCGAGTGCAGCAGTTTTATTGTCATAGACGCACGAGCCCACCGTTTGCTTGGTGCCGATAAGTCCGATGGTAGATTCGCGGTATTTTTCACGGAGATAATTCACCACGGGGTCGATCACATTGAACACGCGGGCTCTTTTGCTTACATATTCAGTAACCAGGTCTGTGGCAGCAGCGCTGGCGGAATTGCACGCGATGAGGATGACTTTACAGTTGCGTTGTAAAAAGATATCGCAGATTTTTATGGAATATGCCTGAATCGCCGCTGTCGATTTATCGCCGTAGGGAAGGTGGGCAGTATCACCAAAATAGATCAGTTGCTCCTCGGGCAACACCCGCTTTACCGCCCGGGCTACTGTGAGGCCGCCGATTCCGCTGTCAAAAATGCCTATTGGGTCTGTTGCTCTGGCCATTGACACTATTTCATCGATTGTAATGCGGCCAATTTTTCTTCCGAGGCCAACAATTCTTTTCTCTGCGTCATGTCCTTTTTTGCGCTCCATTTCGAGGACATTCGCCGGCGCATTATTCACGAATTTTTCATTGTCGAGTTTTTTCAAAACAGATTGCAGGAAACCAACCAGATAGTCGATCTCTTTTTGAACAATGTCGATTTCTGTATCACGATCGATGGTCATGTTCACCGGAACGAACCACTCATCCGCGCCGATATGGAAGCTCATGGCATTCTCAATCTTCTCGGTCACGATATCCAGTTCGGAAATATTGGCCAACCGCCAGATCATTTTTGATGCAGGAAAATAGGTTTCCAAATTCTCTAATTTGGCGAACAGCCTCACACTTTCTTTGGGGCTGATCTGCTTTTGCTGGCGAATATTGCGCACATTGGCCACAACCTCAAACGCCTTTTGCGCCTTTTCAATGATTTCCTTATTGAAATTTTCGGGCTTTGGCCAGGCGGCGATCACGATGCTGTCACTGTCAGCCCGATCCTTCAACTGCTGGTACACTTCTTCGGAGATAAAGGGCATGAACGGATGGGCAATTTTCATCAATTTCTCAAAAATGTCTACCACCCTGTTGCGGGTAATGAGCGCGATCGGCTGCTCAAAATCGGGTTTGATTGCTTCGAGAAACCAACTGCAGAAATCATCCCAAATCAATTTATACACCGACAACAGCGCATCGGAAATCCTAAACTTTCCAAAGTGGTCGTCGATTTCAAGCAATACCTGGTTGATCCGTGCTTCCATCCACTCAATAGCTACTTCGTCGCTTTCGCGGATAGTATGCTGGTCGTTTGTAGTATTCCAGCCTTTCACCAGCCGCAGAGCATTCCAGATTTTATTGGAGAAATTACGGCCCTGCTCGCAAAGCTTTACGTCGAACAGCAGGTCGTTGCCGGCTGGTGATGAGAAGAGCATCCCGGTGCGAACACCATCGGCGCCATAATCCCTGATGAGATCCAGCGGATCGGGAGAATTGCCCAGCGACTTAGACATTTTTCTGCGTTTGGCATCGCGGACTATGCCCGTGAGATACACATCGGAGAACGGCTTATCGTTCCGGTATTCATAGCCGGAGATGATCATACGGGCTACCCAGAAAAACAATATCTCCGGCGCGGTGACCAGTACATTGGTGGGATAGTAATAGTTGATATCCTCATTATCCGGATAACGAATGCCATCGAATACGGCGATCGGCCACAGCCATGATGAGCACCAGGTGTCCAGCACGTCTTCATCCTGGCGAAGATCGGCCAGGGTTAGTTGAGCATTTCCAGTTTTTTTCCTTGCCAGTTCCAATGCTTCGGCGTCTGTTTCGGCCACTACAAATTCATTGGTATTCGGAAGATAATAAGCCGGAATACGATGTCCCCACCAAAGCTGTCGCGAAATACACCAATCCTTCACGTTCTCCATCCAGTGTTTGTAGGTGTTTTTGAATTTGGCCGGAACCAACTGTATGTTGTCATTTACGACATTTTCCAGCGCCGGGGCTGATATCTCCTTCATGCTGAGAAACCACTGCATGGAAAGCTTCGGCTCAATGACGGCATCGGTACGCTCGGAATATCCAACCTTGTTTACGTATTCTTCTATTTTCACTAAAAGCCCATCTTCCTCCAACTGCTTTGCCGCCAGAGACCTGGCTTTGAAGCGATCCTGACCGACGAAGACCTGGCCTTTTTCGCTGATGGTACCGTCGTCATTGAAAATGTCGATAATTTCCAGGTTGAAGCGGTTGCCGATTTCGTAGTCGTTGATGTCATGGGCCGGGGTTATCTTCAGACAACCGGTACCAAAGGTCATGTCCACATAGTTGTCGGCAATGACCGGCACTTCGCGATTCACAAGGGGAACAATCACCTTTTTTCCATGAAATCGGGTGTAGCGTTCATCAGCAGGATTCACGCAGACTGCCGTGTCGCCCAGGATGGTTTCAGGACGGGTAGTAGCTACCACGATATCACCTTCTTCTCCGACAATTTTATATTTTACAAAATACAACTTCGACTTTACTTCGCGGTAGTTTACCTCCTCATCCGAAACAGCCGTTTTGGCTTGTGGGTCCCAGTTGACCATCCGCACACCGCGATATATTTTTCCTTTGTTGTATAAATCCACAAATACCCTGATCACGCTTTCGGAATAGTCGTCGTCCATGGTGAATTTGGTTCTCTCCCAATCGCATGATGCCCCGAGTTTTTTGAGCTGTTCGAGGATGATGCCACCATGTTTTTCTTTCCACTCCCAGGCGTACTTCAGGAATTCCTGGCGGGTAAGCGAATTTTTCTCAATCCCTTTTTCCTTCAGCATATTTACCACCCTTGCCTCCGTAGCAATGGAAGCGTGATCGGTCCCCGGAACCCAGCAGGCTTCGAAGCCCTGCATCCGTGCACGGCGTATGAGAATGTCCTGGATGGTGTTGTTGAGCATATGCCCCATGTGCAGCACACCTGTCACATTGGGCGGTGGGATCACGATGGTAAAGGGCCTTTTGGCAGGATTTGGTTTCGAATTAAAATACCGGTTGGCAATCCACTTCTTGTACCATTTATCTTCTACCTCCCGGGGATTGTACTTTTTTGCTAACTCCATAACTATGCTCAATATCCATTGAAAATTAAGGGGCAAAATTAGCTAAAAAATGGATTGTTTTGGGGTAAAAGCTCCTAAATGAAAACCAGACATCTTGAGTCCGGTATCAATCGTTGTACTGTGGTGATTTTCTCAGAGTCCTCTATCGAGTGACTCTGAGGGGGAAGGAAATTTTATTTTCTATCAGTTACACTGTGATTTATAATATTTCCAAAGTAAATGGGATTTTTTTATGATTATGTTATAATGATTGAAAATTTTATTTTTATCAATTTATATTATTTTAAATATGAAATTCGATAGTTTTCCCGATTTGATAACAGATTTACAACAAGATTCTTCATTTCTATCAATATAGATTCATCTATTTCACTAATATTTATAATTGTTCATATTTTTCATTTTTCAAAATGTAATTTCTCGTTTTGTTAAACTCAAATTTAATCTTTAAAAATTCGAATGAGGAAAGTTAAGTCTTTTACTATACTATATCAATTGAAAAACTGGTACATACACAACATGCAAATTTTGAATATTATATTGATTATTTAACTAGATATAATAAATACTCCTAATAATCTATGACATTGAATAATACTTTTATTTTTGAAATTTGGGCGATTTAGCCATAATCTGGAACAGAACCCCCTTGGCTTTGGAGGTGGTTTTGGATTATCATCAAAGGGTTTGTCGATCTATTTTTTATTCAATTTTACAAAGATGTTTAGTCGGATAAAGGCGACCAGATTGGACAGATGCCACCCGAATTTGGCCGTTGCCTTCAGCACTTTTAGCAGCAAGATGGTGATCAGTGCGGTCCAGATCTGGATCATGACCGCATTTTTGGAAGTGCCGATGAAGGTTTTGATGTGCAGTAGCTGTTTGATATCCCGGAAAAACACCTCGATCTCCCATCTTGATTTGTAGAGATCCCCGATGGTTTGGGCAGCCCAGTGGAGTTGTTGGTGATCGGCTCGATGGTCTGTTGGTTCTCCTCATCCCATACAGCTACCCTTCGGAGTCTGCCCGATACTTGGCCTTTGACTGTGGATGGGTCAGTTCGATTTCTTCGTCTATGAGCACATGTTGGGCGGTATTGGCGGGCAGTTCCCGCTCCCTGATGGAGGTAAAAGCCAGATTGTTTTGTGTCTGATGACAAAAATACCCCCTTGCTGTCCCAAACGTTGAGCATGGGAAAGTCGTTATAATACCGGTCAGCCACGATCACCGACCCTTTTTCCAAAGGAATGTCGTAGGCCCCTTTATTGTCCCCGACACTTCCTTCGGTAATATTCACATAGACGGGAGTTTTCCGTCATAGTCCAACGGGGTGTGCATCTTTACAGCGCCCTTTTGGTGCGGAACGTTGCCCGTCGGACGCCGAAAGGCATAGGCTGACCACCGTAGCGTCCAGGAGATAAACAGGGGCCTTGATCCTGGTTTGACCCGACGCAGGGCTGTCTGCTGTCCTAATGCTTCAAGAGCGAATAGTAGAATTCCTTGAACAGATCCGCATCTTCTTTTGTTTAACTGATATCGATTGGAAGGGGCTCTGGTACACCCAGGTGGTGAGGTTCCGGTGGCCGAGCGCAGCCCATTGGAGATGTCTCTCACTGAGGTGCTTTGGCAAAGTGACAGAAAAGCATGGAACCAAATGTGTCCAGCTGTCAAAACCCTTGCCACATTTGTCGCTTTGCTTCTTTCAATGAGTCTCCTGAAAATTGCCGGTCGATCTTTTTATAATTGAAACAACGTATATTACTATGAGAGGTCTGAGGTTTTGGTAACCCAAAGTAGTATTTTGGGCAAAAAATAGGACCTCTCATCTATTATTCAGGACGGGGTTGTTCATTATCAATATTTCTATTGTCTATGCAACACTATAAACGGAATGTTCTCATCATCCTATATAATCTACATCAACCCCACCAGCGCCTCCACGGCTTTTTGCACGTTGTTCCGGATCTGAAGTATGTCCGCTTCCATCATATAGCATGGAGCTGTGACAATCTTATTGCCTTTGTCAACTGCCACCTCTTCTACGGTGCGCATCACCGCCATGGCGCCGGCGGTTTCCATTCCCCGGCTTATTTCGGTGATATCGTAAGGCGAAGGCTGCTCATTGGTACCAACCGTCAATGTGGCTGAAATACCGCTTCCTTCCAGCGCTTTGGCAATGACCGTGGGGCCCATGCACAAACCTGCGACGGGTTTTCTGGCTTTTACCATGGAGATTATAGCATTCTTTACCTCTGTATTGATCTCACCTGCCGGGCCGTCAAATGCCCACATGGTGAGGTTTTTGGCAGCGCCGAATCCTCCGGGGATGACCAAGCCGCTCAGTTCGGAGGCGTTAAAAGTCGCCAGGCTTCGGATATTGCCGCGGACAATCCGGGCAGATTCCACGAGTACATTGCGCTTTTCCTTCATCGCTTCACCGGTAAGGTGGTTTACGACATCATGCTGCTCAATATCCGGCGCGAAGCATACTGCCTCTCCGCCGACTTTTTTTATGGCTAATAGGGTAAAAACACCTTCCTGAATTTCCGTGCCGTCATAGACGCCAGAGCCTGAGAAAATTACGCCAATTTTCATGATCGTTTTTTGGTTGGTTATAGGGCAATTTAATCATCCTATGGCTGATAGTGAAATGCTGGAACTACTTATTGCAGCTTTCAAATTCTAAAAATCCATCAAAAATTCATTGGATGATCTGTTGCTCAGGTTATCGAGCCAGAATTCGTAGAGGTCTTGGGAAATTGACGGTTTTTCCTGGCGATCGACAAGCTGAGTGTCAAGCCATTCGAGTACTGATTTTCGGTGCCTGAGTGGAATTTGTGTCAGAGGCAGGAGATCAGAGGAGGCTGGATGAAAAAGGGATGGTTGAGTCATGTTGAATGCGGTTTTACAAAATTAGCATCCAGGAATTATGCCAGCGTTATCAAATCATAACCAAATCGCTATAATTCATAAGGCCGTAGCCAAACTTAAGCGATCTGCTGTGGTTGATTTTCCAGAAATAAATCGTGTGGTGTAAATTCGTTTTTCGGGGTTTTTCACTTAATTTTCCTCTGAACAGATGACTACCATAATCACCATCGGCTTTATTCAGGCGTTGTTTTTTGCAGTGCTTGCGCTGTCAAAACGTCAAAAGGAAACTGTCGATTACTATGTCGCGGCATTGTTTCTATTTCTCTGTATCCACCTTTCGGTCAATTTCATCCTCTTTACTGATTATAAATACAGATTTCCCCATGTCATTGGTACTGCCGGTCCGCTGTCACTGCTTTATGGCCCTTTGCTTTTTTTCTTTATAAAAAACTACCTTTCCCCCAGGCATAGGTTCAAGACAAAGTACCTGCTGCATTTTGTTCCTTTTTTGGCGGATCACGTGCATAATGCATTTATCCTGTATTTTAAATCAGGCGCTGAGAAAATCGCGGTTCTCGAAAGCATCATCGCCGGAAAACCCGATGCCGCGCTCTCACTTACCATTATGCTGCAGACGATGTCGCCGGTGATATACTGTATCTGGTCGATCCTGGTGTTGAAAGCGCACCGGCGCAATGTACTCAAACTGTATTCCTTCACGGATGATGCGCTGAAGCTCCGATGGCTTTGGTACCTGACCTGGAGCATGCTTATCGTTGCCGCGATCGCATTGATTACTAATATCATCATCGTGTTATTTGATGTTGCCGACTGGGTGCAGCTCCGCTTGTATGTGATGACGATTGTGGCGATTTGGGTATTTTTACTGGGCTATTACAGCGTGCGCAAAACTCCTTTTTACAGATCTTATCCTGTGGCGGGAATGGATACGCTGGATGATGACGACGATGAAGCATCGGAAAAATACGGGAAGACCAGGCTCCGCGATGAAGAAATACAACCCATGAAGGACAAGCTGATGGAATATCTCCATGGGGAAAAACCGTATTTCAATAAAAACCTCACCATTGGCGAACTTGCCACAGCTATCGATGTGCAACCTTACCAGCTCTCCCAGTTGATCAACGGCACACTTGGGCAGTCCTTTTTTGAATTGATTAATTCGATGCGGGTGGAGGAAGTGCAGCATCGGTTTTTTGAACCACAGTATAGCCGGTTTACGCTCCCCGGCATCGCCATGGATTGCGGGTTCAACTCCAAGGCTTCATTCAACCGGATTTTTAAACAAATCACCGGACAAACGCCTACTGAATTCATCAAAAGTAAATCATCCGCCTGAACGATGTCAGCCCTTTGGAATCGGACAACAGTGAGCTTATGGGTTTTAGGCGCTTTTTTGGCGCTGTTTTTTCCTTGTAAGGCTTTCGCACAGGTTGAGGCCGGGAACTATCGCTTCATGTTTTACAATACAGAAAACCTCTTCGACACCTTCGATGACCCTGCGATCAATGATGATGAATATACGCCGGAAGGAGCACTTCATTGGTCATTTACCCGATACAGAAAAAAGCTGAACAACATCGCCAGGGTGATCACGGCTGTTGGAGAATGGCAGCATCCTGATCTGATCGGTCTTTGTGAAGTAGAGAATTTCCAGGTGCTGATGGACCTCACAACACAAACCCCGCTGAAAAACGCCGGCTACCGGATCATTCATGAAAATTCACCGGATCGGCGCGGCATCGATGTGGCGATGTTGTATAAGCCGGAAAAAATTGCGCTGATATCCCAGAAGCTCCTGCCCGTAGGCGATGGAACTACATGGAATTCACGTGATATGCTGTTGTGCATGTTTGGCCTTGAAAAGGACACGCTGTTTGTTATTGCCTGTCACTGGCCGTCGCGGTCGGGCGGGGCTGCTGCTTCGGCTCCTCGCAGGGATGCTGCCGCGAGAATATTGCGGCAGGCGGTCGATTCTCTGCAACGTATTTATAACGAACCAAAAATCATGATGATGGGTGACTTCAATGATGAACCAGTGGATAACAGCCTTGCGGCAGTTTTACGAGCGGTAAAATATGCCAACAATCCAGCGCCCAATCAGTTGTTTAATCTCAGCTTCGATGATCTGGAGGCGGGTCGTGGCACCCTTGTTCACACAGAAATCAACAAGACATGGTATGCCTTCGACCAGATAATCGTGAGCGGAGCTTTACTAACAAATAATAAACTTTCTGTGAAACCACCGAAAACACTGATTTACCAGCAGGATTGGCTCATTCAGAACGGCAGACCATTCCGTACTTACCAGGGGCCAAGATATCTCGGCGGTTTTAGTGATCATTTACCAATATGTATAGATTTGCAAATCATTCCTTAAACGTCCATGATACAATGAAGAGACTATTATCAACTATTCAATCTGCATACTTCATTCTTGCATTGATACTGATCCAGAGACCTGCAAATGCTCAGGAGCTACTCGAATCCCAACATTATCCCCTCATTCATCATAACCTGAAAAAAGATGAGATGGGGCCGTATTTTTTGTTGCGTGAAAAGAAGTACTATCAGGCGCTACTGGCAACGGGGCCGGGGCTTCCCGCCATCTACGGCAATCCTACAGGAACAGCAACGGGCATAAATTTCGATTTTCAGGATTCGCTCCTCAACGGCAATCTGTTTTATGGATTGATCCCCTATGGCGATTCGAAACATCCTCAACCAGTATATTTCCGCTCGCCCGCCCAAATAAAAATGGGCAAAGCAAGTGTGGATTTACAATCGCTTTCGGGCAGATACGACATGGTCGGCTGGGGCAAAGCAGGTAAAGGAAGCATCGGCTACCGCGTCATTGATGCCGGGGGAAGGATCCTATATGACGGCACAATCTCCTTTAAAGGAACCGGCCCGATAGCCATCGACGATACTATTATCGAAGGTCCATTCGTAAACATCCTTACATCCTCAGGAGCCACGATTTCATTTAAAACAAATAATGAACTGAAATGCGAGGTACTCGCGAATGGCAAGACCTTCAAAGGTACTAAAGGTTGGAATCATGAGATTGAAGTGAAAGGACTAGATCCGGCAAAAGTATATGAATACACGGTAAAATATGGTGATAACAGCCAGACATTTAGCTTCAAAACAGCGCCTGAACCAGGAACCAGGAGTAAGTTCACCTTTGCTTATGCCAGTGATTCGCGATCGGGCAATGGCGGCGGGGAGCGCGACCTCGGCGGAACCAATGCATATATCATGAAAAAAATCATCGCCCTTGCCCACCAGCAAAATGCGGCTTTCATGCAATTCACAGGCGATATGATTACCGGATACCAGACCTACATGGATGAAATGCAACTGGAATATGCCAACTGGAAAAAAGCGATTCAGCCATGGGCACACTATTTTCCTGTGATGACCGGTATGGGCAATCACGAAATTCTGATGAACACCTATTTCAATCCGGAAACCAACCTAAGGATTGATGTTGATGCCTTTCCATATAAAACCAGTTCTGCGGAAGCCCTCTATGCCAGTGAATTTGTGAACCCGACCAATGGCCCAACCAGCGAGGACGGAGCCTCCTACGACCCTTCCCCAACGACCGAGGATTTTCCGGGTTATCAGGAAAATGTTTATTACTACACCTACGACAATGTGGCGATGATCGTCATGAATACCAATTATTGGTTCTCGCCATCTTCCCGACTCCTGCAATATATCGGTGGAAACCTCCACGGATATATCATGGACAACCAATTGAAATGGGTAGAGAAGACCGTTGAAAAGCTCGAAAAGGATGACAAAATCGACCACATTTTCATTACCCAACACACACCTAGTTTTCCCAACGGCGGGCATGTGGCAGACGATATGTGGTATGATGGAAATAATGATTTCCGGGCTGTGGTGGCCGGGAAACGATTGGCAAAGGGGATTATCGAGCGTCGCGATGACTTATTGGATCTATTTATCAACAAGAGCACTAAGGTGCGGGCTTTGCTTACCGGCGATGAACATAATTACTGTAAAACCGAAGTTGGTCCAGCGACCAATATATACCCCGAAGTCTACCTTCCAAAAAAGATTGAACTAAAGCGAACCATTTACCAGATCAACAACGGAGCGGCGGGGGCGCCATATTACGCGCAGGAGCAGACACCATGGACTCCCAAGGCTTCCGGTTTTACGACTCAGAATGCACTGGTACTTTTTCATATCGAAGGAAAAAGTATACAGATGGAGGTCCTTAATCCCGATACACTGGAAAAAGTTGATGAATTAAAGCTGCAGTAGCGATTAGCTTCGCCTTGAGATGAAGTCTTTAAATACAGCTATCTTAATACTGATTTTAATCCTGCTCGCTTTAAAGGTCTATCTTTCCTTCATCAATTTTCCAACCTCCATTTTAAATGATTTTTCTAGAACATTAATCTTTCTGTTTTCATTGGGATTAATTCTCCTTTTAAAAAATGCAAGGAAGACCAAGGTGATTTATATAGCTGGATACTTATTATTCACCTTTTTGCTTGGGTATTTAAACCTTTGGAAGGTTTCTGTTGCGCGATTTATTGAAAGGAACAATAATGAAATGTCGGCTGTAATAAATCATCTCCATGAGGACTTCAATGACTGTGAGTTTAAAATTTTAGGAAATGGCAAATGTAGAATCAATAATGACTGTGATACTTCCAGGCTGGATATCGGATTAATACATAATTTAAAAAGTAAAATAGGAGGGGTTGAAATTGATAAAAACAAGGAACTCGTTCTTTTTACATTATCCAGGTTCATTGACAATGGATATGGAATCGCATGGATTAATGAAGAAAATGTAGAAAAAATTAAGATCGAACCAGGTACAGAATCAATGGTCTTGAAGATAACGTCATTGGTGAATATAAAAGACAATTGGTATTATATATCATTCACCTAATATCAAATCAGTACAAAACTATCGATTCTTAAAATGATCCCAGCCCTGGGCTTTTAAGGGAACTACCTGCTGGTTTTTTGTCACAAGGTTCACGCCCTTTTCCTTCTCCGCGGTATAGCCGATGAAATGGATATCCGGGTGGTTTTTCAGCTTTTCGTAATCATCCTGACCGATGGTAAATAGGAGTTCGTAATCCTCACCACCATTCATGACACAGGTTATCGGGTCGATCTGAAATTCCACGGCAGTGTCGTAGGTCTGTTTGTCGATCGGCAGCTTGTCTTCATAGACATAAAATCCTACACCTGACTGGCTGGCAATATGAAAAAGCTCTGATGCCAGACCATCCGATATGTCGATCATCGATTTGGGTTTTACATTCATTTCCGCAAGTTCATGCACTATATCCATACGGGCCCTGGGTTTTAGCTGCCGTCCGGTTACATAGGGATATTTCTTAAGATCGGGTTGCATATCCGGGTTTGCCAGGAAGACCTGCTTTTCACGCTCGAGTACCTGAAGGCCGATGAATGCCCCGCCAAGGTCGCCGGTTACGCATACAATATCTCCTTTTTCGGCTTTGCTTCTGAGCGCTACCTTGTCCTTTTCCACCCTTCCGGTAATGGAAACGGATAATATCAGGCCGGAAGATGACGCCGTGGTATCGCCGCCTACCAGATCCACTTTAAAATCTGCACATGCCGCGTAGATTCCGTCATAAAGCTTTTCAACCGCCTCAACGGAAAAGCGGTTACTCAGTCCCAGGCTCACAACCACTTGTTCCGGACGACCGTTCATCGCGGCAATGTCAGATACATTGATCGAAATGGCCTTATAACCCAGGTGCTGAAGTGGCATATATCGCAGATCGAAGTGGATGCCTTCCGCCATCATATCTGTGGAAAGCAACAAATACTCACTTCCGGCGTCGATGAGCGCTGCATCATCGCCAACACCCAATCGGGTTGAACCGTTATAGATTTTCACTTCCCTGGTGATTCGATCTATGAGACCAAATTCCCCCAGATCTTTAATTTCAGTGCGTTTTTCCATATCGATTTCTAAACTACGCGGCAAAAATAGCTCATAATATCTGTTTATTGAAGGTAAGGTTGATAAAGGTCAGCCATACGAAACAATTGAGGGACAATGAGCGTTTTTCATATAATGAATTTGCAAAAAGTCATCAGTGCGTATTAAATTGCAGGTTCAATTAAATCACTAATGAGTTATGGTCCAGGTTTCTGACAAAGCAAAAGAAAGACTTATCAATCTGAAAAAGGAAGAAGGTCACCCCGATTCCTATAATCTGCGGGTATCTGTGAAGGGTGGCGGTTGCTCCGGATTGATGTACGATCTTGGATTTGATGGCAACATCAGCCAGGACGATAAGGTGTTTGAAGATAAGGGCATCAAAATCCTTGTTGACAAAAGGAGCCTCCTGTACCTGCTTGGAACAACACTAGACTTTTCGGATGGGCTTAACGGAAAAGGATTCCAGTTTGTCAACCCAAATGCCTCACGAACCTGCGGTTGCGGTGAGAGCTTTTCAGTATAGATTTACGGGCCCGGCAGGGCCTTTTTTTTGATATCAGCTAAATATCCAGGTTGAACCAGTTGCTGTTCTTTCCCGAATAGGTAAAAAAGACCCGAAACGCCAGCCATGGAATCATGGGAATATTGCAATATATACCAGACCCAACGCCGTAGACAGGGGTTGTAGCAAACAATTCGGGCCACACATCGCGGCCATTACCCCAGTTCACATAAAATGATTGCTCCATAGCAAACCAGTCGCGGTTGATGTAGGTGAGATACAATCCTGTGTAAACGCTATAATGTGATTGCCCGGATATTTCACCGGTGAGAATACCTTTAACAGCATTGGCGCCTTTATAGAAAAGCAGGGACGGTATTGTCGAAGAGGTATAGCCTGTAGAAAATTCAGCGGAAAACTGCACTACCTTATTGAATAATTTGTGAAATTCTGCGCCTCCGCCAAAGGAATAGTAGAACGGGCTGTTTTGACCTAATCCGATCCCCATACCAACTCCCACACTCGCCCGATAGCCATCAAGTTGATGCCGCACCCGCCTTATGTACCCAATCGATTCACTGACACCGGTTGTGAAATAGTTAATTGTATAATTTCCGGCAAAAGGTAAATCCGAATCGCTGAAGCTGGAGTCTGCCTGGTGCTGAAAGAGACTGAAACCCACGTCTGGTGAAAAGCGGTATTTGAAATCCTCGTTCCATGGGCTGGAAATGCTCCAGTAAATTTGTTTGTTGGTAAATACGACTTCCGATACAGGTTCGCGATCTATAAAGCGTCGGTAAGCGCCCTTACCATAACTTAATCCTCCATGAATGGCCATATTCTTGTAAAGAAGTTGCCGTGGCACACTAAAGTGCGCGTTGAAGCTGTTGCCGTTAGTTCCCAATGTGCCGGAAATTCCAAAGTTGATGTTCCGACCGAGAAAGTTACTATCGCTCATGCCCAGCGAAAGTCGCCAATCCTTCGAATTTCCACTAAAACCCAGAATTGGAACTATCGTGAAAGCATCTTTGGCATGAATATATAGAACCTTGGTGCCACTGGCTGTGCTGTCGATCTTGAACTCTACCTTGGCAAAATTGCCAATATTCCATATCCGCATTGCCATGGTATCCAGCGTGCCGAGCGTTATCAGATCACCCTCATGAAATCCCAATTCGTTGCGGATGATGTGATCCCGTGTCCGCCAGTTGTTAGTGATGACAATGGAATCAATCTGAAAAGCGACCGGGCGCTCAGGGTTCTGGGCAGTCAGGTTGAGGTGAACGAATACCAGAGAAAATAGGATTGCAATAGTCCTGATCATAGCAGTAACCAATGACCAAATCTAACAACCGGAATTTACAGGAATAGATTTTCCGCTCAATATGGGTTAAAAGCGCCCCAACATCCGGTAATGGAAAAATATCCTATTTGATGTGGTATGGAAATCGGAATAGCGGGGTGAAAATAACCAGACCCAGGAATACTTAAACGCCTATGACGCTATGAAAACTCCAGTGGGATGAACTTTGGAAAAAATCCCAGGCATGTGTTTATAAGGTAGAAAAGAAGTCGTGTACCTGGTTGTGTTCCAGAACTCACTCATTTCCCTGCGGAATAGGTTTGACAACCAACAAAAAACCCGGCGTGTGTTCTTCCGCATCGGGTTTTTTTATTGCTTAAAGTTGCTGATTACCCGGCTTTTTGTTGGTCAGCACTACTGGGGTTAGACTGCTTTTATGCCTCCTTCTTAAACCCTTTCTTCGGTATCACCACCATAATGGCGCCAGCCAACACGAGGGCCGCCCCTCCGTAGCCATAGCTGCTCAGATGTTCACCTTTTATCCATGATACATCCATAGCGCTCAGGGTCATCATAATGATAAATGTCAATATCGGGTTGAGTGTGATGATCACGCTGATTTTATTGGCTTCCAGGTATCTGAACGCTTCAGCCAGACATCCATAGGCAACCACCGTATTTATACCCAGGGCTATCAGTAAAATCCACATCATCGGCCCGAGGTCGGTGAATGATTGTGCACTGACATACGGAATCAATAGTATTAATGGCAACCCATAAATGAACATGTTCAACTCCTGTGGGGCGTGCTTTTCCACCAGCTTCTTCTGGAGCGATGCATAAACCGCCCAGGTGATCGCTGCCATGATCAACCAGATCACACCGGCAATGTAGACATCCTCGCTGCCGAGCATGCCGCTTAGCTGATCACGGTAAAAGAATATGAGTCCGGTGCCGGCTACGACAAATCCGAGAAACTGCCGGAACGAAAGTCGCTCCTGAAAAAATATAATCCCTACGGCTGCAAGAATCATCGGACCCAACTGTATGAATATCTGGGCGTTTCCGGGAGAGGTGAGATCGACACCGATGGCAAAACCTATGTAATTGGCTACCAAGCCCAGTGCCGCGACAATGAGCAGAAATGGGGGTTTGATGAATATTTTGAGCTTTTTGCGATCCGTTATCAGGAAATAGGTGAACATGATAGAAAAAGCCACTGCAAACCGAAACCAAACGACCATCATCGGCGGTACACTATTCAACGCCACCTTTATCATAACAGCCAGAAATCCCCAGCAGAGCGCTGTGGTGGCGGCGTAGAGAATTCCGTAAATACGTTTGTCCGGATCGAACTGAACTTTCACCTTAAAAAATCAAGATGCAAAGATACTATGGATATTTCGTGATTTTTACTTCGCGTTAAAAGTCATCAGCATATAGCCCGACGAGTCGCTTATCTACCAGTTTCAGGATGGCTTCCGTTTCAGCTGCGCGCGGACTCATAAGCAGCTCATTCAATCGCTTCAGTTGGTGCAGGACCATCAGGTCATCCCAAACAGCAAGGCGAAGCATCCGCATTTTGCGCTTTCGTGCAATCAGATCAACGGCCACATCTTTCAGCGCAGTAAGTTTCCATCCTGCAGAACCTGAAAGTCCCAAATCACCGCTCACCTGGCTGTGGCCAAAGTGCTTTTCAGCTTCAGCATTGGTCCACAACTGGCCAGATGATGTCGCCTTCAAGCACTCCGTTTCAAAGTTGCGGCTGTAAATCCGGTATTTAGCAAGCGGGAAGCTCGTCAACTGTTCATAAAAGTCAAGCGTCAGGGTTTTTGCCCGGTAGCGGTTGAAGTGGCTGACATCGTCCAGCACCACATAAAACCGTCCGAATTCGAGAAAGCCTGCCTGGAACTTTATATCCGGAAAGGTCGCCTTCCCTTCCAAAAGCTTATAGGCCTCCATCAGGTCTGCTTCGAACCGCGTACCGACGAGTTCGGTAGTTGCTATTTTGGGGTCAACCTGTTCTGTAGGAATATATTTTGATGCCAGAACTTTCCAGAGGTTAGCTTCCCTGACGTTCCTTTTTTCGCTCATTTGAACTGGTGCAGTGACTTTTTGATACATTTTTATGCGATAAGATTTGAAATGCCCCGCATGAATTTCCCAAAGGAAAAAAATCCGGGTACAGGTTTAAATAATAAATATGATACTGTTACTCCTCCACGGCAAGCCTAAAACCAACGCCATGATGGTTGGTTATTTTGATCCTTTCATCAGAAGACAGATGCTTGCGCAAGCGGGTAATGAAAACGTCGAGTGAACGGCCGCTGAAATAATCGTCATTGCCCCATACGGCATCGAGCATTGATTTACGGGTCACTACATCGTTTTTCCGGTCACAAAGATATTTAAGGATATTGACTTCCATACGCGTAAGCGTTTTTTCTTCACTCGCAGACCGTATTATCAGGTTTTTAGGTTCAAAAACCAGGCTCCCGAGTATGTAAGTACTATCATGAGCCAACTGTTCTATGCCCGATCTCCGCAAAAAGACCCTGATGCGCATCAACAACTCCTCGATACTGAACGGCTTAGTGATATAGTCATCACCGCCAATCTGAAACCCTCGGAGTTTATCCTCTTTCATCGTTTTCGCAGTGAGAAACAATAATGGAATGCTTTTGTTTCGATCTCTAATGGCCGAGGCAAGTGCAAAGCCATCGAGTTTTGGCATCATCACATCGAGAATACACAACTGGTAATTGCCCTCTTCAAAATGTTGCAATGCCTCCTCGCCATTCTGATACAAATCCACCTGAAATCCATGTTGTTCCAGGTTATCACGAATTACGAAACCGAGGTTTTCATCGTCTTCTGCCAGCAGTATCTTTACTTTGTCAGCCATGGGCATTGGGTAGTTTTAAGGTAAAAGTACTGCCTTTGCCGGGTTCACTTTTCACATATACTTTGCCTCCATGGAGTTTGAGCACATTTTTTACGTAATGAAGTCCGAGCCCAAATCCCTTGCTGTTATGCACGTTACCTTGCTGAATCCTGTAAAACTTCGAAAAAATCTTTTTCTGACAGGCCTTAGGAATCCCGATGCCATTATCCTGAATATCAATAAGTACATGCTTATCGCTGTTGTATATTCGAACCTGAATCGCTGGCGTACCTTCCGTGTATTTCACTGCATTGTCCAGCAGGTTTTTCACGGCATTTGACACATGGATTTTATCGGCAAATACCATTGGCTTTTCGACTGCACCATCCATTGAAATGCTATCTGCCGGAAGCCTGATTTTGAATTTTTCAATCTCATTGGCCACAAGCACATTCATATCCGTCAATTCCAGGTTCATGGATAATTTACTCTCCTCGATCATCGTGGCCTGAAGAATATTTTCTACCTGGCTGAGCAGACGGTTACTTTCTTCCTGGATAATCTTTGCATAGTTGGCTAGTCTTGGGATGTCTTTTGCGATGGCTGGATCGCGTAACACACCCGATGAAAGCATGATCGTGGAGATCGGCGTCCGGAACTCATGGGTCATATTATTGATAAACTGCTTCTGGGTTTCCGACAATCTCCGCTGGTTGAAAATCACGTAAAGGGCATACGCGAAAAAAATCAAAACGACCAAAAGTACCCCGGATGAAAATATCCAGATGCCCATTTGGCCCAAAAGGGTGTTGTCTTTGGTGGGAAAGAGCACGCCGAAATAATAATCGTTGTCATCCCATGGTGGTGGCTCAAAGGTTCGGCGGGAATTACGCGACGTTGATTCATCAAGATTCACGAAGTTGCCAAACACCATTTTCGCATTGACGCAATCGTATATGCCGTACTCAAAATCGAGTTTAAGATCGCGCAATTCAAATTCATTGATGAGCATGGTTTCCAGCAGGTCAGCATGGATCTCCGCATTGACCATCACCACGTAATAATTGGAAGAAAGCTGCTCTACAGGATTCAACTGGGGTATTGGACGGTTGTTGTACACCAACAATTGGTCGGCCACATTGCGCAGCGCGATACTCACGGTCTGTGAGAATTGCTTCTCGCGAAGGTCAAAAGCCTTGGAAAACCAATATATCTGAATGGCCACGATACCAACCAACGAGCTGATGGCCAGGATGAAGATGTATCGCAGAGTAAGGCGTTTCACGCCTCTAAATTAGCCTGTTTTGTTGTGATACAGCCAACATTAACTTTTCATTAACAAATATTTCAAATCCATTAACAGTCTTATTCGTTTATAGTTGAGACTTTTGAATCAATTCTAATCTAACTTTAATAAAATGAAAAAAGTATTTCTGATTGCCGGGCTGATTTTCGGGGTTCTTTCAATGACAATTGCCCAGAGTACTGAAATCTCAGCAGGAAGTCCTGCCACTATGGCGAAGTTTACCTGGGAAAAAACTACTCATGACTTTACAAAGATAAACCAGGGCAAGCCTGTTACGGTCGATTTTATCTTTACGAACGCCGGATCTGTACCGCTGGTAATCAGTGGTGTAAGAGGCTCATGCGGCTGTACCGTGACTGATTATACCAAAGAGCCAATTGCTCCTGGCAAAAAAGGCAGTGTAAAAGCAACATTCAATGCGGCAGCACTTGGTGCATTTAATAAAAGTATCCGCGTAACTGCCAACGTTGAAGGCGGTGCCGAAACCCTGTATATCAAGGGCGAGGTGGTCTCAGCAACCAAATAATTCTACTTCCATCAAAAATCGTTGAAGGTCTCATGTGGGTGAGACCTTTTTTTTGACTTTAAAATTTAATATCGAAAAACTGTTTCTTACTTTTGACGCCGATTCGGGTTGTTAGCTCAGTTGGTTTAGAGCACTGCCTTGACAGGGCAGGGGTCGCTAGTTCGAATCTAGTACAACCCACAAAGGCCTCATGGAAAATGAGGCCTTTTTTATTGTCCGGCTTCCTTCCAGCCCGTCAATCGGATCACTACTGCTTCGCCCTGGTGGTATGGACCCTCGTTCAGCTCAACCAACTCTTCCTTACAATAGCTAAATCTGATCGTAGGAAAGAGTTTCTGCATCTCCTCCACGGAATACAATAAATCCAAATCCTTGGGTCCGCCTGAACTTCTTCCGAGTTGGTTTTTACTGAATACTTCCATGATCAGTGTTCCTCCCGGTTTCAGAAATTGGATAAATCGCGTGAACAACATCTTCCGCTGTTGACTTCCAAAGTGTGTGTATATCAACGCCAATGCGTCAAATTGCTGGTCAGTTTTAAAATCCGCGGCATCACACACCTCATAATTTATTGTGACGCCCACGCTATCGGCATAGGCCAGCGCCTTTTTACTTCCTTCTTCGCTAAAGTCAAAGGCGGTGACCTGCCAGCCCTGTCTTGCAGCAAAAACGGCGTTTCGGCCTTCACCCTCGGCTGGAAGCAGAATTTTTCCGGGCTTCAACAACATCAACTGCTTTTCCAAAAATACATTGGCTGATTTACCATAGGCAAATTCTTGCTGTTGGTAGCGCATATTCCAGGTTTCTTTCATGGAGTTTGAATGATTTAAAAAAGTTATTTATCTCTGAAAATCAGAACAACCGGCTGGTCATCCTTTTTGATGTATCCCCGAAACATACCGGCGCTGTTGAAGGACATCATGATATTGCCCAGGGTATCAAGGCCAACTACGCCACCTTCGCCGCCCATTTTTACAAGTTTTTCATGGATCACCACATCAGCCGCTTCCTGAATACTGAGTCCTTTGTATTCCATAAGTGCCGAAATATCGTGTGTTACCACAGCGCGCATAAAAAATTCTCCGTGTCCGGTAGCGCTAAGACCGCAGGTGTTATTGTTAGCATAGGTACCTGCGCCAATGATCGGAGTATCCCCAATTCGCCCATAGCGCTTGTTGGTCATGCCACCTGTGGATGTGCCAACGAAAATATTTCCATTCAGATCCAGCGCCACAGCGCCGACCGTACCGAATTTAAAATCCGGATGTTGCGTGTAATTGAATCCCTGATCACTCTCTTCCTTTTCCCGGGCTTTTTTTAATTGATCGAATCTTTTTTGAGTAAAGAAATATGATGAATCCACCATGGTTATTCCCTGGCTTTTAGCAAATTCTTCCGCTCCCACACCATAAAGCAGCACGTGCTGCGAATTTGACATTACTGCAATCGCAGCATCTATCGGGTTTTTAATATGCCTCACACCTGAAACCGCTCCTGCTTTGAGTGTAGCTCCGTCCATCACAGCCGCATCGAGTTCATTGGTCCCTGCATTTGTAAAGACAGCCCCTTTGCCGGCATTGAACAGCGGTGAATCCTCCATGATATTGATGACCGCTTTCACGGCATCCTGGCTGCTACCTCCCCTGTTCAGAATATCGTACCCCAGATTTAGCGCTTTGGTCATCACATTCCGGTACTGAATTTCCAGTGAGTCGGGGATGTTTTCCTTCGTAACATTTCCCGCGCCGCCATGTATCACCAGTGCTACATTTTGTGCATTCAACCCATTAGAAAAAATGTGCATCAAAAAGAACAGGCTACACGTAAATACAAGTATATTCTTCATTCTTTGAAAGTTATATGTTTTCACAAAGTACGTCTAACTGTAAGCATGACACCAAGTGAGGTGTTTAAAAAACTAAAATAAGATAATTTTTTGTTTAGAAATCTTGTCCTATTTTTGGGCCTTTATTTAAAAAAAGGTTGTATCTAAATCGAATTTGAAATGGGAAATGATGAAAAAATGGCCTATTCGCCGTCAGAACTGAAAGAGTTTGAGGGCCTAATTCTCAACAAGATCGAGAAAGCGCGCACCGAGTACAATAGTTTGAAAGCCACACTCAGCAAGGATGATGACAGTGGCACCGATTCCACCTCGGCTTATGTGAAAGTGTTGGAAGATGGCGCTGAAACTGCCGAAAAAGAAAGTATGAGTCAGTTGGCATCCCGCCAGCTCAAATTCATTAATAACCTTGAAAATGCACTCATCCGCATAAAAAACGGTACTTACGGCGTTTGTGTAGATACCGGCAAACTCATACCGGCAGAAAGACTCCGCGCAGTGCCTCATACCATGCATTGCATCGAAGCAAAACTCAACAGGAAATAAGTTGGATTTTCTGAGCAATCATGTCGAAGCACTGATATTCTGCACTCCTCAGTCAATCAAGAATGTGGAGATTCAGCAATGTCTCTCCGAAATGTTTGATACGACTATTCCAATCGAAGATATAGATTCTGCCATCAGTAGCGTCGCTCAGAAATTTTCTGCTGATGAGTTTTCATTCGAATTGTTGAAAACTTCCGGTGGTTATCAGTTTTTTACAAAACCCGCTTACCAGGCGAGTATCAGCATACTTCTGAAGCAGCAATCCAGGCGTCGTCTTTCGACTTCCTCCATGGAAACACTTTCGATCATTGCCTACAGGCAACCAATCACCAAATCGGAAGTGGAGAAAATCAGGGGGGTAAACTGCGACTATGCCATTCAAAGACTTCTCGAGAAAGAACTCATCCTGATCCATGGTAAGTCAGAAACTGTTGGTCGACCGCTCATCTATGGAACTTCACCGAAATTCATGGAATATTTTGGCATTAACGATCTGAAAGATCTGCCAACACTAAAGGATTTTGCCGAAGAAGAAAACACCATCGGCCAGCAATCTGAATCCTGAACCCCCTACTCCCATCACTATGAATTCCGGCAGAAAACCACCCCGTAAAGGCCCTATCCGAAAAAACAGGCCAGTTGAATTGCCAAAAATGCCAGCCGCTGAGGTCACCCGCCTGAACAGATACATTGCACAGTCAGGTATTTGCAGCAGGCGCGAAGCAGACGAACTCATTAAGATGGGTAAAGTGCGCGTCAATAACACACTCGTTACCGAAATGGGCTATAAGGTTCAGCCGGCTGATAAGGTGTATTTTGAAAATAAATTGCTTTCTAAAGAGCAGTACCGCTATGTATTGCTGAATAAACCAAAGGACTTCATCACCACCACGGACGATCCTGATGAAAGGAAGACAGTGATGCAACTGGTGTCCAAAGCTTGTCCGGAGCGCATCTACCCGGTTGGCCGACTCGACCGAAATACGACAGGCGTATTGTTGATCACCAATGATGGTGAGTTGTCCAAAAAGCTCACGCACCCCTCGCATGAGGTTGTGAAAGTGTACCAACTCGAAATCAATGAGCCGATCACTGAGGAAGATTTTTTAAAGATTAAAGACGGATTTGAACTGGAAGACGGCTTCATCAAAGCTGATGAAATAGCCACACTGGACGACGAAGGACGACACCTCGGATTACAACTTCACAGCGGACGAAATCGGATTGTCCGACGTATTTTTGAGGCACTCGGCTATGAAGTTGTGAAACTCGACAGGGTATTGTTTGCCGGCCTCACAAAGCGCGACCTCCCTCGCGGCAAGTGGCGCTTTCTCTCCGATAAAGAAGTTATCCAACTCAAACACCTCCAATAGTTTTTTTCATTCCGCGAAAGCGGTCTTCCCTTAGATCATATCATAAATATAGTATGCATGCATACTAATTTCATGAAATATTCTTAACTTCATTGGTGAAAATACGGAGGGGGGGAAAGAAAAGGACTCCCTGCCGGAGCCCTTTTGTGGTGTGGTGATGAGTGGATTCGAACCACCGACTCACGGATTTTCAGTCCGATGCTCTACCAACTGAGCTACATCACCTCCAAATGAGGTTGCAAAAGTAGGTAAATATTTTATTGCCGCAAATTATTGAAAAAGATTTTGATATCCCTGCAAGTATGATACTACTTCACCAAATTGGCTTTGTTCTGGTTTCACTGATCGCTGCTTATTTTTTCCTGAGCCGCTTGTACAGGATCAGGGAGAATATACTTATGGGCCGTGAGATCGACAGAACTGATCAGCCTAAGGAGCGTTGGAAACGGGTATTCCTCATTGCATTCGGGCAGAAAAAAATGTTCAAAAAACCCATACCCGCCTTGCTTCATCTGCTGGTTTATCTGGGCTTTCTGATCATCAATATTGAGGGTATAGAATTCTTCCTGGACGGCATCACCGGCCGACATCGTACTATTGCCCGCCTGTTGGAAAAATGGGACTTATCCATTTTCTATACGATTACCCTAAATCTCTTTGAGCTTCTTGCAGTCGGTGTGATAGTTGCCTGCGTGGTTTTTCTTATCAGGAGAAATATTCTGGGGGTTAAGCGCTTCCAAGGAATAGAAATGACTCGCTGGCCAAAACTGGATGCCAACCTCATCCTCGTTTTTGAAATACTGCTGATGTTTGCCATCATGTCGATGAATGCAGCGGACCAGATTCTACAGGAGAGAAATGTAAGTGGATTTCCCAATACGGGCCTCATGGTTTTCAGCGATATTTTTGCGTCGCCTTTCTATCAACATCTCAGTACTCCAACTCTCATCATAGTGGAGCGTGTAGCCTGGTGGATGCACATCATCGGGATATTTGGGTTCGCAGTATATGTCACCTATTCGAAACACCTACATACATTCATGGCGTTTCCGAATGTCTATTATTCCAATCTTGAACCTGCTGGAAAAATCACCAATATGCCGGAAGTCACCAGAGAAGTGCGCAGCATGCTAGGCATGCCGCAGGAAGTTGACGAATTACCCGGAAATCATGTAGCACGATTCGGCGCAAAGGACATCACTGACCTTTCGTGGAAAAACCTAATGGATGCCTATACCTGTACAGAATGCGGTCGGTGTACCGATCAATGCCCGGCGAATCAAACGGGCAAGAAGTTATCGCCTCGAAAAATTATGATGGATACCCGGGATCGAGCAGAAATGCTGGGCGCGCTAAAAGCAAAACATGGAAAAGAACATGACGATGGAAAAAGCCTGCTGGACGATTTCATTATCCGCGAAGAACTATTTGCCTGCACATCCTGCAACGCCTGCGTCGAAGCTTGTCCTGTGATGATTGATCCGTTATCGATTATACTACAATTGCGACGCTACCTGGCAATGGAGGAATCCGGCACTCCGCAGGAATGGAACGCTATGTTTTCAAACATTGAAAATAACTTTTCCCCATGGAAATTTGCCGCTTCCGACCGGTTCAATTGGGCCAATGACTTAACAGAAAAACGATGACAGAACGTGCGAAACAGGAAGGCGTGGTGACGATGGCAGAATTTGCCGCTAAGGGTGAATCCCCCGAAATACTGCTTTGGATAGGTTGCGCCGGTGCGTACGACGAGCGGTATAAAAAAGTAGTACGGGCAATGGTCAGCCTTCTTCAGATGGCCGAAGTTTCCTTTGGTGTACTGGGTCCGGAAGAATCTTGCACGGGCGATCCCGCCAGAAGGGCCGGTAATGAATTTCTGTTTCAAATGCAGGCCATGGCCAACATACAGATATTGAACGGCTATAATGTAAAAAAAATCGTAACCGCTTGTCCGCATTGCTTCAACACTTTGAAAAATGAATATCCCGATCTCGGCGGAGTGTATGAGGTTTGGCATCATACACAATTCCTCACGGCGCTTCTCAGTGATGGACGACTCAACACGACTGATGCTCCAGATAAACCAGGTTCTGCTATTACCTATCATGACAGTTGCTACCTGGGGCGGAGTAATGGCGTTTATGATGCGCCGCGTAAACTTCTGGAATTTATCCATGCTGAAAAAGTTGAAATGGATCGGCATGGAAAAAATGCATTTTGTTGTGGCGCCGGTGGAGCCCAAATGTTTAAAGAGCCGGAAAAAGGTCTTAAGGATATTAATATAGAACGCACTGAAGAAGCCCTGCGGACCGGTGCAAAGGTCATAGCTACTGCCTGTCCGTTTTGTATGACCATGCTTTCGGATGGAATCAAGAACAAAGAGATGGAGGAAACAGTTAAAGTGTTGGATGTGGCAGAATTACTACTTCAGGCCAACGTCAAAAAGAAGTAAAGGAGTAGTTTTGCCCTGCCATAAAAAAATGGCCTAAAATCCATCAATCAATATTTACCAAAAGCCAATGCTGATTCCATTTCAATCGCTCTCACCAAACAGTCGTATCTGGATTTATCAATCTTCCAGGGTCTTTACACCAGAAGAACAAAACATGCTGAAAACAGAAACAGAAGCATTTCTAACAGAATGGACTGCTCATGGACAATCCTTGCGTGCCGGGATGCAGATAGCGTTTGACCGATTCCTGATCATCGGAGTCAATGAGGATGCAAATGAAGCCAGCGGTTGTTCTATTGATAAATCAGTAGCGTTTGTAAAGCAGATGGAGAAACGATTCAATACCGACTTTCTTGATCGAACCAAAATCGCATACCGTTTGGATGGCCAAGTGCTTACCATGGATTTCAAAGAATTCAAAAACAGCCTCGGCAAGAATGAAATTTCCGAAAAGGCTGAAGTTTTCAACAACACCGTGCAAATCAAAATGGAACTCGACAACGCCTGGATTCAACCGGTCGCATCATCACGGCTCGGAAAGCACCTCGTGAATAAATAGATTGCCTCGCTATACTACATATCTTAAAAAAATGTTCTATTTAAAACGCTTTTTAAACCTAATCGCTAAATTTGATTGTAATAAATCAGGGCATCAAAAAACCATTGTAAATCCATACACCGATAATTGATTTGTCTCTATACGTATCAGGGTAATTCAAAAAGCCTTTTAAAAAATGAACATCAGATGAAAATGAACAGATTCTCCGTGTATGTGTTCGCACTTTTTGCCCTGTTTTTGGCTTCATGTTCGGCTGGTAAGATGGCAATGAAAAAAGGTGACAAGAAGTTTAAGTATGGGGAATACGAGCTTTCAATTGACTATTACAACAAGGCGATAAATCATAATTTTAAGCAGGATGAGGCAAACTTTAAAATTGGTGAGGCGTACCGGCTTTCCAACAGACTTAAAGAATCCGAGCCTTTTTACGAAGCATCGGTAAAGCAAAATACTGAACTCGTAGATGCTGGCTACTACTACGCCATGGCGCTGAAATCAAATGAAAAATACGACCAGGCCAAAGAAACTCTGGAGACCTACCTAAGCAAAACATCCGATGCCAACACGAAAACCCTCGCACAAAAAGAGCTGGATAATCTGATCCTTTTGAATAAAATTCTGGAAACTAAAAGCTATTTCAGGATCAAAAATCTTGAATTGATTAATACTCCCGCGGCCGAATACAGCCCTGTGTATCTTGATGGTGACCTGTACTTTACTTCATCCCGCTTCGGTGGAAAGGTCTATAAAGCAACAGGCACTTCCTTTACAAATATTTACAAAGTAAAAACCAAAGGTGCAGTGGTAGAAACTGAAACAATCACATCATTAGGTGATCAGATTAATTCTCCAAACACCAATGACGGATGTATCGCATTTACCGCCGATGGACAAACGATGGTATATGCTAAGGGGAACAGCGGCAGAAAACGCGGAGCCGATGATGTTGATCTGTATATCTCCCGGTTCAGAAGGGGCGCCTGGTCAGAACCCGAATTGCTCAAAGTCAGCGATGCAAAAGCCTGGGATTCTACACCGACTTTTTCGAAAGACGGCAGCACTTTGTATTTTTCCTCCAACAGGCGTGGTACCCTGGGTGGTACAGATATTTTTGCGGCCACAAAAAACAGACGCGGCAACTGGAGTAACGTGCGAAATCTAGGACCAAAAATCAATACCGTGGGCAACGAGATGTTTCCATTTCACTCAACAGACGGCTCCATATATTTTGCTTCGGACGGACAACCAGGCTTTGGGGGTCTTGACATTTTTGTCGCAAAACGTGAAGGCGGCAGCATGATCGTGGAAAACCTGGGCCAACCGGTGAATTCAAGCAGCGACGATTTTGGTATGTTTCTTTATACACCTGACAAAGGGTTTTTTACGTCAAATCGCGAAGGTGGCAAAGGCGACGATGATATTTATACATTCATCAACAATGATCCTGATCTGAAAATTGTGAATTATTACCTCACCGGCACCACACATACTTACGATGAAAATGGCAATGAGGTCATTCTCACGAATACTACAGTGCGATTATTTGGAGCGAATGATGAGCTGATCAATGAATTTCTCACTGGTCGTGATGGCAAGTTTTTGTTCAGAGTTTACCCGGAAGAGGATTATAAACTCCTTGGTGAAAAGCCAGATTATTTTACTTCCCGTGCTACTTTTTCCACCAAAGGCAAGTCAATCCCAAAAGAAGAACTCAACAAGCTGGAGACAAACAAAGTATTTACTACCAAGATCGTACTCGATCAGATCATTCTGGACAAGTCAATCGTCCTTGAAAATATTTATTATGACCTTGACAAAGCGGAAATCAGACCGGATGCGGCACTGGAGTTGGATAAATTAGTAACAATTCTCCAGGACAATCCCCAGATAAAAATTGAACTTAGTTCGCATACCGACAGCAGGCAAACAGCCGCCTATAACGACGACCTCTCCAAACGAAGAGCGCAGTCGGCGGTGGCTTACATTGTTTCAACAGGAATCACCGAAGACCGAATAACTGCCCGTGGATATGGCGAGTCTCAACTGCTGATTTCGGATGATGAAATTGCCAAATTACCCACGGAACAGGAAAAGGAAGAAGCGCACCAGCGAAATCGGCGGACTGAATTCAAGGTTGTGGAGTATGACAAATCTGCCATGGAACCCGATGAATTGCCTGAAGAAGAACCAGAAGTTCAGGAGCTTCAAACTGAGGAAAGTGTTGAGCCCATCGGCACAGAGCTGGAAGACCGGATTGATTGGGACAACTAATCTAAACTCCAAAATATCAGCGATAATTCATTAATTTTGGCCTCACAAAAAGTGAAGCTGTTTAATGACTAATACTCCATCAATGCAAGATCGTTATATGCAGCGGGGCGTCTCTTCCGGCAAGGAGGATGTTCATAATGCCATAAAAAAAATTGACAAGGGCCTGTTTCCCCGCGCCTTTTGCAAAATCGTACCCGACCTACTGGGAAACGACGACAATTATTGCAACATCATGCATGCCGATGGGGCAGGGACAAAATCTTCACTCGCCTATATTTACTGGAAGGAAACCGGTGACCTCTCCGTCTGGAAAGGCATAGCCCAAGATGCTATTGTGATGAACATCGATGACCTGGCTTGCGTCGGCGCTTTACAAAATATACTCTTTTCTTCCACCATAGGACGAAACCAGAAGGTGATTCCTGGTGAGGTTATCGCTGCGCTGATCAATGGAGCGGAAGAAGTGTTGCAAATGCTTCGCGACAATGGCATCAATATCATTGGTACCGGTGGAGAAACTGCCGATGTCGGCGACCTGGTGCGAACAATCATCGTCGATAGCACCGTGACCGCGCGCATGAAACGAAGTGATGTTTATTCGGCGGATCGGATTGCCCCGGGTGATGTGGTGGTGGGCCTCGCTTCATTTGGGCAGGCGACCTACGAAAGTGAATATAATGGCGGCATGGGAAGTAATGGCCTCACATCGTCCCGCCATGATGTGTTCACCAAAGAATACGCCATCAAATACCCGGAGAGTTACGAACCATCCTTGCCGGAAGCTCTTGTTTATTCTGGAAAGTATAAAGTGACCGATACCATGGAAGGCATTCCGCTGAATGTGGGTAAACTTGTACTATCCCCCACGAAAACCTACGCACCGGTGATATTAAAGTCAATAGAAACCCTGCAGAAAAACGTCCATGCCATGATTCATTGCAGTGGTGGGGCACAGACCAAAGTGCTGCACTTTATAGAAAACCTCCATATCGTTAAGGATAACCTTTTCGAAGTTCCGCCATTATTCCAAATTATCCAGGAGCAAAGCAATACACCGTGGCAGGAGATGTATAAAGTATTTAATATGGGACATCGCATGGAAATCTACCTACCTGAGCAATTTGCTTCCGAAGCCATTTCTATCGCGAGGTCTTTTCATATCGATGCACGAATTATCGGCCGGGTAGAGGACTTTGCCGGTGGTAAGCAGGTAAGTATTCAAAGTTCATTTGGCACATTTCGCTACAATTAAGGCAAGCAACTGCAGCATAAAAAAAGGCCTTTTCCCCATGATGGAGAAAAGGCCTTTTTTTTGAGCCAATTGATGTTAAAGCTTCTTAACTATCACCTTTCGATGCCTGTTTCAACTTTCCAAAATCAAGCACGACCGGAATTGCGATAAATACGGAGGAATATGTTCCCACCACGATACCGACAAATAATGCAAAGGAAAATCCTCTCAGAACTTCTCCACCGAACACCAGAAGGATAAACACCGTAAGCAGCGTGGCAAATGAAGTGATCAAGGTTCGACTAAGCGTATCATTGATCGACTGGTTGAATGTATCCTTTAGGTTTTCATGTGGTCTCAAGGCCATATTTTCCCGTACACGGTCAAAAACAATCACCGTATCATTTATGGAATAACCAATCACAGTAAGGATAGCCGCAATAAATACCTGATCTACCTCGAATGCTTTCCCGAAGAGCCTCATATAAGCAAATGCGGCAAACACGAAGAAGGAGTCGTGCACAAGCGCCACAACTGCGCCCGCACTAAACTGCCATCTTTTAAACCTGATAAAGATATAAATGAATATGGCCAAAAATGAGAATAGCACAGCTTCCAAAGACGACGCCTTGATATCATCTGCAATGGAGGCCCCTACCTTCGAAGTGCTTCCAATGGTAAAATGCTCATCATCAAAGGTTGCTTTGTCTTCAACATACTTTAAACCCGTCGATTCCGATATCCCTTTTACCAGGGCTGCCTGTACCTTTTCATCGGCCTCGGTACTCTCGTCATCGATCATATAGCTGGTAGTGATTTTAAGCTGATTGTCCGATCCATAGGTTTTTACCTCAGTACCTGCATTTTCAAAATCATCCGTGAGCGCGACCTTTATATCAGATGACACGACTGCCTTAGGAAATACGATCACATAGGACCTTCCTCCGGTAAAATCCACACCATAGTTGAATCCACCCTGAACGATCAACAGTCCAATACCCACAACAATAAGTCCAACTGAAGTAAAGTATGCAATACGGCGTTTCGCAAGAAAATCAAAATTCAGGTTTTGGAACAGATTATTAGTGAAAGGGGTAGAGAATGAAATATTACTCTTATCTCCCTTTTTAGTCATCCAACTGATGATCACCTTGGTGATGAATACCGCTGAGAAAAAGGAGCATCCTATACCTGTCATAAGTACTGCGGCAAATCCTTTAACAGGTCCCTGACCAAGAATAAATAAGATCAGTCCGACGATGAACGTAGTAACGTTCGAGTCCACAATGGTGGAATAAGCCTTTTCGTAACCTAATGTGATCGCATTGAGCAGGCCTTTACCCTGTCGCAATTCCTCCCTTATACGTTCAAAAATCAAAACGTTGGCATCGATCGACATACCGATGGTAAGCACGATACCTGCGATACCGGGCAAGGTGAGGGCGGTATTGAGCTGTGCAAGAATTCCGAAGATGAAAAATACGTTAAACACCAGGGCGGCATTGGCAACAAATCCTCCTTTGGAGTAATACATTACCATGAAAACAAGGACAATTAATAGTCCTGAAACTATAGATATCACTCCTTGTTGCTGCGCTTCCCTGCCCAGCGTTGGCCCTATAACTGCTTCTTCCACAATTTTCGTTCTTGCAGGGAGAGCACCCGCTTTGAGTACATTGGCAAGATCCTGAGCTTCCTCGATCGTGAAAGTACCTGTGATGATAGACTGGCCATTGGGGATTTCAGTATTTACCACCGGAGCCGATTGGATATAATCATCGAGTGCAATACCGATACGACGGCCTATATTCTCACCAGTAATACGCTTCCATGACCGGGCTCCATCGCTGTTCATCGACATGGAAACGGCCGGGGACGTTCGCTCGTCAAAGGATTGACGGGCATCAGTTACCACCTCTCCGGTGAGCAACGGCTGGCCATTTCTTCCAATCCTGATCGCATAGAGCGGCAACATCTCTTGTCCATCGTCAGTGGTGGTAACATGCACATCCCATAGAAATTTCACGTTGTTTGGCAACAGACCTTTGAGATCTCCATCGCGAAGACGTTGTAAAATCCTGTTAATTTTTGTGGTGTCCTTGAGATTCACCATCCCTTGCGGGAAATTGATCATGGTGAAAAACTCAGAAGTCTGATTGTTTGCCAGTGAATCCAGGGCGGTGGAGTCACTTTTTGCTACGGTGCTGTCGCCCTGGGTTTCGAGCAATGATGACAGGTCGGTCTGAGGTGAAGTCGTAGTTGCATTGGTGCCACTGCCTTGAGAGATTTTGGCCTGTTCTTCCTGAGCTAACTTCTGATTGATCGACATCAATGGTGCATAAAGCTCCTGATCGTAAAAGTTGATCACTTCCCAGAATTCCAGCTTAGCAACGCCTTGCAGCAGCTTGCGTACCCTCTCCTTGTTTTCAACACCCGGCAATTCAATTTGAATTCTTCCACTCCCTGGCAATTGCTGGATATTTGGCGCAGAAGTACCAAACCGATCTATCCTTGTTCTCACGATTTCAAAGGAGCGATCTATCGCCTGGCTCACTTCATCGTTGATGACTTTTATCACGGCAGCATCGGATGATTCGAAGCTGAGACCTTTATCGCGGTTAGCGGCATTGGCAAAATAAGTGGCCAAATTGGCTTCCGGCCTTAATTCTTTCAGCGAACTAACAAACAGGTCCACATAGTTTTCCTGGCTGGACTTCTGTTTTTCTTCTGCAAGAGCAAGGGCGGAATTAAAATCGGGATCGTCGATATTACCGCTTAAGCCTTTTATGACGTCAACCGGCGAAACTTCCAGGGTCACGTGCATACCACCTTGCAAATCGAGGCCAAGGCTGAGCTCTGTTTCCTTTATTTGTTTATAGGTGTACTCAAGACCCAGAAAATTATAGATGGGCTCGTTCCATACACTATCGAGGTACGACTGCTTTTTGGTAAAGTCGATGCTGCCATTGCTATCGATGGCGTAATCGCGCGCATCCTGCTGTATCGTCCTCGACACGAATGTGAAGGACAGATAGTAGAGACACAATAGCGTGACAATAATTGTAATGAATACAATAAAACCGTTGGTTTTCATAATTATAAAATCTGTTAATGACTAAGTTAAAAATGTAAATTCTGATTGGCAGGGGTGCAATGTTCCTCTTAAGGCGCGTTGGGCGAAATGATCGCCCTGAAAAGTGTGCGATAAAACTGTGTAAAATTCAGTGATGTTTCTATGATCGAATGTGCCTTGGTCTCGGAAATAACCGGAAGATCAAACTCAAGTGCCAGGTCGGCATGAAATACCGGATGCAGCACCTGCACCATAGAATAGAAAATATTGGGAGCAATTATGGTAGTTTCAGAATCCTGTGTATCCGGAATCTTGTCTGATGTATCGGAGACAGCTACGGAAGGATGGTGAATTTGGTAATAGTTGCCAGCGCCTGCATAGAGAAGCAGGAGGAGCGAAATAGCTATCAGGGCAACTTTCTTCATTGGTCATTACCTTTTTAGAGGCTGCAAATCTATGAAATATTCAGGGATTGCCAACAAAGCGTGTTTTATTTACGAATCAACAGATTCCTGATGTATCCTTCCAGAACATTCAATCCGCCTTCAAAACCTATATTGTTGGGAATGATGAGGTCCATCTCTTTTTTGAGCGGTTCTACATTCATTTTATAAAAAGGATCCACATGGTACTGATACCTGTACAAAACATCTTCCAGGTCATAGCCCCGCTCCCGGGCATCACGTATAATACGTCGCTTCACCTTGATCAAATCCTCCGCTTCAATAAACACACGCAGATCCATTAAAGATCGGATCTGCTGCCAGTAAAATACCATAAGTCCTTCAACGATAATGACCGGCGCCGGCTTAAAAACCAAATTGCGTGATTTGGCCGCTGGGTTATTGAATGTATATTCCGATATATGCACCTCCTTGCCGGATTTCAGGTCTTCTATATCCCTGATCATCTGCAATTCATCGATCGATTGAGGCAAATCAAAATTCTTTACTCCCTTGTCATCCACGGGTTGCTGATCGCGATCCCGGTAATAGTTGTCCTGGCTCACAAGACATATCTCATTCTCGCTGAACCTTTTCAGAAGTTCTTTCAGAAAAAATGTTTTTCCGGACCCGCTGCCGCCCGTAACGCCAATGATATAGGGTTTTGTCATTTAGATGCACTGTTAAGAAATAGGATCAATTGCTCCATCGCCCGTGATCGGTGACTGATGGCGCTTTTCTCCTGCAAATCTAATTCTGCAAAAGTTCTATCCAAACCTTCCGGGACAAAAACGGGGTCATATCCAAAGCCCATGTCGCCCCTGGGTTTTTCGGCAATTGTTCCCTCTACCATACCGGTGAAGGTATGCACCTTCCCTCTGAAAATAAGGGTGATGACCGTGATGAATCGTGCCCGCCGATCGCGGATGCCCGACATATTGCTGAGCAGCAATTCCATGTTTGCGCGGCTGTCTCTTTGATCTCCGGCGTACCGGGCTGAGTTTACCCCCGGTTGTCCGTCCAGCGCATCGACCAGCAAGCCGGTATCGTCAGCAAAGCAATCGACCTGAAACTTCTTATGGATAAAAAGGGCTTTTTGGAGGGAGTTTCCCTCCAGGGTGTCCTGGGTTTCAGACAGATCTTCGGTATGGCCCAAATCAGAAAGGCTTATGATATCATAAGCCTTTCCGAGTTTGTGCTGAATCTCAATGAGTTTGTTTTTGTTGTTGGTGGCAAAACAAAGCCTCATGGATTTTTAAAGATATTTTTGAACACTGACAATTTTAATACCGAATACCAGTACTGAATTGGCGGGAATAGTACCACTCGCCTTTGCTCCATAGCCGTAAATCGAGGGAACAAAAATAGTAGCCGAATCGAGATTGTTAAGTTCCCTTACTCCAAGTTCGAATCCGGGAATCAGTTCGCCTTTAGCTATCGTGAAACCAAGTGGATTTTTGCCATAGGAGGTATCAAACTGCTGATCATCCAACAGTTTTCCGGTATAATTCAACGTGATGTAGTCATTGTTATCTATTCCAGTAGTACTTCCGGGGACGTGAACAACCGTACGTGTACCAAATTCCGGATCGATCTCCGCAGTGAACCCCTTAGTAGTGATGTACTGGTCTATTTTCACATAATCCTCATCCAACTTTTTGATATCCACAAATTTGATCGTGTAGGCAATCGGTGTATTGGGAGGCACATTGTTATACTGCTGATCCTGGAAACCGTAATAGGATGGTGAATAAATCGTGGTGGAATCACCTTCATGCATGGAGAAAATGGCAATGAGCACTGCGTCTGTCAATGGTGCAGGATACGTATTTTCATCGCCCAGCTTAATGTTCACCGGAAATCCGGCGAAAGAGTTTACAAATTGCTCACCGTCCAGCGTAAATCCCCTGTAATGCAGCTCTATATCCACGCCATTTAAAGTCTTATATCCTTCGCCTGGGGAATGAGTTACGAGATAAACACCGGTGGCCGAATCTACTTCAGCATCGATACTGTTGGTTTCTATATAATTCTTTAATGTCTCACTGTCTATTTTGAAATACTTATTGGCATCATAAGTATCTTCATTTCCTGGAAGACATGCTTGAAAAAACAGTAAAGCCCCCAACCCGGTGGTAAGTACCAACCCCTTTATTACATTTTGTTTCATAGACCACATAACTCGTTTATTATATTTTTATTCAATTTTAATAAGTTCCACTTCAAACATCAGCACGGCATTTGGCGGAATCACTCCTCCGGCGCCGCGCTCGCCATATGCAAGACTCGACGGGATGTAAAGCGTTCCTTTGCCACCGGCTTTCAGCAATGCAATTCCCTCGTCCCAACCTGGAATAACCTGACCCTGACCAAGTACAAACTGTATCGGTTCGTTGCGGTCAAGCGATGAATCGAACTTCGTTCCGTCCAGAAGAGTTCCTGTATAATGAACAGTCACTTGCTGACCGGCGGTTGGGTTATTGCCCGAGCCTTCTGCATTGATCACATAACGCAATCCCGACTCAGTCGATTGTGCAGTGATTTGTTTTTGCTGAAGGTAGCTCTCGATCGTTTCTTTGTCTTTTGTTAATTGTTCTTCTCCGGCTTTCATCATTTCTGCCTGCATTTCTTCTTGCGACAGGTATTTACTTGCACCTATATAAAAGGTTATTTCACCAGCTGAATCCAGCATTGGAGGTACCTGCGCCCTGAAAGACTCATCAAAGAGCTTTTTGGTTGGAATCTTCACAATAATTGAGTCACCTTCTTTTATTATTTGAAATGCTTTGTACAGCGGGCCCATGCTTGACCACTCGGCCAGATTGCATGGAATCGGCACTGGACTATTGGCCGGGGTTTCAAATAGAAGGCTGTCCTTTTCATTTTTATAGACGATGTTATAGTAGCCAACTTCACCATCTTGTGGCGCTACACCAGTTCCTTCCTTTACAAATTTGTACTTGTACCCGTCAGGCGAATCTGTATATTTTTCATTCTGACACCCGTACAACGATCCTGCTGCCACTATGGCCACTACCGTGATTATTGATTTTAATTGCATTTTTATTTAGTTATAGTTTTTATTCAATTCTGCTTTATAGGATTTGAGAAGCTGTGTAAACTTCTTCACTGTTTCGTCCAGGCCGATATCCGACTTTCCACCAGCGGCATTTGCATGGCCCCCTCCATGGAAATGAGATCGGGCAAATTCATTCACTGAAAATTCACCGCGTGAGCGAAGGGAGAGTCGAATGGTATCAGGACGCTCTATGATGAGCGCGGAAAACACGATCCCCTGAATCGATAACCCATAATTGACCAGCCCTTCAGTATCGCCGGTTTTATGATTGAACTTCTTCAGGTCCTCTGCGGTGATAGCAAAAAAAACAGTGCGGTACTCACTCAATATCGTCATTCTCTTATCGATCGCAAACCCAAGAAATTTCATCCGATCCACGGAATTATTATCGTAGATGAGCCATGCGACATTTGAAACATCAGCGCCAAGTGCAATGAGGTCGGCCGTGACCATGTGGACATTTTTCGTTGTATTGGGATGCTTGAACTGGCCGGTATCCGTCATAATACCTGCATACAGACAATCAGCAATCCCTTTATCAATCAGATGTCGATCCTGAAGATTGACGATCAGTTCATAAACAAGTTCCGTGGTAGCAGCAGCTTCGGTAGTCCAGAATTCGTAATCCGCAAAATGTTCCGGCTCCAGGTGATGGTCGATAAGCACTTTTTTGGCTTTCGAGTCTTTTACATATTCACCAAGCTGGTTGAGGCGCTGAAGGCAATTAAAATCCAGACAAAAGATGATGTCGGCCTCGTCAATCGCCGTGGCACATTGACCGGTTTTATCCTCCTCATAATTGATCACCTCTTCATGCCCTTCCATCCAAAACAGAAATTCAGGATAGTCCGATGGCGCAATTACCATTACCTCGTGCCCCTTCTTTTTCAGGTATGCCGAGAGCGCAAGGGAGCTACCAAGCGCATCAGCATCCGGCTTGTAATGCGTGGTAATGATGATTTTCTTCGGGGACTTTATTAATGCCTTGAACGACTCTAACTGCTGCATAAAATAGGCCCAGTCGAGGGCTGAATAACGAAATGCAAAACTGCGAATAAAAAAAATAAAAACAAATCCTCATTTTCAGGCCGTTTGAGCGGTTTTGGATTGAAGAAATACAATTATAGAATACGACTTAAGCGCTAAACTTATATTTTTGTGCAAATAAAAAAACGTAACTATCATGGCAACAAACCGAACATTTACAATGATTAAGCCCGATGCGGTGGCGGATGGGTTTTCCCGGAGCAATCCTGAAAATGATCGAAGAAGCAGGCTTCAGAATCGCAGCAATAAAATGGTGAAACTTACCAAAGAGCGCGCCGGACAGTTTTATGCGGTGCATAAGGAAAGGCCTTTCTACGACAGTCTGTGCAATTATATGTCATCGGGCCACATCATTGCCGCTATCCTTGAGAAAGACAATGCCGTGGAGGATTTTAGAAAACTCATTGGGGCTACGAACCCGGCCCAGGCAGCAGAAGGTACCATCAGGAAACTGTATGCCCGGTCGCTTGAATCGAATGCCGTACACGGATCAGATTCGAACGAAAATGCCGAAATTGAAGGCAACTTCTACTTTTCGGATATCGAAAAATTCTAATAGTATTCCATCCTATACTAAGCCCCGGTTATGAACAATGGCCAGGGCTTTTTACTGGCCATTGTTTATTTTTTATGGAAAAATACCCGTGTGACCCAGCGTGGCAAAAAGATGGCTCCGAGCAGGAGGTATGGATAATAAGTGAATAATCTCCAGAAGAGATTGACGATAAGTGTGTAATCACCCAACGTCTCCTGAAAAAACATTGGGAAGAAATATTCTGCCGTGCCGCTGCTGCCCGGTGTTGGCGATATCAGCATCACAACCCATAGGACAATCTGCTTCCCGAAAATCACGAAATGATCCAGAATATTTATGTTGGCAAAAGAGGTCATGAGAATATTTAGCAGAAGGTATCTCGATGTCCAGATGAAAACCGTAGATAAGGCAATCTTGGTCCAGAATTTATAACCCATACCTTTCAGTTCCTGGCTGGCGACGATCATTTCCGTTCCTCGCTCATGGGCCGCATATTGCCACTTTTTCAAAAACCTGTTCGAGGTAATTTTAATCAGCAACCACTTGAACGCCCTGGGGTTGACGAACAATGCAAAAGCCATGATGAATGTATATATCGCCACCAGCGAATAGCTGAAATAATAAATGGAGGTTACGCTATCTCTAAGTACACCCGAATCTTCTATCGCAACAGGAAATACGGCGTTCATTCCCAGTATCAGTACTAATGGCGCCGTTATGACAAAAAAGAGGTTATCGAAAATAGCCGTGACGAAGACATAACCCAGTGCTTTGCCGGGTTTTATACCTTCTTTCCATAAAATAAACACAGCCACCGCCGTGCCCCCGACGACAGAAGGTGTAACGGCCGAGGCAAATTCCCAAAGTATAATTGTATAAAGGCTGCCCGTCCATGTAAGCGCCTTATCGGTGAGTGTTCTGATCCGATAGATATAGCCCAGAAATCGGGTAAAGAAAACAAAAACCGCCAGCAAAATCGGCCATACAGATGCATTGACGACCAATGCCAGCTTATCTAATGTGATATCGGGATCGCTGACAAAAAGATAAATAACGATACCTAATCCAAGCGCTATGGGCACCCACACTTTTTGTGGGTTCAGTGTCTTGAGGATTTTCCTGGCATCGAGATCCATTAATCAGTCATGTTTTCTTCCACAGGTTCTTTCGTCCCGATCCAAAAATTATTGTAGCCCTCGCCCAGTGTCACGGAGATTAATTGCAGCTGAAGCAATTCCAGGATGGCGAGAAAATTATAAATAACGGCCAGCCGCTCCGTGTTGTATTCCATTACCTGGATAAATGACAGTTTTTGTTTTTCGCTCAGACGCGCAAGAATAAAATCCTTTTGCTGCTCGATGGTGTATGGATATTGAACGACTTTGTGCGTCGGCATTTCCGCGGCAGCTTCATAGCGCACCATTACTTTCTGAAATACCCTGAGCAGTTTATACAAATCCACATCCTGGAGTTCGCTTTCTACATTTACATTCTCCGAAAGCTTCTTTATTTCCTTTTCGATATTCCCGCGCTTCTCACGCTGCATCATATCCGACTCCATTTCTGAAAGCTGCTGAAGTACGGATTTATACTTTTTATATTCCAGTAAATGCTTCACCAATTCTTCCCGTGGATCAATTTCATTGCCCTCCTCATCCAACTGCGGCCGGGGAAGGAGCATCTTCGCCTTAATTCTCATTAGCTTGGCCGCTACGAGGATAAACTCGCTTGCCACCTCCATATTGAGCTTTTCCAACTCCTTCAGGTAAGCCAGAAAATCGTTGGTGATACGCGATATAGGAATGTCATAAATATCCAGTTCATCGCGTTCGATGAAAAAAAGGAGCAGATCGAAGGGCCCTTCAAAGAGTGGTATTTTAACTTCAAAACTCACTTTATGGATTTTTCTTAATTCTAAACCGATGCGGCTCTGCATGATGCCGGCTGCGTCAAAGATATTTATAATGGAGGCATTATGGGCAACTTTCATTAAAAAATAATGTACTTTTGATGCCTCATATTCCGGTAATAATACGATCAAGGAATGCGTGGGAACAATTAGTATTGTTTAATTGTTTAAAGGATTGCTTAAACAATTTCGTTATGATCATACAACCCGGCAAGATACTAGCTGGAATCAACTCTCCTGATGACATCAAGAAACTTGATCAAAATCAATTAGTTGAATTATGCAACGACCTGCGCCAGTTTATCATTGACAATGTATCTGTCTATGGCGGGCATTTTGGTGCGAGTCTGGGCGTGGTCGAATTAACGGTGGCAATGCACTATGTCTTCAATACCCCATACGATCTGCTTGTTTGGGATGTGGGACACCAGGCCTACGGACACAAGATCCTTACCGGCAGACGCGACCTGTTTCATACCAATCGAACATACAAGGGCATAGCGGGATTTCCGAAGCGATCTGAAAGCATTTATGATTCGTTTGGAGTTGGACATTCCTCCACTTCCATTTCGGCAGGCCTCGGTATGGCTGTCGCCTCGAAATACCGAAACGAAACGGACCGCCAGCACATCGCTGTGATTGGCGATGGCGCCATGACTGGCGGGCAGGCTTTTGAGGCAATGAATCATGCCGGGGTTTCAAACACCAATCTGCTTATTATTCTCAATGACAACTGCATGTCCATCGATCCGAATGTCGGGGCATTGAAGGACTATCTCACAGATATCACTACTTCGCAAACATATAATAAGATGAAGCGCGATATGTGGAAGGTCTTGGGAAAAATGAGCACTTTCGGAAAGAATGCACGCGAGGTGGCTTCCAAAGTAGAAGGTAGCGTGAAGTCATTGCTCCTGGAACAAAGCAACTTGTTTGAATCATTAAAACTCCGGTATTTTGGTCCGGTCGATGGCCACGATGTTGATCATCTCGTTCACTTGCTCAACGACCTGAAAAATATCCCCGGACCGAAAATCCTCCATTGCATCACCACCAAAGGCAAAGGATTTTCCTTAGCGGAAAAAGATCAGACCAAATGGCATGCCCCTGGAAAATTTGATAAGCTTACCGGAGTAATCCGTCAAAAGGATGAAATCCTTCCTCAACCACCAAAATATCAGGTCGTTTTTGGGGAAACCCTGGTTGAACTCGCGCGAGAGAACAGCAAGATCATGGGAGTAACACCGGCCATGCCTTCGGGATCGTCCATGAATATCATGATGAAAGAAATGCCGGAACGGGCTTTTGACGTCGGCATTGCAGAACAGCACGCGGTGACATTTTCAGCAGGCCTTGCCTCGCAGGGAATCATTCCTTTTTGCAATATCTATTCAAGCTTCATGCAGCGCGCCTTTGATCAGGTGATTCACGACGTGGCCATTCAAAAACTACCCGTTGTGTTTTGTCTTGACCGCGCCGGCCTGGTCGGTGAAGACGGCCCTACCCATCATGGCGCTTATGACATCGCCTACATGAGGAGTATTCCAAACATGGTAATAGCCGCCCCGATGAACGAGGTGGAATTAAGAAATATGATGTACACCGCTCAGCTTCCCGGGAATGGTCCTTTCACTATACGGTATCCGCGCGGTCAGGGTGTTTTGCCAGAGTGGCGTCTGCCTTTTGAACCGCTCGATATAGGTAAAGGCAGGAGGCTGGTTGACGGACAGGAAGTGGCCATTTTATCCATCGGGCACACCGGCAATCATGTGACCGAAGCCATAGATATATTAAATGCCCAGGAGATATACCCGGCTCATTATGATATGCGTTTTGTGAAACCACTCGACAAGGAACTTCTCCATGAAGTTTTTGGGAAATTCAGCAAAATCCTGACCGTGGAAGATGGATGCCTGCCCGGAGGATTCGGATCAGCGGTACTTGAGTTCATGGCCGATCATCAATATAGCGCCAGGGTGGTGCGTTTGGGAATTCCTGACCGGATAGTAGATCATGGTTCGCCCGAACAATTGCATCACGATTGCGGATATGATACCAGGGGAATCGTTAACGCTGTTGCCTCGCTTCACGAGCAGGAACTGGCAAAGGCACGAATCAGCCTGTAAATATTGTGTCAAAATCCCATGTACAACCGCACCATTTCTATTTGATTACAACAACTCCCATTTTCTGAAATGAATAAAATACATTTTTTAGAGGCCGGAACCGGCTTTCCGGTAGTTTTTCTTCATGGCTTTTGCGAATCAAACAAAATATGGCAAAACCTCATGCATGAGCTATCGGATGAATTCAGAATTCTGTGTCCGGATTTACCGGGATTCGGCAAAAGTCCAGCTTTAGAGAATCCTTTTTCATTGGAACAAGTTGGCGATGAACTCATGAACTGGCTCGGTGAACAGCAAATAAGCGAGTCGGTGGTCATTGGTCATTCGCTGGGGGGATACATTGCCCTGGAACTACTCAGAAAGCATAAAAAATCCATAGCCGCCCTTGGCCTGTTTAATTCCTCCGCCTTTGAAGACGCGCCTGAAAAAAAAGAAAACAGGAACAAACTCATTCAATTCCTGCATCACAATGGTGTGGCTCCATTCATCAAGACATTCGTGCCATCCCTTTTTTACCCGCCAACCATTTCGAACTTCCAACATATTATTGATCAGATATCAGGCGACGGATTAAGCCTTGATGTGGGAGTCGTGGCCGGCTACGCTGCAGCCATGCGCGACCGAAAAGACAGTATGGAATTATTGCAGAAATATTCCGATAAGATTCTCCTTATTGCCGGAGAGCATGACCAGAATGTGCCGTTGGAAAAATCAAAGCAAATGGCGGCATGTCTCAAAACCAACAATGCGCACATTATTGCAGAAAGCGCCCACATGAGCTTGTTTGAACAACCAAAAGCATGCTTTACCGCCGTAAGATCGTTTCTGCAATCCGTAACCGCCTAACGAAGCATTTTATTCAGGGTATCTTCCAGTGCTTTTTTTGGCATGGCGCCAGATTGTCGCCAAAGCACCTGGCCCTTGCGGAATAAGATTAAGGTAGGAACCCCACGAATTCCATAGTGAGCTGCAGCATGCTGGTTTTTATCAACATTAACTTTTATTACTTTTACTCGCCCATGCATGCTGGATGCGATTTCCTGAACTATTGGAGATAATACCTTGCATGGCCCACACCAATCTGCATAAAAGTCAACCAAAACCGGAATATCCGAGGTTTTTAGGAGATCGTTAAACGTTTTTTTCGACGACATGATGTGTTTGATTTACTATGGTGAATATACTTTAACTTTATAAAAGATGAAGAATTCCTTTCTCTCCGTTTTCATTTTGCTTTTTAGCCTGTCGTTGTACGCCCAGGAATCCAAAAAACTGACTCTTGAGGATATTTTCCAAAATGACATTTTCAAAATCAACAGCGTTCGGGAATTCAAATGGATGAACGATGGACATTATTATACAGCGCTTGCAAAGAACAAAAAGACCTCAGCAAATGACCTATTAAAATACGCTACTACGACTGGTGAGGTGACAGATACCCTGGTCCACGGAGCGCGATTGATTCCTGCAGGAACTGAACGTGCCATTGTTATAGAAGCATACGCATTTTCTAGCGATGAATCAAAACTTCTGATCACGACGGGAAGAGCGTCAATTTACCGGAGATCTTCTGTAGAAACGTATTATATCCTGGATCTGAAGGACAATAAGACTCATTGTTGTCGATCATGGCAATAAACTATCCAACGGTACCTTTTCACCTGATGGTTCCAAAATCGCATTCACACGTGACAACAACCTATATTATGAGGACCTCAAAAGTGGCGAAGTAATCGCAGTAACACGCGATGGAAAATTCAACGAGATCATAAATGGCTCCAGCGACTGGGTTTATGAGGAAGAGTTTTCTTTGACAAAAGCTTTTTGCTGGTCATTTGATGGTTCCATGCTTGCATATCTCCGGTTCGATGAATCGCAGGTGCCCACATACCATTTGCAAAAATGGAACGGTCTATATCTTGAAGATTACCAATACAAATACCCCAAGGCCGGGGAGAACAATTCGATCGTTTCTGCCCATGTATATTCACTTGCCGACCATAAGACGATGACAATAAACACCGGCGAAGATGAGGAACAATATCTGCCAAGAATCCAGTGGCTTCCATCAAATTATACCGTGTCACTAATCCGCCTGAACAGATTACAAAATCGCCTGGACATCATTCACTACAATGCTTTGAATGCTACCGAATCAATCGTTTATTCAGACACATCTCAAACCTATATCGACTTGAAACAGGTCGATGATCTCGCTTATCTGTCCGATGGAAAATCATTCATTCTCTCAAGCGAAAAAACGGGATACAGGCATCTTTACCACTATGCGATCGACGGTAAACTGATCACTCAACTTACTTCGGCGACTGGCCAGTAACCGAATTTTGTGGCGTGGATGAATCGGCAAAGCGTGTTTATTTTAGAGCTGCGAAAGTTTCACCTGTTGAAAACCACCTTTACGTCTGCGGCCTGAATGGTAAACGGATGGAACAACTCACCACGAAACCTGGTACGCATACTGCTGCATTTAGCGATGATTTTAAATTTTTTATGAGTACACATAGCAATGTGGATACACCTCCAAAAACCACTTTGAACCAATCGAATGGTAAGCTCATTAAAGTACTTGCTGACAATGAAGCCTATCATGATCTCACAAAAAGTTATGGATTTGCCAGTACGGAGATTTTCAAAATAACTGTGCCGGATGGTGCAGAGTTAAACGCCTTCATGATGAAGCCGCGCGTCTTCGACCCTACCGTGAAATACCCCGTACTGATGTTTGTCTATGGCGGGCCCGGTTCACAAAATGTCCTGAACCGCTGGAACAGCAATATGTGGCACCACTACCTGACGCAGCAAGGATATATTGTGGTATGTGTTGATAATCGCGGCACCGGTGGCCGCGGGCGCGACTTCCAGCATTGCACATATAAAAATCTGGGGAATATGGAAAGCGCCGACCAGATTGCAAGCGCCCAAATAATTGCAAAATATCCATACGTGGATAGTTCTCGCGTGGGCATATGGGGCTGGAGCTACGGTGGATATATGTCCTCGCTTTGTTTATTTACGGGAGGCGACGTATTCAAGGCTGCCATAGCCGTGGCTCCGGTTACCAATTGGAAATTCTATGATACCATCTATACCGAGCGGTACCTTCAAAAACCTCAGGATAATAAAAATGGCTACGAAGATTTTTCACCTATAAATCATGCTGCAAAGCTGGAAGGCAACTTCCTTCTCATTCACGGTACCGGCGACGATAATGTTCATGTTCAGAATTCGATAGAATTGCAAAATGCACTCATCGCCGCCAATAAACAATTTTTGTCTTTTTACTACCCCGATCGCGATCACGGCATTAGTGGCGGGAACACCCGTCTGCATCTTTATAAAATGATGTCCGACTTTATCTTTGAAAAACTGTAAAAAGAAATTATTTTAGGGAGAGTACTTTTGTAAGTATTCACTGAGAAAGCAAACTTTTAAACTCTTTTTTGACGGAATTATCATTTATCTTGGCAGAAAATTTAAATTTAAACTATTATAGTTCAAGTCGTTATTAATCTTAGCCTAGAAAATACTTAAAATACTTTACTATGAACGCATATCTTTATCTCGAAACCTGGAATAAATGGGGTCGAATCGTTGCTTATGGCCTTGTTGCAATTGCAGCAATCATTCTTTTAATTCATTTTCTTAGCCTTCTTTCAAAAAGAGATTTCAAAAAACGCTACGACTTTATTAACAAGCACGAAATTAACAACTTGTGGTATGCCTCAGTGGTGCTGTTATTTGCCATCGGCATCTACATAAATACCCTGGTTCAGGAAGGTGAATTGGTATGGGTGCTGGTCAGATTGTTCGTTACCGTGATGATGGGTCTTATCGTAGGTGTAATAATTTCAAATATTCTCAAATTTTACTACCCGTTTTACGTAGAAAAAAGACTTAAAAGACTTCGCTTCACTCCAAGATTATCACCCAAAACAGGTAAGCCAATGAAGCTTTTAAGTGAGGATGAAGAAGACGTTTATTTAGATGAGGGTATGCAGGCTGAAGAAAATGTATTCTCGGTTGACTATGATGTATGGATCGATGAGGAAACGGGTTATACTAAAATCGAAAAATACTCCGGTCACCTGATTGCCTTGCAATGTCCGGAGTGTAATTACCAGACCCTCAAAGTAGTAAAAGAGGAAATATTAGAGTCGCCCACTGAGAATGAAGAAGGTGAACTGATGAAGTTTTACAAATGCGACTACTGTGGCTACAAAGAAAGAAAAGCTTTCCGAATTGCGCGGTTGAAAAGCCAAGGGACAGAGAGCTCTGTAGTATAGAAATTAGAGCAAAGCTTATGAATAAAAAATGCCGGTTATCGACCGGCATTTTTTATTATATCAGATTCAGAACCTGCTCTTTGATTTTTTCCAGCTCCTCCTTCATGTTGACCACAACCTTTTGCATAGCTGCATCATTGGATTTGGAGCCGATGGTGTTGATTTCCCTGCCGATTTCCTGAGCCAGGAAATTCATCTTTTTGCCCATGGATGTTTTCGAGTCGAGGATTTCACGGAAATAATCCAGATGACTTTCCAGTCGAACCAACTCCTCCTTTATATCCAGCTTTTCTATATAATATATGAGTTCCTGCTCCAGGCGGTTCACATCTATTTCTTCCTTCTGAACAAATTCCTTGAGATTTCCGGCAATCCGTGAGCGCACCCGTTCTATTCTCAAAGGATCCAATTCCCTCACTTGCACGAGTTGTTCAGCAATGGTATTCAGATATAGACTGAGATTATCCGTGAGTACCTTCCCTTCCTTCAACCTGAATTGGTCACAAAGCGCAATGGCCTGCTCCAGTACCGGCCAAATCATCTGCCACTCTTTTTCACGGTTCAGGTCATCATCAAGTGTTTCCACGACTTCCGGAAACTGAATAGCGAGCCTGAACAAATCTTCACTCTTTGATCCGATACTTTCCGACAGCGACTTGAGCGTTCTGTAGTATTCCCGAAACAACTGCTCATTGATCCTGATTTTTGTGAACGCCTCACCCTTATGGCTGAAATCCAGCGAAAGACTTATTTTCCCGCGCTCCAGTCGCTCACTGATCAGGTTGCGAACCTGAATTTCTTTATCGTTGAATGCTCTCGGCATCCGGATATTGACATCGAGAAACTTGGAATTAAGTGACTTCACCTCTACCTGTACGGCGTGCTGCTCGTCTTCAAAACGGGTTTGCCCGTAACCTGTCATGGATTTATTCATAAAAATCAGTTCAATACTAAAAGTTTCTTATACATCTGAATGGTATTGTGCATGCCATAATAAAGGGCATCACTAATCAAAGCGTGGCCGATCGATACTTCATCCAGGAAAGGAATTCTTTCTTTCAAATACTGCAGGTTTTCCAGGCTGAGATCATGTCCGGCGTTTATTCCAAGACCAAGCTCCTTAGCAAGATTGGCTGCGTGGACGAAATCATGGATGGCTTTTTCGCGGTTTTTAGAATAATTTGCCGCGTATGGCTCTGTGTACAATTCTATTCTATTGGCGCCCGAATTTTTTGCTCCCCGGATGATCTCTGCTTTCGGTTCCACAAACACTGAAACCCTGATGCCGGCATTTTGCAGTCTGGCAATTACCTTTTTCAAAAACTCAGCATGCTTCACGGTATCCCATCCGGCGTTGGAGGTAATAGCCTCCGGTGGATCGGGAACAAGCGTGGCCTGCTGGGGTTTTACCCGTTCTATGAGTTCCAGGTAACGCTCATCCGGATAACCTTCAATGTTAAATTCAGTGGTGACGACCTTTTTCAACTCCAGCACATCGCTGTAGCGGATGTGTCGCTCATCAGGGCGTGGGTGTACTGTAATTCCTTCAGCTCCGAATTTTTCACAATCAAGGGCCATTTTCACCACATCAGGAATATGTCCTCCACGTGCATTCCTCAGCGTTGCGATCTTGTTAATATTTACACTGAGTCGGGTCATTCCTGCCTGAATTTTCAATAACTTTGCGGCAAGATACGGATATTAATCATGAGTTTAAAAGAACAAATAGAGGCCGATTTGAAAAAGGCCATGCTTGAAAAAAACAAAGATGACCTTCGGGCGCTTCGTGCTATCAAATCCATGATCCTCCTGGCACAAACTGAAAAGGGCGCTGCTACTGAGCTTAACGCAGATATAGAAGTTAAAATTCTTCAGAAGGCTGTGAAGCAACGTATGGATAGTATTGCGATTTTTCGCCAGCAAAACAGAAACGATCTCGCTGACGCAGAACAGGCTGAAGTTGAGGTAATCAACAGGTACCTGCCCGCACAACTTACAGAAGCTCAGCTCACCGAAAAGATCCAAAAGATCCTTGCTCAGGTTGGGGCGACTTCAATTAAAGATATGGGTAAAGTGATGGGGATAGCCGGGAAGGAACTGGCAGGAAGTGCCGACGGGAAAGCGATCTCCGAAGTAGTGAAAAAACTTCTTTCATAGCACATTGAATATAGCCGATATCGTCATCGCGATTTTCCTCATAATCGGAGCCTACCATGGCTACAAGAAGGGGTTTATCATTGAACTGATCGGTATTGTAGCCTTTATCGTTGCCGTAATTGGTGGCTTAAAACTCCTCCATATCGGTATGGAAAGTCTGGCAAAGGTTTGGGATGGTTTTGGCGCTTTTCTTCCATTTGCCGCGTTCCTGGTCATATTTGTTGTCATCATCATTCTGGTGAACCTGGCCGGAGAAGTCCTTAAAAAATCCATCGACTGGACACCCCTTGGCGTTATGGATAATTTTGCCGGCGCCCTCATTGGCCTTTTGAAAATGAGTATTGTATTCGGCGTCATGATCTGGGTGATCAATATTCTAGAAATTCGCGTAATTCAAAACTCATTTCACGGTTCCTTAATTATTCCGATAATCAACGATACGCTCTCCAACATTAAAAATTTCATCGCCACTGTATTTCCATCCATCGACACCTTCATCGATACCTTGCGCGATTTGCTTAAAAGCTTCTCTTCTTGATTTTACTCATCGACAATTACGATTCATTTACTTATAACCTTGCCGACTATCTCACCCAGCTTCATCTCGAAGTCATGGTAAAAAGAAATACAGTCTCCGACCAGGAGCTCTTTTCGGAGAAATATGACGGAGTGGTATTGTCCCCGGGGCCCGGCATTCCTGAACACTCGGGAAAGCTATTACAGATAATTGATTACTATGTCGGAAAAAAGCCGCTTCTCGGCATTTGTCTTGGACATCAGGCTATCGCGGTCCATTTTCGTGGCTTGATCGAAAAGTCAAAAAAGCCCATGCATGGCAAAACTTCCATTGTTCACCATAATGGTGACGCCCTTTTCCATAACATTCCAGAATCCTTTCGAGTTGTACGATACCATTCGCTCGTCTGTCAGCAATTGCCTGAAACATTAGAAGTAATCGCTACAACCGATGAAGAAATCATGGCCATCAGACATAAGCAACTTCCAGTTTACGGGCTCCAATTTCATCCGGAGGCTTATCTGACCGACTTTGGACTTACTATTTTGAATAACTGGAAAAATATATGTCTCGGGCAAAATTGAATTATTTAACAAATAAGACTACTTTTCCCACAAAACCCTGATTCACTATGCCGTATAGCCTGCATCAACAAGGGAAGTTTAAATATATCGAGGAAGGTTCCGGGCCAAACCTCGTGCTTCTTCACGGTCTGTTTGGCGCCCTGAGCAACTGGGATACTGTAATCGACGAATTCAAAGATCATTTCCGGATCACCATTCCAATGCTGCCGATTTACGATATGCCTTTCCGCAAGGTCGGACTCGATGCATTGGTAGAGCACCTGGAAGAATTTATTGAGATGAAAAACCTGCGTCATCTTTACCTCATGGGCAATTCGCTCGGTGGCCATGTGGCGCTTATCTATACCTTGAAGCATCAGGACAACGTATTGAAACTTGTACTGACGGGTAGTTCGGGATTGTTTGAAAATTCCATGGGTGGTTCTTTCCCCAAAAGAGGTAGCTACCAGTATGTCAAAGAGCGCGCCGAACATACTTTCTACGACCCGAAAAGTATTACCGAAGATTATATAGAAGATATCTTTGAAACTACAAAAAGCATCCCGAAGTGTCTGAATATCGTGGCAATTGCCAAATCCGCCCAAAGACATAATATGGCCAATGAGTTACCGCTGATAAAGGTGCCGACGTTGCTGGTTTGGGGTTTGAACGATACAATTACACCTGCGATGGTGGGGCATGATTTCAACCGATTGTTGCCAAATTCCAAACTGAGATTTCTCGATAAATGTTGCCATGCCCCTATGATGGAACAGTCGGAAAAGTTCAATAAATTGCTGAGTGATTTTCTCACTGAAAAACCCTAACCGGATGATTGCCGAAGATCTGATTAATCTGATGATTCCTGCCCTGAAGCCTTCCGACTCAGCGGAGAAGGCGATCATTTGGATGGAAGAATTGAAAACCAATCAGCTTCCGGTGGTTGAAAACCGCAAATTCAACGGACTTATTTCGGAAGACATCATTCTTGAAAGCAATGACCTCAACCGGAAAATAGCGGATTTCAAATTGATCTGTGAAAATTGCTACGTAAATGAGGGCCAGCATCTACTGGATATTATACGACTTTCGAAAGAGTACAATTCCGATCTGGTTGCTATCATAAATGAAGATGGTGAATTCATGGGTGTATCCAGTCATATGGATACGCTTCGCGCATTTGCCAACACACTGGCAATTCAAGGCCAGGGAGGGATCCTCGTGCTGGAAACAAGGCTTATCGACTACTCGATGGTGGAGATTAGCCGGCTTGTTGAATCGGATAACGCCAAGATACTGGGCTTTTACCTAAGTCAGGATTCCTATGATCCTGACACCATGAACCTCACACTGAAAATCAATAAAGAAGACCTGACTACTGTGATAGCTACCCTCGAGCGATTCGGCCATAAAATAGTAGCAAAATTCCATAACAGCTCAAACATGTCCACGGAAAAGCAGCGTCTGGATAACCTTCTGAATTTTTTAAGTATATAATTCTGCCTCGATTTCCTATCTTCGACAAATTAATATTTTGTAATGAAGGTTGCTGTCCACGGAAACATACTCAATCAAAATACCCAACCGATCATCGAGGGGATTCTCAATCTACTCGAAAAATCAGGCCATACATATTTTCTTTCGTCCAAATTGGCCGATCAGGCGCTTAACCACGGAATCGATCTGGAAAATGGGAACATTTACGTTCCTGGAAGTTCCTTTGCCGATTATGACTTCGTAATAAGCATTGGCGGCGATGGCACTTTGCTCGAAACAATAACCCACGTAGGAATTTCTGAAAAACCCATACTCGGCGTAAATACCGGCCGGTTGGGATTTTTGGCCACAATAAACAGGGAAATGGTAGGAGAAGCATTAGCCAGCATAGATCGGGGTAAATATGAAATCGACATGCGATCGCTACTCAGAATTGAAACCGACGGAGATCTTTTTCAAGGCAATAATTTTTGCCTCAATGAAATTACTGTGCTGAAGCAGGACACAGCATCCATGATTACCGTTCATGCTTCTATCAATGGAGAATTTCTGAATTCTTACTGGGCTGACGGGCTGATCATCTCCACGCCAACCGGATCGACCGGTTATTCGCTAAGTTGTGGCGGACCGGTAGTGATGCCGCACTCCAACAATCTCATTCTTACGCCGGTGAGTCCACACAACCTGAACGTCAGGCCGCTCATAGTTTCCGATGCCTGTGTCATTACTCTGCGGGTAGAAAGCCGCAGCAATTACTTTATGGTATCGCTCGATTCTCGATCGAGCATAGTGCCCACCGGTACAAGACTCGAAGTAAAGCGGGAAAATTTTAAAGCTAAACTCATCATTCCGGATGGGTATAGCTTCGTAAAAACCCTTCGAACCAAGCTGAATTGGGGCCTGGACGCCAGAAATTGATAAAGGATGATTTGGAAATCTATTATACCGATTGTTTTATTTCTAACGCTGACGCCCTCTATGCTGTTTGGACAAAATAATGCGCCACAGCAAAAACCTGGCTATAGCGCCAAAATGGAAAACTTCAGGGTTAAAAAGAAGGACTTTAAACGACTGCGGTATATATCTGCCGGTGGAGGTATCAGCCTGCTTACCTATTATGGCGATCTGGCTCCGGCGGAAAATTTCCTCAGCACAGATGTCAGCCAAATAAAACCCGGCGTCAGCGGATTTTTGCAGTACCATTATGGTCCCCGTATGAGCCTTAGAGCAGAATTACTATATGGCCGCCTCACCGGCGACGACTTTACCTCCGCTGATCCAAACGATCCGCTTGCACAAAGCCGGTATATACGCAATCTGAGTTTTCGTAATGACATCCTGGATTTTTCAGTTTGCCCGCAGATTTATATATTCAAAAATTATCTCGATTACAGGGAAAGGAAGTTTTTCAACATCTATTTTAATGCCGGCATCAGCATATTTTATCATAATCCCAAGGGCAAAGTGCCGGATTTTAAACCCAACGGAGAGCGCTACCCCAATGTTGGCGAATGGGTGGCCTTGCGACCGCTCGGTACGGAGGGCCAGCATAGTGAGCATTACGAGCTGAAGCCTTATAGCAACATTCAGTTTTCCATTCCGTTTGGAGGCGGATTTGCATTTAAACTGAACGAAAGACTTGACCTGTTTTTTGAGGTGAATTACCGGCTGTTGCTGTCGGATTATATCGATGACGTGAGTGGTAAATATGTAGATCTCGGCGCTCTTTCCGGCGATATGGCAAAATCGATGTCCGACCGATCCCAGGAACAGTATTCCATCATGTCCGGGCAAGAACGCGACAAAGAACTGATCATGGCAAATACGGAACCCTTGACTTACGTTTCGAAATATGACGGCAACCGATATACTGTGTTCCAGGGTTATGGCCAGGAGGGAGGCACTCGGGGAGGCTCCGCAAATGACACGTTTTTGATGACTGGTTTTAAAATTTCGTATATTCTCAACCAAATTAAGTGACGTGAATACTCATCCGATTATACTTGCTTGTTGCTTTATGCTGTTCGTCAACTGCTCTTTTGGGCAATACTCAACATTCAAATATGAAAAGAAAAATCACTCCAGCGACGCATGGTATCAAAGCACCACCAAAGAATCACGCTATATCACCATTGGCGGCGGGCCACTTGTAAGCACGTATGTGGGGGATCTCACACCCAAGGACAAGTTCATCATCAATGCACTCAAGGTGACAAGGCCTGGATTTTCTGCTTTCATCAACTACAATTGGAAGGCCCCGTTTAGTTTCTCCGGCGATCTCTTTTATGCACGGATTATTGGTGACGACTTCAACACCTCCCCAGAGGATGGTGGAAGCACCAGAAAATATGTCCGTAATCTGAGTTTCAGGAATGACCTGATCGGAGTCACGGCTCGTGGAAATTTTATGATTTTAAAAGACAAATTTGAATATTTCAAAAGGTTGGATTTCAATATATATCTTAATGCCGGCATCTCTGTTTATTACAGCAATCCAAAAGCAAAAATCCCCAACGATTCTATCTATTTTACGTATGCCGGTGACTGGGTGCCGCTGCGTCCACTGGGTACTGAAGGCCAGAACAATCCTCTGACGGGAGTTAAGAAATACAGCAGTGTTCAGGTAGGAATCCCGGTTGGAATTGGAATGCGGTTCAGACTTGGGTATAAAACCGACTTATATCTTGACGCCTCCTTCACTTACATGCTCTCTGATTATATCGATGATATTGGTGATAAATATGTGGATCTTGGCGCACTTGAAAGTGGAGTGGCAAAAGTAATGTCGGACAGATCCAAAGAGAAGAATTCATCCCAGAAGGACGAACCACGCGACTGGGATCTCATCAACGAGTACGTGGAACCTTATAGTTATGTGTCTGCCTATGATGGTAATACCTACAATGTTTTCAAAGGATTTGGCGAAGATGGAGCCATGCGTGGCGGGGAAACCAACGAATTTATCAGTTCACTTTCATTCAGAATTTCCTACATTATCTCAAATTAAAAGTGCAATTTCGACGTTTCAGTTTTGTTTCAATCATTAAATCAATCACGTTGATTCGCAGATTCTCCTTTTTCCTGGTTCTTTTTCCATCAATACTTCTGGCACAAAAAAATGAATTTGGTGTGGGAGTTGGAGCATTTAACTATGCCGGCGATCTGATGCGTGGTTATCATGTAGAAAATGCAAAGCCCGGGCTTGTAGCCTATTACAAACGCAATCTCGACAACATATTCAGTGCACGCGGCAGCCTTACCGGAGGCATACTGAGTGGAACGGATGAAAATCCGATTGATCCCTTTGGCGCCCAAAGAGCCGGTTCTTTCCAGTCTGGACTGATTGAAGCTGCTGCAATGATGGAATACAACTTTCTCGATTTCAAGGCTGAGCACGTGAGGGTGAGGTGGTCACCGTATATGTTTGTTGGGTTGGGGGGATTCGTATTTTTTGGCGGAGATCAGGATTTGCAGGGTAGTAGCCGTATTCAAATGTCCCTCCCATTTGGTGGAGGGATAAAATATGCTCTGAATCCATATATCGTTTTAAACCTGGAAGTTGGGATCCGAAAGCTGTTTTTCGATACGATTGATGGATATTCTGATGGTGATATCACCAATAAAAACTACCAGTACGGCAACAAATACGATACGGACTGGTACAATTTTGTAGGCATATCCATCAGCTATATCTTTTGGGATATTCCTTGTCCGTATGACTTTTATTGACAACGCAGGACATATTCCTTTCCAATACCAAAAAAAACAACCAATTTTGCACTCCCATTTTCGATTTATGTCTAAGTGATGGAAAACCATATTGACATGCATAATCTCCCACAGCACATCGCCGTTATCATGGACGGCAATGGACGGTGGGCAAAAAAGCAGGGGGCAAGGCGTTTGTTTGGTCATAAGCATGCCATTGAGGCAGTGCGGCAAACAACGGAAGGTTGTGCTGAACTCGGAATAAAACACCTCACACTTTATGCTTTCTCCACCGAAAACTGGAGCCGGCCAAAATCAGAGGTCAGAGGTCTTATGGAACTGCTCGTTTCCACCATCAAAAAGGAAACAGCCACATTGACCAAAAACAATATTCGCCTCAGCGCCATTGGTGATATCCCCAAACTTCCGCGGAGTTGCCAGAACGAATTGGCTGAAAGTATTGAATTGACAAAACACAACACCGGCCTAAACGTGATTATTGCTATAAGCTACAGCGGCCGCTGGGAAATAATTGAAGCTGTAAAGCGTTTGTTAAAAGATGTTAAAAATGGTTCGATAGAGCCGGAAGACATCAATAATGATCTCTTTTCGGATTATCTTTGCACGAAGGGCATCCCTGATCCCGAATTGCTCATACGGACAAGCGGTGAGATGCGGATATCCAACTTTCTGCTTTGGCAAATAGCCTATACCGAATTATATATAACTGATGTTTTATGGCCCGACTTCAGGAAGGTGCATCTTTTGGAAGCGATCGAGTCCTATCAAAAACGAGAAAGAAGATTTGGAAAAATTACTGATACAGCGGTTTAGGCTCATTGTTCTTATGATTTTGTTGCTGACGCAACAGACCATGGTGTATTCACAACTCCGCCTTGGATTGGGTAACAGTACACCTTCATCAACTAACCCCAACTTAAGTAGTGACGGAAAGATAGCGTTGAGCTATGCCAATCCCCGCGAATTTGAAATTGCTGAAATCACCGTCATTGGTCTGGAAACCATCGATAAAAATGCGCTTATTTCTCTCTCCGGACTGAAAGTTGGAGATAAAATAAAAATACCAAGCCAGACGACAAGCAACGCAATTAAGAAGTTATGGGACCGGGGCATTATTGGCAACGTGGCCCTTTATATAAGCAAAGTCGAAGGCGATAAAGTATTTCTTGTCCTTGAACTCAAGGAACGCCCCCGACTTGCACGTATTTTTCTAAAAGGTATAAATAAAACCCAGGAAGGAGAATTGAAAGAAGATCTGGACCTGATAAAAGGGAAAATCGTATCGGATGCTGTGATAAAAAATGCCGAGCTCACTGTGAAGAAGTACTTTGTGGAAAAAGGATTTCTTAATACTAAAGTGAACATCGAGCAGGTACGAGATTCCATTATTACCAATGGTGTATCCCTCAATATTGTCGTCAACAAACAGACTAAGGTGCATATCAACCGAATAAGTTTTGAGGGCAATGAAGAAATAACGGATGACAAACTCCGCGGTAAATTTAAAAAGACAAACGAGCGGCTCAGATTCGACATCTTCCAGGATGCCTGGGAAATGGCAAAAAAAACCACACCGAAAAGCACCTGGAATTTCCTCACAAATCCCAACAGGTCAAGCATGGAAGACATTAAAGCTTACCTCGGCGAAAGCGTAAATGTCAATTTCTTTAAACCATCCAAGTTTAAAAAGACCGAGTTTAAGGCAGATAAAGAAAAACTCATTGAATACTACAACAGCAAGGGCTACCGCGATGCGCGGGTAATTTCAGATTCCATTTATAGCACTACGGATAATGAAATAAACATCAATATAAAAGTAGAAGAAGGCCATAGGTATTATTTCGGCAACGTGACCTGGAGCGGCAATTTTGTCTATAACGATGAAGTGTTAAGCAGGGTATTGGGAGTGAAGAAAGGTGATATCTATGATATGGAGTTGATCCAGAAAAAGCTCACCTTCAATCCAAACGGCGAAGATATCAGTGCATTGTACATGGATTATGGATACTTATTTTTCCAACCTACTCCTGTGGAGGTTAGAATAAATAATGATTCCATCGATATTGAAATGCGCGTTTACGAAGGCGAGCAGGCGCGAATCAATAAAATCATTATCACCGGCAATGACCGAACCAATGACCATGTTGTGTTGCGTGAAATCCGCACCATTCCCGGTCAATTTTTCAACCGATCACTGCTTATTCGTACTAACCGTGAACTTGCGCAACTTGGCTATTTCGATCCGGAGCAGATTGGCATGAACCCTGTTCCCAACATGGCTGATGGTACCGTGGATATTGAATACAGTTTGGTAGAAAAACCATCCGATCAGGTGGAACTTTCCGGAGGCTGGGGAGGCTATTATGGATTCGTTGGAACTGTTGGCCTTGTATTCAACAACTTCTCATTAAAAAACATTGGTAACCTAAAAACCTGGAAACCGCTTCCGGTCGGAGACGGCCAGCGACTGTCGCTGCGCGTACAGGCCAATGGAAAGATATATCAAAACTATTCACTCACCTTCACTGAACCATGGCTGGGAGGCAAAAAACCCAATTCACTCACCGTAGGTTTGAATCGTTCTGTCATTCGATCAGTTTTAACACCATATACAGGTCGGCTCCAGTTCAATGGTGGCATGGTTATGAATACCGATGAGCGCAGGTTTGGGTAAAAGGCTCCAATGGCCGGATGACTATTTTACCATGTCCAATACCTTATCCTTTACGCAGTATGTTTTTGACAACTTCATCTCCTCTGGAAATAACCAAATAGGCTTTTCTACCGGCACCGCGCGAAACCTGAAATACAATTTCACCATTGCCAGAAACAGTGTCGATAATCCAATGTTCCCGCGCGAAGGATCAAGTATATCCTTAAGCGTTGACCTCACACCACCCTATTCACTTTTCCGTGAACCGGAATATTACCAGGATGCCACAGATGAAGAACTCTATGGCTGGGTGGAATACCACAAATGGATGTTCGATGCCACCTATTATCAAAAATTATTTGGCAATTTGGTATTCAGCGCCCGAGCTCATCTCGGATTCATTGGCACCTATTCCGACTATGCACCCACCGGACCGTTCGACCGTTTTCAGATGGGAGGCAGCGGACTTTCCGGCGCCAACAACTGGATCGTAGGTTATGATCTTATCGCACTTAGAGGTTATGAAGACAATAGAGTTACACCCCCGGGATATGGACTTCGTCTACCACCTGAAAAATATGGCTTAACCGGCGGGGTGGCCTATGATAAATTCGTTTTTGAGTTGAGGTATCCCGTAACAACCGGGGCCGCGTCGACGATCTATGTACTGGGATTTGCCGAAGCCGGTAACAATTTCCATACGCTTCAGGACTTCGACCCATTTGATAATTATCGTTCCGTTGGCTTCGGAGCCAGGATCTTCATGCCGGCGTTTGGATTGTTAGGCATCGACTGGGGCTATGGCTTTGATACACTGCCATTTGAGAACGAACCCAGCGGCGGACAGTTCCACTTCTCTATAGGCCAACAATTCAGGTAATTTATAAGAATGAAAAAATTATTCTTACTTTTGCTGCTCGTTACTGGTTTTGGCCAGATTGTTGTTGCCCAGAAATTCGGATACATCGACTCGGACTATATCCTGTCGAAAATGCCGGAGTACCAGGAAGCCCAATCGGAAATTGACCAACTGTCGAAAAGCTGGCAAAATGAGATCAGGCAGATGTATAAGGAAATCGATGGTTTGTACAGTACCCTTCAGGCCGAAGAAGTATTGCTGACACCGGAAATGAAGGAAGAACGACTTGCTGAAATAAAGTCGAAAGAAGAAGAAGTGAAGGAATACAACAACAAGGTCTTTGGTTATGAAGGATTGTTTTTCCTGAAGAAGAAGGAATTAATGAAGCCGGTGCTGGAAAAGGTTTTTGAGGCAACGGAAAAAGTGAGTAAAGCACATAGGCTGCAGTTTGTTTTTGATAAGTCCGCAGATATGGTAATGATATACACCGATCCGACACACGATTACACAGATTATGTGCTGGAGGAACTCGGATACGGTGATGAAAACGATACAGTAAAATGATTTAAACTAATTTTTAAAAAAGATGAAAACGAAATGGATTTTTATTCTTGCCTTTTTTGCAACAGGCTTTGCAGCAACTGCGCAGGACGCTTTGAAAATAGGCTATACAAATGCTGAATTTATTTTGGGCAATATGCCCGAAGCCAAGCAAATTGAGGCAGACCTCAAAGTTCATGAGCAGCAATTATCGACGCAGCTTGAAGCGAAATCAAAAGAATTTGATGCTAAAGTGGCTGAATACCAGCGTACAGCAGAAAACATGATCCCTGAAGTTCGTGCAGATAAAGAGTTGGAGCTTCGGAATTTACAGCAGTCAATTCAGAAATTCCAGCAGGACGCTCAAAGCTCACTTCAACGCAAGCAGGGTGAACTGCTTCAGCCGGTTTTCGATAAAATCCAGAAAGCCATTGATGAAGTAGCCAAAGCAAACGGATATACCCACGTCCTCAATTCCGGTCAGCCGGAAGTAGGCCTCAACATCCTGCTTTATGCCCGCGACGAAGATAATATCTCCAATCTTGTGCTTAAGCAATTGGGAATAACTCCTCCGCCGGCTGAAGCTGCTCCGCAGAAGTAAAAAATAATTAAACTTCCACCAGAAACCCCTGCACATCTTGCGGGGGTTTTTTATTTTTATCCATGATTATTCCACCATTTCTTCAGGCCGGTGATCGCGTCGGGGTTGTAGCCACCGCCAAAAAGGTCAATGTTGAAAATACGAATCGGGGGATAGAAATACTCGAGTCATGGGGATTGCGCGTGGAGAAAGGTCCAAATCTGTTTGCTACCTATGGCGCCTTGGCCGGCACCGATGCACAACGTGCCGCTGACCTCCAGGCCATGATCAATGATGATGGAATCAAGGCCATTTTTATGGTGAGAGGCGGGTATGGAAGTACACGGATCATCGACCATATAGACTTCGCACCGCTGGAATCATTTCCGAAATGGATTTGCGGATTCAGCGATATTACGGCTTTTCATATTCATCTTTTCAATCTGGGTATTGCTTGCCTGCATGGGCCAATGCCCTCATTTTTCTACGCGATCACACAGGATTCTCTTCATTGGTATCGTGACTATATATTCGGCGCCAGAAATACACTAAAAACCCATGGCCATCCGCAGAACAAAACCGGAACCGCCCGGGCGAAGCTTGTCGGTGGCAATCTTTCCATCATTTGCCATACAATGGGATCACCTTCCCAAATACAGACCAACGGCAATATTTTGTTCATCGAAGATATCGGTGAGCAACTTTACCATCTCGACCGAATGATGGTGCAATTGAAACGTGCTGGTTTATTACAAGATCTGGCAGGTCTTATCGTCGGCCAATTTACTGATATGAAGGATGATGATCCTTTTGGAAAAGACGTGACCGGAATTATTCTCGACCATGTTGACAAATACGATTACCCGATTTGTTTTGATTTTCCAGTAGGACACTCAGCCCAAAACTACGCCCTGCCAATTGGCCTTATGGCTGATTTGCACGTGACTGAGCATGAGGTTATCCTGAATTTAGAATATAACAAATCCGGCGACTAGCCCAACGACGATGATGAATGGTGGCGGCACCTTAGTAAACATCAGTAGTAAGAATGTGGAAATGATGAATGTCATATTGATGAAATCGGGCTCAAGGGGTTGAAACATCAGGAAGGTCGCGGCTATCACCATACCGCTGCTCGCGGCATTGATTCCTTCGATGGAAGCCCTTACAATGCGGAACTTTTTGAGTTCGGACCAGAAACGGATTACAAAGAATATAAAAAAAGTACCAGGGAGAAATATCCCTATGGTAGCGCAAAAGCTGCCTAAAATCTCACCCATGATGCCATACTCGCGCATTGCCAACACGCCAACATAGGATGTGAAAGAAAATACCGGACCCGGAACCGCCTGAACAAGTGCATATCCCGTAAGAAATTCCTCTGACGTGAGATAGTTCTTAAATTCCACAAATTCAGTATAAATCAATGGTATTAGGACCTGTCCTCCTCCAAAAATCAGACTGCCATTTCTGTAAAAATTTTCCAGTAACAATAAGGGCTTGAAACCACTAAGGTTTGCTATGGCCGCGATAGCAAGAAAGACCACGAACCAAAGGATGAAATTGGACCAGTTAATCTTGATCCTGGAGTGTGGCTCTTTGGGTTGTTCTTTGAATTTTATGGCAGTAAGCGCACCACTCCCCAACAAAAGAATTGGAAAAACGAAAGGTGATTTGAGCATGAACGAAAGTATGGCCGAAATGATCATAATTGCTCCACCTTCATAGGTTTTTATGATCTTTGAATTGATGGTATAGGCTGCATATGACACAAACCCCACGGCAATAGGCTGTAGAAATCTGGCAAATTCCACCGATTTATTCATTTCTACCAGGTGCGACATAAAGATCCCCGCCGTTGTCATGATGATAAAAGCAGGTAAAATCCATACGATGAGTGTGAGGTAAGCTAAGACCGGACCGCCGACTTTGAACCCGATGGCGGTGATGGTTTGGGTGGAGGTGGGCCCGGGCAGTATCTGGCAAAGTGCATATAATTCCATGAGCTCCTCCTCATTCACATAGCCTCTTTCATTGACCATTTTTTTTAGAAACATGGCGAGATGTGCCGAAGGACCCCCAAAGGCAGCAACTGAAATGAAGAGTACATCCCTCAGAAAAATCAGGTATCGGATTCTTTTTACCACGTTTTAGATGGAGGATTTAGTGCATAACCGGGCGTTCCTGAAACGGTGATTAATATAACTAATTTGTTTTAAACCGATAGAATGACCATGTAAATAACTCGGCACTGGGTTGTATACAGTTTAACGTAGTCATGCGACTACTCATGGAAATAAAGTGCATTTGCCAGCAATAGTTTACCGTTTTGCCAGAAACCCCTGAATACCGGACTATCCACGAAATAGACGACGCTGCCTCGTCCTCTGTTCTCAACCCCAAATACAAGGGATTCAGTCGTGAGCTCTGCTGTTTTGGCACCTGAAAATCCCGCGACTTTATTGTCTGCCGATTCTATATGACCCACATTCCATCCATCGGCCAGGTAAGAGTATCCTTCTGATGCATTCTTGATCGTATAATATGTTTTGCCATACCCATAAGCGAGCGGATGGGTATTATCAAGCGTTACCTTGTAGATACTGCCCTGAATATAGTTTTTCAGGCTTTCCCTTTCACTTTCATTGTATTTATATAACAAAGGCAGAGAATCCGTTTCACTCTTCTTGGTTTCAATACTTTTCAAACTAAACTTACCCTCACCGGTAAAACCACGGATGGCATCTTCCACAAGAATCAACGTTCCTCCATCATTGATCCAATGGTCAATTGTTTTAAAACCCTCTTCCGATTGAAATGAATTATAATGACCGGAAGGCAGGATCAGGACGTCATAATCGTCGATGCAATATCCGAGTGTATTCACCGATACCACATCAGCCTGAACATTGAGTTCCTGCTCAAGGAAATACCACATTTCACCAAAACTCTGGCTTGAAATATGATCGTCCCAAGCCAAGGCAATTTGTGGCTTTTTCATGAATTTTATTTTTGACGACCCAAGCGAAATGTCGCTGATTTCAGCACCACCCATCAAAGGGAACAGCGATCTGTTGTGCTTTTGCGCAAGTGCCAGAAGCTTAGTTTCATAATCGACAATTCTTTTCTCGTTATCGTTGCGGGTAAAAACTATCGTTCCGCGTGAAAAGTCTTTGCCTTTGTATGTGAAGCTTTCAGAAGAGTAACTAATCGAAAAATTCAGCTTTTGAGCCTCCGCCAAAAATGCAGCATCTTTTATACTTCTCCAGTCAAGCAACCAGGCATACGGTTTTGTTGCAGGTGCTGGTATTTCAACGATGGGTTTGGTGTACTTTTCCGTCTGGATTTTTCCCGGTATTTGAAATGATTGCACCCCATAGACATACGGTAAAGACCAGGCAGTAATATCATAGGTAAGCGTATCGGAGAGTGTGGTCCTGGGCTCAAGAAGCACTTTGGCGAGCACAGCTTTTGGTTGATTCAACGGAATGACGAGATCACCGGGTTCTGTTATGACGTTTACCTGCGCATTGGTTTCAGGATTCAGTCCTTTCAGCGTGACCTTGCCAACTGGTGTTTGATACTCGATCGCGTTTTTATCAAGCAGGTCAGCGAGAAGCTGGAGTTTATCGGCTTCAGAAGATTTCAATAGAAAAGAAGACTGATCCTTTGAATGGTTGGTGAAAAACTGCCGAAACTCCAATAATAATCTTTCCCGGTTATTATAACTCGTTTCAATCGTAGCTATGGACGTTGTATAATGCCTGTCAATCCTGTCTTTGAGGCGAAGCGTATCACCTTTTTCAGTGATAATTGCCAGGCCGGATATAGAGTGGCCGGCCATTTCATAGGTCATTCCAATCGCCCCGCTGAACGTTGGATACGTGTCGCCGTAGCCGGGATAGAGCAGGTCAAAGCGTTCTCCGGTAAAATACAGCCAGCCCTTTTCGTCAAAGTATTTGGCATTATTATCGCCAATTTTGTCCTGAAATTCCATCTGCCATGGACTTACCAGGCTATGAATCGGTTTTGCCGAAGGCGCAAAAAAATACTGGTCATTGTAATACTGCTCGTGGAAATCGACATGCACCTGTGGAAGCCATGAGTTATATAATTGAAGACGCTGCTGAGATTCAATTTGCGTTTGCCACACCCAATCGCGATTCAGATCAAAACTGTAATGGTTGGTTCTGCCACCCGGCCATTCTTCATCATGTTCACGGGTATACAGACCTGGATTGGGTGTCCTATTGCCCACCTGGTTGTACCAGTTCACATACCGGTCGCGACCATCAGGATTCAGGCATGGATCAATGATTATAATAAGCTTATCGAGCCAGGACTTATACGTTGAAGATGCGTTCGCTGCCAATTCGTGCAGTACTTTCATGGCTGTTTCAGTAGAACTGGCCTCATTTCCATGAACATTATAGCTGAGCCAGACTATGGATATTTCGGGCATTTTTAAGTCAACCTCCTGGGTAATACTTATATTATTAAGTCTATTTTGCTCCAGCCTTGCCAGGTTTTGAGGCGAAGAAACGTAGGCGACTAACAGTTCACGGCCTTCGTACGTTTTTCCATAAGGCTGTATAAGGACATTTTCAGAATGATCCCTGACATAGTTGAAATACTCCAATACTCTATGATGGTAGGTAAACTTATCACCCAGTTCATAGCCGAGAAACTGCCCCGGTGTCATCATGGATTGACCGTATGAAAATGTCTGGATCACGATCAAAAAATAAAAGAAAGCGGCTGAGCTGCGCATAGTGAACGGCATTAAATGAGTGTGCCGAAGAAAGGGAAAAAACGGCTGGTTTGCAAAAAGCCCACCATGATTATTGAATCGAAATGTACCAAAGGCAAGATATCAAACAGTGAATTTCACATTTACATGTAACTATTAATCATTCGTTCATCTGTGTAGGAAGTGGACTTTAGATTTCAATATTTAATGCCTTGACATTAAGATTCTTATGCGTTGCAAATATTTAACGATAATTGGACTAATCGATCAATATATTATGTAAAACCAAGAACTTTGAAACACGATGATTCGTGGTTCTTAAATTCTTTTATATTTGCAACCAACTATCATCGATCACATGACAAGTGAGGAAAAAAAGGCGTTTCTACTCCTGAAATCCGTGATTTTTCATTATCACGGGCTGGATGAAGATGAACAGAAAATCCTCGATGAAACTGCCAGGCGATACGATGCCGAAGAAGAACTCAAGTGGGCAAACGAGTTTATTGCCAACGATTACATTTCTGCTTTCGAGCGTGCGCGTGAATACCTGAATAAAGTGATTGGCCGTCTGGATAAAGACAAGCGGCTGTCTTACCTGGATATGGTTTGGCGTGCAAACAATCAAAAAGGTTATATTACTGAAATGGAGGCAACAGCGATGCTAAAGCTCGCCAAAGACTGGAATATTGAAGATGACCTTATTGAAATGGTGAAGAAGTAAAAAAACTGCTTATAAATAAAAAAGGGCCTTATGGGCCCTTTTTTGTTGCTTTATTATGTGTTCTTACTGAACAACGCCTTCGAGAACGTCTTTCATCTCAACGCGTTTTCCATCTTTATAAGGAACTATCCAGGCGTCATTAACGCCCATTTCCCTCAGATATTTCTTAAATGTATCCGCTTCCCAGTAGTCTTTAAATCTACCAAGCGTAATTTTCTGTACACCGTCTTCGTCCTTTTCTCCACTGAAATTAGGATTGTTGTCGAAGTATTTTGAAAGGTCTTTGTTTCTGAAAGCACCAATCTGAACCTTGAAAACGACACCTTCGTCGCTAAAGGCCGGTCCCGCTGGTTGAGCTGCTGCATCTTGCTGGGCTTTGGCAATGGCTTTTTTCGCGGCGTTTACCTGAGCTTCCATTTTGCGGCTTTCTTCGGTAAGTTCAGCGATTTTTGCATCCTTTTCACCCTGAGCTGACTGGAGGCTGGAAAGCTGACCCTGTATGCTGCTCACTTCTGATTTAAGTGATGAATTCTCATCATACATCCGTTTAAATTGCTCGGGCGAAGTGCTCTTCAATTTCTTTTTCCATTCTTTGGTTTCCTGCTTCGTGAGTTGGGCGGTGGCGTTATTCACGGCTGATATACAAATAATCAATCCAAGAATCATTAAAAGGTTTTTCATTTCAGTCGTTATTTACTTTACAGATAGGTTTGTACGAAAGTACATAAATATTTTTTCAAATACCAAAATTCAAATTGTACTATTTTAAGCCGAATAATGCACATTAGCTATTTTGACGATGTAATGTGTTAAATTTTTCAGTCACAATACTACTTATATCCAATCACCACGGCTATTACAAGAGCAATGGTTCCGGTAATCCAGATTTTTATCATCAGTGGCCACACAAATTTAAACCACTTGTCATACGTGATGCCTGCCATACCGATAATTCCCATCAGCACGGCATTGGTTGGTACAATCATATTGGTAAATCCGTCACCAAATTGGTAAGCCAACACGGCAGTTTGCCGCGTCACATTCAATATATCAGCCATAGGCGTCATCAATGGCATAGTAACGAACGCCTGTCCACTTCCGGAAGGTATGAATAGGTTGACGAAGCTCTGGAAGAAAAACATCCCGACGGCCGCTAGTTCAGGACCGGCCTTTTGCAACGGTACGGATAAATAATATACAATGGTATGCATCACTTCACCATCCTCAAGAATGAGAGCCACCGATCGGGCAAAGCCGATCATTAGTGCGGTTGAGGCAAGTTCGCTGGCGCCTATTCCAAAAGTGATCGCAGCCTTATCAGCATTTAACCGACCTATTAAAAGCCACAATGATAGTTAGGGCAAAAAATACCGCGCCAAGTTCTACAAGATACCAATGCCATTGAGCGATTCCAAAAACAATAATAAGTATCGCGATAACGAGTGCGATAAATACCATCCAGTGCTTAGCTGTTATTGCCGGATAATCCTTGCTTACCTCTTCAGCGGAAATTGCACCTACAGATCCGGAATTTTGCCATGAGGAAAGCGCATATTTTTGTACGTGTAACCAGCCCACAAGGAAGAAAGGAATAAATAAAATGAGTCTGTACCAATAACCTGATGTAGGAGGCAAGCTTGCGATTTCCTGGGCTATCAGCACGGTAAAAGGGTTGAATGCAGCCACTCCATAGCCAATACTATATCCAACCACCATGATTCCCACGGCGGTCAGTGCATCCATACGAAGGGCAACACAAAATGCTACAAGAATTGGAATGAATGGCATATATTCTTCGGCCATTCCCAGTGTACTTGATCCGATACTAAACACAAGCATGGATGAAAAAATGAGCACTTTTGGATGCTTGTGAAAGCGATAGAGCAGTTTACCAATAAAAGCATCAATAGTCCCCGTCGCCCGGATGACGGCCAATGCACCGCCAATAAGAAAAACAAAGAAAATGATACCTTGGGCATCAGCTAAAGCCCGTGGTAAAACAGTGAAAAAACTCCAGAGGCTCAAATAGTCTTTATCAGCATCGCTTGAATAACTGTTAGCAATAACTACTTTTTCGCCAGCGGCGTTGATTTCTTCTTTGAAACTTCCGGACGGCAATATATACGTAAGCGCAAATGACAGCACCATCATCATAAGCAGCAGGACAATGGTATTGGGTACTTTCAGTTTCATACAGCGTTATTAGAATAATGAATTTACAACCGCGTTGAGTTTTGAAAAGGTCTTAATCTGGATGGAATATTTGGAAAGAGTGACCCCCTTTTTGAAATAGGATGAAATATAAACCTCCTCAAATCCCAGCTTCTGCGCCTCAGCAATTCTGTTTTCAATCCGGCTCACTGCCCGAACTTCACCGCCCAGCCCTATTTCAGCAGCGAAACATATTTTGGAGGATACAGGTAAATCCTGAAATGAAGAAATGATAGATACTGCCACGGCCAGGTCGATCGCCGGATCTTCGATACGAAGGCCACCTGCAATATTCAGGAAAACATCCTGAGTCCCCAGGCGGAAACCTGCCCTTTTTTCGAGGACCGCCAACAGCATGTTGAGCCGTTTAGCGTCAAATCCCGTCGAGCTCCGCTGGGGAGTACCATATGCAGCGGGCGAAACCAGCGATTGGATTTCCACGAGTAGCGGTCGGTTGCCCTCAAGCGAGGCGGCAATGGACACACCGCCCAGCGCTTCATCACGCTGTGAAATAAGTATCTCCGATGGGTTGGACACCTGCCTTAATCCATCATTCTGCATTTCATAGATTCCCAATTCAGATGTTGATCCAAACCTGTTTTTGGTGGTGCGGAGAATTCGATAACTCAAATGCTGATCCCCCTCGAACTGAATCACCGTATCGACCATATGCTCAAGTATTTTCGGGCCCGCAATGGAGCCATCCTTTGTGATATGACCTATAAGAAAAACTGATGTATTGGTCTTTTTGGCAAATTTCATCAACTCCATAGTACAATGCCGCACCTGTGAAATGCTTCCCGGCGCTGCCTCAATAGCATCGGTGTACATCGTCTGAATGGAATCGATAATAAGTATGGCTGGCTTTTTGTCGGCTATTCCACTAAACACGGACTCAAGGTTTGTCTCAGTAAGAATGTAAAAGCTCTCTGTGGCTTTACCGACCCGTTCAGCGCGCATCTTCAATTGCTGTTCGCTCTCCTCGCCTGACACATACATGATTACCCTGTTTTTCAAATTCAAACCAACCTGGAGCATCAAGGTGGACTTACCGATTCCCGGCTCGCCGCCAATGAGTATGAGCGACCCCTGAACCAATCCTCCTCCGAGCACACGATCAAGCTCCTGATCGCCGGTGGGAATTCTTTGCTCCGTTGTTGCCGCTATGTCGCCTATAAGGATTGGTCTGGGCTTTGGAAGATTTGTGAATTGATCCGGCGGCCAGAGGGCTGGTTTGGTATCAACGATTTCTTCGACGAACGTGTTCCACTGACCACAGCCCGGGCACTTACCCAGCCACTTGGGCGATTGCGTTCCACAATTTTGACAGAAAAAAGAGGTTTTCTTTTTGGACATACGATCAGGTATATAATTGGGTGTTTACAAACGGAATAAGTGCCAAAACCACCGCATGCCTGTAGTACTCGGTGCGATCAATGATCCCTGAGGTGAGTTGGCCAACCGTACCCCCCTTTATTTTGGTGTTTTGATCATTAAACAAAATGTCCGTAGCATCACCAAGCTCGAGGCCCCATTCGACCATTTTATCAATCTGAAGCGGCAACTGGAAGGTCGCAGTTCTGGATTTTCCTATCATATCATCACTAAGAACAACAATCCAGGCAAAGGCATTCATAGCTCCATTGGTTTTTTCAATACCGCCTTCGATTCCAACAAAGAAACTGCCATCCGGAAATATTCGCTTTAACTCCAGTGCGCGATTATATGCTCCCTGATATGTTTCATCATCATCGTGCGGCTGATCGTTGACACCCGATGGTACCGATTCTCCAATAAATGTGAAGGCGACTTTTCCATCGAAAACCTGTTGAAAAGCGAGTGCGGTACACGCTATTTTCACAGGATTTTGTGAACCAATGTAAACTTTTAATTCGTGCGTATTTTGCTCAGTCAAAGTCAGTATCTTAAGGTTCTAAAAATAGAATAAAATTATCAATGTTAGATCTTAAACATGTGTACCTCTGCAAGACGACAGGAAAAAATTTATACGATAATTATTGTGGTTTTTTAAAATTCGATATGTCAATGGCCGTTATGGTAATAGAAACTAATTGCTTAAAATTGTTCATTAAACCAATAGCCTTATCCAATTTATCCGGTATGATGGTAAAGATTGCTTTGGCACATTGATCAAATTCCAGGATCCTCAAAAATAACACAGATGAAAAAAATTATCATTTTCCTGATACTAACCGCCTTTATCTTTTCCTGCTCCAGGCCTCCGTCACAACCATGGCAACCCAACCAGCCCAAGAAGATGAAATACAAATAAAGTGTTCGCGTACCCCGCCATACCTACCGCCCTGACTGAATTATTGGGAATTCGATATCCCATCATTATGGCGCCTATGTTTTTGGTGTCCAATGATGCTATGGTAGTTGAGGCTACAAAAAGCGGCATTACCGGAGCCATACCGGCACTCCAACTATCGCACCGACGAGGAATTCAGGAAGGCACTTAAACATTTAAAGATGGCAGCGAAAGGGCCTTTTGGTATAAACCTGATCGCCAACAAATCTAATTTCAGGCTCGAAGAACAGTTGCTCGCCTGCCTGGAAAATAAGGTCAATTATGTAATAACCTCCCTGGGGAATCCGCAGAAAATTATTCAAAAATGCCATGAGCAGGGGATCAAGGTCTTTTGCGATGTCGTGGATCAAAAATATGGGGAAAAGGTAGCCTCGATGCAGCCCGACGGTTTAATTGCCGTAAATAATCTTGCCGGAGGTCATGCGGGTAAACTTTCCAGTAAGGAGCTGATTACCACGCTCAAAGAGATAACCGATCTGCCAATAATTTCTGCCGGTGGTGTGGGCCTTGGAAGCCAACTCTATGAAAAGTTAGCGGAAGGCGCTTGTGGCATTTCTATGGGAAGTCCGTTTATTGCGACATTAGAATCTGCGGTATCTGAAGAGTATAAACAGGCCTGCATAAATTACAACGCGGCAGATATCGTCATGACGACAAAACTAAGTGGTTCTCCGTGCTCAGTTATCAATACACCCTATGTTCAGAAAACAGGAACAAAGCAGAATTTTCTGGAGGCTTTTCTTAACAGGAACAAAATTGTAAAAAAATTTGCCAAGGGGCTTACTTATTATAGGGGTATGCAGAAAATTAAAAAGGCGGCTTTTGGTACCACCTATCAAACGGTTTGGTGCGCTGGTCCTTCCATTGAATACGTTCATGAAATATTGCCCGTTCAACGTGTGATCAACAACCTGATCGCCGGCTATTTTGATCATCTGAAGAACACTGCAACCGTAAATTAGGCTATGTTTGGCCAGGAAGTGTTTCTATCTGCCTCCAAACGAGCTCGGGCTCAAATCCTTTTGCGATGAGAAAATTGGCAATTTTTTGCCGTGTGGTTGGGGATGGATCGTTGATGCCCTTCGATTTTTTTTCTATCAAATTTGCGATAGTATTTTCATAATCAGATTCGCTGATGCCTTTAAGCGCCTTGTCGATACAGTATCTGGATATTTTCCGCTTTTTCAACTCATAACCAATCTTGGTCTTTCCCCAATGCTTCAACTTAAACCGTCCATTGGTAAAAGCTATGGCAAAACGCTCTTCATTGACAAAATTTTCAGAAATCAGTTCAGAAAGAGTTTGTTCCACCTCATCCCTGAATAAACCCAGCGCATATAGTTTATCCCGGACTTCCTGTTGAGTGCGCTCCTGATATACGCAAAAGTTGGCCGCCTTTACTTTTGTTAGTTTCATGAGGTCGGTTCTCATGGATAATTTGGCCTTTTTGCGTTTTTGAATTGACTATTACCTTGAAAACTTTCATCACCAATAGCGATGAAGTACGCTCTCCATACTAATAGAGAGGCTGACAATTTACCTAAAAATGCTGGGAAAGTAGGGGATTTAGCTGGTCGATTTGTAGACAGAATCAATCAACGACCTCTGCCAGAGACAGTAAAGCAGAGCTCACCTTCAAACCTGTAGGATCGAGATTTTTCTTGCTAATTTTAAAAGTGAGTTTTTCGCCTTGGATAATGAAACTTACCGGAAAGCCATCGGGAACCAGATCATCTTCAGAAACGAAAAGTATATTCTGTTTAGAAGCACTTTCAAATAGAGACAACACCTTGGCTTTTGTGGACTTAGGTGTATATACTATCTGACAGCTATTTGCATCACCGATTCCGGCCACATTGATAACCTTTATTTCTTTACCGGAATATTTCTTGTCAATCAGATTTGCCCTTATTTCTTTCAAGGCTGATTCACTTCCGAAAACCCCGATCGTAAAAGTCTCCCCAACAGTTGGCCATTGAAAATGCTTGGTGAAATTGTAAATGAAAAGTGCATGGAGCTTATAAACGTTCGACTGAGCAAAAGAATTACCTATTGCAGCACAAATCAGGAGCAATGTAAAAAATACTATTTTTCTATTCCACATCCTTTTTTTGATTAAAAAATTAACTACGACCTAAAATTAATTTAAAAATCAACCAATTATAGGAGATAATATCACAGATATTACATCTGAGCGTTTGATTTCAAATTATACAGTCAAATAAAAAATGTCCACAAGGCAGGGATTTGGCTATGGATAATTACTGAACTTTTAACTCAATTTGCTCTCCTATTTTATTGGTGAAGATGTACTCGTTGACTCCGATGGAGGAATCCTGCTGAAGTGCGATGCTTTTAAAGTATTTAAAATACCATCGCATCTTTCGGGATATGAGTCCTTTTGTGAAGTAGGCGTGCAGATATGGGTGGACACTAATAATGAAATTATTCTCATTCTGCTTGGTGATAAGGTAATCCAGATCGCGCTCCAGTTGGTCGGCTATGAGTATTGAAGGAGTAATTTTGCCGGAACCACCGCAGGATGGACAAATTTCCAGTGTTTTTATATTCAGTTCCGGACGAACACGCTGACGCGTTATCTGCATCAATCCAAATCGTGAAAGTGGCAATACGGTAAATTTGGATCGGTCGTTCTTCATGAACTCCTTCATTTTGTCGAAAAGTATCCGCTTGTTTTCGGCCCTTCTCATATCGATAAAGTCAATCACGATGATGCCACCCATGTCTCTGAGTTGCAGTTGACGGGCAATCTCTCTGGCTGCCTCAGTATTTGTCTTCATGGCTGTGCTTTCCTGATCAGCCTCCTCAGAAGATTTATTACCGGAGTTTACATCGATTACATGAAGCGCTTCCGTGTGTTCTATGATCAGATAACCACTACCATTTTGCAGGCTTACGGATTTGCCGAAGAGCAATTTAAAGTGCTTCTCTATACCGAAGGCTTCGAATATTTTTGCCTTTCCGGAATAGTGCTTCACGATTTTCTCTTTTCCGGGAGCTATCTCTTTGATGAATTCCTTCAAATCCTCGAAGATCACCTTGTCATCCACCGAAATACTATCGAATGACTCATTAAGCACATCACGTAGGAGTGAGGAGACTCGGCTCACTTCACCGATAACTTTGTCGCGGGGATTGGCTGTACGAAGGGCTTTTACTCCGCCTCTCCACTTGCTCACAAGATTTTGCAGATCGCGATCCAGTTCCGCAACGTCCTTTTTTTCAGCCACCGTACGAATGATGACTCCGAAATTGGCAGGTTTTATGGAGGAAATGAGCCGCAGTAAACGTTTCCGTTCATCACTGTTGGTGATTTTTTTGGAAATGCTTATCGCATTGGAGAATGGAACAAGAATCAGGTACCTGCCTGCAAAAGACAACTCACAAGATAATCGTGGCCCTTTAGTGGAAATTGGCTCCTTGACCACCTGTACCAGAATTTTCAGGCCTTTGGTCAATACCTGGCTTATTTTGCCAAGCTTGTCAATGTCTGGTTCATTCTGAAATTTCCCCAGATCATACGACGGATTCTTTCCTGACAGGACAAACTTAGTGTACTTGTTGAGTGAACTTATCTGAGGGCCGAGGTCGAGATAGTGTAAAAATGCATCTTTCTCATAACCTATATCTATAAAAGCGGCGTTCAGGCCAGGAACTACTTTCTTGACAGTTCCTAAATAAATGTCACCAACCGTAAACTGGTTCGCGCTTTCCTCCTGATGATACTCGAGGAGGCTTTTGTCTTTTAAAAGGGCAATCCGACATCCTTTTTCAGTTGAATTAATTACTAATTCACTAGTCGACGTCATTAATTGTTTTTTATTTTAACCCAAATGGCACAATAAGACTAATTATTTCTTCTTGTGTCTGTTTTTTCTCAATCGCTTTTTTCTCTTATGAGTAGCGATTTTATGTCTTTTTCTTTTTTTACCGCAAGGCATAATTCAAAAATTTCTAATTAATAATACTTTTCAAATATTCGTTTGCTGTTCTCTGAAGATTGCTCTCCTGACCCGATTGCGCGACTTTTTCAAAATATGGAACTGCTTCCGTTGACTTTCCAAGTTCAATAAGGCAAAAACCCATATAAAAATTGGCTTCTGAATTGGCGGGATTGAGTTGCAATAGCTTCTCGAACCGTTCTATGGCTTTGTCATATTGACCAGAAGTAACTGCCAACATACCAAGGTTAAATGTCGCCACTTCGTTGTCAGGATCCTCATTGAGAATTTCCCGTAACATCATGATCCCTTCCATGGGATTTGCGCCATAAGTAAGCGTCATCGCCACTTTTGCCTTTACATCAAGCATCTCCGGGTTTTCGTCTAAAACCCTGTTGTAATAATCTCTGGCCTTTACTGCTAGTTCAGACCGATTGTTGGGATCTGTAGCAAAATTCATTGCTGCATAATATCCTTCTGCGGCCTGCAACAAATTTTCAGTTGTTGGAATTTCGAGGGCTTTTATCTCAGAATACTTTGCTGAACTATCCTGAAAACCAACGATTTTATAGGCTTTTGCCAAAGAGTCGGCAAATATAAACCTTTTTTCCTGATTTTCTGCATTGCCAAATAATTCATAAAAAGTTTTGAATCTGGCCGACAAACTATCGGGAATGACCAATGTATGATTATGCGAAGTCGCTGTAGGTTCGTTTGCTGCGCCGGAATCAGGAGCCTCAGCAGTTGCCTCCTCGTTACTGACTACATATCGTGGTAAAAAATAAATGGCTGCCGAGGCAACCATGATGATAAGGGCTAATAAAATCCGGTTTTTAAGCATTCGTTCCTTTGTGGAACCTTTTCATTTAAGAATTGGCTCTTTTTACTTTAGTGCTGCTCTTAATTTTTTCGATGAATACTTTTGAAGGCTTAAAACTGGGCACAAAGTGCTCGTCGATGACAATAGCAGTATTTTTGGAGATGTTTCGCGCAATCTTCTTGGCACGCTTCTTATTTACGAAACTTCCAAAACCACGCACATAAATGTTCTCCCCCGTGGCCATGGAATTTTTTACCACGTTGAAAAATGCTTCTACAGTAATCTGAACATCTGCCTTATCTATGCCGGTTTGCTCAGCTATCTGGGTTATAACCTCTGCTTTAGTCACTTTGTTGCTCTTTAAATAATTTGATAAAATCTATACTTCTAAATTAGAGCGACAAATTTATACGCTCCATGCACAATTAAAAAAGAATTGAGCAAAAATAAATCTTATTTGATTGATAATGACAGACTTTGATATAACGAGAGATAAACTAATCGGAGAATTGGCTGCCTGGTTCAATATCCACAAGAGAGAATTGCCTTGGCGCCATACCCCTGATCCTTACAAAATCTGGCTGTCTGAAATTATTCTTCAGCAAACCAGGGTAGATCAGGGTTTGCCCTATTACCATGCATTTGTTGAAAACTTTCCCACCGTTCATGATCTGGCAAAGGCTCCTATCGATCGTGTTTTGCGACTATGGCAAGGCCTGGGCTACTATTCCAGAGGTCGAAATCTCCATGCTTGTGCTAAAATAATTGTTGAAAAATATTCAGGGTGTTTTCCTGCGGAGCGACAAACATTACTTGAACTCCCGGGGATCGGCGATTACACCGCTGCGGCGATTGCCTCCTTTGCATTTGGAAAAAAGGAGGCTGTAGTTGACGGTAACGTAATTCGTGTGATTTCCAGGTTATTCGGCATCACTGACGATACGAGGCAATCCTCTACCATTTCCCGGATAAAAGCATTAGCATCCCAATTATTACCGGACAAGGACCATCCCGAGTTCAACCAGGCCATGATGGAATTTGGTGCAATGCAATGCCGCCCAGGCAAACCGGATTGTCTGGCATGTCCTCTGGCAGATGTGTGTGTCGCCTACAAACAAAATAGGATGGCTGTTATACCGTTTAAAAGTAAAAGCAAAGCAGCCCGAATCCGCCATTTCAATTATCTGGTGATTGAATATGACAAACGATTGTTACTTATGAAACGATCGCAAAACGACATCTGGAAATACTTGTATGAGTTTCTTCTTATCGAAACCCTTGAGTCACAAAATTTTGATCAGCTGGAGCTCCCTGGATATTTATCAAATAATTCAGATCGGTGGGTACTAAAGGAGGAATCTGGGACGTACCTTCACGTGCTTTCGCATCAAAAAATCATGGCAAGGTTTTATCATATTCATCTATTTCAGCTTCCTAAAATGGCTGAATCTCCATGGAAAAATGACGATTTTCTGTCCCTGGAAAAAGTGGAAAGACTTCCTAAACCGGTGCTTATTGCCCGATACCTCGATGATAAAATAATTTCATCCGATTGAAAAAACATTTATATAATTGTGAAATAAATAAAGATTATGGCTGGAGTAAATAAAGTAATTCTCATCGGGAACCTTGGTTCGGATCCCGAAGTAAGACACCTAAGCACCGGATCTGTAGTGGCAAATTTTAATATCGCCACCTCGGAATCCTACACAAACAAAAGTGGTGAAAGAGTAACGCAGACCGAATGGCACCGAATTGAATTATGGGATGGCCTTGCTAAAGTCGCCGAGCAATATCTGAAAAAGGGGAATACGGTCTATATCGAAGGAAAACTTCGAACTGAAAACTGGCAGGACAACGATGGCAACAGCCGCACCACCATACGAATTCGCGCAACAAATATGAATCTGCTCGGCGGCCGGAACACCGAAGCGGCCAATCAGCATGAGGAACAGTCATCACCGGAAAGATCTGATGAACGCCCAGCGCCAGTTGCTTCTCCCGCTCCTCCTCCTTCAACAGGTACTGACACGGATGACCTGCCGTTTTGATCATAAATCAACCGACGGTTACACATTGCATCCAGAATACTGCGGCGGTTTTCGGGATTTAACATTATGTCGATGAATGGTAGAGTCCTTTTGGCAATAGTCATGGTTTTCACGGCCTGCTCTTCGGATTATATGCCGAAGCCCAAGGGTTATAACCGAATCAAATTACCGGAAAATGAATACCAGAGCCTTGCCGATACTTTCCCATACCGGTTTCAGTATTCTAAATATGCCAAAGTTCTCCCCGATTCAAGCTGGATTTCTGAGCCATATTGGATCGATGTTTATTATCCGGAATTCCAGGCATCGGTTCAGGTGTCATATAAACCGGTAAAGCACAGCGAAGTGTTGCTTCGTGAATACCTCGCTACAGCGTACAAACTCACTTCAAAGCATCAGGTGAAGGCCTATGCCATCGATGAAGCGATATTTAAAACCAAAAATGGTAAAACAGCAGTTGTCGCGATCTTGAGTGGCGAGGTTCCAAGTCAGTACCAATTTTTTTGTACAGATTCTATTAATCATTTTCTGAGAGGCGCATTATACTTTAATACCGCCACGCAAAACGATTCCCTCGCACCAGTATTTGACTTTGTAAAGACAGATATCGAACAGATGCTCAATACATTGGAATGGAACGATAAAATCAAATAATGACCATGTCGGGCTTTTTCGACACCAAAATCGAATTCCTGAAATCCGTCGGCCCGGCGAAAGCAGAACTGCTCAACAAAGAACTGAATATTTTTACATTCGGTGATCTCATTCAGCACTATCCCTTCCGATATGAAGACAGAACCAGGTTCTATTCAATAAGCGAAATAGAAAGCACCGAAGGAAACGTGCAACTGAAAGGGAAAATCAGCCGGACACAATCCATCGGTCAAGGCAAAGCAAAGCGTTTCATTGCTAATTTTGTGGATGAAAGCGGAGAGTTGGAGCTTGTGTGGTTCAAGTTTACACCATGGCTTTCCAAGTCGATTAAGATCGGGGTTGAATACACGATCTATGGAAAACCGACGCTTTTTAACAACCGGTATAATATCGTGCACCCGGAAATAGAACTACTCACCGAGGGGGCAAGTACAGGTGGAAAATTCCAGCCGGTCTATCCAAGTACCGAAAAGCTGCGCTCACGGTTTCTGGACAGCAAGGGCATTTCCAAGCTGATCCAAATACTATTGCCGGAAGCCAGAAAGCACATCCACGAGACGCTTCCGCAAGAACTGCTCAAAAAATACAGCCTTTTTTCCAAAGAACAGGCCGTGTTGAATGTCCACCTTCCGGCAAACCAGAATTTGCTGAAACATGCGCTGTACAGGTTGAAATTTGAAGAACTGTTCTATCTCCAGTTGCGCCTCATAAAACTGAAGCTCACCAGAACGGAGAAATACCAGGGACAGGTATTTTCTTCTACCTCTATTCTGACAGAATTTTATAACAACTATTTACCCTTTGAGCTCACGAATGCACAAAAGCGCGTTATCCGCGAAGTATATGAAAATATGAAATCGGGCAAACAGATGAACCGCCTGATTCAGGGTGATGTAGGCAGCGGCAAGACAATCGTGGCGTTTATATGCATGCTGCTTGTCATTGGCAATGGAGGTCAGGTGGCAATGATGGCTCCGACCGAGATCCTTGCGGAGCAGCATTATAATAGTCTGAAGCCATTTGCTGAAAAGTTAGGAATAGGTATCGCCCTGCTCACCGGTTCCAGCAGACAGGCCCATCGCAGAAATATCGACGAAGGTCTGGCCGATGGATCGATCAAAATATTGCTTGGAACCCATGCCCTCCTGGAAAATGTGGTGCAATTCCAGAACCTTGGACTCGCCATTGTTGATGAGCAGCATCGCTTCGGCGTGGCACAGCGGGCACAATTATGGAAAAAAAACCAATCCGTTTACCCGCACATCCTGGTGATGACAGCAACACCGATACCCAGAACTTTAGCGCTTACCCTCTATGGTGACCTGGATATTTCTGTAATTGATGAATTGCCTGCGGGCAGAAAGCAAATAAAAACCGTGCACAAATACGAATCGCACCGGCTGGAGATTTTTGGCTTTATAAGAAAGCAAATCGACCTAGGCAGACAGGTTTATGTAGTTTATCCATTGATTGAAGAATCTGAAAAGCTCGATCTGAAACATCTTACCGATGGCTTTGAAGCCATACGGCGTGCCTTTCCGGCTTATCAGGTCGGCATACTGCATGGCCGAATGAAGCAACAGGACAAAGATTTTGAAATGAAGCGGTTTCTGAAGAATGAAACACAAATCATGGTTGCGACCACTGTAATAGAAGTTGGGGTGAATGTACCCAATGCCACGGTGATGGTCATTGAAAATGCCGAGCGATTTGGCCTGGCGCAATTGCATCAGCTGCGTGGGCGTGTTGGTCGTGGCGCTGAGCAATCGTTTTGTATTCTTATGACAGATTACAAATTATCCAAAGAAGGTCGGCTGCGCCTCGACACCATGGTAAAAACCAATGACGGCTTTGAAATAGCCGAAATGGATCTTAAACTCCGCGGTCCCGGTGACCTCATGGGCACCCAACAAAGTGGTATTCTTGATTTGTTGATCGCTGATTTAAGCAAGGATTCCAAAATACTTGAAATTGCCCGCCAGGCAGCCTCCGAACTCCTGGCCGAAGATCCTGATTTAACCCGGAAAGAGCATTCGATTATCAGGCAACAAATCGAAAGTCAGAAAAAAGAATCGCTCAACTGGAGCAGAATCAGTTAGAAATTCAATTTTAATTGCGCGCCAGAGCGTTTTTAACTGTGCAGAATTTGGTATTTCAAAACTCTTGCAATATTTTTGCAGTCCGTTTTTAAATGGGAATACTCAATAAAGAAAATAAACATGTACGCAATCGTCGAAATAGCTGGCGCTCAGGTAAAAGTAGAAAAAAATAAGCAGGTTCATACCCCATTGCTCTTAGGTAACGAAGGAGAAACGGTCGAGTTTGAAAATGTATTATTACTAGAAAACGAGGGTGATGTGACAGTTGGAGCTCCTACCGTTAAAGGCGCGAAGGTTACCGGCAAGATCATTAGTCACCAGAAAGCTGATAAGGTTATCGTTTTCAAAAAGAAAAGAAGAAAGACCTACCAGAAAATGAACGGCCACAGGCAGCAATTCACCAAAGTATTAATCGAAGACATTAAATAGTATAAAACATGGCACATAAGAAAGGAGCCGGTAGTTCAAGAAACGGTAGAGAATCGGCAAGCAAGCGTCTTGGTGTAAAAATATTCGGCGGCCAGTTGGCCATAGCCGGTAATATTATCGTGAGACAGCGAGGAACAAAGCATCATCCTGGAGAAAATGTCGGCATCGGCAAAGATCATACACTCTTCGCCCTTACGAACGGAACAGTACAGTTCAAGAAAGGAAAGAAAGACAGGTCATTTGTTTCTGTAGAGACAATACAGGCCTAATCGACCAAAGAATTCAACATTGAAAGCCGGGCAAAACCCGGCTTTTTTTATTTGGGTAAGGTCCATCTATGTCAAAGACCTAAGAGCCTATTTACCCTAACGGTGGACCATTCTTCCTCAACAAAAAGAATGTTTTATCGGCTAAAATTGATGTCGAATATAGAAATGCGGTAAAACCGTTGAAAAAGTATTTTTTATAATCAATTCGATGCCAGCATTTCTACGGTGACAAGCCACGCCCCTTTCTGGCTGATGCGAAATTCCAGGTTTACATTAGAAATGAGGGTATTGCTCAGCGTACCCGGCACATCGAATCGCAAGTGTCCTTGAAATGGAAAAATCGCCGCCCTGAACGATAAAATCTGGGTGTGTCGTATTTGGTGGTAACACTGAAAAATCACCGTTTTCTGTGTTAGTCTTACTCTGATAGTCCGCACGCTTCTCGACGCGGACAGCGAGTGGGAACTCTTTATTATATGATCTCACCTGTGTGGCAAACTTCCATATCTTGCCGAGATGCTGCAGAGATTTTTACTAAGTAATGATCCACAAAATCCATTTCTTTATAAATCTTAATATAAACATAGACTATGTCGTTTCTTTTAACTGCCCTAAAAATTCTCAGATTTAATTTTTTGGGTTTAGACTGTGAAGATACTTTAAATTGCGGAAAGCCTCAGATTCAATATCAATCTTTTCAGTCACGATTTTATGTTTCTGATAGAGTAACTTTGGAAGTCAGAGTCAGGATCAAAACGCTCTGCAAACGGACCAGCTATGGTTTCCTCTCTCTCAGTTTGTCCATAATAATATACTCTTTTCGAATTAGGGTAGTTTTGAGTAAAGACTTCAGTGACAAAATAATTAAAAGCTATTTGTTCCATCGAATCATTAGAAGTGCCCAGAAAAAATTTACAGAATGATAATATGATTAATTCCATGCGCGTTTTGATTCTAAACCCGACTTGGCGCAAGTCCGTTACTTTTGCCCACTCTGGGCGTAGTTTGCAACTACGCCTTCATATCAAATATACCAATTACAGCCGGCATGCAATTTCTATCTTCCCCTGGTTTTAGAATATAAACATCAGAAAAAAATCTGCGCTTAGATGGTTTTTCACCACGTATTGCCTGGCAATTCTATGCTACGGCCATCTATAGTATGGGTTCGGGGTTCTTTTTAGGTTGGACAATTCATGGAAGGGCCTTATGCAAGAGTGAAATTATCCGCGCTATTATAGCATTCCGGGAAAACGGCATTGAAATACCATTCCCGTAAAGAGATTTACACAATAAGGAAACTCGTAGGAAATTCATCTGATGCCAATCCACGCAAAGCGCCAAGAACTACTCCGAAGGCTCCGAAAGAATCAAAAAAGGTATTGTAGGTGATATTTGAATTAGGAATATTCGGATTCAACCTTAAAAAGGTACCCGGGGCGGGACTTGAACCCGCACGGCCTCATATGCCACAGGATTTTCATCCTCATGTCTACCAGTTCCACCACCCGGGCATTGGCTCTCGTAGAGCCGATTTTTTTGGTATAGAGAATTAAACAGGAAATTCAATAAAGTGTACCGCCCTAAAATAAAAAAAGAGCGAAAGACGGGATTGGAACTCACAACCCGACCTTGGCAAGGTCGTGCTCTACCAACTGAGCTACTTTCGCTTTTACCACTGTTTTCCAATGGGACTGCCAAAGATGAATATCGGATCAAATTTGTCAACATGTTTTTACAAATTGTTTGGAATGAATGTCCCGTGTAGTTATTCAAATCCTGATTTAATAACTTGCGACATAAATCAAGGAACTGTTTTGGCAGAACCCCGGGCATTTTTACTATAACCCAAGGAATACGACTACTATGGAGTTAGCACAAGTTAGAAGCTACATTGATCAGAATAAGGATCGGTTTATGAACGAACTTTTTGATCTGTTAAAAATCCAATCCATCAGTTCAGATAGCACGAAGAAAGCCGAAATCAATCGCGCAGCGACTTTTTTATAAAGCAGAATTCTTAGATGCGGGTGTGGATATGGCTGAGATTTGCCCGAATACCGGGAATCGCGATTGTCTTTGCAGAAAAAATTATCGACAAGGGGCTCTCCCACGGTATTGGTGTATGGACATTATGACGTACAGCCGGTCGATCCGATCGAATTGTGGCAAACGCCGCCGTTTGAACCTTCCATCAGAAACGATAAAATATATGCACGAGGAGCGTGCGATGATAAGGGCCAGTTTTTCGCCCATGTAAAAGCCTTTGAAACGATGGTGAAACTTAAGACACTGCCGTGCAATGTGAAGTTTATGATCGAAGGCGAGGAAGAAATCGGTTCTGAGCATTTGGGCATTTTTGTGGCAGAGAATAAAAAGAAGCTCGCCGCCGACATGATTTTGATTTCAGATACAAGTATGCTGTCGCAACACCTGGAACATCCCTCGATCACCACAGGACTCAAGGGTTTAAGCGTCTATCCAGGTGGAAGTTACCGGTCCAAGCCACGACCTCCATTCCGGCACGTATGGTGGCGCTGTTGGAAGTGCCATCAATATTCTTTGCAAAATGATCGCCTCACTTACCGATTCAAAAAACAGGATCACTATTCCGGGGTTTTACGATAAAATATCTGGAATTGAGCGCTGAGGATCGGAAGAAACTGGGAAATTCTCCCTTTTCTGAAAAGGAATTCATGGAATCACTTGATGTCGATGCGGTGGCGGGTGAAGCTGGTTATACGGTGCTGGAGCAACTTGGGATCAGACCTACGCTGGATTGCAACGGCATTTGGGGAGGCTATACCAGGCGAAGGAGCCCAAAACGGTATTGCCATCGAAAGCATATGCCCAAATATCCATGCGTCTTGTACCAAATCGGCATAGCAAAAAGATGGCCGTTTGTATTCACTGACCACTTCAATGCCATCGCTCCACATCAGGTGAAGGTGAAAGTAATCCCACATCATGGAGGTGAGCCAGCCGTAACGCCTATCGATTCTGTGGCCTTCAAAGCTGCAGAAAAGGCATATCTGGAAGGCTGGGGGAAAATGCCCATCCCAACACGTGACGGAGGAAGTATTCCTATTGTGGCGCTATTTAAAAAAGAACTTGGTTTGGATACCCTTCTGTTAGGTCTGGGGCTTGATTACGATGCCATTCATTCTCCAAATGAAAGTTTTGGTGTTTACAATTACCTGAAAGGGATTGAGACGATTGTGCTTTTTCACAAACACTTTTCGTTATTGAACAAATAACCACTTTCTAAAGTTTATGTTGGCCATAGTACAACTTTTTATTATTCTAAAAACCATATTGGTCAATAAATGGTCTTATTCCATATAATTTTAGAAAAGCATGCAAATCACCACCAGGTATATATTTCTATTTTTATTGTTCATCAATACGGCAAACGCCCAGATTTTAGAACCGGCAAAATGGACAAATTCTCTATCACGGGACAGCGTCCAAATTGGTGATGAGATCTGGTTGATTTTCAGAGCAGTTATACCGATAAAGCCCTGGTACTTATACTCCTCCGATATAAATCCGGATCTGGGACCCATGGTCACCGAGTTTGCCTTTGAAAAGAATGACTCTTACTCACTTATTGGTGAGATCATTCCTATAAATCCCCAAAAGAAATATGATGATATCTGGAAAGGTGAAGTTGCGCTGTTTGAAAGGGTTGGGCGAGCTTTAGGCAAAAAGTGAAAATCCTTGGTGAAAATCCGAGTTATAAATGGAAGTTATTCGTATCCGGTCTGTTCTGATATCGATGGAAAATGCATCCCGTTTGATGGAGATTTTACGATCAGTGTATCGACGAACAGGGTCGAAAGATGCCAGTTTGAGGCTGTGAATTTGCCATCGACGGGGGCTTTTGAAGATAGTCAAATTGAGGGAATTTTGAATCCTGTCGCCTGGGTTTTTAGCATATCTGAAAGTGCTGCAAATGCCGGGGAAGAAGTGGAGCTTATATTTTCAGGAACCATCGAAGAAAACTGGCACCTTTATTCATCTGACAATACACTGGATCCCGGTCCGATTCCCGCGTCATTTCATTTCAATCCGCATGAATCATATGAGCTTTTGGGAGAAGTAGCACCGATTGATGCCAAAAACAAATTTGATGAGATTTTTGATCGGCGAGGTAACCTATATTTTCGATGGAAAGGCCGTGTTCCGGCAAAAAGTAAAAATTAAATAGTGCCCTTGCCACGTAACCGGTTTTGTGAAATACCAGGTTTGCTCCGAGCTTGATGGTAAATGTATTCCGTTGGAAGTTGATTTTGAATTTGGAACGGAGAACGCTAAATCGGTTTCAGCTGGTGTTTCGGAAAACAAAACCGGGCTCCTTCAATACCGGGATAGTTATTCGCCTTATTCATTATTAAGCTTTATGATTGTCGCTTTTCTGGCTGGGCTGGCGGCACTTTTTACGCCTTGCGTATTTCCAATGATTCCAATGACCGTCACATTCTTTACGGGTAAAGCAAAATCGCGCAGACAGGGTATTCGCAACGCATTGTTTTATGGATTTTCAATCATTTTAATCTATTCACTTATCGGCTCCGTACTAGCACCCTTTATGGGACCGGAGATGGCAAATGAATTGGCGACCAATTGGATCCCAAATGTTCTTTTCTTCATCGTTTTTGTCGTTTTCGCCTTATCCTTTTTTGGAATGTTTGAGATCACGCTTCCAAACAAATGGGTGAATAAAATGGATCAGCAGGCTGATAAGGGTGGTATTGCCGGAATCTTCTTTATGGCATTTACCCTGGTATTAGTTTCATTTTCCTGTACCGGACCAATCGTGGGTAGCATCCTCGTCGAAGCCGCGGGTGGACAAATCCTAAAACCAGTACTCGGTATGTTTGCCTTTGCTATGGCTTTTGCAGTACCATTTACTCTTTTTGCGATTTTCCCGGAATGGCTCAACTCACTGCCAAAATCCGGGGGGTGGTTGAATTCTGTCAAAGTAGTTCGGGCTTTCTTGAAATTACGCTGGCATTGAAATTTTTTAAGCATTGCCGATAAGGCTTATCACTGGGGATTGCTGGACCGTGAAATATATCTGGCAGCATGGATAGTGATTTTTTCGTTTCTGGGTTTTTGTTGTTTTGGCAAAATCCTGTTGCCACATGACAGTCCGCTAGAAAAAATACCGGTGCCGCGGTTAATCCTCTCCATTATCGTTTTTTCGTTTGTAGCCTACCTGATTCCTGGCATGTTCGGCGCTCCGCTTAAAGCGCTTGCTGGCTTATTTGCCACCTTTCTGTACACATGACTTTAATCTGAAATCGCAGGTAAGCCCAATACCAGGCAGTGGTTCCAAATGATTCAGAAAAATTGATGAAAAGCAAAAATATGCCGATTTCTTACATTTTCGAGCATGGAATTAGGGTTCCTTCGATTACAAACAAGCCATGGAATGCTCAAGAACCCTAAAAAAGCCCCTTTTTATCGACTTAGCCGGCCATGGCTGTGTGGAATTGCAGGGAGATGGAAGCACGTGTGTATCGTCACTACAAAGATTCTTAAAAGATTGAGCGAATGATTTTGTAATGCTTTGCGCTTTATGTGGAATGACAAAAACGGAATTAGCCCCGAGTGATTGGTATATTTCGGAATATGACAATAAGGAGAAACGAACCATCGGAAAGCAAAACGCTGATTTCCCAGATTCGAGGATTCAACAACAATGCACAACCTTTTTATGTGATTCTTGATCAGGAAGTGAAAACTTACTCGTGGCGCCCCGGGCCTATGATCTGGATATTTCCGGCTTTTATAGATTTTCTTGATAAAGCTAAAGCTGCTTACCAGATCAGCTCAAGTAAAATAAACTCATCCGCAGACTAATAATTTTAGCATTAGGCATAGAGAATAAAAATTATTTATTAACTTTTGCCGTTGAACGTTTACATTTTTCCTTTTTGGGGAAAATTCAGCTTTTACTCATTAATCACTCCGATAGCCCGTATGGCCAAGCTCAAGAATATCATTAAACAGCTCTCAGAAGATGATTTTAATGCGATCTATGATTTCTCTTCTAACAAGCAGTGCGGATAAGTCTGCATTTCTGCTTAAGGCTATGCGCGAGAAGCAACAGTCGGATAATAAAATAATGGAGGAAATTGGACGTAAATACCAATGCCTACTACACGTTACGATCCCGGCTGAATCAGAAAGTAGAAGAATACCTGCTGCAACAAATGGAGAATCCACGTACGGACATCCTGAAAAAAGTAGCAGATATTCAACGAAATCATCTTCACCAAAAAACGTGCTATCGCCATAGCCACGCTTAAAAAACTAGAAAAAGAACTTCTGGATTACGACCTTTCCAATGAGCTTACCGTGGTCTATAAATTCCTGAAAAACTTACACATTCATTCAGCAGACCACTTCAACTACTCCCAGTTGTACAACAAACACGTGGCTTATATGCTCGCTGTAGATAAGGCCGAAGATCTTTTAGCGGAGTATTTTAAGAAGTACGGGAATTACGCCCTTTCCGGTGAAGACGTTTCCAAAATGCAACTTTCGCTTATGGCCAAAGAAATGAACAATGTCGGAAGCCTCTATAAGTCACACAGATTATACATTTACCAGAGTTGTATCAATATTTTCCACAGGCTTTACGTGGAGAAGGAGGAGACCATGGTTGATGCTCTCGAACCAATTGAAGATATCCTTCAAAACGTTCAGAAGATATTTGAGGATTACAGTATGGATACCATTTATTATCACCTAAGGATTGTTTTTGAATACCTGAAACTTGAGTACTATGACCATTATAAGGTTTATCGCAAAGCGGAGAACTATTTTGAAGAGGTAAATGATAGTTGTGCGGATTTACTTTCCAACTATACATTGTATACCTATCCGGCTCAATTTCTGATGACGAAAATCAAACGTCATATCCGTCTGGGGAATATGGATGAAATGTACGGAGAAAATGAAGGCCTCTTCCATGATTACGAACCTGATAAGAATGATCTACCCAAACTATATCACTTATGTGATCTATCGGGCATTGTCGTGTTACTATAAGAAAAAGTATGAAGAGGCGGCGAGATGGGTGAATAACCTTCTGAATGAAATAAGCCTGAAAAAATATTCCGCGGCACAGCTGGAGACCAAGACCATTTATGGCTCTACAATATTGTATGATCCATGATTATGATTTATTCAATCAGCTGATCAATAGTATTCAGCGACAAATCAGATTATTGGGTAAGGATCTTTGTGAACACACCGTCGTATTCACTAAAATGCTTAAAATATCCATAAGTGATTCGAAGAAAAACAAAGAATCCAAGATTGAAAGTCTGGCTGAGAAGATTAAAAATGTCAAAGTGGGGTATTTTAATCCTACCTTACTTGTAAAAATCGATGATGATTTCCTGAATGATTTGAGCCGGGAATAACCGGCTTTTTCTTCAATTGCAAATGCTCCAGATTTTCCTGACTTCAAAGGCTTATTGATATACTTCTTCACATAAGTATATTCCTTTGATTTATTTACATCCTGTCGGATTAATGGATGAGGTAAGCATCACAATTTAGCACTTTCTCTTGGTTGCATCCTGTAGCCTTTCGAACTCATCTAAAAATTGAAATCCATCCATAAGCGGCATGTCAATATCCAGAAATATCACATACTGGTAATATCTTGCCCGCTATGTCCTCCAGTTTTTCAACATTCTTTAAAAACTCAATGGCACTTCGCGCACCCGTATGAGTATATATGTGCCGGGTAATACTGGCAGCCTCAATAATTTTTTCTGATTTAATAAGATTATCGATTTCATTATCATCGATAAGCATCACTGCAAAATAATTATGATCACCTGAGTTAGACATCAGTTAAGTTAGTTTCTAAAAGCCACTGAAACGTCAATATACACAACAAATATTTTAAAAAAAATTATAGACTGCCTTTTGAGGGAGGCGTTGGTTTTGCCTCAGGAAAACTTATTTCAAATCTATCAGAATAAACTATTATTTCAAATTACCCGCTAAAACTAAACCTGGAATGCTTCTGGAACCCGCCCGTGGATATTCCTCCAATGTTTTGATTGATTAACTTTTTAAAATAGTACAGAAACACAAGAATTCCGGTAAAGGCCGGGATTGCTGTTGTCTTTTATTTCGAGTGTAACATGAAGCTGACATAGGAAATACCCCTCAGATTTGCCAGTGAATGAAGTTTGGCTCGAAGACGTACCTCTATATTCACCAGAACTGCTTGGTTGAACTTCAAATCCTCTACACCATAATTGATCATCATATTGATATTGCGTATTTTGGAGGATCTGTTCCCACAGGAATGGCGCTATAGAAATATTCAAATATCCATGGGAGATGGTGCAGCCAAAACTTCCTTCTTTGGCTGCTCGTTTCGGGTTGGTGTGTATCCATTGGTAATCGATGGTGGCGTCAGCAAATTTGTTTATGCGTTCCTGTGTGATTTTCAAATAATCCGATACTCCGAATTCTTTGCCGAGGTACTGCTCAAATTCCTGATGACTGCTAATGATAACTTTGCTCATGGTTTTGGAAAGGTAAAGAAAACGGAATTTAGCATAAGTAACTCAAATACTATCTACCACCCTGTGGTATCATCCAGAATTAGTTTCGGTATCTTTTCAGCGTTCGCAGGTAAATTGATGAAATCAAGCTGGATTAATCGTAATAATAAATCCGCCAAATGCGACCATGTACAGAATCACAAATAAACAATGATCCATCGGGCCCCATGGCCAATCCGGTAGGACGGAATTTGGCGTCTGTCGGTGATTCAACTGATTCCACACCTGCAAATCCCGGTTGCGAAATCTTCAATTTCTCCAGCAGGCTCTTGCGGCGATCCTTGAAAGGAAGAAATACAACCGCATATCCCATCTGAGGTTGCCGGCGCTCTCGCTTCCATGAACCATGCAACGCTACGAAGGCGCCATTCCGATATCGCTCGGGAAACATGGTTCCTTGGTATAAAATACCAAGTCATTCGGAGCGGTATGTGCCGGAAGAGATAGCAAAGGAGCTTCAATGCCTTCACATCGTTCCGTCTTATTTCCGTCTCCACCAAATTCAGGGCCCAATACCTGCTTATTCTGCAAATGATCGAAATAGCAATACGGCCATCCGTAATCCTGATCCTTGTTTACTTTTATAAACTGCTCCGCCGGTAAATCAGCATTCTGATCCAGTGAGAATATTTTTGGCCAGAATCCGCTCAACTGGTCTCTCCCATGGTTAACAGCGTAGAGAGAATTTGTCTCAAAATTCCAGTCCAATGCCAATGCATTGCGCACTCCTATAGCATAATGATATGCTTCGTCCTGAGTCTGATTGGGTTTGTTTGCGTCAAATTGCCAGATGCCAGCTTGTTTGGCGATGGATATGAACTAGAATCAATACCTGGTGATTCTATTTTGAAATGCATCCGCCTTCGCCTGCGTTCATTGGCGCTCCGACAGTGACATACATATGCCCCTCTCCATCAAATGTCATAGGTTTTGTAGCGTGAGGACCCTGCTTTGGAAAGCCGCTGGCTATCAATTCCATTTCAGAAGTTGGGACGAACTCGTTTTCATTGAGTTTATAGCGGAATACCGCAGAATCTGAGGAGCAATACAAATATCCATTATATATCGCAGCACCAGTTCCGCCGTAAGGCATAAACCCTTTTTGTTCGTCCATAATACCGTTATTGTCATTATCTCGCAGGGCAATGATGGCATTTCCATCATGCGGGGTGCGAAGCTTCACAAACAAATCACCATTTTCACGTACTGCCATGTGTCTGGCTTTGCCTACGTTGTCGGCCGTGACGATGGCTCCAAATCCTTTGGGCAATGTGAGTCCTGCATTGTTTTCATCCGGCTGAGGGAGCTTCACCTGGGATTTATCTGAATTACAGCCTGTAATCAATAATAATAGGAGCGCAGATGTTGTGAGCAGGGAGTTGAAGTGTCTTCATTATTGATAGTTCTCTATGAGATAAGAAATTAAAATCCTGGTTTATTAGTTAAAAAATGGGTGTCAGAAATCCGAATGTAAAATATTTACGAATGTAAAACTACTTCATAAAATTGCCTTAAAAGCATTATGTTAAGTATCTTCCATCCAACTCCATCAAAATTATTTTTAAATTTTTCCTATGGGAAAAATACAGTTTCTAAAATTTCTTAAAATATTGAAATAACGGATTTCAAAACCAGTAAAATACAAATTCCCAGCCAACTGGCTTGAACCGGCGAAATTCACTCTGGGCAAATCGTATTGTTTTTTCACTGGGTGAAAATGGAATTTCAATGCCATGAAAACACTTAAAGTACTTTTTTTACGATCCTCATTGCTTTTGCAATGCTCGCTCCCAGTAACGTCTTTGCCGTTGACAAACAAAAGAAAGCCGAACGGGAAGTTAAGAAAGAAATGAAGCGCAAGGCTTATAAAGATGCCAGAAAAGAAGCCACAAGATATAAGCGCAAAGGCTGGTATGTAGCTCCGGGTGCCTCTCCCATGGACAAGCAGATTGAAAAATCGTGGGAACTCCAGTATCAGGAAGATGAAAACGGCTATCCGCTTTACATTGTAGCTACAGGTAATTCGGTTGGCCCCAACACAATCTGCCGCTACAATTTCAGGCCACTGAACTAGCCAAGCTGGAACTTGCCGGTCTCGTTCAAACCAACGTGGCAGCGCTGATTGAGAACAGTATTGCCAATAACCAGCTCAATAATGAAGAAGCTGCCTCGGTAACAAAAACCGTCGCCGCATCCAAAAACATTATCGCCCAGGAAATTGGCCGCGTCATCTTCCTGTTTGAGATCTACCGCAAAATCGATAAAAATGTCGAAGCTTCCGTTCGCGTAGGTTACAACAATGCCTGGCGCAGGATGTCGCGAAGAAAGCCATACGCAAAAAACTAGAAGAGGAAACCGAAATCCTGCACGAGAAGCTTGAGAAACTTATGGATTTTTAACGCATTCACAACGATGCCACGAATAGCCATCATATTGCTACTTTCTCTTGTCATCCTGAAATCTGCTGATGCCCAAAAGATAAAAGACGCTTCCGGCACAGCATTTTTCAGGTTGGAAGAGGACATGAGCAGGGATGAACTGAAAGATAAACTGAGGCATCACGCCATCATCAACGCCATCGAGAGGGAGTTTGGCACATACATTACCCAGGAATCATTCGTTGACATCGATGATGGAAACACAGAGTTCAGGATTTTCGGCAAAACGTTTATCCGTGGCGAATGGCTGAAAACAACCAGCGATCTTTTCAGGAGGAAGTGCGGGAAGTGAAAGAAGGAAGAAAGAACAAAAGAAACTCTGGGTGGGTCTGAAAATAGAAGGCAAAGTCCGCCAGCTTACCAGGCCTATATTGAGTTTACCTACACTTCTAATTGTCCGAACAAAAATTGCCAAACATCCATCTTCGAAAACGGTCAACCATTATATCTCTTTTTTCATGCACCGGTCGATGGATTTTTATGGGTTTTTAGCCTGGAGGAAGATGAATTCGTTCCGGCTTCTGCCTTACCGCAATATGCCGGCGACTTATCGCCAGGCATTGCCGGTGAAAGCAGACCGTGAATATGTGTTTTTCTCAGGCAGAAAAAAAGAATAATGCTTTTGATGATTTCTCTGAGCACCTTATTGACGAGATGGTCATGGTTGCCGAGGAAGAAAAGGAGTATGTGGAGCTGGTACTTGTTTTTTCTACGGAAGAATACATAAAGCCCGGACTAAAACAAACCCTCGACGAAGACGACCAATCCTATGAAATTCCACTTTCACTCCCGACCGCCAATCTTCAAGAATGGCTTGGAGCCAGACCGGATCAACAGTGAGAATTTCTATTACAGACAATTGAATTTGAAAATAGTAAAATGACCGCTGCATTAAAAAAATGCAGTATTTTCATGAAAACGACTACCTACTTTTCGATAGCGCTTATAATTCTCCTTCAAGGATCGGCATTTGCCCAGGACTCAGACAACCTGATGCCGGCAAAAAAATACGGCCTCTGGGGTTTTATCAATAAACAAGGCGAATGGGTGATTGACGCCACCTATGAAGAAACATAGATTTTTTCCCGAAGGATTTGCCGCAGTCCGCTACGTAGAAGCTGGGCTATATCAGCAGACATGGCCTGATGGGTCATCCGTCCGGAATACGCCGATGCAAAGCCGTTTAGCGAAGGGTTTGCCTGTGTCATGAAAAACGGCAAATGGGGCTTCATTGATAAAAAAGGTACTTTTCAGATAGAACCGAAGTTTGCCGTTGTCAGAATCTTCATCAATGGAATGGCCTTGGTCAATGCGGATGGTGGCTACACCTTTATAAATACGAATAATGAGCGCGTGCTGAACCACACATTCGACAAGGCATTGCCATATGCCGAAGGCCTCGCCTTTGTGGTTTTTAATCAAAGTAAAGGGTATATCGAGCGAAACGGCAACCGGCTTATCCGACATAATTATGAAGAAGCCTACTCTTTTTCGGAAGGATTGGCACTTGTAAAAAGCGGCGACCGGTATGGATTTATCGATCAGAGAGGTCAGTTTGTGATACCTGCAGTGTACCAGGATGCCAACTACTTCCGCGACGGGCTGGCAGCAGTAAAAAGGAATGACTCCTGGGGTTATATCAACATTCTGAATAATTATATCATTGAATCCAGGTTCGATGCCGCTTATCCATTTTCCGAATGGTCATGCTGTCGTAAAACTCGCCGGAAAATATGGCCTCATCGATAAAAAAGAGAAACTGGGTGATACAGCCAACATTCGCCGGTACTGGGAAGACACACGCCCGCCATTTCTTTGGAGCAACAAGTTGAAGAATACGTAAAATCCATGTATTCCGACTGGCAGTTAAAGGGAGAATATGAAAAAACTCAGGACTACCTGAATCGCATCGCCAAAGAGCAATCGGGGATATGGAAATCCAGAAATTTTCCAATGAAGCAATACAGTCTTTAGCGCCGCCGGCAGGTGAATTTCACCAAATCCACCGTTGGCCTTTATGATGCCGACAACGAAAAATTGAACATGTTTGTGCCAGGCGCCAAAAGCCTGATGATTCCCGTGCCTCCTTGAAGATGCCAAAGAAATCAAAGACAACTGGGAGGATGTGTGGATAGGAAATCCCAAATTTGGCGTTGACGGTAATGAAGTTTGTCATTACTTCCATGTCATTGAAATACCAGGGCCGTGAATTTCTGTATGACATTGCCGATGATGAAGATATCGGTTTCTGGTTCTACACTCGATCTTGCATTTGACGATCTGCCCGGTAGTTGCCAATGATTACATCCAACACACCAACTGGGAACTTAAGAAATCTCACTGTAGTGGGACAGTCAGATTGTGGATATCAATATTCCGGTAACATCACTGAAAAATGAAAAAACATTCGCCCTTGTGATTGGCAATGAAGATTACAGCAAATACCAGATGGATCTGAATACGAGTTCCAATGTTGATTTTGCGGCGATGGACGCCCCGGACATTTAAAAAGTATCTCATCAGCACCCTCGGGGTTCCGGAAGAAAACATCACCTTACTTATCAATGCCACTGCGGGTCAGATGAAACAATCGATCGCCCGACTAAGCGCCCTGGCTGCTGCTTATGAAGGCGAGGCACAAGGTGGTATTTCTCTACGCCGGGCACGGGCTGCCTATGGAAGGAACCAATGAGCCGTACCTGATTTCCGGTTGATGTAAGCCCGAGCAACCTTGATTATGCATTGAAACTGGAAGATGTCTTTACAAAACTCTCCGAAAACCCATGCGAGCGTGTTACAGTGTTTCTGGATGCCTGCTTCAGTGGCGGAGCACGGAATCAGGGATTAGTCGCGGCTCGCGGAATTCGGATAAAACCCAAGTCGCCATTTGTCCTTGGCAACCTGGTAGTATTTTCCGCTTCTTTCGGAGGATTGAGTCAGCGCATCCATATACGGAAAAAAGCCCATGGGATTTTCACCTATTACCTGCTCAAAAGGTCTTCAGATATCCAATGGCGCCATGAGTTATGGGGAGCTTGAAGAATTTGTCCGAACGAATGTAATGCGCAAATCCGTACTGGTGAATAATAAGCTCCAGACTCCTGGAGAAAAGGTCAGTCCTATATTCGAGTATTCATGGAGGGATATGCAATTTCTCCAGGGTGACGATCTTTCATCTACCAAATAACATTTTTTTAGGGTTAGCTTTTGAAAAAACCGGCTCTTGTCAGGTTTTTTATTTCCTTCATTTCAGGGATATCGGGCTACCTTTATGAAATTTTTGCGAACTTCACGTTTCATTTTTTACTCCATTTTATTATGCCGAAGTCTTTGGTTTTCATTGTGCTGTTTTTTCTGGGCAGCGTTACTCATGTTGCAGTATTCGTTGTATTCACCCCATACGATCGGCAAAGTAGGCACGATTGTCACCTTTGACATTCAACTCAACGGATTCACTGATGCTATTTCCTGCCAGGCATCTATCAACTGGGATCCTGCATTGATGAAGTTTAGCGCAGTTTCGGATTTTGGAATACAGAAAATACCTCACCATGAAGGATTTCGGTACAACCAATGCGGATAAAGGCCACGTGCGATTTTTATGGGAACCGGATAATGCGATGCCGGTAACAAAAATAGACAGTACGATTTTGTTCCGGATTCTATTTCGAACTTTTATCGGGTGCCGGCCAAACAGTCAATATAAGTTTCATCGATAACCAATTCAATCTTCCCGGTTGAGTTCGCCAATGCCAATTACGAATTATTGCCATACGTGGCCAAATCCGGATCAGTGGCGATCTATAACCAACCGGACGATATCATCAAACCTATTTCCAACCCAAACACTTCCTGCGATGCAAAAAGTCCGGTCGGTAGCTTATCGGTTTCTGTAAATGGAGATATAACCAACTTCAAACTTTGGTGGTATCAGGGTAGTACGGTGAAAACCACTCCTGATTTTGTCGGGCCCAATTATTTAAAATTACCAGCGGGCAATTACCTGCTTGAAGTGGCTGATTTGAAGAACACCCCCTTAATTACCATGACATCAGCCATTACGGATGATCCGGTGAAGAGCGCTGATACAATTGAGATTATCCTGATTTTGCCTCAAACGAGTTGCACTGCATCCAATGGGAAACTGGAAGATAACTATTAACAAAAACCAGCCCGCCAATCTGTATGATATCACCTGGTGGAAGGGAACCCTGGGAGGAGGATGATAAGATGGTAAATTTCCAAAATTCCTATGTGGCCGATCCCTTTGGAGGCAGGAGAATACGAAGTGAAAGTTGAAAATCCGGCTTCTGGCTGCATCAGCTATTTGCAGACGATGATTACTGCAGAATTGCCAGAAATGTCGCTTTCGCTTACAACTTCCGGAAATCAGTTTTGCAAAGATTCCGTCAACGGTAGTGTTACTGCTATTCTGGCCAATGAATCAGCTTTTGATCCGCTCTATTTCTGGTTCTACGAAAATGACCCAATAGACACGGCTGCTGCCAGATACACAGGGAAATCCATTGAAAACCTCAGTGCGAGAAAGTTCAAGGCGCTGGTTATTGATCAGATTACTGAATGCACAACTGACGGAATAGTAGAAGTCCTGAACACGCCTTATTACACTCCCGCGTCTGTTAATCAGGAGGGGGATACCTTATTTGCCAGCTTTGCGCAATCGAACTGGCTTTTTAATGGCGCATTTACCAATAAAACAGGCCCGTATATAGTACCGGATAAAAACGGTGATTATTCCATCACATTTTATAATGAGTTCAACTGTTTCTGCACTTCTGAACCTTATAGCTATCGCATAACAGGATTGGAAGAATCAGTGTCTGGAATTACCATTTTTCCGAATCCCTTTACTGAAACCATCAGAATATCCAATCCTGCAGGTACAATTGCTTCCATTTAGATTTATGATAGTCAGGGACGTCTATATTTCGAGTCATCCAACATTAAGAATCCATTTACCGATATCAGTCTAATGTGCTTCGGATAATGGCATTTATTTCGTTAAGATATTGAAAGACAATGTCATAGAAACGAAAAAATGGTTAGAGTTGTGGCTCCATAACTTTGATTTTGTAGATTTGCAGCTGTCGTCAGGGTGTAAAGCCAAATCCTAGGAGAAAAACACAGCAGAAACAAGGGATTTACACTATGAAAAAAGCGCTATCTGTCGTTGCGTTTATGTTGCCTGTGTTGGTTATCGGGCAGATCAGAAAAAGTCCAGTGGGCTTCTGAGGTACTGTACCAATACAACCAGGATAGCACATTTTCCGGGCCCAGGATTCTTGGTCCTCCTGATGCCTTTCCTCCCGGTCACCTCAATTACAACGCTTTCCGACTCGATAAAGAAGCTGCATTCGGCACCATTAAAGTCGGCTTCGAAAAACCGCAATTTACCCAGCAGGTGGTCATTATTGAAAGCAACCTGCCCGGCAGAGTAAGTCAGGTGAAACTTATCGACCAAGTACGGCTTCAACTACATCATTTATCAACAGGATCCGTTTCCTGTTCCGGACAAGTTCAGGACAATGGTACTGAGTATTCCGAAAACGGATTACCGCGTCAAAGCCATCGAAGTGAATATGAATTCGATACCCTGTCCGGGCTATTCGCAGATCGATGCGATCGGTATCATTGAGGAAGCCAATATGGCCGATGTCCGCAATATTCTGGCGGGCGCCAATTTCAACGTGCAGCAGATCATGACTTTCACCTCGAAGAAAGAACCGCTCGACGGATGGGTAAACTCACGATATGCTGAGGCAAAGCCGCTGATCTCCTATGATGGAAATACACTATTTTTTTCGCGGATGTTTCATCCTGAGAATACTGTCGGAAGATCTGACCCGCAAGACATTTACTTTTCAAAACATCTGAATACATTCTGGTCTGCCGCCGAAAACATTGGAAGTCCGCTCAATGACCAGTTTGCCAACGGGGTTTGTTCAATATCGCCCGATGGAAATAAACTGCTTGTAAATAATGCATACCGGGCCGACGGCAGTGTGGAACCCGGTGTGTCAGTATCGGTAAAAACAGCAGCAGGTTGGAGCAGGCCAAAGAAATTGGAGATTGAAGATTTTGAAAATGATGGTCAATTTCAGGATTTTTTCATCTCGGCTGATGAGCGGGTAATTCTTATGGCTGTACAGCGTCACGATGGTCAGGGCGATCAGGATCTGTATGTCAGCGTGAAAAACGGACCCGAAAGCTATTCGAAACCGGTGAACCTCGGAAACAAAATCAATACAAGCGGCGCTGAGTTTGCGCCCTTTCTCGCTGCTGACAATTCTACCCTTTACTTTTCATCCAACGGACATGGCGGCTATGGAGACTGCGATATTTTCAAAACCAGGCGCCTGGATACGTCCTGGCAAAACTGGTCAGATCCGCAAAACCTGGGACCGGCGGTGAATACATCGAGTTGGGAGGCATACTTCAGCATCACTGCCTCTGGTGATTTCGCGTATTTTGTATCCTCCGAAGGCGATCGACATAACACACAAAATATTTATAAAATCTCATTACTTCAGCCAGTGAAGCCGGAAAGTACGGAAAACCTCCTCGCATTTCAGGGGCGGGTATTCGACGCTATCACCCAGGAGCCACTGAGCTCCCAACTTATCATCGAAAACGTAAAACAAAAAAAACCATACCGAACCACATCCGATGAAATCACCGGTAATTTTCTGCTTATCTTCCAAAAGGCGCTGAGTATGAATTTACCGTAAGAGCCCCCGGATATATTACCTTTTTTGATTTACTGGATTTGAAATCGATCCATGGAGAAGAAACGCTCTTCAGAAATATTTACCTCACACCCATAATACCGGAACAGGTATTCACCCTCAATAACCTCCTGTTTGAGCAAAGCAAACCTATATTGCTGGATGATTCATATCAAACGCTGGAAAAACTGATTACTATTCTGAACGAAAACCCTGATATGAAAATCCAGTTAGCCGGACACACAGACGCATATGGACCTTCGAAATCGAAGGAGGTGCTTCGTTTCGCAGGGTGGAGAAAATCAAAGAGTACCTTGTTCAATATGGCATCGATAAAAAACGCATCGAAACTGTCGGATATGGGGGGAGCTGAAACCCATAGCGCCGAACGATACCGAGGAAAACCGGGCTAAAAATCGCAGGGTAGAGATCAAGGTGCTGGATGTGGGTTCCTAAATTCAATATCCAAATACCTGTCGTATATTTACCTGTCACTGATAATTTCCTACTTTTATGTAATCAACTCTAATTTTTTACAATTATGAAAAAACTACTTCCGATTTTATTATTCATAGCGCTTAGTATTAGCACACTTTATGCGCAAAAATTCCAGGCCAACTGGGAGTCGATCGACAGCCGACCAGTACCGGGTTGGTTCACTGATGCAAAATTTGGCATTTTCATTCACTGGGGTGTGTTTTCTGTCCCGGCATGGGGACCGACAGATGCCAACGTCTATGATAAATATGCCGAATGGTATTGGAACAAACTGGTGAACGTGAACTCTGCGGTGAACAAAAACTTCGTGGAGTTTCACAACAAAACCTATGGCGCAGATTTTAAATACCAGGACTTTGCCGCAGGATTTAATTGCGAAATGTTTGAACCGACTGATTGGGCGAAGATTCTCAGGGAATCCGGTGCGAAGTATGTTGTTCTCACTTCGAAACACCATGAGGGTTTCACGCTTTGGCCGAGTAAGGAATCATGGAACTGGAATGCCGTTGATATTGGACCCCATCGCGACCTGGCCGGCGATCTTATCAAAGCCGTCAGAGCGGAGGGCTTGCGCATGGGATATTACTATTCACTTTACGAATGGTATAATCCGCTCTATAAGTCAGATGTGAATAAATACGTCGATGAGCACATGATTCCACAATTGAAAGACCTCGTGAACAGTTACAAACCCGATATTATATGGACAGACGGTGAGTGGGATCATCCGAGCGAGGTTTGGAAAAGCACTGAATTTCTGGCCTGGTTGTACAATGAATCACCTGTAAAGGATGAGGTAGTTGTCAATGACCGTTGGGGAAAAGAAACCAGAAGCCTGCACGGGGGTATTTATACCACAGAATATGACCTTGTTCATGAAGGTGTGATGACCACAACACTTACTCACCCGTGGGAAGAATGTCGCGGAATCGGCGGCTCATTTGGATACAATCGAAATGAAACCCTGGAAAGCTACTCCACATCAGAACAACTTGTTCATATCCTTGTCGACAAAGTAGCACGCGGAGGAAACCTGCTTTTGAACATCGGCCCCACTGCCGATGGCCGGATTCCCGTGATTCAGCAGCAGCGGTTGAAAGATATGGGCGATTGGCTCAGCGTAAATGGCGATGCAATTTATGGAACTACCGTCTGGGACAAAGCCGATGCCGCTAAACAACCCGATGTTTTCTATACAAAAAAAGGAAACGATTTATACGTGATCTGCACTAAATTCCCAACAAAGCCTGTCATCGTAAACGGTGTAAGCAAGGGTCAGGTAAGTATGCTCGGTTTTGGAGGAAAAGTATCTGCAAAATCCAGCGGTGGCAAACTTTCCATAACTCCGCCAAGTGTGACGCCTGCCACAAATCCCTGCGATTATGCATGGGTATTTAAAGTAGAAGGCGCTTTATAAAATTCGATAGGTCAATTCAGTAATAAGCTGGTTGTGCCGGGGAAACTCCGCAGCCAGCTTTTTTCTTTTTGCCAGCTCAAAATCGTCAAAATGAAAACCGGGCGCTACAGTGCAACCGGCAAGTCCAAAACCCGATTGATCCACTAACCTGGCGGCAAACCACTTCCCTCTCAAAATAGTAAGTTGAAATACCTCTCCTGCCTCGGGATTATTGCCTAGTAAAAAATGTACTAAATCTCCATCATTCGTGAGGACGAATATTTCAAAAGGCGAACCGGTATAAAAGTGCCAGGTCTCATCTGATTGCAACCGGTGGAATGCTGAAAACCCTTTTTCCTTTAACAGAAAATAGATGGCTGTTCCTGTGCTTCGCTCGCTTCTGTAGCGCACAGGAAGGCACGCGCCACTTAGCAATTCATCGGAGCGATAGGATTCTGCAAAATATCCACCCTCCTGGTGGCTTTTCAGCCCCAGTTTGGCTATCCAGTAATCTGCGGATTTCATGGGTTTTATCTGATTTATTTATTTTAAGCACATGCGTACATTAGGCTATGCATTCAGTTGTTTGTGGTCTGATAAATTTAATTACTTTTATCATATTAAATCATAACCTGCAATACCCGTTAGTATGGAGCCTATATACAAGGAGAAGCTTAGTCATCTCAATGACCTGATACAGCTATCGCAAGTCGATGGCGAAGCAACCCACATGGAGATGAATTTTATTAATTCCATCGCAGCCCGTATGGGTGTGGAAAAAGCTGAAGTCGATAAGATCAGGGATGGAAAAATTATGATTTCTTTCTCACCACCACGGCACGAATCGAAGGTAATTGAGCAGTTTCACCGTCTCATCATTCTCATGGGAATCGACAAACTTATATACAAGGAGGAAGTTTCTTTTTGCGTGGAACTCGGGGTACGAATGGGATTGAATTACAATGCCATTACCGAAGTGCTGCGAAAAACCATCCGCAATCCGGCCTACATTATGCACATCGACGAGATGGAGAAGATTTTCAAGAAGTATTCCAACTGATCAGAGCGCTACAAGCATTAGGAGAAACAGCACCAGCCAGGATAATACAAGGAATTTCCAATACACCTGAAATACCTGAAGCTTGGCCTTCTCATGAGGATTGGTGGTCATGATAAGCATTTTCACGGGATCCTTTTCAACCAGCAGGTATTCGTAAAACGCGAGCAGGGCCATGACAACACCCACCGCCATCTGCACAAAATGAATGCTGCTAAACACCATGAGATAGGTGGCAATATTATTGGACACATTTTCAACATCACTTTTTATGATCTCAAGCCAGGCGAAGGTCTGAGTGGTAATAAACACGAGGCCCGCGATCATGAGCACGCTCAGGTGGCGTCTGATTCCTGAAATATCTTCCCGATTGTACGCGGGTACAATATTAGAGGCAAAATGTGCTGTGGCTACCAGGAAAATTGTACTGATGACAAAGGAATCGGGAAGATCAAACAGATATTTACCTTCCAGTTCTACAGCAAGGTGCCTGATAAAGAAAAAAGAGAGGGTAGCATAAATAAGGCAAAATACCGAGATAACTAAGTAGATAATCATGCGGAAAGGATGCATGCGCTCCATTTTAACCAATACAGGCCGAATAGAACTGAGAATCGACTTTTGTTTGAATGATTTCATGTTTGATTACAATCTCTGCTTGTTTACACGCTTTCTTTAGATTTCTTAAAGCGTCTGTTAATTATTTATATAAACGAACAACTCAGATATAATAGACAGGTTTGAAAGTAATGTATATTTTCTTTTTTTATTATCATGGTATCTGCACATCTATCGTAATTTTGGCCTCTTAAAAATGGATCATTGAAAGTCAAAGAGTTCCTTAAGGGTTACCAAAAAGATATTATTTCCGGCTCGTTGGGAGAAATCCTGAAACCAAACACTGGAGTTCGTATACATTTGAAAGGGTTGGCTGGCAGCCTGGATGCTATCATTGGGTCAGTAGTTGCTGGCCAGAATGCAAACCAAAGTCATCTTTTTGTCCTGCACGACAGGGAAGAAGCTGCATTTTTCCAGAATGACCTCCATAATCTGATGGGCAACAGGGAGGTTCACTTTTTCCCGGCGTCTTATAAACGTCCTTATGAATTCGAAGAAACAGAAAATGCCAATGTCCTTCATCGAACGGAACTGATTTCACGTCTCACCGAAAAGACAGAAAAAGGTGAGATTATTGTCACCTATCCGGATGCATTGTCGGAAAAGGTGATAAGCCGGAAAGCGCTGAAAAAATATACAATCCACCTGGATGTGGGTTCTGTTATCAATATCAGCCAGTTGTTCAATGACCTGGTCGATTTTGAATTTGAAAAGGAAGACTTCGTCTATGAAGCGGGTCAATTTGCCATGCGAGGCGGCATTCTGGATGTTTTTTCCTACGCCTATGAATTGCCTTATCGCATAGAATTGTTTGGTGATGAAATTGAAAGTATCCGGACTTTTGATCCGGAAACACAGCTTTCAAAAAAGCAGTTAAAATCCATCAGTATCATTCCCAACCTTCAAACCATCATCATCGACGATACAAAGCAATCCTTTTTGGACTTTTTACCGAAAGGAACAAAGCTGTGGATCAAAGACCTGCAACTCACTACCAACACGATTGATAAATATTTTGAAACTGCCGTAGAACGTTTTCAGGAATTGTTGCAGAAGAGCAATAATACAAAGGTGATCATGGATCCGGAGAAGCTTTTCGAAACCGGGACATCCTTTTTGTCGGACCTGCGCAGTTTTGATGTGATCCAGATTGGTTCGCGCAATTTCTTCAAAGATTCCATCTCGTTCAGCTATAATGCGCAACCGCAGCCTTCCTTCCACAAGAATTTCGACCTTATTGCCGCTGACCTGGAAGAAAAGATTTCGAAAAATCATGAAGTATTCATTGCTTCCGACTCCTTTAGCCAGGTGGAGCGACTTAGGTCGATTTTTGATGAAATCAATGCCGACATTCGATTTGAGGAGTTAAATATTCCTTTGCGGCATGGTTTTATCGACCATGAAAACCGGATCACCTGCTACACCGATCATCAGCTTTTCGAAAGGTATCATAAATTCAAGTCGAGGGAAAAGTACTCAAAATCCAAGGCCTTAACGCTGAATGAACTAAAATCGCTGCAGCCTGGCGACTATGTGACTCATATTGATCACGGCATCGGCCGCTTTGCCGGATTGGACAAAATTGAAGTCAATGGCAACCAACAGGAAGCTCTCCGGCTTATTTACCGCGATGACGACCTGCTCTATGTGAGCATCTACTCTCTCCATAAGATCTCCAAATATTCAGGAAGGGAAGGTACCCCGCCAGTCATGAGTAAATTGGGATCGCCAGACTGGGAAAACAAAAAGAAACGTGTTAAGAGCAAGGTTAAAGATATTGCCAAGGATCTCATCCTCCTTTACGCCAAACGAAAAGCCAACCAGGGTTTCGCTTTCAAGAAAGACACCTACCTTCAGGCAGAGTTAGAAAGTTCATTCATCTATGATGACACCCCGGACCAGGCCACTGCGACAGAAGATGTAAAGCGTGACATGGAGGAACCGCATCCGATGGATCGACTTATTTGCGGCGATGTGGGCTTTGGAAAGACGGAAGTTGCTATCCGCGCTGCATTTAAAAGCATATCCGATGGCAAACAAGTTGCCGTTCTCGTGCCTACCACCATTCTGGCCATGCAACATTTCCGAACTTTCAGCGAACGACTCAAGGAATTTCCAGTAACTGTTGAGTATATCAACAGGTTCAAATCAACAAAAGATATTCACCGCATCATCAAGGAAACCGGCGAAGGTAAAATCAACATACTCATAGGAACACACCGGATCGTAAACAAGGATGTAATCTTCAAAGACCTTGGGCTTTTAATAGTTGACGAGGAACAAAAATTTGGTGTGACGGTAAAAGAGAAATTGAAAACCATCCGGATCAACGTGGATGTGCTTACACTTACGGCAACTCCGATACCACGCACACTTCACTTTTCGCTGATGGGAGCCCGTGACCTTAGCGTAATTGCCACGCCTCCACCAAACCGTCAACCTGTCACCACGGAGATACACACGTTCAGCGAGATTATTGTGCGGGATGCCATTCGCCACGAAATACAACGCGGAGGACAAGTCTTTTTTGTTCATAATAAGATTAAAGACATTGAGCAGGTTGCGAGTATTATAAAGAAGCTCGTTCCGGATGCAAGGATTTTGGTTGCGCACGGGCAGATGGAGGGACATAAGCTCGAAAACGTCATGGTGCGATTCATTGAGGGGCTTGCAGATGTATTGGTATCAACAAATATTATTGAGTCAGGCCTCGATATTCCCAATGCCAACACCATCATTATTAATCAAGCCCATATGTTTGGTTTGTCAGACCTGCATCAAATGCGCGGTCGGGTCGGACGTTCCAATAAAAAGGCTTTTTGTTACTTACTTTCTCCCCCGGTAATCAGCCTGACCCAGGAAGCCAGAAAGCGGTTGAAGACGCTGGAAGAATTTTCACATCTGGGGGATGGTTTCAAAGTAGCCATGAGGGATTTGGATATAAGAGGTGCCGGCAATTTACTGGGTGCCGAGCAGAGCGGTTTTATCAATGATCTTGGGTTTGATACCTATCATAAAATACTTGATGAGGCAGTTCAGGAGTTAAAGGAAACCGAATTTAAGGATCTGTTCAAAAAGGATCTCGTGGATGTTGAAAAACTGTTTACTACCGATTGCCTCATTGATACTGACTTTGAAATGCTTATTCCCGATACTTATATCTCCAATATTTCGGAGAGGCTCCGAGCTTACAATGATCTCGACAATATTGATACAGAAGAAAACCTGAGTGTGTTCATACACGCATTGGAAGATAAATTTGGTCCTTTGCCCAGTGAGGTGCTCGACCTGGTATTAATGGTGAAAATCCGTTGGATGGCTGAGCAGTTAGGGATAGAAAAACTTGTGATTAAAAGCCAGAATCTTAAAGCCTACCTGCTCACTTCCGATAATGCGGCGTACTATAATTCCAGCCAATTCAGTGGAATATTAGATTATGTAAAGCGTTATCCTACTATGAGCAAGATAAAAGATGGCAAAACCCGTGTCATCCTCATGGTGGAGGGCATGGAGACCATAAACAAAGTAGAAACGGTGTTCCTGGACATTCTGAAATTAAAATCATTACCCATGCAATAAATGTTTGGAAATTCAATTTATTTTAAAAGCAGAAGCATCTAACATTATACCGTGAAAAGTAGGCGGCAGAAAGTGCGGATAATTGGCTAAATCGCCCTTTTTAAAGCAACAAAAGGAGCCCGCTGATTTTATAATTGGTTTTGAATGAATTAATATTGTGTTTACATTGCTATAAACACATGAATGATATAGCAGAATAAATTGATAATTAAACAGGTTATGAAAAATTTTGTAAAGTTAGTTTACACAAGTCCGCTATTTCTTGCTGCAGTATTCGTTGCATTTGTCACGCTCAACGCTTGCAAGTCAGGAAGTAATCCAACAGCCACCCAGCCCGGAAATATCAGTATGGCTACCGGTCTTGAATACAATGCTGATGAAGGTTTCCAGGTTTTAGATTTCAGGGGTCAGCCGAAGGTCCTAACCTTGTTTTCATTGAAGGTGGTAGAACTGTATTAGGTTCTTATGAAGAAGATATATTCAACTCAAGAGATAATGTGGAACGTGACTGGTAACCGTGGCATCATTCTATATGGATGAAACCGAAGTAGCCAATATCCACTGGCTGGAATATCTCCACTATGTAAAACTCGACTCATCGCAAGAGTTTTATGAGTCAGCTTTGCCAGATACAGTCGTATGGGCGCGAGATCTTGCATACAATGACCCTTACGTCGATCATTACCTGCGTTACCCGGGGTTCAGATACTTCCCGGTTGTCGGTGTTAGCTGGAAACAGGCGGTTGACTACAGTGAGTGGAGAACCGCGGTTGTTAATATGAAACTCGCTGAAGATGCTGGTTTAGAGGACATTCCTGCTGAAAGTACCGGTGGTCGCATTCCGTTGGAATCAGGTGTAGTACTTCCAAACTACCGTTTGCCATCAGAGGCCGAGTGGGAATATGCAGCACAGGCACTCATAGGAACTCAATGGTTGGATGAAAACCAAACACATAAACGACTTTACCCATGGGATGGTCATGCACTCCGTAATCCCTATGGAAAAACAATGGGTTATATGTTGGCTAACTTTAAAAGAGGCCGTGGTGACTATGCTGGTATCGCCGGCAAACTGAATGATGGAGCAATGATCACTCAATATATTTATGAATATCCGCCAAATGATTTTGGATTGTACAATATGGCTGGTAACGTAAATGAATGGGTTTTTGATGTATATCGTCCGCTTTCATTCCAGGATATGAATGATCTGAATCCGGTGAGAAGAAGTCAGGATGATTTGGTTGGCAGATCCACAACAGATCCAAACCTGGACGATCCTGCCAGCGGTTATGACTATCAGGCATTCAACTCTCTTATATCAGATAAGTCAAGAGTTTATAAAGGTGGATCATGGGCAGATATGGCTTATTGGTTATCACCAGGTACCAGAAGGTTCATGGAGCAAGATTCATCAACCGCAACGATTGGATTCCGTTGTGCAATGATACGTGCAGGAAGCAACCAGTAAAGAAAATTTAAATTGTCAATAATGAAACCCCGCTGGCCGGGGTTTTTTATTTTGCGATTGCCATAGTCGCAATACTCAGTTCTGCACAGCCGGCATTCAGTAATAACTTTCCACAGGCTTCCAGCGTAGCGCCGGTAGTAATAACATCATCCACTAACAGAATCGATTTTCCCGCCACTCGATTTGGTTCCCTAAGCTGAAAAACTTCAGAAACACTTCTTTGACGCTCCTCCTTCGATTTATGTGTTTGACTTTCACCGTGGATTGTACGGATTAATACATCAACTTCTACCGGAATTTCTATAGCCTCCGAAAGTCCTGATGCGAACTTCTGACTTTGGTTGTACCCTCTTATTCTGAGCTTTTTCCGGTGAATTGGAACCGGAATAATCATATCAAGGCCGTTTGAATATCCATTCGCGGCTATATCATGTCCGAGATAGCGACCAATCATGACACCAAGCTCGGGTTTGTTTTGATATTTGAATTTGTGCATCAACGTCTGCGTCTTGCCAGATTTGAAAAAGTACAGATAGGAGGTTCCAAATTTCAGTGAGTATTTACCAAGAAAACGATCAGTAAGTTCATTATCAGTGGGATCAGAAAACTTAACTTTTGGTAATTCGGCTCGACAACCAAAGCAAATCAGTTCGTCTTCTTTGGTTATGCGTTCTCCACAAGTACAACATACGTGTGGAAATATCAGATCAAGTATGTCGCTTAGAAAGTGCATTTAGTGTGGCCTCAATTACTTATTGATCCTTCAACATATATATTTGTAAATCAATATAATAAAGTTGGTATTAATCAACAACACATACTTTACTATGGCTGGAGAGTTATTATCACGTGATTTGGAACAGGAGCGCAGATGGGAAAGATTACTTCAAAAGCTGGGAAATACAATCGGCAAAAAACCCAATGATCTGAAAGCTGTTCTTTTTCTAATTGGCGTACAGGAACTGGGCCGAGGAGTGCAGAAATTTACTAAGGAGGAAAAACAAGATCTGATGCATATAGCGATCTGTCGGGTTTTGAGCAGTTCAGGCTACTATGAATTGGAGGGACTTGATGAAGCAGGTTGGCCTCATTGGAAGCCTCAAAAAAAAGTTCCCCATTTCGATGTTATTGAGCAGGAAAAACTGCTCAAACTCCATGTGATGGACTATTTCGAGGAAGAAAAGTTGATGGAGTTTTAGTGCATTTTTGGGATAAAGCGCATATACAAGGCATAGCAAACCCTAATGATTTTGGTTAAAAAAACAGATAATACCGTTAGTTCCTTTAAATTTGATTGAGGATAGGATTTCGGCTGAATATGAATATGTTGGAATCATGTTTTACCGGTATATCATCAGAAATGATTCGTCAAACAATTATCATAAATATATGAAAGACGTCATGCGGATTCTCATTATCATAAGCGTTTGCTTTTTGTGTTACTCCTGCAGCGATAATTCATCAGGATCTGGTCAGTCTGATTTTAGGCAAGCCAAAGGAGGAAAATTTTACGGCGGTGTTTTTAGAATTAATGAAACCGAATACATCAAAAATCTTTTCCCACACAATATCACCGATGCGTTTTCCTATCGTGTGGCTTCACAGATATACGAGGGACTATTCAAGTTTGATCCTCAAACACTTGAGGTGACGAATGGTTTGGTTGATCATTTTACGGTAGATGCTTCAGGAATCAAATACACCTTTCATATTAAAAGAGGGGTGCTTTTCCATGATAATACATGCTTCCCTGATGGCAAAGGAAGAGAGATGAATGCCCGCGACGTGAGGTACTGTTTCACCAAGCTTTGTACGAAGAGCTTAAATAATCAGCATTTTTCGATTTTTAAGGGAATATCTGAAAGGTGCCGATAAATACTATGAAGCTACGTCGGGCAACAATAAACCCTCATTCGATGTAGAAGGAATCAAGGTAATTGATGATTATACCATCGAATTGGAGTTATTGAGACCCAATTCACTGTTCACGGTGAACCTTGCCCGTCCTGCTTGTTTCATTTATCCTAAAGAAGCGGAGGAAAGATATGGTCTTGACATGCGGATAAATGCGGTTGGCACCGGACCTTTTATGCTCAACAGCACTGATGTAGTTGAAGATATATCTATCATTCTAAAGAGAAATGAAAAATACTATCTGAAGGACGATTCAGGAAACCAACTGCCTTATCTCGATGCTGTAAGTGTACAGTTTATAAAAGATAAAAAAACTGAGCTTTTTGAATTTAAAAAAGGCAATCTGGACATGATTTATCGTCTGCCAACTGAGTATATCATTGAAATTCTTGAAGAAACAATGCCTGGCGCTAACGGTGAATACAGCCATTCAGTTGCAACGATCTCCTGAAATGATGACACAGTTTTTGGTTCTGAATAATCAAAAAGGTGTTTTTACAAATAAAAATGTCAGGAAGGCATTCAGTTTTGCCATAGATAGAACAAAAATTCTTGATTTTGTACTCAATGGTGAAGGATTTGCGCCTGGTAACCACGGCATCACACCGCCCGTACTACCTAATTATTCCATTGAAAATATTCAGGGATACTCGCTGAATATAGATTCCGCCAGGTACTACCTCGGTAAAGCCGGTTATCCGGGTGGTAAAGGTTTTCCAAATCTGGAGTTTTTACTCAATGCCGAAGGTGACAGAAATACCAATGTTGCCGTCGAAATAAAAAAACAGCTAAAGGATCATTTAAATGTTGAGGTAGAACTACAGATCCTTCCTTTTGCTCAGCTTCTCGAAAAGAGCTACAGAGGCGATTTTAGTATTTTACGCGCAGCATGGGTTGCAGATTTTCCGAGCGCTGAAAATTTCCTGTGGATTTTTACATCCAAGGATGTTCCGAATTCGTTAGAAGATGCATCCTATCCCAATGTCGCACGCTACGTCAGCCACGCATTCGATTCATATTATGATCAGGCGCTCGCTGCAAAATCGATTGAAGATGCAAATCAATTCTTCAATAAAGCAGAGCAGCAGCTTATGGATGACGCGCCGATTATAGTTTTATGGTACGACGAAGGTTATCGGTTAGTGAAATCTTATGTTAAAAATTTTCCAAATAACGCGTTGCAATACAGGGATTTAGGTAAGGTATATTTCGAACAGGCGGATACACTCTAAGCTTCGTGTGAAAACAGATTTATCTAACAGACTCAAACAGTACAAGAGACGGTATTATCTTAACCTAATTCTGGGTGGATCGATCAATGCCCTCACGATTGTGCTTTCTGCTTATTTGTTTATTAATTTCCTTGAATATAGCATTCAATCCGGACAGCTAATCAGATCAATTCTGTTTTTCGGGTATATCCTGTTGTGTTTGTATGTGTTCTATAAATGGCTGCTGATTCATATTCTGCCACTATTCATTCCGAAAAAACAAATAAGTGATGAAAAAGCCGCACTGAATATTGGTAACGTCCTTCCTTCTATAAGTGATAAACTTTTAAACCTGGTTCAGCTTAATAAACAAGCCAATTACTCAGTGCTTCTGGCTGCCGCTATAGATCAAAAGTCGATTCAACTTAGCCCTTATGCTTTTGATACCGTTATAGATTTTCGGAAAAACGTCAGGTATCTGAAATACCTATTCATTCCATTTGTAGTCGTTCTGGTTTTTAGCGTGTTTTTTCCTTCCATAATCACAGAACCCACAACGAGGATAATGCACTTCCGGCAGGATTATACACCAAGAATGCCATTTTCTATTAATGTATTGAATAAGAATCTTATTGCCTTCAAAAACGAGGATTTTGAACTGGAGCTCGAAACTGTGGGAAATCATATTCCGGAAACAGTTTATATACTTATATCGACAACCGGAAAGTATTGATGAAGCAAAATGGATACAGCAGATATTCACACGTTTTTGCGAAAATGCAGCAATCTTCATTAATATCCTTTGAAGCCGCTGGCTATGGAACGCAATCCTATAGAATTGAAGTGGTCAACAGGCCAAACTTAAAAAACTTTTCTATTCAACTCCATTACCCTAAATATCTCAATAAACAAGCTGATCGACTTGAGAATACTGGAGATTTCAGAGTTCCTGAAGGAACCAAAGCTACATGGCTGATCAATACGACAGATGCTGAAGAAATTGCGGTGGTATTTGACGATGAAAAGGACAAAAAAAACTTTTAAATCTGTTGATAATCAAATATATACGTTCGAGAAGACCCTGATGACTCCATTGAATTATTCCATTGAACTTAAGAACAGGTATAGTGAAAATAAGGAGGCTATACAGTACAATGTCCAGATTATTCCCGATGAATTTCCAGCTATAACACTGGAACAAATGTTGGATACGGTTCTTTACGAATTCATTGTATTTGGCGGCACTGTGTCGGATGATTACGGACTCACTAAATTTGATTTGTATTATAAAAATTATTCTGCTGGGGAAGCAAATCAACATGAATTTAAAAATGTGCCTGCATCCATAGACGTTTCCAAGAATACTCAGTCATTCTATCATCACTGGGATTTGTCTGCTTTTGATTTGATTGGTGGTGAAACAATTGAGTACTATTTCCAGGTTAAAGACAATGATGGCATCCATGGAAATAAAGCCACAAAAACACCAGTGCACAAATTCCAGGTTCCAACGGAGGAAACTATTCAAAAAAATCTGGAAGTATCATCTCAAAAGTCTGAAAATCAATTAAATAAGATTGTTGAAGATAGTAAAGACCTAAATAAGGAACTTAAGGAGATTGAGAATAAATTCAAAGGTAAAAAAGAGCTGAATTGGCAGGATCAAAAACAAGTCGAAGAATTAATTAAGCGTAAAGGAAGCCTTAGAAAAGGTTATAAAGGAATTACAAAAGGATTTCGAAACAGATAATCAGCGTAGGAACCGATTTGAGAAGGAGGTAAATCCAGCGATCAAAGAAAAACTTGAACAGTTACAACAGCTTATCGATGAGTTGCTGGATGATGAAACCAAAAAGCTGTATGAGGAGCTGCAAAAACTCTTGGAAGAGCAAAATAATCCAGAGAATATGAAGAGCATTCTTGAGAAGTTGAGCTTCAAGGAAGAAAATCTTGAAAAGGAGCTTGAGCGTACTCTGGAATTGTTTAAAAAAATGAAGTTCGAGTTGAAACTCGAAGAAAATATTCAATCAACAAGTAACCTGGAGCAAAAACAACAGAAGGCCGCACAAAACTCCGAAGAAAAATCGGTACCTCAGGAATCAAAAATTAATGAACAGGAGGAGGTTAATGAGGAATTTGAAGAGTTGAAGGAAGATATAAAAGAGATGCAGGAGATGAACCAACAGCTCGAGCATCCTTCTCCTATGGAAGACGTGACTCCGGAGATAAAATCGATAGAAAATCAACAAAAGGAAGCAACCCAACAATTAAATCAGGAAAAAAATAAAAATGCGGGAAAAACCCAGCAGAGTGCCAGTGATGATCTCAAAAAACTTGCAGGAAAACTACAAAACATGCAAAGCCAGATGATGCAAGCCAATTTGCAAATGAACATCGGCCAGTTGCGGGATATTCTGGATAATCTTATAAAATTATCCTTTCAGCAGGAATCCATTATGGACAAATTCCGGGAGGTAAACCAGAGCGACCCGCGGTTTATTGAACTGTCACAGGCCCAGCTTAAAATAAAAGAAGATGCCACGGTTTTGCAGGATAGTTTAGTCTCACTCTCGAGGCAAGACTTCAGGATACAATCCATTGTGACTCGAAAAGTTGATGAAATGAACAGATATTTCGATGAATCGGTTGATGCAATGAAAGAAAGAAAAAAAGGCGACGCGTTATCAAAGCAACAATTTGCTATGGCAACCGTAAATGACCTTGCGCTGATGCTTGATGATGTATTGTCGCAAATGATGGACGCAATGGGCATGGGAGGGGGCCAACCTCAAAACGCCAGGGTACCAAGTATGTCTGAACTCCAACAACAGTTATCCAATAAGATTGAACAACTTAAAAAAAGTGGCAAGAGTGGCCGTCAACTTTCAGAAGAATTGGCTAAAATGGCCGCAGAACAAGAAATGATTCGACAAATGCTTTCAGACCTTGAGGAAGAAATTGGAGGTCAAGGGTCTGGCGATAAGTTAAAAGACTTAAAAGAAAAAATGGAACAAAATGAATTGGATCTGGTAAATAAGCAATTAACAGATCAGCTCATTCAAAGGCAAAAAGACATTTTGACCAGATTGCTTGAGGCAGAGAACGCACAAAGAGAACGTGAACTAGACGAAGAAAGAGAAGGTGAGAGAGCGAAAGAAATAAAGCGGTCTATACCCTTTGCGTTTGAAGAATACTTTCAGGCGAAGGAAAAAGAAATAGAATTATTAAAAACGATACCTCCTAAACTAAATCCGTATTATAAAAAAGAAGTAAATCAGTATTTTAAGAGTTTAGAATAAAATAAAAATGGATACCATCAAGATAATAATTCCCTCTATAACTGAAAACATCAGGATTATAGAAAGTTTCATTGACAATGCCAAAGAGAAATTTCAACTTGATGATGACATTTACGGAAACATTATGATAGCCGTGACAGAATCTGTGAACAATGCTATAATGCATGGCAACAAAAGTGATAAGAGCAAAAATGTAACTTTAAGCCTTTCCCTTAACCAAAACACAATAAATTTCACCATTATGGACGAAGGAAAGGGTTTTGATTTTCAAAATCTTCCAGACCCTACATCGCCCGAAAATATAGACAAACCATCAGGAAGAGGCATATTTCTAATGAAGCACCTCTCTGATGAAGTATCATTTAAGAACAACGGTAGTTTGGTTCAGCTCTCATTTTATATGAGTTGAAATGGCAAAAATTAATTTTTTCACCGATGGAATCAGCTTCAATCTTATCGGGAAAAAGAAAATTAGAGATTGGTTGACTCTCGTTGCAAATGAAAATGGCAGAACTATCACTTCTATAAACTACATTTTCACATCAGACGTATTATTGTTGGATTTGAATAAAAAGTATTTGAATCACACTACGCTCACCGACATTATCACCTTTAATCAATCCACCTCTCTTACAGATTTAGAAGCTGACATCTACATCAGTATTGAACGTGTCGGTGAAAATGCAATTAAATTCAAGATACGGTTCGTCGACGAATTACATAGAGTTATGGTCCATGGACTTTTACATTTAATTGGTTTTAATGACAAAGTCGAAAGCGAAAAAAAACGAATGAGGAATTCTGAAAATCATTATTTAGTTTTGCTCGCTCAAGTTTAGTAAGTGATTAGATAAAGTTCCACGTGAAACAAAATATGACCTTTACCTTTTGTTTCACGTGGAACATCTCTCTCAAATTATGTTTCCTGAATATGATATAATAGTAGTTGGCGCAGGACATGCTGGTTGTGAAGCGGCACACTCTGCTGCAACAATGGGGTCAAAGGTACTTTTGATCACGATGAACATGATGACAATGGGTCAAATGTCGTGCAACCCTGCAATGGGTGGTATTGCCAAAGGTCAGATTGTAAGGGAAATTGATGCTCTGGGTGGGTTATCAGGAATAATATCTGATAAATCCATGATTCAATTTCGCATGCTAAACAAATCAAAAGGACCAGCGGTATGGAGCCCCAGAACACAAAATGACAGATTCTTATTTTCTCAATACTGGAGAGAGGCTTTAGAGCAAAACTACAATATCGACTTCTGGCAAATAGTATGGTATCTGAACTATTGATAAAGGATAAGGTAGTTCGTGGTGTTAAAACTTCGCTTGGAATAACATTCAATTCAAAAGCAGCTCGTTCTAACTAATGGTACATTTCTCGAATGGATTAATTCATATTGGAGAAAAAAAATTTGGTGGTGGACGAACAGCCGAAAAAGCATCAACCGGCATTACGGAACAACTTGAATCATTGGGATTCCAATCAGGAAGAATGAAAACCGGAACGCCTCCCCGGGTCGATGGCCGATCAATCAACTATTCAATTCTGGAGGAACAAAAGGGTGATGAAATACCTGGTAAATTTTCTTTTCAAAAAACCATTCCTCCTAAAGAACAACGTAGTTGTTACATCACTTACACAAATCCCGATGTTCATGAAACTCTTAAAACTGGTTTTGAAAAATCACCCTTATTTACAGGGAGGATTCAGGGCATTGGCCCACGATACTGCCCATCTGTTGAAGATAAAATAAACAGATTTTCAGAACGAGACCGCCATCAAATATTCGTTGAACCCGAAGGCTGGAATACTATAGAAGTATATGTGAATGGATTTTCAACCTCACTCCCGGAGGATGTACAACTAAAAGCCTTAAAACAAATCCGTGGTTTTGAAAATATAAAAATGTTCAGGCCTGGATATGCTATTGAATATGACTATTTCCCTCCAACACAACTTCACTTAACTCTTGAAACTAAACTAATTGATAACCTATACTTTGCCGGCCAAATCAATGGAACTACCGGCTATGAGGAGGCTGCCTGCCAGGGCTTGATGGCTGGAATAAATGCTCACAGAAAAATAAATGATTCAGACTCACTGATACTAAAAAGAAACGAAGCCTACATTGGGGTACTCATCGATGATACTAATTACTAAGGGCACTGAAGAACCCTACAGGATGTTCACTTCCCGGGCTGAGTTATAGAATCTTATTACGCCAGGATAATGCTGATCTTAGATTGACAAAATTGGGATATGATATTAACCTTGCTTCCCAGGAAAGACAGGATGCTGTAAATCATAAAATGTCAAGTATTGATCGTTTGAATGATAAATTAAAATCAATTCGTTTTACTCCGGATCAAATTAACGGTTTCCTGACTGCTCAAAATTCTGCCACAATCAAAGAAAGCAAAAGTTTCTATCAGCTTTTACAACGGCCTGAATTAACAATGGAGACGCTGAAGACTATTAATAACGAATTACAAAACCTCCTCAGTTTATTTGATCCTGAAGTAATTGAACAGGTAGAAATTAACACCACTTATGAAAGCTACATAGAGAAAGAAAAAAATCTCGCTGAAAAAGTCGAACACCTGGAAAATTTATGGATAAAGGATGACTTTGATTATACACAGTTAAAAGCTCTTTCTACTGAGGCGAAAGGAAAAATGATTAAAACAAAACCACGCTCAATAGGGCAAGCTTCACGAATCAGCGGAGTAACCCCCGCTGATATATCGGTCTTGATGGTATACCTTGGTAGATGACACCGTGAAAAGATTTCTAAATTGCCCATCGTGCAATAGTTCTAATCTGAAAGATCTTTTTGAATGTAAGGACCACTTCCTGTCTCATGATGACTTTTCTATTTCCTGTTGCAATCAATGTCAATTACTAATCACCAACCCACAACCCTCGTTATCAGAACTTGGACAATACTATAAATCAGAGAACTATACCTCCCATAAAGCAGAAGCCACATCCATTTTAGACTACGTATACATTCTTGCAAGAAAATATACTATCGCCTCCAAACTTAGAATCATTAACCGGTATCAACATAATAAAACTATACTGGACTATGGATGCGGTACCGGAGATTTTCTACTGGGTTGTAAAGAAAAAGGGTGGACTACCACGGGTTTTGAACCATCAGATCATGCCAGGGAAAACGCACTGAATAAATTAGAAAAGGATATTCATGGTAATATTGATGATCTAACCAAAAACCACCCTTACTCCATAATAACACTATGGCATGTACTGGAACATGTTAATGACTTAAACGAAACAGTTGCCAACCTGAGGAATCTGGTTACTGATAATGGAAAGATCATCTTTGCGTTACCTAATCATGAAAGCTACGATGCTAAATACTATGGTCAATATTGGGCGGCTTATGACGTCCCGAGACATTTATATCACTTTTCTAAAGACAGCATGAAATATTTGCTATCCAACAGTGGTCTTAAACTTGACAATATTATACCCATGAAACTTGATTCCTATTATATTAGTCTGCTGAGTGAAAAATACAAAACAGGCCGGACGAACTATCTTAAATCAATACTAACTGGTTATAAATCAAATGTTTATGGATATAAAACTGGAAACTATAGCAGCCTGATATATATTTGCTCCAAATGTTAAAGTATCTTTCTTATTCCATCATAACAATTTTCTTTATTTCCGCCATTACTCGTTGTGCGAACGTTACAGCACCTACAGGTGGACCAAAAGACACAATTCCTCCATCGATGGTCAATTCAATTCCTCTAAATAAGTCCATCAATTTTAAGGATAACACCATTTATCTTGAATTTGACGAAAGAATAAAGGAAGACAAACTTAAAGATCAACTTATAATAACTCCTGTGATAACCGGTAAGTACGAGAACACCATAAAAAAGAATCTTTTCAAAATGACCTTCGATGAACCTTTTGCAGATAGCACTACTTATACATTGAACTTCAGGGAAGGCATACAGGATATTTCAGAAAGCAATCCAAGCCTAACGAATAAATTTACTTTTAGTACCGGATCATTTATAGATTCACTGACAGTCTATGGACTAACTACCAATTTATTGAACTCAGATACCATTGAAAACGCGATTGTTGGCCTATTTAGAGTTGAAGATACCGTAAACATATTCAATGGCAGTCCCTACTATTTCAGCCAGACAGACGAAAAGGGCTACTATTCAATCGAAAACATTAAAAACGGAAAATACATAGCAGCTGCATTTACCGACACCAATAAAAATCTTAAGCTTGATTTCAAATCCGAATCCTATGCTTTTAAGAAGGACACATTAGTGCTTGACTCCATTCCGATCGAACTAAATTTTAAACTCTACAAGCTAGACATTACCCCATTCCGCCAGACGACGGCTCTGCCTACTGGCATATACTACGAGATCAACTTTAACAAATACGTTATTGATTTTATCCAGAATCCCATTGATACCACGACCCAGAAACTCTATGCCAATTTATCCAAACAAAACAAGTCAATCAGGTTCTACAATGCCATCTAACCTCACCGATAGCATTGCCATTGCATATACCGCTACTGATAGTATAAACACTTCACTTTCAGACACAGTATATGTCAAGTTCGCTGAGAGTAAACGAAAAGCGGATGATTTCTCTTTTACAGTTACTCCTAAACAAGGGGCATTCATTACTACGGATTTTGAGACTCAAATCACTTTTAATAAACCCATTCTCAACTATTCCCTTGATAGCCTTTACTTTGAATATGACTCAACGACCATTCAACAAATACCAGATTCAATTTTTATATGGAATAACCATAGAGACAAATTGAATTTCAGGTTGACAATAGATAAAGCCAAAATCGACACGTTAATATCCAATCAGAAAAAGATATCAGATAGATCTGATTCTCTACCAGAGGCAAAACCCGCATCACAACAACAAATCAAGAGGGATAAAGCAGCACCTAAGAAAAACCTTGGATTCAGACTATATATTGGTAAAGGCACATTCATATCTGCCGATTATGACAGCAGTAATTCCGTTGGATACAATTATAAATTTGTTAAGCCTGAAGAAGTTGGAACCCAGGAAATCATTGCAACCTCAGAATACCAATCTTACACCATACAACTGCTTACAGAAAAATTTGATGCCTTCGAAGAAGTATCCAGTCAGAAAGAACACACTTTCTATAATGTACCCCCAGGGAAATATCGTATAAGAATTTTGATAGATAGTAATAATGATGGTGTATGGAGCCTGGGAAATATTTTAAACAACGAAGAGCCCGAACCGGTTTATATATATCCAGAAACTCTGATTATAAGAGCTGACTGGCGGACAAAACTTGAAATATCCTTTTAGGACACAATGTGGATAAGTCACAAGTAGCTCTGGATAATTTACAATTCTCAACACGTATAACAAAAGAGAGGTTTTGTTGATGGAGATACTGTTAATACCTGTTGGTAACTTTACGTCACTAACAATTCTTTACACATTTAAATATCAACAAACTACACTCGGCTGAAATCGTTTTCGTTTGTTGATAACTCGCAATAGACTGATTTAAAGAACTCTAAATGTAAACTTCCTGTGGACAACTTAACATTAACACTCAATCTTTCAACACTCTTCAATTCAAATTGTCATCGATTTAATTTATCCACATATCCACAGCCCTAATATATTTTAATAATATCTTATACATATATTATTATCATTATTACCATTGTGCACATGTTCATAACATCCCATTTAAAATTCTCCCTATTCCTATTTTTGCCCTTCGTGGCAATAACGGCTCTGGCGCAGAACCTGGCCGAAATTCAACTGGCCGATCAATATGCTGCGCAAGGAGAAAATGCTAAGGCCATTTCTATTTATGAGAAGCTGGAAAAAAACTCAAAAAATATACCGCAGATCCATGAAAGGTATTTCCAGTTGCTATTGATAACCGGCGAATTTGATAAGGCTGAAAAATATGTTGACAAAGCCATTAAACAATATCCGACGAATCTGTTCTACCAGATCGATAAAGGTTTGATTTATGTTCAGTTGAACGAGAAACAACAAGCCAAGAAATACTATGATGGACTGATATCGGCCTGGTCTGATGATCCATTTAAAGTCAGGGTGGCGGCACAGCACTTTATACGTCTGCAGCAATATGACAACGCCATCGATATCTACAAACAAAGCCGGAAAAAACTCAATAATCCCTATGAGTACAGTATCCAGTTGGCGAGTATTTACAGGATTGCCAACAAACAGGTAGAAATGATAGAAGAGTACCTGAACTACCTCCATGAAAGCCAGAACAGTGTGGCATCCATTAAAAACATCATGCAAAACATATTGATTGAAGACCAGGATCTGGAATTGTTCGAAAACATCATGTATGCAAAAATCCAGGAACAACCCGAAAATATTCAATACAGCGAGCTACTTATATGGGTCAATCTGCAGAGAAAGAATTTTTATTCGGCATTTATCCAGGCCCGCGCCATAGATAAACGAATGAACCTGATGGGTACCGAACTCATGGATATTGGACGAATCGCCATAGAGAATAAGGACTTTAAGAATTCACTGCGCATATACACGTATGTTATTGATGAATACCCACAAACCCCAAATTACCAAATCGCCAGGCGAATGGCCATCTATTGCAGGGAGGAATTGGTTAAAAATACCTATCCTGTCAACACCACTGAAATAAATATCCTTATCAATGATTACAAAAATCTCATTGCCGAGCTGGGATTGAATCAATATACCGCTGAAGCCATGAGGAGTGAAGCGTACTTATATGCTTTCTATATCGGGAATCATGATCAGGCAATACAATTACTTCAAACACTCATAAGATCCTCCAACATAAGCAAACCGATAATCGACCAGGCAAAACTCGACCTGGGTGATATATACCTGCTTACGGGCGAACCATGGGAAGCAACGCTCTTGTATTCTCAGGTCGAAAAAAGTTCTAAGGAAACCCCAATAGGTTATGAAGCTAAATTGAGGAATGCAAAGCTCAATTACTACAATGGAGAATTTGAACTGGCACAGGGACATCTGGATATACTGAAGCTTGCTACAACGCGGGAAATATCCAATGATGCCATGGCCCTGAGTCTTTTAATTAAAGACAACTACACGAAAGACTCTTCTGACAATGCTTTAAAGCGATATGCGGATATAGAATTGCTTATTTTCAAAAATCGAAAAGATAAAGCCTACGCGCTTCTCGATCAACTGAAAAACGATTATCCCCTTCATCCGCTTCAGGATGAAATTCTGTACAAACAAGCGCTGCTTTCCATGGAAATGGGCAACTTTTCCAAAGCATTGATTGCATTGAATGAAATAGTGGATAAGTATGGCACAGACATTTTGGGCGATGATGCGCTATTTCTCTGTGGAACAGTCACAGAAGAATACCTGCACGATAAATCAGCTGCCATGGAAATCTACCAATCCTTTCTTGTAAAATATCCTGGGAGCAATCACGCAGCCGATGCGCGGAAACGATTCCGTCAATTAAGGGGAGATACATTGTAGCTTTCGGAATTTTGCATCTAAAAAATAGTTTGGAGAGGCTCTAAAAAGGTGTAAATTTCAATCACTTTTCAGTCTGATTAACAATTTATTCATCCAATTCACATGAAAAAGACAGATAAAACTAAATCAAGAAGAAATTTCTTACGGGACGTAACTCTTGGATCGGTTGCATTGACCGCGGCTCCACAGATCATGGCCAAAAACTACAAACAGCAGGAGATTCTAAAGGTTCGCGAAGAAGACACCAAAAAATATTCAGCAAACGACCAGATTAACCTCGCGCTAATAGGCTCGGGTATTCAGGGGATTTATGATACTACCTCCGCTTTGCAGGTGAATGGAGTAAAACTCGTTGCTGCATGCGATTTGTACACTGGAAGACACGCCAGGGCTAAAGAGCTCTGGGGCAGTGACATTGCTACCACGCGTGATTATCGCGAAATACTCAATCGAAAGGACGTTGATGCCGTGATTATCGCTACCCCCGATCATTGGCATAAGCGAATCTCCATTGATGCCCTCAAGGCTGGAAAGGCAGTGTATTGCGAAAAGCCCATGATTCAAAAATTTGAAGAGGGGCATGAATTGATCAAAGCACAGAAAGATTCCGGAAAGGTATTTCAGGTTGGAAGCCAGGGTATGAGCTCACTTGGAAATGAAAAGGCCAAACAACTATATGAAGACGGCGCTATCGGGCAGTTGGTAATGCTGGATATGTTTAACGACCGGTATTCAGCCGAAGGTGCGTGGCAATATCCCATTCCACCCGATGCCAATCCCGATACAGTAGATTTTGATACATTTTTAGGAAATGCCCCAAAATTGGCCTATGACCCATTGCGCTTTTTCAGGTGGAGAAATTATAAAGACTACGGCACAGGTGTAGCTGGTGACTTATTTGTTCATGCGTTTTCCACATTACATTATGTCATAAGTTCAGATGGTCCCAGTCGGGCTATTTCCACAGGTGGTTTGCGTTATTGGAACGATGGCCGCGACGTCCCGGATGTTACTATGACGTTTTATGATTATCCGCAAACAAAAACACATGGAGCTTTCAATGCGGCGTTTAGGGTAAACTTTATTGCCGGAAATGGTGGTGGATTTGGTTTTAAACTCGTCGGAACAGAAGGTGAACTCCATGTCGATTCGGACAATGTGATGCTCATTAGGGCCAAACTTGGCATGAAGCCAGGCGGATATTCATTGATAGCTTTTACGGAAGAAAACCAGAAAAAAATCAACGCTGAATACGATCAGAAATTTGCCGATGAAAGAAAATCGGATCTGGCAATCGGTGAAACAAATTACAAAGCGCCAGAAGGATATAAAGGGGCACATTTTGACCATTTTAGCAATTTCTTCAGTGCCATCCGTGGCAACTTTAAAACGGTGGAGGATGCGACATTCGGACTTAGAGCTGCAGGCGCCGCTCTTTTAGCTAACGAAAGCTATTACCAGAAGAAGGCAGTACAGTGGGATCCTGTTGCCATGAAACTTGTTTAATTGTATAAAAAATACGCCTTCGTTTGCACTTTTATTGTTTCAGTGAAATGAAGGCATATTCAGTATTTTAAATTCAAAAACCATGAAAAAACTACTCCTTTCAATCCTATTAGTATGTCTCGCGATGATTTCTTTTAGCCAGACCAATCCACTCAATATTGTCGTCATTGGCGCGCATCCGGATGATTGCGACATCGATGCCGGCGGTACAGCAATCCTATTTGCAAAAATGGGCCATAAGGTAAAATTTGTATCCATGACAAACGGCGATGCAGGACATCAATCGATAGGAGGTGGAGCATTGGCCAAAATCAGAATAGCAGAAGCAAAAGAAGCCGGAAAGCGGTTTGGCGTGGAGTATGTGGTACTTGACAATCACGATGGTGAGCTCATGCCCACTCTGGAAAACCGGTTAAAAGTCATTCGCGAAATCCGTAAGTGGAATGCCGATGTAGTTATAGCGCCGCGCCCCAATGATTACCATCCGGATCACCGGTATACCGGAATTCTCGTTCAGGATGCTGCGTACATGGTCATTGTGCCCAATGTAGCGCCCGATGTTCCGCCATTACAAAAAAATCCGGTATTTATTTATTCACGCGATAGTTTTCAAAAGCCAAACCCATTCCAACCGGATATTGCAGTAATAATCGACGATTCATACGATCAGAAAATCTATGCCATGTCGGCTCATGCTTCTCAGTTTTTCGATTGGTTGCCATGGACCGAAGGTATGCTGGACAAGGTGCCAAAGGGTGAAAAAGAACGACTTGCCTTTCTGGCTCAATGGCACAAAAATGCGCCGGAAGAAAATGCAAAAGAAGCCCTCCTAAAATGGTATGGCCAAAAAGCTGCTACAGCAAAGCATGTAGAATCCTTCGAAATCTGCGAATATGGCAAGCAACCAACAGATGAGGAAATAAAGCAACTTTTTCCCATGCTGGGCAAATAACACATTAACTGATGGAACCAAGACCGTACATACTTCAGGAAACAAATTGGAAAACAGTTAGAGCCACTGACTATAAAGTGGCCATTTTACCATGGGGAGCCACTGAAGCACACAATTATCATCTGCCATTTGGTACGGATAGTATTCAAAACGAATACATCGCCGCAGAATCAGCCAGAATTGCCTGGAGCCGTGGGGCAAAGGTAGTGGTACTGCCAAATATTCCTTTTGGCGTCAATTGCCAGCAACTGGATATCCGGCTTACAATCAATATGAACCCAAGCACTCAATACGCCCTGCTTCGGGATGTGGCTCAGGCATTAGATGGCCAGGGCATCAGAAACCTGGTGGTATTTAATGGCCACGGAGGAAATGACTTTAAGCAGATGATACGTGAGCTGAGCGCTGAGTTTCCTGATATGTTTATTTGTCAGCTTAGCTGGTTTCTGGTTGAACCCAATTGGGGCAAGTACTTTGATGATCTGGGTGATCACGCCGGTGAAATGGAAACCAGTATCATGATGAAGGTAGCCCCGGATTGGGTGCTGCCACTTGAAGAAGCCGGAGATGGCAAATCCAAAAAATTAAAATTTGGCGGACGAAAAGAAGGATGGCTGTGGGCTCCACGGGAATGGACAAAAGTTACCGCAGATACTGGCATTGGAAATCCGGCAAAATCTACACGTGAAAAAGGGGAAAAGTACCTGGATGTGGTAATCGGCAAACTCGCTGATTTTTTTGTTGAATTGTCAGCAACCAAGCCAGGTGAGATTTACTCCGAATAGAAAATGACCGGATTGCCCACCATATGGACTGAGAATTTACGTGTTCAGTCATTTCATATGGATCCTACCGGAAGCGCACTGATAACCTCCATTTGCAATTTTCTTCAGGAAGGAGCCAGCATGCACGCGCGAAAAGGCTGGTTTCGGTTTTGAACAAATGTATAGTCGGAACCAGTTTTGGGTATTGACCAGATTAAAGGTTGTCATAGATTCGTATCCCCGTTGGATGGATGAACTGACACTTAAAACCTGGTCCAGAGGAAAAAACGGCATCTTCTATTTACGGGATTTTGCTATCGAGAATAATCATCAAAAGCCCATCATCAAAGCCACAAGTTCGTGGGCTGCCTTGAGCACGAAATCCAGAAAGCCGGAAGTGGTTGCTCAGCTGGAAGAAAGGCTGAAAACCCATGCCGGGCAAATAGCCCTTGAGGAGCGACTCGAAAAGCTAGCTGAGCTTCAAACACCCGTATTACTTCGCACCAGGATAATTGAATTCACCGACATCGATATTGTATTTCATGTGAATAATGTGAAATACATTGAAATGATTGTCAACAGTTTTCCAAAGCAAAAGCTTATCAAGAACCAGATTTATTCCCTCGAAGTAAATTATCTCGGAGAAGCATTGTATAACGACACGGTATCGATTTATAAAGATGACGCTGAAGCCGGCACAGAGATCGACATGATATCCATTGTTCGCCAGGCTGATGACAAAGAAGTGTGTCGGGCCATGATTGGTTGGAAAAGGCGATAATGATGGTTGATATGAAAAAATAAAGATTCTCAGAATCAAAATAGTTATCTTGGGTAAATAGATTTCTAAAAAACCCACAGCGCATATGGGCAATAATAAGAACCAGGTTTTTTTTCTTAGGAAAATAGGCAGGATAGAATTCATTTTATTCGTATTCACCTTTGCTGGTCTTTTGCTCAATGTGTTTCAAATAAAGGGAGGCAAGTTGGTGATGGGTCTCGGGCTTATCGCATTTGCATTATTATACCTTTTCACAGCCGCTACATTCAGGACTATGGCGTATAAAACCACCTTTGACAGAGCCACATCAACGCTGGCGTATTTAAGTCTTTCTGCCCTGGTTGTTGGCATTTGGTTCACGATCCGCAAAGTCGCAGGGTATGAGGTCATCATTCATATTGGGCTATTGTCAGTATTATTTATGATGGTAATTATCCAGTTTCGCAAATTCAAAATTGGCCTGATGAGCCATGATACTACCTCCCTTCTTTACCGCCTGACGATTTTTTGGGTGGTTGGTCTGGTGGCGTTTTACTTTTTACCGGGCACTTTATTTACGCAATAGTCATAATAACAGAATTAAATGAAATATTACTCTTTTTCCAATGGCGATAGCATGCCGGCACTGGGTCTCGGCACATGGAAATCACAAAAAGGCGAGGTGTACCAGGCAGTCCACGAAGCAGTAAAAGTTGGTTACAGGCACATCGATTGCGCGGCTATTTATGGAAATGAAGCAGAAATTGGCCAGGCTTTCAGCGACCTTTTTAAGCAGGGTATTGTAAAACGCGAGGATTTATGGATAACCTCCAAACTCTGGAACAGCGCTCATGAAGAAGATCGCGTGATTCCCGCACTCGAAAAGACTCTCGCAGATTTACAACTCGATTACCTTGATCTTTACCTTGTTCATTGGCCGGTGGCGCTGAAACATGGGACTGGATTTCCGACAAGTGCCGATGAGTTTTTGTCGATTGATAAGGTGCCAATAGCAGCTACATGGAAAAAAATGGAAAATATCCGGAATAGCGGGAAGGCAAGGCATATCGGCGTATCCAATTTCAGTGTCATAAAAATAAAGACGCTGCTTGCTAGCTGTTCAATCAAACCAGAAGTTAACCAGGTAGAACTGCATCCGTATTTGCAGCAGAATGACCTGCTGGAATTTTGCACTAAAGAGGGTATGATTCTGACCGCCTACTCACCACTTGGTTCAGATTTGCCAAAAGGTGATGCGCCCAACATCATGAATGATCCGGTGATTTCAGCAATCGCCAATAACCACGGCACTTCAAATGCTCAGGTACTCATTGCCTGGGCAATTCAGCGAGGCACGTCGGTTATTCCAAAATCCGTGAAACCAGACAGGATAAAGCAAAATTTTGAAGCAGCCAATCTGAAACTATCGGCTGACGAAATGAAACAGATTGCCGTGCTCGACAAACACCTCAGATATATTGCCGGGGGTTTGTGGTGTATGCCTGGTTCGGGGATAACCTATGAAACACTTTGGGATGAAAAAGAATAATTTTCTGCAAGTCACAGCCCAAGCCGTGGTTAACCTATCGACGATTATTTTTTATGATTTTCACTGATTTCAACACATTTCATGTCATGTACCGCGAAAAACCCAAATTTAATATTGCCATCCTTTCCAGATTGCGATAATTCCCAAATTGTCTTTAGGTGACGTGATATTCACAAATCTGATATTCGCTTAGTACGTTTTCGTGCTGATTATAATCCGTATGAATAGGTAAAAAAGTACCAACTATTAAACCTACGCTTATGAAAACGAAAATCTATTTGTCAGCACTGGTTGCGCTTTGTTATTCATGGAATGTCTCTATGGGGCAAAGTTTTAATCTCGAGCCAGCTTCATCTGAGAAAGCTCTTCTCGGACTGAAAGCCAGTTTTCCAGGAACTGAAAGAATGCCGAAGGAATGAAGGTAAAAGCCATGTCTGGCACCTATACGCTGTACTCCGCTATTCCATTATCCGATAAATAGGAGCCTGTATGCTGAGTTACCCTTTATTGTCTCAAATTTTGAAGGCAGCGACCAAAGTGAAATCCGGAATCGGAAATATTTTTCTTACAATACGTCTTGCACTTGAACGAAAAGCGAACCTCACAGATTTCGCTGGGGTTGTTTTTACCCACGTTGTCTGAGGATAAATATTCACTCACAATGATGGGATTAATGTCAAACTATTACCGAATATCACAGGTGAGTCCAGCCTACACCATCTATGGCAATTACTCCTTCAAAGCGGACGAGGAGAAAAAATACATTCTCGGTGGTGAGATTGGACCTGAAGTATTGATACCAAAAACGGAAGGAGAAACTGAATTATTGTTTCATATGAGCCTGGTAGCCGGCTGGAAATTTGACAATCTTTCACTCTGGGCAGAATTCAATAATATTTTGATAGCCTCTGAGCCGGAATTTGGATTTCAATGACAACAACATCAACCAGCTGGTATTTTGTGGTCAGTATAATTTCGGAGTAATAAGACCGGGTTTGTGCTATATGTACCCACTTAAGGATGAATTAAACGATTTTCAGAGGGGAGCTATTGGTGTGAAAGTAGATTTCATCTTCTGAGCAAACAACACCAACCAAACAAAAACAAAAACGCCATGTTCGACGCATGGCGTTTTTAATTTATAATGAGCGGCAAATGGGGTTCGAACCCACGACCTTCGGCTTGGGAAGCCAACGCTCTACCAACTGAGCTACTGCCGCTTGTGAATAAAAGAACTTTTGGCAATGCTCAGTTGGTGCTTCCTGCACCCCGGCTCCTCGCTAAAATGATCCACCGGATCATTTCTATAACGCTCGGCCCTCAACTGAGCTACTGCCGCTTTTCTATGAGCCTCCTACAGGAATTGAACCTGCGACCCACGCTTTACGAAAGCGTTGCTCTACCAGCTGAGCTAAGGAGGCAATATGTCAAACAAAACCAAGCACGTCAGCTCAGCTGGTGCTACCCCGCACCCCGGCTCCTCCCTAAAATGATCCACCGGATCATTTCTTAACGGTCGGCCCTCAGCTGAGCTAAGGAGGCAATATGTGAAATAAAAAGCTAAGCACGTTAGCTCAGCTGGTACTACCCGCCACCCGGCTCCTTGCTAAAATGATTCACCGGATCATTTTTTAACGCTCGGCCCTCAGCTGAGCTAAGGAGGCGAAACCGGGTTCAATTTTGTTAAATTCGGATAGTTTTGAAAGTCTGGTCCAACTATTTTTTAAAAAGAAACAAATCAAAGCTATCCAACCAAATTTTTGCATCATGTGTCGTAACTAAGGTAGTAGAAATTTGATCTTCAAGCTACCCAATCAAAAACAAATGTACCATGAAAATGATATCTCTCCTTTTAGTACTTGTATCATGCACTTATTGTCAGAAAGTGGACTTTCGTGAAGAAGCAACTGATTGCCTTCAGGCTAAAATAACTGCATTTGAACAAGGCGACTACGCCTGTGATAAAGGGGCGACAGTATATCGCTATAAATTCCAGGGGCAATTTGTTTATGTCTTTAACCCGGGACCCTGCGGTGCCGATATGATATCACCGGTGTACGATGCAAATTGCGTTGAAATCTGCGGGCTCGGTGGATTTGCCGGAAATATGATGTGCAACGGCACAAATTTCTCAACAGCCACCGACGAAACACTTATTTGGGAGGATAAGTAATCACCGGATTTACTTTCGTATTTTTAGGCAATTAATCCATTCGGGGATTGTGCCATGATTATCACCTTTGCCGAATTAGAATCCACACTTCATAAGCTGTTTGTCGCTTATGATTTCACTCCTGAAAAAGCTGCGCTTCTGGCCAGCGTATATGCTGAAAGTACGCTCGATGGAGTTTATTCTCACGGCATCAATCGCGTTCCTCTATTTATTGAGTACATCAAAAAAGGTGTGGTAAACATTCACACCGAAGCTGAATGTGCTAATTCCTTTGGACTGATGGAGCGTTGGGATGGCCACCTCGGTCCAGGAATCATCAACGCAACTAAATGCATGAACCGGGCAATCGAATTAGCAAAGACTAACGGTATGGGATTAGTAGCCCTGCGAAATACCAATCACTGGATGCGTGGAGGAACCTATGGCTGGCAGGCAGCTAATGCCGGATGTATAGGAATTTGTTTTACCAACACGCAGCCCAATATGCCACCGTGGGGTGGAAAAGAAAGTAGAACCGGCAATAATCCCCTGATTATCGCTATTCCCCGAAAGGGGGCACATATTGTGCTGGATATGGCGCTGTCGCAATTTGCCTTTGGAAAAATCAATGATTATAAACTCAGGAAACAATTGCTGCCTTTTCCCGGAGGGTGGGATTTGAACGATGAGTTGTCTAATGATCCGGAGAAAATTACACAAAAGGAACGGGGTCTTCCGATCGGTTATTGGAAAGGCTCAGCACTTTCTATGGTATTGGATATGCTGGTCACGATACTATCTGCCGGGGATTCCACTTATAGAATTGGACAAAGGAGCCTGGAAAGCGGCATTTCCCAGGTATTCATTTGCATAGATCCGGAGCAGTTTGGTGATATGGACTTTCAGCAAAAACTTTTGCAGGAAATCATAGACTACACCCATGATGGACCACCTATGAAACCTGGCGATAAGACATATTATCCCGGAGAAAAGACACTTTTAACCAGAGCCAAAAACCTGAAAGAGGGAATTGCGATAAATGATACGGTCTGGGAAAAAGTCGTGGCTTTGATGAAGGAATAGAACACCATTACCCCGGATATTTGCCTTTCAATTGGGGTAGGGGGTTTGGGGCATGACAAAAAACCCATGCACATTTCCTGCTTTATCGCGTCTGCTGATGCCACCGACCTGCAACAGACGATCAACCAACTACGGGAGTCATCGCTTGTTGAATCAATCACTGTTGTTTGTGATGAAAAACCTGCGATTAGTGAAGTTCTATGGATAAAAGGTTCATCCTTTACCGCAACAGAGACAATCAAGTTGATAGCTGCTGCAAGCCATGGAAAATTCACGCTTTTATATACGAAATCTCTACCGCTGACCATCGGTCAATTTGGGTTGGAGCGGATGGTACGCATGGCTGAGGACAGCAGCGCAGGAATGCTCTATACTGATTATTTTGAATCGAAATCGGGTCAGTTACAACCAAACCCGGTAATCGAATATCAAGCCGGGAGCCTGCGAGATGATTTCAATTTTGGTTCACTCATGTTGTACAATACTGCAGCGCTAAAATCAGCGGCCAACCGCATGGACGCGCAATATACTTTTGCAGCACTTTACGATTTACGGCTGAAAGTTTCGCAAAATCATAGTCTTGTGCGGTTACCGGAATTTCTTTATACCGAAGTCGAGAATGATACCAGGAAATCAGGCCAGAAGATGTTTGACTATGTTGACCCAAAGAACCGCAGGGTTCAAATCGAAATGGAGGAAGCGTGTACGCAGCATCTGAAGGATGTAGGCGCTTACCTCGAACCGAAGTTCAAAACCATCGAATTTGATGAAACGGATTTTCCGGTTGAGGCTTCGGTGATTATTCCCGTGCGAAACAGGGTCACAACCATTACTGACGCCATAAAATCGGTTTTATCCCAGCAAACTAATTTTGACTTCAACCTCATCGTCATCGACAATCACTCAACCGATGGCACCACTGAAATTGTGAAGTCGATAGCCGTTGGCGATAAGCGACTTATTCACATTATTCCCGGGAGGAAAGACCTTGGGATTGGAGGTTGCTGGAATGAGGGTGTGATGGATTCGCGTTGCGGCAAGTTCGCCGTGCAACTCGACAGTGACGATTTGTATATTGATGACAGCGTATTGACCAAAATCGTAAATGCATTTTATGAACAGCAATGCGCTATGGTGGTTGGGTCGTATCAAATGGTCAATTTTAAGTTGGAAGAAATACCTCCCGGTCTCATTGATCACAAGGAGTGGACTCCCGAAAATGGCCGGAACAATGCACTTGCGCATCAATGGTCTTGGTGCGCCAAGGGCTTTTTATACACCTGTGTTACGAGAGGTGAAAGTTCCGAATACCAGTTATGGTGAAGACTATGCCCTCGGTCTTAATATCAGCAGGTATTACCAGATTGGACGTATCTACGAACCACTTTATCTATGTCGGCGATGGGACGAAAACTCCGATGCATCGTTGGATATCCAGAAGCTCAATGCCCACAACTTCTACAAAGACAAAATCCGAACGATAGAATTTCTGGCAAGGCAGCGCTATGTAAAAGAAGGGCAGCCGTTTTAGATAGGAGATGAAGGAAAGAAGTATTTCCCCTTTAAAAAGGGGGGAAGGGGGGATTGAAGAGCTACTATGGAAAAGCAGTCAGATTATTTCCTATATTTATCATTCAACCCAATACGATCTTTTATCATGGGGATGACTTTATCGAGACGCTTCAATCGTGTTTCGGGCCGGATAGGATCGCCTAGATATTCGGCATATCGCGCCGCGCAAGGCTGAGCGAATTAAAAAGCATTGCCAGTACGGTGTCGTTTTCGAGCACATTCGTGAGTTCGTCCGGTATCAACAATGGTTTATTCTTTGCAGGTTTTATTTCCAAACCGTCTTTGTGATTGGCGATTGCTTCAAGAATATATCGGCGAACCATATCATAATCTATCGAGTCCTCCGACGTGAAGCGCATTTGCCTTAGCGCAACAGTCTTTCCTTCATTTGCATTGATCAGTACAGCCTGTGGGTCTGATAAAGACACTCCCTGGTAAAACCACATTCCCACATATGTTTTAAAAGAACAAATGCCTGCGATGTGTTTTCCACCCAGTGTATTGACAGGCACGCCCCACTTTGATGGCTTCTTCAAGATCGTTTCAGAATATCTGTCGAAAACCTCAGCAATGCGGTCGTCCAGCGATTCTTTTCCGACGAAAAATTCATCTGAATATTTTCCGATTTCATACCATTCCTTTAATATTGGTTAGTTGTTACAAGTTAAAATAACAAATTTTCCATTATAATACATAGCGCAATGAAGCAGCAACTTGTTAATGTCACCCTGGTGGTTCGTGATTATGACGAGGCTATTGAGTTTTATACTCAAAAGCTGGGTTTCAGCCTCATTGAAGATACTACATTAAGTGAAGTAAAACGGTGGGTTCGTGTGCAACCGCCAGGAACTGAAGGATGTTGTCTATTATTGGCAAAAGCAGCTAATGAGAGCAAAAAACCCGCGTGGGGAATCAGGCTGGAGGCCGTGTATTTTTGTTTCTTCAAACAGACAACTTCGACCATGATTACAATAAATTGCTTAAGAATGATGTGAAAATCGTTAGAACCCCCACGGTTGAAAGTTATGGAAAAGTAGCTGTTTTCGCGGATCTATATGGAAATCTGATCGATCTGGTTGGTAAATGAAATGAACGACTCATGCATATCATATATCGAATTGCGGAATAAGACCAGCTTATTGATCCGTCACAAAACTAAAGTTTGTCAGAATCTGTTATATTTACTCAGGCCAATTGAAAACCAGTTGATGATTGCAATTGATAATACCAGAATACAAAGTAAACTCAGCCTCGCAGAGCAATGGTTCGCGAATAATCGTTCCAATGTCATCGTGGCTTTTTCCGGAGGGGTACGATTCATGCCTTGTGGCCTTTCTAGCCAGAAAATTCCTGGGTAAGGAAAAAGCCAGGGCCGTGATTGCCGATTCGCCCAGCCTGAAGCGCAAAGATCTGGAAGTAGCTCAAACCTTTTGCAAACAATATGACATCGACCTTGAGATTATAAACACTAAAGAGCTCGAAAATCCAAATTATGCTTCAAATCCCATCGACAGGTGCTATTTCTGCAAATACACCTTATATGATGAGCTCAGGGATATAGCAACGCGATTTCCCGGAACGGACATCTTAAACGGGCAGAATTTTGATGATTTGTCTGATTACCGCCCTGGGACTAAAGCTGCGCAAGAGTTCCGCGTGTTGAAGCCGCTGGCAGATTGCAAATTTACCAAGGAAGATATTCGTGCTTTGGCCCGATATTTCGATCTTTCTACCTGGGACAAACCAGCAAGTCCGTGTCTCAGCAGCAGGATACCGTATGGTCAGGAAGTGACGATAGAAAAACTCCGTCAGATCGAGGAAGCCGAGAATATGCTGAATTCGCTGGGATTTCAGGATGTACGTGTGCGGCATTTTGGAGAAAAAGCAAAAATTGAAGTACCCTCAGACCAGGTAGAGGGCTTGAAAAAGCATGAAAAATCCATATCAGGATATATGATGGAAATAGGTTTTAAGGAATGCGAAATCGACGAAGAAGGATTGGTTTCGGGAAAACTAAACAGGGCAATTGCATGAATTTCAGGATAGATTACCAGCGAGAAGACAGGATAGGTTTTCAGGAAGTTGTATTTGGGGCATCGAAAACGATTGATCAGCTTACTGCAATTGTCAGCGATTTTAAAAAGAACAAGAAACATTGCCTGATCACACGGGTGCAGCCAGAAAAAGCCGATATACTTTGCGAACAGTTCAAGCCTAACTTTTATGATAAAACTTCACAAATGTTGCTGATCGGTGAATTCCCATCTGAAGCATCTGAATACGAAGTAGCCATCCTTTCAGGAGGCACGTCAGACCAGTTTCTTGTGAACGAGATATATTATTCACTGCTTTTTTTTGGTAAAAAATCCGGATTGTTTCAGGACATAGGTGTTGCGGGAGTCCATCGATTGTTTGACAACCTGGAAGAATTGAAGAAATATAAAGTACTCATTGTAGTGGCTGGTTTTGAAGGAGCCCTGCCAACAGTAGTTGGTGGTTTGTTGCCGCAGCCAATTATTGCTGTTCCGGCAAGTGTTGGGTATGGAATCGGTCAGGGTGGCAAAGTAGCGCTTTACTCCATGCTGTCAAGTTGCGCCAACGGAATCACCGTAGTAAACATCGATAACGGATACGGCGCCGCCATGGCTGCCTACCGCATTATAAATATGAAATAGGGAAATGCGGTGAAGTGGAAATGTGGAGAATCCACGACTTACTTCACATATCCCGTTTCTTTTTCCGGCCTGCTGATGCATGGGTCGTCGAGGTGGGCGATGGCCTGCGGTTCCCTCCCCGAAAAGCATGCCCTCGTGTTCCATCGTCCTCCTCGATGCCGGTGCCCTTCTCCGTTGCCGTCGGTGGGTCTGCCGTTCCCTGGGATGGCTGTTGGGTCGTTCGCGGGCCCCCCGTTATGCCTCGTCCTTTTCGACTTCACGCTGTGGTCTCGGGCCGTCGCGATTTCTCTCTTTTCGGCCTCCTTCGCCCTTCTTTTTGGTTCGGGCCCTGGGGGATGGGTGTGGGCGGTCTCTCTGCGTGTCTATTCCTCTGATGTTGTTGGGCGTGTGTTTCTTCCCGTTCCTTTCCGCTGCCTTTGTTCGCGGCCGATGCGGTGCGTTTCCGTCTCCGGCGGGATCCCCGGCTCCGGGGCGGTTCTCCCCCGGATCCCGCGCGCAGCTTCCGAATGCGTCGGCAACGCTGGTCCTGGGCTAATCTTCGCCGGATGTTGGTCGCGCAATCTACCTTATTTGGCGGGTTCTGTGTCTCCCCCTTTTCGCACGTTGGGATGTAGGGCGCCGCGTCTGTCAATGTCCTTCTCCCTCATGTGGGCCAATGTGGGCGCTGGCAGGTGATTGGCTCGAGATCGCGTTCCTGCCAATCGATTTGCCTTCTGGTCCATCGCTCGAATGCCTTCTATGATCCGTGATGATGGCTCATGGGCCTGCGGGCGCGGTTTGGCTCTTCGGAAAAGGTTCTGGCTGTCGATTTATTGTCCACAAGAAACCGAAGAAACTAAAGGAACTGGACATAAGGCTTATAGCCAAGCCGCTTGAAGACCAGAGGCGAGTGGCAGACCACGTAAGTCCGGGGCGGCGAATCCGATTGAAGGGAAATTCGGCCAAGCCAAAAACGCAGTACGGGATGAACCGGATAGGGGCCAGGCTTGGAGATACTTCTTCAATCGTGGATAGCCTGCGATCATCATGGTGTTGAACCTGGTCAAATTGGCCGGGGAGGCACCCCTATCCTGTTGAGTTTTTCAGCGTGCAAAAAACTTCATATGTGAAATAATTGAAAAAATACTCAGCGTCAATAGATTATCCGGCCAATCTGGCATATTCGAACCAGGGAAATGAGGTGAGGTGGAAATGTGGAGAATCCACGGCTTGATTCCCATATCCCGTTTCTTTTTTTACTTCTGAATTCTTAATTCAAATGTTCTATTGTTCTTAATTCATTTTTTAGGGTATCCACTTTATATTGCTGAAATCCGGCTTGCGTTTTTCCAGGAATGCGTTTCTTCCTTCTTTGGCTTCTTCCGTCATGTAAGCTAGTCGCGTAGCCTCTCCGGCAAACACCTGCTGACCAACCATGCCATCATCGGTGAGGTTGAAAGCAAACTTCAGCATTTTTATAGAGGTCGGTGACTTGGCGAGAATTTCCTGCGCCCATTCATAAGCTGTATCTTCGAGTTTGTCATGAGGAATTACCGCGTTTATCATACCCATATCAAAGGCTTCCTTAGCGGAATAATTACGGCCAAGGAAGAAAATCTCTCGGGCGCGTTTTTGACCAACCATTTTTGCCAGGTAAGCTGAGCCATAGCCACCATCGAAACTGGTGACATCGGCATCTGTTTGTTTGAAAATGGCGTGCTCCTCACTGGCCAGCGTCAGGTCACAAACGACGTGCAGACTGTGTCCGCCGCCAACAGCCCAGCCGGGTACCACGGCGATCACCACTTTGGGCATGAAACGGATGAGCCGCTGGACTTCAAGGATATTGAGTCGGGGCATGCCGTCGTCATCCACGTAGCCCTGATGTCCGCGTGAGCGCTGGTCGCCACCGCTGCAAAATGAGTAAACACCATCTTTTGGCGATGGTCCTTCAGCCGATAGCAACACCACACCGATCGCAGTATCTTCCCGTGCATCGAGAAATGCTTCAAAAAGTTCAGCCACTGTTTTTGGCCGGAACGCGTTTCTGACTTCCGGGCGGTTGAAGGCGATGCGTGCCACACCTCCGGATTTTCTGTAGGTGATATCCTGGTATTGTTTGACTGTTGTCCACTGTGCCGTGCTCATAGTGACATGATTTAGAGTGGTTCCAAAATTAGGGAATTTACCATTGAGAATTATGATTAAACTCAAAGCAAACGTCCGGGCTCTGTGGCTTCTGAAGGGTGGGGATGGGTTTATAGCACCAAATTATCGAGGGGGGGGGGGGGGGGGAGATCCGCAATTTCAATGACCATGTTGATGGGTTTGTTATCAATTTTAAGCGGACCAATCATTGGATTATTCATCATGATGATGAAATACAGAACGATGGCCACAAAGGCATTGTAAAAGGAGAAAAAAACAATGGAGACAACATCCGGCTTATATACTCCGAACAGAATGGCTGAAACAAAAAAGCCAAAACCCGCAATAAAGATAAAGTAGAGCGGCTCGGGTGTAGAACGGTAACTTCTAATCTGCATAAAATCAGACACAAGATCGATATCGGTCAGTATGTTTTCCTTGAGTCGTGCCTGCCTTTCATCAGTCACTTCCATTTTGCTGATATTATTATACAATGAAATGAAGATATAGACCGATTGTGTGAGCAGGGGGTTATCATTTTCCGTCTTGAAATCTTCATGAATTATACTCCGCATGTAGTGCCTCACCTTTTCCTGTATGTCAGTAGCTTCCGGAGTATGGAACATTTGCAGATCGACCATGATATCGAGCAGTTGGGCGGCTTCTGCTTCCAGGGAATCTTTGATTTTGTAATAGTTTACCCGCTGATTGGCAAAGGTGAAAGACAGTAAAAGAGCCAGTAGGGATGCTGTGGTTCTGAATAATACACGGCCTGTCCGCTCATGTGATTTACCAAGTTTGCTTTTTACGGCCCGATTTGAGATGAGGTAAATAAGGATGGATGATAAAAGAGCGACAATTAAAAAGAGTGGCAAACTCCAGATAATCGGCATTTCGAGAAAGTAGGTCATGGTACCAGGTAATTTGTGGAGTCATAAGTTAGTGTAATGTTACCTAACCAGCAAACAGGTCAGATTGTAACGACGACTTTGATGTCTTACCATCTTAAGGATTCAACCCGAAAGAATCAACTTATCGGTGAATCACTGGATTTTATAAAGATATTCACTCGTGCGGATCAGCAGACTATTGTCTATAGCTACAGGGGTAGTCCAGATTTCACCATCTAATTTATTCACCGCCATCTTCACATATTCCCTTCCGGCTTTGATAACGGTAGTTTCCCCTGTCGTGGAACAGAAATAAATATTTCCGGCAGCAAAAATTGGCGAGGAATTGAATTTGCCCTTCGCCCGGTTTGACCAAACAATGGCTCCCGAAGAAGCTTCGATGCACATCATCATGTTTTTGGTATCGATGGTATAGAGCAAACCATCTTTAACGATCGGCGTGGATAGTTGTAAAATGGGGGCTTTCATCCGCCAGCGGATATGTGTGGATGTCACATCACCATTTCCCGATGGATCCACCGCAAACAGTTCTGCGTATCGGTCGTTTTCACCCACTGTCACAAACCCTGTATAGAAATACACTAAACTCCCATCCGTCAGCGGCATGGCAATCGTGGAATCCTCTCCCTGAACAATTCGCCACACTTCCTTTCCTGTCATCGGATCGTAGGCAATGCAGACAGCCGAGCCGTTGGAAATCATAAGATCTCTTCCATTTACATTAACAATTATCGGCGTGATATAGGCTTTTTTACCAATGGGTTCCAGCTTACTGTAAAATTCAGCAGGTCGCTCTGTTTCCCAGACTGTAGCACCCGTTGCCTTGTCGAGCGCTATGATACGCTGGCGATCCGTGCCTTCCAGATGGAGTAGAAGCAGATTTTTGTAAATAACCGGCGATGAGCCCGGCCCCTGAACGTGTTTGCAATACATATCGGACCGCTGCCAAACAACGGAAGCATCAGCTGTTCTGAGGCAGGCAGTACCATACTGCCCGAAGTGAACGTACACGAAATCATCCTCGATGCACGGCGTTGGCGTGGCGTAGCTGTTGATGTCGTGCTTCGATTCGATGGAAGCAGGCCGAAAGATGACTACATCCTGAAGAATTTTTCCCGAAAGGAAATCGACACATACAGCGCTCATTTCATTGCCGTCGGTTGTGGCGTTCGTCATCCACACCTGGTTTTTCAGCACTACGGGCGACGACCAGGCACGACCATGGATGGCTGTTTTCCAGACGATAGCGGAGTCCGGCGTCCATTTAACCGGGCAGGAAGCGACTTCGGCAATTCCATCTAATTGGTTACCGCGAAAGTGCGTCCAACTTTGTTGAGCGAGAATGGGTGTGATGCCGAGTAAGAGCAAAAGAATCACAGGAAGATAAAAATGAGCAGGGCGAATGAGCAGCATGTTTTATGGACTTTAATGAAAAAATACTATGTGAGAAATTTACTTAAAATAGTTCTGGTTTGAAAAGCAGAATGCGCTAAGATTTTCATTCGGTGGCAGTATATTATGCAAACAAATGTAGCGCTGACGAGCGAAAACAGGGACGATCGATTTCTCCTGCCCGTGCTACCGTGGTTATCGCGGCAGTTGTTAGGTTTTCTGATTTTCGCCAGAAGGTTTTGGGAGCTAACAAATAGTTGGCAGAATTTGAATAGACTATTCATGGATTCAAGCCAAATTCCTTATTTTGAAGTAATCGTCCTTCAGAACCCAATAAATACAAAATCATGAAAAAAATATTGATGACCCTGCTGGCTGTGTTGATGCTGCAGGGTGCTTATGCACAGAAAAAAATCTGGAACGAGAACGAAGAACAAAAAGCCGCAAGGCTGGCATGGTGGCAAAACGACCGCTTTGGCATGTTCATTCACTGGGGCACCTATGCCATGGCCGGACGCCACGAATGGGTGAAAAAGCACGAGCGTTTGACCAACGAACAGTATCAGAAATACTTCGACAATTTCAACCCCGATTCTATGCACAACCCCACCGAATGGGCTAAAATGGCCAAACAAGCGGGGATGAAATATGCTGTAATTACATCAAAACACCATGAGGGTTTTACGCTTTTCGATTCAAAATACACTGATTATAAAGCCACAAATACTCCATATGGAAAGGACGCACTGAAAATGTGGGTCGATGCCTTCAGGGCGGAAGGGCTTAAAATCGGTTTCTACTATTCGCTCATCGACTGGCACCATCCGCAATATACCATAGACGGGTGCATCCGCAGAGTGTAAATACACAGGCAGAATATGATGCCCTGAACAAGAACCGCGATATGGCCAAGTACCGCGAATACCTCAAAAACCAGGTACGCGAGATCCTTACCAACTATGGAAAAATTGACATTCTTTGGCTCGACTTTTCCTTTCCGGGCCAGTTTGGAAAGGGCGCTGATGACTGGGGATCTGTGGAATTGCTGAAGATGGTTCGCGAGCTGCAGCCGGGTATCCTCGTCAATGACCGCGCCGACCTGAAAGACTATGCCGGAGGATGGGATTTTACCACTCCAGAACAATTTAAAGTACCGGAATGGCCAACCATCGACGGCAAAAAAATTCCATGGGAAACCTGCCAAACATTCTCCGGCTCCTGGGGATACTACCGCGATGAGCATACCTGGAAAGACACCAAGCAACTTCTGGTACTTTTAATAGAATCAGTAAGCAAAGGAGGAAATCTTCTTCTGAACGTTGGCCCGACAGGGCGGGGAAATCTTGACAATCGCGCAGAAAATGCCCTGGAATCCATGGGTGACTGGATGAAAGTCAACAGTCGTTCCATATACGGCTGTACACAGGCTCCGGCAGAATTCGCCGTACCCGATAATGCGATACTCACCTATAACCCGGCCACAAAGCGACTCTATGTACATCTGCTCGATTATCCGCTTCAGAACTTCACATTGCCTGGCTATAAGGGTAAGGTGAAATATGCGCAGTTTCTCCATGATGCTTCTGAAATAAAAATCACACAGCCGCATGGGTACTGGACCGATAACAAACTGGCAGAAAATGATATCAATCTGAGCCTTCCGGTGAATAAGCCACCGGTGGAGATTCCAGTAATTGAAATTATACTCAATGATTAAAAGTTTTAAAGTGGGGACTGACCGGAATGAATTGGACCAAAACGTCATTTCAAGAATCATTCAGTCCCCACTTGGTTTTCTCAAGGCAACAGCAAGCCCGGAAGGTATTACATCATTAAACTTTGTTGAAAAGCCCCACTCAGAGTCGCCGGCAAATGCCGGTACAAATGCACACCTGGATTTACTTCTTTTAGAATTAGAAGAATACTTCACCGGAACCAGGAAATATTTTACAGTGCCACTACGGCCATCCGGTACGCCTTTTCAGCAACTCGTTTGGAAGCACCTTCTGGAAATCCCTTTTGGTGAAACGCGCAGCTACACACAACAATCGGAGCGCCTGGGAAATGTGGCCGCTATTCGCGCCACTGCATCGGCAAATGGCCGGAATTGCCTATAGCCATACTGATACCCTGCCACCGGGTCATTGGCAATAATGGTAACCTCACCGGCTATGCCGGAGGGCTGCACCGTAAAAAATGGCTGCTGGACCATGAGCGAAAATACTCAGGTTTGCCGGTACAGGGATCGTTGTTTTATTGACGTTGTGCGGGATATCCGACCATGCCCCTGAATCCTCGCGCAGGGTATTGAGTTTCAGGATGTCCGCATCATTGCCGAGCGAGGAACGAGCGAAGCAATCTCCTGGAATGGGCACATTAATCCACTCTGGTCTCAGTCTCGCAGAGGCCTACTGCCGGGAAACCATATTAACGGATCCAAGTGAAACCCACCCCTAAATCCCCTCCCGTGCGAGGGACTATTATCGTGACCAGATACTTATCTCAGTCAGATCGCCGCTGCGTTTTTACGACACTCCTGATTTTTATGTTCCGGTACCATACGGCATGCCCGTGATCCTGCAGTACAATTTTACCTTTGGTGAATGTGCCGAAGTCGGGCCAGGCGGTGAATTTGGTGCTTGCGATGATGGCTTTCCAGTTGTCGTCCCACATGGTGGTGGTGTAAAGCGACCGGTCGTTCATTTTTACCTCCAGGCTTCCCTGATTTGCAATAATATCGAGCGTATTCCAGTCGTCCGAGATTTCCAGGTCGCGCGGACCGGCCACCAGCGAGTATAAATCGCCCACGCAGTTGATTTCCTCGTCGCATTCGCGCTGATTCATAATCTGTACTTCAGGGCCTGTCTGCCATGGGTAATCATGTTCGGGGACTTCATTCACATAAAACATCACGCCGCTGTTGCTTGGTTCGCCGACTTTCCATTCAAGTTTCAAATGGAAGTTTTCGAATTCTTCATCGCTTGCCAGGTCTCCGCCACCAACAGCCTGGGTGAGATCACCAGCGCCGGGTACAGGAGTTACTTTAATGTCCTTTGGATTCAGGTGCAATGTACCGTCGTGGATTTCCCAGGCCACTCCATCACTTTGATTGTTGTACACATGCCAGCCTGCTTTGGACTGGCCGTCAAATAATAAGGTCCATCCGGAAGAGGCTTCTTCCTCAGTCAATTGATTCACCGCGATGGTTTTTTCTTCAACCACTTCGGTGGTGGGTTTTTGTTTTGTCTCACAGGCCATGAAGCCCAACAGTATGGAAATGGAATAAAGTATCTTTTTCATGATGGATATTGTGTTTAATTATTATTCAAGTTTGGAAAAGTATCTGCAAAATGCAACGACTTATTGCAAGATTGGTGTTGCACTAAGCTGTATCCATAGTCTTCCTTCACAATTGAATAGGGTTGAAGCCGGCAAAATTTTATAAATTTGCCGCAAAACCTGGAATTGGGGTGAAAATAAAGACAGCATTATTTCTCAGAAAAAACGCATGGATGCTTCGGGCATTATCATGGATCATCGCATTGATGCTTTCGGTCAATGCGCTTGCTGACAGCAATAAGGCACTGAAGTTTTTACAAAAGGGCGAGTATGATAAGCTGGACGAAATGCTTGCGAAATCCATCGAAAAAGACAGCATCAATCCGGAAGCGCGGTATTTTTATTCTCTGTTCTATACCTTACGGAAGCCTATTCTGCCTATCATATCGACACGTCTTACTATTATATTCTTGGCGCCATAGCCAATTATCCGTTGCTGGAAGTGAAGGAGCTTGAAAATCTGAAAAAGGACGGCATTACGGATTCGGTACTTTTCAATCAAAAAAAAGCAGTAGAATTCCATGCCTACAACCGGGCCCGAAATCGCCATACCATCAGTGATTACGATTACTTTCTAAGTCGTTTTCAAGGCGCCAGCCAGGCAGATAGCGCCGTGGCATACAGGAATGAAATCGCCTTTGAAGATGCCCGGGAGGTAAACACCTATGAATCGTATCAGGATTTTATACGGCGATATCCGCAAGCAGTTCAGGTGGAAGCAGCAAAAGTACATTACGAGGAATTGCTGTACCTGTCGCGAACCGAAGACCATCGTCTTGAGAGTTACATCAGGTTTATTCGAAATAATCCAACGTCGCCGCATAGCGTGGATGCTGAGCGCAATATTTTGGAAATCTCCACCGCTGCTCACGACCTTGATTCCTACATGACTTTCCTGGAACTGTATCCTCGCAGTCCATGGCGCAAAAAGGCCATGAATTTCATGTACCACGTTTACAAGCAATATTCTTCTGCTGAAGGTTTTTCTAATAAATATGGCATTACGTCAGAAAAGGACTCCCTGCTCAAAATCGCCTCCGCTGATATCGGAAGTCTCATCACCATTTTTGAAATGGAAAAGTATGGATTCTCCAGGCATGATGGCTTGAAGCTCATCGACTTCACCTATTCCTCCGTCAATGAAAAATATCTTTGCGGCAATATCAGGCAGGATCACCTAGAAGTCGCGCTTGATACACAAAAATTGATCGTATCGAGATTGGGCGGGATCATATATAGAGGTGATTATGATGTTGTGGAGGATCTTGGCTATGGTGCATTAAAAGTCGGCAAAGACGGCCGTTATGCGGTTGTTCACAAGAGCGGCGTCATGATTACCGGATTTGATTTTGAGGACGCGGGTGTGGTGGCGCAGTCGTTTATCAGCTACAAGGAAAATGGTCGCTGGGGTTTGCGCACATTTACCAACCGGGAAATATTACCTGCCGAATACGATGCCATAGAATCAGCCGGACGATTTATTGTTATCGGGAAAGATGGCCTTTTTGCCATACAAAGTATAGCCAACCTGGCGGCAATAGCAAATCAGAAGCAGGTACAGCCTGAGTTCATCTATGATGATTTTGAACTTATTCACAACAACCAGTTACTGCTTTTCAAAGGCGAACAGGAAACGGTGATGAATCTTGACCTGAGCATTAAAATCCCACTGGGGAATCAGAACTTTTATGTACTGAGCGATGGATGGATGGTGCGGAAAGACGGAAAATACCGGTTTTACGACCAGATATTTTATCCCTTGTCCCAGCAGGAATTCAATATGGTGGATGTTGGAAAGGCCAGGGTTGCCATGAGGTATCATAATAAATGGGGTATTTTCAACACCGACAAATTATTCCCAACCACATTTGAATACGATTCAGTGCATTTCCTCAGCGACCAGATCGGGATCACCAGGCAGGGCAATGCCACCTACGCCGTGTTTGACAATGACAGCCTGGTGGATATTTCTAACTCGACCGAGACGAGACTGTTGCGCCCAAGCAATATTTCATTGACGGACGAAAACAAGCATGCGCAGTACCTGCTTACCAAGGCTTCAAAAGGGATTTACAAAGTCTTTGACATCAACGGGCAGAAGATAATTGATGGAAAATACTCAAACATCGAAGCATTAGGTATGGAATATCTTGTCGTGGAAAGAGACGGAAAAAAAGGCCTTTTTCTCCAGAACGGCAAAGAAGGATTGAAAGTACGTTATGATGCCATTGGCAATTATGACCGCGGCTACGTCAGTACGTTGATCGATGGAAAATTTGGCATATTCAATGCCAGCCTGAGCGTGACGCTTAGTGCCAAATACCAGAAGGCGCTGAAACCATTTGGCACCAAATACTTTATTGGCGTAAAAGGCAACCTGCTTGGATTGGTTGATCTCGACAATAAGGAAGTTACGAAATATGAGTTTGAAGAAATTCTGGACTGGAATGATTCCATAGCGCTGGTGCGAAAGACTGGGGAATGGGCGCTTTTTCATGTCGCCCGCGGCGAATATATTTATCAAGGCATTACCGAATATAAAGTTCTTCGAGACGGTACTGACAAACTTCTGCTGGTTACCCGCAATGGCCAACTGGGTGTTTTGAGCAATGTGTATGGTGTAATCATCGGCGCCACCTTCAATGACATTATCAACATTGGTTCGGCAGAGCAGCCTGTATTTTTTGCTGAGAAATATATCCGCGAGGCTGAGTTCTATATCGTGATCTATTATGATGAGCGCGGAAAAATTTTGCGAAAGCAAATCTTTACCGAGCCGGAAGAATACGAAAAAATTTACTGTGGCTAACTATCTGAACATCGCCATTGTAGGAGCAGGAAACCTTGCCTGGCATCTCGGCCCCGAGCTGGAGAATATGGGCCACCGTGTTGTAGAGGTTTATAGCCGTAATCCAAAGCACGCAAAACAACTTCAGGGCCGACTTTACAATGCGGAGATTTCTACCTCGCTGGATTTTGCAGAATCATCGGCCAGTGTGATCCTGTTATGCGTTTCGGATAGCGCCATCGAGGAAGTTGCGCAGGAGGTTGCCTTACCTGAAAATGCAGTAATTGTCCATACTTCAGGAAGCCAGCCACTGAGCCGACTGGGCTATTCAGCGACAGAAAATATCGGTGTCTTGTACCCGGTTCAAACATTCACCAAGGGGAAGCGGCTGGATTTTACGGGCATTCCCATACTTATCGAGGCTGAGAATGACATGACGCTTGATGTGCTCAGTAATCTCGCCAATTCCATCAGCAAAAACGTCTATGAAGCCTCCGGACAGGACAGGCTGCTCATACACCTGGCAGCAGTATTCGCCAGCAACTTTACGAATTACATGCTTGTGGCGGCTGAGGAAATGTTGAGCAAAAAAGATCTTGACATGGAACTTCTCCGTCCGCTGATTGCTGAAACGATCAACAAAAGCCTGGATATCGGTCCGAAGCAGGCACAAACCGGCCCCGCGCGTCGCGGAGATCATGATACCATAGCAAAACATATGTCGCTACTCCAGGAAAGTCGCTTTCGCGAAATTTACCGTGAGGTCACAGACCTGATCCTTCATACAAAGTTTGACTAAAACTTTCGGGCTACTAAGTCAGTACGTACTTTTACCAACATTATGCAGCAGCGTACGTCACAAAAGCGTGGTTTTTCCATATATGGTTTTCTTCAACTCACTCGATTTCCCAATCTGATCATCATTGGCTTTTCGCAGTATTTTGCAGTGCTTTTCCTTGTGTCCTATCCGGAGGTGAGCGCCGCCAGTCTGCTGGATTTTAAACTCTTTTTATTGTCTTCATCAACCATCGTTATAGCGGCGGCGGGCTATGTAATCAATGATTATTATGATATAAAGATTGATTACGTGAATAAACCTGACAGAGTGGTCGTAGGCAAATTGGTAAAAAGGCGCATCGTATTGTTTTCCCACGCTGCGCTGAACATCGCCGGGATTCTTGTCGGTTTCTACCTCAGCTTATATGTCGGCATGTTGAATATAATCGCTGCATTTCTGTTATGGATTTATTCAAACAGGCTGAAACGGATGCCTTTTATCGGTAACCTGGTTATAGCCCTGCTGGCAGGTTTATCGATTCTCATGGTGGCAGTTTATTACAGGCAAAACTTCAACCTTGTATTGATCTATGCGCTGTTTGCCTTTTCCATCAACCTGGTTCGAGAAGTAATTAAGGACATGGAAGACATACGCGGCGATATGCGTTTTGGAAGTCGCACATTGCCGATCATCTGGGGATTGCGCAAAACTAAAATGCTTTTATATGCACTGATCACGCTATCTATAGTTTTGCTGGTGTTTCTCTCGGCCAGGCTGGATAACCAGGTGCTTCACGCGTTTTTTATGCTATTGGTCCTGCCGATAGTCTATTTAATATACTTACTTTATAAGGCTGATACTCAGCGCAGGTTCCACCAGCTCAGCACCTTTTGTAAATTGTTGATGCTTGCAGGTATATTCAGCATGATATTTTTCTAAATTCTGAACCATAAAAAATTGAAAACCCTCATTGCCATTTTTGCTTCAGGAAGCGGCACCAATGCCGAAGAGATCATCCGCCATTTCAAAAACCATGAACACATACAAGTGGCGCTCATACTTTCCAACAATCCCGATGCCTACGTTCTTACCAGGGCAAAAAATCACCATATTCCCACGGTGCTTTTCGACAGAAACAGTTTTTATAAGGAAACTGTGGTTGATGAAGCTTTGCAGAAAAACGGTATTGAATTCATCGTGCTGGCGGGATTTATGTGGCTGATGCCAGGGCGGATAGTAAGACGGTTTTCTGATAAAATGATCAATATCCATCCTGCCTTGTTGCCTGCGTATGGGGGCAAAGGAATGTATGGAATACATGTCCACGAGGCCGTAGTAAAAAACCGTGAAACGCAATCCGGCATTACTATACATCTTGTCAATGAAGAATACGACAAGGGAAAAATTCTTTTTCAGGCCACATGTCCCTTAGAACCTACCGATACTGCGGATGATGTTGCCGTAAAGGTACACGCGCTCGAGTATGCCCATTACCCAGCTGTGATCGAGCAGGCGATACTTATGGGAAAATGACCAATTTAAGCCACATTTTTTCATGAAGGCTGGCCGAATTTATATAGTTTTGCGCTTGATTAAATCATAGCCATGTCGCAGAAGAAAATAGAGGCCGCACTAATTTCAGTTTATCACAAGGATAACCTGATGCCGGTAATATCATTGCTCCATAAACATGGAGTAAAACTGTATTCCACCGGCGGCACACAAAGTTTTATCGAGGAAGCCGGGGTGCCGGTTCAGTCTGTGGAATCTCTTACAGGGTATCCTTCCATCTTGGGCGGCAGGGTAAAAACCTTGCACCCAAAAGTATTTGGCGGAATACTTTCGAGGAGAAATAATCCAACCGATGGCGAGCAGCTAAAATCATATGAGATTCCATCGATCGACATGGTTCTTGTAGATCTGTACCCATTCGAAGCCACGGTAGCATCCGGCGCTGCAGAACCTGAGGTCATCGAAAAAATTGATATCGGTGGTATATCGCTGATACGTGCAGCGGCAAAGAACTTTCAGGACGTACTCGTCATTTCATCCATGGAGCAATATGTTGAAGTGGAAGAATTGCTCAGAATCCAGCATTGCGAAACTTCGCTGGAGCAGAGGAAACTTTTCGCAGCACAGGCATTTGATATCTCTTCGCATTATGATACAGCCATTTTCAGTTACCTGAATGGGGAAAACGGTGGAAATAAATTCAAACAAAGCATCCGCGAAAGTAAGCCGCTTCGATATGGCGAAAACCCACATCAGTCAGGCGTATTCTATGGCAATTTCTCCGACCTGTTCGAGCAGTTGCATGGAAAGGAATTATCATATAATAATCTGGTTGATGTTGACGCGGCAGTTTGTCTAATAGAAGAGTTCAATGACGAACCGGCATTTGCCATATTGAAACACACCAATGCCTGCGGATGTGCCACTGGTGCTACGGTGAAGGATGCATATATCAAAGCTTTTCAGGCGGATACGATATCTGCGTTCGGCGGTGTGCTTATCACCAACAAGGTTGTGGATGCTAACGCTGCGCTGGAAATGAATAGCCTGTTTTTCGAAATACTCGCTGCACCGGGATTTACTCCGGAGGCGCTGGAAATTTTACAACAAAAGAAAAACCGAATTCTGCTAAAACAACAAACCAGACTTACAACAACGCGTCAATTCAAAAGCATACTGAATGGCGTCATTGAACAGGACAGGGATCTGCATACCGATAAGCTCACGGATTTAAAAGTTGTGACAAAACGAGCTACCACATCTGATGAAAATTCAGCGCTTTTATTTGCCAGCAAGGTTTGTAAACATACAAAATCCAATACCATCATTCTGGCAAAAGACGGACAGTTACTATCAAGTGGAGTGGGGCAGACCTCCCGTGTGGATGCGCTAAAACAGGCCATTGAGAAAGCGCGTGTATTTGGCTTCTCTTTGGCGGGAGCTGTGATGGCGTCCGATGCATTTTTCCCCTTTCCTGATTGCGTGGAAATAGCGAATCAGGCTGGAATACAAGCCGTTATTCAGCCAGGGGGATCCATTAAGGACAAAGATTCGATTGAGTACTGCGACGCTCACGATATGGCAATGGTATTTACCGGCGTTCGACATTTTAAGCATTAAAAGTTTAAAAGTAAGTTTCATAAATTTATTGCAATTATTAATAGATTTCGGATAGCTATCTTCCGGCCCCAATTCATAAAACTATACTATGGGATTATTTGATTTTTTTACCAGTGATATTGCGATTGACCTTGGCACAGCCAATACCTTGATTATTCATAAGGATAAAATTGTTGTCGATGAGCCTTCGATTATTGCGATCGATAAAAGCACCAACAAAGTGCTTGCTATTGGCACCGAAGCCATGCAGATGCACGAAAAAACGCATGAGAATATCAAGACGATCAGGCCGCTCAAGGATGGTGTAATTGCAGATTTTCATGCTGCAGAGCACATGATCCGTGGTATGATCAAAATGATTGATACCGGCAAGCGCTGGTTTCCTGCTTCTCATAGAATGGTAATTTGTATTCCATCCGGCATCACGGAGGTGGAAAAACGAGCTGTTCGTGATTCAGCCGAGCATGCCGGCGCCAAGGAAGTGTATATGATCTACGAACCCATCGCAGCAGCGCTTGGTGTTGGCATAGACATCGACAGACCGGTTGGCTCCATGATCGTGGATATCGGTGGAGGAACTACTGAAATCGCCATCATCGCCTTGTCCGGTATTGTTTGTAATCAATCAATACGCATCGCCGGTGACGTCTTCAATAAGGATATTCTCGACTACATGAGAAGGCAACACAATCTGCTCATTGGAGAGCGATCAGCCGAAAAAATTAAGATCGAAGTGGGCTCCGCGCTCACCGAATTGGACGATCCTCCTGAAGATTACGAAATTCGCGGAAGGGACCTCATGACAGGTATTCCAAAAGTTATTAAAATTTCCTATTCAGAAATCGCATTTGCTCTAGATAAATCAGTTTCGAAGATTGAGGAATCAGTACTAAAAGCACTGGAAATCTCGCCTCCTGAACTCAGCGCCGATATATACGACAACGGCATTCACCTCACAGGTGGCGGTGCATTGCTACGCGGTCTTGATAAACGTCTTGCTCTGAAAACCAAGCTTCCGCTTCATGTGGTGGAAGATCCGTTGCGGGCAGTTGTACGTGGAACCGGCATTGCAATGAAAAATTTGGCACAGTTAAAAGCGGTTCTAATGACCTAATGGTAGAATGTATCAATTATTCAAATTAATACATACCTACAGGGCATTTCTGACCTTTCTTTTTATTGAATTTATCTGTTTGTGGGCGCTCGTAAGAACAAGTGCCTATCACAGCGCATCCTTTTTTCACACCAGCAATAATGTTGCAGCAAGAGTACTCAATATCCGCTACGGCATAGTTCAGTATTTCAATCTGCCCGCTGTCAACGCACAACTTGCGGCGGACAATGCCCGACTCAAGGAGACAATTGGAAAGCAACAAGTGTCCATAATTGTTGCCGCATCGACCGATTCAATACAAAGGATAAAATCGATCCTGAATTATGGGTTTCTTTCAGCCAAGGTCATTAACAACACTACCAATCAGGTACATAATTATTTCACCATTAATAAGGGAAGAACAAGTGGTATAGAGCCCGGCATGGGCGTAATAACCTCCAACGGAATCGCCGGAAAAGTGAAAGCTGTTTCATCGAACTTTGCTACTGTGTCTTCAATACTCCATACAGGCGTATTTGTATCGGCTTCCATTAACCGCAACAATACCTTTTGCAGTTTGAACTGGGATGGAAGAGATATCCGTACATCTAAACTGCTCTATGTGCCCAGGCATATTCCAGTGCAAGTCGGAGATACAATTCTTACCTCAGGATACAATGCGGTATATCCGGAAAAACTCATGATAGGTGTTGTAGAAAAATTTGAATTGGAGGACAGTTCGCCATTTTATGATATTGATGTGTTGTTGGCCAATGATTTTTCACAGCTATCCTATGTTTATGTCGTTAAAAACCCAACTCGGGTAGAACAGATTAAGCTCGAGTTGCAAAATACCATGAAGGATGAGTAGTCGTAGTATAATATCGGCTGTGATATCATTTGTCTTGTACATCTTAGTGCAGGTACTTTTGCTAAAGAATTTTGTGCTGTTCAACACAACCTTCTGTTTTTTGTACGTTGGATTTCTACTACTGCTGTCCCTTGAAACAGGTCCTATTTTATTAATGATTATCGCTTTCTGTGCCGGACTTACTGTGGATATTTTCTATGATACGCCGGGTATCAATGCTTCTGCATCTGTCCTGATTGCTTTTTTAAGACCCCATTGGCTTAGTATGATTACACCTCGCGGTGGTTATGAAGAAATATCTATTCCCAGTATAAAAAACGTGGATGTAATATGGTTTACCATTTATTCACTGCCATTGATATTCATCCATCACTTTGCCATGTTTTACCTGGAATCCGGTGGATTTTCCATGTTTTTTTTCACCTTCCTTAAGGTGTTCACCAGCACCCTCCTTACTTTTTTTATTATCATCCTGACCCAGTACTTGTTTTATAAAAGGACAACCTGATCATGGAAGATAGCAGGAAATACATCATTCAAGTGGTAGTAATCCTGATAGGACTGGTGTATTGTATAAAATTATTCCAGATCCAGTTCATCGACGACACCTATGGTTCAGCTGCGGAAGATAACATACTTCGAAGAATAAGGGACTATTCTGTTCGTGGTGTGATTTATGACCGAAATGGTGAAGTGCTGGTACAAAACAACCCGGTTTTTGATCTCATGGTTGTACCCAGGGAAGCGGTTGTGAAAGATACGGCCAGGTTCTGTGGTTTACTGGGAATTGACAAGCAGGAGTTCATTGACCGAATGAATACCGCCATCGAGTTTGACACATATCAACCATCTCCCTTAATGAAGATGTTGTCAATGGAGGACTTTGCGCGGTTCCAGGATTTTCTGGTGGACTATCCTGGTTTTTATCCGCAGGTCAGGTTGCTCCGGGGCTATGAACATGATTGCATGGCTAATTCACTGGGTTATGTGGGTGAAATAAGTAAAAGGTCGCTGGAGCGGGATTCCACAGGTGAGTATAAGCAGGGGGATTATATTGGTATCAGTGGATTAGAGTTGGCGTATGAAAAGGAATTGAAGGGAAGGAATGGTGTAAAATATAAAATGGTCAACGTGCGCGGTGTGGAAAAAGGCGCATTTAATGATGGAAAAAGTGATTCCCTTTCTGTTGCAGGTAAAAACCTTCATTCGACCATTGACGTAGATTTGCAAACCTACATTGAATGGTTGATGAAGGATCTTCCGGGAGGAGCGGTGGCCCTGGAACCTGCCACCGGCGAGGTCTTGTGTATCGTCACCAGCCCAACATATAATCCTGACCTGCTCAGCGGACGACTGTTCAGCAAAAACTTCGCGGAGCTCACACTTGACTCCCTTAAACCGCTTTTCAACCGCGCCACCATGTCAGTGTATCCCCCAGGATCAACATTTAAACCGGCGCAGGCATTGATTGCTCTCCAGGAAGGGGTGATCACACCCAATGAAGAAATATATTGTTCGGGAGGATTGGTTGGGGACCACGCACCGCCAGGGTATTACAATGTTTTCGAGGCAATTGAAAAATCCTCCAACAACTACTTTTATATCGTTTTCAGGCGGATTATCAATCAGAATGTATCCGACAACACATTCATTGACTCACGGATAGGTTTAGATAAATGGGCAAATTATCTCTACAAATTTGGCTTCGGTAATACGGTGGGAATCGACGTACCAAACGAAAAAGGAGGACAAGTGCCCTCTCCGGCGCTTTATGATGGTATTTACGGACAGAATAGCTGGAAATGGTCCACCATTAATTCCATAAGTATAGGTCAGGGTGAGATTCTCATCAGTCCGCTGCAGATGGCTAACTATATGGCCATTGTAGCCAACCGGGGATATTATTATGTTCCTCATATCATCAAAGGTATTGGAGAGGAAGGTAAACCGCGGCCTGAATACCAGGTGAAACACGAGGTTGGCATTGACAGGCAGCATTTTATACCTGTAATTGATGCCATGGAAAAGGTGATCACCGGGGGTACCGGTATGCGCGTTCAGATACCAGGCATAGCGGTTTGCGGGAAGACCGGAACTTCGCAAAATCCCCATGGTGAGGACCATTCGGTCTTTGTCGCATTTGCACCAAAGGATGATCCTAAAATTGCTGTTGCAGTGTATGTTCAAAATGCCGGGCAGGGTGCACGGGCTGCTGCGGGAGTGGCCGGGTTGATGATTGAAAAATACCTGACCGGTGAGATTAAGCGCAAAAATATTGAGGATTATGTAAAAGCAGGGAAATTCGTCTATTGAGAGAGCAAAGAACCATATGGCAACAAGTTGATTGGGTGGTGGTGGCAATTTACAGCCTCTTCGTACTCCTGGGTTGGTTGAATATATATGCAGCCGACTATGACGAAGATTTGCAGGCCAGCATCTTCAGTTTGTCTGTCAATTCCGGCAAACAGTTTTTATGGATTATTACAGCAATTCTGATCATCATCGTAATAATGACCATTGACTTCAGGATTTATGACTCACTGGCGTACGTGTTTTATGGGATTGTCATGATTTTTATTGGTATTGGTGCTTTTTGCAGGTACCAAAGTTGCCGGTTCAACCAGCTGGTTCAGTATAGGCGGTTTTAGACTCCAGCCATCGGAGTTTGCAAAATTTGTGACATGCCTTGCCCTTGCCAAGTACATGAGCAAGGTAAATTATAAGATAACCAGGCCTGATAATCTCATGGTGACCGCGGCCATCATTGGTCTTCCGGCCTTACTGATTATCGTTCAGGGTGACACCGGAACGGCATTGGTATTTGGCGCCCTTGCCATTGTACTCTATCGCGAGGGTTTTAATCAGGCGATTTTTGTCATTGGTATTGTCGCGATAACATTATTTGTCCTTACACTAATATTTGCTCAGACACCGCTCATCATTGGCATAGTTTCATTTGGTGTTATTTTAATGCTTGTGGCCTTTTTTACCATGAGAAGAGGAAGATGGAGACGGATTCTTACAATTCTGGTCGGAATGTTGATCGTTATCGCCGTTGTCAAAAGTGTTGACTATTTTGTCACGGATGTATTGAAGCCGCACCAACAAAACAGAATTAAAGCGCTCGTAAACCCAGAAGCTGACCCAAAAGGCTATGGGTGGAATGTGATCCAATCAAAAATCGCGATCGGATCGGGTGGATTTTTTGGAAAGGGATTCCTCAAGGGAACGCAGACGAAGTTTGACTTCGTGCCCGAACAAAGTACTGACTTTATTTTTTGTACTCTTGGTGAAGAACAGGGCTGGCTTGGCACCACATTGGTCATCGTCCTGTTTGTGGTTTTGATTTTGAGATTGTTGAGGATTGCAGAAAGACAAAAGGAGAAATTCGCGAGGATTTACGGCTATTCAGTAGCCTCCATTATTTTATTCCACTTCATGGTAAATGTTGGCATGACCATCGGACTATTTCCTGTCATTGGTATTCCATTACCACTATTTTCGTATGGTGGATCATCCCTTTGGTCGTTTACCATACTCATTTTCATCATGGTAAAAATTGATTCCCACCGCATGCAAGTGCTGCTTCGATAATTCTTATTCAGGGAAGCGCTTATCGAGAATAGAAAGAAACTCGATAACTTCATCCTTTTCGGCATCCCAGGTTTTTTTGAGGTAATTATCTGCAATATATCCAAGGGCTTCTTTACGGCTGGTAAGACTATCCAATAATGTTATTACCCGTTCGAATTCCTCCTTATTTCCAGTGAACAGTTCCTTTTCAAACATGAATCGCTGATTGATAGTAAGACTCTTTCTGATGCCTTCTGTAGCTTTTTTCTGATGGATTTCCACTAATGCCTCCTTCCTGTCAATTTCAAATGTATCGAGAAGAATTTGTTGGTTTTTTTTATCTGTCGTTGCCTTTGATGGTTTGGGGTCCTCTTGTTTGGCAGAGCTTTTCGTTTCCAGATGTTCGTAAATGTCATCTACATTAAGCAGCATGAGGCCATTGAACTGCGCCAAATACTCATCGATTTCATCGGGCGACTCCCTGAATTGCTCACAAACTTCATTGAATATTTCCTCTGCAGTCTCTACCGGCGTACTACCAAATTGCCGCGTATCCAGTTCGTCGATGTAGGCTTGGAGCAAATGGCCATTTATTTTAATGTACCTGGCGAGCTCTTTGATTCCGGAGGTTTCAAATTTTTTAGCAGGTGAATTTCTGATTGCGAGGATATAAAAATCATAAGGGCTAAATACCAATATCAGCGTCTTGGCGATGGCTTCCTCCAGGAGAGGTTTTAAGTTCTCCTTCTCAACACGAATGTGTCTGGAAAGCACATTCATAAATACCTTTGCAGCCTCCTTTACCTCAGCTTCATCGTAATTGAAGTATGGACTTTTAAGATTGTTGAATTCAAGTTTCCATGATTCGAAAAGCGAATGAAGTATGAAATAATTCACCTGCCTGATGCTGGAGAATTCTATCAGCTCCTTCCCGCTAACGGCTTGTTTTTTTGCAAAAAATCCATGGATCAGTTTATCAGCCAATTTTTTGCTGTATGTCCTGATATACGAATGGTTTAAATTGCTCTCCATTTTAATACATTTTTGTATGAGTAAAAATACTCTCAAATGACAGTTTATTGCACCTATTTGCAGGTAAATTTTAAAAATCGCGAGCTATGACGCTCGCATCAGGGAGTTATCGGGTAAACATTCGATAGAATGAATACCTTAATCCATGGAATATTTGGTATTTTTCGTCAGGATTAGGAAAGTGCATCCTTAAATAGTTCAAAAGAATGAAACCCACGTCTGCATGTTTATAGAGCCCGATTTTAGTCACAGTCCCGGTGAAAGAAACCGACTAACGGGTTGGATTGAGGTTATTTGCGGCTCTATGTTTTCCGGGAAAACAGAAGAACTCATCCGAAGGCTTAACAGAGCACTAATCGCCAATCTCAAGGTTGAAATTTTCAAACCAGCCACCGATACAAGGTACCATTCGACGAATGTGGTTTCTCATGACCGTAAAGAAATTCGATCCACACCGGTGCAGTTTTCCAATGACATTCTTCTTCTGGCTTCCGACTGCGATTTGGTTGGAATCGACGAAGCTCAATTTTTTGATCAGGATATTGTGAGGGTAGCGGAAAAACTCGCAAACCAGGGAAAAAGGGTGATTATCGCCGGACTGGATATGGACTATCTTGGTCGGCCGTTCGAGCCAATGAATAACATTATGGCCATTGCTGAGTTTGTTACCAAAACGCACGCTATATGCATGAATTGCGGCGCCATAGCGTCCTTCACCTACAGGCTCGATGACTCGGACAAAAAGGTGCTGCTGGGAGAAAAAGACCTTTATCAGGCCCGGTGTCGAAAATGCTACACGGATGGCATGACGGCAAGGGAAAAAGCTACTAACTCATTGTAAATGCTCGCGAAAACCAGGGGTATTGTTCTGTCATATATTAAATACCGCGAAACTTCCATCATTGCCAGGATTTTTACGGAGCAGTTCGGAATGCAGACCTATCTTGTCAATAGTGTTCGTTCGTTGAATTCAAAACCCAGGATTGCCTATTTTCAGCCACTCACACTTTTGGAAATGGTGGTGTATTATCAGCGCGGAAAAGAAATCAACCGGATCAGTGAGTTGAGGTGTTCATATAATTTTCATACGCTGCCTTTCGATATTCGAAAAACTACCGTGGCGCTTTTTATCACTGAAATGTTGAGCCAGGTACTAAAGGAGGAAGAAGAGCCCCTGGAATTATTTCATTTCCTTCATGAAGCAATAAAGCAATATGACGATCAGGCTGAGAATTTCATGGATTTTCATGTATTATTTTTAGTTCAACTCACGGGTTATCTTGGCATCAGACCAGATTCCGGCGCATTCATTCTGAAGGAAACAGGTCGCTCATCGGAGTCATACAGGCATCTGGCAGTATTACTTGATCAATTAATTCAGATAAATAGTTCACCGGAGCCGCCTTTCGACCGTCCCTCAAGGAACAGCCTGATTCAGATCATGGTCGATTACTACCGCGCGCACTATGACTCAATAAAGCCCATCAAATCCATTCAGGTGTTGAATGAAGTTTTTAGATAAAAAAAGGCTGATAAATTTATCAGCCTCTCCATATTTTAATCAATTTGAATTCTAACCTTCTTTGACACCTTCAGCAAGAACAATGATTTTATTCTTGTGCACCTCAACAACTCCGCCCAAAATCTGAATTTCCGTTTTGGTATTGTTGATTTTCAGCACCACTTTTCCAGCTTCAAGGGTACTGACAATGGGCGCGTGGTTGTTTAGTACCTGAAATGCACCCTTTGTACCAGGGAATTTAGCAGAATCAACGTCTCCTTTAAAGATGGTCTTGTCAGGGGTGATAATCTCCAGTTGCATATGCGCTTAGTTATCAGCTTTTGGCTTCGGCCATTAATCTTTCACCTTTCTCGACGGCATCTTCAATGGTGCCAACCAGGTTGAAGGCGGCTTCTGGCAAATGATCGAATTCACCATCCAAAATCATATTAAAACCCTTGATGGTATCCTTTATATCAACCAGCACACCTTTCATACCGGTGAATGCTTCGGCAACATGGAATGGCTGAGAAAGGAATCGCTGTACCCTTCTTGCACGGTGCACTACCTGCTTATCTTCATCGGATAATTCTTCCATACCCAGGATCGCAATGATATCCTGTAACTCCACATACCGCTGTATAATTTCTTTTACCCGTTGTGCTGTATTATAATGCTCATCCCCGATGATCTCAGGATTGAGAATTCGCGAAGTTGAATCAAGTGGATCCACCGCTGGATAAATACCTAATTCGGCGATTTTCCTGGACAATACCGTTGTGGCATCCAGGTGAGAAAATGTAGTTGCCGGGGCTGGGTCTGTAAGGTCATCCGCTGGCACATAAACCGCCTGAACTGATGTGATAGAGCCGCGCTTCGTCGAAGTGATTCTTTCCTGCATCTCGCCCATTTCGGTAGCAAGTGTCGGCTGGTAGCCTACTGCAGAAGGCATACGGCCAAGAAGCGCCGAAACCTCAGAGCCGGCTTGGGTAAACCTGAATATATTGTCAATAAACAAAAGAATGTCGTTTCCTTTCCCTTTTCCATCACCATCGCGGAAGTATTCGGCAACGGTAAGTCCGGATAATGCAACACGTGCACGAGCTCCGGGAGGCTCATTCATCTGGCCAAATACGAGTGTAGCCTGGGATTTGGCCAATTCAACAGGATCAACTTTAGACAGGTCCCAGTGACCTTCTTCCATCGACTTCATGAATTCTTTACCGTATTTAATTACACCGGATTCAAGCATTTCACGGAGGAGGTCATTTCCTTCCCTGGTTCTTTCACCTACACCGGCGAAGACTGAAAGACCGGCATATGCTTTGGCGATATTATTGATCAACTCCATGATCAAAACGGTCTTTCCAACACCGGCACCACCAAAAAGACCGATTTTTCCACCTTTTACGTAAGGCTCCAGCAAATCGATCACCTTGATCCCTGTATATAGAATTTCCGAAGAAGTGGATAAATCTTCATATTTTGGAGGATGTCTGTGTATGGAGAGTTCTCCCGTTGCTTTTGGCTGTGGAATGCCGTCAATAGCCTGACCAACCACGTTGAACAATCTGCCCTTGATGTCATCACCTACCGGCATTTTTATTGGCGCTCCGGTGGCCAGCACTTCCATGCCTCTCATTAGACCTTCGGTACTATCCATTGCCACGGTACGCACCCGATCTTCACCCAGGTGCTGCTGACATTCCAGCACAACAACCTGTCCATCCGGGCGGGTTACCTTAAGTGCATCGTAAATACTTGGAATGTCCCCGAGTCCTTCAAAACTGACATCGACCACAGGTCCGATAACCTGAGCCACTTTTCCTTTTTTTGTCATAATAGAGCAGAAAAAAATTCGATTTCTATAAAGTGCAAAACTAACCTTTAATAAGCTTTTATGCCAAAGAATGGCTGGAAAAAAAGGGAGGAAAAAATAAGTATGTTCTAAAAATAATAGGTGTCGTATTGCATTATTTGTTGACACAGACTAATATTGCAGTCCTTTTTAAAAGGGAATTTTTCCTCAGTAGCTCAGCAGGTTAGAGCATCTGACTGTTAATCAGAGGGTCACTGGTTCGAGTCCAGTCTGGGGAGCGTTGAAAATCAAGCACTTATGATGAAAATTGTAAGTGCTTTTTTTATTAGGTCCAACAAAAGGTCCAACAAACTCGCTTCTGACTTCAGAATTAATTGCACAGATGAATTCCGGATTTTTTTCATTTCTCATAATTCTACTCCTTCCTTTATGCCAACCCTCGCCCGAATCTTTTTTCAATAATGAACTATTCAAAACAGCAACCAAAATACGATTTGAACCCATTTACCCCAAAAAATACTACTAAAGTGCTATAAAAATACTACAAGTGTGCCATTGCCTGATGATCCAAAAACCACCTAATTAGCCCCATCGAATACTAGAAAAGGCAGAGTCAAAAGAAAGGACAGCGAAAGAGCAGAATTTCGCATTGAGGAGGGGAAACCGGTATCCGATAGGAAGAAGCAAAAATCATTCTTCCAAATGAACCATTATTCCAGATCACCATGTCAGAAGTCAACCTGATTATTGCCAAACCCGAGGAACTGAAAGCACTCATCTTCCAATGGCTCGATGAATACAAGCAACGGGAACTGAATAACGAATCAACCCTGTTGAAGAGCAAACCCCTCTCAAGAGCAGAATTAGCCAACTACTACGGCGTGACCAAATCCACGGTCAATGCCTGGGTAAAAAAAGGCCTTCCGAGTCATGAGATCCACGGACGTCAGTACTTTGTGAAAGAAGAAGTACTCGACGCGATGACTACGATGAACAGACGGACGAAAGGATACTGGACACAACCCAATCAATAGCACCATGGAGATTCACTACGTCCGCGTCGGAACGATGTACTACAAGAAAGTGATGGTACCACTCATCTCCGGGGACAAGGTAGAAAAGCTGATTCCCTGGACCGGCGAATGCATCAAACTCGACCATGGGAAACACGTGCTGGCTAATGTACCCAGGTACGACGGATTCTGTCATCTGCCATCCCATACCGACTACCAGCCCACCGCCAACAACTTCCTCAACCGCTACGAACCCATTACCCATAAACCAAAGGAAGGAAACTGTAATAACACCATACAATTCCTTAACCACATCTTTGGCGAACAGATCAACCTCGGACTCGATTACCTCACCCTACTGTACAAACAGCCCATACAACCATTACCCGTATTGTGCCTGGTGAGCAAAGAAAGAGAAACCGGCAAGACCACGTTTCTGAATTGGCTGAAAGCCATCTACCAGAACAACATGACCTACAACAAGAACGAAGACTTCCGGAGCCAGTTCAACAGCGACTGGGCCAGCAAGCTGATTATTGCCGTCGATGAAGTCCTCCTGGATAAAGTCGAAGACAGCGAACGAATCAAGAACCTCAGTACAGCCAAAACCTTCAAGACCGAAGCAAAAGGAAAAGATAGATCAGAGACCGAGTTCTTTGGCAAGTTCATCCTGTGTTCCAACAACGAAGACAGCTTTATCCAAATTGAACCGGGAGAGACACGGTATTGGGTCAGACAGATCAGACCCATACAGAACATCAAGATCAACCTGATCAACGAACTCACCAACGAGATACCAGCCTTTCTACACCATATCAGCAAAAGAAGCATGTCCACCAGCAACCAGACAAGGATGTGGTTCACCGCCAACCAGCTGAAGACCGACGCACTGAGAAGGGTGATGAGAAGGAGCCGGAACTGGCTGGAAACAGAAATGATGGAGATCCTCACCGGCCTGATGGAAGACTTCGAACTGGAGAGCATCAGCTTTTGTGTGAACGACCTGATCCCGATCCTGTCCAAATCAGGATTCAAAATATCCCGGCAGGCCATCCTGAAAGTACTCCGGGACGAATGGCAGCTCGCTCCTGCAAGCAACACATTGGCCTATACGAAGTATTCCATGCTTAATGATGGCACTATGGTACCAGGAGAAGCCAAAGGAAGGTATTACACCATAAACCCGAAACACATGAACGATCCCTAAACAACCATAACCACCAGCATCATTTGATGACTGATGACACTTTGATGACGGTTTGATGACAGCGCAAGCGGTTGTGGATCAGAGGGATAGGAGCGTCTGTCATCACCGCATCAAAAAAAGAGGGAAAAACTCTAGGGGGTAGAGAACGAAGTATATGTTTTTTGATGATATGATGAATAATATATATAATATATTAATAATCAATAAGATATATAGTCATCAAATTGTCATCAAACGCTCATCAAACCAAAAATTTGATGACAGCAAAGAATAAAGATTAAGAATGAAGAATAAAGGATGAAGATTAAAGATTAACGAATAAAGAGAAGATAACGATTAAAGAAAAATGAAGAATAAAGGATAATGATTAAAAAATGAAGAATAAAAGAAAAATAAAATTCTTTATCGGGCAATCTGTAATGAAGATTAAAGAATAAAGAACAGAAGACCTTAGACTAGTACGATAGGGGAAGGGGACTTATTTACTTCCTACTAGTGAAAAGAAAAATTTATTTAAAACCAGAAGGATATGAATGAAGCAATGAAAAAGCCGCAATCGGGGTGGGAAAAGCATGAAAAACAAGAGCAGTGGCCTTCCGGGAATGGGGGTGTTTTTGCGGGAGTGTCATTGCAAGATGTGTTTTCAGATTCTGCCGGAAGGGCGGGCCTCATGCTGAAAACAATCAGCCGCCCGGTAGTGGACGGAGGGAACGCCTCGCAACTTGGCGTTCCTGAGAAAAAAAGGAAAAGACGAGTAGGAAGGAAACAACTGGTCTGGGGAGGAGAAACGAACCAGGAAACTGCAATTACACCTCACGGAGAACGAATACCTCGAACTCTGGCAGAATCAAATAGCCCTGGGGAGGAAATCCATGGCCGAATACCTAAGAGAGTTGGTTCTGGCTGAAAAAGCCACCAAACAGGCCATGAACAGTGTGGATCTGATCAGAAACATAGACCAGGTAGGGCAGGCCATGGGAAAAACGGCCTTAAATATTCATGAAATAGCCATTAACCTCAGCAGGCAGGAGAAAAACCAGTGTATAGAACCACAAATCATCACTCAATTCAATGGCCTGATGGAGCAATACCTGCAGGACCGCAAGGAATTAGCCAATGCCTACCGCTCCCTGATGCGTGGGAAATGAAGAATGAAGAATAAAGAAAACAGAATGAAGATCAAAGAATAAATAGCCGATAAATCCAAGCACCAGAACCAGGGACCAACATGATTGTAAAAATTTTATCATCAGCGAAAAACTTCGAAGGCATCGATTACAGCGAGCGAAAAACGACCGGGGTCGTAGCGAACTGTTAGAGGCCGCCAATTTCGAGGCACTGAATCACTTATCTGAAATCACCAAGGCAGACTACATCAACTACATGCGGCGGGTATGTGATGCCAATCCGCGGGTGAAGAATCGGCAGTTTCATGCCGTAATTTCCGCAAAGGGTGAAAGTCATTCCCCCGAACAGTTGGCAGGAATGGCTGAGAAATATCTCCTTGCCATGGGATATGGAAAAACCCATACCTCATCTACTTCCACAAGGATACAGAGAACAACCATGTCCATATGGTCTCGACCAGGGTAGATAAGGATGGAAACAAGGTCAATGATACCTTCGAAAATTTCATGTCGCAGAAATTTATTAAACTATGAATTTATTTTTCATAAAAGGATTGCACGCGTAAATTAAAAAGTCTTACTTTGTTCGTTATTTCACGAACAACGAACAATGAATAAAAAAATCATTACAGTAGACCAACAAAAAGTCGCTCGATATGCAAAGGCAATGGGCCATCCCACTCGTTTGTATGTCCTTGAGCTACTTTCAAAACAGTCATGTTGTTATAGTGGCAATTTAACTGATGACCTTCCAATCGTTAAATCAACCCTTTCACAACATCTGAAAGAGTTAAAAGAGGCCGGATTGATACAGGGAGAAATTGAAGCCCCTCGTGTAAAATATTGCCTGAATAAGGAAAACTGGAAGGAAGCACAGGATTTATTCAGGAAGTTTCTGAAAATGGATATTGAAGAACCGATTCAAAAGTTTTAAGAACGAGAAGTAATGGAAATTAAAATTTTAGGCACTGGTTGTCCTAAATGTAAAACATTAGAAAAATTGACCAGAGAGGTAGTTGAACAAAATGGTATTGAGGCTACCATCACCAAAGTAGAAGACATTATGGAAATTATGAAGTATGGTATCATGTCTACTCCGGCTCTGGTAGTAAACGAAAAAATCGAAATTAAAGGACGTGTTCCTTCTTCAGATGAAATCAAGCAAGTATTAATCAAGTAAAATATTCAATATGAAAAAGATCCTATTTTTAAGTTTTTCGATGGCGTTATTGATGAGCGTATTATCGAGCAATGGTCAAACAGCAAAAAAAGAAACATCACTTTCAAAAGCAGGTGTAATAGAAGCCTATTATTTTCATAACAACATACGCTGTGTAACATGCAGAACAGTGGAATCTGAAGCAAAGGCTGATTTGACGGAAACTATATGGTGATCAGGTTACTTTTAAGGCTTTAAATCTTGAACATGCTGCAACCAAACCGGTTGCCGAAAAATTAAAGGTCTCAGGCCAAACTCTCTTAATTGTGAAAGGGGAACAAAAATTAGACCTCACCAACGAAGGATTTTTGTATGCGGCAACCAATCCTTCAAAATTTAAATCGATCATAAAAGCAAAGGTTGACCCACTTTTAAATTTGTAATAGATGGAGCTTCTGACCAATCTCCTTGAAAACAGCACCATGCCATGGGTATCGGCCTTGGTGCTTGGCTTAATGACGGCAATCAGTCCTTGCCCGTTGGCCACCAATATCACGGCGGTGGGTTTTATCAGTAAGGACATCGTAGACCGCAACCGTGTTTTTATCAATGGATTACTTTACACGCTGGGACGTGCGATTTCCTACACTTCGATTGCCCTCATCATTTATTTCGGAGCCGACCAGTTTAAATTTTCGGGCTTTTTTCAACTTTATGGCGAGAAAATATTAGGTCCGCTACTCTTCATCATCGGTTTATTCATGCTCGATTTAATAAAAATCAAGTTTCCTGGAATAAGCGGGCTGACTTCCAAAATGGAAACCAAAACCAAATGGGGCTATTTGGATGCTATTTTGCTTGGAATAATTTTCGCTCTGGCTTTCTGCCCATATAGCGGTGTGCTTTATTTCGGGATGCTTGTCCCAATGACCGTTGCCAGTGCTTCAGGATTATATCTTCCCATTGTTTTTGCGCTGGCTACTGGAATTCCTGTAATCATTATTGCCTATATATTAGCTTTTTCAGTTGGATCCATCGGTGGAGTATACAACAAGATAAAGATCTTTGAAATCTGGTTCCGCAGGGTAATTGCTGTGCTATTTCTTGCAGTGGGTATCTATTACATTATCAGGGTATTCTTCTAAAAAAAATTTAATTTTTATGTTCGTTGTTTTACGAACAATTTTAGTTTATAACATGGAAAAAAGAAATAAAGTAAAACTCATTGCCTCCGTTGCAGTTGTCCTTCCGGCACTAATCCTACTGTATTATTTCCTTCAAACTTTGGTCGATTACCTAACCTATGGTCTGATCGGATTAAATGCGGAATCTCACCTCGGAGCATCGATCAACTTTTTCATTTACGATACCATTAAAATCCTGATTTTGCTGTTTCTCATCAGTTCACTGATGGGCTTGGTAAATGCCTATTTTCCGGTTGACAGGCTCCGTATCTATTTGACCACAAAAAAAATGTACGGGCTTCAGTACTTTTTTGCATCATTGTTTGGAGCAATTACCCCATTTTGTTCTTGTTCATCGATTCCGCTTTTTATCGGTTTCGTAAAAGGAGGGATTCCGCTGGGAGTAACTTTTGCTTTCCTGATCACTTCACCATTGGTAAACGAGGTTGCCGTAGCCATGTTCCTTGGTTTATTCGGAATAAAAGCGACACTTATTTATGCCATTAGCGGCATATTATTGGGCACTGTCGGCGGATTTATTCTCGGCAAGTTCAAATTAGACAGGTTTCTATCCGACTGGGTAAAAGAAATTCAGGCCAATTCGGAACAGGAATCGGAGCGATGGGAAATTGACCGCACGCCGTTTATTGACCGCTTACCGATTATCATCAATGAGGGTTGGGAGATAGTGCGGAAAGTGTTGGTTTATGTAATAATCGGGATTGCGATTGGTGCAGCCATGCATGGCTATGTTCCTGAAAATTTCTTCACCGAATATCTCTCTGCCGATAAATGGTATGCTGTGCCATTAGCGGTAATACTTGCCGTGCCGATGTATGCCAATGCCGCAGGGATCGTACCTGTCATTCAGGTTTTTGTAGCCAAAGGCGTTCCGCTGGGAACGGCACTGGCTTTTATGATGGCCGTGGTAGGATTATCGTTACCCGAAGCCACATTGCTCAAGAAAGTGATGAAATGGAAACTAATCGGTATTTTCTTCGGAACTATTACTGTGTTCATAATTCTGCTTGGTTACCTATTCAATTTTATATTAAAATGAAAGCAACAGAAAAAACCATACTGCAAGACTTTCATATTTAAGAATATAAAGAGGATTTGATTCAAAATTGGTTCATAAAACCCAATATCATGGAAACATCCGATTATAATAAAATAGCATTAAAGCTTTCACCTATGCTCAATGCGCTCTCGCATCCGGCGAGGTTGCAAATCATGTTGCACCTGGCAAAATTCAATGGATGTCAGGCAGGGAGTATTTCAGGAAAACTGCCACTTGCAAAATCTACAGTTTCGGAACATTTGAGCAAATTAAAGGAAGCCGGTTTGATTACTTGTATCGCTGATGGAATTTGTTCAAACTATCAGATTAGCGATGAAGGTTACGAAATGGTAAAGGCATGTTTTAATGAGTTTTTGGATTTAATGGAGCAAAGTCGTGCAATCACGCAGCGATTGTTGTCCGGTTCATCCGGGGAATACACAAGTATTCCAACACATTTGAATTATACTGAAAGAAATGTAATTCAAAACACTATAAAAAAATCATGGACGAACATCATCATCACGCACCCAGCATTTCAAACCTGAACAGGGCTTTCATCATTGGCATTGTAATCAATTTGTTGTATGTTTTTATCGAGTTTGGGGCAGGGATGTATTACGATTCTCTGGCTTTAATTTCCGATGCCGGTCACAACCTGACCGATGTCGCATCGTTGGCTTTGGCGTTGCTTGCTTTTCGTCTGGCCAAAGTAAAGTCGAACGACAAATTCACCTATGGTTATCGAAAATCAACCATTCTGGTATCGCTCATTAATTCGGTGGTGCTTTTTGTCGCTATTGGCGGAATTTTATGGGAAAGTTTCAGCCGGTTGCATAATCCGGTGGTTATTGAAGGAATTCCTATCTCGGTTGTTGCCGGAATTGGAATCGTTATCAATGCCATTTCTGCTTTCCTGTTTTTCAAGGATAAAGACAGCGACCTGAACGTGAAAGGCGCCTACCTGCACCTGATGGCCGATGCCGCGGTTTCGCTTGGCGTGGTGGTTTCAGGAGTGCTGATTTACTTTTTCCACCTCTACTGGCTCGATCTGGTAATGAGTTTGGTAATTGTTCTGGTTATCTTTTATTCAACCTGGAACCTTTTCAAAGACAGCCTTTCGCTTACCCTCGATGGTGTGCCAAAAGGTATTCAGCTCAATGAAGTAGTTTCAGAAATTAAGGAAGTGGAAGGCGTTCTTGATGTTCACCACCTGCATGTTTGGGCAATCAGCACTTCACAAAATGCTATGACCGCACATATTCTCATTCCTCCCAATACCGGAATGGAACAACAAAACCGGATCAAGAAGAAGATCAAACACGAGTTGGAGCATGTCAACATTCATCATGCAACGCTTGAATTTGAAACGGAAGATGAAAATTGTACCGATACGAATGCAGATTGAAAACAAAAAATTAAAAACTAAAATGATAAAAAAGACATTTTGGCTATTGGGCTTGATGTGGATTTCAGCAGGACAGCTTGTTTGCACAGAATTCACTTCCACAGTTCTCAATGACCCAATTGCTCGACAGTGCGCTGCAGCGCAACTACCTGTTGCAGGCCAACGAGAAAAACATTGCCATCAAACAGGCCGAAATTGAAATTCTGAAGACCAATTACCAGCCCCACATCAGTACTATCAGCAACCTTTTCGTATTGGAAGTTCTTATTGCCAAACAAACAAAAGTTGTTGGGAGATGCGCTAACCGATATGTACACCGACATAGCGGTTTACCAAACCATTTACGATTGGGGCGAAAACAATGCAAGAAAGAAATCGGTGGATGATGAAGTTTTGATGAACGATGAGTTGCGCGGCAAAATACGGTCGTCAATTATTTGGGGTGTTTCCGATACTTATTTTGAAACACTAAAAGCCCAGTGCGGAAATTGCAGTCCATGAAAATTCGTTGAAACAGCTCAATGACCATTTGCAATACACCGAAAACCTTTATAAAATTGGCAGGGTTTCAGGAGTTGATGTCCTGAAAATTCAAGTTCAGATTTCGGTGGAGGAAAAAGCCCTGCAAAAATCACAAAGCGCTTTCCTATCGCAACAAATCAGGTTGAAACGGCTTTGCAACCTCGATGAAAACGCACAATTCCAGCTAATCAACAATTCTGATTCATTGTTTTTGATCAGCAAAAATCAAGAATTGATGTCAAATCACACTTTATTCCGATGCCCTACCTAAATCATCCTGCATTGGCTAACTTCCGACCTTAAAATGAACACTTGAAACAAAACAAAAAGAAATTTATCAGCTTCAAAGCCGTCCTGAACTTTTCTCTTATGGACTGGCAAGCTGGGAAGATGCTTATATTCCATTCAGCAACAATTTCAACTACAACATTGGCGCAGGAATTCGTTATAGCTTACCCTATTGGGGAGGCAGCAGCTTTAAGGTAAAAATGCTGCAAAGTAATCTGCGTGTGGAACAAATGACAGAGGAGAAAGATCAGGCATTTCAGGAGATTAAAAAAGAAATTGAAACCACCCTCAATGATATTGACGACCGGAAGAATGAAGTTGCCAATGACGAAAAAATCATTATGCTGGCTAACGAAACCCTTTCAAACGCCTGGATTAAATATCAGGCAGGACAGGGAACTATTGTTGATGTGCTCGATGCTGAATCGATATTGACAGGAGCAACAATAGGCTACAGCAAATCGATGATTGCTTACCTGCAATCGCTGGCCAGACTCAATTATCTTTCAGGAAATAATACTTATCCATTTTAATTTGAAATTCAAAATGTAACATGAAATCAACAACAAGTACAAGTTGGAAATAACAAATATATACAGATCCAACTTCCAAAAATCTTTCAAATTGTCAAATTGGCACATTAATAGCCATTACCTTGATCTATTTTTTTTTTCGCATTCCTGCGGAAGTGGTGATAAACAAACCAAGCAGCCCTTACAGAAAAAGACTCCTTTGGTAAAAGTTCAGCCTGCTGTAAAATCCAAAATGGTTTCGTTTATCGACATTACCGGAACCATACAGGCCAATGTGTTTACCGACATCAAATCGCCAGTTGACGGGGTAATCGAAACACTTTTTGTGCATGAGAACCAACAGACAGAAAAGGATCAGGATAATTGCCGTTATCAATCCCAACGACCGGCTTTCGCTTATTGCCAACAACCAGTTACAAATTGGTCAATTGGAACAAAAAATGAAAGCTGCCGATAAAACTTCGGCATAGTACTCCTCGTTGGTGCAGGAACTCGAAAAAGCCAAAAGCAATTTTGAATACGCCAAAAATATGTACCAGACAGTTCCGGTTATTTGTCCCATGAACGGAATGGTAACCTACCGTTGGTTAGATGCCGGCAGTCAGGTTGGTGCGAAAGAAAAAATTATCACCATCAGCGATATGGGTTCGCTGGTGATTAAGGCCGAAGTAAACGAAAAGTATTTTGATGCAATTAAACAAGGCAAAAAGCTGCCTGTGCTGTTAAGCGCTTATCCCAACGATACACTTTCAGGCGCTATTTCGTTGATTTATCCGCAGATTGACCCGACAACCCGTGCCGTTAAATTTGATGTTAAGGTTCAAAGCAAAGGCAAAAAATTACTCCCCGGAATGATGGCTACTCTACGCATTCCGGTTTCGACCAGCGAAAATGCCATTTCAGTAAATCCCGATGCAGTGCTGACCGGCTCCGACAACAGCAGCTTTCTTTTTATTGCTGACAAAGACAGCATGGTGTATAAACGAATCGTAAAAACCGGCATTTCGACCGACAAAAAAACCGAAATCGTTCAAGGTTTGAAAGAAAATGAAAAGGTAGTCGTAATGGGTCAGGAAATGCTCAAAGACAGCATGAAAGTTAAAATTGCCGGAGCGCCTAAAACGATAAAAAAATGAAGCTAACCATCCAATCAATAAAACGCCCGGCTGGCACGATTATGATGATGATCGTGATCATGGCTTTGGGCGTGGCCGGATTTTTCCGTCTGCCAACCAACATGTTGCCCGACATTACTTACCCCATGGTGAAGGTTTACGTTTATTGGCCCGGCGCAACTCCTGAACAAATTGAAAATGAGGTGGCATCGGTGATCGAACGTAAAATGGCCACCGTTGACAACCTCGATTACATTGAATCAACAAGCGAGGAGGGCGTTTACACCTTACTCGTCAACTTCGATTTCAGTGTAAACCGCGATGTGGCCTATCAGGACGTACTTGCCAAAATGGGACTGATAAAAAAAGAGCTTCCTCAAGGTATCCTGGAACCCATTATTTTCAAGGCCGATCCATCACAACTTCCGGTGGTCGAAATATTGGTCTCGTCGGATAACATGAGCCTTACCCAATTGCGTACCTGGGTCGAAAACGAATTTCAGGAGCAGTTTGCTTCGGTTTCCGGATCGGCAGGCACTGCCCTTTCAGGAGGTATGATGCGCGAAATACGCGTACATATTGACCCGGTTAAACTTCAGGGATACAAAATAACTTTGGCCGAAGTAAACGACCGGCTGAAAAAAGAAAATATCGACATGGTTGGCGGGAGAATGCTGACCAACACCCGCGATTACATTATCCGAACTTACAACGAGTTTCAATCGCTCGCGGAAATCGAAAACCTGATCATCCGCAAATCAGGAACCGATGGACAAATAGTATTAAAAGATATTGCCAAAGTTGAAGATTATCATGGGCTCCAGCGTATCCGCACCAAATACAACGGCCACGAAGGGGTGCGTATTTCCATCTTCAAACAGGCCGAAGCCAACGCGGTAACCGTTTCCGATTTAATTGCCGAACGTTTAACTACGCTGCGGCAGGAATTACCACCCACCACCCGCCTCGAAATGATTTACGATCAGGCTGAATATGTGCGGCTGGCCACCAATGGCGTGCGCGATGCGATGCTTATGGCGGCATTGTTGGTAATCCTGGTCACGGCCTTTTTTCTTTCAGGATGGAAACGGGTCATGTCGCTGGTATTGAGTTTGCCCGTCACTTTGCTGGGTACTTTCTTCCTGATGCAGCTTTTGGGCTTCTCTGTAAATATTTTCACGCTGGGCGGATTGGTTGTTGCCATGACCGTTGTGCTGGATAATAGTGTGGTGATGCTCGAAAATATCACCCGAATTCAGGAAACAGAACCCAACACTCACAACCAGGTTTCCAAAGGAGCCATCCAGATCAGCGGGGCAATTGTTACCTCCACCATCACATTTCTGGCTTTGTTCATCCCGTTCCTGCTTATCCCCGGAATGGCCTCCCTGTTGTTTCGCGAACTGGTTATAACCATTGCCATCATTATATTTTTGTCGATGGTGGTATCGCTTACCATTACGCCCATGTTTATGGCGCTGTTTTATCCTGAAGGTAAACCTGTAAAACAAAAACACAGCTTTATTGCCCGGATTTCGGATGCATTTATCAATGGCTTGGTTTACATCTATAAGCCAACACTTCACTGGTCGATTAAACTGAAGTGGCTGGTGCTGATTGCCTTTCTGTTATTGTTGATTCCCGGATACATGTTCCTGAAGAAAACAGGTTCTGAATTTCTGCCCGCAGCCAACGATGGTTTGATTACCGTGAAAGTAATTATGCCCACCGGAACCGCGATGGAAGAAACTGACCGGGCTTTGTCGCAGGTTGAAAAAATTGTGGCCCAACAAGATTATATACACGGTTATGCCACGCTCGCCGGAGGAAAAATATGGGGATTGGTGACTACTGAAAGTGGTTTCGACGGAGAGTTGAACATTCAGTTGGTACCGGCCGCGCAGCGCCCTATGAATACCGATGAATATGTAACAAAGTTGCAACCCGAGATCATGAAAGCGGTAAAAGTACCGGGTGCCATCGTTAAAGTTTTTCATACCAAAATGAAAGGGATCAGGCAAACCGGACAGTTCGACATTGAACTTGAAATTGCCGCGCCTCGCAGCGAGTCGATGCAAAATATATTCAAACAAGCAACTGCGGTGCGCAACGAGTTGAAAGATTTAGAATTCCTCTCGGGGCTCGATATTTCGTTACGCCTGACCAAACCTGAATTTCAGATTAAGGTGAACAGGCAAAAAGCCTTCGATTTGGGCTTGAGTATTGACGATATTGGCAATACCGTGAAAACCATGGTGGGCGGCAATGTGCCAACCCGTTACAAAGATGGCGCCTACTATTATCCCATTCGTGTGGTGATGGACGAACGTGAAATTCAATCGCCAAACGATCTGGAAAATATATTTGTCTATTCCAAAACCGGCGCGAAAATTCCGCTCATGGCAGTTGCTGAAGTGGTTAAAACCACCGGGCCGGTGCAAATCGACCGCAAGAACCAGGATCGTGTGATAAAAGTAACAGCAAACGTGGCAGGAATAAGTGTGGGTGATGCCACAGCAACGCTGAAAAAGCAACTCGAAAACTATAATCTTCCGGCAGGTTACCGGCTTAATTACGGTGGACAATCGCAGATGCTGGCCGAAAATATGCAGCAAATGATTATCATCCTGCTGTTTGCCTTGTTCCTGGGATATGCTGTAATGGTCCTTTATTTCGAAAGTTTCCTGAAACCGCTTATCATCATTATCCGAATTCCCTTATCGCTGGCAGGAATTTCATTTGCCCTTTACATCACCGGAACGCCAGTGAGCGTAACGGCATTGATCGGTATTATCATGCTTACCGGAATGGAAATCAACAACGGAGTGCTGCTCCTCACATTTATCGACGAACTTAGGGCGGAAGGGCGCACCGTTCTGGAGGCCATAAAAGAAGCGTCAATTGTTCGTTTGCGCCCCATTCTGATTACCGATATCAATAGTCTTTTTGGCTTGCTGCCTCTTGCTTTGGTGATCGGCGATGGTACCGAAATGCTTCAGCCCATGTCAATTGTGGTAATTGGCGGATTGCTCTTTGGCCTGCTGCTGGTATTTATTTTTATTCCGGTGGTATATGCGATTCTGTATGGACGGAAAGGCAATTTGAAAATGAGACAATATTAAAATTCTTTGTTATGGAAATCTTAAGAAATAAATCGACTGAAATTGAATCAATCCTGAACCTCGGTTCCTCGCTGGTTGGTGTTAAATTGATTTGGAAAAACGATGAAATGCCCGACGGGGCAAAAGCGCTTTCGGGCCACCGTTACTGCCAGGCATTGATGAAAGCCCGCCACGGGGAAAAAGTAATCCTCGATGCCGAAGGAATCGCCTGCCCGGCTGCTGCTGCTGCCTTTGGGTTTAAACCATTGCCAGAAGGATTGAAATCAGGCAAAGGATTGATGGGGTTCGGCATCACCAACGAGGAAATTGTCGGCAAAACCATGTTCGAGCACATGACAACACTTCCTGCCGGAGAATTAAAAGCGATGTATCTCTTTCCGCTGGAAAGTGCGGATGTGGAACCCGATGTAGTGGTGGCTGAAGACGAAACCGAAAAACTGATGTGGATTGCGTTGGCACAACTTAATGCACAGGGAGGCCAACGCGTGGAAAGCAGCACCGCCATTTTGCAGGCCACCTGCGTTGATGCCACGCTCATCCCCTTTGTTGAGCAAAAATTCAACATGAGCATGGGCTGCTACGGCTGTCGCGATGCTACCGATATTGGCCACAACGAAACCGTGCTGGGATTCCCCTTTAAAAATTTTGAGGGGATTTATAATTATCTGGTTCACCTGAATGAAAAAGCTATTCCTAAGTCTCGGGGCAAGAATGCTTTAGCCATGCTTAGGCGAAAAGAAGGTGATAAAATTTCGGAAACAAGCCCGTTTACAGAATAACGATATGGAAAAATTCAAACATCTTGATGCGAAAACTATTGAATTGGCAGGCATCGCTGCTTCCATTGCAGGCGGATGCCGTCCCTGTCTGGATTTTCATTTTAAAAAAGCTCTTGAATTGGGCTGTTCGACAGAACAGGCTAAAGAAGCCATTGAGCTCGGAAAAATGATTAAACAACGACCGATAAATGATATTTATGAACATGCCGATAAACTGACGGGCACACAAAACAGTGATAAAGACAATGGAATAAATATCTCATTTTAATATTTCACCATAACAAGGTAGAGAAATGCTTGAATATGAAATAACGGCGTCATTACAGCAAGGTGGCTTTGCCAAAGCAACTGCCAACCATTCCGAAATTGCTTTTGATGCCACTCCGGGACAGGAAGATGTGCTGCCTAATCCGGCAGAACTTTTGCTCACTTCAGTTGGCAGCATGCATGCTGAAAAACGTGGAACGATATTCTGAAATCCTTCATATATCTTACCAAAAAGCCCGGATAACTATACATGGTAAGCGCAATGATAATCCACCGTTTATGAAGGAAATTACTTACCGCTTAGAAGTAGATACCGATGCCGATAATCGTCAGATTGAAAACTGGCATAAGAATATCTTAAAATTCGGCACCATTACCAACACGGTCGCACGCGCTTGTAAGTTGGATGGGACAATGATAAAAGTAAATTTTTAAAGTCGGTACCACCAAGTGTTAGAAAAAACTTTTATGGATGAATTGATTAATAATAATATGTCTCATTTAAAACAATGTTATTATGTTTCAAATTCCGGATTGGGCGTATGAGTTTCATGGACACGAATGCCCTTTTATGCCAATTGGTTACCGTATGGGAACGCTGGCATTGCAAAAATTAGGTGTCGAACGTTGTAAAGACCACGAATTGCACGTGTTCTCAGAAATGGGTGTCGGCCACCCGCAGGGATGTATGCAGGACGGTATTATGTCGGCTACCGGGGCAACATTTGGCAAAGGCATGATTGACAAGCTTTACTACGGAAAAGTAGCGGCAACTTTCTGGTATCCGGGCGTAAAAGGAGCCTTCCGGTTTTTATTGCGCAACGAGTTTCAGGATAAATTGGGTCCACACGAATTTTTCAGCTACCGTAAAAAGGGGATCGAACCTTCGCACATTCCGGCAGAAGTACGCCATGACATTGTCGATATTGTGCTCAATGCCACCGACGACGAACTGTTTATCGTTACTTACCTGCCCGATTTTACTTATAAACCGGTGAAAGGTTCCTTTGCAACAAAGCGGACTTGCGAAGTATGTGGCGAATATGTTTTCGAACGCTATCTGCGGGTAAAAGATGGAAAGAAAGTGTGCATTCCCTGTACTGGGCACGAACCTGACGAAAAGATTTTTTATCATCCTGAAATAAAATGAATTGGAAAATTCAGGGAGTGAAGCTAATTTAAAATTACTTATTAGCTCATTCTCATCCTCAAATTGATGGATCAATTCATTAAATTAAAGAATATGCTCTACGCAATAGTCGCAATCATCATCGCTGCTGCCTCTTTTGTCTTTGCCATGTTGGGACTGGGTGGTGGAATGGTTTATGTTCCAGTACTCAACTGGGCAGGTTTCGATATGATAGAGGTTGCTATTCCTTTGGGCCTCCTGCTTAACGGATTAAATACCGCTCTGGTACTTATCCCTTTTGCACGTAAAAAACTGGTCGATTGGAAAGGTGGTGGCGTAATGGCCGTAATGGCATTAATTGCCTCGCCCCTAGGAGCCATGACGAGCACTCATGTTCCGGTACAGACTCTGAAAATATTGTTTGCCGCGATGGTGGTGTTTGCTGCACTGCGAACCCTCTGGGCTTTGAAACAAGCTGAACCCGAGACCATGATGTCATTGAAAAAGCGAAGTGTGATTGGGTTTTTCACCGGAAGTTTTGCCGGTTTTATTGGCGGAATGTTGGGGCTGGGTGGTGGATTTATCATCGCACCAATCCTGATGATGATGGGCTATAAAACCAAGGAAGCCGCCGCCACCACAGCATTGGTTGTTACTTTTTCTTCGTTCTCCGGTTATTTTGGGCATGTCGCCCAGGGCGAAATAAACTTGCCATTAACAATTGCGGTGGTAATCGCCGTGATTATTGGTTCGCAATTTGGCGGAAGGTACGTGACTCAGAAAGCGAAATCGAAGCAGGTGAAGATGATTTACGCCATTGTGTTGTTACTGATCGCCATTCAAATGATTTATAGTGTAATAAAATAATTACCAAATGAATCAATTTTGAAATAAGTCGATTGTTAAATTTCCAGTTAAGTATAGAAAGGGCTAACGAAATTGCAGATTATTTAAAAAGAGGTATAGAATTAATGTATTAACTAACAAATTATATAAAAATGAAAACAAAATATTTCCAACAATTATCAATGGCATTCATATTACTGACCAGTATGTTGGTAACCGGCTATGCCCAAAATTCAAAACAAGATAAAGTATCAGCATCCGCTGATGAAATGAACAAAGACGCTTTGAAGTATAAAGTGACCTTCATTGAGTTGGGTTCCGTCCGTTGCATTCCTTGCCAAAAGATGCAACCCATAATGAAATCAATCGAAACGAAATATGGCAAAGAAGTGAAAGTAGTCTTCTACGATGTGTGGACACCAGAAGGCAAACCTTTTGCAGAAAAATATGGTATAGCTGCCATTCCGACTCAGATATTTTTAGACGAAAACGGGAAAGAATACGCCAGACATGAAGGCTATTTCGCGGAAGAAGAATTGGTAAAAGTACTTAACCAAAAGGGTGTAAGATAAATTACGATCTTACCCACCAAATTTTTAAATTATTGATAATCAATGGTATAACAAGCATGCTCGGGTTTCAAGGCAAACTTAACCACGTAATGAATACATTCTACAGTGGTTTTTGTGGCACTAAGTCTGTTGGAGGGTTTGCGACAAAAGAACCTATTTGGCAGCAGATCCTCCTCAGTATGTTTAAGTGTCGATAATTTGGTTGCGGAAAGAGCTGCCTCATAATTAGGTTTCTTGTCGGTTTAATGGCGACTCTTGGGACGTAGTTGATAGACTTATTGCTATTCTCTTATAGTCTTAAATTGTTATTCCCCGGGATATCCCACTGTTTGTGCCAGGATTACCTGCTGGTTGGGTTTCAGTTTTAATACTTCTTTGGCTTTTGGTTTGTCGATTTGACCGCGCACAATCGTTGCCATTCCTTCTGAAGCACACCATAAATAAACATTCTGCGAAATATAACCCGCATCGGTTGCTGAATAGAACCTTTGCATTTCTTCATTAAAAGTTGTCAGTTTGTCGAAATCAGCCACAAAAACCAAGTTGATGGGTGCTGCTTTTACAAATTCCTGCGTTCCTGCATATTCTCGTAAGTCTTCGGTACCCATCTTCAGCATGGCATGTTCTTTCTCATCATATATATACCATCCTTCTGGTTTTATGATGTAAATGTTGAATTCATGCGCGGCACGTGCCGACGGCGCAGTTCTGTAGCCATTTGGCCGGTTGATACCGTATGCAGCCCATAAGAGATTTGACATTTGTTGTAATGAAAGGTCCTTACTACTGTACGATTGTTGTGACTGTCGGTTATTTAACGCTTCCATCAGCGACATACCACCTGCCTTTTGTACTTCGGGAAGTTTTATTGTTTCCAAAACTTGGGCCGAGCAAAAACTCCATCCCAACAAGACTCCTAAAATGATGCTGATAATTTTGATTTTCATGTTTAGTGGCATTTAGTGTATCAAATAATATTGTTTTGAAAATGAACAAGTTATAAAAATTCAGGCCATTATCAAAGTTGATTACTTAAAATAGAACCCTCAAATTCTCAACTTTCACTGATTAGCTGTAGTTGATCAAAAATCATCCTAAAAAACTGATTTTTACTAAAAACTATTTTGAAATAGTTGTGCAATTTTAAGAAATAACGTAATATTGCGATATACCTATAAAACGATAAATATGGGAGCCATTAAACCGGATACATACAACGAAACACAGGAAACACTGGCGACCATTGCCAGGGCGTTAGGCCATCCTGCGCGGATAAGCATTTTACAGGAATTGGAGAAACAGCAAAGTTGCCAGTGCGGTCTGCTTGCCGAAACAATGGGCTTAGCGCAATCTACCGTTTCTCAGCATTTGAAGGAATTAAAAAATGCCGGCCTTATTAAAGGTAGTATTGAGGAATCAAAAACCTGTTACTGCCTTTCATCTGAAAAACTAAATGAACTGATTGTTTTTCTATCCCATTTGATTAAAAATGAAATCCAGAAGCGATTGTTGTTAAATAAAAAATTGCAATAGTATGAAACTCGAAATATTTGAACCCTCGCTTTGCTGCGAGAGCGGTGTTTGTGGGCCGGAGCCAGACAAAGTGCTTATCGACCTGCAAAACACCATTCAGTTACTGAAAAAAGTGGGTATTGAAACCAAACGGTATGCAATCAATCAGGCACCGGTAGTGTTTGTGCAAAATGCAGTTGTCCGCGATTTTATTAAAGCAAACGGACCCGGCAAATTGCCGTTGGTGTTGCTCGACAGCCAAATCGTTAAAAGTGGCGGCTATCCAACAATTAATGAACTTAAAGTGCTTATCCCGGAATTGAACGGAATAGAACCCGACACGAAAATTCTTGGAATTTTCAGCTAATCAGCATACAAGATGGAAACAAAACCTTTCATTAGTCGAACTATTCACCATTCCGCAAGCGGCCTGTGATTCGGACAAAGCAAACTGGACACAGGTTGGTGAAATGGTGAAAAACCAACTCGTAACCCGGTTTCGGAACGATCAATTGAATTCAGGCACATCGAATTCATGTCGGAACAATGGTTTGAGAATCAAAAAGCACAGGAAATGCTTGAAAATGGCGAAGTAAATTTTCCTTTTGTTTTGGTGGATGGAGAAATTGCCAGCGCCGACAAAAAAATCAATATTTCAAAAATCAATAGGGCAATAAATGAACTTTCGACACCCTAATTTTCAAATCAACCAATTTTCAAATTTTCAAATTGCAATGACACAATATATATTTTTTTCAGGAAAAGGCGGCGTAGGCAAAACAACCATGGCCGCTACAACGGCAGTTTACCAATCGGGCAAAGGCAAACGTACTTTGCTGGTATCAACTGACCCGGCCGGAAACCTGGGCGATATTTTTGAACGCGAAGTGGGCGTTGAACCTACACTGGTTGCACCAAATCTGTCAGTTGCCCAAATGGATTCGGATGCCATTACCGATGCCTACAAAAACCGGATGCTCGAACCACTTTCTGCTATTCTTGATGAACTCGCTTTGGCGCAGGTTAAAGAGGAATTTAACGGAGGCTGCACGGTGGAGATTGCCACATTCGATAAGTTTACCGATTTTCTGGGCGATGAAACCTACGACCTCATTGTGTTCGATACCGCCCCGACAGGCCATACGCTTCGGTTGATGACTTTACCCAACGAATGGGATAAATACATCAAGAAAAGTTCGGAAGGAAGCGGACAAACCTGTATTGGTCCTGTTTCGCAAATTGAAGGCGCACGGGCAAAGTACGCCCACGCTGTTCAAATGATGCAGGATGCCGACCGTACCAAAGTGTATCTGGTTAGCCGTCCCGAAAAAACTTCGGTTTACGAAACCTTCCGGGCAAGGACGGAGCTTGAAAAAACTGGCATCCATAACTTCCACCTCATTATCAACGGCGTTTATCCCAATCATGGTGCAACTTCAGGAATTTTCGGAAAGTTGGCCGAAAATCAGAAAATCTATATCAACGAACTTCGAAGCAAGTTTCCTGACGACACCTCGGAAGTGCCGATGCAACAATCGGAAGTAAAAGGCGCCGGTAATATTGCTTTGTTGGGACAAATTGCTTTTGAGCAGAAAGTCGCGACTTTGCACAGCGGATTTGCTGAAAGTAAGCCTTTTCAGGAGTTTGCCTCTTCAGAAATTCTTGAAAAATTACTGGAAAAGAAAAATCACAGCCGTATCGCTATTTTGACCGGAAAAGGAGGCGTTGGGAAAACAGTAACAGCCTGCACAGTGGCCATGAAGTTGGCAGAAAAAGGTAAAACCTTGCTTTTTACTACCGATCCGGCTGCTCATATTGGGCAAGTACTCGAAACGAATGTTACCCACATTCCGGTAAATGTAACCGGTAACCTGTGGGCTGTAAACATCGACCAGAAAGAAGCGGTTGAAGAATACCGCCACAAAATATTAGACGATGCAAAGTCAAATGGCTACACTCCGGAATTGATTGCCGCACTCGCAGAAGAACTGGAATCGCCTTGCACAGAAGAAATTGCTATTTTCGAGCAATTTGCCAATTTATTGAACGAACCCGAATGGGATTATTTTGTATTGGACACCGCCCCAACCGGCCACACATTGCGCCTTTTGGAACTGCCTTTTGAATACAAGAAGCAGCTCGATATGAAACTGAAAGGAAGCATTGATTCCGCAATTACTGAAAATACAGGAGTTGCAAGTTCCAAAATTGAAAACTTAATCAGCCGACTTAAAAATCCGGAGGAAGCGACATTCTTATTGGTTGCTTATCCTGAATTTACACCTCTTCACGAGAGTTTCCGGGCCATGAAAGATTTGGAAAGAGTTGGAATTCAGGCGCAGGGCGTATTTTTGAACCACATCCTGAATAAACAGGATTGTACCGATGATTTTTCGACGGAACGGTGGAAACTTCAGCAACATTATTTGCATCAGGCCAGTGAAATTTATCATCCAAAGCCTTTGTTTGCCATACCACTTCAATCCGAAGAAATTATTGGTATTAATCAGGTGAAAACTCTATCTGAAAAAATTTTTAACAAATAAATAATGCAAAATATATTATTATGAAAATTACAGAACAAGCAGCGAATGAGTTAAAAAAAATACTCAAAGATTTTAATAAGCCGGGAACGGGTATTCATATCTTTAATGCGCAAGGCTGCTGTGGCCCATCCATACAAATGGATATTGCGCCACAAGCCGGTTGGCAAGGAGAAACCCTAATTTCACTCGAAGGAATTGACTTTTTCATTAGTGGTGAATTAATGCCTAAACTGGCAGATGTTACCATAGAATTTGGCTCAAATGGCTTCCGTTTAAACGGATTGGAAAAGGCCGGTAGCAGCTGCTGCTAATATAGTTTTTCTTATTCAACACAGAGTAAATTAAGGGCTAAGCCAATCAAAGCGAAGTCCAATTAACTGACCAATTATCAAATCTTCAATTCTTTAAAATATAAAAATGAAAGTACTTATTTTATGTACCGGCAATAGTTGCCGCAGCCAGATGGCACATGGTTTTTTAAAATCGTTCGACAGTAGTTTGCAGGTAGAATCTGCTGGCACCGAAGCATCGGGCAAACTCAACCAAAAAGCTGTTGAAGTAATGAAGGAAATCGGAATCGATATCAGTCACCACACTTCTGATTCAGTTGATATCTATTCTAGGCAGAAGAATGGGATTACGTAATAACCGTTTGCGGCGGTGCCAACGAAACATGCCCGCTTTTTTGGGAAAGTAAAACATCGCCTGCATATTGGTTTCGACGATCCTTCACATGCAGTCGGAACTCCCGAATTCATACAAAGCGAATATTACAGGGTGAGAGATGAGATTAAGGAAGGTTTCTGGAAATTCTATATAGTCGTCCATAATTAACATTTTAAAAAAACTTGATAAACATCTTACTGAATAAAAAATCTCTTTTCACCAATACCTATCCCTTGGCCTCTTTTTTTACATCTTATCAATCGCTCGGAACCCATCATCACCCGGTATTCCATCTACCAAGCACTTCCAACAAAAGTGCCATCCTCCAGGCACCTGGATATCATTCCCCTTTCCGATTCAAAGTGTTCTATACCCTCCCTTTTTTCCCGTTCTCTTCTTCTCTGATTTCCTCCCTTTATGACCATTTACTCCCTTTCGCCTTTTCTATTCCTTCTCTCCCCCTCCCGATCGGCTTTTATAAACCCCCTGTCATGCGGGACCGTTGCTTCCGAAGGTCCCTTGACCTCGCTCATTCTCCCCCGTCTGTCATTTCACTTTCCCACTCCCCTCTCGCTTCCCTTTACATAATACGTATGTACTCGTAAATGAATACTCTTTCTCTTTATTCGACCCTCGCCTTTTACTTCCTTGCCTCGCTCATCGATACACCTGGTGCCCGGGGGATTCCCGAGCAATTCCCCAAACCAAACTTTCAATCGTCTGATATCTTTTTTTTAACAAACCATCGACCTGCTGATGCTGCGGGTAAATATATTGAGCTGCTTTATGAACAGTGCTGCCGCTTATCTTGCCGGGCTATTGTTGATCTTAAAATGATTCGACTTGCGGCTTGCGGTAATCCCTTCACCTTGAGATCCTCTTCTTTCGGCCAATGGCTCGCACCTATGCGCTTCTTTGATACAATCCCATACCAATGAACTGTTGGTCGGATGGTGATATTGCTCTCTACCACCGTAAGTCGTCCGGATGGAGGTCAAATCTTCCAGCCCGGACTTTATGGCAATCGTATTTAATTCCACCAAAAACCCCTGCAACGCCTCCTTCCCGATTTTTGATATACTTCTGCCACACCTGGAAACTATACGGCCTTAGCTCTCAATGCCGATCTAAATGTTTGCGTATCCCGGAATCTGTCTCCGCATATCTCAAATACCCTCTAAGTCATCAATTTAAACTCTTTGCATCGCCCCCGCCGCCCCGCGGGCTGCGCCCCCCTGCCCCGGCCGCCGGCGGGGCGCCCGCCCGGCCCCCGGGGTTGCCCGGCGCCGCCGGGGGGCGCCTCCGCCGGCGCCCTTGCGCCTATATAGATAAAATAAAGCTACAATTATGAAAGGGGATGACTTAAAAAAGTAGTTAAGGAAAAATACGGAGCCATAGCCAGCCAAAGTTTATTGATGGACCAATCATCATGTTGCGGCCCATCAACTTGTTGTGGAGAATTGGAATTCAGCATGATTGGAGACGAATATAAAAATGTTGAAGGTCATGTTTCGGAAGCTGATTTGGGTTTGGGCTGCGGACTCCCGACACAATTTGCCGGAATAAAGCCGGGAGATTCTGTGCTCGATTTAGGCTCGGGCGCCGGAAATGATTGTTTTGTAGCCCGCGCAATAGTTGGGGAAACCGGTAAAGTTACGGGCCTCGATTTTACTGATGCGATGGTTGCAAAAGCCATTGAAAACAATGAAAAACTTGGTTTCACAAATGTGGAATTTGTACAGGGTGACATTGAAGAAATGCCATTACCGGACAATCAGTTTGATGTGGTTGTATCAAACTGCGTATTAAACCTGGTTCCCGATAAAAGCAAAGCTTTCACACAAATAATACGTGTATTAAAGACAGGGGGTCATTTTTGTATTTCAGACGTGGTGATTAAAGGTGAACTGCCGGAAAAACTGCAAAGGGATGCCGAAATGTATGCCGGTTGTGTTTCGGGAGCAATTAAAATGGATGAATATCTGCAGATCATCAAGAAAAAAGGTTTTAAAAACACGACTGTTCACAAGCAGAAAGAGATTTTCATTCCCGCTGATATTTTGGTCAAGTATCTGACTCCCTGAAGAAATTGTGAGTTTTCAGAATGGTGAAAGAGGGAATTTTCAGCATTACCGTTTCAGCATACAATAATTAAAAGTATGAGCAAAATACAAGGAATGTCGTTTTTCGACAGATACCTCACTTTATGGGTCGCAATATGTATTATAGCCGCAATTGCCGTTGGGCAAACTGTTGCCGATTGTGCCCGATACATTGGGCAAGTACGAATACGCAAACGTGTCCATCCCGATAGCGATTCTTATCTGGATCATGATTTTTCCGATGATGCTCAAAATAGATTTTGCGAGTATTGTTGACGCGGTAAAAATGCCCAAAGGCTCAACGGTTACACTAGTCGTCAATTGGTTAATCAAGCCGTTCACCATGTTCGGTATTGCCTGGTTGTTTTTCTATGTCATTTTCAAGGCTTTTATTCCTGAAGATCTGGCCAAGGAATACCTTGCCGGAGCTGTTCTTTTAGGAGCCGCGCCCTGTACTGCAATGGTATTTGTTTGGAGCCATTTAACTAAAGGAAATCCGGCATATACACTGGTTCAGGTAGCCGTAAACGATTTGATTATCCTTATTGCCTTCATCCCAATTGTATCACTTCTTTTAGGAGTTACAGGAATTTCGATACCCTGGGATACACTAATCCTTTCCGTAGTTCTTTTCGTGGTAATCCCTTTGGTTATGGCGATGTTTACCCGCAGGACAATGATCAGGCAAAAAGGATTGGATTACTTTGAAAAGATATTCCTGAAAAAATTTACCAGTACTACTATTACCGGCTTGTTACTGACACTCATGATTATCTTTTCGTTTCAGGGCGATAAAATCCTGAAGAGTCCGTTTAACATCCTCTTGATTGCTGTCCCGCTTATCATTCAAACCTTTATCATCTTTTTCATAGGTTATGGCTGGGCATATAAATGGGAATTACCCCACAACATTGCCGCTCCTGCGGGCATGATTGGGGCCAGCAACTTCTTCGAATTATCAGTTGCCGTGGCCATTGTATTGTTTGGAATGAATTCAGGAGCCACACTTGTAACTGTGGTGGGAGTGTTAGTCGAAGTACCTGTGATGTTGGCCCTGGTTAAAATTGCGAACAATACTAGTAGGTCGGTTCGTTTCTCATCCAAAATAAACTGCGCTTTTGAATCTGCTCCGAAAAATGGGCGATTATTGATTTTCAGCTTATCGAGCATTAATCCATTTGAAAAAGCAGATTGAATTGCAATCATCTCTCAAAATACGCTTCATGAGATAGGTAGTCTTCTTTCTCTTAGTAAAGTCACTTTTTGATGTTTCTGCTACCGATTCGTCAGATCATACCGGTATTTCCATCAGTGGGTATCACTAGGTTGCAGCATTCCTTAACAACCACACCAGCATCATAACAGAACAATCGATAGACAATTCGGCAGCCTATATGCACGGCTCATTTAAAACACCTGAAGAACGACAAAAATATCATAGTCGATCCAGCTGCTAAAGCACAAAAAGCTGTTGAGTACACAATAAGCAAAAGGAGTGGCGACTTCGCATTCATTTCGAATTGCCAAAAACGAGAAAGGTAATGAGTGCCATCACAGTAAGTGACAACTTGTGTTTGTCCACATCGAAGGATTCATTTCTTTTGTTGTGCTTTCACCCGATTATCAAATTATGGTTAAAGTGAAAAATATCCTTAGCTTGAAAAATGGGATAAAATTAAAGTTAACCAGGTTGCTAGCCCCCCATTTTTTTAAAGTCGGACATTAAAAAAGATCGCGGGTTTGAGTCCTCCAGGGCCGGAAATTTAAGGTGAGAACGGGGTGATTTAATAGTTAACTTATTGATTATTAGCGCTAAAATAGTCCCGTCCAGACCGCAGAATATGTGGATTTTAAATGATTTACTACGTATCATTGACAAATACATTGACAAAAAAGCCTTGCTACATTAAAGTAGTGAGGCTTTTTTTTGAAGTCCACCCTTTTTAAGATAATCAGAATGTATTGCAAAATCACAACTATTCTATCTTTAAAGCCGATACACCTCGATTTGTCATATTTTGTATAGCGAATGATCCTGACAGGCAGCTTCCCAGTAGAGCCTATTTCCGTTTCGATTCAACATTCCATTATTCAGCTACAAAAACTATATTTACTAGCTGTCAAAAAATTCAGTCATTTACCTGATACATACTATGTCTCCCAGAGTTCTTCCTATTTCTGTTTTTTTAGGGCTATGGCTTTCCGGCTCGGCTATTAGTCAGAAAGTGTCTGAAAAGGATACGTTGTTTTGCGGCCATAAAGTGGTATTGGACGGACAGGGTAAATTGCTCCCCTGGTACACGCCTCATAATAAGGCCTACGACCATTTTCTGCATTTGCGTTGGGACTTTATAAAAACGAAAGTTCCAAATGCTCCTGGCCCGGAACCCCGATCAAATTATCCGCAGTATTATTTTTATGCCTCCTTTGATGTAAAGGATGGAAAAATAGAAGCCAGGGAATGGATGAATGACGTGGCGGAAAAAATCCCCAATTGGTTTGAAAATGCCAGGCTTTATTACGCTTATACGGGCGACTCCAGTGTCATGAAAATCGTCAGGGATTTCATAGACTATGCACTGGAGCATGGCACCAGTCCCTCAGATTTCGCCTGGCCAAATTTTCCTTATACCACCACCAATCCGGGAGATATCGAATTCCGTGGTTTTTCCAATCATGAGAATTTGGCGCTCCACGAAATACAGGTTGATCACGCCGGAGAAATGGGCCTGACCTATTTCAGGATGTATCTTTTTTCGGGGGATGAAAAATATCTTACTGCCGCTCTCCATGTGGCTGATGTGCTGGCAGCTAATGCGCGGGTGGGGACTGCCGAAAAATCAGTGTGGCCTTATCGCTTGATTATGGATTCAGGGATTATTACGGCTGAATACGGAGCCAACTGGTCAGGTTGCTACATGCTGTTCGATCATTTAATCAAGGCTAATCTGGGCAATGTGACTGCCTACAAAGATGCTCTAATGAAAACCAGGGATTTTCTTCTACAATTCCCCATGAAAACCGGTTATTGGACAGATGGCCATACTGATACTGACATCAACAGCAATACCTATAAAAGTAACCTGAGCGCCAGCAATATATCATTGTCCATGTTCGACTACCCTGAGTTAAACCCCAATTGGAAACAGGATATTCCCAAACTGATCAAGTGGACCGAAGATAATTTCGTATTCCGCTGTGCCCCTGGTGAGCCAGCTACCCTTTGGGGAGCAAACCTCGTAGGCGAGCAGGATATTTATTTGCCCAAAATGGATTATCAGACAGCCCGCTATGCCAGTCAATGTGCGCGCTGGTATGCAATTTCAGGAGATGAGGCATATAAAGAAAAAGCCTTTCGATGCCTGAATTGGGTGACCTATTGCAATACTGATGAAGGACGGGCCATTGAAAGCCCGGTTAGCTCCATTGACACCTGGTGGTCTGATTGTTATGGCGAGTGCCCACGGATGTTTTACCAGGCTTTTGCTGGAGTTCCCGAATGGGCTCCGTCTGGCGAAAACCATATTTTGTATTCAGAAGGCATATTGAAGGACGTAGCATACGGGAATAAAAAAGTGTTGTACACGGCAGTCAAAACCCATGACATCGAATATCTTCGGCTGGCTTTCAAACCGAAAATAATCACGCTAAATGGGACAGCATTGCCATTAATACTAAAAGCAGAGAAAGAAGGATATACTTTAAAAAGCCTGGAGAATGGCGATTTCGCAGTAAAAATACATCGGAATATAGGTGGCAGAATCGTTATTGAAGGATAGTTCACCTCAATAAGTTTATCTAATCTAATAATTATCATCATGAGAAAAATAGGCGGACGGGAAATCAGGATAATCCAAATTGCAATTGCTACTTTCTTTGCGACCGCAAATTTATATGGACAACAGCCAAACACCAATGAGGCGATAGCTATAGAAATAGACGGTTCGCAACAGTTTCAAAAAATGGATGGGTTTGGCGTCAACATCAATACTTCATGGTGGCTTGATGGCGACTACAGAAATACGGACGCGGTGAAGCCAGCTATCGATCTGCTTAAGGACGAACTTGGCGCGACCATCTTCCGTGCTGTCATTGAGGATATGGATTGGGAAACTACCAATGACAATGATGACCCAAATACCTTCAACTGGAGCTACTACGATAGTATTTTTACCACAGTCCGATTTCAGGGCGTCTGGAATACCTTACGTTATCTGAATCAGAAGGGAATCACCGATGATTTGGTAATAAGTTTTATGGGTGCGCCACCGGCATCGAAACCTTTGGAGAAGCCCGAACTTAAAAATAGCTGGATGGGCGATACCACACACATTATCAGCCCTGAAAAGGAAGATGAATTTGTCGAAACAATTACTGCGCTGCTTTATTATGCCAGGTACAAGGCAAACATTCAATTTACCCTTGTGTCACCCATGAATGAAACGGATATAATTTCCATGACCAAAGATAAAGATCACCCCAACGGAATCGTTGAAGGGCCGAATATGCCTGACCCAATTCAGTTTACCCGCATTTTAAAAAGTCTCGCTGTAAAACTTGATGCGATAGGCATGAGCGACATACGCTTTATAGCGCCAGACGCTGCCGGTGATGCGTTATTCATTGCAATCCTTGACGAGATGGTTAAAGACAATTATCTCATGGGTAAATTAGTACACTGGGGAGTTCATGATTATGGAAATGACGCGGATAATTATATGAAAATTGTGAGTTGGGCAAAAAATCCAAATAAGTCATATTGGGTAACAGAAACGGCAGCGATTGCCAATATATTTGGCCAACTCGATGATAATGCCGCAGCATTTATTTTCTGGGACGGATTTGATTGTGTTTACCAGCACGCCAGACGAAATGGCTACGGCGACACACCACCCAACGACTGGGCTTTTTGGTTTGGTGAAAGGGATGGAACTCCGTTGATAAAATATAACGCTGACGAGCGAAATTGGACACCGCGCAAGCAATTCTATGAATTCTCCCAGTTGTTCAGGTTCATAAAGCCCGGCGCTGTGAGGATTGGCATCAACGAGCGAAAAAAACAGCCCTGCAACGTATGCCTTTGTCAATCCAAACAAACAATTGGTACTTGTTGGTCATAATGGCAGTAAGAATCCTATCACCTTAAGAGGAACGATTAAAAACATTTCAACAGTGAATTCTTTTGAAATGTTCTATACCGACAGTCTTAATAACCTATCGATGACTAACGATATCGCAATATCAGATAACTCATTTGAAGCTATCGTTCCGGCCAAAGCCGTATTTACATTCGTTGAAAAAATACCCCGATTGAAGCCAGAGCCATCCGGTTGGTATTCCGGCGATATGCATGTACACCGCGACTGCGGCGGCCCGGAACAAGAAATACTTCCGGAAAGTAAATTTATTAAAATGATGGAGGTAAATGATCTGGCGGTAATTTCAGTTTTGGCCGACATGGGAGATGCTGAAGTGAAACCCAGCGAAGTTGACCTGCTGAAAGTCAATGGCCAGGACTATCATTTATCAGTTCCGGGACGGACTATTCATTATGATGCCGAATGGCATTGGGATCCGGCTGGAACCACCTTTGAACATAAAGCCCTTGGAGGACATCTTGTATTGCTCGGTTTGAAAGAAGCCCACCAGATATGGGACGAATCGCCCTACAAAATCCTGGAGTACGGGAAATCTCAGGATGCAGTGGTAGGTTTCTGTCACATGCAATATTTGAAAGAATCCATACCGGAGATTCTCGATTGCTGCACACCCATCGATTATCCTGTTGAGGCAGCTCTTGGAACCATTGATTTTCTGGCTGAGGATGTATGGCTAAATGATGAATCCATAAAAGCATATTACCGGTTATTGAACTGCGGTATTAGGCTGGGGTGGGCTGCCGGAACGGATTACCCCTGTAACAACGGAGCGCCTCTTGGTTCTTTATTAACCTATGTGCAGGTAGTAGATCAACCGTTTACTTACGAGAAATGGGTAGAAGGAATCAAAAATGGAAGAACCGTCGTTGCAACAAATGGTCATGTCGAATTTCTCGACCTTAAGGTCAATGGCAACGCTACTCCCGGAGATGAAATCAAGCTAAAACAAAAAGGGACACTGAATGTCGAGGTCAACTGGACTTCGATTGAAGAGCGCACCGGAAGAATGGAACTTGTGTGTAACGGAAAAATAGTAGCAACAAAAGAAGGATCGGCCAACCCAAGCGAGCCCGTCACATTGAAAGCCACTGTGCCGATTGATGAAAGTAGTTGGATTTGTGCCCGCAGGATGGACGGGACGGGCCATCAGACTCACACTGCGCCGGTGTATATTTCAGTAAAAGATAGACCGATTAGGGCAAGCGCTGCCGATGCGGAGTTTTTTGTGAAATGGATCGATACTACTTTACAAAATATTGAGCCGGGCGGCCCCTGGAATCAATACTTCACACATGATCTGGAGGTTGTTCAGAACAGGTACCAAAAAGCACGGGCATTTTACGTGAAAGTAGGTAAGGAAGCACTAAAGGCTCATAACCCCTAAGTCAATTGTTCTATACCCAACAAGCTAACTAAGAGATGAAGCAGACAATTTTCCATATCACTTCCTTGTTTCTTTTAACCGGATTTTTTGGTTGTGCTGGAAAAATTGAGCGCGCTCCGATATTAATTTTGGCCACAGAAAATGGTTTTGGCACGTATACACAGGAGATCTTAAAAACCGAAGGATTCCGCGGATTTGAAGTCGATTCGCTGAATAGCGGAAAAATCACTTCTTCATACCTTTCGATGTTTGATCTGGTAATTCTTACGGAATCAGTGATCGATCAGGAAACTAAGGAGATGTTTCAGCGATATGTTGAAAATGGGGGTAATCTTATTGCTTTCCGTCCAGATCAGGTGCTTGCTGAGCTATTTGGAGTTGAACCGAAACGTGGATCCTTTTCTGAAGGATATATTAAAATTGACCCAAATACTGAGCAGAGCAGTGGAATGATTTCCGAAGCACTTCAATATCACGGAGCAGCCGATCTCTATGCGCTGACTGAGGGGAGGGCCATTGCAACGTTGGTTTCAGAAAAGCTGTCAGATGAAGAATTTCCGGCTGTCGTGAGCAATAATTATTTAAAAGGCCATGCAATAGCATTTCTTTACAACCTGCCCAAAAGCATTGTCTATACCCGGCAAGGTAATCCTGAATTTGCCGGTATTGAAAAGGATGGAATACCCGGCCTGCGCAGTTTGGATTTATTTACGGATGGCTGGGTAGATACCTCAAAAAACACTATCAACCAGGCAGATCAGCACATGGCGCTATTATCGAATTGTATTCAATACATGAATAGCTTTACGAAACCATTACCCCGGTTCTGGTATTTTCCCGACACGCTGAAATGCCTGGCCACGCTAACCAATGATGGTGAATTTAGAAGCGAATATGACTTTGAACCTCAATTTCAGGATGCTGATTCGATGGGGGCAAAAATGTCACTCTACATTCTGGAAGCAGATAAGGTTTCCAAAAACTGGGTCAGTAAATGGACATCTAAAGGTTTCGAAATTGCCGGACATCCAGATTATACGAAAGAAGCTGGAAATCCGACCTGGAACGGCATGGATAGCGCCCTGAACGCGCGAATCCACCAGATTAAGTCGTTGTATGATTTGGAGGTTCGAACGAATGTGAACCATTGGTTTGTATGGTGCGGAAGAGATTCAGCCGGAGCACAGGACTTTGGCGCACAAGCCATCCTTGAAGAAAGGAATGGAATTGAACTCGACATCAACTATGCCCATTATGATATTAACTCCAGCCAAGGCAATTATTACCTTGGCTCGCCGGGAATAAATCAAGGTAATTTTACTGGAAGCGGATTGGTAATGAGATTTGCAAGTGCATCAGGCAGAACGATTAATGTTTATCAGCAGTTCAATTCAGTTTACGATCAGCAGTATATGGAGAGTCACGATCCGGAAGGTTTTTTCAACTGTTTTAAAGGATTAGTGGATAGGAGTTTGAACGATGAAATATTTTCGTTTGTCAGCATAAAAGCGCATAATGATGAATATTTTTTTTCCAAAGGGCCTATTCTGAAAATGTTGGCTTATGCGAAGAGCAAAGGTATTCCTGTGTGGACTGCAGCAAACCTGCTGGACTTTATTAAAATGAGAGACGATGCCACTTTTAGCAGTGTAATCTGGCTAAAGAATCGATTATCCTTCACAATAAACTCCAGATTGACACATAAAAGCGGTCTGACATTTATGGTTCCTGCCAGCTATGGCGGTGAAAATGTCAAAACGATTACAAAAGACGGAAAGGAAGTGCCTGTTAGCATCAAACATGTTAGGGGTATGGATTACGCTTTTGTAACGGTTGAGTCGGGGAAAAACCATGAAATTTCGGTGGATTACACATATTGACATCAATTGTATTCTATTAACCGGGTACTACGTTACAGATCGAAATCTGGTTGTCAGCACGATTTGCCGGCGGCTACTGAATTCACCTATTATCAGAACGGATGTTGAATGGGATTGCCATTGTTATATAATGTCTGCACATCCACACTTCTCAAGGCGCGACTCCACATCCCAACTTCATCAAGTTTTCCTCTCCACCATCGGGTCGCTACGTACGTTTGCCGCCAAAACTTCCCGGTGCCAACCGTAACTCTTCCGTTTATAATGTACAGATTTGATTTCACGCTGTTTTGAGTCGGGTTTTAGCCCAATCTGTCGGCCACACCATTAATATACAGTTGAATAGCCGTCATCAATCACCCTACAAGTATACCAGGTATCAGAAAGGAGATGTCGCCAGTCGGTCATAACATGGTACCGGAAGTGCATTATGGTGTGAACTGGGCATTCAACTGTTTTCCTATCCAGAAATAACTGACTTCTGCGCTCCCCATTCTCTGCGTTCACACCCTGTTCATTTCCTAAAAAAACTTAACATCTGCGCCTCACCTCCGGATACACCCACCTGCCAGGAGTACGAGTTGTATTTTCAGAATATCTCTTTTCCAGGTACTTAATTTTGTCAATACCCAAATCTATAGCTTACCTTTTTTACCTGGCGTAGACCATCGGGATGTGACAGTAATTCCATCCCTTGCATCTGAGCAAATCCCTTCGGTTTCTCATCAGTTTCCATCAACATGATCATCCATCAGTGTGAGGTCAGGGTATAAAACTCCTTGCTCCCATAACCGTCCCGTGACATTCTCTGCATAGCCCTACAAAATAAGTATGTTCACTCCAAATCTTCCAGTGCCTTGTGAAGTTACCGGTCCCTCCCCTCCACATTCTTGTTGTCTACTCAGGATTTTCTGGTCTCCAAACCCCCTTGCAGTTCTTCACCCACCATCGGATGATATCTACCCCGGTGCCCACGTTTAGTGCTCTCCACACATTTATACTACCGGCATTCCGGATCTGGCTTTCTTCTTCCTACATGCCTTATCCATATAAAGTCAGTACACAATGAAATGAGACTCCTCTGTGTCTCCCTTCTTTTTCTTTGAACAGTGATGTAGCTTTTTTGGGGTGGATCTGTCTGGTTCTCCAAGTAGGACCTGTCCACCCATCAGTAATACCCGGGTATTTAAACGGTTCCCTTATCTGTGACTTTTGCAGACCCTTCTCAAGGCCCTTTTACCAGCCGGCAAGTTACGAACCCCACTTGCTCCATTAAATGACTTCTCTGTCTTCAACCGTTTTACCAAACGAGATTTATCCCTATCTGAAAAGTGTTCTTCTTTGACATGACTAATTTCTCTTTGTGTTAGATCGGTTGCTATTGGGTGGGTTTCCCAATGCTCCCTTCTCCCTACTTCATGCTGAGTACTCCCCCTTCATGACAATCAGGATCTTTCGACTCTTCCGTGAAGTTTTTTCCAAAACCATTGCTCCATTTCTGTACCTTTTCCCAACATCTGGTTGAAAGAAGTTAAGGCCCTTAGATAGGATATCTTTCCTTTCGGACCTCCCATCAGGCAGGTTAGGTCAAGACAAGTGGCTGGGCGGCAAAATATTTACGGGTCTTCTCTAATCCACCCCTCTACATCCCGAAATCTGTACAGCCCTGCAGTCCTTTTATCACGAGTAAGTGTCTCTTGTAATTCTCTTTATCATCCTTCTCTATGAATTCGGCCTTCAATTTCAATATTGAAAAATTCCTTTTCCCCAATTACGGAATGTGCCTCCTCCCAGGTCTCTATACGAACCTTTCCCCTTTCCCTTTGACCAACTCAACAATACTCAATCCATCCCCGTTATCTTCAACGGTCCATATTTTCCATTGATAAAATCTGACTTCTACATCTCTTTAATCTCTTCCTGTATGTCTTAAGCCTCCACTGGTGCTTCATTCTGTCCTCAAACCGGTTTGGGTAATGATACAAGTGCACCGAATATATTTATCTCTGTCAACCTTCTATTACCCATATTTATGTATGTGGGCTCGTTGTCCTCTCTCTTCCGTCACTTCTCAAGAGATTGGTCCATGTCTTTTCTCTTCTCCTTTCAAATTTAACTTCTCCGCGAGGGCCACTCAGACCATCGTGAATATCTTTGGCAATCTTTCTTCTTTTTCTTCACCGATATCATCCTCATGCACCAATTCTCTTTTCCTGTTGAAGTCCCGGATTGTCTTTTGTTTCTTCGGTTTTAAGCCCAACTCCTGCCATCTTTTTGCATCTCTTTCCCAAAAAGCCATATTATTAACCCTCCGACAATGGATCTTCTTCCCTCGGGTCACTCTACTTGCAATTCCTTTTCAGTGTTTAACATCTCCCGGTCTTTTTTCTCTTTCTATTTGTTTCGCACTCCTGAATCTGCTTGTTTTTATTTTTCATTAAAAACTATCCTTGATCCTTGATACTCGGTTTAAAAACCTTTTCTGGTTATTCCTCAGATTGGGGCAGCTTTCTCTAGTGCCCCGGTAGACAAACCTGGGATTTTGCATTCAGCAACTTCTTCAAGAGTCTTCCCACTTCTTCGGTCTGCCACCATCCCTTGTTAATCTTCCTCGTTGCACTTTTCCCGTAATACTTGAGCCAAAAGGGACCGGCACTTCCGCGATACCATTACCAATACTCTCATAAATAATAGAGAAATCTTTTCCCGACTTTCTCCATTATAGCACCTTCCTCATTTATCCAATGATTTATCATATTGTTTGAGGTGAATACTTCCTCCACTCTCCGATCATTTTTTGTTATCTGTTTGCCGGTGAAGGCTACTTTTGAATCTCCAGGCTTTTTCATTATTGTCAATTCCTCATGACCATGGCAATATGTTATAACTGGCGCCAAACTTTGCCCGTCTTGATAAATGGCACCTCCGCATAAAGTACTCCGCAATCCTCACTGTAGCTTGATTGATTTGTTTTCGGGGCTTCAAGGTCATTCAACCGAAGTAGCAATACTTGTGTCCCAACAGCGAGGCAACTGGAGGCTGGAGTCAAGTAGCTACCTGGCCGAATTCTCCGAACGGATTGAAGCCCAGACCCTTGATCTGAAGAGCCTTGGCGAGTATCGGCGGGTCATCCAAGTCGCGAGCCAATTCAGAGGGCTATTTCAGAAAGTGAGTCAGCCTTTTGGTTATCCACACCCCGGTATTCCCAGTATAGTTTGATCAGAAATTCTACTCTCTGGTTTTCAGTATTACGGTTGGCCTCTTTTGTGAGACTGTCTATTAAATCTGATCTGGGCGTGAATCGATCTTTGGGCTCATGAACAATAAGGCAATGAACAACAGAATACATATCAGGGGTGGTTGTTTACCAGCATTCGCACATCGACCGAAAGGAGCTATGATTTTTTGCATGTGTGCGATAGAATTCGATTGAATATGGTCAGTACAAACAGGGGCTGATTTAAAGATAAAAATTATACAAGGCCGGCGCAAGTGTAGCTATCAAAATCGCACAAAAGAGTAATTTCAAAAAAGGTATAATCCATTCGGAGGGGCAGTTAAATGCCTGCTGAAAATTCATCCATGTGCGGTACGATTGTCCACACCGTAATTTTAAAGGTATTTGTAAAAACCCGATAATATTCCATTTGACGTGGTCATCGGAGATATTTCAACAGTCGGAATGATCGTACTCAGGGCAACATTTTACGCAAAGGTTTGCGTAGATTTTTTCAAGATTGGGTGAATTAAATTCACTTTCTCGTTCTAACTTCATAGAAAATGCCGGGTAAACCGGCAATTTGACATTGTGCAGAAAACGGATTATTAGCTTGTTATCCATGGGTAGTATAATCCTGAAAGTCAATTTCAACTACCAATATTCATTTTTCCTGTTCAATGAATTGCTTTTTTTGGATGATTCCGAGTAATGATTTATGACTATGAAAAAACTGAAATTCGCCATTTTTGGCACCGGCTTTTTGGTCCCAGTTTCAACTTGGTGCCTGGACTGGAACTGGAAGGCGTTCGAGTGTGTGGCTCTGTATAATCGCACTCTTTCCAAAGCCGATAAATTGGCTGAGCGTTTTCATATTTCGCACACCTACGATGTATCCGGGAAGAATTATTCCGCAAGGAACAGCTTGACTTTGGTGGACATCATCACGGATGTAGATACGCATTACAAATTCGTGAAAATGGCCCTGGATCATGGGATTAATCATATAATATGTCAAAAACCACATGGGGCCCGATTTTTGAAACCGCGAAACAAATGGCGCAGATGTTGTCGCGATGCCGGTGCCAGATTCTACATACACGAGAACTATCGGTGGGAAAGACCGCTTCGCCGGTTTAAAGAAATTCTGGACAGCGGGGTTATTGGAAAGCCTTTCAAAGCCAGGCTGTTTTTCAACTCCGGCTTCCCGGTCTTCGACAATCAGCCCATTCTCTTGCTGGAGTTGGATAAGTTCATTCTCACGGATATGGGCTCACACATTCTGGATGTCGCGCGGTTTATGTTTGGTGAGTGCGAGCGCCTTTGGTGTCAGACCCTTACGGTCAATCCAAAAATCAAGGCGAGGATGTGGCATCGGTCATGATGCAGATGGAAAATGGCATGCCTGTTTTTGCCGAACTTTCCTACTCATCGGTTCCTGAAACATTGATGCTTCTACCACGGTGTTTATACCTGGCGGAGGGCGATAGAGGGTCATTGCTACCTTGGGCCCGGATTTGAGATCCGGACTACCACTCGCCAGGGAACAACCTCCGAAATTGTCAAATTCCCAGCGTATCCATGGGCCAATCCTGATTATATAGTGAATCACTGAAAGCGGCATCCCTATCAATAAAAATATCCTCGATGATATTCTTGGTAAAGGGAACGCCAGGAAACTACCGGGGAAGATAATTTTGAAACAGTCGAAGATGGTCTGGGCGGCATACTGAATCTGGCAGCTACCTGGTAAAATCATCGATCTGAAAAAATTTGGAAACTAGTGGGAGGAGTGAAAGAGGGAAGTGGGAAGTGGGAAGGGAAAGGGAGAAGAGGGATGTGGGATGGTGGGGAGAAGAGAACACACAGATAGTATTAATGCATGGAATCGAAAAGAATAATAGAGGATTTGTCAAGATGAATATTGGTTTAGGTACGTATGCTTTGGCTTGGTCTATCGGTGTACCTGGTTAATATGCCCCGAAAAACCCATGGATATTTTGGGCTTTCTGCAATTTGCCGTCTAACCAATGGATTTGAACTTGTGCAGATTGCCGATAACCTGCCGCTCATGCACTTTTTCTGAAACCGAGTTGCTGGCTATCAAATCCCACGCGTTGCATCATAACATCACCATAGAGGTAGGGACGCGAGGACTTACGGTGGATACGTAAGAGAGCATATCCGAATTGAGGGGCGCTTGGCGCGCACTTACTGCGGATCGTCATCGACAATAAGGGATATGAGCCAAAATTGTCTGAAATCCATGCAATACTAAGACAAATAATACCAGAACTCGAACAATCAAATATCCGCTTAGCCATTGAAAATCATGACCGGTTCAAAGCCCGGGAATTTCGCGAAATAATTGATAAGGCTTATTCATCATTCGTTGGCATTTGCCTCGATCCCGCGAATTCACTCGGTGCGGACGAAGGATTTGAAACGGTTTTTGAAACACTGCGACCGGTCACAATCAATTTCCACCTGAAGGATTATACGATCAGGCGCAAGCCTCATATGATGGGGTTCGATATCGTAGGAACACCAGCCGGTCAAGGGAAGGCTTCCCATTCGCCACGTCGTGAATATGCTCGAATCCATTGGCAGGTGTCATTCCATGATACTGGAACTCTGGCCTCCGCCTGAAGCAGATATTGAATCAACCATAAAAAAAGAACATGAATGGGTAAAGGAAAGTGCCCGGTACCTGTTTGAACATTTTAACTGAGGAAATCATGACAAAAGTAGTATTAGTTGGAGCCGGTGGCAAAATGGGCTGCCGCATCACCGACAATCTCGAAAAAAGTGATTATTCCATGGCATATCTCGAAGTGAGCGATGCGGGGAAAGAGCGACTTGCCCAGCGAGGATCACAGTGTCACAGGAAAAGGAAGTGTTGCCGCATGGTGATATTGTGATTCTGGCCGTGCCGGATGTAGCCATCGAAAAGGTTTCTGTCAGGTGTAGTGCCGCTTATGAAGTCCGGCGCACTGCTTGTCACCCTGCGATCCGGCGGCTGCGCTGGCTGGTAAAATATTCCATTCGCGATGATGTCGCCGGTATATATTTCACATCCGGCACATCCGTCTGTTTTTAACTGGGAGCCGACAGAAGAAGCACAGCGGGATTTTTTCGGGGGAATAAAAGCCAAACAAGTCACCGTGAGCGCCATTATGCACGGCACCGATGCAGACTATGCCATCGGCGATGAACTCACTAAAAAGATGTATTCTCCGGTCATTAAAAATTACAGGATCACTGTAGAGCAAATGGGTCTTTTGGAGCCCGCTCTGGTCGAAACGCTCTGCTCCACTTTGCAGGTGATCGTGAGGGAAGCATTAGACATTGTCATAGAAAGGCGTTCCTGCCGAAGCAGCCAAAGAATTTCTACTCGGCCATCTCAACATCCAGCTTGCTGTAATTTATGATCAGATTCCAGGGGCAGTATTTAGTGATGCCGCCAATAAGGCCATCGTCCATGGAAAACCCCTGCTGATCAAAGAGAACTGGCGGGATGTTTTTGAGCCGGAAAATGTGATGGAGCAGATCAGGAATATCGCTAAGTAACGCCTGGGTGTTGAATGCTTTTTCGATTGCCTTTGTATCATTTACTCACATTAATTTAAAAAGCGTCAAATATCCATCAAGTTTCAAGAATCAAAATGACTAAACTCTCATATATCCATATACTGAATACACTCCAATGAAAAAATTACTCCTGTTTTGTGGTCTGTCGATTCTAGCCATTTCCCCGCTATTTTCACAGCAACTCCGTGTAAGCGACAATAATCGATTCCTGGTTTATCCGGATGGGAAACCGTTTTTCTGGCTTGGTGATACCGCCTGGGAACTGTTCCATCGGCTCACCCGCGAGGAGGCTGATTTGTCATTGAAAAACCGGGCTGAAAAGGGATTCACCGTCATTCAGGCAGTGGCTCTGGCAGAACTGGACGGGCTGCATGATCCAAATCCTTACGGGAGATTCCCCTGGAAAATGACGACCCAACAAAACCGCGGGAAGCGTATTTTCAGCACGTCGATTATATCATTCACAAGGCCGATCAGCTTGGGTTGTATATTGGATTGCTGCCTACATGGGGCGATAAAGTCTTTGCCGATCGTTGGGCGTTGGTCCCCAGATATTCAATGAAGAAAATGCGAAAATCTATGGCAACTGGAATCGGCGCACGATATAAGGATCAAAAAATGTTATCTGGATATTGGGTGGCGACCGCAATCCACGGAATGAAAGCGATGTGGTCGTGTGGCGGGCTATGGCTTCCGGTATTGTGGAAGGAGTAGGAGGTGCCAGACAAAGCCTTAATGACTTTCCACCCACAGCCAAACAGTGTCGAAGATGGCGGATTATCCAAAATGGGTTTCATAAACTGACTGATGGCTCCACTTCGAGTATGTTTCAAATGCGGACATTGCCGCGAAAATAATGTATGGGATCGCATTGAAGTTGTTTACAACAGGAAGCCGATGAAGCCGGTGTTGGATTGATGGATAACCATTCATGGAGATCATTCGGTGTCGCTTCAACGCTACCGACCTTGGCACATCCAGCGCTTACGACGTACGCAAACATGCCGTGTTAGCCGCTTCTTCTGCTGGTGCATTGGGTCAGACCTATGGATGCCATGACATTCTGGCAGATGTACGCACCAAATCGCACTCCGGTGAATGGTCCGCATTATCCGTGGTATGTAGCTGTCGATTTGCCAGGTGGCAGGGGCAGATGGAATATATTGGCGGCAATTTGATCGCAGTCGGTGACCCAGGCTCGATCCAGTGCGCCTGACGAAGTCGCTTATCACGGATGAAGACCGCTATACAAACGATCGACAATTCAGGTGACGAGGGGCAAACATCTTATATTTTTGTGTAGATCGCCCAGAGGCAGAAATTCACATATGAATACATCGAATATTTCCGGTAAGGAAAAGAAAATGCATGTCGGTAGAATTTATGCAGTGGTGAGATTAAGGCAATTGGTAAATCTACAAAAAACGCTCAGCAGGATTTTATACCGCCAACGACAGTGCTATGGTCAGGACCTGGTTCTTGTTGTTGATGATGCTTCTAAAAAAGTCTAGGTGCAAGATCCACAGTGAACAAGTAAGTTTCCGCTTTTGCGGCAATGGATTTGATAACACTGATAACAGTGTATTTTTTGGTCTTGGCCATCAGATGGAGATACTTATTAATCATATGTCAAAATAAAATAAAAGCCTGTCATGGCCCCGTCGTTCCAAGTTTTAATCTTTTTCTAACATTCCCCATAACATTTATTAACAAATTTTCCCGCATATTGGGGGTTTATGGCTTAACTTTGTCATCTATAGGACAAAGATTACCTCGCATGAAAAAGGTAAATTATCAACCGATAACACCTGGGGCTCGTTGTGGTCGGCCTCATCTATCTACTGAAGTCTTCAAATCCAATAATGAATCGCGCATCATCCAGGTAAAGTCATTCGAGAAGGTAAAGGTCGATCTGGACTGGCCAGGTATTTGTATCATCTTGGCGAAGAACAAAGTGGTGCTTGAGGGGCCTAACGCCTTACCTGAACCGCATCGAGGTAAATCTTAAAGACGGCATCCTTCAAAATATCAGTAAAAATCCCAGGGCTCACTTCACAAATGTTCGGTAACATTCGGCACGCAAGAAGGAAAAAGTGAGTCTCCATTTGCGGTTAAGGGTGTGACCAGTTGATCGTGCCTAATAAAGATAGACCTGATTTCAAATGAAAAGAACCTGAATGTAGCCGAGGCAAATTGGTGCTTATTGCTGCTGAAGCTGCTCATCCCACTTTTCACAGACTCTATCCCATTACAACCTGTATCGGCACGGATCTCACTCCTTCTTTATTCCATAGAGGCCTCCTCATGGGCCAAAAGCCCTTTTACAATCAAAAACTGAGCGGCAATGTAGGTGGACATTATCAGCAATCCGGCATCCAAACTAACTGGATGTGAAAATCGGTTTATATGATATCATGGAATCGGACACGATGAATAGCAAGGCTCCGCTGTAAATTAAGACTGAAATTACTGTCTGACGTTTTTCCCTTCTCCTAATAATCTGCGCAAATCCCCATAGCGATGCGCAGATACCGGCATAGCCTCGACAGGGATGAGCAAATCGCCCAATTTCTCATGAAGTATAAAGACTAATCCTCCGCCATAAGACTACTAGATGAGTAGCGTTATCCGGAACGCCAATGAATCCACTCATCGAAGCTTGAACAATCTATGATCAATGGCATTGCGGTAGGCAAAAACGTGAAATACATGGCCATCAGCAAAGGCCCCGAATCCAAATAAGAACAGGTTCGCCATGCGCGACGTGGTACATCAGCAATAATCGCTATCCCACGCAAACACGAGTGCCGCAGCGACTGAACCACGTCAACGTAGTAGCAGAGGATTTCCTGGCCGTGAGGTAATAAATCAGCAACGTGACCATCAGCAGGGGTTTGCTGATAAAATCGGCAATTTCTACTTTCATCACCTGCGCGTACAATCGCATAACTGAAACCGCATAAAATCCATACAGGGCAAAGCGGGTACATACTTGATTCGTTCTATCTCTTCATCTGGTTAATATCCCCCGCCGGTATTTCCTCAGAAACCATTCGGCAGAAACGAATAATATTAATACGCAAAAATGCCCACGGCATCTGGATGATAATGGCGAATATTTTTCAGTAGAATAAATTTTATCGACCGGCTCGCGGTCTTACATGTTGGCTTTTTCAGGTGGTCTATTTCGAGTGGATGTGTAAAATTTCCCCGGCGCTGCTCTGCAATATCTCTCAGATGGTGGTCGGCGGTGAGGTTGGTAACTCTCAATCTGGAGGTCCTTTATCATGATAACGATCCTGCTGCTGTCTCCTTTTTATTGTCGATGGTGGCGGTGCAAGCTAAGATAATGCGATAAATGCCCTCGTCAAGTCCATTGATGCGGATAAGAGAATTTTGCTGACTGGTCACGTAGGTATAATCCCGGCTCAGCGCGTTTTCATTGCTGATGCGGATGTCGATCTTATGATTGTATGTTCTTTCGTAAATGCTCGTTAAAATTTCACTCTCAAAAATAACCGGTTCGTTGTTAAGTAATTTGATCTCCCACCGGTATAGACCCGAACTTTTGTTTGTCCTCGCGAGTGGAAACAAACTGCAATTAGCCTTGGTGATAATTCTATCAAAAGCTTTGGTGTTCCGGGATTTTGGCAAATTCCTGAATTCGCCAGGTTCCACATACGGATTCCCGAACCAGTAGCGGCACTGCTCCAGTCGTTTGATCGTCTGAACAACCGAGGACAACCCCGGCTTTTTTCGGTGATTATTTTACGCAATTCTTTGATGAGTAGACCTCGAGCTGCACCGGGATATCGTGAAATTGGCAAATGGCACCTTCACGGCGAAGAGCGTTCGAGCGCTTCCAAATTTTCCCTTGTGTAAAGGAAGCTGTTCAAATGTTTCGGTTGAAACCGCGGTGGAACACAATGCATCAGACTGTACATTTAGTGGCAGTATCGTTACGCATCCGTTCATGGTGTTGAAGGCAGATTCAGATTGCTCTTACTTCCGTAAACAAAGAAAGCGGGGATTTTTGATGGCCTACTTTTTGGAAGCAAGTCCTGATATCGTTGCCGCTGGTCGGGCACCCTGATGCAGAATGACCGCATCGTACTTTTCTTCCACATAGGGAAACATCCCCCTCAACGACGCACGACGAAGTTCAGAAATCCTGATTTGGATTCCAGGGCATTTTTTATGGCTTTCGGAAATATCCGGATGAGGTGACGAAGCGATCAGCAGGATCTTTTGCTTTCCATCAAGTTAACGTCCAGATAAGCGTCTTTGGTATTGTTGTAAGTGATGCGTTCCTGTTGTGTGGTCGATGCCACGACGGTGTACCGCTGCATCCCGCTTTCATCGGCGGATACTAAGAATCTCAACCCTGATCATAGTGGTCGTTGCCTGGTTCATAACAGTGGTCTCTTGACTGAGACTAGCACTTGACGGTTTTTCAGCAGTTGAACGTGGAGGTGTTGATATCAGATTATGACTGAAAGCTTCTGCGAACGACACCTAAAGGAGTTACCCGCCAAACAATTTTATTGTAAAGACGAACGTATTTGAGATTCGAATGTCCGGGATGCTACGGAAATTGGCTGGATCCGCTAATCTGACCGCGCTGATGTTAAAATTATATGGCCTGATGCTAAGGGTTGCTACCCGAATTGTAAAGGCCATCATGAAAGCACGATGGTAGCAAGCAAGGTTTCTGGATTCGTAGTCGTTTTGAATACCTTCCAGCAACGCATGCAGATTGCTGGTCCTGATGAGTAGCTCAACATTTTGCTCTCTTGTCACACCGTCCAGCGTTCGTGATTTCCCGTGATGTATCTGGAACTGATTGAAGTTCCAGATTCAGTGGTGCGTCACTGATGGCTGTCTCCAGGCTGTCAGATATGGAGGCTATCGGTCATTTCAATGACGGATATGGGAATTATCAATCGCCATTACTATGGCATGGGGCGGTGCCTCTTCTGGCAATATTTTTTATCTGCCCCACCCAGCGGCCCAAAGAGCAGCAAGGTGAGCTGCGTTACCATCAGGGAATCGCACGACCATGAGCGCCAGTTCTATTTGCCTGCTCCAGGGCAGTTTACCCGATAATAAAGCAAGAGGGCAGAGTACAGCGCGCAATGCAGACACGCCAATCGCCAATGAGCCACGGGGAACTTTCAAACAACAGTTTAAACCTGGTTCATGCGATCCTGGGAATTGGTGATATTCTGATACAAAAATAATAGTCCGAAGGTCAACATCCGGGCTATTCTGATGATTATTACGAATATATTCAGGTGACATGCCGCCATCTACCTGGATCACTTGTCCGGTGATGTAGGCGGATAGGTCCGATGCCAAAAACACTGCGCAATCGGCCACATTATCAGGGTACCACCTCGCTTCATGGGGATGGCATCGCGCCAGGATTGCACCATTTTTTCGATCAAGAACCGCTGTCATCTCCGTTTCGATAAAACCCGGAGCGATGGCGTTGCTGCGCAATGCCCGACTGCCAAGTTCAAGCGCAACGATTCGAAATCCTCAATTCCGGCTTTGGACGAAGCATAATTCGCCTGGCCAGCATTGCCTTTGAGCCCGACAACCGAAGTCATGTTGATGATGGAGCCGCTTTTTTGTTTCATAAAGGCGCGTGTGGCTGCACCGCGTGTTGAAGCACCGACTCCAGATTTACGTCGATCACCGTATTCCACATTTCTTCCCGTCATGCGCATCAGGAGGGTGTCTTTGTAATGCCCGCGTTATTCACCAGGACGTCATGAGCCCCGAATTCTGCCACCACGTCATTGATCAATTGTTCGGCCTGCATAATCCGACGCGTCTGGAGCGGTAGCCTTTTGCTTTAATTCCCATGGCAGTGAGTTCTTTTTCGAGGGCCTGGCCTTTTTCTACACTGGAGAGGTAGGTGAAGGCTACGTTGGCACCGTGTTCGGCGAACTTTTTGCCAATGGCATTGCCAATTCCTTTTGATGCGCCGGTGATGAGCGCTGTTTTTCCCTGGAGTAATTTCATATCTATATTCATAAACCGGTTAGCGTAATCTTTTCCGTGAAAGGGCTAAAATTATATGTTCCTGATCGAATTAAGAAATGCAGGGCCACGAATTGCCGGTTTCGTTGGATATTTTGCGATTTTCTGTGGTTGGTGAATATTAAACATTCCGGAATAACACAAAAATTGAGATGAAGAGTAAATGAATAAAAGGCGATAATTCCCGGCCCTGTGCCGGGATCTCCAGCTTATTTCAATGTCGCTTAAACTTCCAGACAGACCCCGGAACATGTCCGGGGATTGATGCTTTTCTCCTGGTTTTTTGGCAGTTTTTTCAGCTTTCAAAACCCAAAGGATTCTATTCCCGTCTGGGGTTAGAGTAAAATAGGTCACTTAGCATGAATCGTTCTTCACTTTCATATCATATAATCAGCAGCACAAGGGATTTTGTAATTTGGTAATGTGATGCAGGTTTTGTGATATGAAAGCGTAGTTACAAACTACGCCCAGGGGGTGGAGTGTACAAAGTGGGCTTATCAACTCACGGCCACCTAACAGGTTAACACCTGCCAAATCTTCATTTATGATCATTCCCCAAAAAATAGGGCAGTAAGTTTAGTTTGAAATAACCCATTAGGATTTACTGACATGACAAGAAGAAAGTTCACATCCAAATTCAAGACCAAGGTGGTTCTTGAAACGCTCAAGGAGCAACAGACAACGGCCGAATTGGCCCAGAAGTATGAGTTACACCCCCAGCAGCTAAGCAACTTGGAAGAAGGAATTTCTTCAGGGAGCTGAAGCGGTATTTGGAGAGAGCAAAGTAAGCCCAAAGACGGAAGCCGAACAGGAGCGCGATCTACTATTAAAGGTGATTGGCCAACTGAAGGTGGAGAATGATTTTTTAAAGGAGGCCTTGCGCTAGAACCACTGGCAAAACGTAAAACGATGATACGCAAGGGTCATCCCAAACTCAGTATAGTCCAGCAATGCCTGTTGCTGTCGTTTCACCGATCGGGGATCTACTACAAAGCTTGAGGGGAGTCCGACTTGAGCCTCAAACTGATGGGCCTGCATGGACGCCCATTATCTGGATCAACCCTTCGAGGAGCCAAACGTATGCACGGGGTCTGGCTTACCCGGGACAAGGGCTATCAGGTGAGTCTGAATCGCATCGAGCGATTGTATTACCGGGTGATGGGCCTGCAGGCGATTATGCCCGGCAGGCACACATCACGCCGGTGCAAAGACCATAAAGTATATCCATATCTGCTCAGGCACCTGAACATAACGCGACCGAACCAGGTATGGGCCACTGATATCACCTATATACCGATGAAAAGAAAGGATTTATGTACCTGGTGGCCATCATAGACCTGTATTCGCGATAAGTGGTCGATTGGTTCATATCCAACAGCATGGATGCCGAATGGTGCCAGCAGAACGCTCGAGGAAGCCATCCGTCAGCATGGCAAGCCAGAGATAATTAATACCGATCAGGGTAGCCAGTTTACCGCCGAGGTGTTCTCAGAATACGTTCTCAAGCAAGATATTCTTTTTGAGCATGGACGGGAAAGGCAGGGCCACGGACAATGCCTTCATCGAACGGCTATGGAGAAGTGTGAAGTACGAAAAAGTGTATCTGAATCCTCCGACAGACGGCACTGATCTGTTTCTTCAGGTAACTCACTTTATGGATGATTATAATCATCAACGAAGACATGAAGGTATTGACTATGAAAATACCCGTGACTTTGTATCGAGAAAAAACAACACATGATCCATTGGCAAGATGACCAGGAGTTTTCCACATTCCCACACTTTAACAAAAACCTTTAAGGGGTTTTTGGGTGTGGAAATATGGAAAACTCCTTACTTTGTCCCCAACTTAAAAATACCCCTAACCTGTCCTATGGATTGGGGGATGATCATTAGTTCTTTAGTAATTTAAACCAAATGCCCATAAGTGGTATAACATTGAGATAACCAAATTCAATATCATCTTTAACAACAAATGATTTATCATCCTTTTCGATTTGTTTCTGCTGTTTGTTCTTGCCGCCAATTTCAAACGTATAATCATCAATGACAAAATCAGCTTTTTTTGATGATATTACTTCATTTTTTACCCGCAATTGATTGAAGAAGAATGTTTCCCGCATATTTCCTACATTTGATTTATCTCCACCCAAATTGAACAGTGATATTTGTATTATCTAGATAAACTTTTTCAACCTTTTCCTAATCCTCGAATTCCGCTTGTTTCGTTGCGTAACTGCCCAATGAGTCCGGCTTTTTCCATATATGAAAAATAATCATCCAAGAATTCCTGCTCACGCCAATTAGTTGGGATATTTTGGAAAAGTTAGGTTTAAAGGGCACACTTTCAGCGATAATGGATAGTAATCGTTTCAGTTTACGGCTTGTTCCAATATTCAGGTTGGCATATTGAGGAATATCTGTTTCTAGTGTTTGTACAATGATTTGCCCTAAACGTAAATTCATTTCTTTTTCAAGTCCAAAAGGATAGTACCCTCGATTCAAATAGTCATTGAAAAATGGTAGTGGATGTGTTATGTCCTCTAAGTTTCACCTCGTTATTTACGATTTGCTTTAACGAATATATTTCTGTTTCGTAGTTATGAAACAATTTCAGATATTCACGAAATGAAGTCCTTGTAATTTATAAATAATAGCACGACGGCTTAAATCTGCTGACCCTTTAAGTATATCAAGCACAGAAGAACCGGTGAAGACAATTTTTAAGGTAGGAAAAGAATCGTAAATATTTTTTAATTCACGAGACCAGTCCTTGTATTTATGAATTTCATCAATAAACAAATATTCTCCGGCATTTTTATAGAAATCATCAGCCAAATCAAACAGTTTGTTTTCAGCAAAGTACATATCGTCTGCCGAAACATATAATGCCCTTTTACTGCTTAAGATTTTCCTTAATATATTGCAGAATCATGGTAGTTTTGCCAACATCCGCGAGCGCCCGATAATCCCAATCATTCGACTCTTCCACGAGATATTTATCGTATAAATAGCGTTTAAAGTCTGTTGTCGTGCTTTGTAAAAGCGTTCTCAAATTTCTGATAAAGTGTTCTCTATTGTTCATACAATAGTTTTTACGAAGGTACATAAATGCACAACGCAATTAACAATATATGCTAATAAATGCACAATATAATGTGCATAATTCGATTTTAGCTTAGCGCTAATGTCACTTCTACGGTTTATGCAAACGGCACAAATCGTCATGCAGAATTAATTTCAGCGTCGGTCGAGCGGGAGAGATCCTGAAATAAATTCAGGATGACCGTGCGGGCGAACTATTTGTCGTGGGGCAGAGTTGCTCGTTTTGGTTTCGCGGCCCCAGGTTCTACCTCAGATCTGGGCAAAAGAGGTGACCGTTATGGGAGGGGATGAATCAGTGAAACGAGGAAATGACTGTTTCGTGAGGACACGAACCAGGGCAAGGGGGAAAAGGTGTGCAAGACGCATTACGGTCATCTGACCGTCGACATTCTATACGATTTGTAGTCGTTTTCTATTCCTAAAATTCTTTCTTGTGTATCTTACAGTACCATTTCGGGTCACAATACGTAATAACGCAGCCACCGAGTTTAATCTTTCCTTTGTCTGAAAGGCACATCATTTTTATTGTTTGGGAAGCCGTAAACGATGGGGATAACATTATCACTATGATTCATAGGACATTCCTATCAGTTACGAGGAGTGCAAGTGTCTGGGTGTACAATGTCGAGCTTTCTAACGGAGGAATAAGCACAACAACGTTTTCGATTATCCTATTCGATATCCTATCGGGGGGGGGGGGGGGGGGGGGGGGGGGGGACACAGGAGGCGGGGGGGGGGGGGGGGGGGGAGGGGGGGGGGGGGGGGGGGAGGGGGGGGGGGGATTCTCAATTAAGTCTATAATTTTCAGGAATCACATAGCCAAGTGAATAATTTCCATTATTATCAGAGACGGTTCCCGCTATCAGGCTATCGCCTCTTAAAAGAGATGATCTCGAGAACACAAAAGTCCTTATTGGAGTTCTCGGTTGTCACATGTCCTTTAAGTCCCCAGAAACTTGTGCCAGCGAACAAATTGATATTAAGTTCAAAATTATCGTAAATCTCTTCATCGAAATGACTGCTTTCTTGAATAAACTATCATGAGCTGATGGTTCACTCTCATCATATATCCCCAATATACCAAGGGAAAGATGAAGGATATTAAAAAGAAGAATAGGGGGGAAGTAAAAGAGTAAGAATACAATAAATGGCGCGATACAGAGGGCCCGCTCCTCCCAAACGCGAATTTAAAATAACCGCCTCTCTGGATTCATTTTACATACCTTCCCCAAAAACAAAAAATCCCCTGGATTCCAGAGGATTTTTTTTGCTGATATGAGGGGTACCTAAAGTTCCCTCACCCAGATATTCCTGTAGCTCACTGGATTTCCATGGTCCTGGAGCACAATAGAACCTTTGCCATGGGGCTCGTACAAGGGTATTCTGTTGTATTCCGTCGGGCCGCGGAGTTCGAAGCCATTCTGCACCAAAACGCCATTATGGAATACGGTGATTCGCCCGGGGCTTTTCAATGTTCCTTTTTCAGTAAATACGGGCGCCATCCAAATCACATCATAGGTCTGCCATTCACCCGGGGCTTTGCATGCATTGACCAATGGAATTCCCTGCTTGTACATACTTCCGGCCTGACCGTTGGAATAGGTCACGCTTTCGTATGAGTCGAGCACCTGCAGTTCATATCTTTCACTGAGGAAAATACCACTATTGCCGCGGCCCTGGCCTTCGCCCTTTATTTCCAAAGGCGAGCGCCACTCGATGTGCAGCTGAATATCGCCAAATTTTTGTTTTGTTTTGATCACACCCGTTCCGGCTTTCACGGTCATAGTGCCATCAGCAACCGTCCATTCGGCGGTATTACCTTTTTGATTTACCCACTCATTGAGGTCCTTGCCGTCAAAAAGAACGATGGCATCGGAGGGCGCACTGTTGTTGGTCCCCGGGAGTAACTTTTGCAGGAACCGGCACCCACACTTCAGTGAGCTTTGGTTCGATGGTCGGCCTATCCTGTGCTTGCAGGTTGTTTATGGCAATCACAGCTAACAGTGCAATAAAAAGTTGGATTTTGTTTTTCATAATTCCTGACGTTTTGAGTTTACATTATAAAATTTTTGGACCTAACTGGTTGATCTCTGAAATATAAATTTCGCAATCTATTTTAAACTTTGTATAAATATTTTTCATTGATTCGCCGATTTCTTCAGCGGTTTTCCGCTGTTTACTCAGCGCAAATATGGACGGCCCGGAGCCAGATATACCCGCGCCTAAAGCGCCAATATTCATGGCCGACTCCTTCACATCGCTATATCCGGGGATGAGAATAGATCGCACCGGCTCCACAATATAGTCGTGCATAGAGCGCGAAATGAGATCGTAATCCGACGTCAGCAATCCGGCGACGAGTCCGGCGACATTGCCAGATTGTTTCACGGAATCCTTGAAATAAATCTGCTTTCGCAAAATTTCGCGTGCATCCTTCGTCCTCACTTCGATGTGCGGATGTACGAGCGTAGCGTGGAGGTCGCGCGGGGTATTGAGTTTAATCACATCCAGCGGATCATAGCTGCGGATAAGCACAAAACCACCATATAGTCCCGGAGCAACATTGTCAGCATGGGCTGACCCGCAGGCAACGCGTTCGCCTTCCATGGCATACGGCAAAAGTTGTTGCAGCGTCAACGGCTTGCCAAGCAGTTCATTAACTCCAAATATGGCCGCTACGGCACTTGCCGCACTGGAACCAAGTCCGCTGCCCAGCGGCATTTTTTTGTGTAATACTATATCGATGCCCTGGGTAATTCCCAGATCTCGCAGGTACATTTTAATCACAGCGCTGCATGAATTCTTGTCCGGATCACGGGGGAGGGCGCCTTCATCGCCGGTTATTTCCAGTATGCGCACCTGGCCGGAATTGGATTTTGTCAGCGTTATTTCATCACCCGGCGCCTCTACCGCAAAACCAAGGATATCAAATCCGCAGGTGACGTTTGCCACAGTAGCCGGTGCAAATACGGAAATTGATTCTGACATTGTGATTTATCCTAAATAATGGCTGATACTGATGATTTCTGCAAAAACTCCGGCAGCGGTGACCTCAGCGCCGGCACCGGGCCCTCTGATTACCAAAGGCCTGTCGTGATATCGGTCGGTGGTGAACGAAATCATGTTGTCACTGCCATCGAGCGAATAAAATGGACTTTTTTCATTCACGCCTTCCAGTCCTGCCGTCACTTTGCCGTTTTCCATACGGGCAATGAATCTTAGCACTCTACCCTGGCCTACAGCTTCCTGATACAGCCTGCTAAAATACGAATCATATTTCTCCAGTATTTTGAAAAAATCCGCTACTGTAGGTGCATCAAGACATTCGTCAGGAAGAAGTCCTTTTACCGCAACATCGTCAATACAAAGATCATGGCCAACTTCACGGGCCAGGATAAGAATCTTTCGCGCTACGTCCTGGCCGCCCAGGTCATCCCTTGGATCCGGTTCGGTGTATCCTTTTTCCATGGCGCTGTGCACGAGCTTACTGAATGGGATACTCCCATCATAGGAGTTGAATATGTACGACAACGTGCCGGATAATACTCCTTCGATCTTCCGGATTCTGTCGCCACTGATGCGTAAATCTTTGAGTGTGGAGATAACCGGCAGGCCGGCGCCTACATTGGTTTCATAAAGGAACTGTACACCGTTTTTCGCTGCAAGGGTTTTTAAATTTCTGAAATGTGTAATATCTCCGGAGCTTGCCAGCTTGTTTGGTGTGGCGATCGAAATAGCATGGCTGAGTATTTTTTCATATCCTGCGACTACCTGTTGGTTTGATGTGCAATCAACAAATACCGAGTTGGACAGGTTTACCGCGTTCATCTTTTCGATAAAAGCAGGAATCGACGAGGATTCGCCGGTTTCCAGGAGCCTCTCTTTCCAGTTATCCAGCGGTATGCCGTCTTCCATGAACAACATTTTTCGCGAATTTGCCAGACCGACGATATTGATTTTGAGGCCGTGGTTAGTGGCGAGTTCAGCATTTTGCTTGGCGATTTGTCTGATCAGGGTGCTGCCTATCAGGCCGACACCTATCATAAATGCATTGAGGGTTTTTACATCAGAAAGGAAGAATGCTTCATGAATGGTATTGAGCGTCTTTCCGATATCTTTTTTTGAAATTACGATTGAAATGTTGCGCTCGGATGATCCCTGCGCAATGGCAGCGACATTAATGCCGTTTTTTCCAAGGGCATTAAATAGTTTCCCTGAAATACCAGGGGTGTTCGCCATATTTTCTCCGATAATTGCCACGATGGCCATCTGGGTTTCTACCTGAATGGAGTCGATTTTCCCAGATTCGATTTCCCTGCTAAACTCCTCTTCGATCACCTTTTTGGCCGACTTGCCATCTTTTGGATCGATGGCAAAACAGATAGAATGTTCTGAAGATGCCTGGGTGATGAGAATCAGGCTGATGTTATTTGCGGCCATGACTCCGAAGAGACGCGATGACACTCCCGCCACACCGACCATTCCACTTCCCTGGAAGTTGATCAGTGAAATATCTTCTATGGAAGAAATGCCTTTCACGAGGAAATTTCCCGAATCTGCTTCGCTGCTTACCAGCGTGCCGGGGAACGCCCGGTTGAAGGTATTTCGTATGCGAAGCGGAATACGCTTCTGAAATGCCGGCTGCAACGTCGGCGGATAAATCACCTTGGCTCCAAAGTGCGACATTTCCATCGCCTCCTCGTATGTCATCCGCAGGAGCGAAAAGGCTTTTTTGACCTGTCGGGGATCGGTAGTCAGTACGCCGTCTACATCAGTCCAGATTTCAATTTCATCGGTATCAAGTGCAGCGCCGAGAATGGATGCCGTATAGTCAGAGCCGCCTCTTCCCAACGTGGTGGTTTCGCCTTTATCGGTAGAACTGATGAAGCCGGTGACGATCTGAATTTTCGGATGGTTTGCGAAATACTCCCGGATATTTTTTTCGGTTACATCCATATCGACGCGAGCCTTGCCAAAGCGGTCATCGGTTTTTATCACGTCCCTGGTGTCGAGCAATTCAGTTTGCAGTCCCTGCTGGTTTGCGAAAGCATCGACAATATAGCATGAAAGACGTTCGCCGAAGCTCAGTAACAGATCCGTTGTGCGGAGAGAAAGCTCTTTGAGAAGGTACACGCCATGCATCAGGTCTTCCAGTTCATTGAGCATCTTCTTCACAGAGGCCAGCGTATGGCTTTGGTATTTTATTTCGAGCAGGTCCTTGATGGTGTAGAAATGAAGGGTCTCAATTTCTTTAAGAATTTCCAGGTACTTCTCGTCGTTTTCGGATGCTTTCTGCCCCATCGACAGAAGTTTGTTGGTGACACCCGACATGGCAGAGCAGACGACTGCTACATGGATATTAAGCGATTTATATTCAGCAATGATATCGACTACCTCCCTGATGCTGGCAGAAGTGCCTACCGATGTACCACCGAATTTTAAAACTTTGAAGTGCATATACCTATCATGTTGTCGAGACTAGCAGCGGAATTATATATCGACCGTGGCTATTTGTTAAATTTTTTTCAATACCGGCAAAAATAGCATCCTGAAGGAAAGGAGTTTCTTAATAGCCTGATTATTTTAACTTTTTAGCAGCTTCCCAATACACATCCATTTCGGCGAGCGTCATTTCACTGATTTTCTTGCCGTCTTTTCGTGATTCCGATTCAAGGTATTGAAAGCGTTTGATGAATTTTCTATTGGTTTGTTCCAGCGCTTCTTCCGGGTTGATGTTGACGAATTTGGCATAATTGATCAATGTGAAAAGCAGGTCGCCAAACTCGGCAAGAGCGCGCTCATCGTTGAGCGGGGTTTCTGTGCCGCCATTGAATTCCGCCCTGAACTCCCGCATTTCCTCTTCTACCTTTTCCCAGACCTGTTCGGCATTTTCCCACTCAAAACCGACTCCCCTCACTTTTTCCTGCATACGCATCGCCTTCACCATGGCAGGAAGCGCTTTGGGCACACCACCAAGTACCGATTCGTTGCCTTTTTCCTTTAGCTTTATCTTTTCCCAGTTTTGCTTTACCTCTTCTTCATCATTTACATGAACGTCGCCGTAAATATGCGGATGACGGTGTATGAGTTTTTCGCAGATACCATGAAGCACATCGGCCACATCAAATTGCTTCTGTTCGTCAGCGATTTTAGCGTAAAAAACCAGGTGCAGCATGAGGTCGCCCAGTTCCTTCTTCATTTCATTCAAATCCTTGCCAAGGATTGCGTCAGACAATTCGTAGGTTTCTTCTATGGTGAGGTGCCTGAGCGTTTCGAATGTCTGCTTTTTGTCCCACGGGCAATGAAGTCTCAACTCGTCCATGATGGTGAGCAGCCGGTCAAAAGCTTCGAGTTTTGCTTGTCGTCGTGGGTCCTCCGGAGGATTTGTCTTAGGCATTGAGACAGAATTTATTAAAGCTCAAAAGTATAAACTTTTCATTATTGACCTTGGTTAAAAAAGGTAATAATTATCTTTGCATAAAATTCGATCAAATGACGACGGTATTATTAACAATTGGCCTCCTGGCGGTATTTTTCATCTTTATGTCCGTAAGACTGATTTTCCTAAAGAATGGTCAGTTCAAAGGCACGTGCGCTTCACAAAGTCCATTTCTGAATAAGGAAGGGGGTACCTGCGGGTATTGTGGTCGCAACATCGATGCCGGCGAATCCTGTAAAAAAGAAGAAGAAAAAGCAGCCTCAGCCCATTCATAAACGATCCATTACAACCACTTTTCCAAAGAGCAGATTTTCACCAACAACCTATGACACTTATCAAATCCATTTCAGGCATCCGGGGCACCATCGGCGGTGCTGAAGGCCAGGCGCTCACACCTATCGATATCGTAAAATTTACTGCAGCTTTCGGCACCTTTTGCAAGAAACACTCCGATAGTCGCAAGATTGTCATCGGTCGTGATGCGCGTATTTCGGGCCCTATGGTTTCGGGTATCGTCGCATCTACTTTGCAGGGTATCGGGTTCGATGTAGTCGATTTGGGGCTTTCGACCACGCCCACTGTAGAAATCGCGGTGCCAATAGAATATGCCAGTGGTGGCATTATCATTACCGCCAGTCATAATCCGATGCAATGGAATGCGTTGAAATTACTGAATCATAAAGGTGAATTTATTTCAGCCGAAGATGGCCTTGAAATACTGCAGATTGCTGAAAGCGGCCAGTTGAGCTTCGCTGATGTGAAGCTTTTGGGTGAATATACAGTGAACGAAAGCTATATTGATAAACATATCGAAATGATTCTGGCGTTGCCGCTGGTAGATGTGCAGGCAATTCGCGCCAGAGATTATAGCGTAGCCATCGATTGCGTAAACAGTACAGGCGGCATTGCCGTGCCGCGTTTGCTCAGAGCGCTCGGCGTAGAAAAAATCACAGAGTTGAATTGCGAAGCCCATGGGCATTTCGCGCACAACCCTGAACCACTTCCGGAAAATCTGACTCAAATATCGGGCATGATGGAGAAGGGCAAGTTCGACCTGGGAATAGTTGTTGATCCGGATGTTGACAGACTGGCATTGCTCCAGGAGGATGGCACAGCCTTCGGTGAAGAATATACACTTGTGGCGGTAGCCGATTACGTGCTTCGTAGTTCACCGGGCAACACGGTTTCAAACCTGTCATCGACCCGCGCACTGCGCGATATTACCCTGAAGAAGGGCGGCAGTTATAATGCAGCAGCAGTCGGTGAGGTGAATGTCGTGCAGAAAATGAAGGAAACCAATGCGATTATTGGCGGTGAAGGCAATGGTGGAATTATTTATCCGAAATTACACTATGGAAGGGATGCACTCGTGGGCATTGCGCTATTCCTCAGTCAACTGGCAAAAACAGGTAAATCAATATCCTTCCTTCGTCAGCAATATCCAAACTATTACATTTCAAAAAATAAAATTGAACTGACGCCCGATGTGGATGTGGATGCCATACTGGCGGCCATTGAAAATAAGTATAAAAACAACCAGATCAATACGATCGACGGGGTGAAAATTGATTTCGAAAATGAGTGGATTCACCTTCGGAAATCCAACACTGAACCCATCATCAGGATTTATGCAGAATCTGAAACAATGGCAACCGCCGAGCATCTCGCCAATAAAATCATCAGCGACATCAGAGAGTTGATCTCTGGCAATAATGAATAATGGCCATCTACCTCGATAACGCCGCGACCACCCCGATCGATCCGAGGGTGCTGGAAAGTATGTTGCCGTACTTCACCGATAATTACGGGAATCCTTCCTCCATACATGCTTATGGACGAACAGCGCGTGCGGCGGTGGAAAAAGCCCGCAGAACGGTTGCAGATTTATTGGGAGCAGCGCCATCTGAGATATTCTTTACTTCCGGGGGGACCGAAGCAAACAATACGGTGATACGCAAATGCCATTGGTACGTATGGTCTGCGTCACGCCATTACATCGCCCATTGAGCATCATGCTGTGCTGCACACGCTGGAGCATTTGGCACATGAGGGAGCGATCGAATTGCATTTGGTGAATATCGACAGCGCAGGGCAAATTGATTTTGACGACCTGGAAAAACTGCTAAAAACCCATGAAGCATCTTTTGTCTCCTTGATGCATGGAAACAATGAAATCGGTAATATCACTGATTTAGCGCGGGTTGGCGAATTGTGTCATGAGCATCACGCATATTTTCATTCCGATATGGTGCAGACCCTTGGCCACGTCGGCGTTGATTTGAATTCATTAAAAATCCAGGCTATTTCCGGCTCAGCCCATAAGTTTCACGGTCCGAAAGGAGTGGGGCTTATGTATATCAATGCCGATAAACCGCTGCCGCCATTGCTCATTGGAGGCGGGCAGGAGCGAAACATGCGTGGCGGAACGGAGAACGTAGCAGGAATTGTAGGCCTGGCGAAGGCACTCGAAATTGCTTATGCGAACCATGACGTTCATCAGGCCGGACTTATTTCGCTAAAAAAGCATGCAATGGAATTATTGGCAAAAAGTATCCATGGAATCCGCTTCAATGGTCTTAGCGGTGATATGAATCGAAGCCTTCACAAAATCCTGAGCATTGCCCTGCCTTCAGTCGAGGACAACGACATGCTGCTTTTTAATCTTGATATTGCCGGCATATGCGTCAGCGGGGGCAGCGCATGCGCCAGTGGCACCAGCATAGGTTCGCACGTGATCGATGCGCTGGGCCTGGAGGAAAATACCGGAATTATCCGCCTGTCATTCAGCAAATACAATACAGAAGCTGAAATAACCGCATTCGTAGAAATTCTTAAGAAAAGTTTGTCCTGATCATTTTCCACCATTTCTCCTGATCTGCGGGAAGTTTGCATCATTGGGTTTTTAGGCCCTCATGTGGTTTATGAGTCAATTTCAAGCATAGTCATTTTTGTGCAAAAATTTTATTGCAAATAGGCATTTATTGCAATAAATACACCTTCTGTAGGTCTGATAATCAATCAGTTTTGTGTAAATTTCATTGATATTACCTAATCATGAACTACACAATCCGGCTGCGGTATAAACTCAGGTTGAGTTTGATTTTCATTCTTCTGGGGATAAGTGCGGGGTTATTTTTTGTGATGCTCAATGATGGATTTGGAGATTGGTATCCCTTTGTTAATGGTGGAGTAATAGGAGTAGCGCTCGGCTTAGCTACCGCTTACTTTGAATTTTTCCTGGGCAAAAAATGGATGAAACAAAGGAGTCTTTTATCCATAATAGCGTTCAGGACGTTTTATTATACCTTCATAGTTTCCCTGGTGATCATCGTAGAAATTGGCGTGGCCAGGATGATCAAAGATCAACTGGCATTTCCTGAACTTTTAGCGAATAAGGAGTTTAACGAATATATCTATGGAGGCGAGTTTTCCACCTCTGTTTTCTACGCGCTTGCACTGATTATTTTCGTCAATTTCAATTACGAGATAAATAGGAAGTTGGGTCAGGGTGTGCTGCTAAGCCTGATAACAGGGAGATATCATCATCCACGTGAAATAGAAAAAGTATTTCTGTTTCTCAACCTGTCCAACGCCCGCCAAATCATAAAGCAAATCGGGAGGATGCAATTTCATGAGTTCATCAATGAAGTGATTTATGATATCACCACACCCATCATTACCCGTCGTGGAATCATTTACCATTATGTAGATAACGAAATGGTGATTAAGTGGAAAATGGCGGAAGGGATTCGAAACGCTAACGCTATACATTGCTTTTTCGAGATGAAGGAAAAACTAAAAGAAAGTCACTTGATTTACCTGAACAAGTATGGAGTGGTGCCGGAAATAAATGGCGCTCTCCATGTGGGGCCAGTGGTAAAGGGTGAAATCGGATGGATCAGGAGTGAAATCGTTTATCACGGCGATACCATGAATACCACCTCCAGAATTCTCGATAAATGCAAGACTTATTCAACGGATATCATTGCGTCCTCGCAACTGTTAGCATTAATCAACTTACCTGGAAAATACACGCAAAGAAAATGTGATGACGTGCTACTGAGAGGTAAAAGTACCATGGTAGAGCTCTATTCTGTTCAACTTATAGCTGAAAGAAATCCAGCGTTGGTGGTATGAAATCCAGTCTGATACTTAAGCGCAAACTGCAATCATCCGGAATTATTATTCTGGTAGGTTTTTGTTTTGGACTTATTTACCCGCTGTTCGCCGATGACTTCACCGACAAACTTGCATTCCTCAATGGCTTTTTAATCGGCGTTTTCGGGGCTATTCTCCTTTCGTTTGGCGAATACTTCATTTTCGGGTTCGATACAAGGAAATGGTCGTTTATTCCTCTTGTTCTGGTCAAAACGCTTCTGTACTTTATCATGTTTAGCTTACTCATTGTCACAGTGATGTGTTTTACCAGGGGTAAGGAAAATCAAATGGATTTTTGGGAATATTTTTATAGTCCCCAATTTGATATATTTATCCATGGTGAATTCAGTACGATCCTCATCTACTGTCTGGTAGTGCTGTTGGTCATTAACTTCACTCGACAGATCAACAGGAAAATAGGCCATGGTGTACTGGTGCGATACATCCTTGGAAAGTATCATAAACCCAGAGAAGAGCACCGGATATTTGCCTTTTTCGACCTTAAGCAGTCAACCCATATCGCCGAGAATTTGTCGCCAATCCAGTACCACAAATTGCTGTACGAGTTTTTCAACGATATATCACTCTGCATCCTGATCACCAAGGAGAGATATGCCAGACTATGTCGCGATCAAAATCGTGGTGACCTGGAGCATGAAGGATGGATTGAAGCATGCAAATTGCATTCAAATGTTTTTCTATATGAAGCAACAGTTGGAAGAATTGAGTGAAAAATACGTGAAGTTATTCGGCTTTAAACCAGATTTCCATGCGGCTTATCATTGCGGAAAGGTCGTTCGGGGTGAACTGGGAGATATCAAGAGCCAGTTCGTCTATCACGGTGAAGCACTATTTCTTGGTCATAAAATGGAGAAGGCGTGCAGCTATCTCGGTTGCGATCTCATCATCTCCTCCGCATTGGCACACGACTTAATAATTCCGACAGATTATGTGATGAAGCCAATAGGTAAACTGCTAAATTTCCGCAAAGAACTTTTGTACACGGTTGAGGTCCAGCAGGCGGTTATTGCGTAGTTTTTTTCAGCACCATTGCCTTGAGGCTCTCGACCCACGAATCATGGGAATTGAGGCTTTCGACCAGTTGCCAGGTCTGGCCTACCATCTTTTCCAGAAAAAGTGCCTTAAACTCATGACCGTCATTCGATCGATGTCTCCAGGCAATCTGCGGTAAAATGACGGACAAAAAATCAGTATCCTTTTCTTACCCGCAGCGGCCAATCTTTTTATTTCATCTTCAGCATAAGGCTGAATCCAGGGATCTTTTCCAAGGCGCGACTGGAAAAAAACCGAATAATCTCCATCGGCCAAACCCAACGATTCGGCCAGCTTTCGGGAGGTGAGAAAGCATTGTGCTCTATAACAGAATTGGTTTTTGGAATGATAGACTGTGCAGCATTTGTCATTTAACTGGCAGTAGTTTTCTACTGATCATCACGTATTTGCCTTTCCGGCAAGCCATGATAGCTGAAAACGATGTGGTCGAATTTGTCCGCCGCCATGTATTTTTTATCCGTTGCCCGAATGTTCTTATCATACCCTCATCGTCAGGGTATTGACGAACAAACTCAATTTTCAGGAATCAACAGTTTGGACTTGAGATCATCCATCACTTGCTCAATCACCGAGCCTGTTGTCGCTGATGCATATTGAGGGAACAATGGCAAAACGATGATTTTTTGAACATTCGCTTTGAGCAACTCCTCCAGGGCAGAGGCAATCGTCGGACTCTGATAACGCATGCCAAGTGACACCATAAATTCATCGCCGAGTCTCTTCTGGAGTTTGGCCTTTAAATCAAGCCCGTGAAACATGAGCGGCGAACCCCGGTCTTCCCATAGCTCACGATAAATTTTGGCGGATTTCGGGGCGCGAAAAGGAGCGATGATCAGATTCACCAATAGCCATCGTGATACAAACGGAATATCAATGACACGCTTGTCCATGAGGAAATCGCGCAGGTATTTGCGCACATCAGGATCCGCGGGGCTATCCGGAGTGCCAAGGTTAATAAGGAGAACACCAGTTTTTGCTTTAGTCACTTATTTATACTTTTAGAATGAATTTCAAAAATAGGATTTTAATCGTCACGAAAAAGACTGATGGATAAACCGCTCGTCACAGTGATATGTTTATGCCACAATCATGAGCAGATGGCGGAAAGAGCCATCAACTCCGTTATTGGTCAGACGTATCATCCGATCGAGGTTGATTGTTGTCGATGATGCCAGTACCGATAACAGCCGGATCGTCATTGGAAAGCTGCAAAAAACCCATGGATTTACAGCGGTTTTTTTACAATGCTGAGAATATGCGGCAAATGTCGGTCTTGTAATAAAGCATATAGAAAAAGCGCAGGCAAATACCTGATCGATCTGGCCGCAGATGAAGAATTGCTGGCGGGGAGAAGGAGGCAGGAGTGGAGGTTTATGGAGAAATCAGGCCCGGGGGTCGGCGTACACTTTTGTGATGCGGCGTTGATGGATGATGACGGGAATTTTCTGAAAACGCACTATCCGAGAGATAATCAGTGGGAAACTCCATAGACCCGGTTGTTGATGTGGCGATATGTATAGTATCCTTCTTCGAAAATACTACATTTCTACGCCGACCATGATGATGAGCCGACGTATTCTTGACGAGTTGGGTGGCTATGACGAAGCGCTGAGTTATGAGGATTTTGATTTTTGGGTTCGGTCGGCGAGAGATTATCAGTATCGCTTTACCGATGCCGTTCTGGTGAATAAATATGTGGAAAAATCGCTTTCAACCCAGCAGTATTTACACAGGAACCGACACACGCTGTCCGCGGCCATCGTTTGTGAAAAGGCCCTGGCTTTGAACAAATCCCCGGAAGACGACAAAGCGCTCTGGAAACGTGTAAGCTACGAACTGAAATGGGCCATGATCACTGAAAACTGGGAGGCAGCCACAAGATTCCTGGCAATTCGGCATAAGCTAAAACCCAGTCTTCAAATCCGACTTTTGAGAAATTCTTGTTTCGGCTGAAACCACGCTGGTATTGGGTATGGCGGAGTACGGGATAGCGAAGAATAAAAATCGTCATTACTGGCAACCGATGGAAACTGAGCGCCATATGGAATCTGCAAATGGGCAGGAAAGCGAAATAATGGATTGGGATCAGTCTTAGCGAGACGCTAAGACCAGTGTTGGTTAGTCGGTTGAACAATAACTTGCGTTTGACGTATAATTTGCATAAAATTGTACGTGTATTCATTGACGTGATATGGAAACGAAGCTAACATTGAGATTAAATGATCATGTGATCGAGAGAGCTAAAGTGTATGCCCGTGATCACAAGATAAGTCTTTCAAAGTTGATTGAATCTTATCTTGATCGCGTAACCGGGCAGAAAGTTAGAAGAACAAAACGGCGATTACTTCCACTTGTTGAGAACTTTAGTGGGGTTGTTGATTTGCCGGCTGATTCCGATTATAAGAAGGAGTACGGGGAGTACCTGGCTGAAAAGTATAAATGAAAAAGCTCTTTGTCGATACCAATATTGTAATTGACTTGCTGTCAAGGAGAGAACCCGACTATGCGGAAGCAGCGACTCTTTTTTCATTGGCAGATAAAAAGCTCATCGAATTGGCTGTTTCATCTTTAACAATTGCAAATACAAGTTATGCGTTATTGCGTCAAATGGACTCGAATAAGGCTAAGTCCATACTCAGAAAGCTTCGACTAATCATTAAAGTATTACCCTTGGATGATAAAATAATTGGATTGGCCCTAAACGATGAAAGTTTCTCTGATTTTGAGGATGCACTTCAACATTTTACGGCAATAGAAAAATGGGCAAGATTTGATAATAACACGCAATTTAAAAGATTACAAAAACTCAAAACTGCCAACCCTCACCGCAAATCAATTATCGAAACTATTCAACGTGAGTTCGGTTTAAGCGACGAGAAGAAGTTGGCCATTTTGTTTTTCAAATTCAATGTTTAGGGAAGGTTTCTTTGGAAAAAAGCAGTAAGCGGACAGTCCGGATAAGATATTGATCAGGAAGTTGTTGATGGATCTGTGTCGACTATGTTCGAGTTTACATAAGTTTTTGAGTTCATCATTGACACATTCGATGATCGCCCTTTTCCTGAATAATATATCTGTCATTTGCGCTGATAATTTGGTTTTTCATATTCCTTCTGGGTTTGGCGATGAGTTAAATGCCGTTACCGAACAGGGGGGGGGAGAGCGGTTGGGAGATATACCCTTTGTCGCCAAGAAGTTTACCGAAAAGATTTTCAGTCATGGACTTCAGAACTTTGAAATTACGGTCATCGACATTGGCCTTTGCTGAGATAAAAGGAGAGTAATTTCCCCTTTATCGTTGATTATCAGGTGCAACTTGAAGCAGAAGAACCAGCCAATCGAACACTGGCCTCTCTCGGCAACTCCTTTGAAGGTTTTGTGTTGGTGTATCCTTCGGTTATGGCAAACCCTGAGCGGTGTAGAATCGACAAAACTTATCCCCGGTGGAGTGTCCCAGCCCTTTGTGTTTAAGAAACAGCATAAGGGGAACGGCGTCCCTTTTCTGGAATTATACAAACCGGTTGTAAGAGACCAACCCAGGAAAAAGGTCTTTCATATGAACACATGCATAATAAGTGTAGAAGCTCTTAAAATTGCTGAACTGTCCGTAAGTGAAATAGTATGAGGAGGCTCATTATTTCAGAATCGGATAGGTTGGATTTCCTGTCACGCATCCTGAGACGATGGATTCTCGATAAGGTGTTTCTTGATTTCAATTTCAAAATCAATACAAAAATCATCAACAAGGACGAAAATTTCAGTAACTTTATTTCCTTAACATAAGGGGTGTTTTTTGATTTTAAAATATTGAAAGTCAACACTTTAATATACTCGAAACCTCCCTTTATTCAAACTAATTCACATTAATTTTATCCCCCACTCACGTTATAAATGAAAGGCAGGATATGTAAAGTCCTGGAATCAGGTCGCTGGGTTTTTTGGCAATTTTTAATTTGCAACAGACCAGCAAGCACCCGATCAAATACCATTTTAAATTCTTAATTCATTTTCCCCTATTCCCTGACACCGGAATTGAAGCGAATTGCGTCATGGATTTAATTGATTGCGTTGAAGGAACGCATTTTTAGGACATGGTATCCATAGCGAGCAGCGATTATGAATCCGCACTGCACAAGGAAGCTCATCTTAAGCACAAGATCCGGCTTTTTAGTAGCCCCAATTCCAATATCGTGAATATCGAGATCCCTTATGGTTGCCTGTTGCCAAAAACTTTAAAGAAATATTTTAATTTCAGGCAAAGCTTTTAGTCAGAAAATACTGCATTACAATTTACAAGAGTGAGAGGTGATTTAGCTGTTTTGGGTTATCTGACAGAACAAATAGTTGGAGAAATTGTTTGGAAAGGTGGTGTCACCCATGGATTTGATATTTCTGTAAATAGGTTCGAAAAGAGTGGTTGGGCCTTGGATACATTTCGCAGGCCGATTACCAAAAAACACAAGGGAATCTGGTTCAAGAAAGCTAACAGAGAATTGAGTTAAATATTGGTAACTCCACAACAGCTAAAAACTATACGCTTAATTCAGATTAAATTTACTTGGGGAAATTAATACTATTTTTTATTCTCAGTATCTGTTTTAGATGTCGGTCAGTATGCGCGAAATGCACAACCATTAACGCATGGATGCTCCTCCGCTTTTCATTTCCCCATCGGTATGTGTGTTGTGCTTTTAAATCATATGATGTATTTTTTACAAATGCGGTAATATTATTTCTGCCAAACAAAAAAAAGCTGAGGTTGTCAACACCCTTCATAAGTCCAAGGGGCTCGGCATTCCATTCAGCTTTATGGGGGCTTGGGTCATTCATCCAGTTTAAATAAGTACTGTCTGGGAGTGATAAGCTATTTAATTCTGGCTCAGGTATGGAACTTAGCATGATATCTGCCTCCTGTGAAAATATTCTTTCATAAAGCCCCAAATGCTCCAGAACTTGTCCAATAGACCATTTAGTTGAATCTTCTTTAAATGACCATTGTTCAAAGGATAGTTCTTGAGTCTCTCGAATTATCTCTAGTTTTGTTCTTTCCAGATTTTCTACAATATATTTTCTGTCACTGTCAGTCCACAACCTCACGTTTTGACTGTGAGATAAATTTGAAATACAAATTGAAAAGAGAAAAAACAAATATTGACTAAATATTTTCATCTTTTTTGTCTTCAGTAAGCACTGTTAAAATGTGGGATTGAAATTTATAAGCAACGTAACTCACCGAATGCTCAGTTGTTGCGTTTTGAATTTCCGAGATATTCAATAGTCAGAGCGAATTTATCGATTTGGCTTCTGATTCTTTTATCTAAGTCACGTTTTCTTTTTGAAGCCAGAAGAAGGGGGGGGGCGGGATTGAAGTAGACGGTGCC
>JAXHKU010000002.1:0-332211 GCA_034523095.1 Cyclobacteriaceae bacterium | reverse complement strand
CCTGCAATGCAGCATAAATAATTCCAGTCAGCCTTTGTTGGTTTCGGAACCGCTCGATTACGCCAGTTCCAGTTTCTGGTGGCGTGTCGTATTGCTGGTCATCCAGGATTTCTGTGATAATGTTAACGTCTTCCACCACCTGGAAGTCGAACATGCCTACACAGGCGAAGTCAGCGCCCCATTTTCAAACACGGTATTCGAAGCCTTGCTTCGGATGAATATCGACCGGCACGTTAACGCCTTAAAGGCAATCCATGGCTTACTTAGGGCTTTCCATGAATTGGATCGGTGTCGAGTGGTTTTCGCGCCCAGTAGTTATCAACGGCGTAGTTATCGATGATCATCTTTTCCTTAGGCTCATTGTCGCGCCATGACCAGTAGGAAGTATCATGAAGTGTTTTCATGTAAAAATCAGCATTGATGCCATTGGCCTCAATACCCTGGAACGTGTCCAGTTCATGCCCCGCCACACCAGCGATTACACCCTTGCTCTTCGAGTATTCAACGACATTATTAATCAAATCCCATTTCCCTTCACGAGCCCACAAGTCACCGAGGTTGCCGATCAGCATCACACCCATAGCGCCATTGTCCACGGCGAGGTCGATGATGGCTTTTGGGTCTTTTTGATGATCAGGATACAGCAGGCGCCAACCATTGTATTTTGCCGCCGCGCTTCAGTATGATTGCCATTGTATCTTGCGCATTTCATCCCGTTCCTACGGCGGTAGTGTTTTATACCTGATGCTTCACAGAAGCCGAAAGGTTTCTGACTAGCGTTTTCAGTAGTGAAATAGTTTTTCAGAAAGTTGGAAACATAAATGAGGTCCCTGCTGTGGGCGAAATCTCCCACTGATCAGGTTCCCGCCGCAGATAAGCCTGCCTATATGCAACTCCTTTAACCCTGGCCCTTTGGAGATAGGTACTAATTAACTGCGAAATATCCAGTTGTTTCACTGCCTTTATGGTAGCACCGCTATATGCATCAGAACTGCCAAGTTCGGACGTATTTGCAGGTGACTTTCCTTCGTGGCTGCCCCAGCCGTAATTCCTGCCACACTGTAAACGAATCCACCTAAAAGTGGCAGGGAAATCAGGTTTTTGATGACGTGCCGTCGAGTCGTGGTTGTCTGGCTGTTGAGGTAGTGGTTCAGCTCTCTTTTGGTACCGCAGCCCACATGCTAGTTTCCCGATGTTTCGATGGTTTTTTACAATGTTTTCAATACCGAAAAACCAGGACTTCGCAGTATTCCAGGGTACGATTAAAGTAATAAGCTCGATGAGGTTTTTATTTAATGAGATCAGGTCGTGACCCTCTCACGCCATAGCCGATCGGGCTCGCTGCCAGAGGTGGATTGGAAATGTAGAACATGGCCAGTAAACCTGCTGCTCCAAAAGCCGGCTGCCCCGTGATGCAATGCCTACAAATAGCGCCAGACCCAGGACGATAAGCCCGAAGATGATGGTATAGTCAGTCAGGTAAACAACAAACTGATTGGCCGCCATGCTCTGAAAAATCCTCCAAGAGGACCTGTGGCATTGAGCAGAGTAACTGGACGACGACCAGTTAAGTGTGAACAATTTGCCAATACCTTCATAAAGAAAATGCCATCCAATAGCTATCTGCTCAGATGGTGAGAAGGTATTTCTGTAATGTCGGTATCGTATTCATGGATTCACTCTGTTTATGCATAAAATTACAAGCGGACGATGCCACAAAACAATGACCTGCATCAGTAATTGGCTGACGCTATATTTTCAGCCTGATCGATATCCTTTCAAGTAAACCGGTAATGGATACGATGAGCAATGCAAAAGGCAACGATTTAACGATGCCGATATATTGCATCCTCAATGATTCAGGAAGGTATATAGCCGACAATCACCAGTATGGCATAGTAGAAATAGGGCACCAGATAGCATGTTAGCGTGCTGCGACCGGCAGGGGAGAGGATAGCCGCCCACCGTGTTTTCTTATAGTGATCGGTTACGATATATAATACGCCAAATGCAGCAAGACTTATACCCGTGCAAATACCTACCCAGGACGGTGTAGCGCGAATTTTAGAAATTTCCCATATAGGCCTGGTGAGCAAACCGTACGCTATGAGCGATACCGCTCCCTGCCGATGATGAACAGCATAAATTTATCGTCTTTGTCAGTACGGGCAAAGTGCGAGTACACCAGTGGATGTAATCACACCGGTGGCGACTATGACGTGATTGCTGGCGCCAACCATCAGTTTAATAGAAAACACATCCTTAAACGGGTTTACAATATTCAAACGCATTCAGAAGATAGAAGAACAGCACCATTATTGAGAATACAGACTGGCTTTTCTCCAAAAAAGAGATACAGGGAGGCGATCAGCAGATAAGCCCAGCCGATAATTCTGAATACCCCACCAGTGAGGCTCCATACCCGATGAGAGTGGCAGCGCTGCCCCTTATGAATCAGCGCCAGCCATCCGAGTACAGCGATGCCAAGTATTTTGAAAAACCCGAGAGCGGGGATAGCGCCAAATGCTTTTTCGTTCGGATAACTGTTCCAGATCGAGCACGATAGCTGCGGCCATTAGCAATTGCCAGGGCAGTTTTGGGGATGCTGAGGAGTTCGCTGTTGATGTTTTTCGAAGATTTACGACGATAAAGAAGCCCGATGATGATTCGTAGCGCTGCGCTTCGCTTCAGAATATCGGAAAAAAATCTGCGTGGGCGCATTCGCCCTTATACTTCGGGCTTTGCTGGGCAAAGGGGATTGATAGTCCAACGATGAATAAAAAGCCGGGAAAAAGCCCAATCCGACAAGCCCATCCGGTCCTCAGTAGCTTTCGCGTGCTCCATCCATTGGGGTACTCCTTCAAGTGTCCAGAGGTCATTCACAAAAATCATCAGAAACATGGTGCCGGCTCTGAATATATCTATGGCGGCAATGCGTTTGGGGGCCTGGGCTTTCATGATTGAGTTTTTACAAGTTTAAAAAAAGTATGATTCTTCCGTCGAATTTTTTGACTGTTATTCCGTCTGCTTACTTTCGTGATTTCCAAATTTCATAGAGCGGCTCTCCACGGCTGTTCAATCCCTCATGATGCCATCGTCAGCCCCGATCGATCCTATAATCAAGCTCCAACGCAGCTCCACGACCCGGTAGCATCTCTGGAGAAAAAGTCGATTTTTTCTGTGTATTTTCCGATCGAGGTCCTGTATATTTGCCGCCTCCGGTGGCCGCAAAAACTCTTTCGGTTTGTACATTAAAAGCAAATCCGCTGAAACCGGGTGCCACTGAGGATTTTCATTGTTTTGCGTGGGTCATCGCTACTGCGTGGTGTTCCCTGGGTTGCCATCCACGATCCGGTTCGAAAAAAAGCCAGGTGCCGTGAAGTTTGCCGGGTGTGCCATCGTCAATTCTTGTGTCAGGAAATTGCCATTAAGATCCAGGCGGTTATCATTAATCTTTATGCTGTGCTCTTGCGCAATTCCTGACAGACTCAGAATTTCTTGTGTCGATTCAACGAACATCTCCCATGGAATTACCATTGATTTTCCATGAACCACCACTGGTTCGATCAAAACTCTTTTCTCTTGGAAACCAGCCATCGAAAAATAGTTACCGGCAAAAACCACCGTCACGCCATCATCCAGATTCGCCAGGCACCCTGCAGATTCGGCCTGAAGGCTTTTCACTACGGACATTTCACCAAAAAGAAGTAATGAGAAAGAAAAAATTTTTAGGGATCGTCATGGCTCGATGGGTTGTGTTTTATTCAGGTTTTAAACCAAAAGCTTTATTCTAAAGTTGCATTTAATGTTTTTGAAAACTGTGCAAAATCATCTTTTACAAACAGGTCGGTGTTATCTTTGTTAACTGTAATACATTCCAACGTATCAAGTACTGAAATAACTTCATCATGGCAGAATTTTCTTTATCAAAAACCTTTTCCTGTCGGACCCGACAAAACCGAATATCGCAAGCTGACCTCGGACTATGTATCAACCATTGAAGTGGACGGTCGCTCCATATTAAAGGTTGATCCTAAAGGCCTTGCATTATTGGCCCAGGAGGCAATGTATGATGTCGGGTTTTACCTGCGGCATCCCATCTTCAAAAACTCTCCAACATACTGGATGATCCCGAAGCTACTGACAACGATCGCTTCGTAACTCATACATTGTTGAAAAACCAGGTGGTATCTGCAGTGAGGGACAATTGCCGACCTGCCAGGATACCGGAACTGCGGTCGTCATAGGTAAAAAGGGCGAAAATGTATGGACGGCGTGGAAGATGCGGAATACCTCGTCTAAAGGGCATCTACGAAACCTACAAGACGAAAGAATGTGGCTATTCCCAGGTGGTTCCGCTTACGATGACCGAGGAAAAAAACACAGGGACCAATCTGCCTGCACAAATCGGATATTTATTCAAAACCGGGTAAATGCATACGAATTTCTATTCCTTGCAAAAGGAGGAGGCTCGGCAAATAAAGCATTCCTGTACCAACAGACAAAAGCCCTTCTGACTGAAGAAGGACTCTTGAAGTTCGTTAAAGAAAAAATTGCCGATCTCTGCAGGCGGCCTGCCCGCCATACCATCTGGCGGTCGTGATCGGTGGAACTTCTGCTGAGGCGACGCTAAAAACGGTGAAGGAAGCTTCAACCGGAAATCTGGAATTCGCTTCTTACTTCAGGGAAATGATGGAGGTCAGGCATTTCGGAGTATGGAATGGGAGGCAAAAATTCAAAAAATATGCCAGGAGAGTCGTATCGGCGCTCAGTTTGGGGGTAAATATCCTCGTGCCACGATGTGCGCGTTATCCGCCTGCCGAAGACACGCCGCCTCGTGCCCGGTAGGAGTAGGGTGAGCTGCAGTGCTGATCGAAATATCAAGGGCAAAATCACTTCCGAAGGTATCTTTCTTGAGCAATTAGAAACAAACCCGGCGAGGTTTCTCCCAGCCGTGGCGCCACATATGGAAAAACCGGTTGAAATAAACCTCAACCAGCCAATGGATAAAATTTTGAAAGAATTATCCAAATACCCCATCAAAACCAGGCTGTCGCTCAATGGAACGCTGATCGTAGCGCGCGACATCGCCCACGCCCGCATAAAGCAAATGATCGACTCAGGAAAACCGATGCCGGAATATTTTAAAAACCACCCGGTATATTATGCAGGGCCGGCAAAAACACCGGAAGGCATGCCGTCGGGAAGTTTCGGTCCTACTACAGCCGGAAGGATGGATTCTTATGTAGATGAATTCCAGAACCGTGGAAGTTCACTGGTGATGCTGGCAAAAGGAAACCGATCAAAGCAAGTGACCGAAGCTTGCAAGAAGCATGGTGGATTTTACCTCGGATCCATTGGTGGGCCGGCGGCAATTCTGGCAAAGGAAAGCATTTTGGCAGTTGAACTTGTGGACTTTGAAGACCTCGGCATGGAAGCGGTGCGAAAGATCGAAGTCGTGAATTTCCCAGCATTTATTATCGTGGACGACAAGGGCAATGACTTCTTCGCATCATTGTAATAAGGACATTAAAAAGGTCAGTCGTAATGGGCTGACCTTTTTAACATCTCAGAACATAGGATTATTGCTCTAATATTCCTTTACAATTTTGAATTTCCAAAAACTTCCTTCTCGTCGATAAAACCGTCAGCAATTACGGTCATTCGCATATTTTCCCTGGTGACCTGAATAACGTTGGGAAGCATGATTGCCGGCACCATGATCTGGCCATTATTGATGGTGGTCTGAGAATATGGAATGTCGGCTCCGTGTCCCAATGCGATGGCTACATTGGCAGCAGCATTGGCGAGTGACTCCACATATTTGTACACAGTCATGGTCTGTTCACCTGTCATGATACGTTTGCAGGCAGACGTTTCTGCGTCCTGGCCTGAAACGAGGACTTTTCCGATAAGGCCCTTTTCCGTCAATGCTTTGCAGACACCCTCCGCGATCTGATCGTTGGAGGCTACTACAGCGTCAAGTTCGCCCGATCCATTCAAATAGGTGCTTAGGATGTTATATGCGACAATATTGCATCCCAGTTATCAACATTTTTATCCAGTACAACCTCGATGTCCTTCCTGACGATAAGAGGCTGTAGAATGTTCATTTGACCAACATGCAACAGGATGGAATTATTGTCTTTTAGTGAGCCTCCAAGAAGTGCATATTTCCCAGTAGGTTTTATTCGTGCTAGAAAATCGGCCTGCATTTCACCTTACTTGCACATTGTCAAATGAAATGTAATAGTCATAGATCGCAATCGCGGATGAGTCGGTCATAGGCAATCACCTTGATGCCCTGTGCCTTCGCCTTGTCAACAAGATCGCCACAGGTTTCGCTATTTACTGCCGTTACGATCAACACCTCGATGTGGGATTTCATGAGCTCAAAGTATCTGTTCGCGCTGTTTGGCCTCATCATTATTTGCTGATTTCACGTAAATTTTTGCTCCCCTTGCTTCAAGGTTTTTCACCAGAAACTCCGTGTCTCTTTGCCAGCGCTCGTGTTCCGGGCCTATACTGATTCCGATATGTACCGGTAATTCTCTGTTGCAGCTATTGGTAATAAAGAAAAAACAAATGACTGCCAGTAATTGTATTAGCGTTTTCATTTTCGTGAGGTTTAAAAATCTTAACATGCATTTCTGCTTTGCCTTATGCCTTTTAATTTATAAAGAAATGAAATCAATTACTATTTTTTGAATCAGAGAATATGTAACGCCGGACTGGATTTATGGCAATAAAGGGGGGTGTTATCCATGGTGGAAATAAATTTGCAACCTCCAAAAATGACCTTTAGCATTATTAAAGGGAATATTCTTAACTTTTTGAAATTTATTTACTTTTTTATTGGGTTACTATTCGAATACTTAATCACTAAGTACGGATGAACAATCATTCACTCATTGAAAAGATCAAAACAAATGACGGTGAGATGGAACTTAAAAAAATCTATCAGCAATATCGAAATGAATTCCTCGGTTGGGCTATTCGAAATCATGATTGCTCAGTCATGGAGGCAAAAGAAGTATTTCAACAAGCCATCGTTATTTTCTATGAAAATATTATCTACGGAAAAGTTACTGAAATCAACGTACAGATGAAAACCTATATTTTTCGGTATTTGTAAGAATAAACTGATGGAGCTGATCCGCCGGAGAAATAACGTGAGTGTGCACCTTGATGAAGAATTATGGAAGATACGGATATCTATAATAATGCAATCGATGAGACTTATGATTCTAAACTTTTGCAGATAGAGCAATGCTTACGCCAACTTGGTGAACCATGCAGAGCCCTCCTTCAGCACTATTATTACCAAAAAAAAACAATACAGAGTATTGCTGACCTGCTTGAATACAAGAACAGCGATACTGTGAAGACCCTGAAGTACAAATGTCTGATGCGACTGAAAAAGATTTTTCTTTCATCCGGCCAAACACTAACCCCAAAATTATCATGAAAGATCATCAAGAAGTAATCGAAAAATTTGATCTCGTCCTCGAAAATTCCTCCAGGGATGCTGATGTGCAAAGTGCAGAAAGTGAAATTAAGGGCAACGAGCAGCTTTTAGCAGAGTTTGAAGAACATAAACTACTGGTCGATGGTATCCGGTATGCATCACGCAAAAAGCTGTTGGAATCCACGCATGCCTGGGATGATGAAATGTCGTCGGCGCCTAAAAGCAGGTTATTTGTCATGGAGCAAAGATGGTATTATGCAGCCGCTTCTATAGTGATTATTTTCGTGTTGGCGTTTGTTCTTGAGCCGCTTTTCGTGAAACCGGAAAATGAACGCATCATTGCCAATTATTACCAGCCCTATTCCTATGGTTCTGATGTCACTCGCGGAAGATGCGGTAATAGAAAGCAAAGGTTTCCTTGAGGCATATCAAAGAAGTGAGTTGCAAAGGGTAATTGATCTTTCGATTCCATTGGGAATTCCGCGTATCCGGTAATGACCGATTTTTTGTATGCGAATGCTTGCCTGGCACTTGACATGCATGATTTCGGCTATGCCTGTTTCGAACGGCTTTCGCAAATGGACACTCCATTAGCGCCCGCAGCCACGTGGTATCTGGCCATTTGTTACATTTCACAAAATGAGTTGGACAAGGCTACCCCGCTATTGCGCGATCTTTCGAAAATGAAAAGCAGCTATTCGGTCAAGGCTGAGGCATTGTTAGGCGACCTGGAAAAATAGGTCTTTCCATTGTCAAAAGTCAAAAGATAGTTTACTGGCAGTTGAATGGCTTACTGGTAATTCATTCCACTCCCGGGGGCCATGATATTTGCAGGAAAGTGAGGCCACCTGTCCGGCTTTTTCCAGAGCAAAAAGAAAGTTATTGCTTTGGGCATAAAAATAGCAAAAGGCACCTATCAGGATGTCGCCGGCGCCCATAGTATCAGCCACATTCACCTTCGGTACCTCGAGAAGCAGGTTCACCTCACCTTCATTGACGATCATCGGTTTACTGCCACGTGAGATCACTACTTTTTGCACGCCCTGCTGAAGTATGTAATCCGTAATTTCATTGTAGTTGGACAGGTTTGGTGGGAAAAAATCATCGCTGCAGATAGCGATGTCGATATATTTTAACAGCTTTTCCGTTTTGTGCTTCCAGCTTCCGCCATCGAAAACCGTTGTAATACCCAGTGACTTGCACAGTCTGGCAAAGGGAATAGCAGAATCAATGTAAAATCCAATCAAATACCGCAATGAGAATACCCGTCATTTATATCGGCGATTCCGCCAGAGGGTTTCGCTTGGGCAGGTATGAAATTATGGTTCTTTTGCCATTTTCAATATTTGTGATAATCGAAGCAAAAACAGGCTCCTCTTTCACATCCTTCAGCATATCGTGAAAGGTAATCTTGCGCTTTTTTAGTTGGTCATGGATGGTTTGTGTGAAATTATTCTGACCGATGGCAGTCACTAATCGCGCGTTACCGCCAAGATGTTGATACGTAATAGCTGCGTTTGTAGCAGGTCCACCCACGTATGACTCAAATTTTTGCGCCTTGATTTTAGCACTTTCTTCGGGATAATTATCAGTCAAAAAATGCAGGTCGATGGTGGTGAGTCCCCAAAAAAGTCCTTTCATACAAATATTTTTACGCAAAATTCATTGTTTTCATGGCGAATAAGTAGGATAAAAGTCATGTATCTCTAATTTTGATTGTTTTTTTGACGGGTGCTATCTTTTGTAAATCCGAAAAATGGAAGTAGGAAATTATGCCTTGGAATTAAATCACAGAATTTTGGGTTGAAAATGATCGTCATATTAAAATATTAGTTAATTCAAATTACAAACAATGTATAGGAAAGAAATAAAAGTAATCGACTGCACCTTACGAGACGGTGGGTTGATGAATAACTGGCAATTTTCTGAAGAATTTGTCAAGGCAGTTTATAAGGCGCTGGTTGAAGCCGGTGTTGACTATCATGGAAATTGGTTATCTGAGCAGCGAGACGGCTTTTTCAAGAAGAGATGAGGTAGGGCCCCTAAAATTTTGCGACAAAAAGGACCTTGAACGGTATGTAGGTAAAAACGAGACCAATTTGAAACTCAGCGCCATGGCAGATGTTGGCCGTATCTCTCCGAATGAGATTCCCCAACGCCAAAGATTCCGTGATCGATATGGTTCGTGTAGCATGCTATGTTCACCAGATTGATAAAGCAATAGCCCTCGCCGAACATTGTATGGACAAAGGCTATGAAACCACCATAAATCTCATGGCCGTATCTAAAGTGAATGAAACAGAAATTGATGAAGCGCTCAACGATATTTCAAAGAGCAGGGTGCCTGTTTTTTACATTGTAGATAGCTTCGGCAGTCTTTATAGCGAACATATTGAGCATTTCGCCAGGAAATACAGAAAAGCATTGCCCGGCAAAGAAATCGGCATTCACGCTCACAACAACATGCAACTCGCCATGAGCAATACCATCACCGCGATTGTAGAAAACTGCAATTATCTCGATGCCACAATTCTCGGTATGGGGAGAGGTGCCGGCAATACTCCGCTTGAGATTTTGATTGCATTTCTGAAGAATCCCAAATATCGCTTATTGCCCATACTCGATGTGATCCAAAACCATGTGGCGCCACTACAGAAGGAGATCGAGTGGGGTTATCATATACCGTATCTCATTACAGGTGCATTGAACGAACATCCACGCTCGGCGATTAGCTGGATGGCCTCAGACGAAAAAAATGATTTCGTTAAATTCATGAAAAGTATGCACGACTACGAAATGGTGGACTGAGTTAGTATATAACCTGTTAATAAGAATTTTGAACCGCCTTCCTGAACTCCCGGTAAGGCTTTTTTTATGACGATACGCATTCGAGATCGGAAGCAGAAATGACAAAAATGGGGACCCTGGGATTTTATGATTTGCAGATTATGGAATCCTTGATGGTTTACACTATTTTAGCATATCGAAATCCAGAAAAGAATACTAAATGATAAGTTCAGAAATACTTTTACTCTGTACCACAGCAGCCACCATCGGTTTAGTACATACTGCTCTGGGGCCGGATCATTACCTACCGTTTGTAATGATGGCGAAGGTCCGCAAATGGACACTACAAAAAACCGTATGGATAACGGTAGTTTCTGGTCTGGGTCATGTACTTCAGTTCAGTGGTCCTGGGCTTGATAGGTATTTTCCTGGGTGCTGAGATTATGAAGCTTGAGTTTCTGGAGGCTTGGCGTGGTACTTTGGCAGCCTGGCTGCTCATTGGATTTGGATTCGCTTATTTGTATGGGGAGTATTCCGTGCAATAAAAAATAAAAAGCACTCTCATATCCATATGCATGAGGATGGGGCAATTCATGACCATTCGCATAGCCATATTGGGTTACACGCCCATGTTCATGACCAGCAGCAAACGAAAGCACTCAATGCACCATTCTCACCCCATCATCATCACCACACGGTAGTTAAGGACATCACCCCCTGGATTTTATTTACAATTTTTGTGCTTGGGCCATGTGAGCCGTTAATTCCCTTACTCATGTATCCTGCGGCCAATAGCAGTATTGCTGGAATGTATTTAGTAGCGACTGTCTTTTCACTCACCACTATCGTAACCATGGTTGGGATAGTATTATTGGGTGTATGGGGAGTGGGTTTTGTTAAGTTCGGAAAGATGGAGCGATTTACCCACGCCATAGCCGGAGCTACTATCTGCCTTTCGGGCCTTGCAATTATGTTTTTAGGATTGTAGAGTGAGTTCGCTCAATGTTTCCAATGATTCTTTAGTTTAAGCGATCATTTGCGAAATCGGTTGCGCGACTTGGTTTTTAAGGTTTAATAAGTCGAAAAGTTTATTAATTTTGCAACCGATTTTGGGTTAAGCCCTGAAATAGTATGGTTCCATAGCTCAATTGGATAGAGCAACTGCCTTCTAAGCAGTAGGTTGTGGGTTCGATTCCCGCTGGAATCACCAGTAAATCAAGCACTTATGACTAGTTTAGTTGTAAGTGCTTTTTTATTTGCACACAATTTGCCTACATTTTCTGGGATAAGTTGACCTTTTCAAGCCTGGAGTAGATACAATTCGGGATTGAAGTGGTGCCCCAAGGACTAAACAAAGTGCCTGCAATTGGTGAAAGTTGTCTTTGTGAGGTGTAGATGTCTTTTTCATGGTCATACTACATTAAATAAAATATGCAGTAAATCATTCCCAAATTAAATGCTGAATGGCAAATTATCGCGCCTAAAAGCGACCCTGAATGTTTTCTAATAGAAAGGAACAACAAGCTCACTAAAAACATACTTGTTACCCATAGTATGGTTGGAATGGGGAAAAAATCCCACTTATTATTAATGAACACCAAACCAAAATGTGAAATGTGAGTAAAGGCAAACGCAGAACTGTCAACCATTGAAGCCTTATTCTCACCAATTGATTTTGCAAAACTGGAATGAACGATTCCTCTAAAAAATAACTCTTCACCGATTGGGCTAAAAGTCATACCGGTAAATGCCATTACAGCAAATAATATTTTCTTGTCATCAAGGCTTATGCTTGTCGGAATATTATATGACTTTCCGATGTAGTTGTACCAATTTTCATATGAGTCGCCATATAAGGCCTGACCTACTAAATAGAGAAAAAAACTTGCAAGCAGTCCGGCAAAGAAGGCTGCAAATAGCCAATTATACCGTTTTGTCTTTCTTATTCCTATCTCCTGGCGTCCATATTTGGTCAAAAAAATGAATGGTACTATTGCAGAAATAGTCATTATAAGTCCAATGGAACCATAATTTCCAGATTCGTTTGCATTTAGGACCAGAATAAAACGTGGAATACAGAATAATAGAATTAGAACAAGTCCAAACTTCCAATTAAAAGTGAAGAGTTTGCGCCAAAAGGGCCTTAATTCGGTTTCCATATAATTATTTCAGGTCTGTTTTTTCTTTCTGTGAGGGGTGGATTAATCTTGTATTTGATGAAATGCTACTGTTATGGTGAATAGACTATTTTAGGATACGGTAAATGCTTTCTTGGCTCAGCAAGGGAGGAAGGTACTATTCATATTCCATATTTTCAGCAATGGGTTCGAGGACACAAAATTTACTTATTCAAATAGATGGTTCTACCGGTTTTTGCAGATTCTCGCGCTGCAGATAAAATCTCAACGACAATTTCATTTACAGGAAACGAAGAGAGGTCTTTCCCGGGATTAATCGTACCGTTGATGACGGCTGATAAATAGGAGAATATGTTTGCACGTTCTGCGGGCAATGGCGACAGATCAATCCAGATTTGTTCGCTGGGTTTATCTGTATTTACATAACTCATTTTATTCTTGCTATTGGCGATCAGGAACGCTTTTTGTACCATACACTTCTGTATCTTTTCTGCCGTAGGACCAATTCCAGGAAGCTTGAATGATAGCGTGGCACGTCGGATAGGTTAGAATAATGCTTGCCTCATCATCTACATTGGGATAAATGTCGGGTTTAAGTTGTTGCGTGACTGCTGTGACCGAAATTGGTTTTTGTCCATCCATTAACCAGGTCATAATATCAGCGCCATAGCAACCAAAATCAGTTAAAGCGCCGCCACCGTTTTGAACAGGATCGGTAAGCCAATCTAAAAACTCTTTGCTACAACCAATTTCTTTCGGTCCCTGATGCCCATCCATTATTACTACCTTTCGGATGGCTCCTAAACTATTTTCCACCTTCACCATGTCCCAGACTTTTGCATGAGAAGGGTACCATGTGGTTTCATAATTTGTGAGAAGATGAATGTTGTATTTTTTAACCAACACCTGCATTTGATTCAGATGGTCAATATTTACAGCGAGTGGTTTTTCAACAATAACATGGATACCCTTTGGTGCACAGGTTTTTACAACCTCCAGATGTTCGAATATTGAATTGAAAGCGCAAACTGCTTCAGGTTTAGTTTTACTGATCAACTCCTCCAATGTGGAGAACCAAAGCGAATCGGGAGCATTATATTGGTTTAACAGACGCATGGCCAGATCATGGTTTGGTTCCGCGAAGCCAACGATCACTACTTCCTCGCTTTTCCCTATATATTCGAAAACCTGATTGACATGCCCGTGTGTCATGCCGGCAATGCCTAACCGAATTGGCTTGGCGGTATTTTGTATTGAAATGGAAAGAAAACAGCAGAAGAGGATAATGGAAGGTCTCATAAGTTTTTTTGGACAGATTTGGGTGATTTATAATTAACTCAATGAAATGAATAGTCCCTGGATGGTGACTTTTAAGAGAACCACAAGTTAAGCTATTCCTTGAATTTTGAAAATCCCTTTCGATTTGTTAGCTTATTCCTCCAAAGCCTATCGCTATGAACTACAATGGCCTATTTGTGGTATTCGGTACCGTGTTGTTTCTGCTACTTACCGCCTCAATTATTCGGATTTTTAATAGATCAAAAACCACTTTAGGTTGGTTTTCATACCTGCTAAAGCAGATAATCGCCATCCTGGCCTTCCTATTATTTCTGGATATTCAATTACTTCTTATGTTTGGTGCAATACTGATTGTGTGGGGAGTGGCATACTTTTCATTGTCCTGGGGTGAATCTAACCTTACGACCTTTTGGTATTTTATACTCATTGGCATTTCATTCATTTATTTCTCCTTATGCCTTTGGTGGTCCGGCACTAAAGACTTTTACAGGCAATTTAAAATTCAAAAAGATGAAGGATGCGGCCCAAAATGCCAATGTGCCAGAAGTGAAAGAATCATTGCTTCAAAGGATTCAATTAAAGATAAATTTCGGAGTGGGTTTCCTGATTCCGCTCATGATTATCATCGGGTTAGTCATGTTGGGTGTCACTTGTTTCGGGGCTCTTACTTCGGTACTTGTCCACAATGGTACGATTTCATTTTTACCCGATAGTAAAACCCCAGAATTGTCCGAACTTGCTGATTATTATTTATGGCATTTTCTTGAACTTATCCCGCAAATAGAAGTAACAAAGACAATTAAGTGGGAGGCTCCCTTTGAATATGATGATAAAGGGATTGGTTGGATATTATTGCTTTTTAAAGCGCTGATGGCGTATATCGTAATTGCCAGGTTCTATACCTGGAATAAATGGAGAAAGGAACTGAAAAAGCCACTGTGATGAGACAAACCGCTTTTTGATACGAGTTGATAAAATACCAATATTTACCATCGTCGTAGCAGGAGAAGAAAACACAATAATTCTGTGTAATGGATGATATTTCGGCTATTATACCTGTGCAAACCGGAAAAAATATTTCAAATTTGGTCATCTATCAACCGATACAATGTTGCAATGAACTTTCTGGATCTGGGACAAACCCCATTCGAACTGAATGAAGAAATACTCATCGGTTTCACCATCGGTCGGGTAACACAAGAACACCGTGAGCGGTATATCGTCTCTACAGGCGAATATGAATATGAAGCGGAGATAACAGGTAACTTTAGATTTACAGCCAGCTCCAGGGCCGACTTTCCGGCCGTTGGTGACTGGGTATCTATGACAGTTTATGATTCCGGTGTCGCATTGATTCACAAAATCTTTCCCCGCAAATCTGTTCTTGAGCGACAAACCGTAGGCAAAATCGGAGAAAAACAGATAATCGCCACCAATGTCGATGTTGCTTTTATCATACAATCCATTGACAACAATTTCAACATCAACAGGCTTGAAAGATACCTGGCGATATGTTATGCTTCTAATATTGAACCCGTTCTGGTGATAAGTAAAATCGATCTCTCCGACGAAATTGAGATAAGGCAGACAATACATGATCTTGAGAGCCGGGATAGAAAAATAAAGCACATGTTGCTGAGCAATCTGACAAAGGAAGGCCTGCACCAGATCCATGATTTTATAGAAAAGGGTAAAACTTATTGCGTAGTGGGTTCTTCGGGCGTTGGCAAATCGACATTGATCAATAACCTGTTAAATAGAGCAGTTTTAAGAACCAGTGAAATAAGTGAAAGCACCAATAAGGGAAAGCATACTACTGAGCACCGGGAGCTTTTTGTACTGGAGAATGGAGGTATTATTATTGACACACCAGGAATGAGAGAACTCGGGATGACTGATAATCTTGATGGGATAAAATCAACTTTCCAGAACATCGCCGATCTTGCGTTGAAATGTAAATTTCCTGACTGCCGCCACCTGGATGAGACAGGATGTGCGGTCATTGAAGGATTGGAAAACGGAACGATTGACGGGGAATCTCTGGACAATTACCGAAAAATTCTCCGAGAGCAGGAACGATTCCAGACAAGCGTGGCAGAAAAAAGAAAGAAAGATCGGCAATTTGGGAAGATGGCCAGAGAAATTATGAAGGAGAAGAAAAAGAGCAAGTACTAAATACATTCGCCTTGACATTCCATTGATCAGCATACATACACCTTTCCGGTTTGCTGACTAATTCTAATCCTGTTAATTGTTCGACAAATTTATAAAATGAGATTTTTGTCATTTTGACAATTTTTGTCACTTTTAATCATGAAATGCAATTATAATGGTGTTTAATTCTGTAAATTCCATTTGTGCTTTTAAAACCTAACCGGATTGAGAATTAAGCTCATCATAATACTTGTTCTTGCTATAAGTGCTGTGAGTTTTGTAGGCTATGTTTCTTATCATGGTCTGTCCAGCCTCATGTCAACCATTGAAGAAGCGATAGAGCCGGATGCGCGGGAAGAGGAAATCGAAGCATTGCTTTTCCGCATTTCGGAAGCTGAAAACAATCTCAGAATTTATACTATAACCAGGGAAACCAAATACCTGTACCCATATTATAGAAACCTGGCAAAAGCAGACTCGACTGTGCAATTCCTCCTGGAGAGAAGTGAAAATGAATCCTATGTGTTGCAGTGTCTCGATACGATTGATCAACTTTTAAACAAGAAAACCGGTATCCAGAACCGGCTAATTCGTTTGAGTCAGCAACAAGACAGAATAGATGTCTATCAGGAAGTATTGACCAAAATCCAGTCCCTGGAGCGAAGAAACGTCTTAATTGACTCGCTTAAAAACGCAATAAACCAGGCGGAGGAAACGCTGGAAAAAGAAATTCTGGAAAAGGAAAAAGAAATCGAATCACCATGGGACACGATTCCTGAAGTTAGACGTGGCTTTTTCAGGCGGATATTTAAATCCGATAAAAAGTTCAAAGAAGAACAATTGGCGAATCAACCGGAAGTAGAAAAAAGAGCAAGAGAACTGGACACACTTCTGGCCGTACAAGACACATTGTCAACAATCAGTGATACCCTTAAAAATGAAAATTTTGTCCTGGAAATTGAACGTACCCTTACGGAAATTGAAACACGGCAGGATACGTTAACCAAGGAACTTGCACTCATCGAATTGACGCTTACCATAAGAGATAAGGCTCTGGGTTCTCAAATTCAGGATCAGGCAACCGGAATACAGCGATATTTCGCACAACTCGACCTGGTACTGGCAAACGACGCATCAGCATTTTTCAAAAAGATTACAAACCAGATTACCATCATTGGCAGCATCTTTTCCATGCTCTTTATCATCCTTGTTTTCGTAGTGCTGCATGATATTAACATAAACCAGCGGTACAGAAAGGAGCTGGAACTCGCTAAAAATGATGCAGAAAGACTCGCCCAGGCCAAAGAAGATTTTCTTTCAAATATGAGCCATGAGATCCGGACACCTCTGAACGCCATTCTGGGCTTTGCAGAACAATTGAACACTGCTGAACTTAAAGGGGAACATCGTAAACAACTGGGCATTATCCAGAGTGCTTCAACTCATTTGCTTTCCATCATTAATGACATCCTTGACTATGCAAAAATTGACGCGGGGAAAATTCAGCTGGATAAAATCCCCTTTTCAATAGAAGAAAATGCACGGATAGTCTACGATACGTTTTATAAAAATGCCAATGATAAAAACATTGAATATCGTCTGAATCTGGGGCATTCCATTAAGGATCAAATTGTTGTTGGTGATCCGGTGAGGTTCCGCCAAATACTATTTAATCTCACAGGAATTGCGATAAAGTTTACGGAAAATGGCTCTGTAATAATTTCCATTGATCGTGATGCCGGAGATATTTTCATGAAAGTAATTGACACCGGTATCGGAATGGATAAAAACAACCTGGATTTAATATTCAATAAATTCGACCAGATACCATCAACTAACTCCTCTAAGAAGTATGGAGGAACCGGTCTTGGTTTGGCCATTGTAAAAAACCTCGTGGAACTGCAAGGCGGTTCTGTTTCAGTGGTAAGTGAAGCCGGTCGCGGAACTGAATTTACTGTTAAACTTCCATATCCACAGCAAGAAACTGACTATAAGAAACCAACGAATCCGGTTCTTGATATAGACTTTTCGCAATTTGAGAATATCAGGGTGTTGATTGTAGATGATGAGCAATATAACCGTGTGCTATTAGAAACAGTACTTGATAAATATAACATTTACCATGAATCTGCCAAAAGTGGAAAAGAGGCCTTGGAAATCTTTCATAAGGAACGATTCGATGTGGTTTTGATGGATCTCCTGATGAATGACCTTGATGGATTTGAAGCGACAAGAACCTTAAGAGAAAAATATGGAGCCAGCATTCCAATTATAGCCCTGACGGCAACGGCAACCAGGGATATTAAGGAAAAATGTATCAAGGCCGGAATGAATGATGTTATGATAAAACCGATCTCAGAAAATGATCTATTAAAGTGTTTATCGCTTTCATTCCAGTCGCAGGTTTATACCCCCTCAAAAAATGAGACAAGTCACGATGTCGAACTTGAGGACATTGATATGAATACCCTCAGTAAAATCTTTCAGAATGACAAAACACTCACTGTAAGTATGACCAAACTATACCTTGCGAGTTTAATGACCTTCGTTTCAGGTTTCAGTGAGGGAATTGATACGATCGACACAGGGACGATCCGTGCAAATGCACATAAAATTATACCCTCAAGCCGTCACATGGGTTTTACACGATTTGCAGATCAATTGAAACAGCTTGAACTCAGCCTGATTAATAAAGCCGGTTTCAATGATTTGACTGAACAACTTGAAAGAATCCGGTCAGCCGCCAACCATATAATCGCAAGACTGAAAGCATTTATTGATGAGTCAGAGGAAAAATGAACTAGTGCACATGGATTTTGAATAGAAAATCAATTATGAATACAATGAAAATATTTATTGTGGAAGATGATGAATGGTATTGCGAATTCATTTGCTACAACCTCCAACTCGATGACGATTATGATATTGTAAAATTCCATAATGGAAAGGACTGCCTCAATAGCCTGAAAGAAAGACCCGATATCATCACCCTCGACTATCAATTGCCCGATTTATCAGGCGAAGAATTACTAAAGAAAATCAAAGATTTTGACTCAGAAATTGAGGTTGTCGTGATTTCCGAGCAGGAAAAAATTGAAACTGCAGTAAACCTACTGAAACTCGGAGCCTTTGATTATATCGTAAAATCAAAAGATATCCGGGACCGCCTGTTAAATGTTCTAAGAAATATAAAAACGCAAAGAGGATTAAAAAAACAGATCAACCTTCTCCAGTCAGAAATCGAAAAGAAGTATGACTTTGAGAATACGATTATTGGCAGCAGTCAGGAAATTAAAAAGGTATACAACCTCATTGAGAAAGCCATCTCTACAAATATGGTTGTGACGATTACCGGTGAAACAGGTACCGGCAAAGAGCTGGTTGCAAAGGCTATTCATTACCACTCGCTTAGAAAAAAGGAAGCCTTTATTGCAATAAATATGGCCGCGATACCAAAGGACCTGATAGAAAGTGAACTTTTTGGTCATGAAAAAGGTGCATTTACCGGCGCTCAATCTGCACGGATAGGCAAGTTCGAAGAAGCAAGTGGTGGCACGCTATTCCTTGATGAGATAGGGGAGATGGACCTTCATCTCCAGGCCAAATTATTGCGGGCACTTCAGGAAAAAGAAATAACGCGGATTGGAAGCAATAAGCCCATAAAAATCGACAGCAGGATAATTGTGTCAACGAATCGCAATCTTAAGGAGGAGGTGAAGGAAAAAAAATTCCGCGAAGATCTATACTACCGGCTTCTCGGAATAACGATAGCCATGCCGCCCTTAAGAGATAGAGAAAATGATGTGATCGCATTGTCGAGATTTTTTATGGATAAATTCTGTAATGAAAATCTTCTGAAAGCCAAAGTACTAAGTCGGGAAGCACAGAAAAAACTCCTCTCATACCCATTTCCAGGAAATGTCAGGGAATTGAAATCAATTATAGAATTGGCAGTGGTCATGTCCAATACTGAAGAAATAGTAGCAGAGGATATTTCTCTGGATTCAAATGAGAAGGGTTCGGAGATAATTGACTACGATCTTTCGCTGAGAGAGCATAATTTTAAAGTAGCTAAAGCTTACCTGAAGAAGTATAACGATAACGTAAAAATCGCCGCAGACAAATTGGGCATTGGTTTTTCAACATTATACAGGATGCTGAGGAAAGAGACGCCGTAACATTGTCATATTGACAATTTATTTTGTCCAATTGACAATATTTTCATTAGCCATAATACTTATTGCATTGATTATGTGACCCTTACATCTTTGGCCTGCTTTTTCGTTGTAGTACAGCGATATACCTTAAACAATTACTACAATGAAAAAGACATTTCTATTCGCAAGCGTTGCTGCCGTGATTATTGGAGCCGCTTCATGTACCGACAAAGAAAAGGAAGCCCAAATGCAAAGCAGCATTGACAGCCTGCAGACTGAAATAAGACAACGGGATACGCAGGTGACTGAGTATTTTGCACTTGTTTCGGACATCGAAAGTAATATTAAAGAGATCAAGGAACGTGAAAAGATGATCTCTATTAATTCAGAAATTAATGAGCCGGGTTCTGAAGATGCTAAAAAGCAAATCCTGAAAGATATCAAGGCAATAAACGCGCTGATGTTGGACAATAAGGCAAACCTTGAAGCATTGGATAAAAAACTTAAGAACTCGAATTATCAAACCGGCAAATTCAAAAAGATGGCTGCTGAACTCGAGGAAAGGGTAACAGCCCAGGCAACTCAAATCGAAGCTCTCAATACGCAACTAAATGAAATGGTTGCCAAAAACGAAACACTAAATACAAGAGTCGACTCCCTTTTCAACACCAACACAACCAAATCAGAAGTACTTGCAAAGAATGAAGCCACCATCCAGGATATGGATGCGGAGATGCACACCGCATATTATACATCAGGCACGTCTGATGAGCTTATCGCAAAACATATTATCAATAAGGAGGGCGGTTTCATTGGTATTGGAAAAGTAGAACTTCTTAGCCCACAGATAAATAAAAATGACCTTACTTCAGTTGATTTCAGGAACCTGAGTTCCATTCCGATCAATAGCAAGAAAGTAGAATTAGTCACAAACCATCCGGCCGACTCATATGAGATTGTGCTCAACGAAGAAGAAAAACAAGTAGACAAGCTTGTCATTCTTGATCCAGCCAAATTCTGGGAATCCTCCAAATTGCTGGTAATGGTAAAAAAATAAGTTGCATCAGAAAAAAAGGGATATTGATTTCAATTAACTAGATGGGTCTGTACAACTTTTAACCGGACGAGGAAGTATCTGAATTATACTTTCTTGTCCGGTTTTTTTATTAGTTGTTTTCGATTGTTTCAACAACGCTCCAACCTATTCCTCGATATCTAGTCTTGTTTTCAGGCCTGGAACTATTGGAATCCCCTCTCTTCAAATTTTTATCGTTCATTTCCCCTTTCTTTCCAGTAGTTCTCAACGACACGTTGGATATCAACTTTGTGAAATGGTTTTTCATCACGTGTTAAAACCAGTGTAGCAATGTCCTTAGACAGTGGTAATGGGAGTTGTATAATTCCCTTTTCAATGAAGATTACCTTGCTTTCTTTTTCATCACACGAACGTAACTGCATCGGATCCTGCATAAAATAATTGAAGATTTCCTCACCACCACGGTTCAATACCTTTATGTTCAACCTGCCAGAGGGATATGGCATTTTACCATTCACCTCAACTATTCTGGATTTTTCATCAATGACCAACCCATTTTTATCAAATGAGGTAGTAAGTACAAGGATTGCATTTTTCTTGCTGAAATAGTCGATGGAAAAAGGCGCTGTGCTTTTTTCCACGCGATCCCTATCGGCTGTGGAATCTTGTTGTGATTGCGCATTTGAAACAAATAAAGCACAACATAATATGGTCAGGTATATTCCTAAATTTTTCATGATGGTCAGTTTATGGCATTATCCAATATTACGAAATTGATGCGGGACTGACACGGACAGTCATAAGTTGTATGTGTCAGCCCGGTGGTGAGCATCTGGCAATTACTTACACAGAGCTTATACCAACCGCTGGTGCCCATCTGTACAGCGTCTGCAGATGTTTTGCAACTTCCATAGTCACTTCCTGCCGTCTGTGCCGCAGATAGGGACGACCAGTTATTTGGTAATTCTGCAGTTTGAACGTGCACTCCACCGGCATATTCATCGTACAGGTCGAACCAGGCATGCCCGGCCTCATGCAATACCGTACCTCGGTTTTGCATTTCAGTAGAAAATAATCCGCCGCTTGCATAATCTCTGAGATTGTTTTGATGCATCAAAACTCTTCCTTCTGCAAAAGTCAGATTGGCGTTGTTTGACGGTACCACGTGTAACCCATCCGTATCTATTCTATCATAATCTGTGGCTGTTCCTGTCAGCGGATTAATATAAAAATTGAACTGCCTTCTCCAAAAACGCAATTTTGGCTCATCAAAAAATGATTCCACGATCATACTGCGGCAATGAGACCGGAATACATTCAAATCTGTAATGTCAGTGTCAGGAATAAAAACCAGATCCATCACGTCGTCCGGGTCGCCCTGTACATATACCGGCGCCGGCATATCAGTTACCGGATAAGGCCTGGTCGAAAAAGTGACCGTGAAGTTTTTCCTCTGTTCGGGTGTTGTCACATCAAAACGATAGGTAACCAGCTTATTATTTCCATACCCACCAGATGTAGTGTATGACAAATTTCCGGAAGGACTCGACCATGTATTAACGAGGGTCTCTGTTCCTGCGGATGTAACTGTTCCCGATGAATTGATCGTTGAAACTGTCACGTATAAATTCGCTGAATTGATACTGCCATCTGTAACCTTTGTCAAGGAATACGTTACAGCCTGGGTACCTGTTGGATGGATAGGATCGTGCAAGGCAAGTGTGATGGGTGATTGCTCACAAGAACTGAAAAACATCAGCGCAAATGCGGCCGCCAATGGCAATAGTACTGTTTTAACTATCTTTAATATCATAGCATTATATGGTTAGTGTAAATGATTTTTTATCCAGTAGCCTGAAAAGTTTAAATATTAAGGAGATGCATCAATGTTAAAATCCAATGTGTTTATTGTCAAGATCATAGCCATATTTTACCAGATCGAAACAGAATTAGATAGCCAAATTCGTGGGGCAATACTCTTGAGATTCTGCAAAGTTTACTCATCATAGTTTATAACATTCGCTATTCACAATCTGTACAACATACTTCCGGCACCTCGGTCAAAGGGGAGGTTCGTAAAATACGGTGGTGTCCCAACTCATCGCTTACAGGGCTTGGTCTTTTCTGGTTACTCCTTTGAGCTAAGTCGCTGACAGCGCTTTTTGCCGTTCTGTTAAAATGACTTTTTTGCTCATCTGCCAGGAAATTGGCCACATTCTGGGAAATACCTGGTCTATCAAAATTTGAAAAGTGATCGAAGATATTGGTGATTGTCGGCAATATTTCTACCACCAGCACACTCAGCGGTGAGTCTGAAGGCAGGCCGAACAGGTTTAGCAATTGATCAATTTCATTGTTAGTCCAGACGGTCGTGCCGTACTTTTTGGCGTTTTTGTTTTTATCGCTGTAGTCGATGAGTTTATATACATTCTGGAATTTGGCATAATTGATACTGTCGTTAAAATTATTGATCGTTATGGAATTAAGTACCTGCAAATCATCTGCAGTGTACTTTTTCAGGACGTCAACGTCCTTTTCCGTTTCAACCTGTACACGCCAGTCCAACCTGCGGTCGTTCAACAGGATATTCCTGTAATCCATTTTATCAGCCTGTTTTACCTGAGCATAAAGCAAGGCCCATAATTCTGTACGTGGTGGATCGGCGGTGACATTTTTACCATCATGAACTGCAACGGCATAAGGTGCAGTCACCCACAATTTGTCAGAATCCCGGTTTGCCATACAGGTAAGTGTTGGGGCGGGATGTTGTATGCCTGTGGCGCGCAGCCTCCGGCCAAACCTGCCTTGAGCCGTGGACCATACTTTCTCCGGGCCCTCATCTTCAGCCTGAACCGGATACTCATAGTGTCCGACCCGCAATTCGTAAGTAAAGAAGCCGAACATTTCATCTGCATTGGCGTGCAGCCCCGGAGGAAGTGGCAGTAGGTAGTGCCGGTCGCTGGTACTACTCTTTTGCATGGGCTGCATGGCATTTAACCCTGCCAGATCGTTGGTGGCATTTTCACCGATTACACGAATCAATTCCGGATCGATGGGTAGTGGTGGTTCTTCAGGCGCTACTAAAAGTGCCGGATTATTATTGCTGATTAACTGATCTGGAGCGATGGATAATACACGACAGAAGAAGGTGTCTTTTGAATCCAGAATGGGTTCCTCAAACTCGATCCAGAGCTGACGTTTACGGGTTTCTGAAGCTGAGTATTTTTCATTGCGCTTATATGGTGATAAGGCGATTCCTGCTGAGATGATCTTTGGAACCTGCGAAGGAGGTGTGGTTATGGGCAATGACAAATTCAATACTTCGGGGGCATCCGTTTCTTCACCGTGGTTTTGCTTAAATCGCGCTTCGACGCTGTAATTCAGATCAATAGTATCCGGAAAGACCGGTGTGTTACCCGGCTGGTCTTTCTTGGGTTCTACGGCATCAATAAAAATCAGGCGTGTGGAATTGCGCTGTGGTTTGTGCAGCGATTCAAAAGAAGCAGTCCTAACCATTTCAATATCACCAATGATCACATTGGTAGATTCGGGGTTTTCGTCGTGGGTGAATTTTTTAGTTCGCCGTACAATAAAACTCCGTGATTCCAGTGCGTCCCACATCCAGTCGCGGTCCAGTTCAAGACTGATGCAGCACAGCCAGTGATTGATCAGATCGCCTTTAGAGGCAAAGGTGATGGAGGAATTGTCAGGGGCAAGGGTATGCCTGATCCTGCTCGAACAGCCAAAAACAATGCGTTGACCTTTCGGAGCATTGAGTGTCAATCCGTTGCTTTCGATATTCAGCTTGTCAGCCAATTGCTGTACGTTGTTGGGCTGATCATTATTCAGCCTGCCAAACAATAAGGTTGAAACTTTACCATCGAAATTACTGACAACATCAGATTGCATGAAGATACCCTGGATTTTTGGAACACCGGCCGACTGAACCAATAAATTGGTCTCAACGCCAGATGGTCTGTAGGTCATTATCTGAAAGATCTCTCCAAACCGGTTGTCAAACTTTTTATTCCCATCATTGATGAATCCGTAGTAGTTTTCGTTGTCTTCCTTCTCTTCGCAAACAGCCCGGATCGTCAACCTTACTGTCCGGCCTGTCGGCAATACAAGTTCTGTCAGATTATCAATATCATCATTAAGATCAAGATCATTTATGATATCCACCTGATTTCCCGAATGTAGTACCCGCACGTCCTTGTAAACAATCGGGATGTTCAGTGCAGATTCGTAGTCATCATCTGTATTGATTGGAGCAAATGACCTGTAGGTGGTGTACAGATGAATATAATCCTCATTCCCGGAAATGCTTTCCAACTTATCAAGTTTCAGCGAAGCAATTTCCACGCTGATCTCCAGCCTGTCAACGTCAGGATCGGCGATTCCAAGTCCCACACGATGGTTGGCATTTGCAGCATCTGCGCTGATGCCAAGGTTTGATTGATCGATCAGACGCTGGATCGGATTATCGTATTTTCCGGTATAAACTACCGCAGGATAGCCGAGTTTTGGTCGCTGGATATTTAATACAGAAACCTCCTGAATTGTATCATTATTTACCAAGAGGTTACTATCATCACCGGTAGGATCCAATTCATGAATTCGGGGCTGATTGGGAGAAATAAATCTTTTGAACCTGCAGGTAGTAATGTCTGATGCCGTTTCATTGACGGGATTGCTGCTGAGTGGAGGAGCGCCACCGCTAAGGTCCTGCATCCTGACTCTGAATTCATAATTATTGCCATAGCGCAATTGTGTATTTACAGGTCCCGGATTGTATATCTGGTTCAATTGGTTTTGTGCCGGTCCTGTCACGCCGGTTCCGGTTCTGCCGGGAAAACCTTTGTTATCAGTCACTTGTGTTACGTTGTCATCATCTAGAAAATCGCGTTCTGGATTAGATGATACATTTGCATTGCCCGTCTGGTATATTGCCGCAGCGTCCGGATCAGGCAGGATCATGTGGTGACCATTCCAGTAAGCGAAATACATCGGAAGCCAATAACTTTCATCCTTTCTTCCATCCAACTGCATGGGATAGACCTGGTATGGCAATTCGCCTGAAAAGCCGCCGATTTCTATCATGTCATTGGGCACACCCGGATTTCTGGAAAGAGCGAGTGGCTGAATGCTCTGTACCTGATTCAGCGATTCCCAGTTATTCTCAGGTTCGGCAGTTTGGCGCACATCGATGCTGTATCCAAATACTCCCAGGGGAGCATCCAATCGTCCGCTGAGTTGGCCACCCGCATCGCCCAGCATCTGCCTGATGTACCAGATAAGAATTTGCTCGTCATCCCAGCCCAGACGTATTCCTGTATCTTTTACCGGATGTGCGCCATCATTCTGTTCTTCCAGCAGACTCCGGTTTGGCGGTTGCTGGCAATGGACAATTTTAGCGAAGCCATCGTCGAATTCCGCCACCTCGGTAAATAGTTCATCATAGTTGCCCGTCGGGCTGTTGGTGACCGGAAATAGAATCGGGGCAAACACTTGTCGCGGCTCTCCCTGAATTAATTGTGGGATGCGTGCTGCATATCTTTTTATAAATGTGTCATCGGCGTTTTGCTCTGCCCTATAATCACTATCAGGTGCAAGATCGACATATAACCAGCCTCCATTCGGGAAGTAGCTCGCATCAATGGGTATGCTCGTTTGATAAATCATTCCGGCCTGCCTTGCAAGTAACGGCTGTCGCATAAGGTAGGCGAATACTTTTCCCCATGAAACCACGTCAGTACTACGTTCAAAACCCGGCTGGTATTTGGCGGCTTTTACAGCACAATGATAACTGTCGTCAGTTACCGCGTTTTTTGTTTTTGGCGTTGTAAAGTTATGTGCCCTGCAATAGGTTTCAGGAATGTGTTTGAATACCGTTTTATCCAGAGTACGTGGCTGCTCGGGTTTATGCTCGTTGCCTATAGCATCAAGATTTATATTCGTGTTGATGATGCCTGTGTTGGCGATGCTCATGTGATTGGCTAAAGCTTCAAATATATCCCGTGCATTTGCCGGAGTAGCCGTGCTGAGACTCAATCCCGAGATGGGTGCATTGTCGTGCGGAAAGACACTCAGACTATCGAATATACTTGCTGTAAAAGAAAGCTGTGCGTCGGCAAAGCGGGGGCAGCTTGTGCTGCCAGATTAGGTGCAATTGCCGGATTGAGCGGATTATGGTCTCTTGGCAAAACCACAATATTCAAACTCAATTCATTCCCATCAAAAAATTGAGGGAACGTCATTATGGTAAATCGTTGGTTGGGATTCATAATTGGTCTTTTTTGTGTTATGCAATTTGACGTTGCTCCTGCCAGGAAGTACTGAAGCTTATGTTGATAATCAGGAATATGCTGATGTCCAGTCCAAATGTTACCTGAACGGCTAGATCTGTCTGACCACCACCTCCTGACAACTGCTTTCTGGAAACAGTGCCCTTGGCTTCTATCGTAATGGTGATAGAGACCAGGCCACCCAGAATCTCTGCATGTCCCTGAAATAGCAGGAAAGCAGTCACATCTACCTGTCCTGCCGCCGCGAAAATCTCCACGCCGGTGACGAACAAGACACTGACATTACCTGCCACAGGTAAACCGATTACGATCTGCGCTCCAAAGCCAAATTTCATGCGCAGTGAAGGACCTTTCTTGGTATCGGCAGCAATATCCAGGTTTACCTGGCCGATGGCGTACACCGTAGCCGCCGACAAAGAAACACACATTACAGACAGCCTGCCATAGAACCCCATATATCCACCCGCTGTGGGTAGCAGTTCGTTTACATCAGTAGTCACCTTAAGCGCTGCATTGAAATAGGCGCCAATGGTGAGGCCGGCTTCGAGTTTAAATGGTGTATTGGGATCATTGTAAACGGCATCAGGAACGGGGAATCGGACCACTGGAATCTCTTTTGACGCTTCGAATTTATATTCCCAGGTGCCCGCCTTATTGCTCATGGCGAGTTTCAGTCCACTGCCTACAGCGCCTGCATAATCACCGCCCTGGAGTTGTTGTAATATCTGAAGGATATCAACCACAGGTTGCAGTTCGGGGGAGAACTCCAATTCAGGTTGAGGGTACGAGGCTTCTGATCCTTTTTTTGAGTCCCAGGTACCGCGAATGGTCATCAGGCGATCGATGCCGGCCAGATCAAGGACGAGGCCGATATTACCCATTTTACTCTTCCAACTGTCAGCGACATTGTTGGCCAGGGAATCAATATTAAAATCAATATTGCCCTGGCTGCCATTCTTATCCTTGTATTCTATATAAATCCTGAAATTCCCATCTCCGAGATTGATCAGGTCGAAGGAAGCATCGGGAATGGTAAATGGAATTTCGGCAGGTATTTGTTTAAGTAATTGATAGCCCAGGTCCTGAATATTGTCAGCCTGATTTACCACATTCATCAGTTCCCAGATCTGTTGCCCTTCATCCAGCAATGTCCCCTGCGCAAATTCATTGGCATTTTGAATCAGGCTGATGGCATCACCAAAATTACTCTCAGCATTTCCTATGTTGGGAAAAACAGCATTGGAATTTACAATCCTCATGGTATCCACGAAAAGTGGAGGTGTTTTACTGAACAGTTTATTCTTGTCAAATTCAAAAGAAGGTGTCAGGAACAATGCCTTTTGGGTATCCATGCTTTGCAGGAACCCGAAATTAAGGGTATTGTCCACTGGCTGCCGGAGCAGTTCGGTCGGGTTGGCAATTCTGAGTAGCACAGACTGCGGATCTATGTCGATTTTTACATCCGATCCATCCGGTTCCACCTTGCCTTTGCGGATTACCGGTACACTGAGGTTTGTAGGCACCGGACTTACTACTCCGGTTCCCCGCTCGTGTTTTACCATGCTCCAGGAACCGTCTTTGGGAAGCAGGACATTTCCCCTGCCTGCCACTGCAAAAGTTGGATCGCTGCCATTGGCTCCAAATGAATTGTTAAAATCAAATCGGTTGAGCCGCATTTTCTGCGAGCTGTTTGCCAGGTTTACCTCGCAATCAATTGGTCCGCCAATGGTTGCATGTTTTATGACTAATTCTTTAAGCACTGCGGAGGTTATAGGAACACCTCGCGGAGCAATCTGAACGAATCCAAGAATTTTTTTGGAGGGGACTACATTTCTCTCAATTTCATCAATCACCTCACCCTGGTCGTTGGTTATTTTGAATTTTTTGACTGAGAAACCGGAGACAGGATTCTCAATTTCAATATCGGCATTGAAAAATACCGGTTGTAATTCAACGTCTTTCAGGACACCGCCCACATTTTCTGTAGCCTCCCCTGTGGCTTCATTCAATAAAAATTCTGGTATAACCGTGGATATAAACTCATCGATCTCTTCTGTTTCTATTATATCCTTCACATTGTAAAGACCAGTTGACGATGCCGGGGTGTATTTCAAAATCCGCGGATTTGCTCGATAGAGTCGAATTGCCCTGTACCGTCATCTTTTTTAGTGAAATAGCGGAAATCGAATTTGCCGTCACTCTCTGCGCGCCAGCCCGTATCGAAACGATACACATACCCGCTGCTAACCCTGAACAGCGTGATGGTGCGTACCACCCTGATGGCCCATGGATACATGATGCTTTTTACTTGTATGATCTCATGCGCACACCGACCGACGAAAATATCGAATTTGGCCTGGCTGGTTTCAGCAATAGCAGCTTTCGGGTTGAGCCAGTTACTGAAGGCACTGGCACCATAACCGCTTAGATCGATGCGTTCAAGTGGTACTCCTCTGGGAATGGTTATTCCCCCCGAAGGAAGCCAGAATTCATTATTAAATATTTCTGTGACACTTTCGCCAAGGGTACTGATGGGTTGTGGGGGCGTATTGCCATATAAATCCAGTATATTCGCCAACTGAACCGTGCGCCCGGCAAACATATCACTTTCCTCTTTTGCCTGGGCTTTTCCGCCAATCAGACTGAGCTGAATGGCCGCTTTCAATTCATCAAACTCTTCGGAACTTAGTTTAAGCTGCCCGCCTCGCCTGGTATTACCGCCTCCTGAGTCATATCTTTTCTGCAATAAAGCCAGTGCTTTCATTCCAAATGGTAGGGTGAAGAATGACAGTGCTGCGAAATCTTCATTATTCTCCATATTATCAGCCAGAAACTGGTTATATGGGATCGGCGCCAGGACTACTTCTTCATCACTGTTGTTCATTATTTGCATGGGCCCGCCGTCATTGGGGTAATAATTTGGCCCCTCATGTGGATCTGCGGTTTTGGCGGGCTTGGTGAGATTGAGTGTCGGCTCCCATGATATTTGTGGTACCGTAAAAGCCTTCACATTTAACCCCTGACTTACAACGTCCATCCCTTTTACCTGTATTGGAAATTGGCCGGCGACGGTATTTACAACCGCATGTGTTGCTATGAAGCTGTCCCGCCCTGAAAGCAAATTGAAACTGATTCCGTATAGGTCAGCATTGGTACTGACATCGAGTAGTGCAAATAAGCTGCGCTGGAATCGTTCAGTCAGATTATCCCACTGACCTTCATAATCCGGCAATGGTTTTGAATCGCTGGCCGGAACAGAAGAAGCGGCAGTAGCCACACCGGCAGTGAGGTTGGGAGTGCCAACGTCTGAATTCCTGTTCATTGCGGCTAATCCCAGACTTAAACTGGATACTGCTGGATTAGAATTTGGTATGACTGCATCGTTGGATGCTTCAGCAACAGATAAGTTTTCAGCTGATTCACCGGCATTTTCTGATTGCGCATCATCGTCTTCAACCTCCAGTGAAATACCCCCAAACTGATTACTGAGCGGTGCAAAATGAAATGATACTTCCACCTGGTCATAATCTTCTATTTCTTCAGATGCATTCCAATATACCCGACACACCAGCCACGCATTGATACTGCTCACCGCTACACCCGCAGCAGTATTAAATCTCGAATCGCGGACACCACGGATCTGCTGTCTGATGACGCCGAGATTGGCTGCGTATGGGTCGGGTAGGGTTGGAATATAGGCGTACAATCCAAAAGTAAGAAACAGAAATCCCTGGTTGACTTTAGTGAAATCCTCTGATAGTGATCCGAATAGCAGGCACCCGTTGGGCTGTGTTACTTTAAAGAGCGCATTTTTTAGCGCAAGGGAAATTGCCTTTGGTATAAACGGATCCTGGTTGTTCGACTTCGCATCATCCTGAATCAGATTGTCATCCAGCAGGTAAATAAGCCTGGTTGTATCGTTCGCAGCAATTAACAACAGCGAATTCAATGACTTCACCGCGGGTGGTTCTCCATTAACTTTTACAGGGCGGTCTATCCTGAAATCGGCATTGGTAATTGTCATCAACAATTCTGTGCCGTTGGCATTACTTACATAAAAGAAAGGTGCCGGGGAATTAAACTTTAGATCAACGGTAGAACCGAATGGATTCAATTCGTCTTTCCATAGGTTTAATCGCTGGGTAATATGCTGGTTTGATGATGATAAATCTGCTATTACAAATTGACCAGGAATGGCCATGAATGTAGGAGCCGCCAGATGATACACGCCTCCGGATATTCCCTGCCACACACAGTTAAGTCCGTCTTTGCATTGCACCATCAACGACCCTATGCCTGATGCCTCCAGTGGTTGCAGGACATCGATCACAGCCGCCTCGAGCGCCCATGCCGTTTTACTAACTGCTGCATGGTGATTTGTCTGGTTAAAGGGTGATTTACTTGCTTTTACATCAAACTGAAGTTCATTGGTAATCAGTGGAATCAGTATGCGCTGTAGCTGAGTATCATATTCGGGCGCTGACTCCTTATTCCAGGAAAAATCCATCGACTGACCATACAGTTGCAGACTGGATCTTCCGACATCCTGGATATTTCCTCCTGATGATGTGAAATTGAACTTAAAGGTATCCGGCAATTCCAATTGCATGTTCCGGGCATCGGCACCATAAGCGCTTGCAGCGTTTGAATCGGCCACCTCTGGCTGGTTCAAATTGAGTTCTACGGAAATAATGGTGTCTGATGGCACTGTTAATTTGTTATTGACCACTTGTGGCAATTTGTTCAGGCTTACTTTGCCACCACTTATCTTAAGTCCAGTGTAAGTCCCTGCTGGCGCAGTTGAAGCTAAATATTTACTGTTTATCCATATCGAACCGGGGCTCAGATTATACACTGTGCCTCGGCTTATAGGTAGTGCTTTTACAGCTAGACCCGGGGTTTGCCTGCCCTGTTTAATGTTAAAAAGCAAGATTGGCTCACTAACGCCCTGGATATAAAGTGCTATGAGTTTTTCAATCGTGAAAAAATCAAACCAAAACTGTCGGCCATCTTTATTTTGAAATGGGCCGATTGTATGATCGGTTTTAGCACCGGCAGCCCATACCGGAACAGAGCCAAACAACAATTGCTCCCGCAATGGCACCTCCCTCACAAATACCTTGAATGCAGGTTCTTTTTCATCCTTAAGTTTTCTCGCAACCAATACGTCCAAGGCTTTGGACCTTGATGCGGTAATTTTGTCCGTGAAGAACAAATCCGACTTTTCGAATTTGAATTCACTACTTTTCAGATTGCTTACTTTTTCCTCAAGGGAGGATTTAGCAAGTGACCGGTGTAGAAGTTCAAGATTGCGTTGCTGATCCTTGTTTTCTACTACCAAATGGCCAACAAGCCCCTTTAGAGTGGTGCTCAGTGTGGGTGGTTTCATCGGACTGGTTAATAGTTGGTATGTTATATGTTAAACTACATATGGATGAATGTACGAAACATTTATTTGAATATGCAAATATTCATATCAGTATTTAACTATATGGGCAGGATAATAATTCAAAATATAATGTTATAGCCACTATTAAAATGGGTAATAGTTGTTTGCTCAACTATACTGAACTTGCGGAAGAAAGGCGAGAAAGTTAGAATTCTTTCAGGTGAAACCGATACCAGTCAGACTCCGGATGAAGTCATGGTTTATCCGTTCTAAATTTTGAGGTTTTGATCTTTCAAACGGCTCAATGCTTTGTAGCGCCTTCCCCAAAAGTGGTATTTCGTCAAGGAGGTAAATACTATCAGCCGCTCAACTATTTTAAAACGCATTGACCAATGGACAATCCGATACCACAACGCAAAGGATGAAACAAAGAGCACTGATTCCACAACCATCTTAAGCAAACCATGCTCTATCCTGAAAAAGTATACATCGAAATAATTATGAAAAAGTCCGATTAGAACCAGGCTGAAAATCAGACTGTAGGTAAGGACATAGCCGTGCCCGATTTCGATTGCTTTTTTTGGACAAGCGCTCATGCATTTCATGCAGCTTTCGCAGTTGAACGTCCAGAATGGCCTATTATCAATTTTGATAATAGCTTTTACGGGGCAACCTTTTATACAAGTATCGCAGTGGTTGCAGTCACTCGAAGCATAAAAAGTTTTGGCGAAAAAAAAGCGTCCGATGAAATAATAGCCCAGGGTAATGGGAGCCAGCAGGATATCATAAAATTCCAGTAATGCCCTGAAGTAAGATTTGCCGGCAAGAATCTTTTGAGCAAAAGAAGCCACCCTTTCCCTGTTTATTTTGTGCAGGTACTTCACAGTCCGATCGTTAAGTCCGGGATGGAGGAATATCCAGTTTGAGGGCAAATCGACAGGCAAAAGAGCTTTGATGGAATAACCTTTTAGCATGAGAATACATGCTGATAAGTAGAATGCTATACCGGTGACACCTGGCGTAACGAACTTCCCGATAAGCATCCCGGCTCTGGTATTCATCAATACAACTTTATTCTTGCCTTTTGGAAATCGCATAATAAAATTCAGCATGATAGGCGGGTAATTGAATCCATGGATCGGGGATATAAATACAACCAGCGAAGTCAGGCTCAGGGGACTCAATTGAATGCCTGTCAATTTGAGCGATATCTGATTATCTGGCTTTCAACATTATTTTCTTCCGTAGCCTGCGATAACCATGTAGCCACGTTTTTCGAATTGCCGGTTCCTGAAAAATAGTAGATAATGACTTTTTTGTACGGCTTCATTTCATGCGGAAGGCTTGAAGGGTAAGGTTGAAATTGTCCAGACACATCGCTATATCAGAATATAAACTACATTTTCACAAAATTTGCCATTAAATCAATAACTTCATTATATCTTTCAAATCGTAAACCCATGATTGTTTTCATCTGTATCATATGTTTCCAAACATACTGTGATTCTAAAAATCAAACATACAGCAATTTTATCTTCTCCCTTAAATCCGTGCGCGCGTCGCATACCAACTGCATCCAGGAGGGGAGGGGGGGAAGGGGGGGGGGCACCAAATTGTATTTCATCCCGATTTGAAAAAGGGGGGGGGGCGAGGGATAAGAGGAAAGGTGGAGTAGGAGGTATCCAAATACATACTGCCGGGGAGGCTGACGCTACATGGACCTCTGTATTACCTGCTTCTGATGGAAAAATGCAGTGGATGTATGCCGTGCCCTTGCAAGTTGACGGTGTTTATGGGATAGATTTAATAGCCGCGAGCAAAGGAGAAAGCATGGTGGGAGTGAGCCCCGAAAGAGAGTGGCGATTTGTCAGGATGGATTTGGCACCCAATTTCTCTTATGGGTTGGGTAATGTCCATAATCCTAAGGGATATGGATGATGATGGGGATACCGATATTGTGGTAACAGATCGAAGGCTTGCCATGAGGTCGTGCAGGTGGCTGGAAAACCCCGGCGTTGGTAAAAGCCAAAAAAATCCATGGAAAAATCATGTAATTGGTGGCGAAAAACTTGAAGTCATGTTTATGACAATGGCAGATATCGATTTGGATGGAACTGAAGAAGCGGTGGTTACAGAACGAAAGCAGCAAACCATCCGGATATTCAAACGTCTGAATTCCTCCGGGACAAATTGGTCTGAGCAAATACTCAAAATTCCAGCCAGTACCGGAAATGCAAAATCTGTGGAAGTCGGTGATATCAACGGTGACGGAGTACCTGATTTGGTCCTAAGCACCAATACGGAGGGCGATCCTAAAGTCGGCCTGTCGTGGATCGACGGCACAAAACTATATGATAAGGTGGGTGTGATTTTAAATGGTATATCAGCCGCGCACAATTCGAAGTTCGATAAAGTAGAACTGCTGGATATCGATCGGGATGGCGATTTGGATGTATTAATTTGTGAGGAGAATTTTGGAGGGGGCAGTAAAGGATTGGGTGTGATCTGGTATGAAAATCCAACAAAGTAAACTGAGCCAACTGATTGTGTTACGGCAAAGTATACGCTTTTGAAGCACCCGTTCAAGTAAGACTATTTGGTTAACCGCAGTTCCAGTGCTGCGTACGTTCCCATAGTATGACAAGGATGGCATAGACGTGAAAATGCATCAAAAACCCATAGCTGTATCATCACCCCGACGGTCAGCGGCGCCCTCAAGCTGGCCATCTTCCAGCACAAGTATGGCATCGACCCGACCTATCCCGGATCGCGCCTGAAGTTCATGCCCAAGTTTTTTCAGGCGCTGGATTTCCAGTGAATCAAATCGCCCGGTTTCATAAAATAGGATGTCGGGTTTCCATTGGTGGTGAAACCGTTTAAAATCCACAGCGCCCTGCATATTCATGTCCGAAATCAATGACGTTGATGATCGTCTGGAAAACAGACGTGATAATGGTGGATCCTCCCGGTGTACCGACCACCATGAATAATTCACCATTTTTTTCCACGATAGTCGGTGTCATACTGCTGAGCATGCGTTTTCCCGGGCTAATGGCATTGGCTGTGCCACCCACCAGGCCATACATATTGGGTGCGCCGGGGTTCACGGAGAAAGTCATCCATTTCGGTTATTCAGAAAGAAGCCCGCCCCGCCAACCACTACATGGCTGCCATAGCCACCATTGAGTGTTGTGGTACAGCTTATCGCATTGCCTGCCGCATCAATGATTGAGAAGTGGGTAGTTTGTTCGTGTTCGTTGATAAGACTACCGTCATGGATTTCTGCTGCTTTTTTTGCGCGATTCATGTCGATAGAGGCAGCTCTTTCCCGGCCGTATTGCTGCGATAAAAGTTTGTCCGTCGGAATTGCTACGAAATCAGGATCTCCTAAATATTCAGCCCTGTCGGCGAAAACCAATTTTTCCATTTCAGCCATGGCATGAACGGTTTTTATATTGCCAATTCCCCAGCGACGCAGCGGAAATTCGCCTGACATATTCATTAATTCAGCTAATGCAATACCGCCGCTCGATGAAGGGCCCATGGAAGTGATCATATAGTTTTGATATGAAAACTGCACAGGATCGCGCCAGATGGCAAAATAGTTTTTCAGGTCGTCATAGGTAATCAATCCATTGTTGCGCTGCATTTCTTCCATGATAAGTCTGGCTGTTTCACCTTCATAAAACCCCGCGCGACCGCTCGCGGCTATTCGCTCCAGGGTGTTGGCAAGGTCATCATAATAAATAGAATCAGCTTTTTCCCAGCGATCATTCAACAGGTTTTCAGGAAGGACCGTATTTAATTCTCTGAGCTTATCCTGAATACTATGAAGCCCGTTGGCTTCTCTTTCTGTCAGTTCAAAACCGTTTCTGGCGAGTTGGATGGCTGGCGCCACCAAGTCCCTCCAGGAAAGTGTGCCGAAGCGTTCGTGCAGACTCACCATGCCATCTACCGAACCGGGGACACCGGAAGCCAGCGCTCCATAGAGGCTCGCCGATGGCACCACCTGTCCTAATGAATCCAGATACATTTTTTCCGTAGCCAACTGTGGCGCTTTTTCCCGATAGTCTAGGGTAAAAAATTCACCGTCTTTATTCCGATAGACTACATATCCGCCACCACCGATATTGCCAGCGGCAGGAAGAACAACGGCAAGCGCAAAATGTACGGCAACTGCCGCATCGACAGCATTGCCGCCTTGTTTCATAATATCCACACCAACCTGAGTGGCCAGTGGATGTGCCGAGACCACCATGGCTTTCTCAGCAATCAGACCCAGCCTGTTTGTTGCGGCTTTTTCAGCGCCGTTTCCACATGCAATAACAATGAATAGGAGGACGGCAAATAGTACAGTATTTTTACTCATTGACAATTACTAAATAAAGGGTAGGAAATTGATGAAGCCAATTTTTTTCACCCGTCTAAATTACCGGTTGAACCTGAAACTTTCGCAGTTTGACGACTAATTTTGGTAGATTCCGACGGATGCTTTCCCTTTGGATGGTATTTAAAACTATTATCATGAAAAAGCACAAAATCACCATCATCGCAGTTTACTTCGCGCTCTTTGTCCTCGTCTCGGGATGTGGAATTTTTTCCATTCATCCACTGTTTCACCAGAAAGATCTTATTGTCCAAACAAAACTCATAGGCACCTGGAAAGAGGATTCCGACTCGCCTGTGTGGATTAAGATCGATACAACCTCCGAAAAAACGTATTTATTCACCGTCATCAACAAGGAGGATACCCTCAACTTCGTCATGGGTTTGTTGCAACTGCAAGGGCAGTATTTTATTGATCTTTTCCCCGATGGCGATTGTTCATTATTTAGTGGAGGCGATTGCCTCGCCCTCGAAAACATGGTTAGAAATTATATTCCTGCCCATACATTTATGAAATTCGAGATGAAGGATGGGGAAATATACCTTACCGAATTTGACAATGAGCGGCTGATTAAACTCTTTCAAGAGAATAGAATTCGCCTGGCTCATGAAATCCCCGGTAATAAGGATGATGACGATGATTATGTGGTGATCACCGCCTCGACCGATGATTTGCAGAAATTCATAACCCGGTATGCGAATGACAAGGAAGCATTTTCAGAAACCGTGAAGTACACCAAAGTAAAATCATGAGCAGAACAAATCAATTGTTGAAATCCCGATGGCTCCAGCATATACTTTTCTGGAGCCTATCGCTGTATGCTCTCCTGAAAAATTTTCAGGTATCCAGCGAACTTGCAGTAACTGATTATATCTATACCGGAGTATTCAGCATGTTCCTGGTCGCCGCCGTGTACGTTAATCTGCTGGCGCTGATACCGGGTTTTTTCCAGCAGGGCCGCTATGGAATTTACATGATTTGTGTTTCAGCAGTTCTTGTCGGATTTAGCTGGGCCCAGATCCTGTTATTCGATTACATCATCGAATGGATCTTCCCCGGGTATTACCTTATTTCCTATTTTGATTTCTGGGAAACGAGTAAATATTTCGTCATTCTGGTGGGTGTATCTTCACTGCTGCATTTTTCTAAATCATGGTTTCTATACAGGGAATCGCAAGCCCGGCTATCGGAATTGCAGAAGGAAAAGTTAGAAGCGGAGCTAAACGCACTGAAAAACCAGATCAACCCTCACTTCCTTTTCAACAGCCTGAATAGTATTTATTCCATGGTGCTGAGGCAATCTTCCCACGCTCCGGAGGCGTTGATCCGTCTTTCAGATTCGATGCGATATATCATTTATGAATCGAACCACGATTATGTAGGGCTTTCCAAGGAAATAGAATTTATCAGAAACTACATCGCGCTGCAACAACTGCGAATGAGTGAGAAGGACACACTGAAATTTGAAATAAGCGGAGACATGGCCGATCAGCAAATCGCGCCATTGCTCCTGATCCCGCTCATCGAGAATGGCTTTAAGCACGGTATAAAAGGCGAAACTGAGGAAGCTTTTATAGAAATTAGTATCACGATCAATGAAAGGACGCTATCAATGACTGTTGTAAATAACCTGGGCTCCGTTGATCCGGTGGAGAAAAATGAATCGGGCGGCGCAGGTCTCGTTAATTTGAAAAAACGTCTTGGGCTGATCTATCCGGGCCGTCATGCATTGATTATCGACAAAGCGGAACGTACATTTACAGTAAAACTCACGATAGAATTATGAGCCTCCAATGCCTCATCGTCGATGACGAGCCTCTTTCTCTGGATGTGCTTGACATGTACATTCGCGATACTCCGGGCCTGCTACTGGCAGGTCGCTGTCTGGACGCATTCGAAGCAATGAAAGTGTTGAAAGAGAAGGCGGTGGATATCATTTTTCTTGATATCAATATGCCAAAACTGTCTGGTTTGAATATGGTTAGGACGTTGGAGAAATTACCTGAAATAGTTTTTACAACAGCCTATCCGGAATATGCAGTGGAAGGTTTCGAACTGAATGTGCTGGATTATCTCGTCAAACCCATTTCTTTCGAACGATTCACGAAGGCTGTGAATAAAGCATTCACCAAACTCGAGCCGGCGACCGAACGATTGAATGCTTCATTTATCATGGTGAAAACAGATAAAAGATTGCATCGTATTTCCATCAGTGATATCCTGTACATACAGTCCATGGGGGATTTTATTAAAATCCATACCCGAGATAAAACCTATATCGAAAGCGAAACGCTGCGAAATACCGAAAGCCTGCTGCCTGCCGACAGCTTCGTACGAATTCATAAGTCATACATTATTTCAGTCATGGCTTTCAAGTACATTGAAGGCAACCAGGTGAAAATCGGTGATACACTTTTGCCGATCGGTCTAACCTACAAGGAAGGCTTGCTCAAAGCCCTGAACATCAAAAACGAGTCATGAGATACTGGACTTGCAATAGAAAAGTGGACAATAAGTTAAGCGACATATCAAAGGATATGATGTCTCAATTATTGAATGGAATATAGAAAATCTTAAAAAAGTATTTGATAAGAGTGAATGGGAGAGGAAATACTTTAAAAAATAATGTATCGTTAAGTACGAAACTAAACGGTATTGAAAATGAGTTTAAGAAGCATTATCACCATGTTTGCTATGATAGCAGGATTAATAGCCTGCAGCGAAGAAAATGAAGATGAACAACTTGTCAGTATTAATGGGTCTACGGAGAGTCATAAGGCTGGCGAAGCATGCATGAATTGCCATAAATCCGGCGGATCCGGAGAGGGTATTTTTGTTGTAGGCGGCACAATCTATAATAGTGGAAAAACAGCGGTATATCCCAATGCCACTATCCGTCTTTATACCGGTCCGAACGCTACGGGAAGTCTGAAAAGTATGATCGAAGTAGATGGCAAAGGAAATTTTTATACAACAGAAAGCACCGATTTTGGGACGGGCTTGTATGTGGCAGTCGAAGGGAACTCCGGCACAAACCATATGATTTCTATGATAACCAATGGCAATTGCAATCAGTGCCATGATGCAACCTCCAATCGTATATGGACTGAATAGTTTTTTATCAGTCAGAAAATGTGTTGATCAAAGGAATTCCTTCCCCATCCTGCAGGCCTGGATAGCGTTCCTGCGCCATCTCCTGAGCATCTCAGCCGTAATACCTCATTCCTCAAAACCTTATTGGCCGACTTCCTGTTTGGCAAAGCTCTACCGCCATTAATCTGAATTCCGTGTCAAACTGTCCTGTCTGTTTTTTTATGAATTAAAGTTAACTTTTCGAGCTTAACTTACTCAAATGTAGCAAGTAAAAACAAAGCCGACGACTTTAAGATAAAAGCCTCCGGCTGTTTAATTCATTACAGTTGAATGGATCGCCGACTTATTGGTTGGACTGTCCGGGTGTTGGTGCTGCGAATTTTACCCAGGTAGTGCTGCCATCGGGTTTTCTGCCCTCGGAAATATTTTCCGATTGAGCGCCGTACGAGCGTTTGTCGATGAGCCGGCCGTCTGTATAATAAAGGCCGATAGATTCGCCAGCCGCAGTAAGCTTAAACTTTAGATGGTTTGGTCCCTGCTCGGTATCACTGTCAGCCCAGAAAAGCAGAAAACCGCCTGGCTGAATGGTAGTTTTCTCCGGGAAACCACCCTTTATCCTGTCATCGAACGGATCTTCTGAATCGCTGAAATAGAACCTGGCCATATCCACCGCAATAGTCCCGGCATTGTAAATTTCAATATAATCATCATACTCATCGATGCCATCAGGGTCTTTGATGACCGATGTATTGCTGGCAAGGTATTCATTAATAAACAGTGTTGGCACCGGCCCCGAGGTAATGGTGATATTGTATGGATCAGTTTCGGCATCATCTGGCAAGAGCACAATATTATTACCACTATCAGTTAATTTGAAATAATACTGAAGCTCACCATCCACTGTTAGCGCCGGAACTTTACCTTTCCAGATAAGTTTGTCCGTCGATGTCATATCGAGTGCGCTGTATGTACCTTCATTCACAGTATGGAGAATCTGTATTTTAGATACGGCCGATCCGTCATTGATTTCGAGGGTGAAATTTATGTCGTCCCCGACCATGGGAATTGTGGGCGTATAACTGTATGATTTGAAAAAGGAAACAGGGCCTGAGCCATTGGTTTTTCCTTCCGTGGCAAAGCCGGTAATTTTCCAGGTGCCTGTCGGGCCATCAGGAAATCGTGAATACGTTTGACCGTTTGACATTTCCGGGAAGAGGACGTGATCGATCATTTTACCGTCAGCACGCTGCAATGTTACACTCTCACCACTCGAACTCAGTTTGAATGGCATGTTGAGGCCGGTACCCTGGTCATCACATATAAGTATGAGGTAGTCTTTAGCATTAATGGAATAGCCGGAAGGAATCGTATATTTTGCTGTTTCGACATCAAAAATTTTAAAGCCATCCAAATCGACGGTTTCCTCGCCATAGTTATACAGTTCGATCCAGTCGGGGTTGCCGGTTGATTGGATTTCATTGATGATGATGGTGTCCGGTTTTGTGTTGTCGATAGGTTCCTTCGGTTCATCTTCGCCGCAGGTGGCTAAAAGGAGCAGACTGAAAAGAGACGCGCTTAGCATTAAGGTTTTTGATTTCATTATGCCTGAATAAGTTAAAAAATCTCCAATAGATACTTTGTGTGTTTATGAAAGTAACGCCAATGTTAAGAAAAAATTAAGTTATGGGTAAATTCAATTTTCAATATCACCTGAAATTTGCCTGTTTGAATAGCATTTCAAATAAATATCCACTTTTGGTTTAGAATTTTTTCAACAATATTGCAGCCAATATGAAGTCGCTACTTGCCTATATACTCACACCCGTTTACCTCCTTACCTTCGGGTTGCTTCTGGTAATTTTTCATCCCATTCAAATGTTGTGCTGGCATGTGTGGGGCTATGAAGCTCAGAAGCGTGCAGTAGAGGCCATGAATTTTTTCATAATAAAAAGTCAGTGGATTCTTGGTGCCCGGGTTTCCTTTAAGGGATTTGAAAAGTTGCCCCAGGGTGTTCCTCTCATTATAGTATCAAATCACCAGAGCCAGTACGACATTCCTCCTGTGGTGGTTGGTTTTCGGAAGCACTATCCAAAATTCATCTCCAAAATCGAGTTGGGCAGTGGCATTCCAAGCATTTCCTACAATTTACGCAAGGGAGGGTCGGCGCTGATTGACAGAAAAAACAGATCGCAGGCCATCAAGGAAATCATTAAACTTGGCAGAGCTATCGAGGCCAATAAGTATTCAGCCTGTATTTTTCCGGAAGGCACGCGCAGCAAAGATGGAATAGTAAGAACCTTTAAAGTCGGGGGTATCGATACGCTCCTTAAGACAGCCCCCTCTGCCGTCGTGATCCCATTTGCCATCAACGGAAACTTCCGTTTTCAGCGTACCGGATATCCGATGGGTTTTGGCGAAAGGCTCACCTATACTGTTCTCGATCCTATCTCCAAGGCAGGTAAAACCGCCGAGGAGATTACCCTGGAATGTGAACTGGCAATAAAAAACGAGCTCGGCCAGGTTTGATTTTCACCGTTCTATAATTATTTCGTTCAACTAATCTTTTAGCGGAGTTTCGGCACGCCGTTTGGTTATGAGCCATCATAACACAAATGTCCATGAAATTCCCTCTTTTACCATCTGCTTTATCCCTGCTGCTCTTTACCTTCCTCGCTTTGCATTCGATCGCCGGTAATCCTAAGGAGGATGGAGTTAAATCAAATAGTGCAGGAATATTCAGCCTGGTGAATAACCGTAACTTGCTGCCAAATGCAGATTTTGAACTGGGAACATCCCATTGGGTGCTCGGTAAATACCACGGCGGACAGGGGAAAATCACGACCGACACAACGCTCAACGTATTTAGCAGTAATGCGGCTTGTATTTCAACGAGCAACGATATCGATCAGGAGTTGAGCGACGTGCAGCTATTTACTACCGTGAAATTGAAAAAAATGGCGTCATATTCAGTTTCATTTCAGGCGGCAGCGACGAGCGCTTGCATCGTCTCCGTTTCCCTGACCAATGGTGGTGATCTGACATATTTTGAAGAAGTATTGATTCTCAGCGCCGGCCTCAAGACCTATGGCCCATTCGAGTTCAATTGTCCGGCTGATGATGAGTTTGCGGTGTTTGCAATTAATCTGGGTAAAACATGCAATCGACTGTGGATCGATAATGTCGCCCTGTATGAAGACGATACCGAAAACCGTTTCAATGCGATTATTGCGAGTGGCGGTATCAACATTATTTTACCCGAAAAACTAAACGAACTCTACATCCAGCTATATTCAGCCGCTGCGGAAGACTTGCCGGTATTCATTACTGATCAGCGGGGTAGAATTGTAAAAACGTCACGCATCGCCAAAGGTATTCAGGAAGCGACCATGGATATTCCCGAAAACATGGCTCCGGGAAATTATCAGATCAAAATAATCACTCTGGCGAGAATTCTCGCCAGCAGCTTCGAAATTCGATAAACGGGTATAAACTCATAGAGAGCGGGTATTTTTCATCCAAATTCTCATCTGTTAACGCACTATTTTTTTGTACCTCAGTTTTTTTTGTGATATTCATTTCATGTTTTACACATCTAATTGACCGAAAATGAAAAAACTACTTTTAACCTTTTCAATCCTCGCCGCTGTATATAATTCTCACGGACAGGCGGTACTTACCAACATGGAAAAAATGGATGGATTTGTGCTGCTTTTTAATGGTGAAAACCTCGACGGATGGGTTGGCAACAAGACCGATTACGTTGTAGAAGATGGAATTATTGTGCTGCATCCAGGCAATGGCGGTTCGGGTAATCTGTTTACAGAGAAAGAGTATGCGGATTTCAATTTCCGGTTTGACTTCCAGCTTACTCCCGGAGCCAATAACGGACTTGGAATACGGGCGCCCCTCGAAGGTGACGCCGCCTATGTCGGCATGGAACTTCAAATACTTGATAACACTGCTGACAAATACAAAGACCTTCACGACTACCAATATCACGGCTCTGTCTATGGCGTTATTCCGGCAAAAAAAGGATTTCTGAAACCAGTTGGTGAGTGGAATCATGAAGAAGTTATTGTTCAGGGTGACAGCGTTACAGTAATTCTAAACGGAGAGGTGATTCTCGAGGGCAACATCCGTGAAGCATCGAAAGGAGGAACGCTGGATGGTAAAAAACACAAAGGATTGAAAAACAAACAAGGACATATTGGCTTCCTGGGTCATGGCGATACATTGAGCTTCAGGAATATCAGGATTAAAGAATTATAATAGCACCGGGTTTATCTAAAACACCTAAAAATTGATTTCAGAAATTTGTATTCGACGTGAGTTGCTCTGGCTTTTTTCAACTTCGGCATTGGTACTATCATTCATTAGCTTACCAGAAAGGATTTCCGCTCAGGTATCAACTTCCACACTTCCACTCTATGCGGAGGATTCCATCCATGTTGAATCCGACTGGCTTATTGATGCATCTGGTGCAATTGCCAAATTGTATAGAGACAGTCAGGGAAATCTCGTCGTTAGTAATGGTTTATTATCCAGAACGATTTCCACTTTTCCCGATGGTGCTACGATTTCCTATCTTAACATGGTCAATGACGAATCACTGATCCGGTCCGTCCGTCCGGAAGCCGCGATATCCATTGACGGGTATGCTTTTGAAGTTGGGGGTTTGTATGGTCAGCCTGTACATAATTATCTGCTTCCCGAATGGCTCGAAAGTATGACGGCGCAAAAAGGAAATTTCCATCTTAAAAGTTATACGGCGAATCCGATCAGGGAGCGTTTTGCATGGAAAAAGCGCCTTGAATGGATGCCGCAGGATTTACCATGGCCACCTCCCGGAATCGAACTTACTTTCACGTATCAGCTTGATGATTTGGACGTTGAAGAAGTTTATAAAAAAGCCATGTCCGACGCGGCGCGAGAAATAGTTTATACCGATGATTTCAATTCACTCAATAAAAACTGGACGATGTTCAAAAGCCCTGCCGATGAGCGGACATCGTTCATCAATGAAGGAAAGCCAGGGGAAATCATGGCTTTGTCTAATACTTCCGTATTTGCTGAGCAGCCAGTACCGAAAAATGCCGAGGTAATCATGGTGACCATGAACCCGGGAACGGATCGCAGCAGCGTCTTTGGGCCGGGGATGGTTTTGGCATTCAAAAACCGAAATGTGAAAATCAATCTCCGTCCGGCGGATAACTCATTTGGTTTTTACGACGGAGAAAAGCTCGTCACCAAAGAAGGGTTGATGCCCGGTCGTGCGGTGACCCTCCGGTGGGAATTCATGGATGATCACCTCGTTGGCGCTTTTTCCTACGACAAAAAGAACTGGACGGCGATTGGGAAAACAACACTTCTGAAAGGAGAATTTCCAACAACGGTACGAATCGGCAAAACGGACTGGGTGGGCGAGTCTTCTGACCAGCCAAATGCCGGGACTTTGGTCCGATGCAAAATCGAATCATTCGAAATGCTTGGTGCCATTCCAAAATCTGTAAAGAGCGCCGGACTTCAATCACTGGAGTACCTCAAAAACATCACAGTTGAGGTGCACTATGAACTTTATGACCACATACCACTTATGTGTAAGTGGATTACTGTTGAAAATAAGTCTCAAAAATCCATAACAATCAACTCATTCAAAAGCGAGATTCTGGCCGTGACCGACGCAGAGAGCAATGTAGATCAGCCCGATATATGGCGCAGATCGAAGCTTATGGTCGAGTCTGATTATGCCTTCGGGGATGGGATGTCGCCTGCCAGTTGCCTGAATAAAAGTGTATTCTGGAATAAAGATCCTCTCTACCTCACCCAGGTAAACTATGTCCGTGAAGCACCTTATTTGTTGGAATGTTATCCCGAATTTGGCCCCGAACAGACAGTAGCTCCCAACCAACAGTTTGAAAGTTTTCGGGCCTGGGAACTGGCTCAGAAGAATTATGACCAGGAACGACAGGGTTTGGAAAGACGAAAAATGTACCGGGTCATCGCACCCTGGATTACAGAAAACCCAGTGTTGATGCACGTGCGTCAGGCAGATGACGCTTCGGTAAAATCAGCAATTGACCAGTGCGCGGAAGTTGGATTTGAAATGGTGATCATGACTTTTGGCAGCGGTTTTAATGTGGAAGATCAACAAATTGAAAATATTGACCGCATGAAAGCACTGGCGGATTATGCCCACGCCAAAGGCGTTGCGCTAGGTGGGTACTCACTTTTAGCCAGCAGATCTATTGATAAGGACAACGATGTAATAATGCCAGAAGGCCAGCATCCTACCTTTGGCAACTCACCTTGCCTGGAAAGCCAATGGGGCCAGGAGTATTTTTCTCAACTGTATAACTTCTACCAAAATACTGGCCTTGACATCCTGGAGCATGACGGTTCGTACCCCGGCGATGAGTGCTATTCAACTAACCACCCGGGACATAAGGGACTGCAGGATTCCCAATGGAATCAGCGCAAGCGCATCACGGATTTTTATAAATGGAGCAGAGGGCAGGGGATTTATCTCAATATACCTGACTGGTATTTTCTGAATGGCAGTAACAAAACCGGCATGGGATATCGCGAGACCAATTGGTCACTCTCAAGGAAGCAACAGGAAATCATCGAGCGACAAAATGTGTATGACGGCACCTGGAATAAAACACCCTCCATGGGCTGGATGTTTGTGCCTTTGGTTCAATATCATGGAGGAGGAACGGACGCGACGATCGAACCATTGAAAGACCATCTTCCGCACTATGAACAGCGGCTGGCGAATTTATTCGGAGCTGGTGTTCAGGCCTGCTACCGCGGCCCGCGACTCTATGATTCTCCGGAAACAAAGGCCATCGTGGAAAAATGGGTCGGCTTTTATAAAAAACACCGCGCTATTCTCGATTCAGATGTCATCCACATAAGACGCCCCGATGGACAGGACTATGACGGGCTTCTGCATGTAAATCCGCAGCTGGAAGAGAAGGGTTTACTGATGCTTTATAATCCTCTCGAAACGCCAATCAAAAAGACAATCAATGTTAATTTGTATTATACCGGACTAGATAGAACGGCAAAAATTACTAAAAACGATACCGATGAGTTTTCTGCCAAAATAAAGCGCGATTATTCCATTGACATTTCCATCGAAATCCCGTCGCGGGGTTGGACGTGGTATGTGATCAGGTAAATCAGCACTGGAACTGAAAAGAATTCATTATCTTAACTTCGCAAAAACCACTAAGTAAAATACGATGAAAAAACTGCTGACAATGGTATTCGCTGCCTTAAGCATCGCGGCTTATGGGCAAAGTGATTTCAATGGATTGAACACCAATATGTCCAATCTCTTTATGCTGTCAAACGCCAAAACGCGGAGCATATCTCCCGAGAATTTTACCGGTGAAAAGGGTAAAGGCGGCATGTCCAAGTTGGGCGAAGGGGCAGCCAGCCACGAAGCGCGCGAACTCGGCCAAGGCTGGAAAGTGAGCCCTTATATCATCATCGAACCAGGTTCGACCTTTACACTGGCTGAGATCGACGGCTCCGGCGCTATCCAGCATATCTGGATGACGCCTACCGGCAACTGGCGTTTTTACGTAATTCGATTCTACTGGGACGATGAGAAGGAACCTTCAGTAGAAGTACCTGTTGGAGATTTTTTTGGCATGGGCTGGGGTGAGTATTCGCATCTGAATTCGGCGGCTGTATGCGTGAATCCAGGCAGGGCCTTTAATTGTTATTGGCAGATGCCCTTCCGGAAAAAGTGCAAAATCACCATGGAAAACATCGATGTGAAGGCGACGAGATTGTACTATCAAATTGACTACGCGTTGACAGATGTTCCAAAAGATGCCGCCTATTTCCATGCGCAGTTTCGCAGACCGCGGCCAGACCGCGAAAAAGATGCTTACACCATCATAGATGGCGTTAAAGGCCAGGGTCAGTACGTTGGGACGTACCTTGCATGGCAGGTAAATAACAATGGCTGGTGGGGAGAAGGTGAAATTAAGTTCTTCATGGATGGCGACAAGGAATTCCCGACCATTTGTGGTACAGGCACGGAAGACTATTTTTGTGGTTCCTATAATTTTGATGTCAAGGGTCAATACACCGAGTTTTCTACGCCGTATGCGGGATTGCACCAGGTCATCAGGCCCGATGGCACCTATCAGGCAAATACGCGATTTGGTTTATACAGGTGGCATATTGTCGATCCTGTCCGGTTTGACAAAGACATGAAAGTGACCATCCAGGATCTCGGTTGGAAAAGCGAAGGCAGATATCTTCAGCAGGCCAGCGATATCGCTTCAGTGGCATTTTGGTATCAGACAGAGCCTCATGCAGCCTTCCCGAAATTGCCGACTAAAGATGAACTGGAGTTTAAGTGAGATTAGTTATAGGTTATGAGCTATGGATTTCACTCATAACCCATAATTTAACCCTTATCGCTAATACCTCATCACTCATTAATCATTACCTATGTTCCGTAATGCTCCTATATTTTTAGCTTTTGTCCTTTTGTCATCCGGATGTGATAAAACACCCCCGCCACTGTCGATTGGAGCTTTGCCAACCGAGCGCCAGATGAAATGGCACGAGATGCAGTTTTATGCGTTTGTACACTTCAATATGAATACCTTCACCGATATGGAATGGGGCCTGGGTGGCGAATCACCGGAATTGTTTAATCCTTCCGAACTCGATTGCCGACAGTGGGCGCGTGTTTGCAAAGATGCCGGCATGAAAGGCATCATTCTTACAGCAAAACATCATGATGGCTTCTGCCTGTGGCCGTCCGCTTTCACGGAACATTCAGTGAAAAATAGTCCCTGGAAAAACGGACAGGGAGATGTGGTGAGAGAACTTGCAGATGCATGCAAAGAATATGGGCTCAAACTTGGGCTTTATTTATCACCCTGGGACAGAAACCATCCCGAATACGGCAATGAAAAATACCTGGATTATTATCGAAATCAGCTCAGGGAATTGATGACCAACTACGGGGAAGTTTTTGAAGTGTGGTTCGACGGTGCCAACGGAGGTACAGGATTTTATGGTGGGGCAAATGAAAACCGGAGGGTTGACAGGAAAAACTATTACGATTGGCCAAATACCAGGCAGATAGTCCGCGTTTTGCAGCCAAATGCGGTAATGTTCAGCGATGCCGGGCCTGACGTGCGCTGGGTGGGCAACGAACAGGGTTGGGCCGGCGAAACCAACTGGTGCCTACTTCGTGCCAACGAATTCTACCCGGGCTCCCCCAACTGGCGCGAATTGCCGGTCGGTCATGAAGACGGCACGTACTGGGTACCCGCCGAAGTAGATGTGTCGATCCGGCCGGGATGGTTTTATCATCCTTCTGAGGATCACCGTGTTAAATCACTTAAAACTCTCGTGGATATCTATTATAACTCCATAGGACGCAACGCATCGTTCCTCCTCAATCTACCGGTCGACCGCCGCGGGTTGATCCATGAAACGGATGCAGAGCAACTTCGTAAGCTGAACCTGGTGATTCAACGAGATTTTGAAAAAAACCTGATCAAAGGTGCCAACACGCAGGCAAGCAATGTCAGGAAGCAGTCGGTGCGCTTCAATTCCAAAAAAGTGATCGACGGCGATTATAACACCTACTGGACTACAGACGATTTTGTGACGACCGGTTCTCTTGTCATAGACTTTGGTAAAAAAACTACCTTCAACCGCTTTCTTGTGCAGGAGTATGTGCCGCTCGGCCAGCGTGTGGAGCGGTTTTCGCTGGAAATCTATCAGGATGGCAAGTGGCAGGCCATTATGGGCCAGACGACCATCGGCTACAAGCGGATTCTCCGCTTCGATGATGTCACCGCCTCAAAAGTCCGCTTCAATGTGTTGCAATCCAAAGCCTGTCCTGCCATTTCAACTATCGAAATATATCGCGCACCCAAGCTGCTGGAGCCTCCTGCTATCCTTCGCGATAAATATGGCACGGTCACCATAGAGGGGTTTGACACCGGACTTCAGATTAAATATTCAGACGACGGAACCGAACCAACGAAAGTTTATGATGAACCATTTGAATTCAGTGGAAAAGGTCATGTAAAAGCGGTAGCCATCGATACGGTTTCAGGTGAATCCAGCGAAATAGCCGTCCGCGATTTTGACATTATTAGCTTGAACTGGAGCGTAATTGGTTATAAAAGCGATAATTCACTGAAATTCATTTTCGATACATTCGCACAAAGCGTATGGAGAAATACCGAATCCTTAAATACGGCGCAGGAGGTGAGTATTGATCTGGGCTCTGTTCAATTATTGGTTGGATTCACCTACTTGCCTCCGCAGGTGGCCAGCCTTGACGGGACTATTGCAGAATATAGTTTTGCGGTAAGTGAAAACGGAAAGGATTGGACTGATATTTCAACCGGAGAATTCAGCAATATCAAAAACAACCCGGTACAGCAGACGGTCATTTTCACGAAAGTACCAGCGCGCTATATCAGATTCGCCAGCCTGCGGGAAATCAATGACAAACCGGTGATGGCTATTGCAGAATTCGGCGTACTGACTTATTGAGCCTGCGGATCATATAGCCGGATGATTGGTCGCAAGCACTCAGGTATAACTTTTTTGTACTCAATACTTAATACTTGATACTTTGTCCTTAGAATTCAATCTCCCATCAATCTTTTCATAGATCGGTTTGCACATCATTTTGGGACATAGGTAGTTCTTCAGCACACGTTTTCAATAAACTGCATTACTTTCAATATGGAGTAGTCGTTTTTCTAGGATTTTAGTATATTTTTATATGTCACATTCAAAGATGATCCTAAACAGGGTTGATCAGCTTAACGGATTGATAAGACTAATTGAAAACTTTTTAAAAACACTCATATGACAAAAGATCGAAAAATAGGCCGGCGCAAATTCATGAAGAATTCTGCCGGTGCAGCAGCCTTAATATCGCTGCCCACCTTTATACCGTCGCATGTTTTTGGGGCAAACGACCGCGTGCGTGTAGCGGTCCTCGGAGTGAACGGCCGAGGGGGTAATCACATTGAAGGCTACATGAATCTGAAAGATGTAGAAGTAGTTTGTCTGTGCGACCCCGACGAAAATGTATCCCGTGAAAAAGCTGCCGAATTTGAAAAGACCTACAATAAAAAGGTAGCTACTGAGCGCGACCTGCGCAAAGTCTATGACGACAAGCGCATCGATGCAGTCAGTATCGCGACACCAAATCACTGGCATGCACTCGCAGCGATCTGGGCTTGCCAGGCAGGCAAAGATGTATATGTCGAGAAACCAGGCTCACACAATATCTGGGAAGGCCGTAAAATGGTAGAAGCCGCCAATAAGTACGATAGGATAGTTCAGCATGGCGTACAACTTAGAAGTTCGGTGGCCATTCGTGAAGCAATCCAGCACCTGCGCGACGGGCTTATCGGAAATGTCTATATGGCCCGCGGACTTGTTTTCCGTTGGAGAGCGGATATTGGTAAAAAAGGCACGGAAGCTGTTCCTGCCGGTCTTGATTACGATCTGTGGACCGGTCCCGCCGAAATGAAGCCATTCTCCCGTGACTATGTGCACTACAACTGGCATTGGAACTGGAACTACGGCAACGGTGATGTCGGAAACCAGGGGATTCATGAAACAGATCTTTGCATGTGGGGACTTGACGTAGGACTACCGGAGAAAATCACAAGCATGGGAGGTAAATTCCTGTGGGATGACGCCAAGGAATGCCCGGAAGTACTGACATCAATCTATCATTATCCTTCACAAAAGAAAATTATCCAATTCGAAGTGCGCCACTGGATGACCAACGCAGAGGATGGCGCTACCGTTGGAAACCTGTTCTATGGTGATAAAGGATATATGGTAATAAAGGGATACGAGAGCTATGAAACATTTCTCGGAAAAGATAAAGTCCCTGGCCCAAAGCGCGAAGAAGGCGGCGACCACTATCAGAATTTTATCGATGCCGTAAGGGCGCATGATAAGTCCATCCTTCACGGACCGGTGGAAACGGCCCATCTATCTTCTGCTCTGGCGCATCTTGGCAATATTGCCTATCGCACAGGCAGGGTATTGACATTTGACCCGATAACCGAAACTTTCCCAGGCGATGCAGAGGCAAATACCATGCTGACCAGGAACTACAGGGCGCCATATATTGTGCCTGATAAGGTGTAAGAGGAGTAATTTGAAAGGGGGCTTAGGCCCCTTTTTTTATGTCCGGGTTTTTTCAAAACATCAGATTTTCTTCAGTTTGTCTACAAATTCAAAACAAAATCATATTGTTATTTTGTTATTAGTACTTATCCATGAACCATGAAGCAAATCCCCATTTCCTTCCTCATTGCTATTGTCACCATTTCATTTGCCTTTGCTGAGAATATCTCAGGAGTAATCAGCGGTACCGTGCTTGACGATGAAAACAACGAGCCACTCGATTACGTTTCTGTCGCGGTCTATAAGTCGGACGATAAATCCCTGGTTACTGGTTCGATCACTGAAACGGGCGGTTCTTTTGAAATTAAAGGACTTGATCCGGGACGATACTACGTGGTGTTTTCATTTATCGGATACGATAAGAAGGAACTGGGTAATTTCGAAATATCTCAGGGGAAAATACACCATGATCTCGGTGATATCTCCTTGGGACGCTCCGTATCACAAATGAAGGAAATTGAAATAGTTGCCGATGAACTTTCGGTTGAATACAAAATAGACAGAAAGGTCATTAATGTAGGCCAGCAACTTACCAGCGCTTCAGGAACAGCCGTGGATATTTTGCAGAACCTTCCGTCTATTACCGTTGACCTCGATGGAAATGTAGCACTCCGTGGAAGCACGGGATTTATGGTGCTGATCGACGGCCGGCCAACGGTTCTTGAAGCATCGGAAGCATTGCAGCAAATACCTGCCAATACCATAGAAAACATTGAAATCATCACGAATCCATCGGCTAAGTTTAACCCTGACGGAACATCCGGAATTATTAACATTATAACCAAAAAGAACAAGTTGAAAGGTTTCTCCGGCACGGCAAACCTGAACTTGGGAAATTTTGAGCGCTACGGCGGTGGCTTTTTGGTCAATTATACCAAGGATAAGTTTACTGCATTCTTTGGTGGCGACCTGAATCACGGAACAAATCCAGGTTATGAATTCAACGAACGGATCACAGAAAGTAATGACACGACGTATTACACGCGTTTTGAAGGGGACAACAACCGAACAAGGAATTTCTGGGTATTACGCGGAGGGCTCGGTTACAGCCTGACAAAAAAGGACTTTTTCAATGTTGAGTTCAATTACGGCAGTGGCACCTTTTCGGGCGATGCCATTCAGGATTATGAGGAGGGAATCATGCCAGGGTCTGTCGTGAATCAATATACAAGTAATCAGCGAAGTTCCAGGGGAGGTGATTTCTACTCGATCAATACGCTTTACCAGCATGATTTTGAAGGGAAAGGTCATAATCTGATTGCTCAGGTCCAATACCGAAACCGGGAAGGTATTGAGCGGAGTGATAATGAACTTATCGACACCAATGAAGTTATAACCAGCGGCCAGATAAACACCGAGGATGGACCTGGTTCAGAGCTTCAGTTAAATCTGGATTATGTGAGGCCTTTTGGAGAAACGAACAAATTTGAAACAGGCTATCAAAGCAGGCTGAACAACAGCACCGATATCACCAAACTTTACTGGTACATTCCATCGAACGGAAACTATGAGGTACAGGACCAGTTTAGCAACGATACCCGATACAAGGAAAACATCCACGCGTTTTACGGTATCTATGCCGGTGAATCAGGAAACCTGGGATACCAGTTTGGATTGCGCGGTGAATACACCTACCGTGTCATCAGCGCGTCGTCTGTAGCAGAGGATTTTGTGATCGACAGGCTTGACTATTTCCCATCATTTCATACCTCTTTAAAATTAAAAAGTGAGCAGCAGGTCATGGCGAGTTATTCGCGGAGGATCGAACGTCCCCGCGGATGGTTCCTTGAGCCATTCATCACCTGGTCTGATGCCTTCAACGTGCGGCAGGGAAATCCCGACCTTCTGCCGGAGTATATCGATGCCATGGAAATCGGTTATATAAAAGGCCTTGGCGAGCACTCACTCTCTTTCGAAGGTTATTATCGAATCACAAACAATAAAACCGAGCGGATACGCAGTGTTTATGAGGAAAACGTGATGATGTCGACTCCGGAAAATGTGGGTAAAGACTATGCGCTCGGTGGTGAATTGGTATTTTCGTTTAATTTTTTCAAATGGTGGAAAGCAGAAGTGTCTGGAAATTTCTACGATTACAGGCTGGAGGGAAGTCTTGGCGAGCAGAATTTCGACCGCCAAAGCTTCAACTGGAACTCGAGACTTACCAATACGTTCAGGTTTTTTGAGGGAAACAGGATCCAGATCAATTCCAGGTACAACAGCGCGACCGTCACAGCTCAAGGCATGCGAGGTGACTACTGGACAGCCGATATCGCGGTGAGCCAGGACTTATTCGAAAAACGCATGACGGCAATCGTCCAGCTTCGCGACATGTTTGGCAAAGTAGTGCGTGATGAAACGTCTTCCGGTATCGATTTCTACTCTTATGGGGAAGAATACAATCGCGCTCCACAGGTTTCATTAACCCTCAATTATCGCTTCAACAATTTCAAAAGCAAGGAAGAACGAAATGGAGGCGGTGGATTTGATGAGTTTTAGGGCGCAACAATTCTTAGCTCCGGTATGTCTTGCTGTAACGGTCACCGCGGTACTTGCTACCTGCCCTATTGACGATGAATGAAGGAATAAGGTCAAGAATTTGTCCCAACAAGGGTTTCTTGCTATTTTTAATCCGCTTGATTAAGCCCATGGATATTCTGCGTTTTGGTCAACACAAATATCTCTCATTGGACTTTTTCAAGCACCTTTTATTTTTGTTGGACAGCAGTGATTAAATCCTTTAAAACATAAAAATGAATAGACGAGAATTCACCAAGAATTCATCCAATGGGCTTGTTTTGGCGGCATTTGGAGCCAGCTTTGGAAGTCTGCCAGCCGCCTGTGCCAGTATAAAAAAAGAACTAAATATTACAGCGGGTATTCCGTTGCCAATTCAGGTGGTAATTGACGATGTGGGATGGTGGTCTGGAAAGGATGGTAGTTTATACCAAGAACCATTCCGGACAGGTATTAATCGCAATCATGTGATTGAAGATTATAAAGCAATCATAGATTTGGGCAAAACATTGGGGATTAAGCCACAGGCAGCCATGGTTCTTGGTGAATGGGATAAACAAAATATTTTACGAAATGTGCCTCATAGTACCTGGATGGGAGAAAAATGGGACAATAAAAAATGGGTAGGTCCATGGCTCGAAGAAACTGCTGATTTGATTTCTGCCAATCAACAGCATTTTGAAATTACTATTCACGGTCTTGGTCATGAGTGGTGGACAAATGGCAAATTTACGCGTGCGGAATGGGCAGATGACCAAGGTGTAATGCGACCAAAAGAAATTCTTGTTCAACACCTTGATGCATATGCCGAAATTATGCACCAAAATAAGCTGGGAGAACTCCCCAAATCATTTGTGCCCAATGCTTTTAAGCATAGTTTTGGTATTACAAAAGGTAATGAAATAAGTATGGCGGAATTGCTGGCAAGCAGAGGTGTTACATACATCAACACGCCCTTTGATAGTATGTTCAACAAATCGGCTGTACAACATAATTTTTATGGAGTTGACTCTGGTATTATGACAATTGACAGAGGGTCTGATATTTTTGACTGGAATGTGATAGGTCCGAGTCCGGAAGGGACTATTAACGGACCAACATGTGGATTGCACTGGCCGAATCTCCTTCATGAAAACCCGGAAAGAAATTCAGAGATCGTTGAGGGGTGGGTGAGGTTACTTGATAGGTATAATGCCCAAAAAGAAACTATGTTAGCCAAAAACTCGCATCTTTTCCAGCAACAACTGGCGCATCACAGCGCTACGAAAATAGTAGTGCAGAATAATGAGATTAAAATGGATTTCTCAGGTACTAACCAATTGGGCACTATCATCCCCAACAAAGAATTAACCGTGAAAGTTACCAGCGATAAAGAAATTGTTTTTTCTTCAGATATCATCCGAATCGTTTCGGTTACGTCTAAACAGCTCCCCGATTTTATATTATACAGCCTGAATCTGGAATTAACAGATCAAGAAGATGCAAGTATTTTTTTTAAAATCAAGGTATAACTGTCGACATTGAGATATGCAATCCGGCTTCCTGTCTCTGGGCTTTTTACGACTTTTTCAGCCACCAAAATGCCGCACCCCTCGTCATTACGTGCTGGACAGCCTCCCTGCGGTCGGAATGGCGGATAGAAAGGGCCGGGAAACCAGGGAAGTGATTTATTATTTATTCACAATCCGCAATTCAACCCAGTAGTTCCGATCAGGCTGTACATAGCTTTTCGTCCAGCTATCACCATAGCCTTTACCAACAATTAGGTTTGCCGGCACACCAGCTTTCATGAGTGCATCAATTACCGAATCCGCCATTTTTTGGGTCCGGTCGTTGTGAAAAGTAGTAACAGCTACCATGATGGTATCTACTTCCGGCTCTTCAGTGATAAATTCGAATGCTGAACTGTCATTATCCACAACTATGTCATCCAGATCAATACTATCTGTCTCCTGTATTTCCTCATCAATCGGCCGTTCTACGACCATTTCTACAGAATCTGTATAGGACTCCGTCAGATCCGGTGATGGCAGACTATCGTGAATAATGGTTTCCATGTACGCCGCGATTTCAATCCGTTTGCCTGGGTTTTTTTTCAGAAATCCTGCAATTCGCTTCATCTCCATGACTGTCTCGTCTGCGAGTGTAGCAGTATTTTGTTCAAAACCTATCGTAGTCAGTGGAATGACAGTGTTGGGTTTCAGGGTCGTAAGCGGGATATTCAGTTCCTCCCGCTGGGGAATAGTCATGCTAGTGAGGTCGTTTATTCTGGAAAAATAGGTGTGTCCTCCATTCTGGGGAAAAGCTGAAAAGTCATAAACCGCTCCTTCAGTGAGAAATACCGTGAACCCATTGTCGAATGGCCGAAGTCGCGACGAAATGTAAAGTTCGTTTTTAGGGATAGTATAAGCCTGAACCAGCACATCATCGGAAGGTTTTTTACCGTCGTCATAGGCAACTTTCCCTTCGATCATCAGCACTTTATCGGGCCGGAATTCCTGGGGAATACCGGCAATAAAAATATTCTGCTGATCCTTGTATGTTTCATTGTAAAACAGTTGATCACCACGTGCGGGAATGCTGACATATTCGTCGTTTTGGGGGGTATTCAAAAAATCCAGCGGCCGCGGTTCTGACCATTTTCCATTCACCAATTTCGTAGAATACAGATCAAGCAAGCCCTTGCCTCCCGGCTTGCTGGAAGCATAAAACAGTGTGCGGTTATCGACGAGTATCCTTGGCGTCACCGTGTTGCCGGCATTGATATATTCCGGCATTGCCACCGGTTCGGACCAGCGATTGGCGGATTGCCTTTGCGATACGTAGATGCGGCAGTTACTTTTTCGTGTATTGTCCATGGATTCGCAGCGCATAAAATAGACTGATTTTCCATCAGCGCTGAGACTGGGATTTCCTTCATTCGCGGTGCTGTTGAGTGGCTTACCCGGGTTCTGCGGTGCTGACCACGTAGCGCCGTTTTTTTCACTAAACCAGATATCATAGCCGCCAATGCCCGGACTCCTCCTCGATGCAAAAACAATGGTATTCCCGTCGTAGCTGAGGCAAAAGCTGCCTGTATGATCCAGATTGGGCTTATTTATGGTGGATAGTGGCTTGGGGTCTTCCCAGTTTTCAGAGCCTGTTTTGTATGTATAGCGCATTTCAAAGCCATCAATATTGGCGTAGTTGGTGAGGTAGATGAGTTGGTTGCCATCGCCACTTACTGATGGGAAAATGTGCGAATACATCGGCACATTGATGATGCGAGACATAGGTCGTTTCGACGTACTTTGGCCATTGGCAGAACCGTGCAGCGTCATCAACAACAGGAATAAAAAAGCGGTGGTCTTCATGATCTTATCGCATATTTAGGGCTCAATTTACTTAGGCCTGCTTATTCTGCAAAAGATCAACGGATCAGCCACGTTTGAAATGCGATACACTAAGTCAGTTAGGGAAGGGATTTGGATGATTTATACTTTTTTTTGACGGAATGAAAATGGAAGATGCGAATTCTTACTTTGCCTTCGCCAAACCAAAAAGCGCTGTTAGCTTTTTATCCCGGAAGAGAAATATGCCATTTACTTTTTGGTGAATAAACAGTTTTCCCATGATTTCACCCAAAAGGCCAAACGGCAGCACATAATGCAGAATATCGGTCATGAGCACACCATTCGCCGTAACCTCGAATCGGTGGAGATGATGCCAGAATTTATATGGGCCAAATCGCTGCTCGTCGATAAAATAATGCTTATCAGCCACATGAGTGATTTCTGTTACCCAATTCATGGGGATATTGAACATCGGCTTTATCCGGTAGGTGATGATTTGCCCGGCATACATGAGTTCGTCGGCGCCGGAGATAATCTCGAAACTCATGTCGTCTGGCGTGATTTCATTCAGGTTTTTTGGCGATGAAAAAAATGCCCATGCTTCATCGAGGCTTATCGGGAGTAACTGCGAATATTGGAGTCTATGGATTTTCAATGCTTTTTTTATTGCTAAAACCAATTGTATCGCATAATGTTGTCCGCGCCAATATGGATAAAAGTAAAAAATCTGTCACATGGGTATGAATCTGCGTTTACCACGGAATAAGTTCATGGAGATTGAGCATATTTAAAGCGACATTTTTTTATCATCTCATTGTACTAATGTCGGTAAAATACCTTGTATTCATTTTAATTCTTTGCTGTGTCTTGCAATCAATGGCGCAGCAATACCAGGTCACTGATTCCATCAACCGGTATCATCAGTTGACCAATGAAAATGATGTGGCGGGCGCTTCGCGATTGTACGTATTCTATCGGAGAATATTACCTTATGACGAGTGAACCAGGTATCGCTGCGAAGTATTTTTCGTTTGCTGCGAATGCGGCCCATTTTGCTGAAAATACCATTCTTGAAGCCCGGTCGCTTTTCAACCAGGCAAATGCTGAAAAAGCCATGGCTCGATCGGGCAACTACAGCCTGGAAGAAGAGCAGGAATACTATCGAAAATCCATAAAAACCTATCAGCGGGCTCACGCAGCTTTTCAGGAAGCAAGTATGGCGGGTTGTTACGAAGACGTGCAGGCGCTCATCGAAGGCGGGGACGCCGCCTATATTCTTGGTGACTATGAAAAAGCCATAAAACCATTGGAGATTGCATTGCGCGAGGCGCAGAAAAAAAGATATGACGAACTCGGATTAAGGGCCAGCGACATATTGGCACAAAGCTATGCAGGCATGAACGACTCCGGCAACCAGGAGCGGTATCGGTCGGTATATGCACATTATCAGGAATACTTCATTTCTTTGGATTCGCTCAATGAAACAACAGAGGAAATCCAAAAACTGGAATCATCAAACGCTCGCCAGCAGGTTGAACTCGATAAAAAGCAGATGGAGCTGAAACAGATCAACCTGGAATTGGAAAATCAGCTGGCTATTGCTGAAAAGAATGAGGCCATCATACGGCAGCATAAACTTGAACGGAAAATGATGGTCGGAGGTATCGTCGTCGTCGTCTTAATTCTGGTCGTCGCCGTTGTTGGAAATGAATACAAGAGGCGCATCAACCGAAAGCTCGCCTCCCAGAACCGGATGATTATTGAGCAAAAAATCCAACTGGAAGTTCAGCAAAAAGATTTAAAAGCTGAAAAGGGAAGAACCGATTCGTTATTACGGAATATACTGCCGGAACCGGTAGCTGAGGAGCTCAAAAAGTTCAATAAGGTCACGCCGCGCTACTATCCGAAGGTCACCGTGATGTTCACGGATTTTAAGGGATTTGCAGAGATTACTTCTCAGATGACTCCCGGAGAAATCGTGAAGGAATTGGATGATTGCTTCGCGGCGTTTGATCAGATCATCGAAAAATACGAAGCGGCTGTGGGTCGCAAATGCGTCGAGAAGATAAAAACCATGGGCGATGGATACATGTGTGCTGGCGGCGTGCCGTTCGAAAATGTCACCAATCCTATCGACATTGTGGAGGTAGCCCTGGCATTCGTCGCATTTATGGAGCAGCGGAAGCGTGAAAAGCTCAGCCGCGATTTGCCGTGGTTTGGGATCAGAATCGGTATCAACACCGGGCCGGTAGTAGCCGGAGTGGTTGGAAGCAGAAAATTCGCCTATGACATCTGGGGAAATACCGTAAACATAGCCAGCCGCATGGAATCGGCCTGCGAGCCGGGCATGATCAATATTTCAGCATCAACATTCCAGCACATTCAGGGTAGATTTTCAGCGACGCCACGAGGCAAAATCGCTGTAAAGAATAAGGGGGAATTTGAAATGTATTACATAGAGGGAAGGGTGGGGGTCGTTTAGCGTTCGATTCTACAATAAAAGCTTATCATCAATAGCCTGTTTCCAGGCGAGCAGACCGCCATGGAGATTGAGTACATTTTTATATCCGGAATCCAGCAAAGTTGTTAATGCCATGGCTGACCGTTTACCACTCCGGCAAATTAAAACGATACGTTCGGAACTTGGGATTTCCGCTATTCTGGTCTTTAGTTCTCCTAAAGGAATGTTTTTACCGCCCAGGTTTGAAAGTAAAAATTCCTGCGGCTCGCGAACGTCAATGATTTGTATTTGATTTTTAACGCTTAGGAGCGCCTTCAATTCACCAACTGATATAGTATAACCGGCCTGGGGACTCGTCTGCTTCATGTCACAGAATTCGTCGTAGTCAATCAAAGATGCAACAGGAGGGAGGCCTGGATTTTTAGCATATTTCACCGTCCTGCTTTCCATGGTGAGGGTATCCAGGATGAAGAGTTTCCCGGAAAGCGGTTCTCCAATTCCCGTGATTATTTTGATGATCTCGTTGGCCTGAATATTTCCGATAATGCCGGGAAGTACGCCTAAAACACCAGCTTCCGCACAGTTTGGTACCGTGGCAGGAGCGGGGGGCTCAGGAAAAAGATCGCGGTAATGTGGCCCTCTTTTTCCATCGGCATCTTGATGGTTGAACACAGAAGCTTGCCCTTCAAACCGAAATATTGCTCCGTAAACCATCGTTTTTCCAAGCAGCACACACGCATCGTTGATCAGATAGCGCGCAGGAAAATTGTCTGTGCCATCGCAAATCAGATCGAAATCAGCCATAATCTCAAGGGCGTTGGATGAAGTGAGCTTCGTATGAAACGGCCTGATGGTTATTTCAGGATTTAACTGATTAAGCCTGATAGCCGCGATGTTAGCTTTTGGCTTCCCTATATCCCGGGTTGTAAACAATATCTGACGCTGTAAATTGGAACCTTCAACAACATCGAAATCAACGATCCCAAGGTAGCCTACACCGGCAGCAGCCAGATAAAGCAGTATCGGGCAGCCCAGCCCACCGGCACCGATGACCAGAACGCGGGCCCCTTTAAGCTTTAGCTGACCTTCGAGCGATAGCTCCGGCAACAGAATATGCCGGCTATAGCGATGTAATTCTTCGGCTGATAGTTTGTTTTCAGACATGCATGAAAATTCCTAACCGAAGTTATGAAGCTTTAACGGATTTTCATCACAATCTTTTCAACACCAGATCAGAAACCGTGTCACCGATGGCAAGTGACGAAGTGGCCGCCGGTGATGGCGCATTGCAAACATTTACAGCAATCTTGTTCTCAAAAATCAAAAAGTCGTCGATAAGTCCGCCACTCCTGTCACATGCCTGAGCCCTGATTCCGGCGCCACCTGCTTCGAGGTCGTCGATTTGAATCTCCGGTATCAATCCCTGGAGCGCTTTGGTAAATGCCGCTTTTGAAAAGGAGCGGTACATTTCGCCCATGCCGGTGCGCCAGTATTTGGCAGCCACCTTCTGAAAGCCCGGCCACATGAGGGTTTCAGTGAGTTCGGGCAGGCTGATCTGGAGTTTCTTGTAGCCTTCACGGGCAAAAGCCAATACGGCATTTGGGCCGGCCTCGATGCCGCCACCGATCATTCTGGTGAAATGAACACCGAGGAAGGGAAAGGCTGGATCAGGCACCGGATAAATGAGGTTTTTCACCAGGTAATGTTTTTCCTTTTTCAACTTAAAGTATTCTCCGCGGAACGGAATGATTTTTACATCTACCTTTTCACCGGTCATGTTGGCGATTTTATCGGAGTATAGGCCGGCACAGTTCACGACAAGCCGGGCCGAATGTGCACCTTTGGAAGTTTCAACGACAACTTCTCCAGCCTTACCATGGATTTTGAGCACTTTTTCGCCGGTTCTAATGTCGCCACCCGCAGCTTTAATCTTGTCACTGTATTTGTAAGAGACAGTTGTGTAATTGACGATTCCCGTTTCAGGAACCAGAATTCCCTTGAGGCTTTTTACGTGGGGCTCTTTTTCGAAGATTTCTTCTTTACTGATCCGTTTTATACCAGTCAGCCCATTGGCAAGGCCGCGTTCGTACAATGTGTCGAGCGCTGGAAACTGGCCTGGATCGGTGGCGACAATCACCTTTCCGCAAAGTTCGTAGGGTATCGATTCAGTATCACAAAAGTCCAGCAACTGTCGGTATCCGGTGCGACAATTGATAGCCTTGAGACTTCCCGGTTTATAATAGATTCCGGAATGGATTACACCACTGTTATTCCCAGTTTGGTGGGCGCTGAGTTTATCCTCTTTTTCAAGAAGGAGTAATTTTATCCCTGGTTTTTTTTGAGTCAGTTTTAGCGCTGTTGCCAACCCTACGATACCGCCTCCAATGACGATGACATCTTGCATGGAAAAAGGAATGTTTTAAAAAGTCGTGTAAAAATATCGCTTTTGTCTGGATTATGCTGCCAAATAGTTATAGAATAATAGCCGTAAGGTAATATTTTTTAATTCATGATAATTCTCATTTTATGACCATGCCCCAGGCGTTAATTTTGAGCTAAATTCAGAATCAAACCAAAAATATTCATAAACGATGTTAAAATTTGTAAGTGCAGAAGAGGCTGTCAAAGCGATTAAGTCCAATGACAGGGTTCATTTGAGCAGTGTGGCTGTCACTCCACACCACCTGATCAATGCCATGGTGGAGCGCGGGAAAAACAAGGAGTTTAAAAATGTGCGCATTCAGCATATTCATACAGAAGGGGCGGCGCCCTATGCCAACAGGGAATTTGAGGGAATTTTCCAATTGGAGTCATTTTTCGTTGGTGGTAACGTCCGTAAACAAACACAGGAAGGTTTCGCTGATTATATCCCTGTCTTTCTAAGCGAGACACAGAAACTCATCAGGGAGGGTTATCTTCATGTAAATGTTGCCATGATCATGGTTTCGCCGCCTGATAAGCATGGTTATGTGTCATTGGGTACTTCAGTTGATGCAACACTTGCAGCCGTTGAAGAGGCTGATATCGTTATTGCCCAGGTAAATAAACATGTGCCACGTGCATGGGGTGATGCAATGATCCATTCAAGGCAGATTGATTATTTTGTTGAGCATGATACTCCGCTATATGTTCATCACAACGAGCCACTTTCGGAAATCGAGAAGGCTATAGGTCATAACGTAGCCAGCCTCGTGGAAGATGGAGCTTGTCTTCAGATGGGGATTGGAGGTATTCCAAATGCCGTATTGGCAGAATTAACCAGCCATAAAAATCTGGGTGTTCACACCGAAATGTTCTCCGATGGACTTTTGCCGTTGGTAGAAAGCGGTGTTGTAAACTGCAAAGAGAAGCAGATTGATAAAGGTAAAATTGTCGCTTCATTCCTCATGGGTTCACAGAAAGTGTATGATTTTATTGATGATAACCCAATGGTGGCCATGATGGACGTAGCACATACGAACGGCATACATGTTATCCGTAAAAACCATAAGGTAACAGCCATAAATTCAGCCTTGTCCATAGATCTTACCGGCCAGGTTTGCGCTGACTCCATCGGCACGACCTTTTATTCAGGTGTGGGCGGACAGATCGACTTTATACGTGGCGCCGGTCACTCAGAAGGCGGTAAGCCAATTATTGCCATGCCATCCGTTACCGGAAAAGGGATTTCAAAAATCAGCCCTACACTTATGCAAGGAGCAGGTGTAGTAACTACCCGCGCCAATATGCACTGGTTCGTTACGGAATTCGGTAAAGTAAACCTTTACGGGAAAACCCTTCAGGAGCGGGCGCGTCGCATCATATCCATTGCACATCCCGATCATCGCGAATCTTTGGAAAAGGCTGCATTTGAGCGATTTGGAAGTCATTTTTATTTTGTTCCATAATCCATTAAACGATTCAATTAAAAAAGGACTGGCGGTTTTTCGGCAGTCCTTTTTTATTGGTTAAACTCCATATCAGATCAATAGATTTCATGTAAAAAAAGCAATAGTAATAGTCTGTCAGGGGTCTAATATTGTATAACTTTAAGATTCTAACGCAGATTTTTTAACCCAATTTAAAAATGACAAATACAACAATACACGGAAACAGGCTAAGGGGCTCAGCTCCCAAAGTAGGTATACGTCCCGCAATAGACGGTCGTCTCGGTGGTGTACGGGAATCCCTCGAGACCATCACCATGGATATGGCCAAAAATGTGGCTAAACTCATCACCGAAACGCTCCGCCATCCGGATGGCAGCAGGGTGGAGTGTGTCATTGCCGATACTACTATTGGCCGTGCTGCAGAGGCAGCCAGTTGCGAAGATAAATTCGAGCGGGATGGTGTTGGCCTTTCACTTACCGTGACGCCGTGCTGGTGCTACGGAAGTGAGACAATGGATATTCATCCCACCCGTCCAAAGGCCATCTGGGGTTTTAATGGAACGGAGCGACCTGGCGCAGTTTATCTGGCAGCAACGCTTGCCGGGCACAATCAAAAGGGAATACCGGCATTCAGTATTTATGGCCGTGATGTACAGGATGCCGGAGACCAGGCAATACCTGATGATGTAAAAGATAAAATTTTGCGGTTTGTGAAGGCAGGCCTTGCCGTAGCTACCATGAAAAATAAGTCCTATTTATCCATAGGTTCTGTGTCAATGGGTATAGCAGGGTCTATTATCAATACTGACTTTTTCGAGGATTATCTCGGAGTCCGCTGCGAAAACGTTGATATGTCGGAAGTTTCAAGAAGGGTTGAGAAAACTATTTACGACCATGAAGAGTATAAAAAAGCCCTGGTATGGATTAAAGAAAATTGCAGTGAAGGCAAGGATTACAATCCCATAAAACAGCAACGGACAAGCAAGGAAAAGGATAAAGAATGGGAGTATGTTGCCAAAATGACCATCATTATCAGAGACCTGATGATAGGTAACCCAGCCCTGGTAAAAGTAGGATTTGGTGAAGAAGCCCTCGGTCACAATGCAATTGCTTCAGGGTTCCAGGGTCAGCGGCAATGGACAGATTACCTGCCAAACGGTGATTTCGCTGAAGCTATTCTCAACAGTTCCTTTGACTGGAATGGCTTGCGCCAGCCATTTATGGTAGCTACTGAAAACGACAGCCTGAATGGAGTAAGCATGCTTTTTGGTCATCTCCTCAACAATTGCGCCCAGGTATTCTCCGATGTTCGCACGTTCTGGAGCCCCGCCGCAGTAGAAAGAGTAAGTGGGTGGAAACCCAACGGACTGGCCAAGGATGGATTTATACACCTTATCAATTCCGGATCTTCAGCCCTCGATGGAAATGGCGAACAAACCAGTGCCGGAAAGCCTGTCATGAAACCATACTATGAAATCAGCGAAGATGAAAAAGAGCGATGCCTGAAAGCCACCAATTGGCCTCCGGCAATGTATGAGTATTTCAGAGGAGGTGGATTTTCTTCACAATTCAAGACGAAAGGTGGGATGCCCGTGACGATGTGCAGGATCAACCTCGTGAAAGGTGTAGGTCCGGTAATGCAGATTGCCGAAGGTTGGACGGTGGAACTTGCCAGCGAACGTGCATAAACTGCTGGATGAGCGAACAAATCCTACCTGGCCGACAACCTGGTTCGTGCCGCGCACCAATGGTAAAGGGCCATTCAGGGATGTGTATTCTGTCATGGCAAACTGGGGTGCCAACCATGGTGCTTTCAGCTATGGTCATTATGGCGCAGACCTCATCACCCTCTGCTCTATGCTAAGAATCCCGGTCAACATGCATAATGTGGAAGACGAGCAAATATTCAGGCCAAGCGCATGGAACATGCTGGGCATGGACACTGAAGGAGCCGATTTCAGGGCATGTGCCAATTTCGGCCCGCTTTACGGCAAGAATTAATTACGAGTCAATTATAAAATAAAAAAGGCCGGGGATTGCTCCCCGGCCTTTTCGGTGTATTCAAACACCTGAAATACTTATCGTACTACCTTTACATCAACGGCATTCAAGCCTCTAGGACCTTTTTCCACGTTGAATTCAACATGGTCGTTTTCCTGAATGTAACCATTCACACCACTTTTGTGAACGAAAATATCTTCGTTTGAATCATCAGCTTTGATAAATCCAAATCCTTTCTCGCGGTTAAAAAATTTTACTGTTCCTGTTTTCATTGTACTTTTTGTTTTGTGTATTAAAATAATTATTGATTTTCCTCCGGTGGTGCAGAAGTAATGTTGCCATTTTCATCTACATATGCCATCATGTCCTTAAAATCACCAGTCGGCGGCTTGTTTTTTCGGTCTAATTTCTTTTTAAATTTCTCATCCTGCTTTTTCTTCCTTTTTTCTTCTTTAACTTTTTTTATAAAGCTGTTTTGCGATCTTGCCATTCTGCGATATTAAAAGATTAATGAATTTATAAGTCAAAATACGTTGTGAATAAACTATTACAGCCAAAACCAAGGGGATTATCAAGAAGGACGAGGATTTTACTAGAAGTGCCGAATTTGATTCAGGAAATTCCATGTGCTTAACTACACATGAACCGATCATAACAGGAAACAACAAATAGAAATACAGTACACTTAAATTCCCTAAGCAAGGATAGTAACATTGCTTAACACGGCAAAGTTACCAACAATAAATTTACAAACCAAATAAGTTACAAAATTCGGAATATGGGCGATGGGAAACCCTTGAATTCTGCTGCCTGAGAACAGGATAGACTCCGCCCTTCAATGAAACTGTGGAAAGAGGCATTTAAGTGCTTTCACATGCGATTTTTTTATCATAATATTAATTTCTGAAACCTGATTACTCACTATGAAAAAATACATAATTGCCCTGGATGCAGGCACTACTTCAAATCGTGCTGTCATATTCGATAAGGACCTGAATATTGTAGGAATCTCCCAGAATGAATTCACACAGATATATCCGGAACCAGGATGGGTAGAGCACGATGCAAATGAAATATGGACTTCGCAGCTTAGTGTGCTGCTGGATGTTCTGAAGAAAAACAGCATACCGCCAAATGCGGTAGCTGCCCTCGGTATTACCAATCAACGGGAAACGACAATCATCTGGGATCGGGCAACAGGGGTGCCTGTCTGCAATGCCATTGTTTGGCAGGACAGACGTACTGCATCTTACTGCGAATCACTCAAAAAAAATCATGCTGAAAGCATCAGGAAGAAAACCGGCCTGGTCATCGACGCGTATTTCTCCGCTACCAAAATCCGCTGGATTCTGGATAATATTAAGGGTGCAAGAGATCGAGCAGTTAACGGCGAATTGGCATTTGGAACCGTAGAAACCTGGTTGGTTTGGAATCTCACCAAAGGCAGATTGCATATTACCGATGCATCCAACGCCAGTCGGACAATGCTCTTCAACATTAATACACTCACGTGGGATAAGGAGCTGCTGGATCTTTTTAATATTCCAAAAGCCCTGCTTCCAGAGGTAGTTGATTCCTCGGCAAAGTATGGTGCAACTGATAAGAGCATTCTCGGAGAAAGTATTGCCATATCTGGAATGGCCGGCGACCAGCAATGTTCGTTGTTTGGCCAACTTTGCCTTGAAAAGGGCATGGTCAAAAACACGTACGGGACAGGGAGTTTTGTCATGATGAATACCGGGGATAAACCGGCGCTGAATACTGAAAACCTACTTGCCACCATTGCATGGAAAATTGGCAGTTCCGCACAATACGCAGTTGAGGGGAGTATTTTTGTGGGAGGAGCTCTGGTACAATGGCTTCGGGATAGTTTAAAAATCATTAAATCTTCAGCAGAAATTGAGATCCTCGCCAGCCAGGTTGAGGACAGCGGTGGTATTGTGATCGTACCCGCTTTTGCCGGATTGGGTGCACCGCACTGGGATCAGTTTGCCAGGGGAACCATATTTGGAATTACACGTGCTACGCTTCCTTCGCATATTGCAAGAGCAGCTCTTGAGGCTATAGCGCTCCAGGTAAAAGATGCAATCGACGAAATGTCCAGGGCAACGGGCATACCTGTGAAACAGATGAATGTGGATGGCGGAGCTTCTGTAAACAATTTACTGATGCAACTTCAATCTGATTTGTTGAACAGTATCGTTGTGAGACCCGCTGTTACGGAAACAACTGCTCTTGGAGCAGCGCTTCTTGCCGGACTTGCCGAGGGTTTCTGGACAGATATGGATGATATAAAAAAACGATGGAAAGTTGACAAAACCTTTAAACCGAATCATAGTCAGAAGCACGATGAACTGTTAAGATATTGGGTGAAAGCCGTTGACCGAACGAAGCATTGGATTGAAAATTAAATGATCATTTTTATGAATAGAGAAAATATGATTCGGCGCCTCAGTGAAGTGCCTGAATGGGATATCGTCGTGATCGGCGGCGGCGCCAGCGGCCTTGGAACAGCCGTAGATGCGGCATCGCGTGGCTTCAAAACCCTGCTTCTGGAACAGCATGATTTTGCTAAAGGCACATCGAGCCGAAGCACAAAACTCGTCCATGGTGGAGTCAGGTATTTACAACAGGGAGATATTTCTTTAGTCCTCGAGGCATTACGTGAACGCGGGTTGATGCTTCAAAATGCGCCGCATCTTGTGCGCAATCTATCCTTCATTATTCCGAATTATGAATGGTGGGGAGGGCCTTTTTACACTATAGGCCTCAAAATGTATGATATGATGGCTGGCAAACTCGGTCTCGGCCCGTCAAAAAGCTTGTCGTTCGAAGAAACTGTAGAGGCTATACCCACACTGGTTAAGAATGACCTCAAGGGTGGCGTCATTTACCACGATGGCCAATTTGACGATGCCCGGATGGCCATAAGCCTGGCACTTACTTGTGTTGATCATGGAGGCACGGTACTTAATTATATGGAAGTGAAAGGACTATCCAAGGGTGATGACGGATTAGTCAATGGTGTGCTGGCCACGGATAATGAAACAGGTACGGAATATTGTTTGAAATCCAAGTCGGTTATCAACGCCACCGGTGTGTGGACCGATAAAGTGATGCAGATGGATGATCCTGCGGCCAGAGACATGATTCGTCCGAGTCAGGGTGTGCACCTGGTTCTCGACAGGAAATTTCTTCAAAGCACTCATGCCATTATGATACCTCATACCAGTGATGGCCGGGTCCTCTTTGCCGTTCCCTGGCACGATCACGTAATTGTCGGCACCACTGACACACTTGTGGAAAATGCCTCCCTGGAACCCGTAGCGCTGGAGCAGGAAGTGGACTTTATTTTATCTACGGCAGGCTTATACCTGGAACATTATCCATCACGCAAAGATGTAAAGAGCGTCTTTGCAGGCCTCCGTCCACTTGCGGCTGCCCAGGATGATGAAAAATCCACGAAGGAAATATCGCGGCATCATAAAGTACTGATTTCTCTGTCCGGACTGATCACTCTTACCGGCGGCAAATGGACGACTTACCGAAAGATGGGGGAGGATGCGGTGGACAAAGCGATTCTTCTCGCCGGACTCCCGGAGCGAAAGTCCATTACCGAAAACTTATTGATTCATGGTTATTCAAGGGAAATGTCTCTCAGCGATGCCGACTCGGTTTATGGGTCAGATCTATCTGCTTTGAAGTCTTTGGCGACCGAAAATCCTGCCTTTGGCGCAATGCTGAGTGAGTCTCTGAAGATCAGCGTGGCGCAACTCATCTGGGCGATACGTAATGAAATGACACGGACGGTAGAGGATTTTCTCGCCCGCCGCACAAGGGCGCTGTTCCTGGATGCACGCGAAAGTATCGCCATAAGCGGACAGGTAGCTAGAATCATGGAGAGGAATTGGGCTATGGCAATCATTGGGTCGATCAGCAGATTGCAGACTATAATTTACTGGCGAAGAATTACTTTTTTTGAGGATTAGATTGTTTCTGTGGTGCCTTCTTCCCGATGACGCGTGATTAATAATGAATTAAGAACAATCGAACAACTGATTTTAGAATGCAGAAGTGCGTCCTAATGGGGCTTTGGGCAGTTTAAGTGACTGAAAAAGTGCTAAAAGACCAGAGGGTAGCTGTTTGTTGCAAGTCGAGGGCTCTTTCACACGACTACCATGTCCCCCTTTGAAAAGGGGGAAGGGGGATTGAAGACGAATAATTCAGAACAATAGAACATTTGAACATTAGAACAATGAATTTAGTAAAGTATAAAAAGAGCCCTGCACCACAACAAACGCCGATCGCGAGGAGGAACGACGAAGTGAGCCTATCTGTGCAAAGGCTACTATGGCTTATTATTCCCTATGGTCCATTGGCGCGTTAAAGATGGATGAAGAACAATTAATTAGAAGTATAGACGAAATGGACCTGCATTGCAATCATACGAGTTTTCAGAATGAGTATATTGTTGCCAGGTTCTTCCAAGAACTGCATCATAACCCTGGGCATCAAAGTCGTAAATATTGAGGTATAGTTCAGTTTGAATCTCTTTCCCTCGGTAGAGGTAGTTACTTTCCACCTGAAACCCATTGTATAGCATTCAGGAGAAGACGGCGGTAGTTTTCGTTTTCATAGGCGGCATGATCATGGCCACCCTGTAAATATACTATCCTGGATTTTTGATAATTATTACACCATCCCACAACCGCAGTGCTTTCAGGATGGTCGGTTTTTAAAAGGGGCGTCACTTCAGCATTGACAACGTATCCGCCATACACTTCATCATGGATAACAAAATCGGTGACACCGCGGCACACAGGATGTTCCTTGTTCACTATGTGTATTTGCATATCGACATCATGACGGTAGGTCGATGGCGCATGATCACCTTCCGGCTTGAGCAGGTATTTGCCGCCGATAATATTCCGAAACTCCGGCCAGTCCTGGTACGATACCAGTGAATGATGCAAAAACACCACGCCTTTACCTTTTTTCAATAGCTGGATCCATGCCGCTTTTTGTTCGTCGCTGATCTCTTGAACCATATCATAATACACGAGGCAGTCATACTTCTTCATCGCTGACTGATTGGTCAGGAGCGCATTTGCAGCTGGTTGGCTTATTGTATCGAAAGCGACATCCGAAAATGAGTTGAACATTTCATAAAACGAAGCCTCTTCGAAATCGTGCCCACCGGTGATAACTAATATCTTCTGCTGGCCAACGGTATGGAGTGCGTTTAGCGACAGGATAGTGATAGCGATGATTGTAAGGGCATTTTTCATGGAGAAGGTGTTTAAGGCGATGAAGTTATAAAAAATCCAGCTTGATTGTAAAACAAAAAAGCTGCCCCGATTTGTCGGGGCAGCTTTTCCAATGGATTTTAAACAATTATTAGAATATATACCTCAAGCCGAGTTGCATACTCCATGTGCTTGATGGGCTGATCATATCCTGGTAAGGTTCGGTAACGAGATCGCCTGAAATATTCTGCCAACGATAAAGTGGTTCGTTGCTGGTAGCATCAATACTTCTATATACAAGCGGATTGTTCGTCACTCGCATTTTCTGGATACCCCAGTCTTTATTGATCATGTTACCAACGTTGAGGATGTCCACAGAGAATTGCAATGTGTGTCTCGTGTTGTTCTTCCCTGTTTCGATATAGAAATCCTGGAGAAAACGGAAATCCCAGTTGTTGTACCATGGCAACAGCGCACTATTTCTTTCTGCATACTCACCGCGGTGATTTTTAAGATAGGAAGAATTGTTGATGAATTCTTCATAGGCATTCTGCTGATCTTCTGCGGTGAAGGTTACGGTATTTCCGCTTATGGTGGCAGTATATTGCTCAAAATTCATCTCTGCTTTGCTTCTTGCGATGTACATTAAATCTGTGGAAGCATTGCTGTCGCCATTGAGGTCACCGTTGGTTACGTAGCTGAAGTTGCCGGATTGCGATCCCTGGTAAAAGAGTGAAATCGTGGTGCCGAAATGCTCCAAGTAGTCGAACCTGTAAGATACATTACCAACTACCCTGTGAGGTGTGGCATATTGAGAATAAGCCAGCTCAACTGCATTGGAGGTGCCAACGTTAGGGTTTGCATTCCGAAACAGAAGATGCCTGTGATCCCGGGTTGGCGGTAACTTCCTTGGCATCGGTATACGTATAGGCCAAAGATCCATAAAAGCCTCTGTCGAACTGCTTGCTTACCTGGGCAGTAAGGGCGGTTGAATATCCTTTCTGCACATTGTCAAGCACGATGGCTGTTGTGATACTCGAATTTTCATTGCGTGCGGTAGCAGAGGTATAGCGTGGACGTTCCAGGTTTCCTTCAACTACAATACCATCGGTCTCTGGTTTGAAATTGGCGTTGTACATACGGATTGCGTTTCTGTCCTGTGTGAGAAGCGCTTCCAGGGATACTGTGAAACCGTTTCCAAATTTTTTATCAACAGCGAGGTTACTCCTCCATACCTGTGGGAAGCGGAAGTTGTCGCCCATAAACACCATGTTACCCGGTGCGCTGGTACCAGCCTCTACTTCAACAAGATCAAGATATTCATCGGCATTGGGGGAGAAGGTTATGGTATTCAGCTTTGCCAATTCACCTGCATTGGAATTTCTCAATCTAGCGCCAAACTGATACATACCTGAGTTTGTCGGCATATTGGTCAGCCACACAAAAGGAATTCGACCGGTGAAATAGTCCTGTACCACCACGTACGACCAGGGTTTTGTCTTGTGTTGCATCCCATTTGAAACCTACCCGAGGTGACCAAAGTATCTTGCTTTCGGGCCATACACCAGTGCTGTAATTCCTGGTATTTCCATCAGCATCATAAAATGTAAGCGCCGTTGCTGCGGGGTTTTCCAGTGGATCTTCATAGTACGAAGGCTTGTCTGCCCTGATACCCACTGTCAATTTCAGGTTATTGCTCGGATTGAATTCATCCTGTGCATAGATCCCCAACTGTCCGATTTTCAGGTTGGCTGAGAACACAGCATCCTGGCCATCGACCAATGAATAGGTGTTTGCGTAATAAACAGGAGGGCGGTCATTGACAAAATCATCTAATGAATTGTAAATGTAATGACTATTGGATGCTGCCATGAACATATTTCCTACTCGCTGGTATTCGTATGATATACCTGCTGTAATGGTATGCTTGTTAAGGTAATAGCTGAAGTTGTCGGTAAAGGTATAGATATCATTTACCACCTGGTTATTATTGGTAAACGGATCCATACCGGCGCTCATATAGTTATCGCCTGTGCCAGAGAATATATCAATGGTTGGGAATAGCCCACCTCCGAATGTCCGAACTGTATTCACTTTAGTGATGGTAGCCAGCAATTGGTTCGACATCTTACCTTTAAAGTTGCTGTTCAATTCCAGCGTCCCTGTTTTTACCTTGTCTTCGAATCCATAGTTTGAATTGGCAAAGGACATGGAGGTGTTGGAGAACCTGTTAAATGGCAGACGGCTCAGCGAGCTAGTCCTTCCGGACACCAAGAAACCACCACCATTTGGCACACTCGAATTATTGAGCTGCTGATCATTGGTGCTGTTGAAATCGCTGTATTTGAAAGTCAGTTTATGATCCTTGTTGATGTTGTAATCCAGTTTCACCAGCAGTTTCCTGTTTTGGCTTTCGAAATTCGGGAAGTTGTCATAAGCGCCGGTCTCGTATCCATAGGCATTCTTCAAGTGAGTGGAGAACTTGGCCAGCGAGTCAGCCGATGTGGAAGACACGTTGCCAACCCCTGATCCACCAGTCGGACTCCAGGTGATACCCGGTCTGTTGCCTTTTTCCATTTCAGCATTCACAAAGAAGAAAAGCTTGTTCTTGATGATTGGTCCTCCGACACTGAATCCGTAGATATTATTTTTAGAATCAACGATCTGGTTGCTGATGTCGTTGTCGCCGACATTGGTACCCAGGTAACTCTGATTTCTCCAGAAGGTATAAGCCGTTCCTTGAAAGGTATTGGTTCCGCTTTTGGTTACGGCATTGATACCGGCACCTGTAAAGCCCGACTGGCGAACATCAAAAGGAGCGATGTTGATGGAGATTTCTTCGTATGCATCCAGTGAAATTGGTGAACTACCACCACCCGGAAGGGGATCGTTGCTCAAACCGAAGTTATTGTTCAGGTTAGCGCCATCCACCTGGATGTTGTTGTAGCGTCCGTCACGACCGGCAAAGCTATTACCGTTCGCTTGTGGTGTAAGCCTGGTAAAGTCAGTAATACTTCTGGAAATAGTTGGCAATGTAGCGAATACACGGCTATTGAGGTTAGTAGCCGCGCCAACTTTGTCCACATCGATCGTTTTACTGCTGGATACAATAATCTCTGCCAACTCAGTTTGTGATTCCTGAAGTGTAGCATTGATGCTGAAAGGTTCGCCGAGTTTCAGGATGATCTGGCTGTATTTCTGTTCCTGATACCCAACAAATGAAATAGTCACATTGTATGGTCCACCGGTACGAACATTAGGGAGGAAAAACCTGCCCTCAGCATTCGTAATGTTACCGTACTCAGTGCCTGATGGTTCGTGAACAGCCTGCACGGTGGCGCCGGGCAACGGCTCTCCAGCACCGTCTCTGACCACGCCATTGATACTACTGGTCGTTACCTGGGCATTAACTGCAAAAGCAGCTAATAGGACAGGAATTAAAATCGATAAAACTCTCTTCATGATAGTGATTTTAAATGATACATAATTAATAAGGAATAGCCCGGATCGAACCGGTAAGCATAAGGATATTCGGAAGTAGGAGGCATGCAAGACCCTTGAAAATTCTGCAATTCGTATAGCTTGGGTGAAGGATGAACGCTGTTGTAAATGGACTGCCATGCGATAACCTTTAGTATGCGAATTATTCAATTCTTCCAATGTCTGCCTGCATCAATGTGCAAGTTTACATGTGGAAAATGTATCCAAAGCAAATTCAGGGTTGTGTAAATGTTAAAAATGTCCGACCTGCATTAGATTAAAACACAACCCCTTGTTCCTTTTATCAGAATTCATTGATGAGTCAATCCAGAAAAATACCTTCTGATAGAAACTTATGGGACGACTAACCAACTACATACTCTTTTAAAAATAGCTCCAAAAAGCCAGGGGAATATGTGCCCGCAAATTTAATTTAACATTAGAGAAAGTAGGTATAAATCCAGAAAAAAAACTGAGAAAAAATCGTGGGCTATATAAATGGTGTATTATGAATCCATGTCAATTCGTTAAGAAAATTGTCACCTTTGAAGATAGCCTGCGCCAGGGAATTCAGTCTCCAGCTAAAGTCCTCTCCCACGGAGGGGAACAATGTTATTCAGTTAGGATACAAATCACCTGTCGTCATTGCGACCCCGATATTTCGGGAAATCATTCTGCCCAATCAAAGAGATTGCTTCGCTCGTTCCTCGCTCGCAAAGACGCAAATTAATTCACCCAACTGGTCACTTTCGTGATTTTCTATCAACCGGTATTCCTCAACGCTCCGGCAATAGCATTTATCGTAATAAGCAGATTTACCAAAATGGCAGCGCTCTTTGCGGATGACGAATCGGCCCTTTCCATGCGCCATTGACGCAATAGTGTCACCTGTTTCAGGTGCAAATGGTTGAGGATAGATGCTCGAAGCAAGTTGGAATAGTAATGCTGCACTCGTCGCGCTTCGATCGGTTCTTCTAATATTTCCTGAAGTATGGAGCGGGTTGTCTCCAGTTCAGTGATGAATAAATCCATATACCTGTTGCGCAGTGATTCATCAGGCACGAGGCTGGCATAATCGCGCATGATGTTGTCGTCAGTCGCCGCGAGGCTTGTATCAACATTCGTAAAGACGTATCTGATAAAATCATCATGGGCCATCGCTTTTTTGAACCTGGCATAATCAGCCGGTTTTTCATGGCGCAATTTTTTTAAGGTGCTCCCGACTCCAAACCAACTCGTCATATTGAATCTGGATTGGTTCCAGCTGAAAACCCATGGTATCGCTCTAAGATCTTGTATGGATGCGCCACCCGTTCGCCGCGAAGGTCGAGAACCGATCTTGCTCGATTCGATGACGTCGATAGGCGTACAGTTTTTGAAGAACTCAATGAAGCCTTCACCATTCACCAGGTTTAGATATTGCTTCTTGCTTTCTGCCGCCAATCGCTCCATCATGTTGAAGTGTTCGAATGGCTTTTTTTCCTTGTATTTGTCGGAAATGGTGCGATAGACTGCTGATGCCTGGAGCAATTCCAGGTTATAAGCGGCGTTTACCTTGTTGGCATATTTTTGTGAAATGGTTTCTCCTTGTTCTGTAATCCTGATGTCGCCGGAAACGGAATTGTGAGGCAAGGATCTGAGAAAATAATGGATTGGGCCTGCTCCGCGGCTGATGGATCCGCCTTTGCCATGGAAAAATCTGATTTTAACACCGTGTTTCTCTCCAATTTCGATGAGGCTTGTCTGGGCTTTATATAGATTCCACTGGCTGGCGAGTATTCCACCGTCCTTATTGCTGTCGCTGTATCCGACCATCACCTGCTGCACGACTGACTTTTCCTTGTTTTGTCTGGCTTGCCACACAAGGCTTCTTTTGGTAATTGGATGGCTCAGGAATTCGTCGAGAATTTGCGCTGAGCGGTCCAGGTCGTCTATGGTTTCGAACAGGGGAACTACCGGCAGGAGGCAAATGGGTCCCTTGGGAGATTTTACAAGAAGTCCGGATTCTCTGGCCAGCAAATATACCGACAGCAAATCAGCAACGTTTCGCGTCATACTCACAATAAGCGACCCCAAACCGGCTAAGCCGTAGTTATCGATATGGTGTGCAAGAACCTTATAACAAGATAGGACTGCCTGGGCATTTTCCGGCAATTCCATGCTTGGGTGTGTGAAGGGTCTTACAGATTTGAGTTCTTTGTTGATGAATTTAAGTTTTTCCTGCGAATCGCTAAAAAGATATTTGGTTGTGTCAAGCGAGCAAGATTCCAAGAGTTGAGCCAAAGCTTTCTCGTGGAACTGGCTGTTTTGCCGTACATCCAACTTGGCGAGGTGGAAACCGAATGTCTCTACAAGCCTGATCGTATCCGTAATATCCTGTTGCGCTATGGAACTCGCGCCATAATCGGTCAGAGCAAAGTGCAATAATTCCAGATCGGTCATAAGTTCATCGGCAAACCGATAGCAGCCGGCATGCTCATTGAGCGCGGTAGCATGGCCACGGTGGCTGTCGATGGGCAGTTTGGCAATTATCAGACTTAGAAATTGACGAAACACTTCCCCTTCGTTCCGGTGAAATGCTTCGTGACCATCGGAGCCCAATTCAGCCAGGAAACTGTCGATCCGTTCGCGCATTTTCCAGTGGCATTCTTTATAGGTACACGCAAAGCTCAACTGTTTCACCAGTGTTGACAGTTTTCTGCTGATGACGATAAACGCGTGAAGGCGTAACGTTTCCAGGGTTTCCAGAGTCACTTTGTCGGTAACAAAAGGATGTCCATCGCGATCACCTCCGACCCAGTTGCCAAATGACATTTTGGGTTTGCTGGCTGCAGACTGGATTAATTTCGGGTCAAAGCCCAGATTTTGCCACGCCTGTCGCAGCCTCCTATCCACGATAGGTAATACCTCCGGGAATACATTGGTCAGGTAGTGCAGAACATTGCGGAGTTCAGAACTTACGTCTGGTTTTTCAATGAAAATTTCACCTGTTTTCCATATCCGGTACAAGGCGAGTTTTATTTCATTTCTGATTTCTTCCTGCTCTATATGCGTGTACATCCTGTTTTCACGCTGTACAATAAGGAGGTAAAGCTCCCGGTGAAGTTCGAGGATGGTGGCGCGTTTGGCTTCGGTAGGGTGGGCGGTAAGCACCGGTTCTATCCGCGTATCGGGTAATAACTGTGCAATTTGCAGTTCGGTGAGCCCCTGTTTTTTGAGCCTTGACAGATTATCGGCCCACAAGCCGGCGATGGAATCGACATTGCCCTCATCTTCCTTTTTTCTCCGTCGTTGCACCTCGCCATTGATTTCGATCATATTAATAAGGTGAAAGATCAGGGAGTAAAGCTGCACATGTTTTTCGGTAAAATCGTCCACGTCAAATGTCTTCGACTGGCTTATCCATGGAATTTTTTCAGCTATTTCCTGCTCACCATTTTCCAGTAGGATTTCATGTAAAGCATGGAGAAGGAATTCCAGATCAGTGTAGGGCTTGCCGAGCTTTTGTTTCACCTGTTCAAGTGCATTTACATAGCCGATCAAGGATGATTGATCAGTCTGCTGCTCCGGTGTATCGCGTTGAATCATTGTTTCCGGTTTTAGAATTAGTTCAATTAGTTGCTAAAGTAATGTTTCATTTCCACCAATTGCAAGGAGTAAGCTTGCCTGTGCTTTTTGATATTTTCCGTAAAGCTCCACAAGTTTGGTTTCAGCAGTAATAAAGCTGTTTTCACGGCTGTTTACCAAAAAAAGAGAGCTTTCGCCTTCCTCAAATTTTCTCCTTTCACCATTTAACAGCATGGCGTAGTTCGTTACTGTGGATTCATATAGCTTTATCTGATCAACCAGCACCTTCATCTCCATGGAATACGCCTGGATTTTATTTTGAAGTTCCAACCGTTTTTGGTCGATGGCCAGGTTGGTTTCATTCATTTTGAGCTTAGTGAGTTGCAACTCACCGCGCTCCTTGCGCAGGAGCAAAGGCATGCCAAATTCAAATCCCCACTTATAGTCGTTCGCCGTGAAGTTTTCAGCCGGATTTCGGCCAACCGGTTCGCTCAGAAAATTGTAGCTCACGTTTAGTTTAGGTTTTATTTTTTCAGCTTTCATACGCCGCTCAAAGTCTAGCGACTGCAACTTGTTCTGGTACAGTTGAAGCTCAGGATGGATGCTGTCCAGCGCACTCATAATCGACTGAAGAGCAGCTTCCGGAATTGACACCGGATTGATACTGATATTGTTTTCAGGAATGGCCATGGAATCCAGCATGAGCGGTTCCTGTTCATCGGACCATAGATAATTACTAAGTTTAAGGGAAGTATTTTGAAGGTCGATAAGCGATTCATTCAGGTTCAGTAGGCGGGTTTGCAACAGGATATGGGCTTCCAGTGTGTCGATAGCCGGAATATCTCCCAGGAGAAAGCTGGAACGGATTCCATTGAGTCTTATCTCAGCCAGAGTAACAGATTCGGCGAAAATTTCATTTACATTCCACGAAACATACCATTCCCAATAAGCCGAAGTGGCGTCATAAATAAGCTGGTTCAACATGAGCGTACGCTCCAGAATTGTTGATTTTTCATAGACCTGGGCCTGTCGGAGTGCCTGTCGTCTTTCATCGAAAAACAGTCCATTTCCCAGCGGTATGGTAAAGCCGGCATAGGCAAGCCCGTTGTCCGGAACTACGTTTTCCGGGTTGAGGTAGGCGCCGCGGTTGGTTTCATATCCAGCCTTCAGTTCCAGGCCGACAATGGTTGGGATTTTCAATTCATTGGTATTTAACATGAAATACTCCTTCCCTCCATACTCTTTGTTATCCAGCTCCGACTTTATTAATGGATCAAAGTTACCCCTGGCGCTTTTAAGCATTTGCTCGCCAGCCTGCATGGTAATGTCGGCCTGGCGACTCATGGGATGGTTCTGTTTTACAAGTGAAATAAAACTATCGAAGCGAACCATAATGGAGTCGGACTGGCCTTGTGCATTTGGTGAAATGGCAAATAACAATGCAGATACAAATACTAAATTTCTCATTTGTCTAGCGCTTCTAAGGCTTGTTGGGAGGCAGTGGAATAATAATCTGGCGGAAAGCCGTTGATCTCCCGCCAGATCTCATACCAGATCGGCACGTCATTGAGCAGGGCAAAGCCATTAGCCCCAGATCCCGGTCGTATCGCGGTTGGCCATGGAGTATCCTTTTCATCAGGCCCCACCAGGATGCGGTAGTTCCCATCCTTGCTGGTGAAATTGTCGATTGCGACTACTTTGCCGCCAAAAGTGCCATAAGAAACATTGGGCCAGCCAGAAAAAACGATGGCAGGCCAGCCATCAAACATAAAGCGAACACCCTGACCAATTTTTAACAGGGGAAGATCCATGGGTTTTATGTACATTTCTACGGCGAGATCGTATTTTGCAGGCATAATGCTTACGACCGACGCACCTTCCTTTATTGTTTCGCCGAGACCTGTTTTTATAGCCTGTGTTACGTATCCATCCTGGGGAGCGGTGATGTAGTAGAGGCCGCTTCGCACAGAATAATTGGAATACTGGTTTTGTAATTTGGTTAGCTCGGCATCTGCACCGTAGACGCTGGATAGCGCTGAAAATTTCTCAGCGTTTGCCTTAGCGAGTTTATCGCGATATTCGCTATCGATGGCCGACAGTTCTATTCGGGCATTGATCAATTCATTGCGGCTGCTGAGAAGCTTGCTTTCATAGCCAATCAATTTGGCTTGGCTTTCCTGCTGCTTTAGGGTACGGCTTTCCAGCTCCGTGAGCGACTTCAACCCCTCGTTGTACAGTTGCTTCATACGCTCCAGTTGGAGTTCTGAGATAGTGTAATTGGTTTTTGATGCTTCGTATTCTATGCTGTCTGTTGTGACTTTGAGCTGGGCTATAGACAGCTTGTTGTAGGCTTGTTCCGCCTTTAATTTTTGCATCTGAGTGATTGCCACAATCTGGTTTTCCATTGCTCGCACCTTCTCATCATAGGACTTTCTTGTCAGATCTTTCGCTTCGATTTGCTGATTAGTCCGGTCAAGCAGGTTTGGGTCAAAGTAATCGTCCTTGATTTCTGAAATAAACAGGATGGTGTCGCCTTTTTTCACAAAATCACCTTCCTGTACATGCCAGCTTTCAATTCTGCCGGCGATGACGGTTTGGATTTCCTGCGGTCTTTGATCGGGTCGCAATGAGGTAACATAACCCTTGGCCCTGATATTCTGTGTCCATGGAAAAAACATAACTAGTAAGATCAATAACAACAAACCAAGCACCACTTTGGCAAACAGCCTGCCGGTATTGTTATCCTTTAGTTTTCTAAAGGATTCGTATTTGGAAGTATCGACCTGAATTTGGTCTTTGCTGTTGGATATATTGAGCATCTGAAAATCAATTGGATGAATAAAACATGTTGCGGTCTTGAAGCTTCAATAAAGGACTATTAGCTAAAAGTTCACCTTTGTCCATTATTATTACCCTGTCGCATTTTTCGGCTACCTCTGCCTGGTTTGAGATGACGATCAGGGTCCATGGATTCTTTTTGTCAATCATATAATCCATGATGCTGTTGCGCTCTTTCGGATCGAGTCGGTTGAGCTGATCGGTTACCAGGAGCAGCCTGTTCGGGCATGCGAGGCTTCTTGCCAGCATTATTTTAGTTACCACACTGCCTGGAAGGTTTTTGCCTTCTGGGTCAATTTGTGTTTCAAAACCATCCCTGAGATTTTGAACAAAATCCGTCAGGAATACTTTCTCGGCGACTTCAATGACGTTTTTCAATGTGATCCCCGGCCTTCCGAGCGATATGTTTTCGTATAGCGAACCAAGAAAAAGTTTCTCTTCGTTGATGCTGTCACCGATATAAGTCCGCAGACTTTGTAGGTTGAGGTTTCCGACCGGGATGTCGTTATAACTCAGTATGCCGGTAAAATCGTTGTACAAACCGGCGATGATTTGCAACATGGTAGATTTACCAGATCCGCTGTAGCCGGAAAGGCAAACTCTTTCACCGCTATCAATTTTTACTGAAAAGTTCCTGATCACGTCTTCTTTGCTATCCGCATAGCGAAAGGAAAGATTCTTAAGTTCTACCGACATACCGGCGGTCTTATCAACCTCCTCAAAGAGCACACCGTCACTTTTTTCTAATGGTAGGTCAGTTACAGCGCCCATTTTTTCGAGTGAAGTAAGTACGTCATAGATGGTTTCCATACTCAGGATGAGTTTCTCTACAGAGGCTATGATGAGAAGGATCACTATTTCGGCCGCGACAAACTGGCCGAGGTTTATTTGCTGATCGATTACCAGCAGGCTGCCCATGATCAATAAACCCGCGGCAACAACCAGTTTGAAACTCACCATGTTGATATATTGGACCACCAAAACATTAAAATGTTTTTTGCGAGCGTCGATATATCCAGACACAAGTTCGTCAGTTTTGGTTATGTGCATCTGCGTATTTCCGGCGAGTTTGAATGTTTCCATGTTTCGCCCAACCTCTTCCAGCCAATGGACTACTTCGAATTTGTATTTAGATTCACTCAGTGATGTGGAGAGGCCTCTGGGACCGGTAATTCTGAAAATCAAATAGACGATAAGCAATAAGATCAGACCGAAGAAGATGAAAAACGGATGGTAAAAAGATAATAAAAGCAGTCCAAAGAATACCTGCAGGGTTGCCGAAGAGAAGTCGATCAATATTTTTGAAAGCCCTTTTTGAATGGATAGCGTGTCGAAGAAGCGGTTCACCAGTTCAGGAACGTACTCATTGTGCACCGATTCCATGCGCAGTCTTGGCAGCCGGAATGCAAATTCAAAAGAGGCCCGGGCAAATATCCGCTGTTGCAAACGTTCTGAAATACTCAATTGGAATATCTGTAGTACACCTGTGAGCGCTATGCCGAGCATCACAAAAATAACAAGAATGACCCAGGAGGTAGAAAATCTGGCCGCCTGTAATAAAATTGATAATTGCCTGTATGCCAAGAGGCAGTGACAAATTGACCAGACCATTAATGATCGCATAGAGATAAACATACCCGATATCTTTACTGTCAGGCTTGATTAGTTTGAAAAAACGCCGGATTGGGTTTACAGTTCCTTGTTTCATAAACGATTATGAGGTTAAGCACCTTTTGGTAATGGAAGTCAGGAATGCGGCAAGACGATCGTTGTCCATCCCTACATCTGTAAGTGAGGGAAAATGAAGCGATAAAAACCATTGATTGGAAACGGTATCCAGAAGCATCGAAGCCATAGTTCGTGCATGGATATAGTCCGGATTTATCTCATTTATCACCTTAATGATGCGGTCGTTAACACGTATAAAGTTAGCAAAGAATCCTTCTCTCACTTCAGTTTCTACCAGTTTTGTCAGGAACGCCTTGGGTGATTCTGAAATGATAATATTGTGTAGTTTTTCCAGACTCATCAAATCGTGGGTTTGGTTTTCTGAAAGTGGATTTGAAATGATAGCGATAATCTTTTGCAGGATTTCCTCAGGATCAGCCAGGTTGGAGGTGCCAAGAACGATTTTGTATTCGAGCCAACCCCAATACCAGGAGGTGAGGTATACCAGCAGTCGGTGTTTATTTTCAAAATACCTGTACACGGTGCTTTCTGTCGTACCCAGGCTTATCGCCAGCTTTTTAAATGTAAATGCATCAAACCCGATTTCATGGATTATTTCTACACTTTCATTAATGATATTCCTTCCCAAATCTGATGAATCCGGGTCCTTGGCATAGATTCGATCATTTACGCGAATCTGTACCGTTTTTAACAATTCCTGCATGATTTACACTTTGAAAGTTAAAACGCTGCCATAACTTAAAAGTTTTAATACTACCAATAAAAATTATTTAATACGCAAACAAGATAGTAATACTATTATTTTTTATGTCGTTCATTGAGGAGTCAACGCATTTAACGGAACTGAACCAAGTGACAAATCAGATAAGTCAAAAAAAAAGGTTCAGTTACTGTAACCGAACCTTTCAATTTAATATGTACGTGAAGAACTACCCTTAACTTAACTTATTAGGCAATTATTGTATTTCCAGCTCCAAGGGCCAGGTTTTACCGTCTTTCCTGATCAGGATACTTGTGCCTTTATCACCATAATCATTGGACCAATCGATTTTCAGTTCGGTGCCATCATTGCTGATGATTACGAATGTATAAATGAGGTCATACTGATCTGATCCGCTCACAGTCAGGGTATTGCATACGTCTGTGAGTGTCACACCTGCAGCAGGAGTATCACCCCAAGCGCAGTCATACTGTCCGAATGTTGCGTCAGAAACCCGATAAAACCCAGCGCCATCTTCTACCAATTCACCTTCTCCGGTGACGGGGTTGTTGCATCCACCGATGTCGCCACCATCTCCAACGCCTGTTACGGTGGTAGAGTAAGTGAACGCACCGCCTAGGTCAGAACTGCAGGCAACAGGTGCATTCACGATGACATTTGATCTGGTACGCAAGCCGTCTTTGGAGGTGACGATTACTTCATAAAGGAAGGAGTCGCCAAGTTCAAGATCATCTATCGAAAGGCCTGAGACTTTTGAAACAGCTTCAGCGGCTGTAACTTTAAATGCAACCGGGAAAGCAGAATAGGTGCCCAAATTTGATCGGGAGAAGTTTCCATTAAATGATTGTTCAATGGATACTGATTCAGCTACGTCGGTATCTACATCAACAGTAAACTCGACATACGCATTGCTCACATCTGCAACATCGAAGAAGGAAGAAGTAACCTCTGTAATTTCCGGAAATACCGTTCCAGTGACATAGGGCTGCATCAGGTCATCTTCTTCGGTCGAGCAGGCGAAAACAAGGAGCAGGATAATTGCTGCCTTGGGAATATTGAAATATCTATTTTTCATTTAAGTTCTTTTATGATTGATGGATAAACGATCATTCTGCCCACCATACTTTATTTTGTATGGTTCGCTCTGGAACATTAGGATTTGCAGCGACTTCATCCTGCGGATATGGGAAGCGGTTTGGCGGTGGACCAACTGTATTATGCATTTCAGGAATCATCGTCCGCCGGTAATCATTGTAGGCCTCTATCGGCTGGAATAGCCAAAATGAGACGTACTTCTGAGTGATGATGTTTTCCAGCGTCAGACTATTCTCACCGACATCCACAGTGCTTTTTGCCAGGTAAGCTGTAATATCATCGCTCTCGACATTTGCACGCTCCAAAGCTGATTCTACTCCTTCAAGGTAAGCGGCATATGCCTCTGGTTTTTTATTAAGACGGAGATTAGCCTCGGCTTCCAGGAACTTCAATTCATCATAGGTGATGATTGGCAGGGGCGCTGTGGCCGTGATATAGCTCTGAGAGGCTCTTGAATATATTGTCCCACTCTGGTCAGTTGTAGCGGTGCCATTGGGTGCCGGAGCCACTACTCCTTCGATAGTGCCAAACCATATATCTGCCCGAGGATCACCCAGATCATTAGTGATATCATAAATAGTCTGGCTTACCGCATGGTGCGACCGGTCATTCGATTCCTGAAACCAAGGGTGCTGACCTGTGGCATCGGTGGTAAATGATTTAAAGACCAGGCTCTCTGAGTTGTCTTCAAAAGCGTTAGCTATTGCGCTCAAAACACTGTTGGCTGTTCCCTCTGGATCCTTTCGACTCAGGTGATTGTAGTACCTTGCTTTTAAGGCATACGCAGCTTTGATCCAGGCATCGCTATTTCCATTATAGAAGAAATCCGTTGCACCAACATTGGTCAGTGATTCCTTTTGCAAATCCGTAATCGCCTCGTCGAGAAGCTCCTGTATTCCTGTATAAACCGTTTCCTGTGAATCAAACATTGGGGTTCTGTTCTCCTTACCCTGAAGGGCTTCGGAGTATGGGATTTCGCCCCAAAGGTCGGTGGCGATGCTGTAATTATATGCCATAAGAATCTTGGCAATGCCCACAGCATTCCAATAACCCTCTTCTGCTCCACCTTCGGAGCCGCGTTCGATGATGATATTTAAATTGGCTAAAGCGACGGAATAGAGAGAATTCCAGGAGTTATTCCCTATTGTGGAGTTGATGCCGGTGCGTTTGTCGGCTGTTTCCAGTTGACCATGTACGCCGGTAGTATGTTCCACAAATACGGAGGAATACCAGGCCAGGTCGGTACCCGATACAGCGAAGGCCGTTTCAACAGTAACCTGGGGAATAAGCAGTTTTATGGGCACTTCTGTCGGGTTATTGGGATTTGTGCCAATTTCGTCCAGCTTGTCATCGGAGCAGGATTGAAAAACCCCCACAATCATAGCGGCTGTAATGACTAATATTTTATTCAGAATTTTCATTTTCAATTTTTTTAAGCATTAAAATGTCACGTTGATCCTGCCACCGAAGCTGGCTATTTGCGGATGGGCTACATATTCGAGCCCCTGACCGTTTACCGCACCGGTGGTGCTCGTCTCAGGATCGAAGTTTGGGTATTTTGTCCAGAGGAAAAGGTTCCTTCCCACCAATGAAAAAGAGGCTGAGTTGAGGAATGAATTTTTCAACATATTTGGCGGAAGGCTATAACCAAGCGATAATTCTCTGAACCTTACGAAAGTAGTTTCGTGGACATGGGCTTCATCGATATCGCCTAATACATCGCTCCAATATTCCTCACCACGCAGTATGGCAATATCATTTTCTCCGGTGACAACAAGATTCCCATCGCCATCCTGATATCCTTTTACAGCATCAAGGACCACAGGGGTTTCCCTGTCTTCCGTTATTTCCAATGCTCCGTATAAACGACCCAGGCCATTGTTCCCGGAATACATTTCCCCACCTTGTCGCCAATCAATCAGCGCGGTGAGACTGATTCCTTTATAAACGAATGTATTAGAAAATCCCATCTCGAAATCAGGCTGCACATCACCAATTTTCTTTGCTTCAGGGTCTTGAAGTGGCATTCCGTGATATGGATTGCCGGGTTCATCCAGCACAACTATTCTACCTTCTTCATCGCGTAAATATCCGATACCAAATATGGACGGATAGGTGCTGCCCTGAAGTGCGCGGATACTTGGCGTCGTAAAGCCTCCCAGATAAATGTTGGCTACACCGGGTGCGAGTTCGATGACTTCGTTGGTGAATTTGGTGAAATTAACACCGATGTCCCATCTGAAGTTGGTGTTTACGATTGGATTCAGATTCATGGAAATTTCATGACCTGAACTCCTCAGTTTTCCTGCATTGCGAAGCTCTGCCTGGTATCCTGTCGATGCTGCAATAGGCACCTGAAAGATCTGGTCGTTCACGTCGCTTGTGAAGTAGGTGTAATCGATGCCAATACGGTCATTATAAAACCGGAGGTCTATACCAATTTCAAAAGATACCTTATTGAGAGGTTTCAAGTCAGCTGTTTTGAGCAGCACATCCTGTCCGAATGCATTCTGACCAGCAAAGGGGAATTGGATGCCATCGGTTAAAAAGCCTCCTACTCCTGATGTTCCCTGAAAATATATATTTTGAGTTGGATAGTCGTCTTCGTCATACGCCTGGCCAACAGTCGCCCATCCAGCCCTTAACTTACCAAAGGAAAAGACGTCCGATTTAATGAATTCAGTAAAGATGAAACTACCACCAACAGAGGGATAGAAGAACGAACGGTTGTCCCTGGCAAGGTTGGAAACTTTGTCATTTCTTCCGGTAGCTGTGAGGAATAACAGGTTTTTATAGGAAAGCGTCACATTTCCATATAATCCATATACCCGCCTGCGGGAGATTGACTCTTCGCTTATTTGGCTTTGGGTATTTGATATATTGTGAAATCCACCAATATCAAAACCAGACCCACGGATTCTCATGCTGCGGCCGTTGATGTCGTAAAACTCATTTCCTAAGACAAAATTGAGATTGAAGTCATCGGACACTTTATAGTCAAATATAAGGTTTAGCGTAGAATTGATTTGTCTTCTGCTGTAGCTGAAATCGGTAAGCTCGCCTCCCGATGGAGGTGATGTTCTTCCGCCTGTTTCACCAGAGCCAAGTTCATAAATCTCCTTCTGATTATTGGTAAAGTAATCGACGCCAAGCTGGTATTTTACAGCAAACCATTCAAGTGGTTTGTAAGTCAGGTTCATGTTTCCAATAACCCTATCGTTTACCTCCGTGATTTCATTGTTGGCAAGCGACCATCGCGGGTTGTCCATGGCACTGCGATAATGTATCTGGGCATATGGATCGCTCTCTGTGTTGTAGGGTGTGCCCCAAAGATCATAAGATCGCGGTGCATAGTATGTAGTGAATAAGGGATTAGACAGGTTGCTGCCGCTGGCTATTTTATCTACACTCACATTGCTGTACATCATGGTACCACCAACAGTCAGGTCAGGTGAAACTTTAAAATCGCCGCGTAATTTACCTGTGTATCGGGTCATTCCTGTGGTTGGTATAAATCCTTTTTGATCAGTATATCCCGCACTAACAGAATAATTGCCGACGTCTCCGCTCCCTGATACACTAAGGTCGGCATTGTAAGTGCCTCCGGTTTCGAAGAACGGAGTTACGTTATCATATATTTGGCCTACAACCTGTTCGCCGACATTGTTAGTATATTCTCCAGTTCTGAAATGCGTGGGCCCCATGATCCGGATGTACTCTGAATAAACACCCCTGAATTGCCTTGAGCATAAGTGGACTGAAGGGACGGCGTTTTGGAAACAATATCAGCAGTATATGCGGTGTTAAAATTGATAACCGCTTTGTCTTTGGATTTATTACCACTTTTTGTCGTAATGATGATGACCCCATTTCCAGCACGCAAGCCATATAGTGCGGATGCGGCCGGGCCTTTGAGGACTTCGATGGACTCAATGTCTGCCGGGTTGATGTCCAGCGATCTGCTTGAAGCATCGGAACTGGAAACTCTTTCTTCAGTTATATCATCGGTAAAGACGGTCCCTGACTCGATCGGCATGCCGTCAACAACCATGAGTGGCTGGTTGTTGCCGCTGAGAACCGTAGAGCCGCGTATCGTCATGAGCGTGGAAGAACCGGGCATTCCACTCGACTGTCGGACTGACAATCCTGCGACCTTTCCCTGCAGAGAATTTGCCAGATTAGGTTGCTGGGATTGTGTGATCAACTTGCTATCCACGTTTTGTGTGGCGTAGTTCAGCGAGCGCTTTTCTTTTTCCAAACCCATTGCGACTACCACAATTTCGTTCAATTGCTGTATATCGGGATGCAGAAGTACATCAAGAGAACTACGTGATCCTATCACGATCTCCTGAGTAACCATTCCGATATAACTAAAAACCACAATACTCTCATCGCCTGGCACATTAATAGTGTATTTGCCATCGATATCGGTAATGGACCCAATGGTAGTGCCTTTGACTACCACGTTGACACCGGGAATAGAGGAATTATCCTCCGAAGAGGTAACCGTACCATTCACCGTTCGCTCCTGTGCTAATACCGCAAATGCACTTAGACTCAGAAGCAAGGTTAGTAAGCGTAATCTGTGTTTCATTAAAAATGTATTTAATCATTTAACATAGGTTTAAACCCATACAACAGTGTATGGCAACAAACTGAATTTCCAAACCATGCCTTCAGCGCCAAAATCCAAAAGGACAGGACAAATGATGTCGGCATGATTAAAAATCAGCGTTCAAATTTCCCGTAAGGGAATTTATCATGTTATACCAGAGAGTGAACCTTTGTCAGGCTAGCTGTGTGCTGGTTAATAATCAGAAGTATGGTTCATTTAGTAAGCACATTACTTATTTTAACAATATGCAATGTGAATTGTATGCCGTACAAACAATTGATTGTAAAATCAAGTTGAGCTTGATTACACTTTTTCATGAACGTTAATCCATGCATTGTTGTTGTACTATCACATAGTTTTTATCGATAACGGAATGGGTCAATTTGAAATGTGGCATAATTCAAATGATCAGCGGTGATATTGGATTGTGAAGCGTAAATTATTCAAGGGTGATGATGCGCTTATCATTCATAAATTCCGGACCGTTTAGATTGCCGGTAATGTTGTAGAATCCGGCATCACTCCAAAAGACGAACCCTGCAAGTTCAGGATAAGCAGTTTCCAATTTATCCAACAAATCAAAACAATCTCTCGGGGCAGCGTTTTCATCGTTTATTCCCAACTCCGCCCACCAGATCACCTTGCCTAGTTTTTTCTTCTCCACGGCCCATTCATATTCAGGGAAATTCAAATCCGGACCATAGCCAGATTTACCAATAATATCCACATATTCATCACCCGGGTAAAAGGCCTCAAGAGCGCCATCCGATTCACGCGTATGATAAGCCCAGATGATGTTGTCCAGTTTTTTTTCATTGGTGAAATAGTCATGGACCAATTGATAAAGTTTTATCGCGTTTTCGCGACCGTCTTTTGGGTGCCACTTGCTATTGCTGTCGTCAAGTTCTACAAAGGGTGTATAGATTACGGGGATGCCTTGCTCTTTAATCCATTGAAGATCAGCGGCCATTCTATCCATCTGGTTATAAAAGTTGGTTTTAATAGCATTGGATCCATCGACGAATATCTGATCTACATCGCAGGAATCGCGAAAAGCATTGCCTGTCGGGTTGGCCCAAAATGTATAAACGCCGGCTATCAACCCGCGATCCCACATTTTTTTTACGCCGCTATTCCATGCGGAATCAGGGAATGGATCATCGGTAAAATCATAGGTGATAACTCCGTAACGCGGCATTTTACCCGAGTGGTCATAGACTTTTTTCAGCCAGTTGCTCGGGTGATCCATATCAGGATTTTCGTTGTGCACCCAGGTGGCTACCTGGCCAAAGAGATAACTCCCGTTTCCCAGGCTCTTCATATAATTCATGACATCCTCTCTGGTAGACAACTTAGGCTTGCATGAGCCCAACAATGCTATTCCGGCAAGCAGGCAGAATAAAAAAGTACTGATATACCCAAGGGTATGTTTAGGAAAAGCGAGTTTGATATTAGGTTTTGATTCCATAGCAGCGACGTTTTATTCAAGGTAGAAAATTTTGTTTTACAGAACAATTACCAGCCGTTGACGATCGCAAAGGCAATACTTTTAAGCCCTTCAGCAAGCTTTAGCGAAAACCTGAATTGTTGCATGACTGGATATTGCCCAATCAAAAAAAATTCCCGCCTGAGCGGGAATCAAAATTATATCTGTTACCTAAAAGGGTCCTCTGGCTTCTTGCGTGAGGAAAATATCATAAAATATCCAGGGCTATTTATCTGTAAAATTTCGCATCGAATACACAAACCCTATGCCGAGGGCCTGACTAAGCTGAATAGAATCATCCTGGTCAAAATCATACAACAGGATGCCACTCAATTGTACCTCAAAGTATTTAGCGATTTTGGCGCTCAAGGATGGCGTCAAGGCGCTGATCAATTTTATTAAAATCAAGTGTTTCATAGTTGGCGTAGATCAGGTAACGGAATTTCAGATTCACGTTCTCGTTGAGATTTTTATCGAAATCGGCCAGGAGTTGAAAGGCAAGCCACTCAAAACGCGTTGTTTCGCCGACCGGGACCCCGTAGTTATTGTCAACATTCTGGTACAATTCTTTATTTCTCACGACGGTTAGCCTTGGTGCAACAGGTGAAAGTCTTAACTTAAAAAAAGGCTTAGGTGTATATTCAAAGCCCAGCGCAGCCGTAAAAAAACCCGGCGCCATAAATTCCGAAACCTGCAGGGCAACATCTCTATCCAGACTGTCTTTATCGTATTTGAAACCATTGGCAAATTGGGTAAGGATATTGAATGATCCGTACATATTCCATTTATCTGACAATGCCCGGCCATATTTTGTGTCCAGATAAATGCGGTCGTTGTTTTTGCGGTATCCTGTGCCTTGGTTATTGATGTATCCATAGAGCAGATCGAGTTCATTATCCCATGAGTTTTTACCTTTAAGATAGTTAGCCTTGAAATTGATCAGACTGCTAAAGCCGATGGAGTTTACACCACCACCTGTCCAGTTGTCACTGAAAGATGCCTGGTTGAAGGTTATTGCGCCTTTAAATGCCCGCCGCCAGTAGGTTGTGTCGGCTTCCTGGGCGATTGCTGCGCTGTATGTAAAGAAAACGAGGAGGAATAAAATGTTTTTCATGAGTTAGAATTAATGGATGAGTAATTATGAGGCAAACATGGCAATTGCCTGTTATATGCGCAAATGTAAAAAGCTAAATAATTAAATGAGGTATGAAGAACTGTATATTATCCATGAACTCCTGGAATAGCTGGACAACGATAGTATGCAATGAGCCTTAACCAGTTTTCACAGTGTTGAGCGAGATAGAGAAGGATAACTCTTCACTGTTCGAGGACTCTTTAGGCTGGAATCACGATGAAAGCGACGAATCGACCAACTGAAAAATATGATTCTGAACTGCTAAGAAAATGCAAAGCGACCAGCTACTGAATTATTCTATTGCATAAGGCTGGATTAACAGAATATTTAAAAATTTTTGTACTTTTGCACCATCGAAAAAAAGTACTAATTGAGGCATTGCCTTATGGAATACGGCAAATTGAAATGTAAAAATCCGACGTATGTGACTTCAACGTCGTTTATCAGTAAGCTTACCATCCTCGGGCAATCCTTGCCTTGTATTATTATTTGATAGTCGTAATTCTCTCATTTTCCTAAATTGCTTAAAATTGGCTGGTAAAACACTATTTGACAAAGTATGGGACTCCCATGTGGTTCATGAAATACAGGGCGGCCCCAGTGTGCTTTATATCGACAGGCACCTCATCCATGAAGTAACAAGTCCCCAGGCATTTGCCGGTATTGACAAGCGTGGACTATCGGTGTTCAGACCGCAAAATACCGTGGCTACACCCGACCACAACGTACCAACCATGGATCAGCATCTTCCGATCCGGGATCAACTATCGCGTTATCAGGTCGATAAGCTCACAGAAAATTGCAAAAAGCACAATGTTACACTTTATGGTCTTAATGATCCATTTCAGGGCATCGTTCATGTGATCGGCCCACAACTCGGACTTACCTTACCGGGGATGACAATTGTTTGTGGCGACAGCCACACTTCAACGCATGGGGCTTTTGGATCGGTAGCTTTTGGCATCGGTACAAGCGAAGTGGAAATGGTGCTTGCCACGCAGTGCATCATGCAGCCCAAACCAAAAAAGATGCGAATCAATGTGGAGGGAAAACTCTCCAAAGGAGTGGGCGCTAAAGACATTATCCTGTATATCATCGCAAAGATATCTGCCAGTGGAGGTACCGGGTATTTTATAGAATATGCCGGCTCGGCTATCCGCAGTCTGTCAATGGAAGGTCGGATGACCATATGCAATATGAGTATCGAATGCGGCGCTCGCGGCGGCCTCATCGCCCCGGATGAAATCACCTTCGAATACATAAAAGGACGTGAATTTGCACCCAAAGGAATTGAGTATGATGCGGCTGTCGCAAAATGGCGCCAACTGACAACGGATGAAGATGCTGTTTTTGATGTTGAACTCAATTACGATGCGGCAGATATAGCGCCTATGATAACCTACGGCACAAATCCTGGCATGGGAGCTAAGGTCAGCGGCAACATACCAACATTGGATGAAATAGAAACCGGCAATGTCGCCACATTTAATAAGGCGATGCAATATATGGGTTTTGAAGCCGGAGAGGAGTTGGTTGGTAAAGCGGTCGACTATGTTTTTGTCGGTAGCTGCACCAACGGACGTATTGAGGATCTCCGGGAAGTCGCTCAATTTTTAAAAGGAAAGAAAAAAGCCCCCAATATCACAGCCTGGATTGTACCAGGATCGAAACAGGTTGAAAAGCAGGCTATTGAAGAGGGGATCACCACCATACTGGAAGAGGCGGGTTTCAAACTTCGTCAGCCTGGCTGCTCGGCATGCCTTGCGATGAACGATGATAAGATTCCGGAAGGAAAACTGGCGGTGTCCACTTCCAACCGAAACTTTGAAGGACGCCAGGGGCCCGGGTCCAGAACCATGCTCGCCAGTCCCTTGACCGCCGCTGCTGTCGCTGTCACAGGAAAAATCGTTGATCCACGTACGTTAATATAATCCAAAAGAAACTGACTATGGCCAGAGATAAATTTTTAACTGTTACATCCACGGCGGTTCCATTGCCTATTGAAAATGTGGATACCGACCAAATCATTCCCGCACGCTTTTTAAAGGCAACCACCAGGGATGGCTTTGGCGAAAATCTTTTCCGCGATTGGCGCTACGACAAAGAGGATAAGCCCAAGGTAGATTTTGTATTGAATACCGGTAAATATTCAGGGGCGATATTGTTAACCGGAAAGAACTTCGGCAGTGGCTCAAGTCGTGAACATGCGGCCTGGGCTATTTATGATTATGGATTTAAAGTAGTTATTTCCAGCTTTTTTGCGGATATCTTCAAGGGCAACGCACTGAACAACGGATTGCTTCCCGCCCAGGTTTCTGAGGGCTTTCTCCAGAAGCTGATTTCAGCGGTTACCAAAGATCCGGCCACGAAGATACGTGTTGACCTGGAAAAGCAGGAAATAGTACTTGTTGAGACAGGCGAAAAGGAAAATTTTGACATTAATGATTACAAAAAAGAATGCATGATCAATGGTTATGATGATATTGACTATCTGCTGAACCTGAAGACCAAGATTGAGCAGTTCGAGAATAGCAGAGCCTAAAAAACGCGTACATATGAAAATTACGATAATGGACACCACGCTGAGGGATGGAGAGCAAACCTCGGGCGTTTCATTTACCGAATCAGAAAAACTTAACATTGCCAAACTCATTCTGGAGGATCTGAAAGTTGATCGCCTTGAAGTTGCTTCAGCGCGCGTTTCGGACGGTGAGTTCAAGGGGGCAAAGAGTATTTTTGACTGGGCCAATGAAAACGGGTACATTGATCGTATCGAGGTACTGGGTTTTGTCGATGACTGGCAATCCATCAATTGGATAAAAAACGCCGGAGGAAAAGTACTCAATCTCCTCACCAAAGGTTCGCTGAAACATTGTCAGTATCAGCTTCGCAAGACACCGGAGCAGCACATCGACGATATCAGGATTGTATTGAAAAATGCCAAAGAAGCCGGAGTCCGGGTCAATATATATTTTGAGGATTGGTCCAATGGAATGCGCAATTCCCCGGAATATATGTACCAGATGCTCGATGCGCTGCAGCACGACAATATCGACAGATACATGTTGCCGGATACCTTAGGAATTCTCAACCATGAGGAAACCTATACATTTTGCCTGGATATGCGCACGAGGTATCCGAAACTGAATTTCGATTTTCACGCGCACAATGATTATGACCTCTCCACGGCAAATGTATTTTCAGCTATCAGGGCCGGGATCACAGGAATCCATTCCACCCTCAACGGATTGGGCGAGCGGGCAGGTAATGTTCCATTAAGCAGCGTAATCGGCATAGTAAAAGATCACTTCCACTACGATATGAACGTGGATGAGAAAAAGCTCTATAAAGTCAGCAAGTTTGTTGAATCTTTCTCCGGCATCAGAATTCCGCTAAATAAGCCCCTGATCGGCGAAAATGTTTTCACCCAGACCAGTGGCATCCATGCAGATGGTGACCATAAGGATAACTTATATTTCAATGATCTGCTCCCGGAGCGCTTTGGAAGGACACGGCAATATGCGCTTGGTAAAATGTCCGGAAAGGCCAGCATCATTAAAAACCTCGAGGAATTGGGTATCGCACTCAACAAAGAAGAAATGAAGCTGATTACGGAACGGGTCATTGAATTGGGCGATAAAAAGGAAACAGTGACCAAGGAGGACCTCCCTTATATCATATCCGATGTACTGAAAGGAGAGAAGATCATTGAAAAAATAAGGGTGGTTAACTACTCGCTTTCGGTTGCTAATGGCCTGAGATCCATGGCAACCCTGAGTATGGAAATCAATGGCAAAGTCTATGAGGCCACTGCCTCAGGCGATGGCCAATACGACGCATTCATGACTGCCCTCTGGGACATCTATGATGAACTTAAAAAACCCAGACCCATTCTGAAGGATTACATCGTAACCATACCTCCCGGTGGAAAGACGGATGCACTGGTAGAAAGCGTCATTACCTGGGATTATAAGGGTAAAACCCTGAAAACCCGTGGACTGGACTCAGACCAAACAGTGGCCGCCATCAAAGGAACTATCAGAATGCTCAACATAATCGAATCACTTAATTAATTACTTTTCAAATTTCATGAATTACAAAATCGCAGTGCTGGCTGGTGATGGAATCGGCCCGGAAATTATCGCGCAGGCCATTAAAGTGCTTAAGGCGGTGGGGAAAAAATTCAACCACACCTTTGATTTCAAGGAAGGAATTGTTGGCGCCTGCGCCATCGATGCTGTCGGAAATCCATTTCCTGATGAAACTTTCGAGCTTTGCATGAACTCCGACGCGGTTCTCTTTGGCGCTATTGGTGATCCTAAATATGACAATGATCCAAAGGCAAAAGTAAGACCTGAGCAGGGATTGCTGGCCATGAGGAAGAAACTGGGACTGTATGCCAATATCCGCCCGGTAACTACATTTCCTTCCCTGCTTCATAAATCGCCACTTCGCCGCGACCTGGTAGAAGGTGCGGACTTTGTTGTTGTGAGAGAACTCACTGGCGGCATTTATTTTGGCGAGCCCAGAGGCAGGAGCGAAGATCAGAATAAGGCATATGATACCTGTGTTTATTCAAAAGAAGAAGTTCAGCGAATCACCAAACTGGGTTTTGAATATGCAGCAAAGCGCAATAAGCGACTCACTGTTGTAGATAAAGCCAATGTGCTGGCCACTTCGCGACTCTGGCGCGAAACGGTTCAGGCAATGATTCCTGACTACCCCGAAATTGAAGTTGATTTCATGTTTGTTGATAATGCCGCCATGCAGATCATTCAATGGCCAAAGAAATTTGATGTGATGGTTACCGAAAACATGTTTGGTGACATCCTTTCTGACGAAGCCAGCGTCATCACCGGTTCACTGGGGTTATTGCCATCTGCGTCGGTTGGCATCCATACGTCAGTATTCGAACCGATACACGGTTCTTATCCACAGGCAGCAGGCAAGGACATTGCCAATCCGATTGCTACTGTTTTATCAGCGGCCATGCTGCTGGAAATTTCACTCAATCTTACTGTGGAAGCTCAGGCTATCCGCGATGTCGTGACAAAATCCATGGAGGCCGGCGTTGTCACCGTTGACATAGCTGAAGGCAAATCATTCAAAACCTCCGAAGTAGGCGACTGGCTGGCGGCAAATATCTAAATCACAAGTACGGAGCCATGATCGAAAGTTCATGGCTTTTTTATGTATAAAATCCATCGACGACTGCGCATTAGGCAATTTACAAAACACGCAGCGTTTGGAATGTTGGTTAATCTCATAAACTGAACATGAAAAATTCGGTTCCCTTTGGTCTAAAGAAAGCAGCCACGCTATGTGTATTGAAAAGTGGCCGGCAATTCCTTTTGCTCAAGCGCCTGAAAGAGCCGAATAAAAATATGTTTACGCCGGTAGGAGGAAAGCTGAACGTGCATGAATCACCTCTGGCGGCTGCCATCAGAGAAACTTATGAGGAGACCGGAATTCGTGTTCCGTCTATGAAGTTCTGCGGAATGCTGACGGAAACCTCTCCGGTGGAATACAACTGGATCAACTACGTTTACCTCGCCGATATCGATTTTGTCGAACCACCATACTGCAATGAAGGCGAATTGAAGTGGATAGACTTTAGTGAAATTCTGGATGTACCAACACCGATGACCGACTGGTATATTTACAAATACATCCTAGAAAACAAGCCGTTTGCCTTTTCAGCCATTTTTGATGAAAGTATCCAAATGTACCGGATGACGGAGGAGTTGGAGGGAATTGATGTTTTCCATGTAGAAAATAAAAACCAGTAGTCTACTCTGCTGCTTTTAGGATAATCGTAGAATTCGCCACAATGTCAACACTGCCGTTTTCCGGTCTGTCCCCATCTGGATTATTGCTATAAATTACTGAAGTGAAGTCAGTGTCTTCATCCCTCAACTGTATAGAAATAGGCGTATTAGTGAGATTGTGGATAACGAGCAGCCTTTCTTCTCCATGATTCCTGTAATATGAGATTGCTGAGGAATTTCCATAACCTGCTTCCTGAAGATCGCCGAAAGTAAGTGCCTTTGAATAGTTGCGAAGGTGAATAAGCGTTTTGTAATGGTTGAACAGGGATTCTTCATCAGCCATTTGGATGGATAGCGGCGTGACGCTGCTATCGTGAGTAAACTCAGGTTTTATCCATTTTGGGCGCAGCGAGTCAGCAAGGCTTTCAGCCCAAAGGAACGGTTCGCGGATGTTCGGATCGGGCTTCCGGCCGAGCATGCCGATTTCTTCCCCGTAATACAGATATGGCGTTCCCGGAAGGGTAAGCAGAATCGAAGCTGCGAGTTTTGCCTTGGCCATATCACCATCAAGCGCGCTCATTATCCGGTTTTGATCATGATTGCTCAGAAATATGGCATCGTAAAACTCCTGGTTTTCGCGCTGAAAAAGTGCCTGGTTGTCCAGATATCCCTTGGTAAAATTTCTATTTTCATCAATTGTCCAGGAAGGTCCATGGATGTATGCCGTCACGCTTTTTTCATTTCTGACTGATTCGAGAATACTGAAGGCCAGGTCGAAATTGAAAAGCGCTCCAAGTCCATGAAGGAACGGGGTGATGTTTTCGGTTTTGTCCCAGATTTCACCTACCAGGTAAACGTCCGGCTTTATTTTCTCTAATTCATGGCGGTATTCAATCCACCAGTTTTTGTTGTCGTCGCGGCGCGAATCTTCATAAATGTGCTTCGCCGCATCCAACCTGAACCCATCCACACCGATATCCTGAAGCCAGAATTTACCAATTTGAATCATTTCTTCACGCACTTCCGGATTGTCGTAATTCAGGTCTGGCATATAGCCTGAGAAAAAACCATAGAACTTCTCTTCATTCCCCCTGACATCGTGCCATTGGGTTAAATTTCCACTGTCGCCGGATTCTGCCTTGTCCAGTGAACCTGTCGATAGTATTTCTTCCTCCGTTTCCCAGATATAATAGTCGCGGTATGGAGATTTTGCACTTTTCACAGCATCCAAAAACCAGGGGTGCTCATTACTGGTATGGTTAATAATCATGTCAATCACCACTTTGATGTTGCGTTTGTGAGCTTCGCTGACGAACACTTTGAAGTCATCCATGGTGCCATAATCCGGGTGAATGCCATAATAATCGGTCACATCGTACTTGTGGTAGGAAGGCGAGGGCATGATGGGCATCAGCCAAATGCCCTGAATTCCCAGGTCCTGCAGGTAGTCGAGCTTAGCCGTCATTCCCCTGATATCGCCAATGCCATCGCCATTGGAGTCGGCAAAGGACTGCACGAATATTTCATACATTACCGCATTGTGGCCATTGGGCAATGTTGGTGGAATGATCATGGTTGCCGGCATTCTCATCCGGATTGAGTTTTACACGCTGTGACCAAGAAGGTGATTATTGAAATGATGACAAGAAATCGCATACTACTAATTTTTTATGAGCTTGAAATTATATTCTTGTGTTGCGCCTGTAAGTTTCAGAAAATAAAAGCCGGAAGGAAGTTCCTGTATGGATCCCTGGAATCCGTTGTTTGATATAACTTCTGCGCGTTGCACAGACTGCCCGTGAATGTCGAGTATCTGCATGGAATAATAGCCATCTTTCAGCCCTGAAATTGTGAAATGGCTATTCACCGGATTTGGGTAAATAGTATGCCCATCGGCTAATTCATCCGGCAAAGCGGTGATGACAAAATTGGCTCCCCATGGCACCAAACCTGGTTTGACGTCTTCAATTTTCTTTGTGGTATAAATATGAAATTCGCCGGGCTCAAAAAACATCTCCATTCCTGTATTCACCACACTAAAAGATTCAGCGGAAAAGAAATCAAACCATTGTCCGGGTTCGGGGAAATTGCCGGCAATCATACGATCGACGACACCAAAATTACCTATGATGAGCATTTTCATAGTATCATCACCCATCACGATTCGTTTTACTTCACCCTCCGGCGACCACATAAACTGGCCGTTAGTGAATACAGTGTTGGTATTTCTAAATTTGAGTAATTCGGCTGGTCAGATCATGGAGTTTTTTCCTTTCTACATCATTATAGTATTCCCACTTCAGGGGTTTTTCACCGGTCCTTCCATTCTCATCAATGGAAATATCATATCCAAGTTCGCCGAATTGCCAGAAAAGTTTCGGTCCCGGCACGGTGTATAAAAATGCTGAGGCAGCTTTAACACGGTTCAGCGCTGTTGTTTTATCCTTAACGGAATAGTCGCCGGAAACATTTCCATATAAACCTGCTTCAAACATCTGCCGCTCCTCATCATGACTCTCCATATACGTCACCAGGTTCAGGTCTGACCAGCCGCGGTATGGGGCATAACCCCATTGAAGATTCGATTTATTATTATCATGATATCCGAGTATTGTTTCCTTGTAGGCCCCGTGCATATTTCCCCAAAGCATCAGACCGTAGTTGGCGAGAATGGTTTCTTCTGAGTTATCGGCAAAATGTTCAAGGATCAGCCAGGTATCGGGGGAGTGACTCCAAACCTTATCCGCCATCCTGGTGATAATGTCAATGCGCGACTGGTCTATTTGGCCCCAAAAACCCACATTCGAACCTGAATTGGTTTGGGTAAATCCTTTCGAAAGATCAAAACGATATCCATCAACATGATACTCGTGGATCCAGTAGTGAAGGGTGGTATCCATGTATTGTTTTGTATAAGCGCTTTCGTGATTAAAATCAAAAAATACAGAAAAGGGGTGGGTAGCATTCACATTGAACCATGGATTATCTGCTGTCGGCTTAAATACACCTTCCGTGAAGTCGAAATACATTGACGCGTAAGTATTGGGGATGTCCTGGTGGTTAAATACAATATCCATAATCACGGCGATTCCATGCCCATGGGCAGTATCGATGAACTCTTTCAGCTTTTGGGATGTACCGTAAGCTTTGTCAGGTGCAAACATAAAAGTTGGATTATAGCCCCATGAGCTATTACCCTGAAATTCCTGTACCGGCATGAGTTCTATGGCATTTATGCCCAGATTTTTCAGGTAGGAAAGGGTATCCATCAATCTGTCGTATGATCTGTTGTTGGCATCGAAAAAATCGCGGATCAGGAGTTCATATATTATGAGGTTATCCTTCTCTGGTTTATCATAGGCATCGTTATTCCAAACGAATGGGGTTTTCCCGGTTTGGATAATTGCCGAGCCGGTTTTGGTACCAACTACTGCGCAGCGCTTTCTGTGGATAGGATTTTAAATTCGGATATATCGTTTGCGGAATGTACTGATCATCGGGATCAAGGATTTTATCGGAAAATGGATCAGCGACATAAATGCTTTCATCAACCAGGTACTGAAAGGCATATTCTGTTCCTGGAGTTAGGCCGGTTATTTCACGCCAAAAGTATTCGCCATCCTGAAACATTTGAAATGCAGGCGAAATGGTGTAGTTATTAAAATCACCGAGAACGAAAACAGAAGATTTGTTGGGAGCCAACAAGCAAAGCGTGGCCTTTGAGGCATCACCCGAATGGTAATTGATGCCTGGGATTATTCCTGCGGGTCGAGGCAATTGGGTGGTTGCGGAACGCATTATATAACTGAATATCATCGTAGTGTCTTCAACTGAAGTGGTGGAGCTTACCTCAAGAGCGCAGTCAATGCTTCCGGAAGTTTCAGTAGCCAGATGAGCATAGGTGTAAGCTGTATTGCCGGTTTTTTCATCGACCTTGGTGCCATTGATGGTAAGGCGGAAGGTGGCTGATCCACTGGACAGTGCCTCGATATTTAGTGTTGAATTGGTGTTGATGAAAACAGGACTTATTTCCGGCTTTATCAGCAGTGCTGAAAATTTGTCCTCGGCAATGTTCGCAATGAAATCCGTCGTTTGGCCATTGGCCCAGTCATTTCCTTTGAGGAGCATACCGAGTTTGCGTTGGATGCTGATGTCAGAGCTGAAAAAGTCAGTGGGCTTGAATTTTATGGTAAATGTAGTCTTACCGTCTGCCACTGCCTTGGTAAGTTTCGCATTGTCGGACAAAGCGGCATTAGTCGAAGCTGGGTTTACGTTGTATTTGGCATCGATATTTGTATCAGGAATCCATACCCAAATCCATGTAGTTGCCAGGTTAGCGAGCGGCGTGCCGGTTACATCGTATGTTACTGTGATTTCCGTTTCGTAGGTAAAAATGGCCGGACTGATAGTTGGTTTGATGTCCTGCTTTTGAGCAGCCGCCGCACCGAACAGGAAAGTGAAAAGGAAGATCAGCGCGTATGAAGATAGATTTTCTTTGGTTTTGTAGTGTACATTCATGGGCGCAATGGATGTTTTGTGAGGTGAAGTAAATATAAAAGGTGTTATCGCCGGGCCCCTTTTCTCATTTATTTGAGGTATTTCCCGGTACCACTATGGAAGTGAATGGTATATTTTCCTTCTTTCACCGCGATATTCGGCCCTCCTTTTATTCCTATTCCAGATGGCAAGCCAACGCCGCCCCAGTTCACCGCCCATCGTTGTCAGCTCTGAATTTGGTTTCGGCCTCCGTTAGGCTTACGATCACAGACCATCGATATGGATTGGATGGATTCTGTCGCTCTGTATCCCATCCACCCGGAGTAGCCGAGCCGATGATGCCGATGGTTGCGTATGGAACTTTATCATTTTTATCCATGAACGCATACTCACCGGTTGCATCATGGAACCATACGAAATAGGTACCCGCTTTCACGGGGATATTTGGGCCACCAGATGTAGCAAACCCCGAAGGATAGGAGGTGGCGCCCCAGTTTGCAGCCCAATCATTCTCAGCCCTGAATTTAGCTTCACCATCAGTGACTGTAATCTCAGCCATATCGGTTTCTCCTTTCTTTCCCGCCTGGGGTGGCTTACCTATGTTCTTGGGTCTTATTTCCTTTCTCCCCTTTAGAAATCATCCGGGTACGGGTATGGCCTTGTGTGCCGGTTCCGCTTGGGTATGCCGCTGCTCCCCAGTTCACATCCCAACTGTCGCTAGCCCTGAATTTTGCTTCCTGACCACCTTTCAGAAATACTGTAATTGTCCAGGTGTTTTTATCGGCACGTGTAGGATCTTTAGCGCATTCTTTCTCCCCTCCCGGTTCTCCATATCCTCGGTGCAAAAGGTGCCTCTTTTAGTGGTACTGTCGATGGTTATTTGTGGTAGATCCTAATGCCTCCGGCAAAACTGTATCCGGTCGCCATAATCTTACCGGTCTCTCAAATCCGGGGTCCGGTTTTCAAATGCATTATTGAAAGCTTCTACTTACATCCGGATAATTCTCCTGAACCAAGAACTATCGGTAGAGAAAGCTTGACTATCGACTGACAGCACGTATTTATGCAAACTAACTCCGTTTCGGCGATAGTCCATTCAATTTAATAAATCAGCAGCATTGTCCGGAAGAAGTTCTTTTGGCGCGGATGTTACCGGATTCGTAAGTGCCGGATTGGTAAACGTACTTTCATCGCCCAGTATCGGGCCTACGGGTTCGTTTTCACAAGCTGAAAAAACTATTGCCAGTCCCGTGATCAGAAATATATTTCTTAATATCTTTTTCATGTTTAATAAAATTTAAATCCTGATTAATAACCCTGGTTTTGATCCAGATTTGGATTGGCAGCGAGATCTGATGAAGGGATGGGAAAAACGTCATATTTACTGTCCGTTGCCCTCCCGTCTTTCACGCCACCTTTCCATGGCCACATATAGTAGAATCAATCTTCCATACGGATGAGGAGGTGTTTCCCAATAATTCACGGGCCTTATCCAATAAAAATGTAATAGGCAGTAATCTTATCATCACCTAAGTCTCTCACGCAGCTCGTTCATGTAGCCGGTAGCTTCAGCAACCGACGAACCTGCACCACCGCGCAGCACCGATTCAGCACAAAAATATTTCATTTTTTCATAATTTTTTATAGGGATTGGCCTGTAAAAAACATGGCCCTTGTAAAAAAGTTTTTACAAATATATTGGCCAGATCGTTTTTAATACCAGTTGCACGGGACTTTGGCGAAGATATGATTTGGAGGAGAAAGTTTCCCACGTTTATTGGCATCGGCGCTATCTATGGTTTTTAGTATTACATATATACGAAAACCCTTTTACTATGGAAGCCACGGTCCCTTTGGTGTGGCAAGACCACGTAATTTACGAGGAGTTGTATAAGAGTAGGATCGATAAACGGGGGGATGAACGCAAATTATTTTTATCTTTTAGTGCTTTAATAATTAAAAAGGAGATTAACGCTAAAGGACTTGGCGGGATAGATATTATTATAATTGTTTGGGAGATAAGTATGAATAGATAGCTACTGGAGCTAACACTTCATAAATTAAGAAATAATCACTTTTTGGAAAGAGCTATAGGCGGCTTTTTGTAATGGTAATATTCTTTTATAGATTAATTGTAGGGGAGTAGTTTTTGGAGGGGGCTTCGGAGACATCACAGGAAAGGTCAGGGATATTATTCATTTCAGAATATACGAACAAATATAATAATCCCAGGGCCTTAGGGAAAGAAATCCCTCTCATTATTCCACTCACCATATGAAAAATGAAAATTAAGCGATTTGTACCTTTAACTCTGATAATACTGTTCCTCTCAACCTTGTGTATAGCACAGAATTCCGGCGATGAGTGGATACAATTATTCAATGGAAAAGACCTTACCGGCTGGACCCCAAAAATACGGGGCTATGAGTCTGGTGATAATTTTGGCAACACCTTCCATGTAGAAGATGGAATTCTTAAAGTGTCTTATGAAGCGTATGATAAATTTGATGAGCGCTTCGGGCACCTTTTCTATGAGAAATCTTTCAGCAACTACATCATAAGGGTCGAGTACCGGTTCACCGGCGAACAGTGTGCAGGAGGCCCGGGCTGGGCGATCAGAAATTCAGGCGTTATGGTTCATGGCCAGACGCCACAATCCATGACAAAAGACCAGAATTTTCCTGTTTCTATTGAAGTGCAACTCCTTGGTGGAAACGGAAAGGATCCTCGGACTACCGGCAACCTTTGTACACCCGGCACCAATGTGGTCATCGATGGCGAACTTATCGAGCGGCACTGCACGGAAAGCGGCTCCAAAACCTATCACGGCGAACAGTGGGTTGTGGCTGAATTGGAAGTGCGTGGCAATGAGATTATAAAGCATTTTATCAACAGCGACCTGGTGTTGGACTATAATAATCCGCAACTCGACCCAAAAGATCCGGATGCCAAACGTATTATCGTGAATGATGAATTGATGCTGAGTTCAGGCACCATCTCCCTCCAGTCAGAAAGCCACCCGGTAGAATTCCGGAAGGTGGAGATAAAGATACTTGACTGACAGAGGTGCGATAGTTTGGCAGCTCTACAGAGAGTCCAACCGATAACTATGAGGGTGGTTAAACGGGGCTGAAAGAACTCAAAACCGCCATTTTGAATTATCATCCGTTGAAATGAAATCAACAAATCATGAAAAACGTTACTTTTATGAGACTAACAATAAAGACAATGGATTTGGCATCAAGAAAATATCATCTAATGGAGCGTGTGATGCTTCTTAACGAAAAAGAGTTAGATAAAATTGAAGCGCTTTTGAATCAGGAAATCTTTAACCCAGAGGTTGAAAAATTGTATGGAGATATTGATAATATTGAATAAGAATTAGATTTTATTTTGTTTTTGCAATGACTGAAAGGGTGCTTCAATCAGAAAAGTACATAAAGGAAGGAAGGGGTTACACTGTGGAAGAAGCAGACTCAAGGCTTAATCAGAAACTGAATTCACGGAAGTAGTCATTACAGACCAATCACTGACCCGACTTGAAGAAAATCGTCGGGGGCACTTTTTTATTACTCAACGGGTAAAAAAAAGAAGTAAAAAAATATATAAAAAGAAGAACTAAAGAACCATATATAAACAACAATTAGAGTAGATATAATAAATTTAGGATGAATTCTATTTAGATTAACACAAAGAAATAAAAAAATAAGAAACAAGATCGGTAAGATGTTACGATCTATATATACAAGAGTTAGAAGAGATAGATATACATACCCCCGGATTCAAGAGGACTATTGGTGGGAGAAGAAGAGGAAGAGCGTACAGTTACGGTCGTGTAGATATACTGGTGGGAGATGGATAGGTATCCTCGTTTGTCGGGTCCACGGACTTGAAATGCCTGTTGAGAAGGCCATAGAAATTAAAGATACATTGCTGCATAAGGCAAGAAGTCTCAGTAGTCACCCATACAAAGGACAGCCCGAACCACATCTCACAAAACTAAATCAGGGACATAGAAGGTTAATCGAAGGCAATTTTAAGATAGTTTATCGGCTTGAAAATGATAAGATTTATGTGGTAGATTTTTTTGACAGCCACCAGAGAGCCCAATAAATTAGAAAAGCTGAAGAGAAATAAATAACCCAAACCTGGCAATCAATCCACATACCCAAACACACTAGGCTTTACACCTCCTCAGAGTTTCCTGATGGATAATTCTGGGGGGGTGGGTGGTTAAAAGGTCATTGTGTTGACTACTGGCTACCTACCCCGCTGACATTCATCCGCAGCCTATACAATCCGGACTTTGCCGTGATGAACAGACTTTTCATATCGCTTCCGCCGAAGCAGACATTGGCTGTCCATGGTTCTGGTGTTTTTATTTCTTCGATCTGAATACCCTGCGGATTGAAGACAACGACTCCTTTGGCGTTGGTCAGATATAGATTTCCCTGAGAGTCGAGTGTCATGCCATCGGAACCCATTTCGCAAAACAGATGCTTACCCGACAAGCTGCCATCCGCCCCGATTGAATACCGGTAGGTTTTGTTGTCCTTTATATCTGTGATATAGAGCGTTTTTCCATCCGGCGTTCCTATAATACCATTTGGCTGAAGTAGGTCATTGACAACTCGCTTTATCGGCTGCCTGTCAGCTGAAAGAAAATAGACACATTGGCCATCCTGCTGTGTTGTATCTCTGTCCCACCAGGGGCGTTGGTAATATGGGTCTGAGAAAAAAGCGCTTCCATTCGGTGCGACCCACACATCATTCGGACCGTTGAGTTTGTTGCCGCCATAATTGTCCAGCAACACGGTTATTTGCTTTTCCTGGTCTATGTGCCAGAGTTCATTTTTTTCATCCGCGCAAGACCACAGATTTCCCTTTGCATCGAAACACAGACCGTTTGATCTACCCGATGGCTGCATCCAGGTTGTTAATTTTTCATCAATAGTCCATACGAGTATTCTGTCATTCGGCTGATCGGTGAAGTACACATTTCCGGCTTTATCGGCCGCCGGGCCTTCCGTGAATGCAAAATCACCGGCGAGTTTTTCGAGTACTGCACCATCGGCGATTATACTGACAGGTTTTTCAGAACATGCCAGGGATACGGTTAGAAAAAGTAAAGTAAAGATTTTCATTAGTCTGGGTTTTTTGGGTGAATAGGTTAAAAAGTGACGTATCCTTATGACATGGATTTCAGGGCATTTCTGACGCGCTCAGCATAATTATCGATCTGCCAATGCTCGTCAAATCCAACAATTACCATATCCACAGCACCAGAATTCAGTACGTATTTGAGCGAAGTATTAATTTTTTCAGGGTCATTGCGGAAGTTTCCATTGCCGATGAGTTTCATGCCAATAACTCCCTTGCCGGCATCGTGAATCCGTTTAATGACGGAAAGTACCTTCTCAGGATCATTGTTATCCATGGTATCTCCAAAAGCGTTGATCCGCGTGTGAACTATATCCACCCATGGCGAATCCACACAAGCTTCCAGCGCATCGAGTGTATGAATTGATACACCATGCGACCTGATAATGCCTTTTTCCTTTAAGCCCTGCAGGATGTCCATTTGCTTTTTTTGCTCATCGGTCCAGTCGGCTGTTTCCATGCAATGAATCTGCATAATGTCGATATAGTCTGTCCTGAGTTCTTTTCTGAATCGGTCCACCACCACATTGGCATCGGGTCTTTCTGCTTCTGGAATTCCGCCAGGCCTGAACCATATTTTTGAAGTCAGGGTATAACTTTCGCGGGGAACCCTCCGCAACGCTTCGGCAACAAAATCGTGTGTCCCGTATATATCCGCTGCGTCGAACATCCGTACGCCCCTGTCATAAGCGTATTTCACCATTGAAATCGCCTTTTCACGACCCGCGCGAACTATGGCGCTTTTTCTGTCGCCTCCGCTCACACCGGTACCCATGCCAATAAACGAGGTTTTAATGCCGCTATTTCCTAAGGTTACCGTCTGGAACGGGTCAACAATTTTTTGCTGTGCAAGCGAACCTGCCATCACGCCATTCGCAAGCAACAGGGCGCTACCTGCCGATACATTGGATATAAACTTTCTCCTGGAGATTTGGTCTTTTTTCATGGTGCGTTTTTTTGATAGTGTTAATTGCCATTCAATATAGGCAGGTTCATGCTAAGCGGCAAATTGTAATCGGTCTGCGAGGCAGTTAAACTACCTAAACTTTCAGAAAGCAGCTGCGAATACGTATTTTGCACATCAATATTTCATCAAAATCCCATAAACTATATACGCGACTTTACATGATAAAATTTCAAAATGAAGTCGAAGGTTTTTTAACCGGAACATGCCAGTTAGTTGGAATAGCAAGGAATCTGGCGATCCCGGAAATCGGTAAGGTTGATTTTTATTTAACTGAAAACCACCTGGGAATTGGACTATATTCTGCTTCGGTCGATAGCAGGAGCAGCTATGACAAACGCATAGCGTTATCTGAATCGCAGGATGTGCCGATCATACATTTGTGGGAGGATCAATGGAGAAAAAAGCGGGTAATAATTGAGTCGCGCATACGTTCGTGCCTGGGAAAATCACAAAAAATCCATGGGCGGCAGACAGTTGTTCGCTCCGTAGATACACCGCAGATGCTTGAGTTTTTGGCGATAAATCACCTTCACGTGCCACTTAAAGCCAGATTCCGGTATGGCCTTTACTTCCAGGAAAAGCTCGTCGCCATGGCCACCTTTTCAAAAAGCCGCCCAATGCTCAGGGATGGAGTAAGCTATAATTCCAGTGAATTATTGCGATTCTGCAACAAAAATGGCTATACGGTGGTGGGTGGATTGAGCAAATTGATCGCCTTTTTTATCGAAAAGCAAAAGCCGGATGATATTATGACCTATCGCGATACCGATTGGCCGGGCGGTAATGCCTACCGCGCACTTGGTTTTGAAAAAACAGGGTCTCTGCCACCTTTCGAACTTTGGCTGGATGCGAGCAGCGGTGAAAGACATTATCCCCATCGGTTGATAGCGGAGCATTTTCATGAGTGGAAGAATACCAAATTATCCATGATACCGGATGATCAACTGACAGCGCGGGGGTTTAGCAGAGTGATTGCCGGGGGCAGTGAGAAATACCTGCTTCGAATAAAAAAAGGTTAGATAGGTCTATTTTCCAACAAGTTCAGGAAATTCCTGTAACATCGTTTGCGCTACCTCATCATCAAATTTGGCCAGGTATAGTGTCCGGGCATTTGCCAATGCTTCGATGCCGAGCCCTCGTGCTCCGCGCAGGTCGGCTTTATATAGGTTGGCGTTTGTAAAGTCCGCGCCGGTAAGGTAGGCGCCCTGCAGGTTGGCCTCCATGAGGAAAGCGTTGTTAAAATCTGCCTTGATCAAAAATGCCTTTTCGAAATTCGCCTTGATGAGATAGGCGTCTTTGAAAATGGCGCCATTCGCATAGGCTTTTGTGAAGTTCGATTGATTCATGTTGCAGTTCTCAAAATTGGTCTGATTGAGTCGCGCGTTTTCCAGATCGACATCAATCATGGCCGAGTTGAACAGGTTAGCGTAGTTCAGATTGGCGCCAATGAGTTTTACATAGTTCAGGTTTGTTTTTACTAGGTATGAATGCGCCAGGTTTATGTTGTAGAGTTTATGCCTGTTCAATCGCTTAATGTTTCCGACTGTACGGAATGCGGCTTCTTCCGATTCCCAAAGGCGGAAGTCGTCAATTTCGTCTTTGTAGGTGCGAATCCGGGACCTTTTTTCACCTGTTTTATTTAACCAAAATATCAGGATACCAATGATCAGGATGTCGAATATCATACCATGTGCTTCTGCCAATACTTGTGCAAAAAATGTATGAAATTCATTTAAGTAGTAAGGCATGCTTATACTTACTACAATGATGGTGACGAATACCAATACGATTGTGGAAGTGAGGATGGGCTTCTCAGAAATATCGTACATCCGCTTACTTAACTCATCTAACCACTTCATATCAATGCAATGCGCTCTTTTTAGTCAAATCTGTAATTCAGTCTGTGCGGAAACTTCTGTTGGATAAAGAAATAGTGTTAGGCAGATGCTAATTTAAGGGCTAAAATTTTCCTGCCAAGAGTTTCACTGATTTTAATGTAGGATTCTACCGTCCATCCTGCGATGTGTGGTGTAAGGATTACCTGATCCATAGCAGAAATTTCATCCATCAGGTTTTTTTGCTGAGCGCTTAATGCATCCATCCGTTCGTTCTCTAGAACGTCAAGCCCAGCCGCTATGATCTTGCCTGATTTCAGGTTTTTAACTAACGATTCCAGCGGAATTATCTCCCCCCGAGCAGTATTGAGCAGTATGATGTTTTTTCGGAATTTTCCGATGAATGAATCGTTTACATAAAATTTCGTTTCGGCTGTGAGTGGGACGTGGAAGCTCACAATATCCGCCTGATCGTATATTTCGTCGAGCGTTGACTCCTTTACCAGATCGCTGCTGTAGCCAGTTTTGTACTTGTCGTAAGCGATGACGTTACAGCCAAAACCGGCAAGTCTTTTAGAAACTGCAGTACCCATAAATCCATAGCCAATAATGGCAAATGTTTTACCCATCAATTCGCTTCCTCGATTGCCCTCCCTGTCCCAAATACCTGCACGAACCTGGGCATCAGCCACTCTCAGTTTGTTAATGAGGAGCAACAACATTCCGAGGGTATGCTCTGCCACCGCATCGCGGTTGCCTTCCGGTGCATTGAGGAGTGTTATGCCGTTTTTCTTAGCGTAATCGAGATCTACCTGATCCATACCAGCGCCAGATCGGGCAATAAATTTAAGGCTTGGCGCACCTGCATCCATAAATTCGCGATCTGCCGGTGTTTTACTTCTGATGATTACACCAATGTATTGTTTCAGTGCATTGAGTATTTCTTCCCTGCCCAGTCCTGGGAGGTAGTCAACTTCATAGCCCCCTTTTATTAACATGGGCATAATGCATTCGTGGATCGTGTCAGTAATGAGTATTTTTATATTCATGCAAGTCGCTATTGTATGGATTTTTGATAAGGTTTTGAACTTTGTGAATTGTTACCCCGCATAAAGAAAATGGGCAATTGTGAAATATAGGCCGAGGCCCATTAAGTCAATGGCGGTGGTGATAAACGGTCCCGACGCCAGCGCCGGATTGAATCCTAATTTGTCCAACAGCAGTGGTATAAATGTGCCCACCAAGGATGCAAAAATGACATTTGCAAATAGCGCTACTGCCACCACGAATGCAAGTGTTGAATCGTAGGAAAGATAGACGAATGCAAAAATGAGTGTCGCTAAAACCACACCATTGATTATGGCTACAAGCAGTGTTTTGAGAAACTTGCCCCAAGGGCCGGTAACAAATGTATTCACGCTCGCCAGGCTTTGAACTACCAGGGCGGAGGATTGAACGCCAACGTTTCCGCCTGTAGCGATGATCAGCGGAATGAAAAATGCCAGAGCAGCTACTTTCTGGATTTCATCCTGGAAGATGCCAATGAACTTAGCGCCAAAAATTCCACCTAGAAGACCGATAATAAGCCAGGGAAGTCGGGCACGGGAAAGCAACCAAATGCTGTCATCCGGTTCTACGTCTTCCGAAATACCAGCCATAAGATTCCGCTCTTCATCGGCGGTTTCTTTGATCACGTCAACGATGTCATCGATGGTAATCCGGCCAACGAGTTTCCCTGAAACATTTACTACGGGTATCGCTTCCAGGTCATACTTTTGCATGATCTCTACGACTTCATTCTGATCCTGATAAGTGAAAACCGATATTACCTCATCGCTGTAGATGTCCGCAATTTTGATGTTTGATTTCGAAAGGATCAATTCCTTCAATGCGAGTCGGCCAAGTAGTTTATCATTGGCATCCACGACATAAACTGCGTAGAATTTCTCCACATTTTCAGCCTGACTGCGAATCTCGTCGATACATTGCACTACGTTCCAGTTCACATTGGCTTTGATTAACTCCTTGGCCATCAGGCCTCCGGCGCAATCTTCCTCATAACGCATGAGTTCCACGATATGATCAACCTTTTCCGGATTGGAAATTCCTGCAATGACCTCTTCGCGGATTTTTACAGGCAGATCATTGAGAATATCCGTCGCGTCATCCGTTTCGATGCGGTCGATGTATGCAGCAATTTCCTTTGGGTTCAGTGTGGTCAATATCTCCGACCGTGTGTCTTCGTCGAGGTCTTCGATGACGTCAGATGCCACTTCCTTCTCCAGCAGTTCAAGGACGTATTTGGAATCTTCAGGGTCAAATTCTTCCAGCAGCAGCGATACGTCTTCATGGCGCACTGACTCAAGGCTTTCCCTGATGAACGCGTCATTTCGCTCCTCTATTGCTTCACTGAAGCGATCAAGAAATTCTTGTGAAAACTGGAAAGCAGCTACATTTTCCAACTGTAAACCGTGTTTGATAATTGAATGAAATCGTTAACCGAAAGCTGTTCTGCGCGTTTATCGAATAGATCTGTCGAAGTCAACTCCGTTGGCAAAAATATTGGTTTTAGTGCGTTGCGCAATGTTTTGCGACGGTTTTGGAAACCCTGTTTCACTATTTTTTTAAAAAGTACTTCGTCATGGATTTCAGGTGATTTTGCCCTTCTTTTAAGCGACATCACTGCTGACTGCACTTTTGGAGGCGGTTCGAAAACGCTCGGAGGTACATTCAACAATGCCTTTGCTTCGTACCAGGCTCCCAAAAGGACGCTGAGAATTCCATAGGTTTTGTTGCCGGAAGGCGAACAGATTCGATCAGCCACTTCCTTCTGCACCATGCAGACTACTTCTTCTACCAGAGACGTGTTTTCCAGAACTTTAAAAAAAATCTGACTTGATATATGGTATGGAAAATTGCCTATTATCGAAATATTCCCATCGCTGAAGGCTGCTAAGTTCCAATTTGAGAAAATCGCTTTCTACCAACTGGAAATCGGATGCTTTAAAATGAGTTTTTAAGTATTCATTCGAGTCCCGATCTATTTCCACCAGGATGAGTTTGTCTATCGGACGTTGGATTAAAAATCTGGTGAGAACGCCTGTTCCCGGCCCAATTTCGAATACTACCGGATTATCCATGGAAAGGCTCTCAACGATCTTTCGGGCGATGTCCTGATCTCTGAGAAAATGTTGACCTAAAAACTTTTTTGGTCGTATCCCATGCATAACTAAATTACCTTTAAATTGCCACTGCAAATTGCAGATTATTATTTAAATAAGTACGATCTGAATGATTCACACATTTGGATTGAATAATTAAGATAGAATGGATAATCCAAATAAAAAGCATATTGAGGATAGGCCTGTGGTGGGAATTACTCTCGGTGATATAAATGGGATAGGTCCCGAGGTTATCATCAAGGCGTTGTCAGACAGCCGAATTCTTAACCATATGACTCCCTTGATTTTTGGTTCCTCAAAGGTGCTGTCGTTTTACAGGAAATTGTTGAACATCGAGGATTTTCATTATAATCAGATAAAATCCATCGACGAACTGAATCAGAAAAAGATTAATCTTATTAATTGCTGGCAGGACACTATCGATATAAAGGTGGGAGAGGAGACCGCTGAAGCGGGTAATTGCGCCTATCTCGCCCTTGTTGAAGCGATGAGTTATCTTAAAGCGGATAAAATTGATGCGCTTGTAACCGGCCCGATTAATAAGAAGAATATTCAACGCGATGATTTTAAGTTCGTCGGACACACGGATTATATCACCAAGGAACTCGGCGAAAAGGAAAGCCTGATGCTCATGGTTGCAGATGACTTGAGAATTGGGGTTGTGACAGCGCACATCCCGCTTCAAAAAGTGAGTGAAAATCTGACCAAGTCGGGCGTGTCGGCAAAGCTTCAATTACTCATAAAGACGCTCAAAAATGATTTTGGCCAGGCAAAACCACGCGTAGCGGTACTGTCGCTTAATCCACATGCGGGAGAAAATGGTCTGCTTGGAAACGAGGAGATTGATATAATACAGCCCGTAATTAAGGATTTCAAAGAAAAGGGCCATCTGGTTTTTGGGCCATTTCCATCCGACGGATTTTTCGGATCAATGGAATTTAAAAAGTTTGATGGTATTCTTGCCATGTACCACGATCAGGGCCTTATTCCATTTAAGATGCTTGGATTTGAGCGTGGCGTGAATTTTACCGCCGGTATATCCAAGGTACGCACATCACCCGATCACGGAACCGCATATTCGCTCGCCGGGAAAAACCTGGCCAATCCGGAATCGATGCGGGAAGCGCTATACACCGCCTCTGAAACGGTGAAAATCAGAAAAAATAACATGCCTCAAGATTAAAAGGGCTGCATATTTCATTAATTCATAATAGATTTCTACATTTGCGCTCTGAAATTTTGGAGGGGTATGAATTTGCTTAAAGAATTCGATATTCATATTTCGAAGTTAACCATAGGGCAACACGATTACTCCTACAAGATTGATGATCGGTTCTTTGAATTGTTTGAATATAGCCTTGTAGAGCACGGTGTGATGCAAGCAGATCTGATACTGGATAAAAAGTCAACTTTTCTCCAGCTTTCCTTCGACATCAAAGGTGTTGTGGGACTTATTTGCGACAGAAGTCTGGATGAGTTTGATTTTCCGGTCGATTGCGTACACGAGTTGCTTATTAAGTTTGGCGATGAGGATCAGGAGATTTCTGATGAGGTGGAAATGATCCAACACGGAACTCCAATGATTAATATCGCTAAGTATCTTTACGAATTTGTGACGCTTGAAATACCGATGAAGAAGCTTCACCCAAGATACCATGAGAAATCCGAAGAAACACCAATTATATTTACTGGAGGCGATTCAGACGATAACGAATCAGATTCAGACCCAAGATGGAATGAGTTAAAAAAAATAAAGAATAAAGATTGAATTATGGCACATCCTAAAAGAAAAACCTCGAAAACCAGACGGGACAAAAGAAGAACTCACATAAAGCTCAGGGAGAAAAGTCTTGCTGTTTGTCCGACCACAGGTGAATTGCATCTGCCGCACCGGGCATACTGGTATGAAGGAAAACTATACTTCAAGGGCAAAGTAGTTATCGAAAAGGAAGTACTCGCCTAGAGTTTTCAGTTTAAAGAATCGAATACGGGGAACGTGAGTTCCCTTTTTCATTTGATTGATATTCAGTAGTTTAATGGAGTTTGAAAGTATTAATAGTCCTACTTCAATGCTGGAACGTCGTATTGTATAGTAATTCCTCGATTTCGGAGGATCACATTTTTATTTCAACGTAAGATTCATAAATTTAAATCCAATTAGTTTATATGGCTTCAACAGCAGATTTCAAAAACGGCCTGTGTATCGAGTTCAATAATGATCTTTACACGATTGTAGAATTCCAGCATGTTAAACCCGGCAAAGGACCTGCATTTGTTCGTACAAAACTCAAAAACCTAAAAAGCGGTCGTGTTATTGATAATACCTTTAACTCTGGAGTTAAGATAACGACAGCCCGTATAGAGCGCCGTGCGCATCAGTTCTTGTTCAAGGACGATCTCGGCTATCATTTTATGGATTCTGAAACATTCGAACAATTGAGTCTTCAGGAAGAAACCATCGAAGGGTACCAATTCCTGAAGGAAGGCCAGCCAGTCGATATCATGTATCATGCTGAAACCGAAACCCCGCTTTCTGTGGAATTACCGGCATTTGTTGAGCTGAAGGTGGTATATACAGAGCCGGGATTGAAAGGCGACACAGCAACTAATGCTTCAAAACCAGCCAAATTGGAAACCGGCGCTGAAATACAAGTACCATTATTTATTAATCAAGACGAAATCATCCGGATTGATACCAGGACGTCCGGGTATTACGAAAGGGTGAAGTAATTAAGCGTTCGCCTTCGGCTGATTTAGAAGTTGTCTAACAAGCTAATTTTTAAGTCTGTGCCGGACAGAATTTTGACTACTAAAACGAAAACAATTATCGCATGAAACCAAAAGAAATCAGAGATCTTATTGATTTTATTTCTAGTTCAGGATTGGATGAAGTTAATATTGAAACACCGGAATTTAAATTGTCTGTAAAGAAAAATTCCATTCCCACGATAGCGACTGTGGCTGAAGTTTCTGCTGTGGCTAATGCTTCAGCTGTTCAGCTCCCGACTCCGGAACTAACAAACTATCGCCGTTAATGCAGCAGCGCCCGGAGCTGCGACAAGCAATCTCATCGAAATAAAATCACCGATGATTGGTACTTTCTACCTTTCCTCCGGTCCTGCAACAGAGCCTTTTGTTCAGGAAGGTGATAGGGTGAAAGCCGGTCAGACGGTCTGTATCATCGAAGCCATGAAGCTGTTCAATGAGATTGAAACAGAGTATTCAGGTTCCATCGTAAAAATATTGGTCGAAAACGCCACACCTGTAGAATACGATCAGCCGCTCTTCCTGTTAGATCCTTCCTAGTACCACCTATTTTACACTATATCAAATCTGGTCTGTGTTTAGAAAAATTCTCATTGCTAATAGAGGCGAAATAGCGCTTCGAGTTATCAGGACCTGCCGCGAAATGGGCATTCCTACAGTGGCTGTTTACAGTACGGCAGACCGCGAAAGTCTTCATATCCGCTTCGCTGACGAGGCTGTATGTATTGGTCCATCGCCGAGCAGCGCTTCATACCTCAATATTCCCAGTATTATTGCCGCCGCTGAAATCACTAACGCCGATGCCATACATCCAGGCTATGGTTTCCTCTCTGAAAATGCCGAATTTTCCAGGGTTTGTGAGGAAAACAAAATCAAACTTATCGGTCCATCACCGGAGATGATTCATAAAATGGGTGATAAAGCTACGGCTAAGGAAACAATGCGAAAAGCCGGGGTACCGACGGTCCCTGGTTCGGATGGGCTTCTATCCAGTATCGAGGAAGGTAAAAAGCTGGCAGTAGGTATCGGTTACCCAGTAATACTGAAAGCTACCGCCGGTGGAGGTGGAAAAGGTATGCGGATCGTGAAGCAGGATAGCGAGTTTGAAAACGCATGGAATTCATGCAAAATGGAGGCTGGAGCTTCGTTCGGCAACGAAGGACTTTATCTCGAAAAATTCATCGAAAACCCAAGACACGTAGAAATACAGGTCATAGGCGATCGATATGGAAAAGTTTGTCACTTGTCAGAACGGGATTGTTCGATACAACGAAGACATCAGAAACTTGTAGAAGAGACACCTTCTCCAGTTGTTGATGACAAGCTCCGTGAGAAAATGGGAGCTGCAGCCATAAAAGGAGCCTCAGCGATAAAGTATGAAGGAGCAGGTACTGTGGAATTTTTGGTTGATAGTAAAGGCGATTTCTATTTTATGGAAATGAATACCAGGATTCAGGTGGAGCACCCGATAACAGAGCAGGTAACCAACTTCGACCTAATAAAGGAGCAAATAAAAGTAGCGGCAGGGGAGCCTATAAGTGGTAAAAACTACTTTCCTCAACGCTTTTCCATGGAGTGCCGCATCAACGCCGAGGATCCGTCCAAAGACTTCAGGCCATGCCCTGGGAAAATCACCTCTTTAAACTTCCCGGGAGGCCAAGGAGTGCGGATCGACAGCCACGTTTACGCAGGCTATACGATTCCTCCAAATTATGATAGCATGATCGCCAAACTGATCGTGACGGCTCAGTCACGCGAAGAATGCGTGGTACGGATGAGCAGGGCGCTGGATGAATTCATTATCGAAGGAGTGAAAACTACCATTCCATTTCACAAAAAACTCATGCAAGACCCCGTATTCAAATCCGGGATATTTACTACAAAATTCCTCGAGACATTCGATTTTAGCGGATTATAAGTATTTTGAAAACGCCAACTTATTCAGCTAGGCTGGCGGGATAGGTAGTCCTTTCATCAATAAAAAAAATATAATTCGGCTCCATATTGAATTGGATTAATAGGTAGCTTTGGCATAAGTCAAACGCTTTTTCTCATGACCTTGGCCGCCTTCAAAGCAGCATGCAACTCTTTAACCCCGCCATCGGATATTTCTGATGAACTTTTAGCGCTTTGGTACGACGCACGCGGTAACTGGAATCGTGCACATGAGTTAGTTCAGGAAACAGGAGGATTTACAGGCGATTGGATACACGCCTATCTTCACCGGAAGGAGGGAGACGATTCAAATGCCGCGTATTGGTACAGGAGAGTGAAAAAAACAATGCCGCAAAAAAGTCTGAGCGAGGAATGGGATGAACTGGCAGCCTATATTTTGAAATCTGAAAGTATTATGTGATTGAACTTTTTTATAAGCTACCTATGAAAGTAAAAGGTATTTTTTTTCCAGCAATCATCGTACTGATTATTTTTTTAGTTGGCGCTTTATTTATTTTCCTCAATACCTTTCTTGAGAATAGAGTGAAATCAACACTTCAGGGATATATCAACACTTCGCCAGATCGACCATACGATTACTCCTATAAAGATATCTCGATACAACTGCTTCGTGGCAATACCTATCTTACTGAAGTGAAAATATCTCCGAGACCAACAACAATGGGCAACCTGGTGGGTCAGAAGGCCCGATTTACCATCGACGCTCAAATTGATACACTAGCGCTGCGCGGGTTGAGTGTGTTCCAATTATTGGCTAATGGGTCTATTGACATCGACAAAATTCTGGTTGATAACGTGCATTTCCGCTATTTCTTCAATCGTGATTATACCAGCCCCGATTCCGTAGAGAAGAGAGCATTTGTCTTACAGGATGTTTTTTCTGAGAATCTCAAAACTGTAAAAATCGGTGAAATTCAACTAAGGGATATATCTGCCTATATGAATGATATAAATGATAAGGATACCATTTTCCTCAGTTTTGATTCTGCCAATATGGTGTGGAAAGATCTATATACAGATGATGTCATTATCCGGAATCTACAGCCTTTCACCTATTCCTCGCTTCAGATGTCGGCGAAAAACTTCATTGGAAATATGATAAAAAGCCATACCATCCGCGTCCGATCGTTTTCATTGAACACTGCCATGGAGGAAATCAATTTTACCGGCGTCCATTTTGGCCCTGTCACCTTCGACTTGAAAGACACATCAAAGCAAATATTACGCAGTATCAATGAAATTGACCTCGAAGAACTACTAGTATCAGGAATAAATTTCGACAGTTGGCAGGAAGATAAGCGACTGGAAATACATAAAATTACTGCCAAAAATCCAGACGTCAAGGTGAGCATGGATCACCATTGGCCAAAGCCGATGCACGAACGACCCTACCTCTCTGCCAGGGTGCGAAGGGTACCCTTTCGGATTAACATCGACACGATTTATGCCTCAGGCGGCAAGATGTACTATCGCGAATTATTTAATGATGGAAATCCACCGCTCGAACTCTTTTTTACCGATGCATCGATGACCTATTTGAATGTTTGTAACGATACTATCATACTCGCTGATACTCCGGATATGACAATTGATGTAAACGCTATGTTTCTCGGCACTGGAAAATTATCGACGACAATTGTTTATCCGGTACTGGATTCCCTTAGTACGCTATACATGAAGCTAAAGATTGATTCGATGCCTCTCACCGTATTCAATCCAATTCTTGAAGGTCAGGTTATGGCTAATGTATCAGGGGATATCAATACCATTGCCATGAATTTCACAGCCAATAAATATGAATCCAAAGGCGATTTTGTTTTTGATTATTCTCACCTGAAGGTTGAGTTATTTAAAGAAAAGCAAACCAAAGACGGGTTGAAAATTAAAAAGAACTGGATTATGAATACCCTTGTTAATCCTTTAATCCGCTCCAATAACAATCTCTCACAAGAAAACTTCAATAAGGGTGTGATTGATTACCAAAGGCCGCTGGATATTTCCTTTTTTGGAATGGTTTGGCAAAGCCTTAAAGGTGGAATGGTCACTACCTTGATTCCATCCAGGAATCCGGATAACAAGAACAAAAACAAAGATAAGAAGGAAAAAGAGTAGGTGCATCAACCACCGATGCCGGCCATAGATTCTCCGATCGGGTTGGCAATTCCGCGTTCTTTTTCGGCGATAAAGCCATCACGCGATTTCTTTTTTACAGCACTGTTTATTGCCTCCATGATCTCTGCATCACACGCGCCACTCCGCAGCATTTCTTTTAGGTTTAGCGTGTCGGCGCCGTAGAGGCACGTTCGCAAGGAACCTGTGGATGTGATGCGCAGCCTGTCGCACGTGCCGCAAAACCCTCTGGTGTAGGCCGCGATTATTCCAATGCTTCCCAAAGCCCCGTCGATATGGAAGTTTTCTGCAGTGGAACCGGACTCGGAACTTATTGGTTTTAAATCTTGAAAATGATGTCTGAGAGTTTCAAGGATTTTAGGGAAGTCCCACAGCAGTTTTTTAGGATGACGACCAGAGCCATTGAATGGCATTTCCTCAATAAACCGAACGGAAACAGGATGGTTGATTGCCAGCTGAGCCAGCGCCAGTATTTCATGGTCGTTTATCCCATCCATGATCACGGCATTAATCTTCACTTCAAACCCTTCTTTCAGTAAAGTATGAAAAGTTTCAATCACCTTATGGTAGTCTTCGCGACGAGTTATCTTCCGGAAGTTTGTTTCATCCAGCGTATCCAGACTGAGGTTGATTTGATGAATACCCAGCCTTTTTAGATCGGGGATAAAAGGTCCGGTAAGTATGCCATTGGTGGTTATCGAAACCTTTGATATACCATGGATTTCCGTCAATTTTTCCAGAAACCCGATGAGTTCTTTGCGGATAAATGGCTCACCACCTGTGATTCTGACTTTGCTTATTCCCATCCCTGCCAATAGTGACGTGAGCCTCAGCAATTCTTCATAGGTCAGTAACTGATTTTTGGGCAGGAAGTCGATCCCTTCGTGCGGCATACAGTAGAAGCACCTCAGATTACAGCGGTCTGTCACTGATAATCTCAGGTATTTCATGGTTCTGCCGAAGGAATCGGTAAGTTGATTCATGATTCAGCGTGTTTTTTACGTGGCGGTAAATCTTCTTCAACAACCAGAAGAATCATGCTTTTCTGATGACTGATGATATTTGCCCGAATGCCAACCTGTCCTGAAGCGACCCACTTTTCGACCTGATTTTTTGGCAGCAACACATTTAATTGATTTGAAGTAAAATTGGCAGCGACTGTTTCAATTTGGTTTGAAATACTAACCGTAAACTGAAAGAAGTTGTTTTGATCAATTGATATTCGATCCTGGAGAAATCCGGCTCTTAAGAGTTCCGCTCGTTCGTCAGGTTCAATCCTGATGGTGATACTATTTTTATCCAGCCGCAATTTCATCTTCAAATATAGTCTGTTAAACTATTTTTTTTATTCACATCATACAATTGTACCTTCGTGATATCAAATATTTTCCATGACCATCGATATTCTTTTCTTTGGAATAGCCCGTGACTATGCAGGAAGCAGAAGTTTGAAATTTGATTTCCCTCAGGATACAAGTGTGAAATTGATTCGCAGTACCATGGAGCAGAAATATCCTGCGCTGAAAGGGTTAAAGCGATATGCTGTCGCAGTAAATAACGAATATGCCGGTGACGATGTCGTCGTAAATGCCGGCGATGAGATTGCCATTTTACCACCCGTCAGCGGAGGATAGCATGATAGAACTCAGTGACAAGCCGTTGAGTTTTTCCAAAGCGCTAAAGCATGTGCGCTCTCATGGTTCCGGGGGAATCGACATTTTCATTGGGACAGTCAGGGATAATGCCGCTGGCCGAAAAGTAGTAGCGCTGGAATTTGAAGCCTATGGAAAAATGGCGCTTTTGGAGTTGGAAAAAATTGTAGGGCATGCACAAGCAACCTGGCCGGTAGAAAAAGTGGCTGTTCTCCATGCGCTTGGCCGACTCGAAGTCGGGGGAGTGGCCGTGGTCATTGCAGTATCTGCTGCGCATCGTGATGCAGCGTTCACGGCTTGTCGGTATATCATCGACACACTCAAGCAAACCGTTCCTATCTGGAAAAAGGAGCTATTTGAGGATGGTGAAGAATGGGTCTCAGCCCACCCGTGAGCTTAGCACCTGTCTGCTTTTTTGGGCTGTTTCTTTTCGCGATAGATGCAATTTACCATTTCGCACATGTTGCACACGTAACCCTTTCGTCTTACGTTTTCACCGATTCCGATGATGCCGCTGACAGATTTTATCGGTTCCATGAGCGATGAAGGGGTGAGTGTGATGCCGCAAAAACCCCTGGGGAAAAAAGAAAAGAGCTTGTGCTGCTCACCAACGCTCCATCCGCAATAGCCGGGGCTGTAGCGATCGGTGATGTGCAACCCTGTGGATTCCATTTGCTGCTCAAGGTCATCCTGGATTTTATCCATGGCCGATTCAACAATTTCAGAACCAACTACATCGACTATGTACCCTTTCACAAAATCACCTTCGTGCATTAGCTGTTTTGAAAAATCACCGATTCCCTGGCCGGCGGTGCAGGCAAACAGAGCGATCTGATCGATTTTGCGAAGCTGTCCGGAAATTATTCTCTTGATATCAAATTCGACCCCGTTGATGTGAAGCAATTGTTCATCCTTCAGCAAGTTAATATCGTCCTTGATGACATATCCGCCACGAATATCGCAGTGATCATGCGCAACGGTGAATACCTCATGGATAAGATCTGGTATGGGTTCGGGTGAATGGCCCGGCTCATACCCCATGAATTTTTCGATAATTCCGGCGCTAATGTCCAGGTCATCAAATCTATATCTGTATTCTTGTAGTTCCATGATTATAGGATCAATGTGTAATTTTTTTCAGCCTCTGATTTTTTTGACGATTTCAGCGATATGGTCAGGCGTACTTCCACAACACCCGCCGATAATATTTGCACCGGCTTTTACCAGTTCGCCTGCGAATGCCGCCATTTCACCGGGAGATTCAGGAAATACGGTTTTCCCGTCTTTGTAAATAGGCATGCCCGCGTTTGCATGAATAAGGACGGGAATCTTCGAATCCGCCAGTCTTATTTCACGGACTATGCCAACCATTTCCCTGCTGCCGTTGCCGCAGTTGGCGCCGATAAGATCAGCACCGGCACCGATGATCCTTTCTACCATGTCAGTTGGTGAAACACCCATCATCGTGCGGTATTCGTTGGTGACCGTCTTGTCGAATGTCATGGTGCAGAAGACTTCGCATCGCGTATTTTCTTTAGCAGCTTTCACGGCAAGAGAAGCTTCGTCCAGATCGGTCATCGTTTCAATAATTATGGCATCAGCGCCACCGGCCTCCAATGCCACGGCCTGATCCTTAAAAGCATCGTACAGTTCATCTTCTGTCACTTCATCCATCATAAGTAATTTGCCGGTCGGGCCGATGGATCCAAGAACAAATTTATCTTTTCCTGCTGCTTTACGTGAAATTTTAGCCGCTGCTTCATTGATTTCATGTACCTTTTCACCAAGGCCATACTTTTCCAGTTTAAAGCGGCTGCCACCAAAGCTGTTCGTTTCGACCATATCAGCTCCAGCCTTGATATAATTCAATGCAATATCCAGCACTTCATCAGGATGGCTTAGATTCCAGGATTCCGGGCACTCACCAGGCTGCATGCCCTTGGCTTGTAAAAAAGTTCCCCAAGCGCCATCTGATACAAGAATTTTACCCGATGAAAGTTGATTAATTATTTTCCCCATGCTGCTTTTCCAGGCTTAAGATGTTGTTTCCAAAGTTACTTTCAAAAAATCCTTAATAAACGTTTTTAATGAATTTATCCATAAAAAATTGCTTACGTATAGCCGTTATTTTATTCACACACAAAAGTGGTTTTCTTCCAGAAATTTCAGAACAGGCGTCATTACCGCAGCATAGTCAGTTTTTGGTAGTTTGGAAAAATCACGATAGACCGGCAGGCGCATTTCATACTCATTGGTGATCCTTTTGAACTGTGCTCCCAGATTATAAAACCGCCTGATGAGGCGCACATTATTCACGAGGATCACACCGGTAAAAGTTTGAATCCCGACAGCTCCGCCAAGGTAATACATAATCGCCAGCAGGATAGTTCCAACGCCTTTTCCCTGGTATTCGTCAATGACGGTGAGGCCGAGCTCCGCTTCCGTTGGTATGGTTGTGGAACGCTTAAATCGCCCGAGACCTATACCTATTGGTTCGTCGTCTACAATGTCAAAGGCTGTCCACGCGATGTGATTGTAATTATCCACATTCATTAGCTCATCGATTTGAGCCGTGGTTAGTTCTTTTACAAAACCAAAAAAACGATGATAAACGGATGTTTCCGAAAGCTTTTTAAACCCCGCAATATAGAGTTCTCTATCACTCGCTTCCAGTGCCTTAAAGCAAACGTAGGTGCTGTCTTTGACAGGATAGAAAAATGAATTGCCAGCGAATAACCGAAGATCCAGCATCGGTCAGATGTTTTCTGTTGGTTGAAATTCGTTAAATGAAGTCCTGAATTCAGGCTGTTTCCGATGCCTGGTTGCTTGCTCGTATGCATAGGCCAGGCTGATCAATTCGGGCTCGCTGAATGCGTCTGCAAAGAATGAAATTCCAATCGGCAAACCGTGGACATAGCCGGCCGGCACTGTTATGGACGGATAGCCGGATCGGGCTGCCGGTGATGAACTACCACCAAGGAAGTGATCCCCGGTGACAAGGTCAATCGGCCAGGACGGACCATTGGACGGCGCCATGATGGCATCCAGCTGATGGGTTTTAAGTGCTTTATCAATACCGTTTTCTCCATTGGCTTTCAGCACACTGGCCAGCGCGTTGAGGTATTCTTCATCCGTGAGCTCACCTTTTTTTACTGCTTCCAGAAAAACTTCCTGCTGGAAATAGGGCATTTCTTTGTCTTTGTTGGCTTCATTAAAAGCAATCAGGTCTTCCAGTGATCTTACAATCACCTGCTCCGGACAATTGCTCAAATAGGCCTTCAGATCGTGTTTGAATTCGTAAAGCAATACCTTGTATGCATCCTCCTCAGCCAGATCGCTTAATACATCTTGTGGCAGTTCCACCAATGTTGCTCCAAGGTGTTTCATATCCTCCATGGCCTTTTCCAGCAGTGCGTCCACTTGTTCATGAAAGCCGAAAAATCGACGAGCTATTCCAATACGCTTACCGTTAAGTCCATCCGTATTTAAAAATTGAGTGTAATCTGAATATGTTTTTCCTTCACCCCGTTGGGTATATGGATCTTTTTCATCGGTACCTGCCAGAGCGCCAAGTAAAATGGCGGCATCTTCCACAGTACGCGTCATTGGCCCTGCAGTATCATGGCTATGGGCAATTGGTACAATTCCCGAGCGGCTCACAAGGCCGATGGTTGGTTTAATTCCCACGATCCCATTAATAGAGGAGGGGCATACAATGGAGCCGTCCGTTTCTGTGCCGACCGCCACTGCGCAAAGATTTGCGGCAACCGCAGCGCCACTCCCCGCACTCGAGCCGCATGGACTTCGGTCGATTATATAGGGATTGCGTGTTTGCCCGCCAACAGCGCTCCATCCGCTACTCGATCTGTTGGAGCGAAAGTTGGCCCATTCGCTTAAATTTGTCTTTCCGAGAATGAGTGCCCCGGCATCGATAAGTTTCTGGGTAATGAACGCATTTTGCAGCGCCTGATTATCCTTCAATGCCAATGAACCAGCCGTTGTTTTCATCGCTCCCGATGTATCAATATTGTCTTTGAGCAATATCGGAACGCCATGCAGCGGCCCTTTGACATTACCGGATTTTCGCAGATTATCCAGTTCCTTTGCTTGCGTAATGGCTTCCGGATTTATGGTAATGATTGTGCGCAATGTCGGTCCTGACCTGTCAATGGTTTCGATTCGGTCCAGGTACATCCGGGTGACACTCTCACAGGTCATGTCGCCAGATTCGTAGGCAGTGATCAGCCTTTTAATGGTCATTTCATTAAGTGGAAAAACTTCATGGGTTTCAGCCGCTTTTTTTTGATCGGTATTGCACGAGTTTATACTGAGCAGCGTACCTGTTGCGATGGAGTTTTTTATGAATGATCGTCGGAACATAATAGGAATATGAAATAGTTAGCGGCGAAAAAATGCATTGAGTTGAGCAGTAAGTTAAAAAAATGAACTGAAAAATTGGTCTGAATTCAATAAATACCTCTCAGGCTCACGCCACCAGTTCCACTTTATTGCCGTCCGGATCAAAAATGACGCTTTCGTAGTAACCGTCGCCGGTGGTACGAGGCTCGCTAATATGATATACCCGTCTTTTCTGAGTTGTTTGGTTAGCGAATCTAAGTGGCTACGGTCACCCACATTTACCGCAAAGTGAGCTATACCGCGGTAGATCTCGTTTGAATGATGAATCTTATATTTTACTCCCAGCTTTTCCATGAGCTCTATACGCGCACCATTTTCAAACGAGATGAAGTATGACTCAAATTTATTGGCAGGGTTAATATATTTTTCACCTGCAACTCCCCCAAAATAGTGCACATAGAAATGCTTCATTGGCTCTAGCCGATTTGTCCATAATGCAATGTGATCTATCTGCATAGTATTTTATTTGTCTATTTTCTTAATATACATAATAAAACTGAGCGACCCTATTTCTTGCAGATTTTAATGGAAAACGCCTCAGATGGATTATGAACCAGCAACTGGTCGATGTCAGCCAGGGTGAATCCGGATTCAAGAAGTTTCGGAATTAATTTTTCGAAAATCGCAGAATAGGGAGCTTCCGGCCTTTCGCCAAACCGGTCGAAAGTAATTGAATCCTGTCCATGATTTACGACCGCCCAACCGTCATCATGGGAAATTAGCACTTTCTGAAGCAGGTTATTCTGCTTTAGATTCAAAAGAAACCCGGCGTACTTCGCAATGGTTTCATCTTTTCCTTCAACGCCATCCAGGCTTACCCATGCACCACGACGGCCAATCGCTACCTGATCATCAGCGGAGGCGTTTTGAGAATGAACGACAATCAGCGCTTCAAGCGATATACCCTCTGCTTCGAAAATATCGATTTCATCAAACGCGGCTACTCCACTGCCTGTGTGAATGGCCACTTTCAGACCGGTTTGCAGATGCGCCAGAGCTCCTGCCGTTACAATTTTTTGTTCGATGCTGTCAAGCGAGTTTTGGCCTACGCCCAGTTTTATAAAGCCTGGTCTGATCCCGGTACCATTAATCCCATCGGTCCACTCACTTGCCCAGCGTGCGGCAAGCTGCTGAGCTGTTTCTGGGAACGCATGGGCCGGGAGGTATTTTTTATCGACTGCGGCATAATAACCCGTATTTGTTATAATATTTATACCGGTCTTTTCCGACAGCGCTTTGAGCAACAGTACATCACGACCTATATATTCCGGTGTACATTCGATAATTGTTTTCACTCCCAGTTGCTTTAACGCTATGAATTCAGGTAACAAGTCGTTTAGCGCTTTATCGACCGGATATTGAGGTTGTGGCGTCACCTCGGCGCCTTTGAAGTCGGTTGTCACGTGTTCATGTTCGAGTGTGATGCCAATTGAATCGGCATTGACAACACCGCGAACGGTCATTATTTGTCTTTCTGTGGTCTGTTTTTGGACACAGGAAGTTATAAGAACAACAAAAGCAAATAAATAGGAAGTACTGAATTTCATGAGAATTATAGCATTATTATCAAATCACTGAATTGTGTCGTCTTCTATTTCTTCCACAACCTCTTCATCAGTTTCTACCTCTGGCGACGGGTCTTCGTCACTATTTAGCATTTGTTCTGATGTGGTGTTTGCCCAACTGGTGATTAGGCTTATATCATTTTCATCCAGCGCAGCGTCACGATGAACGACTGTATAGATTTTCATTGGCATTTCTTTCGATTCGACTTCCTCGGCAATATTGTTCAGCGATTTCAGTTGTTTTCTTTTACTGAGCGAATTCCATTCACTGAAATTCAATTCTTCACGACCCTTGTTCACATCCCTAACCACCAGCCAGGACACAGGAGCGACGTGTGAATACCATGGATACACCGTATTGGAACTATGGCAATCGTAGCACGACTGCCGCAAGATGTCGGCAACTTCTGTAGGGACATTTTGAGTTTGAATCAGATCGTTGCTTAAGTCATCGGTATTTTCAGGAATCGTCACCGGGATGAACTGAAGGATGACCACCACCGCCAGAAAAGTGAACAGGGTATATTTTACAGCGTTTTTCATTTTTATTGTATATTAAAAGGGCCTCGAAAGAGGCCCCTGGATTATTTAATTAATTTGTCTGCTTCTTTTTCTGCCCAGTCCAGGAGGATTTTATATTCCTCATCCGTCGGCTTTGAATCTGGATTATTGGCGAGGTATTTCTCAGGAGGCATTTCCTTTTTTTCGATCACCTCAATGATCTCGTCAAATGCCGATACCAGTTTGGTTTTATCGTATTCGTTGAGTTTATCCCATCGTAGGGCCTCTTTCACTTTATCGGATTTTCCATTTTCACTATGGCAACCAAAGCATGATTTGTCGATGACTGCCTGGACTTTTTTCGGAATTTTTACGGCGGTGGATTCGCTGGCCTCACGGACATTCAAAAATGTCAGTTGGGCAAATCCTGCCATGACAAACAGAGATGCAATAATTAGTAGGGCTGGTTTTTTCATGTTTTTAGTCGATTAATAAATAAATGGTTTGGTCAAATTAGTGTATGTCAAGCAAATAAAAAATTAAATTCTAAAAACAATTTGAAGATTGATTTATACTCAAAAATCCTTCATTTTGCTGTCTCAACTATTTCCTGAGTTTCGCATGAGCAAAGTAATTCTAATCACCGGAGCTTCGTCCGGTATCGGCCTGGCGATAGCCAATTACCTGGCAGGTTGCGGGCATATCGTCTATGGCGGAAGCAGGTCAACTCCTGAAAATGATCGAATACGGTAATTTTAAAGCTCGATATCGCTGACATGTTTAGTGTGAACCAGGCCGTTAGCCGGATCATGAAGGAGCAGGGCAGAATTGATGCGCTGATTAACAATGCCGGTGTCGGCGTCAGTGGGTTCGGTGGAAATGACTCCGTTGGCAGATGTCAGGAAGGCGTTTGAAGTAAATGTTTTCGGAACCGTAACGGTTTGCCAGGCGGTGTTACCTATTATGCGTGCACAAAAGCATGGTAAAATCATCAATATTAGTTCACTTGGTTCGGCAATCGGAATGCCATACAGGGGTTTTTACAGTTCCGCAAAGGCATCGATCGATATCATCACGGAAGCGCTGCGGTTTGAAGTCGCCGGATTTGGTATTCAGGCCTGCACCGTGCATCCCGGCGATGTGAATACCGGTATGGCAGAACACCGGATTATGTCCGTTGATTTTGATGAACCCGCCTATGGGAGTTCAATAAAAAAAGCCCTTGCATCCATAAATGCCGCTGTGAGCAAAGGGAAGAATCCGGCCGATTTTGGCCCGTTTAGAGAAAAACTACTGGAAGCGAAAAAACTGAAACGGAGCTATTTCGCCGGCTCATTTACCGAAGAACTGGGCATTCACCTGAAAAAGTTCATGCCCTCCTCAACCTATGAAGCGATGTTGAAAAGTCACTTTGAATCCAGTGAATAAGCGAATTGGCCTGTTAAGAAGCGTATTTATCTTTGTTGCTCATCAGGTGTTGCTGCCATTTCCAGGCAGATGACATCATGGCGGAAAGATCTAATGTAGTGCGCCAGCCAAGTTCGTTGTTCGCATAACTGGTATCAGCCCATACCTTTTCTATATCACCGGCACGGCGGCCAACAATTTTATAATTTAATTTTACTCCGGTCGATGCTTCAAAGGCTTTGATAGCCTGTAACACGGAACTACCATTTCCGGTACCCAAATTAAAGACTTCACTCGATGATTTCTGTTTTCCCTGGATCATACGCTGTACCGCTGCGACATGGGCTTTTGCCAGATCCACGACATGGATATAATCCCTGACAGCGGTTCCGTCAGGTGTGTTGTAATCGTTTCCAAATACGCTGAGTTCATTTCTGATTCCGGCCGCGGTCTGAGTGATGAATGGAACGAGGTTGTTGGGAATACCCAACGGAAGTTCACCGATGAGCGCAGATTCGTGTGCGCCGACGGGATTGAAATAGCGCAGAGCAATGGCCTTTTATGTGCCGTCTGACTTACAGCCGCACTCGTCAGCAAGATGATTTCTTCGCACATTTGCTTTGTATTGCCATAGGGCGACTCGGCTGGAAGAATTGGTGACTGCTCTGTCACCGGCAGTTTTTCGGGTTGACCGTACACGGTGCATGAGGAGGAAAATACCAGGTTTGAAATACCAGATTCTCCCATATACTCCAGGATATTGATGGTCGAAACCAGATTATTGCGGTAGTACATCAGGGGGTTTTGAACCGATTCGCCAACCGCTTTGGAGGCAGCAAAGTGAATGATGGCGTCAATACCATGATTTTTTTTCATGAATGCACTGAATGCAGGTTTGTCGCACAGATCGAGCCTGGCAAATGAAGGCCTTACACCTGTGATTTTTTCGATTCCATTCAGGACATCCTCACGGGAATTGGAGAGGTTGTCGATAATAACTACTTCAAATCCATTATTGATGAGCTCCACAGTGGTATGCGATCCGATATAGCCTGTGCCACCTGTGACGAGAATTTTCTTTGACATAATTGTGTTTTTAGTATTAGACTACAAAGAAATCGAGTCAGCCGCTATTAAAACCAACATTTCGGGATAAATGACTAAATTTAGCAACAAGTTCTTTACCAGTAATTTAGTTAATATGAAAAAGCCTGCGCTGTACATCTCTGTTCTTACAATCGTCATCCATTCATTATTTGAGGTGACGTATTCCAAAGCGGGCGACAATGTAATCCATGTAAAAGTGGATCACATGCAAATACCGGTGCTCCGAAATGTTGTAAACAATCCTGTGATGCGGATCAGGGTTTTTACTCCGAATAAGGTTAAGTTGAAGTCATTGACACTGGATTTTTCTGATATCACCAGCCGGGAGGAATTAGCCTACATAAAGGTTTATTTTTCTGGAAAGGACTCAGTCTTCTATAATATGGGTTTGGTGCGAACAGTCAGCGATATCGGTGAAGATCAGGAAATCATTATCAATAGGAAGCTTGCTGCCGATACAAGCTATTTATGGGTTTCCGTGACATTGAAGGAAGACGCCGACTTGCAGCACCGTCTCGGAGTAATCCTGAAAAGCCTGCGATTTAGTGGAAATCGCCTTGTAAATACTGTTCAGGATCGCGAAGCTTTGCCGCTGCGTTTTGGCGAAGCGCTAAGAAACCACAAAGATGATGGCGCAGATACCTATCGCATTCCGGGGCTGGCTACGACCAGCAAAGGCACGCTGCTCGCTATTTACGATATCCGTTGGGATTCCTCGCGTGATCTTCAGGGGGATATCGATGTCGGGCTCAGCAGGAGTACCGATGGCGGAAATGCCTGGGAACCCATGCGAAAGATCATGGATATGGGCGAATGGGGAGGGCTCCCGCAAAAATACAATGGCATTGGTGATCCATGTATTTTGGTAAATGGAGAGGAAATTATTGTTTTCGGCCTTTGGGTTTTTGGAGCAAAAGATGAGCAGGGAAACTGGGTTGAAGGTCTCACCGATACCAGCAAAGTTTGGAACCACCAATGGCAGGCCAATGGCTCTATGCCCGGATTAGATCCGAAGCAAACGGCCCAGTTTATGATGGTGAAAAGTACGGATGACGGCATCACGTGGACTGAGCCGGTTAACCTGACGCATCAATTAAAGAAAGAAGATTGGTGGCTTTTTGCACCGGCACCCGGCAACGGGATCGTAATGGCCAATGGAACACTCGTGATACCTACGCAAGGGCGCGATGCAAATGGAGAGCCATTCTCCAACATCAGCTGGAGCAAAGACGGTGGCAACTCCTGGCATGTGAGTAACACGGCAAGCCACAACACAACTGAATGTTCAGTAGCCGAATACTCCCCTGGTAAGTTAATGCTAAATATCCGCGACAACCGGAATGGTGAAAATAAAAGCGATACAAATGGCAGGGCTGTATACACAACATCTGACCTGGGCGCCACCTGGGAGGAACATCCGTCTTCGCATGGATCGTTGCCGGAGCCGGTCTGTATGGCGGCGTTGTACAAACACGAGTATGTTAAGAATGGTGAAAAGCGCGAAGTACTCATATTTTCAAACCCAAACTCACGTTACGAAAGGGAGAATATTACCGTGAAATTCAGTCTGGATGGCGGCATCACCTGGCCGGAAAAATTCTGGATTCTACTCGATGCCGGGCAAGGTCCCGGCTATAGTGTAATTACGACCATCGACGAAAACACCATAGGAATCGTGTATGAATCCAGTCGGGCAGACCTGGTGTTCCAGCGAATTTCGATACCAAAGTTTTAGTATTGCAAATCACCGAACGGTGACTGGATATTGCCTAAATTTGTTCGTGATGGATTTATTTGAATTCAATACGCTCCCAATGCAATACCAGGCTCAGTTTACCTGGGATTATGGCCGATTCCTTGCTACCCGGAAAACCGAAACACATATTGTGAATCTGTATTTTGCCTCAAAATTTTATGTGGAGGTATATTTCTCCATCAGGAACAAAGGGGTAGATAAAATCAGCAGTTTCACCGATACGGCTAATCTCGGTGCCTATCTTGACTTGATCGAATTATCGTTGGATTGACTATACCGTGAAGCAACGGCTAAATAAAACTTCGATAGTTAAATCCAAACCTTTGTACAAACAGGTCTTCAAGCATACGCTTGTCTTCAATACTTCCCACGGAATCGAGAAGTTGATAAATGCGGAACAAATTGCCCTGGTTCAGGTATTGGTAAATATTCATCACTGATTCTTCATACCCGTTGACAATTGTAGGGCTGGGTTTTACGCGGAAATCCGACGTTTTCATGGCAGTACATTGGTCGATGTGCCTTTAGTGTTTTTTACGATCAGAGGTAACCCACATTTAATTTTTTTTTGCCGTTTATTTTATTCTTCCTTCAAAACACTCGCAGGATTGGTCATTGCGGCACGCATACTTTGAAAACTGACCGTGAGCCATCCGACAGCCACGGTAATAAGTCCGCTGATGATAAAGTTCATTATCGATGGTGATACGCGGTAGGCAAATGTATCGAGCCAGGATTTCATGAAATACCAGGTAATCGGCAGCGATACAAGAAACGCAATGATCAATAATTTAAAGAGATCGAATGAAACCATACTGAAAATCTCCTTTGTTCCGGCCCCAAAGCTTTTCCTGATTCCAATTTCCTTGATCCGTTTTTCGGCCATGTAGAGCGACATTGCATATAAGCCAAGACAACTTATGATGATCGAGATCAGGGTGAAATATTTAATCAGATCAAACGTGTTAAAATCTGAGTCGTACTGCCGCATCAAATGGTCTGTGAGCGGATAGTACTCGAATGGTGTTTCTGCAATTTGTTCCTTCCACTCATTTTCTAGTCCGCTAACTAACCCCTGCATATCGGTCATGTTCACATCGAGTGTCATGAAATCATAATTTTTTCCATCACCCAGCGTGTACATCATGGCGTCGATGGGTCTGTGCAGGGAAAACTGGTGTATGTCATTGACCACACCTTTAATTTCGTACGTGTTTTTTCTTCCTTCCCAATTGAAATACAGGTATTGGCCAGGAGCGTCGGCCACGTCGATGTCCAACAACCTGGTAGCAGTTTCATTTAAATAGATGTAATCAGTAGTAGAATCATTTTCATAATCATTAAATGATGTGCCGCTTAAAATGTCCAGTCCGAGTACCTGGGTAAAATTCAGATCCACCCGATTGTTATAGATATGAACCCCGTCATCCATCGTTTGACCATCCTTATAGACAAGTAAATCATTTGGAACAGGGCTGCCGGGAATCGAGTTTGAACCAGTAATCTGCTTTACCGCTGCGTTAGTCAGAAACCTGTTTTTTAACGTTTCATATTTGGTCGAACTCTCCTGCGATGACAGGGGTAAGATTAGTTTTGTATTAGCGTCGAATCCGAGCTCTTTGTTTTTAATAAAATTCACTTGCTGGAAAATGATGAGAATGGCGCTGATAAGGCAAATGGTAATCACAAATTGTGCGATGACCAGTCCGCTCCTGAGCATTTTTCCGCCGGGCTTATTGACTCCTTTTCCTTTCAAAACGATCTGTGGCCGGAAGGAAGCCAGGTACAGTGCCGGATAAAACCCCGAAAGTATTCCGGTGATCAAAATAAATAGCAGAAGATATCCGGCGATACCACCGATGGTTTGGAAGTTGAATAAAAGGTGACTGTCTACAAGGGTGTTGAACGCCGGCAATACAGCCTGAACGATGATCAGTCCCAATATCAGTGAGATAAAGGCTGTCAGCGTAGATTCGCTAAGAAACTGAAAGATAATATTGCCGGGCGTTACGCCAAGTACCTTTCTGATGCCAATTTCCATAGCTCGCTTCCGGCGTGTGCTGTTGATAGATTTATATAATTGACACAGGCGACTATAGTAATGAGGACGCCAATTGAAATCAGCACGTACATAAATGTTAAATTCACTATGTCTGGCATATTGATCATAAAGTCGGTTTCGGTATGCGTGTCCTGAACGCGCTGGAGGGTCATTTCTTTTGCCAGGCCAATTTCCTTCATCATATCTGAACCATACTTCAGGAATGTGGTGTGAATGAGTTTAGTGATTTCTTCCGGGTCGGCGTTATCGCTAAGTTTGAGGTAGGTGAAAACCATATTATTTCCAACCCAGTTGGTCTGGTCATGATTAAAGAATCCATTCCACTGGGCATTGTTGGTTGGTATGAAAAATCCCGGTTCAAACTGTGCATTGTCAGTCGATTTGTCATAAACAGCCGTGACCTCAAATTCCACCGGACCAAATATCGTCCCGATTTTAACAGAGACTTGCCGATAGGATCGTCATCGCCAAAAATGTGGTAGCCCAGTTTTTTTCCAGGACTATAGCATTTGTATGAGTAAGTGGCATGGCCTTATTTCCAGCGATGATATCGAATTTGAGAATATGGAAAATGGCCGAATCATGCCATAAAGCCATCCTCAATGAACCAGGAGCGGTTTTCATACCTGATGGTATTTTTGCCTCCCATCATATTCGCTCCGGTGACACGCGCGGCTTGCTCGATCCCTGCTATTTCCTGCTTTAATGCCGGGCCAATTGGAATGGATGAGGTTGGTAACCGAAATAATTGCCCATCTTTCTGATGCAACGTTGATACGATTCTATATACCTGGCCCTCATGGTGTTTGTCATAGTTGAGATGGTTGTGGGCAAAGAGGAATATCAGAATGCAACAAGCCAGGCTGACAGACATCCCAATGATATTGATGAAAGTAAACAACTTATTATTGCGCATATTTCGAATGGCAACCAGTAGATAATTTTTCAGCATAGCATTACTCGTTTTTTGTGGAATTGAAACGAATAGTATGCCATAGCTAAGGCGCATGTTTCCAGTGACTTAGCCTTCATTCAACACTTGTATTATCGCTTGATTCTGGGCAAGAGGTGTTCATTTGTGAACGTGCAGAAAGTGATTTAAGGATATCGACACTTTTCTACTGTATCTTGCCATGAATTTTAGTTTTATGAAAGTTGAAAGGGTGATTGTTACCGGTGGCACCAGTGGGCTTGGGTTTGAACTGGTGAATCTTTTCCTTGAAAGAGGCGCTGAGGTGATGAGCCTTGGCAGAGCAGAAGGGAAAGTTGTCCATCCAGGGCATAGTTTTTATAAGTGCGATTTTGCCTCACTAACTCAGGTTAGCGAAACCGCGCTTCAGATTGCCAAAAAGGGTAAAGGCATCGATCTGATTATAAACAATGCCGGCATCCTGAGTCCACCCGATTTCACAACAACCATGGATGGATTTGAGCTTTCTTATCAGGTCAATTTTCTGGCGCACGTTCACTTTTTTCAGATTCTCCGGGAGGGGGGGCTCCTCAAGAAAACCATGATAATTAATACCACTTCGCCCATACGTACACGTGGCAAGCTGGAGCAAGACTGGATCTTTGACAAAAATTCCTATGGAACCATCAAAGCCTATGCATCTACCAAGCTATATATGTCTTTATTCACCACTCATCTTGCTTTCCTGGGTTTTTCATCTTATGCTTTTGACCCCGGCACGTTTAGCTCCGGAATTTATCGGGCACAGAATCCATGGTTTCATGCCTTATATAAAGTAGCAGCGCCATTCATGGTGAGCAGCGAAAACGAGTAGCGAGGGATTTTATGTCTGTGCTTGACCCAGCGCAGACAAAGCGCAATGGCGCAGTCTATGATCGAAAGGGCAGGGTTGGCTCACGGATTACTTATGACGAAAGCAGTTTAGACCGGATTTTGGGATGCAGTTATGCGCGCAGCTTTCGCTGAATGGTTCGAAAATGGGTTGAAAAGCGCTGGGATTTTAGTGCTTTTAATTCACCGGTTCCACGGCAACCTCCCATTCATCTGATCGAAAACAACTTGCTGGAAGTCCCTCCGCATTGAATAAGTTTGGCTCTGCGGTATTTGAAAAGGCAAAACGCACGGCAATTGGGTTTTTCACCTGGGCATTGGATACAATTACGGTGCTCCATCGATAACAGCCGTGGCATCCACGAATTTTTTATCTTCCCCTGCTATCTGAAAATGCGTAAGGGAATCTCCCTTTTTAATCAGCCCTTTTTCAGCAAAATCAAAGAATATGCGAATCTTGTTTTTTTCGATGGCAATGGATTTATAAACCGGCCCCGAATAAGTAATTCCCTCTTTCGCATAGGTTTTGCTCAGCGCCCATCCGGCTAGTCTTTTTCCCACATCCGTTTTATTGGTTGGATGGATATTTTCGATATTTCCAATGTCACTAACCACTACCATGCCTGTATTGGGAGTTGAAAGACTTTTCAACTGCGCTTCGCGGATGAGGGCGCCTTCGTTAGTTTTACCATAGCGAAATGGTGCGATCTGGACATAGTAAAACGGGAAGTCTTTGTTCCATTCCTTGCGCCAGTTTTGAATCATCGCAGGAAATAGCGTCGAATAAGCTTCATAATTGGCGGTATTTCCTTCTCCCTGGTACCATATAGCCCCGGCGATTGCGTAGGGGATAATCGGCGCCAGCATGGAATTATAGGCAGAACCGGGTTCGACCGGACACCAGGGCACCGGACTGAGTTTGGCCGCCGATTTTTTCAGATACTCATTATTTTCAATTTCTACAGGATTGGTCCATGCTTCTGCCGGCGTTCCGCCCCAACTCGTATTGATGAGGCCGATCGGTATGTTGAGATTTTTATGAAGCTCACGACCAAAGAAATAAGCCACAGCGCTGAAGTCGATCATGGTTTCCAGGTGAACATTTTACCCATTCACCGACACAGTCGATCTGTTTTTCGGGAGCGGACCTGCGTTCTACACTAAAGAACCGAATGCCGGCGTAGTTCGCTTCCAGGACTTCCCTCGTGGCGTTGTCAATTCCTTTGCGAGCCGTCCATTCCATATTCGACTGGCCGGAACATACCCACACTTCTCCAATGAGAACATCGCGCAACACCAGCGTATTACTGCCTAAAACGGTGATTTCATATGGCCCACCGGCAGCAGGTGTTTCTATCGTGACTTTCCAGTTTGCATGATTGTCGGCCTTAGCGTTGTATTTTTTGCCATTCCAACCAGTAATTACGGTGACTTCCTCCAATGGGCTTGCCCAGCCCCAGAATGCCGCCTGGCTTTTTTGCTGCAATACCATATGGTCCGCCAAGATCGCTGGAAGACTGACTTCGGCAGAAAGTTGAAGACTAAGCAGGCATGCTGCAAACAGGAGTAAGAGGTGTTTTTTCATAGTATTGGGTATCTTTTCCATATAGGGATTAAAAATAGGCGAAAGCTTTTACAATGTGGTATAATGAAATAAAAAAAGCGTCTGAGATCACTCCCTGACGCTTTCTGAGAAAACTTAGCCTATTATAAATGCACTATTTGCCGTTGTTATTCTGATGTTGATGCCTGTAGCGATGAATCCGCATTTTCTTGCACTTCATTTCGAGTTGGATCTGCTCGGATTCGCCATTGATGGTTTTTATAGCTAAGTCGTCGCATGTGCCGTCACCAAAATCGAGGGTGAAAACAGCATCGCCAATCGTTACCTCGATTATGCCTTTGGTGATCCAGAAGCAATCTTTTGATAACGATAGCGGTTCAATGATTTCTTTTCTGTACTCATAGCCTTCGGCAGTTTGGCCTTCTGCCCAACCGGTGATTTCAAAGGCATCGTCGCTGCGTTCTTCCGTATCCATACCTGCCACCTGTGTCCGCGTATGCTCGGCATTACGAGTGATTACTTTACCATCGGGGGTAGTGATTTTACCATTTTCCAGAACACTCGTCCATTGTTGTCCACCATGGAATGTGATGGTTTTTGTGCCTTCGATAAGATAGCCATTCACTGTGAAATTTTCGAAAGTCACGATGCGCTGTGATCCCTCTACGGACGGTTGCCCGTTAATAGTGATGATGATCGTGCCGTTTTTCACCGTGTGGTGCATCCCTGAGGTACAGGCACTGTCGTAGTTGATGGTAACGACTTTTGGATAACGGGCGTCTTCCGGTCTTTCAACGGTTCTCGTCATACAATTCCCAAAGCCGAATCCAAATCCGCCAAAACCAAATCTGCCCGAACTGAGTTCATCATAAGGAAGAGCGTCTTCGACATCGGCATCGAGTTGGGCAAAGACATTTTCTGTCATTGCCGTTTCGTCAAGGATTTCGTCGCTTACGGTAGCTTCTTGCTGGTCGCAACCATTGATGGCAACTAACGCGAAAAGCGCCAAAATTGCGCTAAAGTGGAATTTCTTAAGTATCTTCTTCATAGTATTATTGTTTTTATTTGGAGCTTAGATGGAGCGTATTGAAAAAGGTTTAATGGAAACAAAAAAAAATTTTACCGGAGGTCAAAAATAATCAGACAGTATCCATCATTGGATGCGGCTGGCTCGGTTTGCCGCTGGCGAAACTATTGGTTAGTTCAGGATGGCGTGTTTCGGGCAGTACAACAAGTGAAGAGAAATTGGGGCTCTTAAGTAATGCAGGTATTAAGCCCTACCTTCTGGAATTGCCTTATGGAAAAATCACCAAATCTCTCTTGTTTCAATCAGACACCTATGTCATTAATATCCCACCGGGCCGCAGGAAGCCGGGGATAGTTGAAAATTACCCAAAAGCCATTACAGCCATTTTAGCTGCGATCGACAAGTCGAAAGCACGGAACCTGCTGTTTGTGAGCTCAACCTCGGTGTACCCGGAGGATGTTGAATTTATCGATGAAGAAATGGCAGAGCAACCTGCAACAGAATCCGGCCTGGCACTTTTGGAGGCGGAGCGATTAGTAAAACAAGCAGGTATGCCCTGGACTATTTTACGTTTTGGTGGGTTGGCAGGGCCAGGAAGGCATCCTGGAAGATTTTTTGCCGGTAAATCCGGAATCCCCAACGGGGATCAGGTGATCAACTTCCTGCACCTCGATGATGCCATTGGAGTTTTGATGCATTTTATTTCGAATTCCTCATCTAAAGGCGTCTACAATGTGGTATCCCCTTCCATCCATTGAAGCGGGATTTTTATCCGTTAATGGCGCGAAATCTTGGTCTTCCGGAACCATTGTTCATGGATAATTCATGTAACAGCAGGGAGATTAGCAGTCAAAAATTGATTCGGGAAACAGGTTATGAATTCATCTACCCCGATCCAATGAATTTTACTTTTTGATAAGTTCTATTCTTTCATTAATTGCCCAGAGATGAGCAGCAAATCAATCTCTCCAACCTTAACGGAATAGGCAGCATTCAACAATCGAAGGTTGGCTTCAAGCAGATTGATCTGGGCTTCGCGCAATTCCAGCGGGGAGGAATTTCCGACTTTATACCGCTCTATGGCAATTTCATTATTTTCTTGTGCCACAGCGAGATTCGCCTGCTCCAGACCGTGCAACTCAATATTGTTCTGATAGCTTAAAAAAACTACATACAATTGTCGCTCGAGGCCCAGCTTGAGCGCTTCATAATTCATCGCTGAATTCTCTTGCAAGGATTTTGGCGTTTTGCAAACGTCGGTTGAGATTAAAGCCATTAAAAAGCAGCCAGTTTGCCGTAAGGCCATAATTAAGGCCACTGGATTTCCTGTTGAGTAATTGACCGGCTTGGGCTTCCGACCTGCCGTAACTGTAGCCGGCATTGACCCCGATAATCGGTAAGCGCTCGCCGCGGATTTCTTTTTGTTCTAACAAACTCACACTCATCTGATAGCGCGATGCAGCTAGTTGGGGATTACCACCTGCCAGGGATTCTTTAAGTGGCTCAAATTCCAGTGAAGTATTAAGCTGTGGATCAAAATCGGCGTAAAATTCCCTGGTTACGTCCAGTGCAAGTAGTTCGTTCAGCACTGCTTTGGCAGCGGCAAGCCGTTGCTCTTGGATCAGGTAGTTCGACTTGTCATTGTTAAGATCCACCTGAGCCTGGAGGAATTCCATTTTTGAAACTTTACCATATTCAAATTTGTTTTTCGCGATTTCGAGACGTTCCTCCGAAAGGCTTATATTTTCACCAAACAAACGAAGTCTGATTTGTTCCAGCGCTACCGTGTAAAATTCTGTGCCGATCGAAGCCACTGTATTTTGAATCACGGCGTCATTAAAGGCAAAGGCCTGCCTTTGCTGGGTTTGCCAGCCTGTCTTTAGTATAAAACATCGTGGTGCCATCAAAAAGTGTCCAGTTTACCAGGGCTGATGCAGCAAATGTATTCGATTTAGCGCCGTCGCGGCTTTGCTCAGAGCCATTGAAAAACGTAAGGCTCGTGTTTTCGATCGTATATCGTTGCGATGCGGCAGCATCCATCGTTGGCAAAAAGCCCGCGTTTCCGTAAGTATTATTATTCACACTTATCTCCTTTTGGCCCTCCGAAATTTTAATATCGAAGTTGTTTTCTAAACCTATCTGGATGGCTGTTGATAATTGAAGTGTATCCTGAGCGATTAATTGTGAAAATGCCAGGAGCATGGCCGTGAAAACCAACCCGGTGATACGATATTTATAGTTAAAATTCATCTCTAAAAATTTCAGCTTAATTGCTCAGTTCGATAACGGGTTTATAATTTTTGCTCGTAACCATCATGTAAATCGCCGGAATGACAAACAAAGTGAGTATGGTGGAAAATATTAATCCACCAATCACGGCAATACCCATGGATACGCGACTTTCAGCGCCTGCTCCCAATGCCAACGCTATCGGAAGAGTGCCGAGGATGGTAGAAAGACTTGTCATTAAAATCGGTCGGAATCGCTGCTGTGATGCATCGACCACTGCATCGTAAACACTGAGGCCTGTCGCCCTGCGTTGATTGGCGAATTCAACGATGAGAATTCCGTTTTTAGTAACAAGGCCAATGAGCATAATAATGCCGATCTGACTGAAAATATTCAGGGTTTCACCGAAATACCATAATGAAAGCAAGGTGCCTGCCAGTGCCAGTGGAACCGTAAACATTATTATGAATGGAGCGCCGAAGCTCTCAAATTGGGCTGCTAGAATGAGGTAAATGATTACCAATGCAAAGGCGAATGCGAAGTACAAATTTCCTGAGCTTTCCCTGAATTCTTTGGATTGTCCTGCCAATGCGGTGCTGTAACTGTCGTCAAGGACCTCAGAGGCAATATTGTCCATGATATCGAGGCCTTGTCCAAGTTTCACATCACCAGAAAGTTCCGCACCTATAGTGGCAGAAACAAAGCGGTTGTACCTGTACAATTGCGGTGGTGAAGATTGTTCCGTCATACTGATGAGATTATCCAGTTGAATAAGCGCACCGCTGTTGCTGCGAACATAAAGTGATCGCAAATCCAAAGGATCATTCCTGTTTTCCTTGCTCACTTGCCCGATCACATAATATTGTTTTCCGCTCATGACGAATGTTCCAAACCGCTGACCGCTAAGGCCAAGTTGCAACGTTTGCGCGATATCCCTAACAGAAACGCCCAGGCTCCTGGCCTTTTCACGGTTTATTTCAATGCGCACTTCCGGCTTAGTGAATTTAAGGTCCACATCCACAAAAACGAATGCTGGATCCTGACTTGCTTTTTCCAGGAATGCCGGGAGTATTTCTTTCAGTTTATCGAGTGTTGGCGCCTGGATCACGTATTGCACCGGCAAACCCGACCTTCGCGATCCGATGGATTGTGGCTCAGAAATGGAGGCGCGCGCCGCTGAAACCTGGTTGACCTTTGGCCTGAGGGCATCTACAACTTGTGTCTGAGTGCGGGTTCGTTTATCCGAATCAACAAGCCGGGCCATAACCATAGCACTGTTTCCTGTGTTACCGGAAAACCCCGGAGAGGTTATGGAAACGATGGTTTCCGCTTCCGGAATTTCATTTTCTACTACTTCAACGACCTTTTTCACATACGCATCCATATATTCAAAGGTGGTTCCTTCCGGTCCGGTAGCGCGCAGCCGGAATTCGCCACGGTCTTCCTTTGGCGCGAGTTCACCTGGTATTATTTTCATGAAATAGTAAATGCCGACCACCGACACACCTATGATTACCAGAGCCATCCAGCGGACTCTCAAAAATCCAGTGAGCGCATTACGGTAGAGGTTGTTCAACCCAACAAAAAACGGTTCTGTATAATTATAAATTGCGTTGTGCTTTTCTCGTCTTCTCAGCAACCGCGACGATAACATGGGTGTAAGTGATAATGCCACAAACGACGAGATAATCACAGCAGAAGCCACAACAATTCCAAATTCTCTGAATAGCCTTCCGGTAAGACCCTGGAGGAATATCACAGGCAGAAATACTGCTGCAAGGGCCACGGTGGTAGAAACTACGGCAAAATAAATCTCTTTGGAACCAGACAACGCCGCCTGAATGGGTTTTTCTCCGGATTCAATTTTCGTGTAAATGTTTTCCAGAACTACGATGGCATCGTCTACCACCAATCCGATAGCCAGTACGATTCCTAGCATCGTTAGTACGTTGATGGAGAACCCGGCAATATACATGATGAAAAATGTTCCTACGAGTGAAATGGGGATGGTAACGACCGGTATAAGCGTTGTACGCCAGTCGCGCAGAAATACAAAAATGATAAGAACAACCAGGCCGAACGCCATATAGATTGTTTGTTGAACCTCTGTGATGGATTCGCGAATATATTTCGTGCTATCAAAGCGCAGACCTGTCTGGATATCAGAAGGAAGATCTTTTTGAATGGAATTCCAGCGTACATAAAACTCATCGGCTATATCGAGGTTGTTAGAGCCGGGCTGAGAAACGATGGCGGTAATTACCATTGGAACGCCGTTGCTACGCAGCAAGGTGTTTTCATTTTCTGGGTAGTATTCGGCCATGCCAATATCCCGGAATTTTACAATGATTTCTCCCTGCTCTTTTACGATTAGGTTGTTGAATTCTTCAGGTGTTGATAGTCGGCCAACAGTCCGTATGGTAAGTTCCATGTTGTTGCCTTCGAGTGAGCCGGTCGGCAATTCCAGGTTTTGTGAGTTCACAGCATTGAAAATATCAAGCGGAGTAAGTTGGTATGCAGCCAGTTTTTCAGGATCCATCCATAGCCGGATACTGTATTTCTTTTCACCATATATCATTACCTGGCTTACTCCGGGAATGGTCTGAAATCGTTCCTTGAAGACGTTATTGGCGATTTCGGTCAATTCCATCAGGTTGCGCTTGTCGCTGGAAATTTGAAGCATCACAATGGGGTCAGAGTTGGCATCGGCCTTTGTAACAATCGGAGGATTGGCATCGGGGGGCAGCTGGCGCATGGCGCGAGACACACGGTCCCGGACATCATTTGCTGCGGCTTCCAGATTGGCGCCAATTCCAAACTCTACGGTAATATTGCTGTTCCCGTCACGGCTGGAGGAAGAAAGGCTTTGAATGCCCTGAATTCCATTAATAGACTCTTCAAGCGGTTCAGTAATTTGTGTCTCAATAACCTCGGCATTGGCGCCGATATAGGATGTGGAAACAGTGATCACAGGCGGATCAACACTTGGGTACTCACGAACTCCAAGAAAGAAAAAGCCTATAACGCCAAAGAGAAGTATCGTAAGAGAAAGTACTATGGCCAGTACGGGCCGGCTTATGCTGGTGCTTGATAGACTTGCCATGTGTTTTTATTTTATAATTCCTGCGGAAACTTTCAATCCTTCCCGCATTTGTAATATGCCTGTTGTGATAACTGAATCGCCAGGGGCTATACCAGATACAACCTGTACTTCTTTTTCAGTGCGCAGGCCAATCTCAACCTGAACCTGTGTAGCCATGCCATTTTTGCAAATGAACATTTTATGACTGTTCATTTCCGGAATCACTGCTTCGGAAGGAATCAATAATGCGTCGGGAAGTACATCGAGGATGTAGTCAATATTAGCAAACTGTCCGGGGATAAGTACTTCATCGTCATTTTCGCAAATCGCCCTTATTTGCAGGGTTCTTGTCTGCGGATCAATTTTTGGTTCCACCGCATAAATTTTACCTTCAAAAACTTCCGTAGATGCCTCCACCTTAAACAAAATTTTATCCCCCGGATTCACCATGTTGCTGTATTTGCCCGGCACGGAAAATTCAATTTTTATAGGGTCGATGCTGTAAATATTGGCGATAAGATCGTTTGGGGTAATGTAGCTTCCCTCGCTGACCTGCCTCAAGCCGATAATTCCATTAAATGGTGCAACGATCCTGTGTTTTGAAAGACGTGCTACACGTTCTTTCAGATCGCTCTGGGTGGTATTAAGCGTTGTCAATGCGATGTCATATTCCTCCCGGCTTATGGCCTGCTTTTCGAGCAACTGTCGTTGTCTGAATTCTATTTCTTCATTGAGCTTCTGAGTAAATTTCAGCCGCTCCACCTGTGCCAGTATTTCATCATCATTGATCGTAAGCAATGCTTCGCCTTTTTTCACGCGTTGCCCTTCCTTGAACAATAACTTTTCTATTTTTCCTGAAATCTCACTACTCAGCGCCACCGACTCATTGGCCTGTACTGCCCCTGTAATTTTTATGGTATTTTCCATCTGACGCGGCGTGGCAATGGTCATATCGACAGGTAGAATGGGTCTTTGCATTGGCTGCTGTGCCAGCGGTTCAGCATCAGAACCAGGTCGTATTTTGGGATAAAAAATCCAACCGAGAACTGCCAACACGATGACTATCACGAGGAGGCGTTTAACTGTTTTATTCATTGTAGTTTAAAGAATTTTAGAACGCGGGTTCAAATATGGAATCAATAGTTTTCAAAGGTCATTTACAACTTTGAGGAAATTCTGTTTGTAGGGAATTTTCGCCGCAAAGTTGATGATTAATTACTTAATAAAGCAGGGAAGGGCTATCTGAAATTGTGACAAAATAGGCTAAATTGTTTTCAGCCCGGCAATAGTTTTTACAGTCGAAGCGGGCATCCAAAATTTTAATTGGAATTTTCCGGTTTTCGCAATTTAAATCAATGGTTATTCTGGATTTTTTACAATATTTTATTGATGTTTGAATACTTTTAAACAGATAATCACTTTTTCATCATGAAAGTAAAAGGTTCCTTATTGTCGTCAGTACAATCATTTATCAAAGAGAATTTTAATACCAGGTACCAGGAGTGGGTCAACGCACTACCGGAAGCATCAAAAAAAATCTACACAAACGCCATACTCGCTTCAGAATGGTATCCTTATGAAGAGGGGCTCATTCAGCCAACAACCATATTGGCGAGGTTATTTTACAACAATGACCTGAAGCAGGCTGCCTGGCAAATGGGAGATTTAGCGCGGTTGTCGGTGCTCAAAGGAATTTATAAAGTATTCGCCCTTATCGCTACACCGCAGTTCATTATGAAAAGAGGCGGCAAAATCATATCATCCTTTTATGATCAGGCAGACCTCTGTGTAGGGTTAGAACGGCCCAAAGGTGTTGATCTCTATGTAACAAAGTTCCCCAGCTCAACCATCATCACGGAGAACCGCATTGGCGGATGGGTGGAAGGTGCGCTGGAAATTTGTGGTGTAAAAAACGTCCAGATTGAAATCACCAAATCGATCACTAAAGGCGATGATAAGACTGTTTATATCGTAAATTGGGACTAATTCGAGTGGTTTTCCCGAGCCACGCACAAGATTTTTGCGGTACTATTTCACAGTAAAAAACCGACCGTCAAAGATACCCTTCGAAGTAGTCGTTTCTCCGAAACCTCATAGCCGGTTCCACCCCAATAGCCTGGATTATAGGCATAATCAGCTTTTGAATCCTGGTTGGTATAGCCGATAGCCATAATGTAAAGCGCTGTTGAAAAAATTCACCTGGTAACCCAAGCCAAGCTGCCAATAGTACCCACCCTTAAGATTGTTCACCTGATAAAAGGCAGAATTATTGTTGTTGCGCCAGGCAAATCCATAACCGATATCACCAAAATAGAAGGGAGAAACTTTCCTGTCGAGGATATAACCTTTCACGGTGGCGTATATTGGTAATGTCAGATAGTCGCCAAAAGTATTCAGCCCGATGCCCAGGCCCGTTCCAAGATATTGATTGAATTGATATCCATTCAGGGTATGAACCGCGAAAGAGACATCCTCTTCGCCAAAGAGCAAGCCGGTTCGGAATTCATGATAGAAAGCATCTGTCTTGATCGATGGAATTGAAGCGATTTTTTCATCAAACTCGCTGAACGCAGTTCCTTTGCCTTTGAATTTGATTTTACGGATATAATCGTACTTCATGGCGATGGAATCATCGCCGTTTACAGTGAAATAGAGCCGTGAATCATCAAAAGAACCAATAATGGCCCCTTCAATTTTTGCCCCGTTTTTCAAAAAAACTCTGACAGGCTTTGTCGCCTGGCCATAGCTGGAAATCCAGCAAAAGCCAAGCGACATTATAAGCAGACTACTCTTAAAAATATTCATACACCTCAGGGCATTGTTTCTTCCCTGGAAATATTGATCATGCTCAGCAGTTGAAGGTCTTCCGGATTGGTATAATCAAACTGGTACAGGCCGTCCTTACCGATCAAAATCAAGACATTATTATAAGGTATAACATCAAATGCATCGATTCCGCCGATGTAGTCCTTCAGGTCGATTTTTTTCACATCAGCAGCATCATAAACTTTAAGCCCGGAGGTTCCTTCGCAAATAAATAGGGTTCCGTTGTCAATGCCCAAGCCGTAAGGACTCGTCATTGGATGAGAAACGATGATTTTAGGATTTTTCAGATCACTGATATCGATAACATCAAGTTGATTCGTGAAACTGCCACGGCAACCGGAACCACCTCGAAGTGTGACGTACGCGATGTCATTTTCCACCACCACCGGATCACAACTCACAATGTGCGAAAGCGTCGATAGGTGTTTAGGAAAATCCGGATTGGTATTATCATAGATTATCATCCCCGAGTTCGTGCCAAGGAAAAGATTTTCCTTGTAGGGAAATATTGTTTCTACTCCCCAGCCGATATTGAGATTTGCTCCGGGAATAGGATCGTCCAGATCCGTGATGTCAAATACGCGAAGATTGCTGTTGTCGATGCTGTAGAGGTGCTCTTTCATGATCGTAAACCGCGCCATGGAGCCGCCAATTCCAGTTTGCACGATGGAGCCGGGAGGCAGCATCGAGGAGCTCATCATATCTTTGGTAAAATTCCCTTCCAGCGCCAGCCAACCGCCACTGCGGTAATAGTAGGATGGAAAGCTTCCATTAAACTCAGATGACGAAACTTCAACTATTTCCTTTGGTTCATAATCTACCACAACACCTTTTTGCGGATCGTAGTATTGGGTATTTTGAAACATCTGTTCAAAAATATTCTTCAGTCGCTTTACTTCCACGATGTTTAGTGGGTCTGAAATATCTATAACCACCAGGTCGAGATAGCTGTCAGCAAACAGCCTATCGCCTCGCACCGCGAGTTCATTGTTGCCAGGAATATTTATGAAGCTTATCGCATTTGGCTTGGTATTGTCCTTATTGTCGATGACATGGATGCCCTTACCCGGTTCGTTCAGAAAAATGTATTCTTTATAAAGGTAAATTTTGCCAGTGTTCGTGATTTCTACTGGTGGCATTACGTCAAAGGCTTCGCGTATTGCCTCAGGGGTCATATACACCGGTTCCATGATGGTGTATTTTTGTGTGAGCTCCACTTTGTCGTCGCAGCCGGAGAGCATGAAGCCGGCAATGGCAGTTGCGATACCGGCCAGCAGGATCAGGGAGTTAAGTCTTTTGTTGTTTTTCATTGTCTTGTAGGTTATCGTGATACGCAGGTTACTGGACAATTGACACACGTGTTTAAAAAAAAGTTGTAATTGACGGGGGCAAAAATGGAAAATTTGTTTCTATCATCAATCAGCCTATCAAAACTTGCTGTACCTGCCGCATGACAGTACATGATGAAGGTATAAAGGTACTTTTTTATCTTTAATCAAATAGACGACCCTAAAATTATGACCGAATGGTTGAAAGCTATACTATTCATTAAAGCAAATAAAACCCAGGGAGGAAGAAATTCCACCATCTGACGCAAAAGCCAAGGAGAGTGAAGCGTCGATCTGCGACTCGCCGATAAATAGCCGGCAAAGGTGCCGGGCCTGAATGATGAGTTAAACAACAACCCTCTCATTTACCCAAATCCGTCGGAAGGGATTATCCGGATACAGGCACCAGCAGACAGGGTGCTTTTTACCCGCCTCGAAGTAATTGATATGAACGGAAGAATTGTAGAAAAATCCAGGGCCGGAAAGGATAACATTGAACTGAGGCTGAATGCCGGCTCCTATGTCATAAACCTATATAACGGCAACCAACTCACGACGAGCAGGAAAGTAGTGGTGAAATAGGGTAGGAGGAATTTGGGTGCTAACGGTTCTCAGCTATACGCAGGCAGGGATTTTAACCACTGAACTTCCTACGAAGAACTGAACTTCAAATTTACCACTTTCCTGTCCTACGAAGCACGAAACCCCTGCTTGCGTATAGGTGATGTTACTACATGTTTTCATTTTTTCTGTTTGGCTTCATTTTCAGGTAATCTCTTTTTATATTCTTCCAAGTCCCCTAAGTCATACCCCAATTTGAAATATATTCTTGTACCCTCGGTCCAAGTCCAACATCCGCCCGTCTTTTGTCAACGTTATCGGGGTCGATTAGGGGTAAAACATAGTACTCGCCTGTTTCTTGGTCTCTTCCAACTTGACTACCATAGATTTGTTTTTCTCCTTTTCTTAATGCTACTCTGTCTTCTAAAAGTGCCAGACTGCTTGAATTTGCCTTTCCATTTTTTACAGCTTCTCGCATCTTTGGCAAGTATTTTTCTTGCGTTTCTAAATCAGAGTGTTGTATAACCAAAAACAATGTTGAATTTCCTTGATTTCCGATAATGTCAGGTCCGAACCAACCACGTTCATCTAATATTTTCTTGATTTTGATAAGGTTTATAGAGTCCTTTTCATTAATGATTTTCCAATGAGCTTTCATTTCATCAGATTCCCAACCATACTTTTCTTCGATTCCATTTATTTGTTGTCGATATTTTTGGTCTTCCTGATAAATTGTGTCAAGAATTGCTACAAGTGGTTTATCTAAATTCGCTTCTGCTTTTTCCTTGTTAGATTGCACAATTCCTATGACTTTATTCCAACGACCGTCATTGTGCAACGTGTTTAAAGTTGTATCGGTCGAATATGCGTCCATAGTTTGTGTAATTACCATTTTCGGCAATTTTGAAAGAATGAACAAATGCAGAGTCAGGTTGGTTTGCCAATGCCCAAGAACAGGCAGCGTTATATCTGTCATTTACCATTCCCTTTCCGCCAAGTGCAACAAAAGCCTCGGAATACTTTTCCCCTGACTTTAAATAGTCTTTATTTTCATAAAAACTCCAAGCAGTCATGATAAGTTCGGAATATTTTTCTCGGTCTTGTCCAAAGGTAAAATTGAATATAAAAAGACCTAAAATTGTCAATACTGTTAATTTCTTCATTGTCGTCTGTTTTAAATGTGTGGTAACGAATCGCTATACGCGTTGCGTATATTTCCACTATGTCTGTCCAAAGCCATCCCTGGATTTTTTTCATACTTTTTACCGGAATATTCAGCGAAGGCCTCATAGCTGTGAAGCTATCCGAAATACGTGAAAAATCCAAAGAGCATGGCTCTCCATGCATTCATTTTATGGCAGTGTTTGGTTAGCAATGGAATAGTATCTTTGCCTAATAAAAGTCATAAGTGTGCTGGATTACAAATCATTTAGAAAACGCGCAGAGAGCAAAAAGGACAAGTTCAGGCTTACACTCTCAAAGCTGAAAAAACTCCAGGACAACCGGGTTGATAAGCTTTTTCATGAAGCGCACGACAACGCATTTGCCGGGATCGATTGCCTCACCTGCGCCTTTTGCTGCCGCCATGTCGGGCCGCGAATAACGCGTCAGGATATAAAAAGAGCTGCGGGTGCTTTGCGAATGAAGGAAGCGGAGTTTGAAGCCGCCTATCTACGGATCGACGAGGATCAGGATTTTGTCTTTAAATCCATGCCCTGTCCGTTTTTGGGGGCAGATAATTATTGCTCCATTTATGAAGATCGGCCGAAAGCCTGCCGTGAATACCCGCATACCGATCGGCGTAAAATGAAACAGATTTTCAACCTTACGCTGACCAACAGCACCTGTTGCCCCGCAGTCGAGAAAATGCTGGATGATATTGGAGGAGGATGACTCTTGGTACTGGGTACCAGGTTCTGGGTGTTTGGTACTTAGTACTGGATACTTTGTACTAAATACTTCTAAATCAATCTCGTATCAATCTCTCTTAATCTCGCATCAACCTCCGATCAAACCCATCACCTTCGCATGAACTACAGGATTAGCGGCGATACTTGGGTAATTGGTATTGAGTATCCTGTCTGATGGGCTAAGGTCAATTCTTTTTCCGTGAATATCCGTGACCCTGACGCCGGCTTCCTCCATGAGTATGAGCGGTGCAGCAATGTCCCAGATTTTCATGTTCTGGTTCACGGCGATACCGAGTTTGCCTTCAGCCACCAGGCAAAAGTCAAGGCAACTGTTGGTGACCCGGAGATTTCGGCAATTATTCACCAGCACCTTTATTATTTGGACTTCACTTTCCGTGAAAGCGATATCAGGCGAATAATCCAGCGAGTAGCAGAAGAGCAGGTTCCTCAACTCAGTTTCCGGAGTGCAGTTTATTTTGATGCCATTTTTCGTAGCGCCTTTACCTTTCTCGGCCAGGTACATTTCGTCAGTGATCGGTAGATAGGCCCCGCCGAGTATGGCCTCAGAGCCATCCACCAGGGCGATGAGGATGCCAAACCACGGAATGCCGGCGGCAAAGTTGGACGTGCCATCCAGCGGATCGATAATCCACGTATAGCGGCTGTTTTTGTTTTCGAATCCGCGCTCTTCACCCAGCAGATTGTGGTCGGGATACTTGTCGGCAATCATTTTTCTGATCGCCTCTTCAGCACGGAAGTCGTATTCGGTAACGATGTTGCTCTGATCCTGTTTAGTGGAGTAGCTGTGTTTTTGCCAAAGCCTTCGCGGAGAATGTTGCCGGCGGCTAACAAGACAGTTTTGAGAAATTCCTGTGTCATAGTTTTAGCTTTAAATTCATCGAATTAAGGTAATAGTCGCGAATTTATAAACCAAAATAGCGAGTGCGATTCATCATACTAAACAGGCGGTTGGCTTTATTTTCAATTCTGGACATTAATGCCTGTGAAAGAATATAACTATCGGTAGGATCGGCTCAGCCAATTATCAAAATGAGTGAGGATTACAATTAAACAATCATCTGCAAAAAAGTCCGGCTACCAGATCCGGACTTTTTCTTTAACAGATTTGCCTATGTGTATCTTGAGTTTGAACAAGTATGGTTATTTTTGAAAACATGATTTATTTGACAACCGATAAAGAAATGCGTGAAATGCCAACCCTGATCATCAATTCAACAACCACAGGTCTTATTACCATTCTTACTCTGATAATATTGTTTTTTGCCCAGTCTGGATTTGCGACTGACCTGCAACAAGCGCAGTACTTTTTTAAAAATTCTCAGTACGACAGCGCCTATACTAGCAGTAAAAGGAGCTTTGAAGCGCATCAGGGTTATGGAGATTCAATAGAATTTAGGTCAGCATTGATTGCGGGAATTAGCGCAGCGCAACAAAAAATCGTTGATTCGACAGATTATATCGGTATAGCCCATCAGCTTGCAGTTGACAGTAAAAACCCCAGACGGATAGCAGAGGCAGACTTTGCAAGGGAAAAGAGTTATTTCTGAAAACTCTTTACGGAGATGCTCTACCTTATTTTCTGAATGTTGATTCTCTAGCCCGACATCATAATTTTAAAAATGAAACAACCGTGGATGCCATCATTCACCGGTCCGAAATTTCAAGGCTTACATTTACCTCTCAGGCCGTGAACACGGCCTATGATCTGATGCTGGAAGCCCTGGAAATGGCGCAAGAAATACAGGCTGATTATATGGAGCATATTATCTATATGCACCTTTCCGACCTCAACGGACTTCGCGAAAACTACGAAGAAGCCAAGCGCTATGCTGACATTGCCTTTGAGTATTTTATTAAAATAGATGACGTGCGCAAAGCGTCGCGCATTTACTGGATTTATGCTTCCTACTACCAGGTTACAGAGCAAATCGAAAAGTGTGAAGAAATCCACAAGGAGAGAATTGATTACCTTAGGAAAAAGGATTTGCCTCTCGAACTTGCCAGTGCCCTGGTCGCTTATGGAAATTTCTGCAGAAAAACCAAAGAAGCATGTGGTGAAGCTTTGGTGTATTTTGAAGAAGCGAAATCGATCTACGAAGAAATAAATGACAGCCAGTCCGACCGATACCTCAGGCTGGTGGTCGGAATGGCCATCTGCAACGCAGAGACCGGAAATTATGAAGCTGCCTATGACTACTATGACCTGGCCTATGGACTAAAAGCCGAGGCTATGCAAAGGGCCAACCAGGAGCTTTCACGCGATTTGGAGACTGAGTATCAGACATCGAAAAAAGGAGCGGGAAATCGCGCTTTTATCTGCTCAGAACAAGATTACAAAACAACAGAAAGTTTACCAGAGAAATTTGTTCATAGCCGCCGTCTTCATTTTTGTTCTTCTGCTGGCCTTCGTTTCTTATGGCTATAAGAATAAACTGAAAACTGCCAGACGCCTTCAGGAGTTGGACGAATTGAAATCCCGTTTTTTTGCCAACATTTCCCATGAGTTCAGAACACCGCTTACGCTGATTAAAAGTCCGCTGCAATCGGTTTTGGAAGAGGAGACATCCCCCGATAAAATTAGAAGGCTAAACCTCATTGACCACAATGCCAACCGTATGCTCAACCTGGTTGATCAACTGCTGGAGCTTTCCAGGCTTGATGCAGGTTCATTGAAGTTGATATTGAAAAAAGGCAACCTTATTCATTTTCTGAATTCCCTTACTGAAACCTTCGCCTATGAGGCAAAGCAACGAAATCTCAGTTTTACCACTTCCATTCAAATTCATGAAAATGAATTGTGGTTTGATAAGGACGTATTGGAAAAAATATTCGGCAACCTGCTTGCGAATGCTATTAAGTATACCCCTCCAGGGGAATATATTACTTTTAATGCAGACACATCGGATAATTTATTGAAGATAAAAGTCAGAAACACTGGTGTTTCGCTGAGCAAAGCTGATGTAAATAATATTTTCGAACGCTTTTACCAAAAAGATCAAAACAATCCCGGCGCAGGTATCGGACTGGCGCTTGCGAAGGAATTGGTATCATTGTATCATGGCGAAATTGACATAATGAATGAAGATAATGCATTGACATTTACAGTTACCATTCCACTGGATAGCAATCGGTTAAAAGGAGCCGTCATCGTGCAGGATGATGAGAAGGCAAATGCTGTTAAAATTAACAATGGTATTGAAAATGGCGATTTGCCAGTTTTGCTGATTGCTGAAGACAATGCTTCTTTAAGGCAAATTATCAGGGAACTTTTTACGCCGGATTATCAGATTCTTGAAGCTGTCGATGGAAATGAGGCTTTCAAAATCGCCAAACGTGAAGTGCCCGATATCATTGTCAGCGATGTGATGATGCCGCGCATGGATGGCTATGAATTTTCCAGGGCAATAAAAGAAAACGAAGTTACTTCCTTTATTCCAGTCATTCTCCTTACGGCAAAAACAGGTGATGCCGCTCACCTTCAGGGCTTGCAAAGCGAGGCCGATGCCTTTCTGACCAAGCCGTTCAATAATGAAATTTTAAGAGCAAAAGTAAACCAGCTTTTGAAGGAACGCAGCAAACTCAGGGAGCGCTACAGCCAGGAACTGGTGCTGAAACCTAAAGATATTGTGCTGAACTCAGCAGACGAAAAGTTTATGCAAAGACTTCAATACATCATTGACAACAAACTGGAAACCCCTGACTTTTCAGCTGACGATTTTGCAAAAGAAGTCGGTATGAGCCGCATGCAGTTGCACAGAAAATTAAAATCCCTCACAGGTTTATCAGCTACAGATTTCATTAGAAGTGAAAGACTAAAGATCGCCGCCGCCCTGCTGTCCAAAGGCAACCTTACCATTTCGGAAATAGCGTATGCGGTTGGCTTTAACGACGTCTCCTATTTCTCCAAGTGCTTCAGGGAGCAGTATTCTGTTACGCCATCCGACTTCATGGTGAAAGGATCATAACCCGGATTTTGCTTCTTTTGGCAACCATTCAAACAATAGATGGGAGACCGGAGTCTGATGAATGTCAGATTATTTTTACGCTGAGAATTATCAGTCATTAATCTTTTTCCCGGAACGTTCTATTCCAAAAAAACCTCCCAAAACCCCTTTATTCACTATTTCAAGCTGCATGTTACAATAGTCTGGAAGATTGTTACATGAGTCATAAGGCTTCCTGTTGGCCCCACATACCTTTGGATCATGCATAGCAGAATTGACAAAAGGAATGGCAGTAAAACGGAGGAAGACATATGAAGGTACGATTGACGAATTGCTATCCAAAAAGATTTATCTCAATATCACTCATTTGGAAAAAGGGATATATGAACTCAACATCATTTACAAAAACAAAGCTGTAAAAATAATATCATTCAAAAGACCATAAGGAAACCTGTTTGAGAGATCGGATTAAACAAATATAAAATACAACCATCATGAACAAATTTAATTTAATACTCACGGCAATTGTATTCATGTGCATATCGGGAGCGAATGCACAATTGCTCAAAAAACTCAGTAAAACAGCTTCCGATGCCGCCGAGCGAACCATGGAGCGAAAAGTTGAGGAAAAGACCGAACAGAAAACCGGTGAGGTGATCGATGAGGTTTTTGAAGCGCCGGGTAAATTGTCTTCAGGATCCGAAGGGAAAAAAGACAAGGACACCAGTAGTGAACAACCTTATGAAGAAACCAATTCCGAAGCAAACCAGAACAATGGAATTACTGATGGATCAGTTTCAGGCACTGGTCAAAGTACCATTGACATCGTGTCCGGTAGTTCTTTTTTCCCTGAAGGGAATGTCATTTTCAGTGAAGATTTTTCTCCTGACAGTCAGGGTGATTTTCCCTCTAGATGGGAAACCAACGCTGGGGGAGAGGTGATCCTGATCAACGAGACGAAAGCCTTGCGCATGTATCCCAACGGCATTTATATCGCCGAACATGCCGCTCTACCCGATAACTATGCCCTCGATTTTGAATTCACCACCGCCAATCTGGATTACAAAGGTCTTTCAGGTTCAGGTTTCTTCGTGGAGTTGGTCAATGAAAAATCCTTTGCCAAAACCACAGAAGCAGGAGCGCGATTTGGATTTTCGCTATGGGCCGGATCATCACAGCCTGATAAGATATCAGTAGAAAACTGGGGTAAAAATGTGGCAAAAATCCAGAATTCAGTAAACTATAAAATGGCTGATCGCCTCAATGGCACGATTAGATTTACCGTGGTAGTGAATGGAAAAAGATTGCGCGTATTCATCGATAATGAAAAAGCTCTGGATCTACCTTCCTTATTGCAGTCAGATGCTGGCCGGTATTTCAGATTTTCATTGCGCGGCACTGACAACTCCATGCAGCATATCGCTGCCATTTCAAATATAAAAATTACTGAAGAAGGAGAAGACTTGCGGTCGATGCTGCTGAAAGGCGGTTTCAGCACAACTAAAATTCTGTTTAACAGCGGCTCTGATCAAATCAAGCCTGAGTCATATGAATTTCTTCAGAAAGTAGGCAAGGCTTTAAATGAAGAACCCAGCCTGCGCATCATGGTTGTTGGCCACACCGACAGTGATGGCGATGAAGTGGCAAATATGAATCTGTCCAAATCACGGGCTGCTTCTGTGGCTAATTATCTCATTGACTATACCGGTGTTGAAAAAGACAGGCTGCTTACTCAGGGAATGGGAGAAAATGAACCGGTTGCCGACAACACGACTACCGATGGAAAAGCACAAAACAGAAGAGTAGAATTTCAGAAATTATAAACCTTAATCAATTATACCATGAAGAAAATAACCATTTTATCCATCGCCATTGCGGTGCTAATCTCTTATTCAACATCAATTACCCATGCGCAAAGCACCATTTCGAATTTGCCCAAGAGTAATCAACTCAACTCTAAGTCGGTAAATGCCGCAGCTTTGGCCAATCAGCCAAAAGTAACTTTGGGCAAAACCGACCTGAAAACGGTAGAAAATAAAAAACTGACCAATGATCTTTCGAAACTGACACAACTTCAGTTTTCGCCCGCAGAACTGGAGCGCAACCGCGTAAAGTCATGGGAGATCACTCCTGCGCGTCCTTTTACTCCCGGACTTGATCTGACACTGCATGGAGTAATTGATAAAAAGGCATTTAGCCTTAGACCAGTGTATTCCGGACAAGCTCAGGGACAGTATCAGCTTTTCAACATGTTTCTGATGATCAACCCGGTTGTTGGCAAAGATTATAAACTCACGCTCGAAATTGAGAAGCCAGAGCAGTTACCTGGAAATTCGGAAGTCATCGTTGATTTGGGCTTACAATCATGGCGATTGCCTTACAACAAAAATCAGAAAACAATCACCCTGCTATTTTCAAACACAACTCCTGGTCCGCATATCCTGAGTATAAGTCCATTGATATCCCAGCTTCAGACCGGGAAACCCACCCCTACAACACTGAGCCTGACAAAAGTGACACTTGAAGAGCTGGCGCCGGCACAATAATTCGATACTGAAGGACATTTATCAATCTGCCGAAAAACTAAAGTGATAAAATGAAATACTTCCTGATATGGTTTCTGATAGTGTCCCGGGTCATTAGCATGGCCCAGGACTCCCCAACCATAAATCCCGATGTGACTTTTCCTATGGGGGATAAAATGGAATTGTACAATCTGAAACCTGCCGACAAATCAGAATACCGCCTGGACCAGGATTTTTATTTCAATAAAAAAATCTATTTCACCGCCAAAACCCGGGAAGTTCAACTTTCATCCTATTTCTACCTCAACACCAAAAACGGTATGACCGGTTACGACATCGATGTAGCAAAGCAATTGGGTAAAGACTACACCAACATGGAATTCGCCATTCAAACTGGATGATGGAAATGTATTCATGTACCAGCGCTATCCAAAGACCAATGAAAAAATAGCATCCATTCTCAGGGAAGGCCCGGGTTTTTTGCCACAATATCTTGAAGATGCCAACGATGTAGAGTTTTTCAAGGACTATATGGAGCAAACAGAAGAAAAAACAACCGTTGGGGATAAAAGCCAGTTTGCATCGTCATTTTACCAGGGCGTAAATATGGAAGGCGGCCATATGTTTGCCCTGATATCAGACAACGCGGGGTTCAATATGAATCCGGACAACAAGCTCCTGATCCTGAGTTTTTTTGGTTTGGGATACATCTGGCTCGATGGTAAAACCAAATTAATCACCGGCTGGGAAAGTGACGAATATGTGTCGCGACTGGAGCGTATTGAGGATACAAATTTCTTTTTTGATGGAAAGCCCTACAAGAGCTACCAGCTAAAAGCAGATGCGGAAATCAATAAATTTGAAGTATCCACGAAATCATCCTTTTCAAAAGAAAAAGAGCAGATTGAGCGGCAGGAACAAGCCATCAACAACCGGTCAGCAGCCAGGTCTTCACGACCGGAAGATGTGCAGCGGCAAGCCATCGACCGCGAGATTGTTGACATCAAAAAACAGATCCTGGAAAAAAAGGAACAATTGACCAGTTCGGCTGTCTCCAAAGCTTCTGAGGTTTCAAAAAAACAGGGAGACATTGATGTCACAAATAAAAAGCTCCAGGAATTTATGGGGGGCAACGATATGCTTGTAATCTGGTTGCTTGAAAGCAAGCTAGAAAAACTTGATGGCGAGAAAAAACTTTTAAACCCAGCAGCTAGCGATAAGGACAAAGTGGAAGCAAATCAAAAAGTGAATTGCGCACAGCAAAGAATGAATCTGATAGATCAGACATTGGCAGAATACCAGGCAATTGACAGCAAATATCCAGAAGACGAATATCAGCGATTCATCGAGAAAATGAATATCATGAATACCCAGTTGATGCCGGCCTTACAGGTGCCGTGTAAATAGAAAAGCACAATGGGTATATAAGTCAACAGCCTATAAATATTGGCCCATATACTTTTACAAGGGTATTCACTTCCTGCCACTAAGTTTTATCTTTGTGTTCATGGAGTATCCAAAAATCAATGGAATTTGACAAGCTTTGCAAATGAAGACGATTGCTAAAGTATGAAATTAAGTGGCCATTGGGCTATAGATGTAGCAAATGCAGCCATAATGAATATTGGGCATTATCACGAAAGAGATTGAAATGCAAAAAATGTTTGGCAATAGCCACCATAACTCAATACGTTCTTTGATCAATCAAACAAGGCACTTACACTGTGGTTTAGGGCAATATGGTGGATGATTGCCCAGAAGAATGGAGTTAGCGCATCTGGCTTACAAGCAATCCTTGAGATTGGAAGTTATAAAACTGCCTGGATATGGCTCCATAAACTTAGGATGTTAATGGTCTTTCCCAATAGGGACAAACTTTCGGGTAAAGTTGAAATTGATGAGACCTTTGTGGGTGGAGTTGCAGAAGGTAAACGAGGCCGGGGAGCCGAGAATAAATCATTAGTTATGATAGCAGTTGAAGTTTTGCCAAAAGGGACAGGAAGGGTACGACTGGAGCTAATACCCAGTGCAGAAGGAAAGCATTTGCTTAAGTTCATAAGTGAGAATGTTGAAAAGGGAACCACCGTAATAACCGATGGATGGTCTGGGTATGCACAATTGAGCGAGAATGGCTACGAGCACATTAAGCAGAAACAAGTAATTGCATCACATAATGAAGAAATGCTTCCAAATGTACACAGAATCGCCGCACTGCTTAAAAGATGGTTGTTAGGAACTCATCAAAACTATACGAGTCAAGATCGGCTTCAGAAATACTTGGATGAGTTCTCATTTCGATACAATAGGCGCAAGTCAAACAGTAGAGGATTATTGTTTCACCGGATTATTGAACAAGCAATGATACGGCAACCAATATTATCAAGAGATGTGCTTGAAAACAAAATTTAAAGTGGCAAGAAGTAAATACCCTAATACTTTTATTGCAGCATCGTCCAGCACTGATTCGCTACCAGATTCCTGATCGCGCTTCGCTTGTCAGGAATGACGAGGGGCGCCGAATTATCCTTTATTTCCGTCATTCTTATGGTAAAAGAAGGAGTTTTTTTTTTTTGTTTTTTTTTTTTGTTAATATTTAAGTTACTATTCCCATTTTCTTTGGCAGCGCACTGCATTGTCTTTCTACCTCTTATTTACATTTTTTTATACCCCCCCCTCTCTCTATTTTATCATGGCCCCCTTAACAGCCCTGGCCCCTCTATGGGCCCGCTTCTTGCGAAAAACAAACGCTGCTGGATTGTGGATGACGCACGGCTGATCTGATCACGTTTTGTTCCAGTCATAAAATATACTGCCCTCTGTATTGCTTTCATGGTCGATACTATCTGTTTCTGTTGCTTCTTCTTCTCTCGGCATAATGCCTTGTTGCTTCTCCCGCTCTTTTATGGCCCTCGGCCGGTCTTCCTCATGCCTCCAACTGCTGTTCTTCGATTCGTTTTGACCTTTCGTGTCCGCGTGTAGTACGACCTCCGGTTTCTTCCACCCTATTATGCATATGAGGAACTGGACCACATAACAGAGACACTTGCCACGATTTAAACCTTTTAATTTCATCATTCAGAACAATTACCATCCAAATAACCTCACCAGGCACTTTTATAATGACAGGTGTTACCTTTCTCCGAAGCCTTTTCACTTTCCTTGCACTTTTTGGACCTGATGGGGCTTCCTTTGCGATGCATTATTCTGTAAACTCACGATTACGGCCATTGCATAAACCTTTTTCCCATTGATTTTTTTAAATTCATCAGGAATCTTTCTATTATTGGCTAAAGAAAGTCTTTATCTGATTCTTTATCACTTTTATTTTAGTCATTTCCTCATCCCCTCTTCTGATGCCTATCGTTTTCCATGGTATAACATAATTTGGCTTTAACTATCCGTGATCGTGAGCATTTTCTTTCTGATGACATTGTTTCTTCCGCTTCCTTTTCCGTTTGGTATACCGCACCATTTACCTGCTATCCCTTTACAATTATAGAGCACAACCCTTCGACCGAGCCTCATAGGCGCATTTATCAGCATTGGAAATTCTTCGGTATTGATCATGTCCCCGCTCACCGCTTGGAAAACCTTTTGTAACTCTCTTCCTATTGTCACATTCCATCTTAGATAACATCAATCCCATATAATTGATTTTACTAATTAGTTGTATTGTTTTATAAGTTATAGGATTTTATTTTTAATTATTTATGTATTAAATTTAGCATATGGCTTATCTTTCAACATACATCTGCAAAAGCAATCTGCTTTTGCACATATTCAACCTCCACAAATTCACTCACAAGTTCTTTTCAGTCTGAGCGGAGTTGAAGACATGATCAGTGCATGTTTCACCCTTCGACTTTCCTTCATGCGCTTAACAAGCTCAGGATGAGAGGCTCATTGTCCGCGCAGATCAAGGAACCCTACAGCAATCCCATTAATATTAGATTATAAGATCACAAGAGAGGAGAGAACTCGACGGTTTTTCACCAACCGTCAAAAAAATAATACAAACCCTCGGTCATTCAATGCAGGTAATTTTGAGATATAAGAATTATAATTATCAGAATGCCAAACAATGAAATTAGAAATACAATAATCGGCGATTGTTTCAAATCCGTTCCATTTTTAAGATTAGCTGTTCGGATGGAAATAAATGAAAAAATACTTGATGCGTCAGTAAAATAGCAACTATAGAAGTCAGCTCGTCAATTATGTGTGTTTCTGTGAGATCGGCGATGTGCAGCGAAGTTATCACGAACAGACAAAAACCCAGGAGGGTTGCTGCTGTATTCAAAATATGTTGTGATGTCTTATTAGGCATGTTCAATAAGTTGTGGATCGTGTGGAAATATAGCGGTAATTAATGATTTGCGTGTTTTATGTTTACCTGTCAACGATTTTTTTGATTTCACATTTTAACCAATGAAAGTTAAGTTTAGATAGCTAATGCTTTTTTCTTATGCCTCGTATAGGCTGGGCATTCCACGGATCGTCGGGCCACTCGTGTTTGGGGTAACGGCGCTTCAGCTCTTTCCTCACTTCAAAATAGGTATTGTCCCAGAAGCTGCGCAGGTCGGAACGTGATCTGGACGGGCTTGTATCCGGGCGATAGCAGGTGCATCAAAACCGCCGTTTTTCCATGGTTGATTGTTGGGGTTTCGGCCATTCCAAACACTTCCTGTAGACGAACGGCCAGAACCGGCGGCTCACCATTCGCGGAGTACCGCAGAGCAATCATCGACCCGGTTGGAACTGCAATTTTTTCCGGAGCCAGCTTATCTGACTTTTCGCGGAGTTCGGTGGGCAGATAGTATTGGAATACCGTTTTAAGGTCGATCTCTTCCAGGTCTTCCACCTTTTTCACATCCGTAAGATAGGGCGTCAGCCATTCATCAGCCGATGCAAGCAAAGCCGGGGTGATGACATCGGGCCAATTTTCATCCTTGTTCCAGATGCGGAGACTTGAAATACGGTGTTGCCATTGCTCCACTTCTTCGTCAAAATGGAGGAGGTGCTCGCCTTCCTTTTTCACCGCATCAAGTATGGCGCGTTGAAGTTGCTCCGCATTCAAATTGGTAAGAGGAATTGATTTCAGCAGTATGTTGCCGATCCGCAATTCTTTGGCAGCAATGAGTCCGCCACGGCGTGTGTCCCAGGTCACCACTTCCTGTTCCTTCACCAGAGGCGCCAGGTCTTTGGGATTCAATGGAGCAGCTAAGAATATTTTTCCCATGCCGTCGCGGGCATCCATGTGCGCCACAGCGAGCCAGGGTTCGTGCGCTAAGTCGTCCTTGTGACCGGCCATAGCCAGACGGCCATTCGAAAGTTGGAATTGGGCATTGTTCCCGGGGCGGGCGCAGGCGATTCGTTCGGGATACGCATACGCCAGAAACAGGCCGGTTTCGTAAGGATCAGCCGGTGTGTTTTCGACTTCAATATTGAAAAGCTTTCGGTAGTAAGAAGCAATTTTTTCAATGCTGCCGAATTTGTAGCTGTTGCCATTACCCGACCTATAACGCCGCAATGCATCAATCCGTTCGTTGATATCGATCCCGGCTTCCCCTTGCAGCGGATCCCTTTCTTCGAGGAATGGCGCTATGTCCGTGGCCAACGCAGTATGTTCATGATCTGCTGCCATCAGCAGCATGTGAGCAATACGCGGATGGCAAGGCAGGGCATGCATTTTTTTACCCTGCATGGTGATTTTGCCATTTTCCAGTGCGTCTAATTGGGTGAGGGTTTCGATGGCCTGCACCACTGCGGCTTTGGGAGGGGGTGTAAGCCACGTGAGCTGGTAAATATCGCTAATTCCCCAGGCGGCCATATCGAGTACTACCGGCGCCAGATCTTCCTGCATAATCTCCGGAATGCGATGGTCGCCCAGTCGGTCATGCGTGGCGCGGGACCACATACGGTAGCATTTACCGGGTGAAAGTCTTCCTGCTCTTCCTGCCCTTTGATCCGCTGAGTCTTTCGTAATCTGTACTGTTTCCAGTCGAGACAGTCCTGAAGCGGGGTCGAAGCGCGAAATTCTTCCAAAACCTGAATCGACGACAATTTTTACACCTTCAATGGTGAGACTGGTTTCGGCGATGCTGGTGGCCAGCACGATCTTTCTGCGACCGTGTTTATTTGGAAATATCGCGGCAAACTGCTGTCCCTGAGGTAATTGCCCAAACAACGGATGTATGGCGAATTGCGGTAGCGATTTTCGAAGTATTTCTTCACAGCGCAGGATTTCCCCCTGGCCGGGCAAAAACACCAACACATCGCCATCGGAGTTTTCAGCGGCAGCTTTCAACACTGTTTGTGCTGCCAATTCTGCCATTATCCGTTCATCCTGCTGTCCGGTGTACTGGATTTCTACCGGATATTGTTTGCCCGTGCTTGATGCTATCGGCGCCTGTAGCAATCCTGAAAGCTGTGGAATATCCAGCGTCGCCGACATGATCATTATCCGCAGGTCGGGGCGCAATATCTGTTGCGCTTCCCGGCACAGCGCCAGCGCTACATCCGCGTGAATACTTCGCTCATGAAACTCATCGAAAATCACCAACCCGACGCCTTCCAGCGCATTGTCCTGATGCAACATCCGTGTCAGAATGCCTTCGGTGACAACTTCGATCCTGGTGTTTTTGCCGACATTATTATCAAATCGGATGCGGTATCCAACCGTCTGGCCAACTTCCTCACCCAGCAGGTCCGCCATCCGCGCAGCAATGGTGCGCGCTGCCAGGCGGCGTGGTTCGAGCATCAATATTTTTTTCTGGGGAAACTGCTCCAGCAGGGCTAATGGTAAAATAGTGCTTTTTCCGGCTCCCGGCGGTGCATGGACAATAAGCGTATTCTGATGGCGTAGCTTTTCGCGAACATCGTCGATGATCTCCTTTATCGGCAAGTCAACGTCAAAAGGGTTAAATGGTGGCGGCATTCAAAATAGGTAAGTGTGAACTGCTAATGCCGGTAAGTATCTTCCGCTTCACTGAGAATATGGCTTTTTTCGTCAGGCTCAGCGTGAATCCAGACGTGACATCGAGGGATAGTATTTTTGAGCTCATTTTCTATTCGGTCGCAAATTTCATGTACATTACGCAGTTTCAATTCCGGCTCCATGTGTACGCTGAATTCAATAAAAGTGTCGGCTCCGGCGCTGCGAATTCTCAAACTGTGATATTGTTTCACTTCATCAAATGTTTCCAGTGTTTTTTTTATTTCAGCGATCCATTGCTTCGGAGCTTTATCAAGGAGTACATCGATGGATCTTTTGCCAAGTCGGATGGAGACTGCGATTACTATTCCCGCCACAATAAGACCGGCAAGTGAATCGACAAAAAACCAATTAAACTGAGCAAATGCTAAACCAATTAGTACAACTGAGGAACTCCATATATCTGACGAAAAATGCAGCGCATCAGCCGCAAGAGCCTGGCTGTTATGTTTTTTAGCCACCCTACTCAACGCCCTGGAGCGCGAAAAATCAATAATAATGGAGAGAATGATTACTACATAGCTCCATATATTTACTTCGATCGTTGTTTTTCCTGTTACCAATCGCTCGATCGCTTCAATGATGATCCATATGCATGTAGCAAGAAGCAATACTGTCTGTACGAGAGCAGAGAGGTTTTCAATTTTACCATGACCGTAATTATGCTCCTTGTCTGCCGGTTTGTCTGATACTCTTACTGAAAAGTAGGTAACCACGGCGGCGATGAGGTCGAGACCGGAATGCAATGCTTCAGACAAAATACCGAGGCTACCCGTTAGAATACCAACCACTGCCTTGATAGCTGTTATGAATATCGCGGCAAAGACGGAACTTAGCGCTACACTCTTTTTTTCTTCAATCCGTAACTTGTCCGAATGGATTTCTTGCATAAAATCAGCGCTAATTTTTATCAAACACACGAATATAATCTACCAGAATTTGCTGCGGAAAAACAGTTGTTTCATTCGGATTACCGGGCCAGTTGCCGCCAATCGCCACGTTGAAGATGAAGAAATAGTCATCGTTAAATGGGTTTGGTTGGCCCTGAAGGTCTTTTGAGGAAAATTCATAGATGAGGATGTCATCAACAAAAAACCACATTTGATTCAGCTCCCTGACAACGCTGAATACGTGATAGCGGTCATGAAAGATACCCATCGCCAAGAATATAGGAATTACCTATGTATTTGTGGTTGGCGAAGTCCGAGCCCCAATGCACGGTGGCATGGCTGGTGGCCGGTTGCTTGCCGATCAGTTCCATAATATCTATTTCCCCGCAGGCCGGCCAGCTTTTCGTATCAATACTATTGCCGAGCATCCAAAGGGCTGGCCATATACCTTGTCCATAAGGCAGCCGGGCTCTTATATCGGTACGGCTGGAGCCAAAACTTTTCTTGCCCTTGGTAATCATCCTGGCCGAGGTATACTGGTGCTGTCCGTCCCAGGTGTCATTGCGCGCTTCAATAATAAGACTGCCGTCATCGACACGAGAGTTTTCGGGACTGGCGGTATAATACTCCAGTTCGTTATTTCCCCAGCCACCGCCACCGATTTCGTGAGTCCACCATGTGCTGTTGATGCTGGCTGCCTCAAATTCATCGGCCCAGGTCTTCGTCCATCCCTCGTAGGCAGCAGGCGTAGTATAGTCTTCCGTTGTGTATGGCAAATCAGAATCATCGTTGATGATGGTGATCGTCGCAGTTGATTTTTGCATGGTCACACCGGGATCCACGTCAAATTTCAACCTGAATACTTCATTTCCTTCCTTTATCTGATCTGACTTAATTTCAATACTAAGCGTTGCTTCCACACTTCCGGCGGGAATGGTCAGACTGCCGGATTTCTTTACATAATCCAGGTTTTGAAATGCCGAACCGTCATCTGTGTCATAGCTAACGAGCACGTCGGTATCAACGGCTTCCTGGAGTTTCACTGAAAAATTGAGCGTAACGCCGCCCGCATCTCCTTCCATTATTTCCTTATCACTTAGCTGAACAGTCGGAGTTACTTTAACCGGATCGTCGGAGGCGCAACTGCTCATGATGAATGTGACGGTGAATAATAATAGGATAATGCTCTTCATTGGTCTGTCGCTTAACGGGGTTAAGTAATAATTTGATTTCGAACGTCAGGCTAACCCTATGGTTCGATGCTTCAAATATAGCCATAATTAGTACTTCTTGGAGTTCCATATCGTTTCCCGATGGTTGTCAAGCACGAAAAAGATTGATTTTTCTAAAAATAATCGAGTTTGTCGGAATTTTTTCGGATGGAATATTTGTTATCAAATGGAAGCAGGAGATCAACCTGAAGGGATTTTTTCATCAGATGATTTTTCTTTACTTATCAACTATCCCAAAATATGGACAAGACCCTTGATGCCATCATCCGGAAATACCATGGCGATAAAACCAGGCTGATGGATATTCTCATCGACACGCAGGAAGCATTTGGTTTTATACACGAAGAGGCCTCGGACCAGATCGCCGAGACGCTGGATATTTCGCGTGTCGATCTGGAGCAAACCATTTCTTTCTACCACTTTTTTTCGCAGGAGTCCAGAGGCAAATTCACCATTTACCTGAACAACAGCGCCGTGGCGAATATGCATGGCCGTAAGGAAGTTGCCCGGGCTTTTGAGAAGGAAGCAGGATGCAAATTTGGCCAGGTCACTGATGATGGACTCATCGGACTATTCGAAACGTCGTGTATCGGTATGAACGACCAGGAACCGGCGGCGATCATTAACGGATCAGTATTCACACGTCTCACGCCGTTTCGTGTTAAGGAGATCATCAAAGATATCAGGGAAGGCCTTCCTTTGATCGAGATGTACCGGGCCAGTTTTGGTGATGGCAATAATAGCCTGGAGCTTATTAAAACAGTGGTGAATAACCACATTATGAAAAAAGGGCCAGATACTGTCGTCGGACTACGACACGGGCGCTGCGATCAAAAAGATGGTGGAAATGGCGCCTGAGCAGATTATTGAAGAAGTGAAAAATTCCAATATGCGTGGCCGTGGTGGAGCAGGATTCCCAACCGGACTCAAATGGGATTTTTGCAGAAAAGCCAAAGGCGACGCACGCTATGTTTTTTGCAATGCCGACGAAGGTGAGCCAGGAACTTTTAAGGACAGGGTGATACTCACCGAACGGCCACGGCTGCTTTTCGAAGGTATGACCATTGCCGGTTATGCCATAGAAGCCAAAGAAGGAATCCTTTACCTGAGATACGAATACAAATACCTCCAGCGGTTTCTGGAGAGCATCCTGGACGAAATGCGCTATATCAATCTGCTCGGAAAAGATATCGCCGGCAAAAAAGGATTCGATTTCGACATCCGGATTCAGTTCGGTGCCGGGGCGTATGTCTGCGGTGAGGAATCGGCGCTGATAGAATCCGCAGAAGGAAAGCGCGGGGAACCCAGAGACAGACCGCCATTCCCGGTGGAAAAAGGATACCTGGAACAGCCTACCATCGTGAATAATGTGGAGACACTGTGTTCTGTTGTTAAAATTGTTTTGCATGGCGGTGCCTGGTACAAAAAATTTGGCACTAAAGAGTCAACGGGAACGAAACTGCTTTCTGTTTCAGGAGATTGTAGATTCCCGGGTGTTTACGAGGTCGAATGGGGATTTTCCGTATCTGACATTCTTGAAATGGTAGGAGGGGAGCAGGTTCAGGCGGTTCAGGTTGGGGGACCTTCGGGATCGTGCATCGGCCCGAACGAATTTGAACGAATACTTGGCTATGAGGACCTCGCCACCGGTGGATCGCTCATTGTCATCAATACCCGTCGCGATATTCTAAAAGATATAGTCCTGAATTTCACTGATTTTTTCATTGAAGAATCATGCGGTTCGTGTACTCCCTGCCGTGCGCTACCGGTCTTGTTTAAGGAAAAACTTCTCAAAATTATCCACGGAGAAGGCGTGATGCAGGATCTCATGGACATGGAGCGTTGGAGTCCTATCATGAGGGTCAACAGGTGTGGCCTTGGGCATACCGCACTTAACCCGATCCTTTCAACACTCCGCAATTTCAGGCATTTGTACTTGTCGCGTATTCAGAAGGAAGTAGAATTTGATACAGGATTCCGGCTGGAAAATGCAATCGCCGAAGGAAAATTAGCCGCAAACAGAACTTAAGAAGAGCATTATGAATCAAATACTAAACTTCAAGATAGATGGTGTAGAATGCATGGGCCATAAAGGACAATACATTGTGGATGCGGCCCGTGAAAATCACATTTATATTCCCACCCTGTGCAACATTCCGGGTCTAAAGCCGAGGGGAGCATGCAGGGTATGCAGCGTTCGCGTCAATGGAAAAATGATGACGGCATGTACTACACCGGTGGCTGAAGGTATGGTCATTCAAAATAAGAACGCTGATATTGAAGATCTTCGAAAAGCCATCGTAGAATTAATGTTCGTGGAAGGAAATCATTTTTGTCCGTCATGTGAGCGCAGTGGAAATTGTGAATTGCAGGCGCTGGCATACAGGTATAAAATTCTTGTTCCTCGCTTCAAGTTCCAGTTCAATCAGCGGGCAGTAGAGGCGTCGCATCCGAAACTTATCAAGGATCATAACAGGTGTATTCTTTGCAAACGGTGCATCAGGGCAATTAAGGACGAAAATGACAGGAGTATTTTTGCTTTTGGAAAGCGCGGCCACCAGGTAGTGATAAAAATCGACACCAAACTGTCAAAGGATATGACCGACAAGCAGGCGCATGAAGCAGCGGAGATTTGCCCGGTTGGCGCTATTCTCCTCAAAGAACCGGGATTTAAGGTTCCGATTGGTAAAAGAAAATACGATCATGTTGCCATCGGTACGGACATAGAAACTTTAGCTTGAATATCATGGATAGGACAATAATTGCTACCACGTCGCTTGCGGGCTGTTTTGGATGCCACATGTCGCTGTTGGATATTGATGAAAAAATTCTGGATTTGATCGAACTGGTCGAATTCAACAAATCACCGATCAATGATATCAAACACTTTACAAAAATGTGCGATATCGGCCTCATTGAAGGGGGCTGCTGCAATGAAGAAAACGTGCATGTGCTTAAAGACTTTCGGGCGCATTGTAAAATTCTGGTGTCGGTTGGAGAATGTGCCATTATGGGCGGATTGCCGGCTATGCGTAATGGCATACCGCTGATTGAATGTTTCGAGGAGGCCTATCTGAATGGCCCATCGGTGAAAGGAAATAACGAGCAGGGCATCATCCCCAACGATCCGGAGTTGCCGGCTTTACTGAACAAAGTTTACCCCTGCCATGAAGTGGTGCGGATCGACTATCATTTGCCGGGTTGTCCGCCGCGGGCGGAATTAATCTGGGAGGCATTATATGCCCTGATCACCAGGCAGCCGATGAACTTACCATACGAAGTATTAAAATTTGACTAAAGACAATCATGGGACAAAAACTCACTATCGAACCGGTCACCAGGGTGGAAGGGCATGGAAAAGTGACCATCCATCTGGATGACGATAACAATGTCGTTGAAAGCCGCCTTCACATTGTGGAATTCAGGGGGTTTGAGCGATTCGTTCAGGGAAGGCCATACTGGGAAGCTCCCGTGCTGGTGCAGCGACTTTGCGGCATTTGTCCGGTTAGTCATCACCTTGCTGCAGCAAAGGCAATCGATGTCATCGTTGGCGTCGGCCCCGATGGTTTAACTCCAACCGGCGAAAAGATGCGTCGGCTCATGCATTATGGGCAAATTTTCCAGTCACACGCGCTTCACTTTTTCCACCTCGTAAGTCCGGATTTATTATTTGGAATTAATGCCAATCCTGAGAAACGGAATGTCATCGAGGTGGCCAAAGAGTTTAAAGAGCTGGCGGTGCAGGGCGTGATGATGCGCAAATTCGGTCAGGAAATCATCAAAGCTACCGCCGGTAAAAAGATACATGGCACAGGGGCAATAGCAGGAGGTATCAACAAGAACCTGAGCGTGGAAGAGCGCGAATTTTTCATCAATGGAAAGGACCCGATGAACATCGATAAGATGATCGAATGGTCGAAGGAGGCGCTTCAGTTATTCAAAAAATACCATCTGGAAAATAAAGAATTCGTCGATGGCTTTGCAGCGTTTCCATCTAATCACATGAGCCTCGTGCGCAAGGATGGCGCGATGGATTTGTATCACGGAGTCCTTCGGGCAGTAGATCACGAAGGCAAAAAAATCCTGCACGATATCGACTATCAAAATTACCTGGACTATATAGGCGAAGGGGTGAAAAGCTGGAGTTATATGAAATTCCCATTCCTCAAAAACCTTGGAAAAACGGAAGGGTGGTATCGGGTCGGGCCATTGGCCAGGATGAATACCTGCGATTTCATTCCATCCCCACTTGCCCAAAAGGAATTTGAAGCTTTCAAAGCATATACAAAGGGCAAACCGAATAATATGTCACTGCATATGCACTGGGCCCGGCTCATAGAAACCCTCCATGCTGCTGAGGTTATCAAGGACCTGCTTCACGACGCAGACCTTCAGGGCACGAATCTGGTTGCCAGAGGCAATAAATGCGATGAAGGTGTTGGATTAATCGAAGCGCCGCGAGGCACGCTGTTTCACCATTATAAAATCAACAGCGACGATCTCATCACCATGTGCAACCTTATCGTTTCCACCACGCACAACAACGAGCCGATGAATATTGCTGTACGCAAGGTGGCCGACGCCATGATTTCCGGACAGCGATCCATTAAAGAAGGCATGCTCAATGCAGTTGAAGTCGCCATAAGAGCCTATGACCCGTGCCTCAGTTGCGCTACACATGCCATGGGTAAAATGCCGCTTGAACTTTCGCTGCTCGATGCAACCGGTGAAGTGCTGGATCGTAAACTTAAATGAGTAGAAAGGGTATCGGAGTATTTTCGCTTAATAAATTGAATTTATCCCATGAAAAAAATTCTTTTGTACGGATATGGCAATATTGGCCGCCAGGACGACGGGCTGGGGATATTGCTTGTTGAGCGTATAGAAGAACTGGCGCTGCGCAATGGGTTCACGATGCTGGATTTTGAGGCAAACTACCAGCTAAATATTGAGGATGCACTCACGATAAGCCAATACGATATAGTGTTTTTCGCTGATGCCAGCGTGAATCAGACGACGCCGGTAAAGATTGCGAAGGTGGAGCCCTCGGCACAAACGGAGTTTACCATGCATGCCATGGATCCATCATTCATCCTTCACCTGTGTGGTGTGCTTTACGATGCTTCGCCTGAGACTTATATTATTACGATTCGCGCCAGCGAATTTGAATTCGGTCAGTCAATCACTGCCGAAGCGGCGCAAAATCTCGAAGCCGCTATCGCCGAGTTCGGGCGACAGCTAAGTGTAATCGGCGGCAAAGAGTTTGCACTTGATTGGAATAATGAAATAGTTACTCTAAACCATTGATGTCATGAATCTGGAAACAACTCTTATGGGTCTCCACCTGCATAATCCCATCATAGTAGGGAGTTCTTCGCTTACGGCAACAGTGAAAAATGTGGAGCTGTGTGAGGAAGCCGGCGCGGGAGCTGTGGTGCTCAAGTCACTCTATGAAGAACAAATTCTTGCCGATAGTCAGGAAGGCATTGAGCAGGACGATATGTATCAATGGTATCCTGAGGCAATGGAATATGTCCGGTCCCTGTCAGCCGAGCATAGCGTCGATCAGTATTTGGACTTGATTGTGCGATGTAAAAAAAGTGTCAAAATCCCAGTAATCGCGAGCATCAATTGTTATAACGCGAAGAAGTGGGTGGATTTTGCCAGCGAAGTGGAGAAAGCCGGCGCTGATGCACTGGAATTGAACATCAGCATTTTTCCTGAGAATGAGCGGCAGACTGCCCTGGAACTGGAGACCAGGTATTACGACATCGTGTCGTCGATCAAGACTAACTGTTCATTGCCACTTTCAGTAAAATTAAATACCTACTTTACGAATATTAAACTCGTGAGCACAGGCATCCTGAAGTCCGGTGCCTCATCGCTGGTACTTTTCAACAGGTATTATCGGCCGGATATCGATATCGATAACCTCCATATGACCACGCGCGATGCTTTATCGGGCCCTGAAGAAATCACGCAATCCCTTCGTTGGGTCGGCCTATTGTCGAAGCGGCTGAATTGTGAAATTGTAGCCAGTACCGGTATTCATGATGCTTCGGGCATCATCAAACAAATACTCGCAGGAGCCATGGCCACGCAGGTGTGTTCGGTACTCTATGAAAACGGCATCAGCTACATCGGCGATATGATCAGTGATATCAGGGCATGGATGAAACGCAAAGGATTCAATAAAATCGAGGACTTCCGTGGATACATCAATAAAGACCCGCACAATACGATGATCTGGGAGCGCATTCACTACATGAAGAAGTCTTCGGGGGACATCATCAAACCGATCCTCAACTAAAACCGAAGCGTAAAAACCGTATTCACATTTGGCTCGGACTTGACCGATAGCAGGCCATGGTGCAGTTGCATTATTTGCCGGGCAAGGGCCAGTCCAATGCCTGAGCCGGTTTTCTTGGTGGTATAAAACGGGATAAAGATCCTTTCCAGCGCTTCCGGGATGATCCCCGGCCCGTTGTCCTTCACCTCAATAAGTACCCGCAAATCATCACCGCGTCTGCTTATGAGCTCGATCTTTGGGTTTTCAACATTGTGCAATGCCTCACGTGAATTTTTAATCAGGTTGATGAGTACCATCTCCATAAGTTCTTTGTCGGCAGTAATTTCGAGATTCGTATTGAGGATACTGGTCTGAAAACCGATCCCAAGTTCGTTTAGTTCATGCCGGAGCAATTGGCTGATCCGATCGAAAAGAACCTGAATTTTGATTTGGGTAAACTTCGGCTGCGGAATACTGGTATAATCCCTGTAGGCATCAACGAATTTCACCAGCCCTTTACTGCGGTTCTCTATGGTCTGAAGCCCTTCCTGGAGATCTGATAATGTATCTGACTCCATTATATAGGTATCATTATCTATCTGCCTTAAATCCTCCGCCAGGATGGAATTCAGCGTGCCGGTAAGTGAGGCAATGGGCGTGATGGAGTTCATGATTTCGTGACGTAACACTTTGGTAAGATTTTGCCAGGCCTCTACCTCCTTAGAAACTAATTCGGTATGGATGTTCTGGAAGGCTACCAGTTTCATTATCCGGCCCTTCATCTTAAGCTCGGTGGCGTGAATGGCGAGGTTCATATCCGTATCGACCCGGATAAGCGCCTTTTCCCCAGGCTTCATATCTCTCAGCCTTTTATAAAGTGTCACATTCTGCTCCAGCAGTTCACGAATGTTCTTGATATGCGGTGCACTGAGAAATCGCTTCGCTGAAGAATTCATCAGGCCGATGTTTCCATCAACATCAAACGACATAAGGCCGGTGGTGACATGTTGCACAACGGTGTTGAGGTAATTGAGGTGTTCCTCCTTTTCGCCTCTTTCCTTGCGGAATGCTTCAACCACATTATTAAAGGAAGTATTCAATTCTTTAAAGCTCTTTCCAAGTTTATTGTCGTGCGTAAAACTCGTGGAGAAGTCAGAATAACGGATCGATTCCAGGAAATGCGTGAGTTTACGGTTTATGATGGAAGTGAACCTGAAAAGCTCAATTATTTCCATGCTTAAAACAACAGTCATAATTGCTGCAGCGAGGTATTGGTTCTGAGCGATAAGCAGGAAAACAACCAAAACGATAGTTGCACAAATAATTGCGAGGCGCAACAATACACCAATATGAAATGACTTAAAGCCCATATTTTTCCAGTCTTCGGTAAAGCGACGAACGCGTGAGACCCAGTTCGTTGGATGCCTGGGTGATGTTGCCATCATATTTCTTCAGCACCTTCCGGATGAGTATTTTTTCTACTTCTTCCAGGTGGTAGTCTTCCAGCGACAGGCTTGCATCTTCAGTCCGGGTACTACTCGTATTGAAAAACAAATCCTCCGGATTCAATACCTGGCCATTGCTCATGATCACGGCCCGTTCGAGTGTATGCTGCAATTCGCGCACATTGCCCGGCCATTGGTATTTTTGGAGTATTTTCATACCCGCCTCACTGATAGCCCTCACATTTTTTTTGTATTTCTGTGCATAGATATTCAGGAAATGGACAGCAAGAAGGGGAATGTCATCGAGCCTGTCGCGCAGCGGAGGTATCTCTATTTCAATGGTATTGATCCTATAGAGCAAATCTTGTCTGAATTTATTTTCTTTCACCATATCAAATATGGGCATGTTGGTGGCGCAGATGAGGCGGATATCGACTTCCTTTTGTTTGTTCGAACCTACCCGGGTCACGTGCCTGGATTGCAGGGCTGAGAGGAGTTTTGATTGGAGTGGAAAGGAAAGATTACCAATTTCATCCAGAAACAAGGATCCTTTATGAGCCGCTTCAAACCGACCGGGGCGGTCTTCTTTAGCATCGGTGAATGCACCTCTCACGTGACCAAACAATTCACTTTCGAAGAGCGTCTCGCTGATCGCCCCCATATCCACACCAATAAACGCCTCCTGGTTCCGGTGGGAATGACGGTGAATGGCACGGGCAATTACCTCTTTTCCGGTGCCATTTTCACCCAGAATCAGCACATTGGCGTCCGTTCCGGCTACACGGTCTATGGTTTTGAGCACCTGATTCATCACAGCGCTGCGACCAATGATGTCTTGAAATTTATTGTCCGCATCAGCGCTCATCACCTGTTGCACCGATTTGAGTGATTCTACTTCAAGGCGCGACTCCCTGAGCTTCATTGCAGAGAGAATTGTCGCAAGGAATTTTTCATTTTCCCATGGCTTCAGCACAAAATCAATAGCGCCCTGCTTTATGGCGCGCACAGCCATCTGCACGTCGCCGTAGGCAGTTATCAGCACCACTACGGCAGATGGGTCGATGTCGAGAATTTTCTCCAGCCAATAGAATCCCTCATGGCCACTGCTCACGTCTTTTGTGAAGTTCATATCCAGCAGTATCACGTCGTACTGCTCATTATTGAGAATGGCGGGGATCGACTCCGGGTTTTTCTCAATATCGATCTGCGAAAAATGCCTTTTTAGAAATAGACGTGCAGCACGCAAGAGGTCTTCATTGTCATCGATGATGAGAATTTTACCGGTATGTAAATTATCGAGATTCATTAGATCAGATGTTTATGTCTTGGCTTTACCAGTTTGGCCTTTCCTATGATTTTGGAACATGCCTTCCGGAACTAAAAGCCAAAAGTTAATTGAATATCACCATGAAAAAAATATGCCACTTTACCATAATATTGGTAATAGTGCGCATCTGACCTGAATTTGAATATTTTTGAATCCAGCGCCCTGGAAAATTGTTCCTCGCCGCGTTCGATAACGGACACCCACGTTCGGCAATGAACGGAGAATGCTATTGTGACCAATAATATCAGCTTGATATTAAGATACTTACAGATGGCACATTTATTGGCAAGGCCTCATCAGCTTTTTCACAATATCATGGATAGGAAGATTGAAAAAAAGAGATGGACATTTAAGAACATTTCGCTCCTTGTAGGAGGTATTACCGTTGTATCATTGATTTTTTATAGTTTTTTCTTCGCAGACAAACGGACTAAACTTTATGTTGAGCGAAATAAAATCACCATCTCAGAGGTTGACTATGGAGTTTTTCAGGATTTCATACCGGTCACCGGAGGAGTACTCCCGAAGAATACGCGCTTTTTGGATGCCAGGGAAGGCGGCATCATTCAGTTTATCGAAAAGGAAACCGGTGATCTGGTAAAAAAAGGCGATGTGATTATGCGCCTTACCAATAGCACACTTGAACTAAGTGTACTCAGCCAGCAAGCCTCGCTCTATGAACAGATAAACCGATCGACGGATACTAAGCTTTCACTGAACCAGAACGATCTTGAGCAACAAGGGCGCCTTGCTGAAATTGATATGCAGTTGAATCTGGTAAAACCCCAGTACCAGCGTTTTAAAACACTTTATGAAAAGGATTTGATTTCTAAACGTGAACTGGAGGAGGTTGAGGAAAATTACAAATACAACATCAATCGCCGTGCCCTTACTTATGCTTCTTATAAAGCTGACTCCGCGGCCAGAATATACCAGTTGCGGGAGATTACCGCATCGGAAGATAAGATGCGTCAGAGCATGTCTGGTGTAAATATGATTCTCGATAATCTGGTGATTCGCGCCCCGATCGACGGCCAGCTCGCCACACCTGATCATGAAATCGGACAATCGATAGTTCGAGGTGAAAGGATCGGTCAGGTCGATGAACTTGGAAGCTACAAAATTCGGGTTCGTATCGACGAACTTTACCTGCCAAGGGTGGACACTGGACTTTTAGGGTCTTTTGTGCAGTCGGGAGTCAGTTATGGTCTGGTGATTACCAAAATTTATCCTACGATTACTGAGGGCAGGTTTGAGGTGGATATGGAGTTTACGGCGGAGCAGCCAACATCCATTAAGCGCGGATTGTCCGTTCGTATAAGGCTCGAACTGGGCGATTCCTCTGACGCGGTGCTTCTGCCTATGGGCGGATACTTTAAGGAGACCGGCGGCAATTGGGTATATGTCGTCGATGCTGCCGGCGACAAGGCTGTGAAGCGAAGCATTAAACTCGGGAGGAAGAATGCTGAATATTTTGAGGTGCTGGATGGCCTGGAAAAAGGGCAAAAAGTCATCACCTCCTCCTATGACCACTTTGGCGACAATGAAGTTTTGATATTAAAATAACCCATCTATTAAAGTCATGATTAAAATTAAAGATCTCTCAAAAGTTTATACGACGGAAGAAGTAGAAACCACCGCATTAAACAGTATAAATATTGAAATTGCCCAGGGCGAATTTGTCGCCATAATGGGTCCTTCCGGATGCGGAAAATCGACGCTGCTCAATATTCTCGGATTGCTCGACAACCCATCATCAGGCGAATATCATTTTGGTGAGGATGAAGTTGCGCGATATTCAGAGCGGCAACGTGCCCAGCTCAGGAAAGGGTCGATTGGCTTTGTGTTCCAAAGCTTCAACCTCATCGACGAGCTCACGGTATTTGAAAATGTGGAGCTTCCACTGCTTTATCTGAAGGTACCAGCACATGAGCGGAAGACCAAGGTAGAAGCTGTACTGGAGCGGATGAACATAATGCACCGCAGGAATCACTTCCCCCAACAGCTTTCCGGTGGACAACAGCAAAGGGTAGCCATTGCGCGGGCCATCATTGCAAAGCCACGACTGATTCTGGCCGACGAACCGACCGGTAACCTGGATTCTGCTAATGGCGAAGAAGTCATGAAGGTGCTTTCCCAGCTCAATGAAGAGGGCACAACCATTGTGATGGTAACGCACTCACCATACGATGCCAATTACGCCCATCGCATCATCAATCTCTTCGATGGCAAAGTGGTCACCGAGAATATCAAGGAGAAATTTCATGTTTAGTATATTAATTAAGGTGTTTTTCTTGCGCCGGGATTTGAACAATTCCGGCGTTTTTTTGTACGATTTGATCAATGCAAGTGAACGATAGCGAACACTGATTAGGCGAAAACTTTACAAACAGCCTGAAATTCAGTTGATTAATGATGTGGCATCAATGTTGGATTTTCTGGCCCGACAACCCCATAAAAATACAATGAATACAAATACACGATTGTTCCATAGTTACTCCAAATCCACGTTCAAGGTAATTCTTCTTGTCGCCGGCATTGGCATTGCGATGCTCACATTTCCAACTTTCGGATCAAACAACCAAAAAGAAACAAGCACTGTCTCAATCATTGAAGCTAATTTGGTAACGCAAACTACCCCCATCTCCCAGGAGGTAAAAAAAGCAGTTAATTACCATAACTTCCTCGCATCCTACTTTCTGCAGGAGGCCTCTATCGACCGCAGTAGTCTGAAGTCTGCAAATACTAGTTCACCGGTTTTAACCCTGGCGAAACTGCCATTTTCCGTCGCTGTCAATATCTGGACAGCCATAAATGGTAATTAGCCACCGGACACTGTGCTTTAGGTCACCAACCAACAGTACGATCTAAGGCTATATTTGCGGTAAATAAACAGATATGTTTCATAACGTTGGAAAAATAGACAGGATCATAAGGTTATCAATAGCGCTAATCCTTGTCGTATTGTATTATATCAAAATAGCCAATGGTGCGTACGACACCTATTTTATTGTTGGCGCCGTAGTCCTGGCAGTTACATCCATAAGACAATGTTGCCCGATCTATGCCTTGCTTGGCTTCGGCACCTGCGGCATTGATAATGCAGAAAAAAAGCCTGTCATCGAAACGAAGAAAATTAAACTCAGGTAAACTGTCCGGTGCCCCTTTAAAGTGGAAATGGTTTTCCACGCCATGGGATTTTTGCACTTTTTCTGTGACCCGATCCAATTTACCCACTCCCGGCGGTTTTAAGTTTCGACCATGTAATTATATTTCTCCGAATTCCATATCTTAGCCCAGGCTATCAAAACAGTGGCTTAAGCTATTTTTTATATGGAAGACTATTTCAAGAAACTCATCAGAAACGTGCCTGACTTTCCTAAGAAAGGCATTATGTTCAGAGACATCACCACTTTATTGAAGGATCCCCAGGGTCTGAAAAAATGTGCCAACGCGCTTTATGACGCGGCCAAAGATCAAAAGATCGACAAGGTCGTAGGAATAGATTCGCGTGGCTTCATATTCGGCGGAACTCTGGCCTATATGCTCAACACCGGATTTGTACTGGTGCGCAAGCCGGGCAAACTTCCTTCGGGTACACTCAGGCAGTCTTATACGCTGGAATACGGCGAAGATACGCTGGAAATCCATAAAGATTCCATAAATCCGGGAGAACGGATTTTGTTGCACGACGACCTGCTGGCAACCGGTGGCACAGCACGGGCTGCATGCGACCTCATTGAAAAAGCAGGAGGTAAGATTGTCCAGGTTTCGTTTATTGTCGAACTGGCCTTTCTCCATGGACGCGACAAATTCCGCGACTATACCGTAAATTCACTGGTATCCTATGATGGAGAATAACCAGATTTCCTGAACCAAAATTAACCCGACACACTTATGACCTTAGCCCTCCGTTTTCGCCTGTCATCCATGATGCTGCTGCAATATTTTATCTGGGGTTGTTGGTATGTCACCCTGGGAAATTACCTGCTCAACACACTGGATTTTAGCGGTGACCAGGTGGGGCATGTGTACAGTACTTTTGCCATAGCAGCTATGATTTCGCCATTCTTCGTGGGTATGATTGCCGATAAATATTTTTCGGTGGAGAAATTGCTGGGGACACTTCATATTCTGGGAGCGGTTCTGCTGTTCGTCATCTCCCAGCTCACGGATTTCACCAGTTTCTACATCAGTATGCTTTTATATGCATTGTGCTATACGCCGACCATGGCGCTTTCAAATTCCCTCTCCTTCAGCCAGATGAAAGATCCTGGCGCCGAATTTCCAAGTGTCAGAGTGTTGGGAACGATAGGATGGATCGTCGCCGGACTAACTATCAGCTTCCTTGGGGTGGAAGATAAATCCACGTTTTTTGTACTTGCTTCCGGGGTTTCTGCAGCGCTCGGAATTTATTCATTTACCCTACCTAATGTACCGCCAGGAAAGGACACCGGTAAGAAAACATTCTATCAGATACTTGGTCTTGATGCCTTCACCTTACTCAGGAAAAAGGACTTCGCGATCATGATTCTTTCATCGTTTCTTATCAGCATTCCACTTATGTTTTACTACCTGGGAACGAACGCATTTCTCAATGAACTCCATATTGAAAACGCCGCAGGAAAGATGACCCTGGGCCAAATGTCGGAGATACTCTTCATGCTGGTAATGCCTTTTTTCTTCAGGAGACTTGGGGTAAAAAAGATGATCATGGTAGCCATGTTGGCCTGGACTGCACGGTACCTGCTCTTTGCTTATGGCAATAGCGATGAGTTAGTCTGGATGCTTTATACGGGTATCATACTGCATGGAATCTGCTATGACTTTTTCTTTGTCACCGGGCAGATTTTCGTGGACCGCCGCGCTCCCGGACATTTGCGCAGTTCGGCCCAGGGCCTGGTCACCTTTGCTACTTATGGCATGGGATTCTATTTCGGCTCGTTGGCCTCAGGTAAGATAGTGGATTTTTACCTTCTGAGTGACGGCCTTCATGATTGGCGAGCTATCTGGCTGGTTCCGGCTATGTTTGCCATTGGTGTTTTTGTGTTCTTTACACTGTTTTTCAAGGATAAACTGAGGAGGAGAAGGCCGGTGGTGTGTTAAGGTGACCGAATAATACCAGAGCACTGATGATGAGGTTAGAATATTAACTCCAGATTGCGTGGGGGGGCCGGGGCGGGTGGGGCGGTGGGGGGGGGGCCTGGGGGGGCCCCTCGGGTGGGTTCCGCTGGCGGCCTGGGGATGGGGTGGTCATTTTTCTCTCACCTCATGGAGGATACTTGATGTGTCTTCCTTCATAATAAAAGAGAACAGCCAGTGAATAAAATACCTCCTCTACCGCAAAGTCCGTCTAATGCGTCCCATTGATGGAAGTGTATATTTACCAATGCAGTAAAGCCAGAGCCTTAATATAGCACTCGCACAGCCGGCGACTGACGGGGAAGTACATTAGGGAAGTCAGGGTTCCCGTTTATACTGGCTTAAAGAGAAATTAGATCATTTAATCGATAGATCTAATCACCTCTTCCTAATTGTGACACCAAGTACGATGAACCATGTAGTAAAAGTAGATGTAATAATATCCCAAACACTTAGAGGTTATAAAGCAGCTTTGGACCGACATTTATCCTACTAAAGCTATTTATTAGAATGATGATACTTTAACAGTATCCTGTACAGTCTATATCGATTAACAGATGCGGTCTTGGATCTTCTATTTTCTAAAAGTATAATTATATGGTCTCTCGCAAGTGGACTTTTATTTATTCTAAGTTCACTGCATTCGATTTCATATGATTCCATTGGAAATCAACGTTTATCAATCAATTCACACTCGGCCTCACAGATCATATACTTTATCATGATCTTTTTATGGATTGCTTATTTAGATTTATCTTTATGGTATCATCTTATGTCGATCATTTGAGTCTATAATTATCCTCATTGTTTTGTATCTTGATTCGATTGTTGTCAAATTGTTGAAGCTTTTCGGTGATGTTTTAAATGAGATGCGTGATTGGAACAATAGAAAATCCCAATACAGGCAAGCAGGGTTAACTTTTTTAGTAATTTTTTTATGATGGTTTATTTGATAAGGCACTGTAGGCATAATTGTCCCTGCTGTCAATCGAACATCGCATCATAGTAATTCCGAAGTTTCATTATTAATTTTTACTATTCACTAGCTATCCGGCATTTGATGTTCTGGATGCACCGTCGGTCTGTTTTCGCCATGCCACATGCATCTTCTGGGTTTTTAGGCAATTATTGGCATAAAAAAAGCCTGCTTATCGGGCAGGCTTTAACTCAATCGGTTTAATGTTGTTTACTTCGCCGCAGCAAGGGCAGCGTCATAGTTGGGTTCAGTGCCAGTGTCAGGTACTTGCTCTGTGTAGAGGACTTTGCCATCAGGGCTCACAACAACGATAGCACGTGATAGCAAGCCTTCGAATCCACCTTCCAGGTATTTTACTTTATAATTGTCAGAGAAGCTGGTATTCTTATACTCCGACAGTGGAATAACATTTGTTATGCCTTCAGCTTCGCAAAAATTCTTATGAGCGAAAGGCAGATCCCTTGAAATCGCGAGGACAACCGTATTCTTCAAACCCGCAGCCAGTTTGTTAAACTGTCTCACCGAGGCTGAGCACACGCCGGTGCCAATGCTGGGGAAAATATTCAAAATAACTGTTTTGCCTTTAAAATCAGAAAGTGTTGCGTCTGACAGATCAGTCTTGGTAAGCTTAAAATCCGGTGCGACAGAGCCTTTTGAGGGCAATTCTCCGGCTGTTTTTACTGGGTTTCCTTTAAATAATACTTTGGCCATAATTATAGTGTAGTTAAAAGTGTTTTATTCGGTTTAAACTCCCTTGCGGGATAATTGTTTTAAAGTTCACGTTGAATAATGCTCCCCGACTTTTTGTCCTTCAGAATCAGTTTCTTTGTACCGTTAGGCAACTGTTCCTCTTTGATGAGATAGTAATTTTCGTCATAATTTTTTAATGCGCTGATCTTTCCCACGCCGGTTTTTCCGCGCCATATGTCCAGCTTCACAGGCTCCCATTTTTTTGATTCTGCGCTCGTATAGCAGGCGTCAATAATGGCATTTACCACATAACCATCGTAGAAGTCCTCCATGGGTTTTGTGCGATTATCTATGCATTGAAACATCTCATGAAACATATTGTCATATCCCAGCGCACCGACCTCATCGCCAACCGGGAAGAGCCAGCCTTTGTCCGTTTCAGCTTTTTCGGCGACATATCCGCCTTCACCAACCGCCGTAAACATTTCAAAACCCGTTCGGAAGGAAATGGTCCATACGGATGGTGCCTTCCACGCCACTCACTTCATCGCGCAGATCCATGCCGCCGCGGAAGTTCCAACTCACTTCAAACTGGCCAATGGCGCCGTTCTCGTATTTTACCAGGCCTATGCCCGTGGTCTTCGGCTTCGATCGGCTTCACCTGGGTATCGGCCCAGCACATCACTTCCACCGGCCTGATGTCCTTGCCAATGAAGTTTCGCGCTATTTCAATACAATGACATCCCATATCTACGATAGCGCCACCTCCTGATAACTCTTTTGTCCAGAACCAATCGCTGTGCGGACCCGGGTGTGTTTCGCGCGATCGCACCCACAGGATATCGCCGAGGGCGCCGTTTTTTACAGAGTTTAGCGCCTTCAGCGTTTTATGCGTATAGACCAGGTCTTCCAGATAGCCATGGAATATTCCTGCTTTTTCTACCAAATCGAGCATTTCGCGTGCTTCTGCCGCAGTTCTGCCCAGCGGTTTAGTACAAAGCACGGACTTACCTGCCGCAGCAGCGGCTTTTACAGCATCGAGATGCAGATTGTTTGGAAGGCCTATGATCACCGTATTGACATCGGCATGAGAAACGGCCTTTTCCAGGGAATCGGTATAATGCGGGATTCCCCACCGCCCGGCAAACTTTTTCGCCCGATCCAATGAGCGCGAATAGGCCATGACCACACGGTCATTGCTTCGCAGGCTGTGCAGCGTACTCGTGTAAAAATCACTGATAAACCCTGTGCCGAGCATGGCGATCTTTCTGTCTGTCATAGTTTTTGAGTTATGGTTAAAAAGCGTTTTTGACCTTGAATTTTAATCGAACATGAATTTATCTCAAAATACCATCCCGATCAATTTTATTGCTTAATCCGATACCTTGCTGGTATTATTTTTTTTGAAATTAAATTGCTTTAACTGCTGGCATTATTTGATTTGGGTGGCTTATTTGCATCAGACTTTATTTATGGGGTTTAAGTGAAAAAAACGCAAAAAATCCATAATTCAAGTCAAAATCATTGAAAAAAGTTATAAATTAAAATCGATCAGAAAGCGATAGTCGCGACTGATTCTGGAATGAGTTGATGAATTTTTAACCTTAAAACCCTTAGCAATGCCAAAAATAGGAACGCTAGATTTTACCGGTATCTCAGGACATAAGTACACGTTCAACGTTTATCCTAAAAACCGGGAGCACAAAGAAAAAGAAGCAGTGTATGTGGTGACCCACCGCACGATTAAAGCCGATGCTGCCGTTGATCATTTGGTGATTTTTGTTGGAGAAAGTACCAACCTGAGAAAGGAATTTACCAAGCATCCGAAGGACGCATGTTTCGAGCGGGAAGTCGCAAATTGTATTTGCGTTGTATTGGGAAGACCACCAGGAGACCGCACTAAAATCGCTGATGACCTAAGGAATTTCTACCATCCGCCATGTAATGATTTTTGACGGATCCTTATCCTTTTGTTCAGGCCCGGGTTTTTCGATTCGGGCTTTTTCATTTATCTCCAGGTATAATGGACGCGGAGTGAAACATATAATGAATACAAATAGCGCAAACCAGCCGAGGATTTTTCGCTTCAAATCCAGTGGTTCATCGATGAGTGCTTTAGGGTGCTCAATCCCCAGAAACCTCCCGAGGAGGAAGGCAAAAACCATGTATATGCCATAGTCGCCGATCACCGGCAAATATTGGGATGCGAAAATTTGCACGATCATTACCCATACCACTAATAATACACGCTTTCGCAAGTCAGCTTCGAAGTGGTAAAATGCGAGAAAAAGGAACAGAAGGTAAAAGACAGTATTGATAAAGAAATTCAAATCGAGCATGCCGGACGGAACCATTCCGACACCTGAAATCAGCACCATGATCAAAAACAACACCCGCGATATAATTCGGCTGAGCCGAAATCCAAAGAGTCCGTAAATCACATGGCCGCCATCAAGCTGCCCGATCGGTATCAGGTTTAATGCTGTAAAAAACAACGCCAAATATCCGGCAAACAGCCATGGGAAATGATACATTTCATAATTGTTCGGAACCCGGGTCGGATCAGCAACATAGTTTTTAAAGAATAGAAATAACAGGTTGTCGCCGACCACGAAATTGATCTCGTTTTCACTATATACCTTTTCGGCATAGTCCGACCCGTATTCTTGGTATTCTGGATGAATCTGGTAAATGTATTCTGGTTCAGGAAGATGTGTAAAACCGTAAAACAGGATGGCCACCGCCACTACAAATCCGGCAAGCGGACCGGCAATGCCAATATCAAAAAATTGTTTACGCGAATGGATTAAGCCCTTTATTCTGATAAATGCACCAAGCGTACCTATGCTCGGATATGGCAAAAAACCCAGCCACATAGGAATGTAATAGGGCAGCGTGACTTTGACTTTGTAATACTTTGCCGCGAAGTAATGTCCAAATTCGTGAAAAGTGAGAATGCCCAGAAACGGAACTGAAAAATATAAGCCGGCCAGTAATTCTCCTGTGGAAAGCACTGCGTCGCCATAAAAGACCGATTTGCCAAATATCCATTCTGCGCCGGCCAGTGTAGTGCTAAGCAATGTAATGGCAAAAAGAAGAATGTGGATCAGAAGCCTCTTAGTGGTTTTATTCCCTTCCATTTGGTAATTGATCCTTGCGCAATTTATTTTTTTCAACGAGAACTGCATGAATCCCCAGGCTTTGGGCAGTGGCTATGTTGTCGATATTGTCATCATAAAACACCGTCTTGGAGGGTTCTGCATTCAGGTCATCGATGACTTTGGTAAAGCAGGATTCATTGGGCTTACGGTCATCGATTAAATGCGAATAATATGTTTTTATGAACACGATGTGCGGGTATTTCCCGACGGGTTAATCCGCGCGAGACCTCATCAAACCGTCGTATATCGCATGGCATTGGTATTATCTACAGTATACTGACTTTATCATTGATTTGCCGATTCGCGCAGCCATATTCGTCCTTTTCCTCAGGTATATCACTGAGAGATGGCATTGCATGCGTCATCAGATGCTTCGGCAGACATTCAGTTTTTTCTGTCCAATGGTATCGAAGAGATGATCCCTGAATACGCTCATCATTGATATGCCCGAGTTCGTAATCGAGGAAAAACCGATGATTATCCAGGTCGTGAAGTAGGTCAGATCGGACGTCCTTGCCGAATAGTTGGCTAAAACGGTCGAATGCGTGATCGATATCCAGGTTAATGATGACACCACCAAGGTCGAGTATGATGGTTTGTATTTCCGGTTGATTCAATTTTGATGGTTTATGCTTGAAAATTAGGGGGCAAATATCTATCATGGCACTCCCTAATTTTAAGGCGTGTGAATATTAAATTAATAGGCACATGATACTTGCGGGCCCATAGTTCAGCCGGTTAGAGCACCTGACTCATCAATCAGCAGGTCCTTGGTTCGATCCCAAGTGGGCCCACGTTGAAAATCAAGCACTTACGACAAATTTTAGTTGTAAGTGCTTTTGTATTTGCATACATTTTTTAAAATAAGTTTTCCTGACTTAACTGAACACAACATGGTTCAAAAGGGAAAAGGCCCAATCGACAAAACTTGCTTCACTTAATAGAAATCGAGTTTAGAAGTTAATTGCTCAGGCAGGAATCCGGCTCGCAGAACACCATGAATCCAGAGAGCAGGAAAAGTTAGCCATACAAGGTATTTTAGATGGGAAGACCAACACTGAGATAGCGAACGAATTGCATCTTTCAAGACACACTATTACTAAGTACATCGTCCAATGTGTTCCAAAAGCTGAAGGTCAAGACGAGGCATGAACTTACTAGGATGATAAATGATAGGACATAGTGCTTTTGTCTAATTTCATCATACTATATTTATGGGGGGCTTACAAGTCGAAACGATGAACAAAGACATGGGTAGACTATTAATAGTATTAGGTTTGATTGCTTTTTCCGTATCATTTCAGTCCCCAAATCGTGATACATTGCGATTTAATGAGCTGGAATCTTTTGTTTCAATTCCGGTAAATGGGAACTCCTGGTACCTGGGCAAATCATCCATTGATGTATCTCCGGAAGCAACCTTCGCCACACTTAGCACTGATACACTCAGCACTTTTTTTTCCATCAAGCGGAACTGCGATGTTACTCTGTCCATTGTAGCCAGGAGTGAAGCTGAAGAAGTTACCCTGGATGCCATATTCGGAAATGTGAAGCGGAATATTAAGGTAAGGTCCTCAGCTTATGATACCATTCCAATCGGCGTTTTTACAATAGAGTATCCCGGATATCAGCAACTTGATTTAGTAAATACAACAGGGGCGAAGGAAGTTCAGATTACCCATATCATTATCCAGGGAGATTTTGAAATGTCAGAAATAAATTACGTGAAAGATGAATTTTACTGGGGGAAGAGAGGCCCCTCCGTACATTTATCTTTTTCTTCGGAGGAAAAAGATGATAGCATAAAATGGTTTTATAATGAAATTACTGTTCCCCATGGCAACGATGTGGTTGGATCATATTTTATGTCAATCGGATTTGGTGAAGGATATTTCGGTATACAGGTAAATTCAAAAGAAGAGCGGCGAATTTTGTTTTCAGTCTGGAGTCCATTTCAAACGGATAATCCCAGTGAGATCCCTGAAAACCAGCGCATCGTATTGTTGAAAAAAGGAGACACAGTTACTGCCGGTAAATTTGGAGGAGAAGGTTCTGGCGGGCAAAGCTACCTGAAGTACATGTGGAAGGCAGGTATTACCTATAAGTTTCTCCTGAAAGGAGAGCCAGCCACGAATCATTCCACTGATTATACAGCATATTTTTATAATCCCGATGAGGAAAAATGGATGCTGATTGCCAGCTTTCGCAGACCACAAACATCCACGTATTTGACACGGTTTCATTCCTTCCTGGAAAACTTTATTCCTTCCCAGGGTCAATATATGCGAATGGGGCTGTATTCAAACCAGTGGATTTGTGATATAAATGGAAGATGGTTTGAAGCCAACAAAGCAAGATTTACGGCGGATAATACCGCTCGAAAAGGTGCCCGGCTCGATTATGCCGGTGGAGTTATCGACGACCAGTTTTTCATGAAGAATTGTGGCTTTTTTAATGAAACAGTCGCCATTGGCAGTGAATTTACCAGGCCGCGCAGCAATCATAAACCAGATATTGATTTTGGGCTATTACCATAATAGTTGGGGGGCTTACACGAGCATCACCGTCAGAAAAACCCGGATTTGATCAATTATTGCATATGGAGCATCGGCTAACATGATAGGAAAAATTAGCTATACAAGGTATTTTGAATGGGAAGACCAATATTGAAATAGCCAACGATTTGCACATCTCAAAACATGCCGTCACAAAGCACATCTCCAATGTGTTCCAAAAGCTAAAGGTCAAGTCAAGGAATGAACTGACAAGGATGACAAAATGATAGGATTTAAGTTCAAGGTCGTGGTTCATTCTATTCAAAAATAACTTATATGAGAGGGACTAAATTATAAGTAACAAAGTTTTTTAACTGATTTGGGAATGTTTGTGTTGAAAAACGTACTTTCGTAGTGAGTAATTGATATTTTTCGAGGTGCGTATAATTCTCCTTTTTTTTTGTTCTGCTTGCTCTCACGACTTGTTATTTTGAGCCTCATGGTGAATTCTTCAAGTCTATTGACGAAAAGGATTATAGCACATGATCGATTGATCGGAACACAACAGAAGATACGCTGTATCTCGACAAATTCACTCGATTTAACTATGCAATTGAGGCTCCCAACTTCACTCTTATTGAAGTACGGGTATTGCTTAATGATCAAGTATATTATACAGCCACGCCATTTGAAAATTTCTTTCTTGTTGATCCAGATGGTATCGGTACAGGCACACATCTTTTAACCGTCAACCTCGTGGCGCAGAGTGGTACCGGCAGTTTGGCTGATGGGTTAGGCATGGAGCAAGTCATAGTTTGGCGAAGTTTAGTTCTGATAGTTGATGTGACTCAACCGGAACCAATACAAATAACTAAGTAGATACTCTCAGATGGAACGCTAACGATTCATTGGATGCCGTATACCAACTGGAATTTCCAATCTTATAAAGTAGTGAGATATTTTTCTCAGGATAACAATTCGTTCAACGAAAGTAGATTATTAAATCACAGATCGAAAAATTCTTCCTGGACTGATGAGAATTTTGTTGCAGGATATGTTCACTATCGGGTAGATATTAAGACAGGCACTCATGAATCAAGGGGAATTGATAAGGATTATCAGTGGATGCCTACCTATTATTTTAGCATTAATGGCCGAAAAGCTAATTGCATTGGGATAAAACCGAAGTTTTATAAAAATAAAAAATCAGTTTTTGTTGAGGATTCCCAAATCTAAGTATTGAATTTATCAAGACACAACCTACCAACGAACAGATGATTTGATCTTAGGTATGTCTTACTCTCCACTGAAAGTCATCTTCACACCCTCAAGGCCCGAGGAGTCGCATGAGTTTACCATACCCTATTACCTTGGAGAAGGTCATGACTATCCGGCGGTAAGACCAAAACTTTACAACAATAAAGCGCAAGTCTATTATGGGCATAGAGGAGGATATTGGATGGAATCATTAGAGGTTGTTATGAAAGACAATTTTACCAATATATTTTTGGTTAACGTCTATCCATACTATCATATCATGGCGATATCGCCAAACGGAGAACATCTTGTTACTCACCAATATGCAGATGGACAGGGTGCCTTGTACGAAACAACCCCTTTATCGCTTGAATTAAGCAACCAATTTTTATTACCTGGTTTCATAGAGAGGGTTGTCTGTCGCTGACAATGGACTGATTGCCTGTTGGAAAAGTAATGGTGAAAATGTGGTTTACAAACTACCCGATTATCAAATCATCTATTCGAAATATAGTGCCAACACATTGATTAGTATTTCAGGGCGCGGGAATTACCTTTTTAATGACATTAAACTTTATCACTTATAATGGGACGTCCTTTCATGAAATTGGCGAAGTCAATGGCGGAGAAATTGACAAGGTGGCTTTTACAAAGGAGGGAGAATTTAATAGTTACTTATGTTGGGGGTCATATTAAGATTTTAAGGAAAGAGGATCTCTCAGTAATCAAATCAATTGACCTAACTTTAAATGATCCAATTGATATTATGTATGATGATTTTTCAAACCGACTTCTTATCAGAGGTAACCAGGATTTTTATTTAGTTAATCCGGAAACAGGGAATTCTGAAGAAAGTTTCTGTTTACGCACAGGACAGAGAAGTATCCTTCCTGCAAGGAAAGCTTTTTGTCGATATGCGATCATACTACCCATCTTTCGTGTCTTATGATTATACTTTGCTAGAATGAAAAATAGGTTTTTTTATGTTGTATGGATGACTTTGATTGTATCGAGTGTAAATGCTCAAGATCTCTCCCTGTATGTTGGTTTTTCGCAGACCTTTATGAAAGACATGAAAAGTATGCAGGATTACGTAGATCTGGAGATTCCTGTAGAACTGAAAAATACTCAACGATTTCCTCCTTATTGGCAGTATGGAATATCCATGCGCTGGGCAATTTCAGGAAAGTACAAACTTGGAGTCTACGCATTCACAACTTCCACAGGGGGAAGAGCAACTTATGAAGATTATAGCGGTGAATTTACATTTGATCAGACACTAAAGTGTTTTGGTATGAGTGTGCATAATGAATATACTGTGTATCAGGTTAAAAACTCAGAGATTCTCGTGTACCTCCAAACAGGATACCTTGCAAACTGGCTTGACTTAGATTATTATTTGCATCTCGGTGACGAAAGCGATAGTCAACATGAAAGCTTTCGTGGTTCAAATTATATTTTTGAAGGAGGCGCTCAATATGTAATATTTTTTTTAAACCTCGGGTATTCTTTGATGGACGATTTGGCATACAAGGAAATATTCCTGGCTACCTAATAAGCGATGAAGATGGTTCTTCATTGAACTGGAAAGCAGATTGGAGTGGTTTTAAACTGTTAGCTGGCATTGGTTTTAGATTGAATTAATAAGACCGTAAACCCTTGATTCGCAAATTGTTGCTCAGGGACTAAGACTCAGCAGCAAATATTTTCTTTAGAAAGCTTTCAGGGGTCATTACGCCAAGATCACTTTGGGTAAAATCTTTTACATTTCTGGTGAGAATTACGTCGACTATTCCGGATTTTACAGCGGTATAATTCTGCAAAGCATCCTCAAAATCCCTGAATCCGGAGTTCAATGCATGAATCACTACGTCTTTATCCATCACTAACACATCCACAATCGTCATGAGTTGACTGAGCTTTTCAATGACCTTTTCATGTTTTGCGGTTTGTCGTAACAGGTAATAAGCATTACTGCATATTAACGGAGTTACATACCCTTTAATCTGATTTGTCTCGCACAGAGAAAATAGTTGCGCAGCATCCTCAGCAAACGGCGGTCTGTCAAAGAAAAAATCCAGGATGACATCCGTATCAATAAGAACATGGTCCATGTCAAAGATATTTTTCAGACAAGCCTTTTGATAGTTCTTTTTTGTAGTCAAAATCAGCAGGGGCCTTAAATGAGCCTCTTAATGATTTTACCAGAGGAGTCGTTTCCATTTCAATATTTGCATCCTCCTTGGTAATGACCTTTAAATAGTTCTCGATAATATCCGACAAGCTGCGATTTTTTTGCCTCGCATATTTCTTAGCACGCTCAATGACAGATGGCTCTATAGTTAATGTGAGTTTAGTATTCATGATACTTCAGTAATTTCAATTAATAATATGAACAAAGTTACAAAGAAATACAAGCACGTGCAATATGATATCTATTTATACGTGTGAATTCTACTTATCCACTCGACGATAGGCTTGTGAAACAAGCTCAAGAAATTGGGCCGTCCATCGACAAATTTTCACTTTTCAAGGCAAATCCCCCAAAAAATACTACTAAAGTGCTATAAAAATACTACATGTGTGCCATTGCGGAGCGTGCCTGAAAACGCCTATTTGGCAGCATGGAATGGAGCACATTTATAAAATGGAACGGCATCATCTACGCATCATGGTACGGAGCCAACCTGCTCATCGATTACCTGAGGTTTCGGGATAAGAGCACAGAAAAACCCTCTGACGTCCAGACCTGGTCCCTGGCACTGGATGAAAAGCCGCAGTCAGTGAACAGTGAGTACGGCAGGGAGGCAGCCGACACCATTTGCGCCGTGGCCGCCAACGTCATTTCCGGGTCGGCGCGTAACAAGGAGACGCTTGACTGGCTGGAGAAGCTGTTTGGCAGGGTGCGGCAGGTGCGCAGCGGGCTGAGCATAGACCGCTCCAGAACCACTGTTTCGATGAATGAATACATGGACAACCTGATCCCTGCCTCCAAAATCGCAGGCTTGCAGGCCGGGGAAATCGTGGCCCAACTGGGAAAGGAAGCGACATCGCAGGGAAATCATTCCTCGTCCATCTATCATTGCCGGATAGCGCTTGATCCGGTAAGGCAGAACAAAGAGGCCGGGAAATACAAAGACGTGCCGGAATTTTATAATTTTGGTACCGACGCTGAGCGTGAACAGACGCTCAGAAATAACTTCACAAAAATAAACCGCGAAGTAGCGACGATCGCTGCCACGTTTGAATAGATGGAAATAACCCTACGATTGCTCGGCGAACGCCTGAAAGAGATCCGCAAGGCCATGGGCATGCTGCAGGGAGACGTGGCCAAACACCTGGATGTAAACCAGAATGCCATCAGCCGCATCGAAAACGGCGTGGGAGGTGGCACGGATGTACTGCTGGGCATGATCAACTTTTACGGCAAGTTCTACCACGTAGACCGCATTCTCACCGAGAAATTCGAAATCGTACCCATCACTGACACCACCGGCCCCATGGAAAGCGTCGCCATTGAGCGGCTGAAACTCTGGCAGAAGGAGTTTAATGAGGAGGTGGGGAAGATTATTGGGCTGTTGGGGGAGGTTTAACAGTAGGTAAGCCCCAACTGTAGATCAGTATGATTGATTCTCAGAACATTTTGTTTATATTTTGCTCAAGGGCATAAAATGACTTAATTTTCATAAATGGTGATTTGATTTATAATTTTTAGAATTGGGACTATGATTTACCTACCATGCACTGTATTTTTTATTCCTGAATATTAACCATTAACATATGACTACCACCCCCCCAAAAGCAGACATCGATTTCGAACAGGATCTCTGGAAAGCAGCAGACGAACTGCGCGGTGCGGTAGCGGAAAACCAATACAAGGACTATGTCCTTTCACTTGATTTTCATCAAGCATCTTTCTGAAAGGTATGAAGTCCGTAAAGCTAGAGTTGGTAATCTCTCCTTGAAGACCCGAACTTCCAGTTACTACACAACCGACCAGGATGAGCGGGGATATGTTATCGAGGATCCAGATGAATACCTATCCAAAAACATACTGATCATGCCCAAGGAGGCTTCCTGGCAATACCTTCAGGACAATGCCGAGCAGGACGATATTAAAGTGAAGATCGACAACGCGCTTGACAAACTACAGGAAGTATTGGATACCTACAAACCAGGCAATCCTGATCTGCTTCCAAGGATTTTCGTAAAAAGCCAGTTGACACCCCGACAAGTAGGCGGATTGATAAACTTGTTCTCACAAAAGAAATTCTCTGAAAGAGAAAATCCACAAAGCGATATACTCGGACGGATATATGAATACTACCTTGGCCGGTTTCGCTATGGCAGAAGGCTCCGGTGCAGGTCAGTTTTTTACACCCGGCTCTATTGTGCGCCTGTTGGTAGAAATGCTTGAACCATATCAGGGGCCGCATCTTCGATCCGGCGTGTGGCAGTGGTGGTATGTTTGTACAATCCATGAAATTCATCAAAGCTCACGGCGGTAATGTTGGTAATATCTCCGTTTATGGGCAGGAACGCTACGACGGTTCGCTGCGGCTTTGCAAGATGAACCTGATATTACGCGACTTGCCTTTTGATATACGCCTTGGCAATAGCCTGCTCGATGACAAGTTCCCGGACCTAAGGGCAGATTATGTCATTGCCAATCCTCCCTTTAACGTGGATACCTGGCATCCGGAAGACCTGCCGGAGCAGGACCCTCGGCTGCTGGGGCCACGGGAAGAATTTACTACCGATGGCAATGCCAACTACATGTGGATGCAGACTTTCTGGAGCCACCTGAGTGATCGGGGAACTGCGGGCTATGTAATGGCCAACGGCGCCATGACCACCAACAACAAAGGTGAAAAGAACGTGCGCCAGAAGATGGTGGACGATGGTATGGTGGACTGCATCGTACGGATGCCCGATAAGCTGTTTATGACAACTGGTATCCCTGCCTGCCTGTTTTTCCTGAGCAAGGACCGCGACGGACATGGAGAACACCGGGAACGTAAAAACGAAATTCTTTTCATCGATGCCAGCAAGCTGGGTGAGATGGCGACTCGGAGGCTCCGTGTATTCTCCGATAGCGACATCGCCAAAATCGCCAACACCTACCACGCCTGGCGTAATGCAACTGTCCCCGGACCTGTTCCGGGGCCTCATTCATACCTGGACACCCCCGGCTTCTGCAAATCCGCCACCCTGGAGGAAGTAAAAGCCCAGGACTATAAACTCACCCCCGGTATTTATGTCGGAACGGAAGATGAAGTAGATGATGGAATTCCGTTTGAAGAGAAGATGGAGATATTGAAATCAAAATTGAAGGATCAATTTGAACGATCCGCAATTTTGCAGGATACTATTATTTCAAACCTGAATGATATCTAAACTATGGACAACAGATTTCCTCAAGATTTTCCAGTGGATTTTGGAAATAGTGAAGATGAACCAGAAAAGGAACAGGTTCGGCAGGAAGGACCTTTAACAGCTCTGCCACAGCCCCAGAACTATTATCAGGATCAATATAAACACATCGCTGATGCTGAAGGATTCTACTTTCAAGATGTTTTAAATCAATATAATTTCCTGGTTAACTATGATACACAATCGAAGATTCAAAGTGAAATTAATCTTGTAAACCAAAGTGTATTACCAAATACGAAAACTTCAACTTATAGTGAGTTGAAAAAGTATTCCGATAATCTAAAGTTCGAAAGTGCATCGGAATTTGTGAATTTCCTAAATGAGAAGGATCCCACCCTTTCTGAACTTTATGTACTGATAATTCGGCTTATCGAGAGCATCAATAAAGTTCGATGGATTCGTGGCGAGAATTCAAAATACGTTAATGTCCAATCAGTTGAAGCCCAGTTTAAATTAATAAATCAGTTCATTGATCATGCCATAAGCTGGATTTTCATTTAGTCCTGATGACGATGGAATCGCTAAGGAAAGTCGTTGAATATTTGAATTCCCCGATCCGCCTTTTCAATATTCTCGAGGAAATAGATCAAAAAAGAATATCTGAATTTTTTCTGGGGAAAGCTCTCTTTGGAGAGGACTTTCACTTTCTATTAAAAGATTTTTTTCGGAAAATGGAATTCAGTATCCGTCTGGAAGAAAACGAAACCTGCTTTTATACTGCCATTATCTATGACGATGAGGTCCGGAAACTTTGGGATATGCCCGACTCGGAAACGACCGAAGACAAGAAAATTGAAATTGACACAAAATCTTCCCGTCAAAAGATCACCATTGCATTCAACGACTCAGCTAACCAAAAAATTGACTTACTCGGTGTAAACCGTGAGATCGAAGTATTTGCGAGGCTATTAGCTCAAAAGGACCTTTCGCCACCATTAGCTATTGCACTCTTCGGTAACTGGGGATCCGGTAAAAGCTTTTTCATGCACAACCTTGAGGCGAATATTAAACAGCTTTCCACTTCTGAAATTTTAAAACCGGATGGAACTCCATTCTACTGTAAAGAAATTGTCCATATCTCATTCAATGCATGGTCTTATCTGGATGCAAACCTCTGGGCCGGTTTGGTAACCAGTATTTTCGAGAAGCTCAACGAGTACATTACTCAAAGTACCAAGAGTGGTGTTGCTAAAATGAAAGTAGTTGAGAAATTAAGAGAGAGACTAACGTCCTTTCAATCCCTAAAAATTTCTGAGGTAGAAAGAAAAACTGAACTGGAAATTCTAAAAAAGGGGTACGAAATTGAGCAGAAAAGTCTGGAAGAATCTATCAAGTCTAATTTTAGTGAAAATATTATTACGATAATCAATGGAGAAGAAGAGCTCAGTTCAATTTATTCAAGTATCTCAAAAGATGGGTATCTATCTGCCTTAACAGAGCAACTTAAATTAGACAAGCTTCAGGAGGAGGCAGAGCCTTTCAAAAGTTTTTTCAGAAACCTGAAGAGCATTAAATCACTTTATAAGTATGTTTTGCCTGCACTTCTTGGCGTTGCTATTGCCATTGGTATTTGGGGAGCGGGGCAATATCTCAAACTTGGCTTAGGCGCTTTAATCCCATTTATTACTACCCTTGGGATCGATTGGAAAATACTATTAAGTAGATATCAAAACGTCAAAAGCTTTGTCCTTGGATTCAACAAAATCATAGGGCAAAATGTGCACCTGGAGAAAAAAGTCATTGAGCATAAAGATTTGGTTAAAAATGCGGACAATCAAATCGAGGAGGCTCAAGTTCAAATAGCGCAACTCGATGAAAAAATCAATGATTTCCAAAAATACATGGAGACGGAGATCAACCAGGAGACTATCAAAGACTTTATTCAAACCCGTGCGAATCACAAGGATTACTTAGAAAAGCTGGGTATTGTGTCTATTATTAGACGCGATTTCGAAACGCTGAGTGAACTATTCTATGAATCCAGCAGCACAGAAGATCGGAGAGCCAATAATGAAAAAGATAAAGAACTTCTTAGGAAGCAATTTAAAGAGGGAAGAACATTGGAGCGGATCATCCTCTACATCGATGACCTGGACCGATGTTCAGATGATAAAGTGCTCGAAGTATTACAGGCAGTTCACCTGCTGATGGCTTTCCCGTTGTTTATTGTAGTAGTCGGCGTTGATAAACGGTGCGTTACCAATGCGCTATACAACCGGGAGGTTTCTAAATATTTCCAACTGGAGGAATACAGCGAAATAAAAACGGGTAAAAAAACCAATGGCATTCATATTATCCAACCGGATGAATACCTTGAAAAGATTTTCCAAATCCCATTTCAGTTACAAAAGCCTGATCCGAAAAACATACAAAACATGATCCATGAGTTGCTGGAAGAGGATATGCTGCATGAGGATCAAACTAAAGATGCCGATAAGGCGCCAGCGCAGAACAAAGCGCCCGCACCTGTTTCGCAGGCTATAACTGGAAATGCGAACATTGCCGGATGCAAATCAACAAGTGCAGGAATCATCTGCCAATAATGTTGAAGATACTACGAGTATTGAACCAGAACCAGGAGCCCGATCAATCTTCTGTGCAGGAAATGAAACAAGAGGTGCCTCCTGAAGGACTTAAAATCACCTCAACCGAAAGAGAGTATATCAAGAAGATTTCTCCATTAATTGGTTCAACTCCCAGGACAATTAAGCGATTCATCAACATCTATCGTCTTATTCGTGCGCATCAGGATTTGAGTGGAATCGACGAGGACAAAGAATACCTGATCGTGATCTTTATACTGGCTATGCATCTGGGAGTTTGCAAAGAAAAAGCGGATGATCTCTTTTATAAAATGAGGGAAATCACCGGCAGTACCTTAATATACATATTAGATTTGCTGGGAGGCGATGTTTTTGAGGATATCAGAGATCATCTAAAATCTGCAGGATTCCAGGATTTGTTAAATGCTGAAGCAGGAGCATTTGTGGAATATTTATCATTTGTCAGGAGGTTTTCCTTTAATGCAATCGATGAGCCGATACCCATGATTCAAAAAACCCGAAATTAAAGGAGAGGACCTGAAGTAAAATGCCCCAAGACTGGAAAACATATACGACTGGATGCAGTTTGAATATAGAAATTGATTGTGTGAGTACGCCTTGAATAGCAACGAATCCTGAATCATTTGGGATGGAGATATACTATGGCTTTACATCCGAACTAGACAATGTAATCGTCTAAATTAATGAGATACTATGAGATAAAGATTACGAAAACCGGATTAAAGAGATTCAGTGCAGAATGAAGTACCAAGAGGTTGTAGTAATCGCTACTGCAGGTACGTGGAGAAACAGAGGTGAAACTTAATTGGATTTGGAATAGACACAATTGTATTAATAAGTACTGTAATCTTGCTTCGACCAGACAGTGAAAAACATTATGAAAGATACTTTTTTATGAATTAGTCAAGCACGATATGTTGAATTTAACGAAGATATCATGAGTCATTTTCTACGCGAAGTCAGATTTAACATGCTGAGTTACTAAAATTGCGAGATATCAATCTTCCACCCTTCCCATCCAACGCCGCAATCGCCTCCATCCTTGGTGCACTGGATGACAAGATCGAGCTGAACCTGGAGATGAATAAAACCCTGGAAGAGATGGCCATGGCACTGTACAAACACTGGTTTGTGGATTTTGGGCCATTTCGCGACGGTAACTTTGTAGAAAGCGAGCTGGGCATGATCCCGGAAGGTTGGGAGGTGAAGAGTATTGGAGAACTGTATAAAACAATTCAGGAGGAACGCTCAGCAGCAAAAATTGGATTACTATGAAAATGGGACTATTCCCTGGGTGAAGTCAATAAGAATTATATGGAACATTTAGTATTAGAAACGGTAGAAAAATTACCGATTAGGTTTAATTAAATCTTCAGCTAAAAAGCTTCCAGCAAGGTCTATTTTACTTGCTATGTATGGAGCAACGGGTCGGTGGGAATTAAGCATATTGGTAGATGAAGCAACATGTTATATCAGCAATTTGCGACTACTTATTGAACAAGTATTATCATACTTATATATCTTTCAGCTACTTGAGATATCTTTAAGCTGATATTCAAAACCAAGCTGTTGGTTCAAGCATCAGCAGAACATTAGCCAGGATAGTTATAAAACGTTTAAAAATATTTGAATCCTCCTAAGGATTTAGCGTATTCGATGAGATTGAAATGTATTTTGATGTGGTAGAGCACAAATTTAAAAGAGAACAAAATTCTTCGAACAATAAGAGATACTCTTCTCCCCAAACTCATCAATGGAGAAATTAGAAGTGACTGAAGTTGAGGAGAGTCTTGAACCGGGATTTATCAGGATTTTAGGATTACAGGATTTTGCAATGGAAAAAGATGATTTGACCGGAAAGATTATTGGATGTGCCATGAAAGTGCATAGCACGTTGGGTAATGGGTTTCAGGAGGTAATTTATCAGCGGGCATTGGCGATCGAAATGGAACATGCCGGGTTGCTCTTTGCACGTGAGAAAGAGATGGCTATCTTTTATCGCGATATCGATATTGGAACCAGAAGGGTGGATTTTTTTGTTGAAAATGAAATATTGGTAGAAATCAAAGCGATAAGCAAACTGGAAGATGTGCATTTGGCACAGGCGAAGAACTATCTGGAGGCATTCGGGCTCAATATTAGGGCTTCTGATCAATTTTGGTGAGACGAGTCTGAAGTTCAAACGCATTCAAAAGAGGTGGGAAAATAATCACGAAAATCCCTGAATCCCAATCATCCCGGTTCAGACAATGAGACAATGAGTAAGTTATTAGAAAATACAGTAGAGCAGGCAGCCATCCAATGGCTCCAAGAGCAGGGATACAGATACATCCCCGGCCCGGATATCCGGCGACCACTCAAGCAGGTGGTGCTTATGGATGCGCTCCGGCATTTTCTGCAAAAGACCTATCCGGATATTCCACAAACGGCCATCGAAGATGCTCTGGTACAGTTTACCCATCCACAAGGCCAGGACCTGCACTACCGCAACCGCGACATCCATCGCAAGATCACCATGGGCATCGACATCACCTGGAAGGAGAAAGAAAAGGACAAAGCCGCCCATCTGTACCCCATCGATTTTGAGCATCCGGAAAACAACGATTTTCTCTGCGTCAACCAGATGTCCATTGAAGGCAAAAACCAGCGACGCCCCGATCTCATCATCTTCATCAATGGCCTGCCGTTGGTGTTGTTTGAGTTCAAAAATATGTTCGATGAAAATGCCACTGTTGAAGATGCCTACAACCAGATCCAGCACTACAAGCACGATATCCCCCGGCTATTCGAGTTCAATGCCATCACAGTAATCTCCGACGGAGAAGAAACCTATCATGGCATGTTTAGTGCCGGCAGGGAATGGTTTGCACCATGGAAGTCGGTGGATGGCCGATCCATCGCTGAGCATGAGTTTCCATTGAAGGCGTTGATAGAAGGGCTTGTTGACCAAAGACCGGCTGATCGCCTATATTCACAACTTTATCTTCCACGAAGACCACAGCGGTAAGCTCATAAAAAAAGGGGCAAAATACCATCAGTTCTTTGGGATTCGTTTTGCCGTAGAAGCGACAAGTAAAGCCATCAAGCCAATGGGCGATGGCCGTATCGGTGTTATCTGGCACACGCAAGGTTCGGGCAAGAGCATGTCGATGGCTATCTATACGGGCATCTTACGACAACTTCCGGCATTGAGAAATCCCACGATCGTCATGCAGGTAGATCGCAATGACCTGGACAATCAGCTATACGGAAATTTTGTGTTGGCCAAAGATGTCGTTGGCCATGTGGAGCATGCCGAAAGCACCGATGAATTGCGGCTCTTGCTCGATCGCGAAGCCGGAGGGGTTATCTTTACTACCATTGAAAAGTTTAGGGTGAAGAAATCTAAAAAGACACTTCTTCAGCAAATAAATTCCCTCCTTGAGGAGGGTAAGGGAGGTGTTATCTCACAAAAAGGACACACCCCTAACCCCTCTCAAGAGGGGAATAGTGCAGTGGACAGAAAAGGCAATTCTCAAGAAGGGAATAATGCAGTGGATTCAGATATTAATTCCACCAATGACCAAGGCACACTCACTATATTCCCCCTGAAGGAGGGTAAGGGAGGTGTTATGTCACAAGGACACACCCCTGACCCCTCTCCAAGAGGGGGAATGTGGAGTGGACAGAAAAGGCAATTCTCAAGAAGGGAATAATGCAGTGGATTCAGATATTAATTCCACCAATGACCAAGGCACACCAATGTATTCCCCCCTGAAGGGGGGCAAGGGGGGTGTGAAAATGGTTAATCTTCGGTATTTCACCTCCTCCGAATTTCTTGCCTACAACCCTAACCTAAAAGAAAAAGCAAGGGCATTAAGAAATGACAGTACCCTGAGCGAAGTACTTCTGTGGAACGAACTTAAACGAGACCGCTTAGGTGTGGATTTCCACAGACAAAAACCAATCGGTGAATACATTGTAGATTTCTTTTCTCCGGAGTTGATGCTGGCGATCGAAATTGATGGAGAAACCCACGACTATGAAGGCGCTGCTGTAAAAGATAAAAAGCGTCAAAAGGACCTCGAAAGCGCAGGGATTGAATTTATGCGTTTTGCCGATCTTGATGTAAAAAGGGATATCAATTCGGTATTTTTAGTCATTGAGGATTATGTAAAGAAAAATAGCATTGACACACCCCTGACCCCTCTCAGAGGGGAATATATAATCGTAATAAACACATACTGGAGGATGGAGAGCATATGTCATTCCATTCTTTCAGAACGGGAGAATATCATTGTGATCGCCGATGAAGCACACCGCACCCAATACGGATTTGATACAGGAGGATATGCGCAGAACCTGCGCCGGGCGTTACCCAATGCTTCCTTTATTGGATTTACAGGTACACCGGTTGATAAAAAGGATGCTGATACCCGGGTAGTATTTGGAGAAACCATCCATGTTTACGACATCAAACAGGCTGTGGAGGACAAAGCCACAGTGCCCATCTACTATGAGCCGCGAATCGTAAAGCTTTCCTTAAAAGATCCCGATGTCGATCTGAAGGCTGAGGAGATTGTTTCCGAATTGCACGAAGATACCTCCAATGTGAAATGGGCCGCCATTGATGATGCCGCCGGTGCCGAAAATCGCATCGGTGAAGTAGCCAGAGATATACTGGATCATTATACACTCCGCAATGCATCGCTGGATGGCAAAGCCATGATCGTCTGCATGAGTCGCCGGAACTGTGTGAAAATGTACGATGCTATCACCAAACTTCCGGGTTGTCCGGAGATTGCGGTCGTAATGACCGGAAACATTGGCAGGACCCGAAGCCTGGAATATGCATTTACGAACCAGGGAGGCCCAGGAAGCATTGAAAAGTAGATTTAAAAACCGGAAGACACGCTAAAAATTGTTATTGTCCGTGATATGTGGCTCACCGGATTTGATGCCCCTTGTCTGCATACGCTTTATGTCGATAAGATTATGCATGGGCACAACCTTATGCAAGCCATAGCCCGCGTGAACAGGGTATTTGAAGATAAGCCTGCCGGATTGGTGGTTGATTACATTGGCATTGCCAGTAGGTTGCGTGATGCCACAGAGAAATACTCAGAAGGTGGAGGATCAGGGCAAACCGACCTTCGACACTAAGGAAGCTGCGGTTTATTGTATGGAACAGTTCGAACTGGTGAAGCCCCTGTTGGGAAACATCCCTTGGGATGACCTTGAATCCATGCGGGAAAGTGAAGAAATACTGGTGGCACGTGCGGCTGTCAACTACGTACTGCGCGATGATGAAACCACGGGATCATTTCCTGAAGGAGGAGCGCAAACTAAGTGAGTTGTTTGTAATGGCCAAAACAGAGCGGATCATCTGGAATATCATGGATGCTATTGCATTTATTCAGAGTGTCCGCAAATCAGTACGAAAGATCAAGTACCCACAAGGAAGCCGAAAAGCCACGGAAGCAGCCATTCAGGATCTCATTTCGCAAAGTATCGACAGCGACAGGATCATTAATATTTTTGGTGAAATGAACGTGGAACGTATGGATATTTCCATCCTTTGACGACCAATTCCTGGCGACAGCCAAAGAAGCCAGGGACGGTGCCAATATCCGTATCGAACTGATGCGCCGTATCCTTATGGATGAATTGAAGGTGAAGATGCCGAAAATATCAAGCGCTACGGCAGCCTGAAGGAGCAGATAGAAGAGGTGATCGATCAATATCATAAGCACGCCATTGATTCATTGACTGTCATCACAGAATTGCTTAAACGGGCTCAGGAGCTACAGGAAGAGGACCGCCGTGTAAAGGAGTTGGGACTTTCTGAGGAAGAGCTGGCGTTTTATGATATTCTGGCAAAGAAAGATGGCATCATTCGTGAAAAGGGCCTGATAAAAGATATAGTACACAATGTAGCCAAGGCCGTCAAGAGCAATCTGCAACTGGACTGGTACAAGAAGGAAGATGCTAAAGCAGCTATTCGCCTGGCGGTGAAAAAAGAACTACGTGGTAAGGTTGATATCGAGGCCCTCAACGTTATCCTCGCCGAGATCATGGAGCAGGCAGAAGGGCAATATAGCGATTGGCCGAGGGTGGGGTGGAGACTCGACATTCGCCAGATCGAATCCAAATCATTCTTAGAGTACTTAAAAGAGAAGGAACAAGCTGAACTTTCGGATGCCTACTGGAATTTTGGTTTGGTTCAGACACTGACATCATCAGTGTCCAGTAGCCCAAGCTTCAATGTTTTTCTGGCAGCCCAGGTAAAAGCAAATGATAAGGGTTTCCTTTCCAGTGATATTACTATTGGTAATATGATCGGCCTAAGAGGAGATATTCCCCACATTTTCCCAAAGAATTATTTGAAAAAGAATAATAAGCAAAAAGGTGAATACAACCAGATTGCTAATTATGTGTATATGCAATAGGAAATTAATATAAAAGTTGGCGACAAATCACCAGATACATATTTCAGGCAGGTTTTCGATCAGTGTCATGGAGGAGAGAAGGCTGTACGGTGGCATTGATAGCATAGAGGAATTACTTAGAAACCTTACTATGAATTGCATCCCTGAAAGCGTCTTTGAGATGTCAACTATGGATTATGATCAGTTTTTAAGGGAGAGGAGAGGATTGATGGCCAAGAAGATTAGGGATTATTATTTTTCACTATAGGTGGGAGGTACCATCGGCATGGATTAAATTATTTCGTAATTGCTAGTTATCAGCCAGGCAATAAAACGTTCCTCCCATTATGAAGCGTCTCCTGCTTTTTTTAAGCATTACCAATTACTATCCTACAGCGATTCTGCTAAAAACCAATCAAGTAATTTGGCCCAAGTGCAGTTTTAATCCGAAGGAGGATACGCAACTCATACAGACGCAAGGGAAGATACGCAAGCTCGACCCGGAGGATACGCAAGCTCGACCCGGAGGATACGCAAGCTTTGCACGACAGAAACGTACGTTTTTCTAGTTTACTTAGAGACCAGTAAAATCTCTGGATTTCGCGGCAATTTCACCCAATTGTAGCTGCCACTTTTCTGTACTGTAGCAACTGAAAATTTAACATTTTTTAACAGCCGGAATCTCCATCGTGGAACGTGGTTTGTATTGAGTAAAGTGAATCCTTCAAAGAGCGCTCTCCACAGGATCAGTCAAATTAAGTTTCACCTTTTAAAAAGTTAAAACAATGGTACGATTCAAAGCAATGGAGCGGATAGATCCAAGGGATCTGACCCTCCCGAAAAAGTTTTACGCACATATCGTCAATGGCGATGATGTGAGTTTCGATGAACTGGCTGATCTCATCAGCAAGATGTCCAACCTGAACTATGGCGAAGTGTTGGGCGCATTAGGTACTCTGATTGAGATCATTGAGTTGCAATTGCGTCACGGGCGTCAGGTGCATCTCAGTACACTGGGGACCTTTTACCTCACCCTGGCCAGTGAAGGCAAGGTTAAAGGAGAAGAGCTTACTTCCGATCAAATAAAAACGGCCAAGATTCGCTTCAGACCCGGTAAACGACTCAAAAGACTGGTCAAGAACCTGGAGTTTGAGAAAGTCCCCGAAAAGTTGAATGGAAATGGTAAAACAGGATAGGTGATTGAAATGCAGAGAATGGTGTTTAAGTAAAACGGCGCTGTTTAAAAATAGCGCTGCATTCATATCCATCCTGGAGCATGAGAAAATCCCAGGGGCAAAAACGATTCCTTGTTCCTCAGCTCTCGCCTCAGCCCCCTCCTCCTCTCCCCTTTTCTTCATCAAATCATTTGCTTAAACAGTGTGCACGTGTACGATTTCATAATTTAAAACGAAAGGACCCTAAACCACGCGTAGTGAAGCCACGCAAAGTTGTAAACCGGTCCTTTCATCAGCACTGCCATCAACGGAGCCATAATCGGCGCCGAGTCCCCAGCTGATCGTTGATGGCCCAGTTTAGCTCTTAGGCAGTATCCAACGCCCGCCCTGGTATGCCCGCCAGACCTTCAAAATCCAAACTGAGATGTCCATTACCGCTAAACCGCCAATCGGCACCGAGATAAAGCAAGGGAACAAAACCCAGATCCGGTTTTTTGCTCCGTCGCGTCGCCCCGCTTCAGCTCAATCTTTGCGTCTCTGAACTTTGCAGTAAACCCTACGGAGCAATTTCAGGTGCTCACGGTTCATAAAATGATACCGGTAACCGAGTCGCCAGGAATTGAACTTGTAGGTGCCATGCACAGGAACTCCGGCGCGTAGGATTCCCCCGCGAAATCCACTGGACTGGCGAACGTTCCTGTTTCCGTATAAGCGAGCGGCGCGAGCAGACCACGCAAGCTGTGACGCTCATTGATATTCCATGTACTATAAAGCCGGGCAGCGGGCCAGGGGCCCTTTCCGGCAAGATCAACCAGTGAAAACCTGGTGCCTGCCTCGGTATTGGGAATACTGTACATCATCGCGGCTCTGCCATACTGGTCCTGCCTCAAGCTCCAGCACGAATCCTGACTCGATGTTGTGCAAAGGCTGCTTGTCCCGCTGATGCCCATCAGCAGTATCAGTATTGATTTGTAGAAATGTTTTGTTGTTATGCCTCATTTTGAATTTGTATTTTAGAAAATAATAAATTGCAGGCCTTATTAATTGATCAGGTTCACTCCAGGCCACTGAAGTTTCTCGAATGCTTTTAAGTAACACAGATTATTATCCTATCCTGCTGCTTGCTTCCAGATCAATTGTTTTTCAACATTATCATTCAATTTATACTTTCTGATGTGGTCATTCAAATTTTTGCTCAATTACCTCTATTTAAGAAAGATCCCATTCACCCATTCCGGCATCTGCACAATAGTCCAAGTACCCAACATCGGCATGATCCATACCCATAAGCTCAAGAGCTACTCGATCACTTGCCAGCCAGTCCATGCCTGCCACACAAACCTTGTGATCTACGGGCGTGCCCGAGTTCGGCCCATTCCCTTCCATCCCTTCAAAACCTTCAATAACAGAAAGATTAGGATGGAGCTTGCCGGCCAGGCTGAACAGGTTATAATTGATGCCCCTGATACCACCTCCATGTGCAATGGGTTTATCATTGCGTGTACCTTCCTTTCTGTTCTTTCCCCATGTAAAACCAGCATCCTTAATAGGTGCCCCAAAAACAATGTTTTTCAGGGATAAGGTAGCTACTACCCCATCATGGGTTTTCGATTGGGCTGCCGAGAATAATAAAGGTATCCGGATCCAGCATCGTGCTTGAGGTACGTACAGGATGCGGACGAAAATCCTTTTCATCAAATACATGGATTAGCTCATACTTTATCCTGATCCAGATCCATGAGCTTAACCGGGAACTTCTTTAATAAATTATAATAGCCATAATTATCAAAGCCTTCCAAAGTGGATCCGTTTGCTGCTGATTCTGCAATAATTATATTTTCTTTTATGCCGATTGAATAAAGGAACTCAAGAATACCTTCCAGCGTGTCAACATGTGATGAAGTCAATGGCCTGTCCATCATCACATTATTCGGTTTAATCAGAATTCGCTTTTTACCAATTGCGTTTTTTATTTGCTTTGAAAATGGTTTTAAAGCCTGGAAAGTCATCTCCGCACGATGATCGCCGGTTGTTAAACATATTTGCTGGTATAATCAGGTTTTGGTGCTCTCTGCAAAACATATCCCCCTTATGACCAAACGGCATGGAAAAGGCCAAACCACCCATTGCTGAAGCTTTTAAAAATTCCGGCGATTGAAAGATTTCATGATACCTATGTTAAAAAAAGTGATACTTCGCTATGTGGGTAAAACCGCAGCTGCTTTACCCTTACCAAAAATAAAAATTTCTGAAAGACATTGTGTTGTCAAACCACTAAAATTTGTGTTCAGTCCGGATGTAATCCGAAATCTACATTATCCCATGCTCAAAGTGGGTGAAACGCGGACGAACTCCTTCGGGTGATAACTGAATGAATCAAAGCTGCTTTCAAGTGAACTGGAACCTGGAGTTTGAGAAAATCCCCGAAAAGTTGAATGGAAATGGTAAGACAGGATAGGTGATTGAAATGCAGAGTATAGTTACTCCGATATCGAGGTGGGATTTAAAGGTCGAAGTACTGATAGAAGACCAGCCTGCATAATTGAAGGTGCCTTTTTCAGAAACGATAATTCAACCACCAATCTGAACAGTTTGCGCACCTGAAATAATTTACGCCGCCCTGCGCTGTCATATCACCCATTCTGGCGGCTGGTAATCCTTCAATTAGTACCGAATGTGCAACCCTCCATAATCGTATCTGTATGTCCGGTACACGCGCAACTATCACCAACCCTGGCGGCAGGCATATTTCCCGATGAATACTGTTTGGGCGCATGGCGCAGTGATCGGGCCACCTACATGTGGCGTCGGCCCGTTGAATAACGGAAAAGTATGCAAATCATTTAATCGTGCAGCAGAAGGCATTTTTTTCCAGATTTAATTTATTTTGAAATAGGGCACCTTTAATTCCTGTAGTTCCAGCGCTCGCGATTTTGATTTGAGAACTTTCGATCGATAGGTGGCCATCAGATTTAACCGCAATTACTGAACCACCAATAGTTAAAGTTGCACCAGCAGAGAGTGCTAGATTCATTCCAGCTTTTATATCAATACTCCTTGGACTTTCAATTTTGACGCCTTGGGTATCCAAGGTCATTTTGTTATTGTTCTGGTCCTGGATTTCAATTTTCTCTCCATCTTCATCAGTCAGAATCTTGGTTACCAGCGGGCGTATCTATCGTTATTGTTTTGTTTTTGTCATCAAATAGAAAATGCATTTGATTTCGTGTTGTAAATCCTTTGATGTGGTTTTCATCCTTGGCGATGATAGGAGGTCGATCACCCTTACTTTGCAGCATGCCAAGAACAACCGGAGTCGAAGGATCACCATTAATAAATCCCAGAAGCACTTCATCTCCAATTTCTGGCCTGAAAAAAGGCGCCCTGCGACCATCACCGGCATCGAGACTTGCCACACGGCACCAGGCTTCTGAATTGCCGGTTGTTACCACCATGCACCTTGATTAAAATCCGATTAACTATTTTCAGGATCATTTTCCAATTTGACGGTAGTGCCAACCAACAGGCCTTGGACATCCCGGAGTCTGATGTTGGTGTTTTGGGTTTTTTCCCTTTAAAAAGCGATTGGAAGATATTTAGGATCATAGCCTTTTCATTTGGTTGTATTATTTATTTAATCTTAGCATTCAGCGAGTAGTTGCCACATTATTCCTTGCTATCCTTCTTAATAAGATATGCCAAGTGATGAAGTCACAATACCCTGAAACGGAGCCAGCCAAAGAGATCAATTATCCAAAAATTTTATAGAGGTTTCATCAGATAAACTCGTGGCTAATGGTTCAGCCAATAAGGTAATCAGTATGGTGGTTAGGTAAGCTGCTGATAAATATTTGCATAGTTTAAAATAAAAAGCATCAACCTGCCGATCTTCTGAGCGATTTAATTGGAAATCCATTACAAATACGCTAATTATTAAAGAAAGTGAAGGAAGGGTATTTTGAAAAAACTATCCCCAAGCTTCATTCAGACTTTTACCATAATTGCCCGTGAAACTCTGAATAAGTACTATAATGAATATCACAGCGACAAATGACATCCATATAATGGCCAGTCTCTTTTGCCTCGAAGAGCAAAAATCCTTTGCTTATCCATATTTTATCTGTTAAATGAACCCATACATTGCGTTTGTACCAAGTGAATTCTCGCCTTATTTTCCAAAAGGAATAAAGATTTCAGGAGCCTCTCCTTCATTCTTTGATTTAAATTCATATACAAATACCGTACATCTAAATTCGGGAGAGTGGTAGCTTCAAAATTTCCCAATTCTCGGGAGAAGGGTTAATCCTTCTTATTCAACCAATCCCTGAGCTTCGCAATAATCGAACTCATTTTCCGTATCAAATGTTAATGGGTCGGAGGTGACGAGAAGAACGAATATTCGGTAATAGCCCTGTTTTGCAAAAAGAGTGCTTGAAATACTTTGCGAGACTGAAATCATCAAACAGATCAGAAGACCCGATGCGCCACCGATCTTCTCCACTGGTTTGTGATGCGTCGTCATTTAATTTTTCTATTTGTGTTACCAATGCAAAGCCGTCGATAAATGTATAGTAATTCTTGGCGCTGTAATCACCGACATTTGGGGCAAGACTTATAATGTTGTCAGAGTCGCTCAAATTTGTGGCAGATTGAAAAACAGACGCTGGTAGAACTTCCTATCCGATGACATGGGTGTGTGGATTTGGGAATTCTGGAAAATCGATGGTTTTTTGCATTTGCATCATTGCATAATCCAGATGACCACGCTTGGTCAACATTAAAGGTGCATCTGGACAATAACTCTTGAAAGTTGTCAAAATTTTTTCAAAAAGAAACCGCCTGACTTCCATAATCATCAGATACTGTATTATAGCGTCTCAATATCATGACCGATTGTTCTGCATCCGGCGTTATCTCGGATGCCGTTTAGATAGATTGGTAATTAGGGATAGTCTCCTGATATATATCTTGATTCGAATATGTCAAGTTCAAATGAGGTAATGAAAGGGTGCTATCTCAGGATCCAGTTTGAGTGCGTCGCCATTTATAAATCCATCTTCTAAATCTCAATGAGCCCAGTCACCTAAGTACATCATTGTACGAAGAGGTTATTTTTTGATTTAACTCTTCCAGGTTACTATTCTCTTTAAAAAGGCTTTTGCCTTTAAATATCTAGAAAATGCTGATATTAGATACTTCCTTGAAGCTGGAGATTGAATTCATCGATGCTTATTTTTGTTTTTATCAGGGATTACCAGCTTGCTCTTTCACTGAGTTGTTGTCGCTGTGAAACGCCATACCTATATTCTGCTTCCGTTTTATTGAGAAGTGCAAAAAAGGATGGATTTTCGGATTGTGGTTTTTTGGATTTGAGCCGAACGATTTATTTGCTTTTTCTAGAAACAGCAACTTCATAATTGTAAACAACAAAACTAGCGTCCAATTGAATAGGGTTCATATATTCTGTATCGAGTAAAAGGTTATTGTGGGTGCTGATTACTGCATCCATATTTCCCAAATGTTGAAGGAAAGATATACTGACGAAAAGGTTTTAGGTGGGGGAATAGTTGGAATTCAGCTATTAACAGGTTTTATTTCCTGGTGAAGGTTTGGATTCATTACCCGGCTCTCATTTGTTGATAAATAAGCGGAACAACATATTATCTGTATTAAGATAATGACAAGACCCGGTAGGTGACTTTTAATGCTATAATAGTCCATGGTTAATGTGGTCGCTGTGAATGGTCAGTAAGTTAAACATTTTGATAAAAAACAAGAACGAAACGATTATTTGATATTGTTGATTATTCCCGTCACAGTAGAAAATAATTCCAATTTATGGATTGGCGTATGATTGTGTAAATGAAACTTTTTGTACACGTGGATTACAAGTTAACCAGATGTATAGAGTATAATAATCTTGTAAAATGCTAAAAAAATACGTATATTGTATATATGAATTACGAAGCCAAAGATTTGCCATACGGCCAGTTTGAGAAACTGGGTATGAGCAGGAAGGATGTGCTGGGGATGGCGCCGGAGGAGTTGAAGTCACTGCTTTCCGGAAAAACGACCGGATTGCAGGACCTCCGGGTAATAGAACAGGAAACTAAAATTAGAGTAAAAGCCAGGCTGAGCCTGCAACGGCTCTCCGATGGATCGCTGAACCTTGTCATCCATCCGGTAAGGAACAAAATAAAGAATGACGATAACCTGAGCCAGGCGCAATTGGATTCCCTTAAAAACGGAGAGCGGGTTATCGCAGCACGCACCTCGCTTAATGGCGAGAAAGAACTCTACCTGTTCCAGCTTGATCGCGAAACGAATGAAATCTACAAGGTCAGGCAGAACAGCATCACTATTCCCCGTCACCTGATGGAGGTGGAACTATCGCCACAGCAAAGGTCAGACTTGCTGCTCGGCAAGACCATCAGACTGGAAGATAAGGCAGGAAATGTCCATGAAGTGGCCGTTGACCTGATCGACAGGAAAGGGTATTCGGTGAAAACCATGGAAAGAGTACTGGAACCCGAAAGGATCGTCAACAACCAACAAGGAATTAAGCGATGAACAAGCCCAGCTTTCAGTACCTGAAGGAAAATGTACCCATCGTGAAAGTGGTTGAGGCGCTGGGCTATACCTATAACCGGAAAAAGGGAAGGCATCCGCTGCAATACGAACATCCGGATGGCGACAAAGTCATCATAAGTAATAAAGTCCATCCCGCCTACCAGGTCTATTTCACCCGGCACAATTACACCGACCACGGCACGGTCGTAGATTTCGTCAGTTCCAATGCTAAGGAAAGGGAGGCTCATGTCTCCTTTTACTTTCGGGCCCGCAACTCGATGAATGAAAATCGATGCCTACCAAAGGACATTAGTGGAGCATTTTATGACACTTTTAGATCACAGATAGCTGGAAGAGAGAAGCGTAACGTAAGTATTGCGATAATTTGATGTTTGAGGAGGGTGCAGCCATCCCATTTACTGCTCATCTTCTCGTCTGCAATACATCCAGTGCCTTACTGGTCGCAAAATATACGCTATTTCCAGTTTTCCATGGCATGTGTTTTCAAATCGAGTATGCGTTTCACTGTGCTTATTGGTGTTGTTCTGATGATCTACCATCTACGCCTTCATTGGGATTTTAGCATAATCACCAAAGGAAAATTTCCCCAAAGGGTCTTTGTTTAAGAACTACCGGAAATGCATAAAAAATCCAGAGAGCCTCATGCCTCTCTTAGTTACAATAATCCAGTTTGTAAGCGAAACTAGGGCGTAAAGAAAGTCTTTGCCTCCTGCAACTTTTTTATGCGCCTCATCATCCTTTTAATTGCAGTTATAGAAAAATATATAATGATTGTACGAAACACATGACCTATAATTAATGTAGAAAAACATCAGTCACCGCCTTTTTCAATTGACACACTCTTATGCTTCGCAACTACTCTCGTCATCGCATTGCGCAATTTCCTCAACAACAAGTTTTACACATCCCTCTAACGTCATTGGTCTGTCAATTGGGATCACGTGCAGCATCCTTATCCTGCTCTGGGTTTTTGATGAAATTTCCTTTGACAAATTTATACCAAAGCAGGAGAAACTGTACCAGGTTTGGAGCAATGCTGAATTTGACAACACGATCAATTCATGGAAATCAGTGCCACTTCCTACCTACGTGGCTTTAAAGACGGCCCATGCCAATATAAGCAACACGGCAGTTTCAAGTTGGATGGGGCCGCATTTGCTCACCGTGGGAGAAACCAGGATGAACAAGAACGGGCTGTTTGTAAGTGAGGAATTTCTGGAGATGTTCGAGTTTCCGATGGTATATGGCGACCCGTCTAAGGCGCTTGATGAACCGACCTCCATCGTTATTACCGAATCTACTGCCAAAGCACTGTTTGGCGATCAGGATCCCATGAATAAAACCATCCGGGTAGATAATACCGGCGACCTGCAGGTGGTAGCCATACTTCGCGACGTTCCAAAAACTCATCCCTGGAGTTTGATTTCCTCATCCTTCGTCCTACCACAGGCAATCGAACCCGTGGGTCGTGGACAACGAGGACAACTGGGGTAATTATTCCTTTCAGGTATTCGTGGAATTGAACGACCCGGCCAGGAAAGAGGATGTAGACGCGAAGATCAGGCTGTTGCTGCAGGAACACAAAGAGGATGAAATAAAACCGGAAATGTTTCTCTACCCCATGTCACGGTGGCGGCTGTTTTCCAATTTTGAGAATGGGGTGGAAAAAGGCGGCATGTCCGACTTTGTGCAGCTATTCAGCCTCATTGCTGTGTTGATTCTTATGATCGCCTGCATCAATTTCATGAACATGGCCACGGCACGGTCGGAGAAGCGGGCCAAGGAAGTGGGCATCCGCAAAACCGTTGGGTCAACCAAGGGGGATGTTGGTACTGCAATTCTCACCCGAATCCATCCTTATTTCCCTATTCGCCTTCCTTGTGGCAATCGTAGCCGCGATAGTTGCATTGCCATTTTACAACGACCTCGTCGAAAAACAACTACGCATACCAATGGAGTCGCCAACCTTCTGGCTGATATCCCTGGCACTCATCCTTATCACCGGGCTGCTTTCGGGAAGTTACCCGGCGTTTTACCTGTCATCTTTCAAGCCTATAAAAGTACTGAAAGGAAAAGTGATGATCGGCCGCAAAGCCAGTTGGCCGCGTAAAGCGCTTGTCACAGTCCAGTTTATGTTGGCCATCTTTTTACTGGTTTCAACCCTACTCATTTACCAGCAATTGCAACTGGTGAAAAACCGCCAATTGGGGTATAACCAGTCCGGTCTTATCATGGTAGAACTCAATGAAGAACTAAAAAAGAATTACCAGATGCTTAAAATTGATCTCGTACAGTCGGGCCTGGTAGAGTCCATGACAATATCCAACAGTCCTGTCACCGATATCCAATCCAATAATTTTCTCGGCTGGCCGGGCAAGCCTGAAGATGAAAAGGTATTGTTCACAACCATTACCTGTAAGTATGACTACACCCAGACAATGGACATCAGGATAATCGAGGGAAGAGATTTCTCCGAAGATTTCCCCAGCGATTCCACGGCCATTATCGTAAACAAAGCCGCGATGGATGTCATGAAACTCAGCGATCCCATAGGCACCGAACTGGAATTATGGGGAACGAAAAGGACACTGGTCGGCATTGTGGATAACGTGCTCATGGGCTCGCCGTTTCAGGAGGTGAAGCCGCTGTTCATGATTATGGATGACTGGGGCGGATACGTGACGATGCGTATCGCCGATACCAACGACCTGTCGGTCCGCCTTCTGGATATTGGGGCAAAAATGAAGAAGTATAACCCGGCATACCCTTTCGACTATAAGTTTGCCGACCTGGAGTTTCAGCAGAAATTCTCGACCATTGAGTTGACCAATAAACTGTCAGGAATTTTTGCTGCCTTATCCATATTCATTACGGGTCTGGGGCTTTTCGGATTGGCCGCATTGCACCGCAGAACAGCGCACCAAAGAGATTGGCGTACGGAGGGTTTTTGGCGCTGCCGTGCCCGATATACTTATGATGATCTCCAAGGATTTTGCGTATTTGGTACTTATCGCCTTTGTCATCACATCGCCCATCAGTTGGTGGCTGCTCTACCTGTATTTGCAGCGATATCCCGATGCGGATCGAAATCGAGTATTGGGTATTCCCGCTCACAGGTTTTGTAGTAATTCCTGTTTTCACTTTTTATAGTAATGTTCCAGGCGTACAGGGCGGTACGATTGAATCCGGCCACTTCACTGCGTGAGGAGTGATGGAAATGGCACTGATGTATCGATATGCAATTCGATGCTGTCGTTGAGGAGTTAGATTAGATTCAAATAATCCAAATACGTTGAAAGACCTTTTCCCTGGACATTTTTCGGGGTCCTAGAATTCGTTCAGTTCTGCGCTTTCATTTCATAAAGGGATAGGTAAGGATTTGAAATCCGTTATGCTCACGATCCCAAACCTAGCCCAGGCTTTTCTCCAACTCATTTCCAGAACCATCAGCATCTTTGCCGTGTGTTGTATTGGTGTCTGAAAAGGGGATAGGACCTATTCATCCGGAAGATTGGATTGTCCGGTTTGCCACGAACGGAGCTTCCCTGTTTCCGTTTTCCCGAAAATCCAATTGCTATCCAAAGGGAGATTCCGACCTCATAACGGCTGGTACATTCAAAAAATCTCCATGACAGAAAAGTGTCATCGTATTTTTTGACGGTGCGAGCACCGCCATTTACACCATCCTGATATGCTTCCAGAATCTGATTGACTTAGGGCTGGATTTTCTTTTCTATTTCAGTGCCTTTTTTGCAACATATATAGGGTACAGCTTTATATTTCAACCGTTCACCAATTTATACAAGAAAAATAGGATTTGTTCAAGCGCTCCCAAACCTTCATTTTACTGGCATATCCTTTACTTTATTAAAAAAAAATGGATATCTTTCTTTTAGAGTATCATTGAAAACCCAAGTGACCAACTAGACATCAGGAAACCGGAAGCCCGGCTTTCAAAAACAATAACGCGATGGAAAGATCAGAAGAACTTTCCATGAACCAATCTTTCCTGCAATCCCTAAAAGATATTGTCCTGTCCAACCTGGAAAACGAACAGTTTGGCGCTGAAGAACTGGCAAAAGAGATGGGCTTAAGTCGGTCTCAGATCCACAGGAAACTTCAAAAGATTAATGGCAAATCAATTACCCAATTTATAATGGAGATCAGGCTTCATGTAGCCGTGGATCTGTTGAAAAAGGAAGTAGCGACTGCTTCTGAGATTGCTTACAAAGTAGGTTTTAGTAGCCCTGCCTACTTTACCAAGTGTTTTCACGAACACTTTGGTTATACACCTGGTGAAGCAAAGTACAGTATCAGTACCTCAGAAAACTCTCCAGACGAAGATAACTCGTCAGATGGCACCACCATTGTACCCATTCACGGAAGTAAAAAAGAAGCACATGGAGGGGAGTACCTCAAGCTCACCGCTACAAAAAAATTATTCTCACCGAATCGTTTGCTAAAGGTTTTTCTGGGGCTATTGATGATGGTCGTTGCAGGTTTTTTTGCTTATCAACTAGTTATTAAAAGTAATTTTTTTGACCCACCTGTAAAAGATGTTAAATCCGTGGCAGTATTGGCTTTTGAAAACCACAGCCCTGAAGGAAACAAGGAATATCTTGCGAATGGTATCCCCGATGCAATCATACGCAGATTGGCAAAAATCGAGAATCTGAGGGTTACTCCACGGACTTCCTCTTTTCAGTTTAAGGGTGAAAAAGTGGATTTGCGAGAAGTGGGGCGACAGCTTGGCGTGGATTACATAATGGAGGGAAGTGTGATCGAGGCAAATGATATGACCAGGATCACCGCCCAACTGATAGACTTGCGTAGTGGAACGCAAATCATCTGGTCAGACAAGTATGATTACATCATGACTGATTTCTTTACTATACTGGATAATGTTGCCTTGGCCGTTTCCTCGGAATTACAGTTGACTTTATCCGAGGGGGAAACACCTACAAACATCACAACTGCGGCGTACGATTACTATTTTAAAGGTAATTTTCAAATGACGGAAACATGGAACCGGGAATCTTATGAAATGGCCATTAAATATTTCCAGGAGGCCATTAAACTTGATCCTGAATTTGCGGCGGCCTATTCGGGTCTGGCTGCTGGATACCTTTATTTAACCGGTTGGAACTCCAATATACTTCCTTCTGAAGAATATAAAGTAAAGTGTCAGGAGGCAGCCATGAAGGCCCTTGAACTGGATCCTTACCTGGCTGAAGCATATAACGTCCTGGGGCAAATTGCCTGGCTTTTTGAGAATGATTGGAACAAGGCAAATACATATTTCAAAAAGGGATGGAGTTAAAGCCCACTGCATCCTGGGCTTATCTTGAGTATGTGAATTTTCTTACATGGATGGGAGATTTTGATAAATCTATTGCATTGGGTAAAGAATTAATTGAGAGGGATCCTCTTTCCTCTGCATGCACACAATGAGCATGCCTTTTCGTATTACATTGCCAGACGCGATAAGGAATTTATTGATCAATGCATGAAAACATTTGCGAAAGATCCTGATAACTATTTCACAAACCTGATACTCGCACAATATTATATTGATCAAAGAGAATTTGAAAAAGCGGCTGATTACGCAGGAATTAATGACGGCACTAAGATCACTATAGAAATGCACCCCTGGAAGTTGCTAATATTTGGACAATACTATGGATATTCAGGTGATACGACAAAAGCAGAAGAATGCCTGAAAATACTGCATCAGCAGAGACAGGGAATTTCTATAGAATCAATATATATATATATTTCTCTGGGAAAGTATGATGAGGTATTGAGTATCATGGAAGAGGGTTTTAATCTTGATATAAGACCTGCCTATCTTGTACAATTGAAAACATGTCCAAATCTTGATCCTCTTCGTGATAATCCGCGGTTTATCCGTCTCCTGGATAAAATGAAATTTGATGAATATAAGCATTAGGAAAATGATAAATTGCTTAACCATGCCTTCTGTTTAAATTGATAAGAGGAAGAATTTTTTGGCCGTTGTGATCTTATTTTTAAATCATCAAGACCACACCCAAAAAGCATGAGGGGAGGCATTTTAACTACCATTTACAATAGTGCTATGGAGACTGCAACAACATAGCAGCCTCATTTTTTTAGATAGACCTTTGCATATCGAAGGCTCTCTTTTCGTCAGAACCTCGTTTTGTGTGTCTGAGTTTTGTATTTTCCAGTATAAACTTCCTTTGAGTTTTAATAACGTGAATCATTACGATCACTTCCAAACACATAATTGCTCCCAAATGCAACGAGATTGATAAACTACCGCCTTTTTATCAATTTTTTTTCATAAAGATTGCAACCTCCCTGATAAGTGCAACACGCCTTTTTGTACCAACCTTTGGTATAGTTAAAAGAAATACGTGGCCACGGATTTCATGAAATAAAATGTAAAACCGGAGTCGGTTTCGCCTCCCAAAATTTTAGGATCATGAAAAAGTATGCCCTGGCTATGCTCATCCTATTTTGCTTCAGCCTCAGTTCGCAAGCCGCAATTATCAATGGATTTTCACAGGAAAAACAAAAGCTGGAAAAAGAGATCCGCAGAACTGTTGATGTATTGAATCGCGATCCATTGCAAAAGACGAAAAAGCAACTTGAAAAAAAAACTCAGACAAATACGCAAGAGGTATGAGGAGGTATCAATGAACTATGCACGAACAGCTGAATTGCTCACCACCTTCGAATTTATTGATCCTCAATTGTATTCTGAGGTATCGAAGGTCACAAATGCGGAGGGGACGTTGACACATGTTTACGTAAGGTATGTTGATAAGTCATCCGATGAATTCGCCTATTTTGCAAGAGAACATTTTAATGCAAAAGCATACACCAGTGTAAGTCCGTCGGCAAACCATCCGGACATATGCAGCTCTTTTTCCGGAACAAATACCATTACCGTAACCATAGGTATTGGATGTGATGAATTAATAGCATTGGCCCATGAATTTGCTCATGTGCTGTACATAGTTCCAAACCTGAAGGAATACGTGTATTTTATGAAATACCGGAATAAAAAAACAAATCCTGTTGCACAACATGGCCATAGCTGGAATGATCCAGGTTCAACCATTTTTAAATCTATTGAGGATAGTTTTACTGCCCGGTATGAAAATTATTTAGGAATGACTAAAATCAGCAATTCGACCGCTCAAAACATTTCTTTGGGGAATTAAATGAGCCCAAATTTAAAAGGCAGATCAAAATCGCTGATTACTACAATAGTTTTGCTGGAAATGAAAGGTAAAAATCAATACCTTAGTCAAGGTTGACTGAATGTTCAGATGGTAACATGTTGATCGCTAAGGTTCTACATATACGGGTATATTTTAAGCCCTTTGAATTCTCTAGGCTATGATTTCGCCCTAGCCCTCAATGATTCACGGCCTGAAGTTATAACAGGCCCCGATCAAATCCTTTTCCACAATCCCATCATACTGTGTTGAAACTTTGGGTCTTTACAGTAACTTTGATATAAGACAAGACATTAATTTGCACCGGCTGAAATGAAAAAATTTTACCTGAGAATTTTTCTTCCTACCATCCTGTCGATGCTTCTGTTTATCCTCACGATATTTCTGATCATCATCCCCGCTATCAGCAAAACATCATGAATGGAAAGAGGGAAATGATCATGGAACTGACCAATGCTGCATTGAGTATATTATCGAAATATGAAAATGACGAAAGAGAGGGGATCATTGATCGGGAAGAAGCTCAGAAAACAGCCATTTCCAGAATCCAATACCTCCGCTATGGCGATGAGAATAAAGATTATTTCTGGATTACGGACATGCACCCCACCATGGTCGTGCATCCGTTCAGGAATGACCTGAATGGCCAGGACCTGACAAATTTTACCGATCCCCATGGCAAAAGACTTTTTGTAGAATTCGTCGAGGTAGTGAAAAAAATCGGAAGAGGGCTATGTGGATTATATGTGGCAATGGAAAGATGACTCTTTTGCATATTGTGCCAAAGTTGTCGTATGTAAAAATTTTCAAGCCGTGGGACTGGGTAATCGGCACAGGAGTATATATAGAAGATGTGAAGAAAGAAATTTCAGGCCTCACAGCAAGTATGATACGGATATCCATCGGAATTTCTTTTGCCATCGCAGCGCTGTTGCTCTACATTTTTAATCAGAGTATCATCAGTGAGAGGAAAAGGATCGCGGCGGAAGGGGAACTACACAAATCCAGGGAAAAATTCCGTACGCTCGTCGAAGCAGCCACAGAGGGCTTGCTGATGGTGATTGATGGGAAAATCAGCTTTTCAAATAGTGTCATCAGCAAAATGACCGGGTACGAAAGTGAGGAACTGGCCGATCTTTCTCTACATAAAATTATCAGCAGTACGAACAACAATGACGTTATCGATGCCTTTTCGGGAAATACTGTAAGGGAGGGCAAATATGAACTGAACCTCACCAGGAAAAACGGTGGATTGCTCGAGGCGCTGGTCTCCTCGTCCAAAACTGAGTTTTATGGCAATACAGTAAACATTATCATCGTCAAAGACATATCCACCGAAGGCAACATTCCCATTTCCGCAATAGAATACCAAAAACTCCTTAGTACGCTGGATATTGGTTTTTTTTAAGGCCAGAATACACGCCAAAGGTAACTTTATATTTGCCAATCCTAAGGCCATCAGGATACTGGGGTACAACACTTTTGAAGAACTGTCCGGAGTGCCGGTACTCGAACTTCTTTCAGATCAGGAAGAAAGAAAAAACCTCAGAAACCAATTGCTGAAACAAGGCTTTTTGAAGAATAAAATTCTAAGAATCAATACCAAAAATGGTTCAGCATTATTCATTGCCGTATCGATGGTGGTGGTAAACGGCGAAAATCGCGAAGACCTGATTTGCGACGGCATAATCGAAGACATTACAATTCAGGAAAATCAAAAATTAAGGTCTGAAAGTCTTATTGCCGACCTGCAGGCGAAGCACCTGATATTGCACCGGCAAGCCAAGGAATTTGTACATCCCGCCGACTCCATCGATGCCGATACTATAATTTTAGATGTGCTCAGAAAACTGTCAAAAAGTAAATCCGGCAGCTTGTTACTCACAAAAAATGGAGAAGACATTCTGGGGATCATTACCAATACAGATGTGCAGAAAAGAGTTTACGAACTGCAACTCAGCCTCGACAATCCGGCCTACATGATTATGAGTTCACCGGTGATATATATTTCCGAAAGCACTGACGCTGCAGATGCGTTGCGCGTCTGTGAGTTAAAAAATATCCATCATCTCGTTGTGCGAAATTCTGCCTTAGAAATTACGGGGATATTGAGAATGGATGATATTTACAGGGAAGTGGTTGGCTCGGGCTACCCATTTTATGCCGCCCTCCGTAATGCAGAAACACCCGATGACATAAGAAATAGCTATGTCAATTACCGGCATTTCATCCATCCAATTGTGAAAAGCGAGGTGTCAGCCAAAATCATCACCAAAATCACCACCTCATTCTCCGATGCTGTGATTCATAAAATTATTCAATTGGCCATTGACAAAGTAGGTCAGCCGCCGGTAGACTTTTCCATTTATCTGCCTTGGTAGTGAAGGACGCCAGGAAGAAACTCTACTTACTGACCAGGACAATGCCATTATTTATGAAGATGTCCCTCCCATAAACGAAAAAGAGGTAAGGGCTTATTTTAATACCCTGGGAGAAAAAATCTGCAATGACCTCAACCACTCGGGCTACACCTTTTGCACAGGAAATATTATGGCCAAAAACCCTAAGTGGTGTGGGCCGCTAAGCCTATGGGAACAATATTTTCACAAACTGGATGGCCTTGCCGGAGCAGCAGAATCTTGTGGATGCGTGTGTATTTTTTGATTTCAGGAATGTGTATGGGCCTGATGTTTTCACTGAAAAACTAAGCAAATTAATTGCTGCCAATACCAGGGAATATCCGTTATTTTTATATCATTTGGCCAACAATACTGTCCACACCAAAGTCGAACACCTGCCTGCCGGATTCTCTCGGACAAAAATGAAGATATTGTGGATCTGAAAAATGCCCTCATCCCCATCATCATGTTTGCCAGGACTTACGCCCTGCGAGATGATATCAAGGGTTCCAAACACCATCGACCGACTTATTTCTTTGAAAGATCGCCGTTTGCTCAGTGAAGCTACCATTGATGAAATCCTTTACTCCTACAACTTCCTTATGAAGCTCAGATTCCGCAACCAGGTATATTTATCGGGAAAATAATCTGCCGCTTTCCAACGAGCTAAACTATAAGACGCTACCAGAACATGAAAGATTTCTGTTAAAAAAGTATTATCCTCCATTCGCGACTTTCAAAATAAAATAAAAACCGATTTCAGGATCACTGTGTAGGAAATGGTGTGGTGAGGCAATGAAGCCCGAAACAGTATTCAGACCGAAAGGTAAGCATCGCGGCGGTACGCGCCATGCTCATTCAAATCGACATAACCGAGCTGGTTGGTAAGCAGGTATTGTGTTGCCAATTTGAAAAGGGGAGATGTTGCGGTGGCTGTGTCCATAAATCCAGAAACTGGCATTGCTTCTTTCCACAAGTTCAGTTTGTTCAGCACAAAAAGCCTCATTGATCGGGCTGATTTTATGAATGCGTGAACTACACATGGGGAAGGCAGATGATGCGTCACTACTATAAAAGGGCGTTGCTGCTGCTGAACAACCTTGTTTAAAAAATCCAGGCCTTCTTCATGCAACCTGTTAAAATCAGAGGCTCTAAACTTTTTACTCTTGTAGGTAATACATCCGAAATCGGCCATTCCTTGTTCTATCAGCCTTTCGTTCGCTGGACTAATCTTCGACCACATTGTACTGAAAATGAGTTGCACACCTGCATATTCAACAGCAACATTATTTACAATCCTGATCCTTGGGTGTATCTCAATATTCATCGAACTGCCATACCCTGCTATGTCGTGATAATAGTATTCATGATTGCCCGGCACCCAATACACCTGTTGATAGTTTTCCGCAATAAACCTGAAAAATGGGCTGTTCATGTGTTCATCGTGCAGTGGAACGATATCTCCGGCTAAAATCAGTATTTCACCGGATACTTTTAACAGATTGGCAGATACATACCGGTTATTGCGCTCATACTCCAGGTGCAGATCAGAACAATACTGCATTCTCATTAGGCGAAAATTCTTGAAGGCTGACAATTAACAATCTACACCATTTTTTTCATAGCAATCATAATTAATTTTTTGATTTTAAGGATTGCTTCACTATGACTTACGATGACATTGCATTACACAGAGTCTCAATTTTGCATAGTTGACTTGACCAGTGTAATCAAAGTTTATTTTGACTGTAGAAGTATTTAAGCCTGCTATTTTTCCAACATAAGCTGAATTAATAGTGTTCAGAAAATTACTGACTATGAAATCCATGCATTATATTTATTCATATTTTTGAATATCCAAGGTACTTTTTTTCACTGACAAAATGGAGACGACATGTTACACGAACCGGCAGCACGGGTAGAAACCGATAAAGCTGCATCCAAAAAAGCAAAATTAGGTGTTAAGATGTTCCTGTTTTTATACGCTCGTATATGCAGGATTTGTGTTCATAGGCCTCACAAGGCCTGAATGGATGGGATTGGAGGCCATCAGCGGATTAAACCTCGCCATTGTATACGGATTTGGACTGATCGTGCTGGCAATAGTTATGGGATTTATATATAACTGCTTCTGCACCAGGATGGAAGATGAGAATGAATGAAACAGTAGCAACAAAAAGCGAAAGTTATCGATTTACGAAGTCTCCAATTTAGCGATTATAATATTTTTATTTATAGTCGGCCTGGTACTCGGTTTGTCGTTTTTTATTTTGCCAGAAAAACGAAATCGGCCTCCAATTACTACGCAGCGGGCGGAAATATTCACTGGGCAGTCAATGGAATTGCCTTTGCCGGAGATTACCTCTCAGCAGCCTCCTTTTTAGGTATATGCGGTATGATCGCCTATTCGGGATATGATGGCTTTTTGTATTCTATAGGTTACCTTGCCGGCTGGGTGGTGGCATTGTTTTTAGTGGCTGAGCCATTAAAAAAGCTCGGAAAATACATCATTCACAACGCACTTGACTCACGGTTCAATTCAAAACATATAAAACTGGCTGCGTCCATCAGCACCCTAATCGTGTCCCTGTTTTACCTGATACCTCAAATGGTAGGTGCTGGCGATTTGATTGTGCCGCTGCTGGGACTACCGCACTGGATCGGCGTTTTAATGGTGGGCTCTATCGTTATATTGATCGTGGCGACAGCAGGCATGACCTCTACTCCTATGTGCAATTTATAAAAGGCGGGTTGCTGGTTTTTTTCTCGACCATTCTGACGTTTTATATTTTGAACAATGGTATGTCATTGACGCCCAATGAAAACTACCATAAATTCCTCCAGACAGATGCCATCGTTTCGGGTGATACCATTGTTCAGGTTGTTGATCCCGCGTATAGCGTAAAAAAAACAATAGTGGTGGGTAATCAGGTATTTGTGCAGCTTGAAAAGGGCGGTGAGCTTTATTGGTTCAATTTAAATAAGAAAGGCGAAAATGCGGTGCTTGATGAAATGCTGCACATGACAACACTTCCTGATGGGAGCATCCTGTACAATGGCGCACCAAAATCAGAAGGTAAATTCTACCAGGTGGGGCATCTGAAGCAAAATCATTGTGGATGGAAAAGAGGTAAGCGAAACCGGACCCATGGGGCCATTTGAATTTTTGAAAACAATCGAAAATAGTGAAGTCGTCAGGTTCTCAAAAATGTCTTTTACAGACGGGGCTGATAAAGTAACAGTTTGGTATCAGAATGTCACAAAGGGCAAGGATGATGAAGCCGGGTCTGCTCTACAAACTCTCCAGTGCCGCCGGAGCCACCACCTGGGATAAGTTGAACTTTGTATCGTTGATGCTGGCCCTGGTTTTCAGGAACCTCGGCTTTGCCACATATTCTTATCAGATACTATACCGTACCAAGCCAGAGAGCTGCCAGAAAATCAACCATAGTAGGCATTTCAGCCATTGGATTTTTCTATATTCTTACCTTATATATGGGGCTCGGGGCAATGATCAACGGTGTATTGGATATGGAAAGCAGCAATAGTGTCAGCGCCGTTGCTGGCAAAGGCATTCGGCATTGGTTTATTTTCAATCATTTCTGCCATCGCTTTTGCGAACGGTGCTGGGTACGGTCAGCGGCTTGATTGTGGCCTCATCCGGCGCCATTGCCCACGATTTTATCGATAAATATCTGCAGTTGGAAATGACGGATAAAGAAAGTAATGGCTGGAAAAATCTCTGCCGTATGTGTAGGTATTTTTGCCGTCATACTGGGCATTCTTTTTAAGGGAATGAACGTCTCCTTTCTGGTCGGTCTTGCCTTTGCAGTTGCCGCTTCGGCCAACCTGCCGGCAATTTTATTTCTGCTATTCTGGGAAAAAACCACAGCAAAAGGCATTGCATGGTCGATAGTGATGGGCATCGTTTCTTCCATCGGTATCATACTTTTCTCTCCAACCATGTGGGGTAAATACGGCCTTGTTCCAGCGGATGCGCCCATACCGCTGGACAATCCAGGCATTATTTCCATACCTTTGGCAGTGTTGACTTTGGTGGTTGTTTCGCTGATGACACAAAAAGAAAACTCAACGAAAAGCAATTAAACAATAAGATGGCGATGCGGCGCAAATTGGGATAACCGCCGCCACTTATTTTTTTAAACGATAGTACTCATTTAATAATAAGACTTTTATGACGATAAATGAAATATTGATCAGCTGTTATTTCGCTTTGTGGCCGTCTGTACCAGCATCAGCTCAGGAAAAAGCTGAACCCAAAAAAGCCTGCAGACCCTACAAGCCGATAAGAATCAACGTCACTGAAGACGGCTCTTATTATTTAAGGATCATTACCTGGGCGCAAATGTGGGCAACAGTCGTTGACAACAACCCGGGCACCGTCGGTTATGATTTAGCACCTGACAATTCATCGACGAACATTGGTATCCGCCGGGCGCGAATGTTGTTTTACGCACAAATGGGGCCGCGCTGGCTGATTTTGACCCACTTTGGCATGAACGCAAACATTTAACAGTGGTGGTTATTCTGGCGGCTCCGACGGGAAAAGGCCTCAGCTTTACATGCACGACGTATGGAACAGAATTTGATTATCCCAAAAAAGCTTTATGTAGGTATAGGCCTGCACTACTGGAATGGCGTTTCCAGGTCTGCCAATGGCTCCACCCTAAACTTTATGACTTTGGATGCTCCGATCTTCAACTGGTTTACAATCGAAACCAACGATCAGTTTGCCCGACAAATGGGCATTTATGCCAAGGGTCAGCTCAATCGGGTGGACTATCGCCTGGCCATCAATCAACCTTTCCAGAATGGCGTGAATCCATATTTACAAACCGCCAGAACCACCACGGGTTTTAATTCGGAACTGGCTGCTAAAAATGCCTATACAAGTACATTTGCCACAGGCCGGTTATGTGGAAATACATGTTTAAAGACATAGAAAAATGTGCTCCCATATGAAATAGGACTGTGCATGGACGGTACTGAAATGTTTAATATAGGTGCCGGATTCTACAATCACCCCCAATCAACTTTTACCATGGATCCTGGTGCAGGAAGTGATTCCTTACAACTTTACAGTACCACTGTCCTTGGGGCGGACATATTTTATAACCATGCCATCAGTGATAAAGGCTATATTATCAATGCCTATCTTTTGTACCAATATATGGATTACGGCACACGATACCTGAGAAATGTAGGCGTGTTCAATACCTCCACCATGATCGGCAACGCCGAGCAACTAGGCGATGAATACGCCAACCGCAGTGTGATGGGGGCTGGAAATTTGCAACCAACCATGGGCACAGGTGATATCCTGTTCGCACAATTCGGATTGAGGTTTCCCACCTTTTGAAATGGCAGCGCTTTCATGCCCTATGTCACCGGAACGTACAAATCCTTTGAGGCGCATTGAAGAGTCGTCGTTGCAGTATGACACTCGGCCTGAACTACTTTATAAATAAACACAATGCCAAGGTCACCTGCAATACGGTACACGACCGGTTTATGGAAATATGATACCTCTTCATTAAACGGCATTTGCGAAAGCCGGATTAAAAGGCCAATTTACCTTGCAGACACATTTCTATTTGTAAGCCGAAATTGCCTACAAGGATACTATCAGGTGAAAAACACTTAAAAACTGTTAGCCGAACTGTGTACATAAGTTCCTGATTATAGTTTATTACTCCTCGAAACAAATGCCCGGGCCTATACCATTTATATGACAAGTAATCTTCCACTGGTCGTAGGTTAAGCGATAGCGATCCTACGACCTTAAACATAATAGGGCATCCGCCAGGTGCTCGGAAAAACAGTGTATGTACCCTTTGCTCGGGAAATGTGCACTTCACGAGTCAGGGAGGCAATCCAATTTTGATGCCTTTACGATAGTAATGGAATGCTGCTGCCGTTGAGGTTTTTCTAATGTCCGACTTCCTGAATTTTATCCAGGGCAATGGAATGTACCTGATTTGCGATTTCCCATGCGGTGTAGAAAGAACTAATTGTCGTGCGCTGGGTTAGTAAAGTCAAAATCAATTTTATCAACTTCGTACAGAGGGCTTATGATAATCTTCATGGATACCGTCACAATAGAAAATAACCGGGATATCGTTTTTCATAAAATTCCATTGATCCGATCTTTCTACAATTCTTTCGGGATGATTTCGGTCGTTGTAAGTGTAATCCAGCTCCAGTTTTGTATAGGTTGCATTCGCAGACTCGCTAATATTATGTAGGTCTGATGAAAGCATATCTGATCCTACAAGGTATACAAACGAACTTATATTCAGTCGTGAATCAGTATCGTCGCCTTCCAATTTATATCGATATTTAGATTTGCAATCGTTTTTATCAAGTGGGAAGATTGGGTTTAATGTGTAGAATCAAATTGCAAGCAAACCCATTTTCTTCAGCCGTAAAAGCAACAAATAAAATATTCTTCGTCTTGGGCCATTTCCATTTTTCTTGGCCTCCGCGAATGACTTGGCTAAGTTCATCACTGCTACTGTCTCGGATCCGTTATCATCAGCGCCATTGTAAATGACATCTCCGTCACCTTCCATTTTTCCCTTATGATCGTAGTGTGATGAAATGACAATTAATTCATCCTGGCTATCGATCCTTTTACAAAGTCCAAGGACATTATCTGGCTTTTACAAAGGTTTTTGATTTTGTTTTAGAAGAATAGTCTATTAACACCGGCTTTATTTTTTTATGTCCTTTACTAAATGTTCGCTTGTTGCACTTAGTTTTTCAAATGTTGTGTTCATCATCTTGGCAGCAACAGTATGGTTCTACAATCCAATGAATGCCATGGATATCTTTCAGTTGTGTTTGCTAATCTCAATACTCCCTTTTCCCAGTAGTCAAATATTGAGGTCATCAAATCGTTCGCAGGCCTTATCAGTGTTTCTTGAGGCATAAAAAAAATTTCTAAACCTGTTCTTCATGGGCATGTGAAAAAAAGGAGGTCAAATGAGATTTAGTGTTGTATCTTTGCTGAGTACAAGAACACTTTTACCTTTGTACCGTCAATAAGATCAAAATCAGATTTATCGCCTTGAAACCAACAAACACCAGTTTCCTCAGTTACTTCATTGAGTCGGCGGATTATAATCAACAAATACCAAATCTTGCGGAAAATTAAAAATGTTCTCACCGGATCTGATGTTTACATCTTCAATTAACAGCTTGGACAAAATTTACTGTGCTGTAAATAAGATGTTCCTTCTGTCGCGAGCCTCAAGCCCCAAGCTCCTCGAAAATCAGAAAGCAATCAAAGGTGGCGGCCATTTTTTGGCCTTCTGCGAGCCGGTAGCTCAACCTTCAAAGGCATCTGAGGCAAGGATGGAAAAATTGTCCTTTGTGAGTTCCATCAGCCGATATAAGATTGTCATACTTTTCAGCAACCACATCCTGACAAAAGCCGGAAATACATGCGCTGAATAAAATGAGCATGAATAATGATGAATTTTTCATAGTGGTATGGTTTGATGAGTTAAGGCTAAAAAACCGGTAAAATGGGGTAGGCTATTAAAAATAGCGAAAATATTATTCAATAATCGCTAAATTTAAGGCAGTCATCCAGCCCTATCCAGGTGTAATTTTCAACACTTCGCTCCAAGTCCGGGTGTAGAATAAACCAAAGCAACTAAGCGCGAAAACATATAGCAAAATAATATATGCCTAAAGCGTTGACATTTTGATATTTATGTTGTATCTTATTAATGAAATCTATTACGAACCGGTTATTTAGCTGTCGTAAATCTAATCCGATGCAAACAACCAGGTTCAATATTTGGCCTTAATATTAATTTTTTTAATTCAATATCTGGGTTTTGTCAAGAATCCATTCAAGTACTTAATCTTCATATCAATAGACCTAACGATTGTACATTTACCAGATTGATATTGTTTAAGTAACTATAATCTTTTCCTTGATACAATTTATTCTGTGGACTATGAAAGCTCATATTAGTTTATGGTATGTTCACAATATTGATGGTAGTTCACGGCTAATCAATAACACAATTGTTGTCACCCAAGATACGCTCATTTATTTGGCAATTACTGATAATAATAATTGCAGCTATTTGAATAGCACCCGAGATATATGCCATTGATAACATAACCGGCTTAGATTTTTCACCACTTGAATATCAGACAAAAGTATATCCAAATCCCAATCATGGGATATTCACAATTGATATTGTAGCTTTACTAGATGAGAGATTTCAATTGAAAGATTTGCAACACACAGGGTAAAACGTTCTATCAGGATACTTTTCAGGAGCCAATCGAATCAAATTAATAAATCAATCAATTTGATGGTGAATCGTGGAGTATATATACTTCTAATCAAGGATCAAAAGCAGATTTTACACAAACAATTGTTAATTATAATTTAATATGAGAATTGCATTCTTAGAAATCTATTTGTGTTACTATGTAGCATAAATACATTTGGTCAATACTATGCAATCACTGAAAAAGATAGTATTCTTATAGATAGCGACCTAATGAAAAGTAACAACTGATGCAAACGGGGGGACAACAAATTGGGAGATAAGCGGTGATCTTCTAAAATGGAATTCATTATATGAAAATAAAGATACATTAAGAATCGAAATTGATAGTTCTGTCTACTATAGGGCAATTTTTATAGAAGGCACATGCGATCCAGCTACATCAGATACTGTTTTACTCTATGAAAAAATAACGATTTTCTACTAGCAAGACATTTACAGTTGACAGTTTAAGGAGGTATTTTTCTTCTGCCAAAATGGTATAAAAGGTAAAAATTCCAAGATTGGCGGTTGTTGATCCTAAAGTAAATCAGAGTTGACACTCTAAGTTTTGAATCAGCTAATGCACTTTCGGTGATCAATAATTCGAAAAACGTTATTTTCTTAGGCCGGTTCATCTATCTGAAACAGATTACTTTTGACTTCGGTAAATCCATCAGAGGTTAGAATTCCACGGCACTACACTGGATGGTACAAGTCTGCCTATTCTTTACGAACAAGAAATTGACTCAGGGATGTGGATTCTCTTCATTTGAAAAAATCAAGGTAAGTCCACTTTATAATTATATTGAAATCGTAGATGAACCCGACAGTTCAAGCTACCAACTCCCGGGTATCTGATATTAAATGGAATTAGAAACTTCTTCTTAAATAAATACCTGGATATATTCCATAGTGAGGATCGTTGCTTGGTTAATAGGCTAGACATGTTCGGGCACATAGACATTTTGATACTACAGACTGAAGGAGAGTGCACAGTGATAAATGCTGATGGTATTATTGAATTTTACGCATGTGATCCTTCTAATTCTGAAGGTATTTAACCTATTTTAGCAATTTCCCCTAGTTGTGAACCTTCAATTAGACAATATCACCTGATAGCGATCTTAAAATTAAAAAAGGTGAATCAATTACTATAAAACTTAAAACCTTGGTCGGCGACTTTCCACTTTCAGATCAGGAAATTAATATAAGCGCAAGTGAAAATCTTTTTATTACACCTCCCGTCATTTTCACAAATTCAGAGGGTAGTTATTCCTTTAGTCCCCATGGCATGGAGATCGGCTCCGGATCCATCAATTTCTCTGTTTTATTTAAGTATAATTTGACCACAATAAAGGCAGAAATAAAATGGGATATAAGCGAGTACAAAGAATATGATCCAGTACCCCCCAAACAACTGAATAAATCAATTTTCAGTTCAAGTATATGATAAGCCGGAAGTGGCTACTTCCCCTGCATCTGATATTACGTGTAAAACAGCGACTGTCAGCGGAATATTATTCTGGAAAATTATGATCCTGTGACTGACGGTGGAGTCTATTATGGAAAAGATCAAAATCCTGAATTAACCGGGATAAGGAATCCAATTGGAGATGAACTAGGGGTGTATTCTACGAGCCTTCGGGATTTAGAAAGTAGCACCACTTATTTTGTAAAAGCCTATGCAACTAACCTTGCGGGAACGGCTTTTGGTGAACAGATCAGTTTTTCTACAAAAGATGGTAATAATTGCATTGTGATAGTATCTAGTATTCAAGAAATGACGTGCATATGAGCTTTTATCAATACTACAATTTCTTCAGATAAAATATATACTATTTATGAACGAGGGATATACTAGAGTAGATCTGGGAATCCTGAAATTACAGGATTGAAGCACACAATTGACACTCAATCTGATACATTCTTGGTGAGAATGACTGATGCTAAAACAGATGTTACCTATTTTGCGAAAGCTTACGCAGTCACAGAATTGGGTATTATTGATGGGAATCAGCTTAGCTTTGAGGTAGCACTAACTGGTTCCGTTACTGACATTGACGGAAATGTATATAAAACTGTAAAAATCGTGGTGCAAACTAAAGTGAATGGCGGAAAACTTTAAAAACAACCAAATACAACGATAGTTCTCCTATTCTTAATTTAAATGGATCAACGACGAAATTATGCAAGAATTACCAGGTTATGCCTGGTGAATTATCACTGATGAAGCAAGGTATAAAAACACGTATGGTGCACTATACACACGGGTGGGCTGTTTTAACTGGTAAACTTTGTCCCGTCGGATGGCATGTTTCCTCCGCATTAGATTGGGGTTATCTATTTCGGTTTTCTAGGAGGTGCTTTTAATGAGTACTAACAGTGCTGTTGTCAACATTGGCGGAATGCTTAAAGAAGTGGGTACTGAACTTCATTCGGCAAACTACTGAAGTTCTGGATAAGCCACAGATGAGAGTCTGCTTTACGGGCCCTTCCTGGTGGACACTTTGTCTTTTTATCCAACGCCCCCCTGATTTTGACTTCAGGGTTGTTTTCAGTTATATAGGATCGTTTTATGTTGGTTTTGGACATCTGAATTTATTGCGCCCCGTTTAGGTGCTACTAATATATATAGTTCGCCTTACAACGATATAGGTTTTGGCACTGGCGCTATAGTGTTTGGTATGTCTGTCCGCTGTGTGAAGGATTGAATCCTTAAAAAATGATGGATAGTGCATCCTGTTAAAATAAAATTCTAAGATCATGAAAAATGTAAGTTTACTTAAGTTTGGTCTAGTATTATCTATGAAGCTTATTGCATTCTTAGTTGTGGAGACGAAAAAGATTCGGATCCTGTAATCTTAAAAGCTACAGTGGAAACCTCGGTAATTGCGAATGTTACCGAAACCTCTGCAACCGGAGGTGGAAATGTGGTAAATGATGGTGGAGGTACGATAGAATCCAGAGGTGTTGTTTGGAATACAACTCCTAATCCATCCATCCAATCAAAGATCAGGAATGACCTCTGATGGTAAGGGGAAAAGGTTCTTTTACAAGTGATATCACGAATCTGTTGCCGGATAAGTTATACTATGTTCGGGCATATGCCTCTAATGAAGCAGGAACTGTTTACGGATTAGAGATTTCATCAGCATCCAAAACTATTACACTTCCTACAATTTCGACCTCCTCGAAGTAAACAAACATTAAATCAACTTCCGCAAAATGCGGAGGGGCCTTGACAAATGATGGTAACAACAATCATTTCTGCTTTTGGCGTTTGTTGGAACACATCAGTCATCACCGACAACGGCCAACAATAAAACAATTGAAGCATCCGAGTGATGTGGATTCACTAGTGATTTGACAAACCTTCGGTCAAATACAACCTATTATGTAAGAGCGTATGCCACAAATTCACTTGGTTCAGGCATATGGCAATGAAGTTATTTTTATTACTCTAACACTTCCGACTGTTATAACAAAGCCAATTACCGATATAACCAAAAATTCGGCATCAGGAGGTGGGATAGTAACCTTTGATGGAGAGATTAGCGATAAAGGATTATGTTGCAAGTATTTCACCTAATCCTACTACTGGTAATTTCAAGAATTCCGCTGGAGCAGGTACTGGTGGTTTTGTTTCTACAATAAATAATCTTGATTCTGATACAGAATATTATGTAAAAGCCTATGCAACTAATTTGGAAGGAACTGTTTATGGGAAGAATTTACATTCATAACCTTAGAAGAAATCATTATGAAGGATCAAGATGAAAACATATACAAAACTGTCAATATTAGCGATCAGATTTGGATTGCTGAAAACCTGCGTACCACTAAATATAATGATGGTACATCGATACCTTTGGTTACCGATGTTCTACATAGATTAATACCACAACTCCTGCATATTGCTGGTATAATAACGACTCAGCGACTTTTGCTGGTACTTATGGTGCACTTTACAATTGGTATACAGTCAATACAAATAGACTATGTCCATCTGGATGGCATGTTCCTACTGATACAGAATGGACAACTCTCATTGATTATTTAGACGGTATATACTTAGCTGGTGGAAAACTTAAAGAGGCTGGCACTTTACATTGGATGAATCCTAACACAGGAGCAAACAAACGGAACCGGTTTTACAGCTCTTCCAGAGGAGGAACGCCTGTTGGACATTCGAGACTTTATCTATGAAGGCCAAATTGGGTTTTGGTGGATCGCGACTGAGTATAATGGATCATTGCATGGAACTTTTACCTACAATATAATTACGGTTCTGTGGCGCATGACTATAGAGATAAAAGAATGGGAAAAGTATTCGTTGCATCATGGATTAGTGTTTATAAGTCTGACTTAAAAACCCACATCACGAGGGCTTGGACATTTTTTTTGGGATCATTACCCGAAAGAACTGTGCAGAAAAAAATAGCGTTGCGAAGCAAAAATTTCAGTTAAAACCACCTCCAAAGAGTTGTATAATCGTAAGCACCTTGTAAACTGATATACATCAGTGAGCTATAGGGATGGTTAGACTACAATACCTTATCAATAATATCCACACCATCCCAATCTTCCGGAACTCCCTGCACCATAAGTTGAGCCGATTTTTTCAGGAACAACCTAGCCGTTTGGTCCCGGGGGATAGATATCAATTACCTCTTGAAATTTGACCGAGGCTTTGGTGAACTTTTTATGATAATATTCTTTAACTCCTTCGATAAATAAAGGCAGAGTCTTCAATTTCATGTTCCTGTCATAAACTTCATCCCCGTCAAAAAATTCATACACCATAATGGCATTTTCTTTTCCTTCACTCTGGCATAGCTCAGAAAACGAAAGTTGTAAGTCTCCGGCTTACTCAATTTTTGAACGGTACTGTGGCTTCCTATCATTAAAGTGCCATAATGCTTGTTGAGTTGTTCCAAACGTGATGCAAGGTTCACTGCATCAGAAATGACGGTTCCATCCATCCGGTCTTTTACGCCTATGGTTCCCAGCATAAGCGGACCTGTGTGGATACCTACCCCAATTTTGATCTTCTCTTTGTCGGCGGTTTCTCTGCCGGCATTATATTCTTTCAACCTGTTCTGAATCTCAATGGCGGCAATGATAGCGTCCTCAGGATCAGTAGGGAACAAAGCCATAATGGCATCACCTATATACTTATCAATGAATCCTCCGTTAGAAGTGATGGCCGGCATAATGCATTCAAGAAATTGATTGAGGAACGCAAAACTTTCCTTGGCACTTAGCTTTTCGGTGATAGATGTGAATGATCTAATATCTGAAAACAGGATGGTCATATCCCTATGGACTTGGTCGCCCAGCGATACATCGATGATGCTGTCGCGGCCAAGGGCCTTTAAAACTTCTTTACGGGATAAACCGGAGGATCAGGCCGAATTTATATGGTAGAGATAGAGATGGGGTTTTAGAGGCGTGCCACCAGCTCATCCTTGGAAAATGGCTTTGACTATGTAGTCATCATCTGGCTCCTAATTGCCAGTCCTTTCACAAGGTCAGGTACCCTTGTTCTTGCGCTGTGATCATCGATCACGGAAAAGTTCATTGGGTAAATACTTCTTGCGGATCTATTCCACGCCTTACGTAACCTGACATCTTTGGCATCATAATGTCTAACAAAACTATGAATCAGGCTTTTCCTTTTCGAGATCCGAAGGGCTTGATTGCCATTGAGAGCCTGAAGGATCCTGAAATTACTGCTCATTAAGTGGTTGGATAGAACTTGCTGGTTGATAGGTTCATCATCTACAATTAATATGTTGAAAGATGATTTGACGGCTGTTGGTACTTCAATGAATTCCTGATCACTTTTATCGCCGTTTAATCCCGTGGATTCAATCACTTTACTGACAACCTTCTGCTCCTGGATTTTCTAATTTTCCCATAAGATTTCTGAAATGTGAAAAATACCTTTGTGCCTTGGTTAACTTTTGATTCCAGCCAAATATTGCCACCGTGCAATTCTACCAGTTGCTTGGTAATCGTCAATCCCAAACCGGTGCCTCCCACCTCGCGGGTTATGGAAGCATCTACTTGCTCAAAGCTCTTGAACACATCCTCAAGCTTGTCTTTAGGGATGCCAATCCCCGTATCCTCCACACATACTTCTACTGTTTCCTGCTTTTCAACAGCAAAAATGCTTATTGTACCTTCAATTGTATACTTAATTGAGTTCCCAACCAAGTTATGAAGTATCTGATATACCCTATCTTCGTCAGCTTCGATCATCGGAACCGATGAATCTATTTCATTGATAGGGATAAAATTTTACCTTTGATCAAAGGTTGACAAATTTGAATCACAGTTTCGGTTATAATTCGGAGGTCGACATCTATCAATGAAAGTTTGAGTTCATGTGTCTTAAGCTTAAGAGAAATCAAGAATGCTACTGACTAGAACTTGCTAGACGTTTCCCTGATGAAGTGATCATACTGAGCTCTTGCTTTTTTCTTTGGTTTGTTTCCTGTTCAAAAAGTGATTCCGATAGACCGATTATTCCTTGTAATGGGGTGCGCAGCTCATCGGGATGTGTTTGCAAGGAATTCATCCTTTAGTTTATCTACCCTTTTCATATTTTCAATCAATCGCATCTTCTCCTGATCTTTTCTCATTTTCAATTATCTGCACTCTCTTTGCTATTCCGTAGGAAAGAAGATGATCTGACCGATGATCCCAACCTCGCTTAAATAGAAAATATCATAGTTAATAAATGAATCGAATATTGAACAACCATAATCCGAGATTAATAAAGACAAATAAGTAGAGTGTTGCTGTTCCTGCCAATATATATTTTTCTAGAGCCGCACCCTGATGGCTTCTATACAGAATAGGGGGTATCAGTAACACTAATTCGCACACCAAAATGGTATTGGTTAATTGGTTTAAGAGTTTTAAATCAAAGGTCAAAAAGAGTACTCCGAGAAACAATGCGACTAAGGAAAATTTAAAATAGGCATAAGCATTTATCCATTTTCTGACCCGTCCTTTCAAGCGAGGAAATGCATCACGAACATCAAGTAGAATATGATGGGGATATTAACGGAGATTAACCAAATGATCTTTTCGATATATCTATTACCCGTTATAAACATATATAAGTATAAATATCTATACATTAAAAATGCAGTCACGGATAGGATGTAAAGGGCGTAGTAGGCATAGGTTTTTTCCTTAGTAGTTAAATAGACTAAGAAATTATAGAGCATCATAATGATGAACGCACCAAAAAATAAACCTTGGATCGCCAATTCCAGCATTCCCTGTAAGTATAATTCCCTTAAGACTTGTATTTCTGGATAAATCACAGGAGCTAGATATACAGGATAGGTCGATTTATTCCAGATTTTAACATAAAAGGTCATAGTTTGTTGTTGAAGTATATTGACTCGAAATGCGTATAACAGATTAATGAAATCGTGATCTCTTCTTGGAATAAGTTCTCCGGCCTTTTTTGAAATAATCAACTGATCTTGTTGGTTGTATTGGTATAATTCAATAAAATCTGCAGTAGCTAGGTGAATAACCCATTCAAATCACTGAAGAGTCAGGGTTACTGATGGTAAATGTTACCCAGTAGGTATACTCCGGATTTAGCTCCGTTTCCAGCTTGGGGCAGGTATAAAAAGCTCTCGAGCCAGTTGTTTGATATCAACAATTGTCCTCTTGTTGGTAGAGTCAGCAAAAAAATAATAACAGTCCGCCAGCTTTTCTGCTTCAAGGTTGGTATTAAATATTTTGATTTTTTCTTTAGGCGCATGTTTGACTGTAGGTTGAAAAGGATAAGAATTGCAGAGTAAAAGTATGGTGATGGCACAAATATATTCTTACGTGATTTGGATCGGGAACAGATAGGAATGGCCTTTTTGAATCATCATGTGTTCTAATATGACAAGAACTTAAGGTCAATACAGCGTTACAAGCCAGTATTTGATTATAAACTCATCAATCAATTTACATAAGAATTTTAGCATTTCTCTATTTTGAAGTATATGAAATTAAAATAACAAAAGAGGTGGGGAAATCTCCTTTCATTGAAATAAGGAGAAATCAGAATGAGATATATTATCTACTATTTTGGACCAATTAATAAAATGAATGAATTTTCCAATTAAAGGATATTCCGATTGAGTTCATGCGTTTTTTCTATATCTAGGCTCCCTAAATGATGTAGTTACACGATAGTGGTCAGCATGCCCAACATGTTCACCGATGTTGTCTTTGAGATCCCCCCGCCCGTTTCAATGTCGTAACATAACAATCACGCACCGTTTTCAATTTTAATGGAACAGACAGATTTTTTAATTGATTGCTATAAAATATTATGTTTTAGTCAGGCTACCTTTTGTATTATTATTCCGGCGGTTAAATTTTGCTGATTATGATGCCTTTGCATATGCGACTTTTTCGTGATTAAAAAATCTCGATACTTTGTCCTTATCCCATTGCAAGCCTCGCATATGTGACCTGATGTTTTGCTGAAGCTCGGCCTTGTTTTTGGAAAATGGTTTGCTTCGAACACCCTCTTTAACATGGTGGTTCACGTATTCATCCGGGTTTAATTCCGGACTATATGCGGGCAGAAAGAACAATTCTATTTCATCCTTATGCTTGCTTACCCACTCCTTTACTTTGATGGAATGATGCGTACGAAGGTTATCAACTATTAAATATACCTTCCGTTCAGAATCCTTGGTAAGCCGACGTAAAAAGCTGATAAACAAGTCTATATTCATTGCTCCCTCATAGACCATCCAGCGCAGCTTTCCCATATTGTCTATGGAAGATATCATGCTGGTGCTGAAGCGGGTGCCTGTTCCGTACGCAACAGGCGTTTTTCCTTTTGGCGAATAGCCCCGTCCACGGTTGTCCTGGCTTGAAAATCCTGTTTCATCGCACCATTGAATCTCCGCATTCTCTTCTTTTGCCATCGCTTTGATAGCAGGATATTGCTCGACGAGCCATTTCTTCACCTGTTCCGGCTGTTGTTCATAGGCACGGCGTATAGGCTTTTGTGGGGTAAACCCCCAACGCTGAAGGTAATCTCCGATAGTCCTTATGGCTACCTGCATATTATATTGTCCCTTAATGAGCTCCTGCACGGCCTTGCGTGTCCATAGAGCGTATGGCAACTTCAACTGGTCCGGACACTTGTCTGTAATCATTTTTTGTACTGCTTTTTCCTGCCAGAGCTCCAGGTGCCTTTTCTCCCCTTCTTTGCGCCCTCGCTTTCTAGGCTTGAGGTTTCTTGAACCTGATGATTTATAAGTAGACCACCAATTGGTTATTGTCCGGCTGCTACAACCTATTATCTCAGCTACGTCTCCTTGCCGCCTTCCACTCTTGAGCAGGCGGATGGCTGTCTTGCGAAACTCTTCCAGGGTGGCATCTGACTTCTTTCTAAAATCTTGCTTCTTCATGCAGCTAAGATACAAATAAATTAGCAATATTTAGCCGCCATGAGTAATAAATATGTTCTGTATTTTTGTAAGTTTTAAGTGCAACACAAAATGCTTTTACCGATCTAATTTTTGGATTCTTAACAGTCCTTTTAAAATATAGTGGTGAATGCCCTCTCTGGCGTAACTCTAAGTGTCCCATTAAGATATGATCCTGGAAATTGTTCAGGTCCAATCTCCTGAATTATGTTCAGTTACATTTAACTGTCCAAACAAAATCGGTCATCCAAGCTGGGCGTAGTGAATAAGTACATTTAAACCAGTTGTTTGGTAATGCACAAAAGAAATTGTCAGATCCCATATACCATACCTATAAATACCAGAATAGTTTGGGCCAACTAGATATTAAATTTCTTAGATCTCCTGAGCAATTCTTTCACCGGGTAGTTTCAAACACCTAGCTGGATCATAGGTCAAAGGATCAGATGTTATATGAACTTAATTTCGTACCTTGCTACTTTTACCTGTACTATATCTTTCAACCTAACATTAGTGGGGCTATTATTTACTAAAGTGATACTTCTTGTTTGTGAAGAAACGACAACTTTTGCAACAGTACTGTACGAAGAGTATCCCTGAGGGCCCCCATACATATTCGAGCTCTATAATAATATGTCCAGATGGTTTTGTTAATTGGATATTATATGGTGTTTGATGAGTGGAAGATGAAGTGTGAATATTCACAAATCCGTCAGAAGGCGATGTAGTCGACTCTTCAAGTTCATATTTATCCCAATTGGTTCCAAGTTACTGGCCAAGAGTATTTAATGGAGACTGTAAAAGCACCTGTTGAAGTAGAGGGCGCTGTTATCGTTGGAGGATCCCAAAGTTGAGTTTCACATTTTTCGTGGTGAAATTTATCTCGGAACCATAGCTGGTGCCCGCTTCATTTGTTGCATATGCACGAACATAATACTTTGTGTTACAGTCCAAATTTGTAAGCTCACTTGTAAACGCTCCTTTACCTGCACCATTTGTGGCTTTCTGTCATCAATTGTTCGATTTTTGAATCACTCAGCAAACCCCACGTGCATAATGGGTGAACCGCCATCGCTAGAAATGTCCACCCGCTCATCGCAGAATTTTCTCAATATTACTTGCTGCCAACGTGATTAGTACTGCAGGTTCAAAGTCGAGGGTAGTAAATGATTTTGACGCACCGTAGACAGGTGTACCTTTGGATTGCGCAAAGGCTCTAATGTTGTAGGTGGTATTTTCAGATTCGATAAGTTGGCAGAAAAGAAGCCCACCATTGATTTTTTACCTAATTCAATTTTATCATCGTCAAGGGTAGGATTAGATGATTCTGACCAGCAAAATCCATGAAGTGTGATGCCTTCCCCAATATCATCAATCGAACCACTTACTGAACATGTGGTGTAACTGATATTGGTAATTACTACCTGTGCTCACTTTTACAACAAGCACTTCTTCTGGCTCACAGGACTGAAAGAAGAAAGTGAACATGAACCTATTACTTCGCAGTCCGTAGAATAAGACATTTAATGGTTTCATAATTTTATTGAGTTTGGTTGGTTGATTTTGTTAAATATTGCTAATGATTATTCCTTAAATTTTTAATTCCAAATGAGCATTTTTAATAAGATTTCATTAGAAGGCTCTATGATTCTGGTTTTTAAGTCATCCCAAATCCACCCTATCCATTTTCAGCAGGCATCGTCGCCCCGCATGTCGGGCATTGCTGAGGTTTTCGATATCGAGGCTTTGTGTACTGTCCATAAAAACGTTGAAAAACTCAGCGTTTTCGACCGAGAAGGTCAGGCTCAATTCAGGAACAAGGACTTGCTCTCCCTGTCCAGGTTTAGAGAACCTACAGAATTCTTACTTCGGATCGGGTGATATTTGATGACTTAAGATCTACCCGGGCTCAATATAAATGACATCGCCGGAATTGGAAGCATTGATGGCATCCTGGATCAGATCTCATGTCTCTGAACGATAATGAGAGAACTTAAATCCATGGCGATCAAGAATGCCAACCCAATCTGAAGATATTTCTCCGGCCGCAGGATCATTTGGAAAGGCTTCATGCTCCATCTCATCCTGACAACTTGTTACTGAAATGAACGATGAGAATGCAAAGATTTAAGTTTTTTGTAATGAAAGTTAGGTAAATCGATTTTAAATTTTTTCATTTGCTTACAGTTCAGTTTATCTTGGAATGAGTTGATTGAAAATGTCTTTATTCACTTATTTTTTGATGATGGTTTTATGTTGATGAACATAAATTTGTTAGTCCTGCACGCATCAGCACTTCGACATACCCTGGTTTTCATAGGGATCTTTTACTCCACTCAAAATTATAAATAGCAGATCCTTGAATAAATCGAGAACACCGCCAATGGGGATGTATTACCCTTAACAGTTGATGTCCAGAAATATCCATGAGTACCCCGTCCATTGAAACTTTATTCTTGTAATAATAATCCCTGTACCCTCCAGGAAGGGCAGAAAACCCTGCGAAATTTGTTCCCGTGTTGTTGGGCCCTGGTAGGTATCGATCCAATGTGCATCACCTACTTCCTTCAATTTATACTCCTTCGGTAGTGTTTTTCTAGCCAGACCACCATAGGCATAGTTGTATTCCATTCCAATATTAATTTCCAACAAGGACCACTCGTCAGAAGACGGCAAGTGCCACCCAGCCGGGCATGATGCTATGGCCATTTCCTGGTTGTAGAGCACTCCATATGTTTTGTAATTGGATGTTGCTTTAGCTTCTCCGTTAAATCAGTACTCTAATAGTCATATACCCAGTATCCACACTCAGCATTCACACCACAAACCTCTGGAAGATAAGTCAGGTTTTCTGACATCCAGGGTTTGACCACTGATAGTTACTGTATGTAGCTTATATTATCCCTGGCATCTGTAAAGCTGCCTGCTTGATAGGTGAATGGTGCGGTTGTAAATGGTCTTCTCCATTGACAACAATATCAGCATTGCTGCCAACAATTGCTCTAATATAATATTTTTTGCTCACGGACTCAATCCGGTCAATAGAATTTCTACTTTTCCTCGCTATAAACAGTTTGACTAATATATCCCTGATGATTGTCATTATCAGGTTTTTCAATATATCCCAGAGAAATCCCAATCCAACATGTACTGGCTCCGGCTAAATCAGTTACTTCTACTGTGGCGGTTGCCACATGTGCATCTATGTCATTAACGCTTTTACAACCGTAACTGATGGCGGACCGGGAATTGTTGTAAATACTTTAAGTCACCATAAGATGTGCCTGAGTTGTTTGTGGCATAGGCTCTTACCGCATAACCAGTAGCATAGTCTAAAGGGCGAGATCGAACCGGAAATAACGCGAACTTACCTTCGATGGTGGAATCCGTCATTTTCTTCAAGTGTTGGAGAATCACCTCCTGACTCCTTCCACACAAAACCCCTGGCATTTATTTCTGTACCGCCATTGGACGTAACTTCTCCTCCACAAGCTGCTGAATCATCGTCGATACCGGATGCTCACTGTCTAATTAGTCGGTAAGCCTGCTGTAGTAAAGCTTTTCTCCTCGCCATATGCAGTTCCTGCAATATTGGTGGCATAGGCTTTTAAAAGTAGGTCATCGCCGGAGTTAAGTCGGTTAGATTGCTAACAAAAGCACCCGATCCTGATCCGTCTTCAGTAAATCCAATTTTATTTTCAAGTTTTTGGACCGCTGAACCCCAAACGACGCTTCTTTGCTGATATTGCTCCCGCCCATCATACCGTCACATTTTCCTCCCGATTTCCCGATATCCTGTAATTTCAGTAATGTCAGCTGTGGTTACCGTTGGTGCATTTGCAACAAGTTCTACCTGTGCCATAGCGGTACATCCCCATCATCCATGGCTACCGCCTTGATCGTATGAATACCCGGCTCAAGGCGCTGGCAGTATTCCAATCATAATTATACGGTGATGATTGAAGTGTGGAAGCACTTACATCGTCGATGCTGATTTCCTCTTCGCAATTACGCCATCTGCATCACTTGCCGAAACAGAAATTTTGACGGTCCGCCCGGGATTAGATACCGCGTTGATGGACTGGTAATACTTGCAGGTCGGCGCCTTGTAGAGAATTCTTCTTCTTTCAGATCCACAATTTTCAAAAAAGAATAGTAAAGGCATTAAAGGATAATTAAAATAATAGTAGTCGTTTCATGATATTCTTACATTAGTTAAAAATTAAAAACCGGCTTCAGGTGGCTGTATCGTTAAGTGTCACGTCTGGTAGATTCAGTATAAAAATAGAAAAACTAACCGTGTAGTTGGTTTGATATCGTCGCAAAGAATTCAGGAAATTGCCAGGAGCTTTAGATTTCATCACAATGATTTTGGATTTTGTTGTAGAAGTGGAATATGAGCATCTGGCGCAATTTTTCGAACAGCAATTTGCTTGATTTCAGGCAATCTCTTTCGGCCAAGTGCTCAACTCTCAATATCTTGGAAATTTTTAAGCTAATCCTTTATACAACAGGCGAGATACATGTAAAGTCCAGTTCTTTTGATTTCCAAAACTGGCTTCACTATCATATGATAAATAAACTCCTTTAAGGAGAACGCTCTAATGACCAAAAACAGTTGCTCTTTTTCTCCACCATCCATTTCTCCAATATATCGATAATCTTCATGATCAAATACCTGACCGAAATATCTTCATGCACCTTCCGGGAGAGCTGTTAATCCTAATTCGTTAGTGGCACCTGTATTGGGTATTTCCAGTAGGTTGTTCCCGGAGCTTTAAATTTACCACCAGCTTGTTTATAACCCCTTGCAAAACTCGTCAGTATCGAAATCATTTTCAGAAGGCACATGCCATCCTGCAGGGCAAAGTTTTTTGGTTTTTACCGCATACGCACTGTAAAGTGTCCGTAAATCTTCTTTGTCTTCTGCTTGTTTTGTCATCACTGGTGCCAGTTTCATCGTTATAGTAGTCAATGTGAGATATACGGATTTATTTTAGTATAACCAATTGGGGTACCGTCATTTAGTCTTGTGACTTTTCCAAGTTTTTGACCATCCACTACTTTGCTCACCAATAATAACAGAACGATAATGCTGTTGTCAATATCGAGTACGAATCAAATTTCTTACCCCATATCCGGTACCTGCTGAGTTGATTGCGTAGGCTCTTAAAATATAATGTTTTTGCGGTTCTAAGTTATCCATTCCATAAAAAGCTAACTCCCTGACCTAATTTGAATTTACTTCCATTTAAAACTATGCCACGCTCAGTGACAAGTTCAATCCCAATTATCAGATATTTCGCACCTGCATCGTTACTTCTCCCCCTGCGTTGCGGCTCTGCTATCTTCATCATCTGTTTAAAATAAAGTCATCGCATATAAGAACATCTTCTATTAACATCAGCTAGAGTTTTTACGTAATAGACGTTTATGAATAAATAGTAGTTAAATTGTCTATCTGTACCATTATCATTTAATACCGATCTCCTTCATAATTCTGGAGAAACTATTCTCATATTTTCGACCGTGGAAAATTATTAAAGGGTTTTCAAAAATTGAACCAAAATCATGATAGAGTTCATAACGAATACCTACAACTTTATAATAATTAACCATAACTATCGGGATCATTATTATAATTATCATCCATTGGTAAATCATAAGAATAATCGCCAATACCAGCAACATGCGCTTCCAAAATATTCTGTGTAGCTTTCAAGATCAACACCTAGTCCATTGTCGCCAAGTGTTGTTGCAGCTTCACCTATTACGTAGAGGGTAAGCCGCCGAAAGTCAATTGAACTACATATTGGCTAAAATGATCTATTATGACTGTTACACTTTGTCTGTCGGTATTAACTTTCCCAACATAGTTGGTTTGTTTCCGTCCCCAACAAATAATGGGTGGATAATACTATAGATGGATCACCGTTATCTTTATCAATATTTTGACTTCACTTATATCCGGATCCAAAGGTTTATTAAGAGGTATTGTAATAGTCACGGGTTCTTGAAAACTTAAGCCATACGGACCTAAAACCACTACCCTCCTGCAATATCTCCTCATGGGTGCTGCTCTGTTGACTTTGAATTTGACCGGTGATCATAAGGTTGGATTTGGTATATATTTTGTAAAGGGCCCCTGGTGGAATCGTTATGCCCGTACCATCAGCATTAGTAATAGTTCCTCCATCAATCCCAATTAAATTTGGGTTTTTATCAATCGTCAATTTGATCTTCATTCCTCACAGATCCAATAGGGAATACTATTGCAAGAATCGGTACAACTAAGGTAAGAAGCCTTTTCATGGTATTAATTTTATTCACGATGCAGATATTAAACTGATTATACTCCACATTCAATCGGGAGAAATGCAGGCAGAGCATATCAATTATGTTGCTGATAGCTTTCAATTATGTTGTAATTGATGTAATTATGTTTGCCGGTGATTGCAAAGAACTCCATTCGAGGATAAAACCAGAATTTTTCCGCATGCTGATGGCAGAGATATCCAGTTTTATCTTTGGGGCTCTTTTGTGGTAGGGAGTACAGCCCTCATCTGGTGGATGAGCAAGAAAACGGGGTTCGGCGCGGAGGAAATCAAATTCGCTGCTGCAATTAATCCGAGGGAGGACTGGAATAACGTTCGTCAAATCCCTTTTCCAGCCAGATTAGCGTATTTTCTTTATCTTCCAGTAAGACATACATACCAGCGATAAAATATGAATCAGGGCAAAGTTCTTTTTTTCCATCTCAATCGACCAGCCTATCAATCCTTCAATTGCCCGCTTCCCTATAAATATTTTCTATAGTTTTTTTGCATGTTTAACCAGGGCAGTATCAGCGGCAAATAAAGTTTCCGAAGAAATTCAGCAGGCCTTCGAATATTCCCTTTTGTAATAGTAAAGTCTGAAAAAAAAGATTTGGTAATCTTTTTTTTCAGGTACAATTTCCACTAAACTTTGTAACGCAATTAACGCTTCATCATATTTCGCTTTACGGAGATAGATAGTCATGAGAACCAGCTGGTGGATAAAAACAACGGGATCATTTTTAACAGCAAAGTTTATATGGAATAATTGCCTCTTTCATCTTCATTCAGTATCTATCGAGTAAGTTCGGCATAGTATTGCTGTGCTGTTGCATAGTTAGGGTTCAGTTGAATGGCATGTTTTAATATTTTTCGTGACTCCTCCCATTCCCAGTCCTGATTGCATATAACGGAACCGAGTGTGGCAGAAGCTTCTGCAAGGCTGTTATCAAGTTCCAGCGCTTTTAATGCTGAGGCTTTTACCTTTTCATACCCCTCAGGGTTTAAGTTTCCATCTCCACCAGGTTTGAATAAAGTATGCATCGGCCAGGCCTGCATGTGCCAAAGCATAATCCGGTACGGTTTCAATTGCTTTTTCAAAGTATCTGATACTGCTTTTTATACCTTCTTCCGTCCGTTTATTCCAAAAAAACCTTCCCAATAAATAATAGTTGTACGCATCCGTATTTTTTGTGGGTATTTTCACATATTTTTTTAATTCTTCCGCACTTAATACAGTTTGCAGTTCAATAGCCACATTTTGGGCAATTTCGCTCTGAATTTCAAAAATACCGGACATCTGACGGTCATAATTTTCAGATCGAGACCTGCCGGTCATTTCTTGCATCGATTAACTGCACATTGATTCGCACACTATATCCCTGGCGTCTTACGCTTCCATCAAGCATATAATTCACATTTAGTTTTTTCGCGACTTTGGCGGCGCTATAGCGTACTTTCACGAAGTTGTTCTGCCGATGTGCGTGATACCACTTTCAGTCCTGAAATGCCAGTAAGGTGATTCTGGATATCTTTGGCAATTCCGTCGGCAAAATATTGATTGTCAGTGATCGTTACTTAAATTTTTAAATGGCAACACAATAATGGATTTTTCGGAAACTGCCAGTTCTTTTGGTTTTCCGATACCTGCAAAAAATAAATTATATACGGTCAGTAAAAGTAATACCACAAGTAGTAATAGCGGAAGCGGTGAAATAGATGCCTCTCATTTTACCCGGCTTTTCCACTTTCCGTAATTGGCTCCGTGACAGTGAACCCTGCTAAGTACCTGTTTCATGAATGCGGGGTTGTCTCTGTTCCATTTATATTATTCGTTCTTTTTCACTTCCCCGGGTGGATAACCAAAATAATCGTGAAAGCTTTTTATGAAATACGATGGGCTGCCAAATCCTACCTTATAAGCAATTTCAGAACCAGTTAGATTTCCCTCTTCCAACAATTCTTTTGCTTTTTCAAGCCTTACCCTCCCGAATAAACTGGCTGACTGATTTTTTTGAAATGGATTTTAATCTGCGGTGGATATGCGAACGGCTAATTCCTGTTTTTTGGCCAATTCGTTTACCCCGAACTGTTCATTGTGAAAGTTTGCTTCAATGATTTTTGTAACTCGAAATACAAAATCATGTTCCGATTGATTTTTCGCTCATTCAGGCTGATTTAGAATTCTGGTGTCTGATCTTTAGGGTTGGAGTACCGATTTTTTATAACATAAAGCTACCTTTTGACCTTTTTTATGCACTTGGTTCTACTGCAAATAAGGCCACCACAAAGGTAGGTGTTTCAATAGGAAAGCTGCTTTGTCATAGACAGCACCGCTACAGGCATTGTTAAGCCTTTCTGATACATAAATATAGTGAAGCAGGATGACCCGCGTCCTGCTTACAGGCCGTCTTGAGGTTGTCACAATCTATGAATAAGCCCTCAATACAGGCTGTACCTAAATGCTTCAAGAGCGGAATAGTAGAATTGATCATCCCGAATTGATAGGGCAGGTTATGGAATACTTTTAAATTGGAAGAAAAGTAAGGAAGCAGGTCCTTCAATTTATCATATCAGGAACGTGCCCCGCATGAAACCGAATACGAATTTTTGCTGTGCTGCAAAATCCTATGCATTTTCCCGCATTGACACGCTGGCTGAAATTCCAACATTACAAACCGGCGCCACCTGTTTTCATCCAAAGAGTTCGTTCAGGACCTACGCTTTCAGACACAAAAATCAATTTTCTCATTAATTGTATAGCACATGTATAACAATACGTTATATCTTTGTGAAAACGATTTTAATAGATGAAAATCCAGACAGCATTTAGGCTCGACGAGCAACTTATCGAAGAATTAAAGCTTGAGGCCAAGCGAAACAAGCGCAGTCTCAATAATTACGTCGAGTACATTTTATCCAAGATCATTGAAAAAGGGCCAAATCGAGAAACAATTCAGGCAATCGAAGATGCAAGAACAGGCAAGGATGTTGAAAAAATCAATGACATAGATGACTTCCTGAATTCCTTATAACATGTATGAGCTTTGTTACAAATCAAGGTTTAAGAAAGACCTGAAACGGTTCAGAAATGATTTCCTGCTGATAGGTGATTTTTAAAATTATTACAGGAAAAAGGAAGACTGGGCCTTCCGGCAAAAATGAAAGCTCATACTCTTAAAGGAGAGTACAGGGACAATTGGAAGTGTCCACGTGGGAATTCGCGGATTTGTTGGTGATTTGGATCTAAGGTGGAAGAACCAGGGGAATTCACGCTGGTCAGGATCGGCTCGCATCACCGATAGATTTAAGTGATAAATATACCTTGTGTAGTAGTATTTGCTTCAGTGTACGACCCCTCCCGTGTGAAACCAATGGTCTTGTCAGCGCGTCGCTGCGCAACACTGCCGCAATCCCATCCGTTTCACACTCCCCGCCCGGACACATTGGTTGAAAACCCAGGGCACAAACCGCCCCACATGTTTTCATCCAAAGAGTCCGGTGAGGCCTGCGCACAAATTACTTAAATCGTATTTGGTCATTTCGGAACCAACATTTCAGTAAATTTTCTCCTTGTAGTGTCCTCGAAGCTGTCCAAATAGGCCTCCGTGGTTTGGAGGGATTGATGACCCAACGATTCGCTTATCAGTTCGATGGATGCGCCAGATCGCTTTAATACGGTGGCGAATGAATGCCTGGCAGCATAGGTAGTCAATGGTTTATCGAAACCGATCGCTTCACCAATTTTTTTCATGTGTTGATTGATGGTCTTTACAAATTGGTGTTTGACAGGGCAAGCTTCCTTTCCTCACTCATCGTTTTATTGAATACTGGGAACAGGAAATCGTCTTTACCTTTCCCCTTTTGAGCCCATCGCTCGATGATCTCCTGGGATTGTGGTAATAACGAAACTACAATTGGTTTTGGATTCTGGATGGTTTTGGAAGTTTTAGCCCTGTCGTAATGCAGGGTATCTGTTAAAATATTCGTATGTCTTAAGTTTAGTATATCCTTGATATTCATTCCATTACAAAAATAGGAGAAGCCACATGCCTTTGGCCAGTTGCTGAGTTGAGCCGGGCTCCACCTCAAACTGCATAATCTCCTTGATCTGGTCGATCGTGAGCGCTTCTTTAATCTTTCTTGAGAGCTTTAATTTGATATCTTCTTTTTCCGAAAGGGTAGTTCTTTTGTTCAAAGATTTCCTTTTCTATTGCCTGGTTAATTATCGCTCTTAAATGCCTTAGATAAATGCCAATGGTTGTGAGTGATTTATTGTTAGTTACCATATAGGCCTCATAGCTTTTAAGCAACTCTGGGGTGATGTCGGAAAAAGACAGGTTCTTTCGAAAGACTTTTTAATGAGTTTTTAGCGTCCCTGTACGCTAATGCGGATCCCCAAAATTCTTCCTTCAATAAATAAATTATTGATGGTACTGTCAAATAGAGAATATACATCCAACTCAGAATCTGTTTCTGGTTCGCTATTTACCGTGCCGATTCCAAACAAAAAGACTTTCATCGAGTCAATGGTGGTTTGTATCTGGTGTTCGAAATCTTGAATTTTGAGTTTTGATTTTCCGTAAATCAGACCTAACCGAACCATTCATTACTTTTAAAAAGTCTTCTTCACAAAGGTCAATGCCGGAATAAAAATACCGTTGTTTTCGTTGAAATGTTACTCTGAGTTTTATTGGAAACTGATGATCTTTTTTCGGACGTCTTGTATCCAAAATGAGTTTGGTGTGAGTGTGCATGGTTGAAAAATTTGCATACAATTTGCATACATTTTTTGAGTTAGTTCAAGTTAAGACAATTAAAATAGATTTATAATCATCGAAAATCAACTCAATAAGTTAAAGATAGATTAAGTTTGGCATAATTTGTAAAGATTAAAAAGCGGACTCGTAATCAGTAGGTCGTTGGTTCGATCCCGAGTGGGCCCACGTTAAAAATCAGGCACTTACGACGAATTATAGTTGTAAGTGCTTTTTTATTAGGACCAAACAAAAAGGTCCAACATCTTTACCTTTAGGTTTTATCTTAAGTAATGGCGACAGCTGGATTTTTTGTTTTATCAAGATAAGTCATTGCACTAAAAAGTAGGTTTTTCCTATTTGATTCTGAATATTAAGCCGGTCATGGTGCCGATATAGGAAAATGCAATATGCACCCAACGGGTTCAAACTAACGCTAAACTTCTTTATTTTATGAAAAGTGACACATGAAAATTTCTCGAGTAGGGATTAGCCTTGGGCAGTTGGCGGTGTAGTAGCCGGCATCCTTCTGGCACCTGACGGAGGCAAGGTTACAAAGAAAGAAAGTTGTTGAAAAATCGGGCCAGCTAAAGAAAGACCTCAAAGACTTTGCCGAAGCGGCCAAAGAGAGCATCGCTGATACCGTTGACGAGTATTGGAAAGGCACCAAGCCAAAAAGCGGTGTTACCTATAAGCGTTAATAGCAATTCAGAATTCTATGGGCTTTTTTCACCTTTCCTGCATAGGGAAAGGTGGTAGGGCTTTTCAAGGAAGTCGATTTTTTTCAAATCCTTAAATTTTTCCTGTATTGGCTTGGCGTCATGCCCACTGTCTTAAGGAATTGTTTGTTAAAGTGGCTCAGATTATTGAACCCGCTATCCAGACATACACGGACAATACTCAGATCGGGATCCATGAGCAATTTGCAGGCAAACTCCACTTTTATGCTGATCAGGTATTCGAAGATGGTGATGCCCATTTGGGCTTTGAAAAAACGGCACAATGAACCTTGAGCCATGTTTACCAGCGCAGCCAGTTTCGCCAGATCGATTTCTTCCCTGTAATTGTTTCTGCATATGAGGTAGTCGTGCAATGTGGCGATTCGTTTGTTGCCGGGCAAAAAGCGCTTTTTCATGATCCTCATCGCTCGCCAGACGTTTGTTAGTATCACTTTTTCCTATGATGTCCATCAGGCGGAAAAACTGTATCATCCTGTCGAAACTCTTCAGATAGGGCAGCTGAAGCATGATCTCGCTCACTTCATTGAGCGTATGTCCGACAATCTGAATGCCACGCTCAGATTGCTCCAGCGCTTTTTTTATATTTTTAAATTCCGGCAGCGCCAGCAATCGTGGAAAAGGATCGCCGGGGAAAACTGCAGATACCACCATCTCTTGAGCGTTACGGTGCGACCACGCTGCGGGCTCCTGTTCGGCCAGCCATGTGTGCGGTAGATTTCTACCAATGGAATACGAGGTCGCTCGGGCTGGAACTCCTCAATCGAATCGCCCACGATGCGTTTCCCGGATCCTTCTGTAATAAAACTTATGCTCATAACTTTGCTTGTGGTAGTGCCAGGTACTTTTCTCTATGTTGTTCCTGAAATACACCGATACTAAAACGACTACGTCATCGTCTGGTATCCATTCTTCAAAGCGCGCTGACATGGTAATATGTAAACATAAAGCATTAAAAATGTGAATATAGCATTAATAATAGTAAAAATAGTTGTGGAACGCTGCCAACAGACGCAGTAGCTTTGGCTTCATAAGTAATATTTTTTTACTGAATCATATGGATGAAATTCTCAAAGGGCTTTTGGAGGCAGTGGAGTTGGGCAAGGTAGATCAGAAATCGCCATATCCTCCTTAATCCCAAGGGGGCAGGTCGGTGCTCATGGACTTACCCAACAGGCGATTGAAGGAGGTCTCAATCCGCAGGACATTCTAGAGAAGGCCCTTATTCCAGCCATGAGAAATGTCGGGAAAAAGTTCTCTGAAAATAAAATATATCGTTCCGCAGATGCTCATGTCGGCCAAAGCCATGGGGGCGTCCATGGCCCATCTGAAGCCCTTTTTCTCCTCCGGCCATATCAGAACCAAAGGCACCGCCATTTATCATAGGCACGGTCAAAGGTGATCTGCACGATATCGGTAAAAACCTGGTGGCTATGATGGTAGAGGGTGGAGGTTGGAAAATCGTAGACCTGGGTGTAGATGTGGGATTCGATCGATTCTTGGCTGCGCTAAAAGAACATCCCGGGGCTGCTGTGGGATTATCGGCACTGCTCACCACCACCATGATCAACATGGGCGAGATTGTAGCCGGAATAAAAAAGGAAGTTCCCGGTACGCAGGTACTCATTGGCGGAGCACCGGTGAGCACAGAGTTTTGCCAAAAGATCGGTGCTGATTTCTACGCTCCAGACCCACAGAAGGCCGTGGAATACCTCAGCAAGCTGGCCTCGTAGGTATTTCTACACGTATGTAAGGCAGTTCAACATAGACCTTAAAAATAAGGGTCCTGGAAGGATATTGCCTTGATCAGAAATAAAAGTTTGTTAAAAATCCAGAAAACTAAATCGTTTAAAGTGATGAATATAAATAATTGGGCAAAACAACTAATCAATCAGGATAGACGAATGGCCATTCCGATTATGACCCATCCCGGAATAGAAATGATCGGCAAAAAGATAAGCGACGCCGTGCAATGCGGGGCAACACATGCTGCAGCTATAAAAAAACTGAACGAGGTGTATCCGGTTGCAGCTACTAGTGTCATCATGGATCTCACTGTGGAAGCGGAAGCATTTGGCGCTTTGGTAGAAATCCAGGAAGACGAAATGCCCCACTTGCTGGGAAGGTTAGTTTCCTCTGCTGATGAAATTGAGCGGCTGAAAGTGCCCGATTTATATGCTGGCCGCATTCAGGAATATATCAAAGCTAACCGCATAACCGTCCAGACCAACATTGATAAGCCGGTGTTTTCCGGTGTCATAGGGCCTTTTTCGCTGGCGGGCCGCCTCTACGATATGTCTGAAATCATGGTGGCATGCTACACCGAACCAGACGCCGTCGGCACCCTATTAGAGAAATGTACCGAATTTCTGACGAACTATTGCAGTGCTCTGAAAGAGGTTGGATGCTTAGGAGTCCTTATCGCCGAGCCGGCTGCGGGACTGCTGTCGAACGAAGATTGTATGCTGTTTTCATCGAAATACATCAAATCGATTGTAGATGCTGTGCAGGACGATGAATTCATGGTGATCTTACACAACTGCGGAAAATCGGCATTGTACCGATGCCATGTTGTACACCGGAGCCAACGGCTATCATTTCGGAAACGCTATCGATATGGTGGAGGCTTTGGAAGCCTGTCCTCCTGATAAGCTTGTATTGGGAAATATTGATCCCGTAAATGTGATGAAATCCCAGGCGGCTGATAAGGTAAAGGGCTGTGTGGCAACCTTGCTGAAGAAAACAGAGCGATTTCCGAATTTCATTCTTTCTACAGGATGCGACACTCCCCCCCATGTGCCGATGGAGAATATTCACGCTTTCTTCGATGCACTTGAAGAATACAACAGCGAAAGGGAACCTATTTTATTGTTGTCTTCGAAAGCATAGTTTTTTGTACATAATTCCTCCTATTTATTAATCGAACTCAGGTTAGTAATTACAGCCAAAACAGAGGCCAACAGCCTTTCTATGTTGCGGATTTAGTCTTTCGCAAGCCTTGTACAATTTGTGTATCATTTAATCTGCCAAAAGTCCATGGAAAAGTCGTGAAGGCAAGGAAACCCTCACTTTAAAATGCACCTTCAAATGTGGGATTTATCCGCCATGCATGTAAATACCACTTCTCCAAGACGTGTATCGACATAGAACTTCGCGAGGTGTTTTGTCCAAATTACGGATGTATTCATGGAAATGTTTAATAATGGAATGAGCCTTAGCCGGAGGTGAATTGTCTGTACACAATTTCTTATTATTTGAAATTTGGTTTTTGTAGCTAAATGACTTTGTAGACAGACACTCTTTAGTCTCGCAATTCAGAATTTTTCCAGTCGATATTTTGATTTCTCAGTTCCATCTCTATCTTTGTTATGGGAACGTTCCCATAATATCTAATTCATGGCTGGAATTTTAGATGTAGCAAGAGAGGCAGGAGTATCCAAATCCACCGTATCGAGGGTGATCAACAACAATGGCCCAGTCGACCAGCAAACGCGGAATGCCATCATCGCGGCCATGCAAAAGCTCAACTACCGGCCTAATGTTTTTGCCCAAGGTATGCGCACAAACAAAAGCCGCTCTATCGGTATTTTATTTCCTGATTTGTCAAATCCATTTTTCATTGAGTGGTTCAGAACTGCTGAAGCAGTAGCTAGGCAGCGCGGGTATATGATTTATATCTGCATTACTGATGAATCGGGCGCCACCGAAATGAGTACCATCAAAGACCTGTTGGCCAGAAGCATCGACGGCCTTGTATTTTTTAGCTACCAACGGAATAGTGAAGTGATGCAGTATCTGCGAAACGAAAACAGCGTCACACCCGTTATTTTTGCCGATCCGGACGACTATGAAATGGGAGATGCGTATATCTTTTCAAATGGCCATAAAGGAACCTATGATGCAGTCGCGTTTCTGATCAATTCCTCCAGAAAGCGCATTGCCTATATACGCGGCGAGGAACGCTTCTGGGTAACAAAGGACCGCTACAAAGGCTATTTGCAAGCGTTGGATGATCATGGAATAGTGGCAGATCAGCAACTGGTGGTTGAAGGAGATTTTCATAATGAAAGTGGATATAACGCAGCGAAAAAGCTGATGAAGTTACCTGAACCTCCCGATGCTATTGTTTCAGCAACAGACGGGATGGCACTGGGAAGTGTTGCGATACTTGCGAGAAATTGATGTGCGCATTCAGAGCAGGTGGCAATCGTTGGCTTTGATAACCTCGCTACGACAAAAATAACTGATCCGCCGCTTTCAACCATTGCCACAGATATTGCCGAAATGGCAGCGACGGCCATAGGTTATCTTATTGATAAAATTGAAAATCCCGCCACACCTTTACTGCAAAAGATATTCGATGCAAAGCTTATTTTACGCCAGTCGGCAGGAGAACCCCATTACATGACTAACCAATTATTCACCATAAACTAAAATTATGAACGTATTGAACAAACAACAACTCGCCCAGTATCATCGCGACGGATACTATCTGGTCAAAGGTCTCTTTGACAAGGGAAGAGATAACGATGCTCAAACGCACCGCCACTGAAGACCGCACGCTCGACCAGAAGTCATTTGGCAGGGGCGATGGGGAAGGAGGCACCGTACGGCTTTCGCTATGGAACCATCCCGGCGATACCATTTATGGTATGTTTGCACGATGCAGAAGGGTAGTGGATACAGCAGAAAAAATCCTCAACGATGAAGTTTACCGCTACCATTCAAAAATGATTTTGAAAGATGCCAAAGTTGGTGGCGCATGGGCCTGGCATCAGGACTATGGCTACTGGTACCAGAATGGAGTGTTGTATCCTGACCTTGTCAGCGTGTTTATTGCCGTAGACCCATCTACAAAAGAGAACGGTTGCCTGCAGGTGATCAAAGGATCACAGCTTCTGGGTCGTGTGAATCACGTGCTTACAGGAGATCAGTCGGGCGCAGATCTGGAAAGGGTAGAAGAGGTGCTAAAAAAGCTGGAACTTGTTTATGTGATCATGGAGCCGGGCGATGCGGGATTTTTCCATGCCAATACCCTGCACCGGTCAGACCAGAACAAGTCAGATCATTCGCGATGGTCGCTCATCTGCTGCTACAATGCCAAGCACAACGATCCTTACAAAGAGGCACATCATCCGCGCTACACACCATTGAAAAAGGTTAATGACTCGGCTATAAAGAAGGCAGGCATGAAGAGGTTTGTTGAAACGGACGCTTCTGCTTTTCTCGATCCGGAAAAAGACCACAGTGCCACGAGCCTGAAAACCGAGTTATAAGCTCGGTTTTCAGGTAACCGTTGTCGCTGGAGACCTGACAATATCACTTTTTATTCATCCTAAACACTCATTTTTTTCATGAAAACAAACCTTGCACTCAATATTGCACACAGCCTCGTAGCTGATTATGATATGCACGATAGAATGATATTTTTTTAAGAAGATGCAAAATCACCATACACTCACACTGGCAACCAAACCCGACTATTCGCAATGTGTCGAACGCATTGAAGCCTGGTTTTAGGGTGAAATTCTCGATCGTGCACCCATCCGTTTTCATCGTCATAATGCTGAATATGAGGTACTACAGAAAAGCAATCATGCAACCATAAAAGACCGATGGATGGATGCCGAATATCAGGCCGACGAGTTTTTAAGAAGTATTTCGGACATGCGTTTTAATGCCGAAACCTTTCCGATCTATATGCCGAATGTTGGGCCAAATGCATATGCATCGTTTCATGGAGGCGACATGACTTTTGAAGACACAACTTCATGGTATCACGAAATTATTCATGATTACGAAACCGATTTGCCCAAAATCAAATTTTCGACCCAAGGTGAGTATTTCAAGAAAGTTCTGGAGTTGACAGAGGTAGCCCTTCAGAAATGCGGCGATAAATTCATTGTAGGTTATACCGATTTGCATCCCGGACTGGATTGTGCTTTGGCATGGCGAGGCACCAACGATTTGCTCATGGATTTAATCATGGATCCTGAGAATGCGCAGAAATTATTTGAACTTTCAACAGTGCACTTTCTGGAGGTTTACAACCTGTACGACGACATCCTGAAAGCCAACAACATGCCTTCGAGCACATGGATGAATATTCCTGTACCCAATGGCCGAATGCACATTCCTAGTGCCGATTTCTCGTTTATGATCTCTCCTGAAGATTTTGAAAAATGCGGCTTGCCTATTCTGAAAGATGAAGTTAAAACCATGACCCACAATGTTTTTCATGTCGATGGAAAAGGTGTTGCCAACCACATTGATACAATTTTGAGTGTTCCTGAAGTGCGATGTATTCAGTGGGTGTAAGGCATGGCCGATGATTATCCGATTATGCAACACCTCGATTTTATCCGCTATGTCCAGTCGCGAAACCGTGGGATTATTGTCGATCTGGCCAAGGAAGATTTGGACGCCTACATGGAAAGAATGTCGCCAAAAAACAACTTTCTATGGATTGCCACTGAAAGCGAAGAGGAGGAAATGGCCATTATGAAGAAAGTGACGAAATGGAGCAAGAAAAAATATATATAATAAATAAAACAATTAAGGGAGGGATATTTGAAACAATTAAAATTATATTAACAAATGATTAAAAATATGATTGATGGTAGGATATGGGTAAATGGCACATCGGGAAGCGTGGTGGTGGTAATACAATATCGGTAGGGATATAAAAAGGTGGTGGGAATGGAGGAGTGGTATGGATGGGGGGGGTGACGAAGGGTAGTAATAAATAGATGGCGTAGACTCGGGATAGGAAGAGAGCATAAAACGGTGGGTAAGCAGTGTGGTGTGGAGGAAAACATACAGGAGGAAAGAGGAAGTAGGGGGGGAGGAGATGCAAAAAAGAACACCCGACGGGGGGGAGGGAGGGGCACAAAACACGGGAGGGATAGTGGGGGAGGGGGAGAAGGGGAGCAACCAAGGGGGGGCGACCCGGGACGTACACATACATATATGGGCGCCATTACTTGGGGGGGGGGGGGGGGGGGGGGGAGGAACCGGGGGGGGGGGGGGGAGAGGGGGGGGGGGGAGGGGGCCGCCGAGGGGGGGGGGGGAGGAGGGCAGGGGGAGAAGGGACAGAAAGGACGGAGGGGCCACCAGAGAGAGGGGGGCAAATACTACGTAGGGGTTTATGAAAAATCGAAATTAACAAAACGTACCTGGCATTACTTACGGTAGTGGCATCACTCGGAGGCCTCCTTTTTGGCTTCGATATAGCCATTATTACCGGGGCAGGGCCGTTTATCGAAAAGTACTTTCAGTTGGAAAACAGCCAATTCGGACTCGGATTTTCCTTTGCCGCTTTACTGTTTGGATGCATGTTTGGGGCAACATTTGCAGGCAGGGTAACTGATTTGTATGGCCGAAAAAAAATCCTAATTTATGTAGCCTTGCTTTTTGTGGTGACATCGCTACTCACCGGGATGTCGAATAGCTTCGAACTATTTGTAACTGCCAGGTTCATTGGTGGATTGTCGGTTGGGGCAGTTTCTATGCTTTCGCCCATGTATATTGCCGAAGTAGCGCCGGCGAAAAACCGTGGAATGCTTGTTTCTTTTTACCAGTTTTCCATTGTGTTTGGTATTCTGATATCTTACCTGATCAATTACCTGCTCCGCAATGCCGGTGACGACAACTGGCGATACATGTTTTACACAGGCATTTTCCCTTCTATTTTGTTTTTCGTTTTGTTATTTTTTGTTCCTGAAACTCCTCGATTCCTTTTCAGAATCGGAAACGAAACCAAAGCTTTCGAAGTGCTGAAAAAAATTGGAGGAGAAGCCGATGGCTTTGTCCGAAATAGCTGAAATACGGGAAAGTTTTAAAGAAAAGAAAGGCCGGTTTCTCGATCTTTTTCTACCTGGAAAATAGAAGGATGATGTTAATCGGACTTTTTCCTGGCCATATTCGTTCAGATTTCGGGTATTAACGCCATCGTAGATTATGCCCCTAAAATTTTCCTAACCGCTGGTTTTAATATGGATGCAGCTCTTTTTAGACATTTGGACTGGGGCTGACCAACATGATTTTCACATTTGTATCAATTTACTTTATTGATAAGATTGGAAGGCGCACCATGTATATCATTGGTTCTGCGGGTATGACGGTCGCTTTGCTTATATTTATCGTATATGAGTTTTGCCAACCATTTTGAAGGAGTGTTGGTGCTGTTAGCCATTATTTTGTATCTGATTTTTTTTGCAGGCTGTATAGGCCCTGCCTTTTGGACACTGGTTTCTGAAATATTTCCAAACAAAATGCGCGGCACAGCTATGATATTCCCGGTAGTAGTGCAATGGCTTTTTAATGCTTTGTTGGTATGGGTTTTTCCTGCAATGCTTCACGGATTTCGTACCGTAACATTTTTGCTTATTGGATTAATGGCACTATTACAGCTTATTTTTTCAATAAAATGGTTACCCGAAACCAAAGGAAAATCGCTCGAAGAGATTGAAAAATATTGGAAACAGCAATCATGACTGGTGCAAAGATATCAGAACCCCAATGGGGGATCAATTAACATCTGGAACGATATTCTCCAAAAGGCAAAACCATGCCCTGACAATCAGAGCTGGGAGAGGTTTCCTTTCATTAATGAAACTCCCATAAAAAATTCAACGTACCCAAAAATACTCAAGATCATGAAAACAAAAACCTTTTTAATCCTCAGTGTTCTGCTCATAGTACCCACTTTTCTCTCGGCTCAGCCCTTCGCCAAATGGTACCAAAACAGAACTAACCCTAAATAATGGAGTGGTGCTGCGGACAATAGTACTTCCTGCCGAAACAGGGAGTTTTAATACCACATCCTACAAACCCGTTTCGGGCGAAGTACAAGTATTTTTTACCAAAAAAGCGCCGATTTTCAGTTTGAAGTAAACGGAACTAACAGGCTTTACCATTCGGGGAAATTCCAACTGGAGTTTGGCAAGCATCAAACAAATTACAGACTCTCGTCAAGGCGATGGGGCTGCAATTACCTTGCAAAGTGCCGACAAAAAAATTGAAGTAACCGTTAATTCTCTGACTGTACCCCAATTTGCCTGTAATTCGCAAAAGCCTAACTGCGTAAAATCTGGGTAGTGAAGATGCTTCTTTAGAGTCGGTAGACATTGAAAAATTCGGCACCACTGCATATTGGGCAAGTACCTTTAGCTGGATTTATACAAATTAATGGGACGTCGCATATCCATAGGCCCTTATGAAGGCAATTCGCAGGATGCATTGGTTGTAGTGCATAATATGAACTGGGATTCTGGTATTGTAATTGGAAACGATCTACCGGAATTTTGAAACGCACTTCCGCCTTTTGGGACGCTGATGAAATTTGCAGTGGTTTAACAAATAAAAATGCACGCTACCCTTTCCGTAAATGGATAAAACCACAGGAATCGTTTGAAACACCAGAGGTTTTTACCATGGTTTACAACAATCAGAAAACACCCGAGGCAATACTAAACACATCGCTCCCCGATTTTATCCGCAAACATATGGGCATTCGCCTTTCGGAGCTAAAAGAAAAACCAACCTTTGTTTACAACACCTGGATGCCGTTTAAATACGACATTAATGAAAAACTGATTATGGAATTGGCCAAATCAGCCGCCGATGCCAGCATGAAGGAATTTATTATCGACGATGGCTGGCAGGATAGTTATGGCGATTGGGGGATTGATTACAAAAAATTTCCCAACGGGTTAAAACCTGTATTCGATTACATTAAATCGTTGGGCATGAAACCCGGTATGTGGATAAGTGTGGGCAGCGCATCAACCGAAAGTAAAGTTTACAAGGAACATCCCGAATGGTTTGTCCGCGATAAAAATGGCAAAATTGCAAACCTGCAAATTCCCGGCGAAGAATTTAACCATATTCAATCGGCTTGTTTTAGCACCGGATGGAAGGATTATATCAAAGGGATATTGCTGAAATTGGCCGTAGATTACGGGTTGGAATACTTGAAACTGGATTTCGCTGTAGTGTCAAGTGCCTATATTTTCGATAAGGAACAATCGGGCTGCTATGCTACCGACCATGCCCATCACAAAGATCAGCGCGAGTCGTTTTATGCTAATTATGAAAGTATGTGGCAACTTTTCCACCAACTTCATGCGGCAAAACCTAATCTTTTTATCGATCGCACTTTCGAAACAATGGCGGCGCGCAATTGATTGATTATGCAATGATTAAACATGCCGAAGGTAACTGGCTCTCGAACTTTGATGGTAATTCCGGATCAAAAACCGATTTACGCGTCCGTAATATGGCATGGTGGCGTTCTCCCGCAATCCCGGCAACGGCACTGGTGATTGGCAACCCCGAAATGCAGGACAAAGGTTGGGAAATGCACATTAAATCGTTGGCTGGTGCTTTGCCCATCATGCTGGGCGATCCAAGGCAATTATCGCCTTCAGATCTGAAAAAATACCGGGCCTATGCCGATTGGCTTCAGTCGTATGCAAAACAAATGACGACATAAATTGAGCTTCCGTCAGGATTTACACGGCTTTTGTGGCGAGCCAATGGAAGGACATTGGGATGGTTTTCAGCGCATCAATACCGAAACCAAAAAAGGTGGAATCATTGCTGTTTTCCGTCACGGGGCTACCGAAAATAAGTGGCCCTGATAACATTAAGGTATCTCGATCCTGTAAAAACGTACCAGGTAAAATCAATGGATGGTGAAATAATTACCATCTTAACTGGAGCTGAGCTTGAAAAATAAAGGATTTTCCGAAATTACGTTCAGCTAGTTCTATTCGGGCGCGAATTCATTCGAAATAGAAAATAATAAATAAAATAATGACTGGAGAAAAGTATTTTATACGATGGAATTTTAACGCTTCTGTGAACGACAACTAAATAATTTCGAATAGCTTTAAAAGTGAATGCTCCATGAAGAAAGTACCCATTACCCTTTTCGCTTTTTTAAGTTTTACTTTCAGATTAATCGTCAAATTTATCTGGGTAATTCCGATTATCTCCACCGGTTTCAGTTTTCGCACGATAACCTAACCTGCGTAGTAAAGTGGGAAATGGCCAATAAATAGGGAATTTTCTATCTATAAATATTAGTTTACCGGGACGACATTAAACTTTGGAATAATAAACGGCCATAAAAACAATAAACATATCAACAACTTAACCAACTCTTGATACAATATAAAATGAAACGAATCGGATTTAAACCTGAATGCTTATCATCATACTGGCTTCAGTATTCCTGAATATCCAATTTTCGTATGGGCAGGCAAGTGCTAAACCAAAGTTCAGCTATCTCAACGAATTTTCGTTTCAAGATACTTCTTTGGTCAAGCTAACAGGACCGGCTCGGGTAATCAGTTTTGATGGCCGGAAAGGACCAGTACCACAAGTATCCACAGCGTTTTGCAGCTCAAGGCACATAATATGAAAGAGAAACGGGGCACTGTCTCGATGTGGGTCATGTCACTGGAAGATTTAGCAACTTCAAATGCCAAACCTACTATGGCAATCAGTAATCCATACTGGACTATCTATCCGCTGTTGACCGACTGCCCTAATCCGCAGGATATTGTTAGCGCGAATTTTAAAATGGTGTGGATGAACGCCTGGCATCCTAATCTGATCGCACTTTTTGGAAAGGGTAAACTGTATGAAAGTGCATTTGATTTGCCTCATAAAGCGCTTGTCGAAGTTAGTCATTTTGGCTTTCATAGCCGGAAGTGGTACAATTTTGCCCTCACCTGGGATTATGACAAAGACCAATACCGGATGTATGTCAATGGAGTTTCGATAGGAAAAGAAGATCAGCACACGGCATTCAAATTCCACCGCGATTCAATAAATTCTTCATTGTATTTAGGAAATCCAACGTTTTGTTATTCCGACATTAAATTCTACAATACCAATCTTTCTCAAAGCGAATTAGTACTATTTTCAAAAGCGAGGTTACCAAATTTGACCCTGTTTTGCAGGAAGAATTGCAGCACACCTACGAAGGAGGAAATATTAAACCTTCTAAAGTTGAAACGGGCGCAATCGAAATGATGAGCCTCACCAAACCAATGATCGGATAGTTTTTACATTCAGGGAAAACCGGTTCAGGTGGTCATTACCAAAGAAGGTTTGTTAATTGAAACGGTAAATAAAGAAATGAATGCTGCCACACTCGATTCACAAATGTACGTCTGGACCAAAAAACCGTTTGAAGGCGATTTATATGTGGAGTATGAGTATAAAACGCTCCGCCGTGGTGGTTTGAGCCTTTTGCTGACACAGGCTTCGGGTATGAACCGTGAAGATTTTATGGCCGATTATCCATTGCGGACCAGCGGGCGCATGACCATGATTTATGGCGAAGATGTACGCAGTTACCACTCGGAGTATTACCGCGAAATGGCCGATATGCGCAATGATCTTGATAACTCCGCATTTATGAAACAGCCCTGGAATTATCCGATGGCGTTTGCCAGCCGAAGTGAACCTTTATCAAAAGATACATGGCACAAACTTCAATTCCTGCAAATTGGAAATAAGTTAATTGGGGCAATTGATGGTCAGATTATGTTTGAATGTACCGATGATGGAGCTATTAATAACGGCCCAGTCCTGAATTTTGGGCGCATTGCTATTCGCTGCATGTTGCATACAAAAATGGTTTTCAGGAATCTGAAGGTTTACAACCGGGCAACCTTCGAAACTGATAAAATAATTGACGGACAACAAATTCAAAAGATCAAAGAAGGCACTCGGTTCAATTTAAATTAAAATAACCAATCAACAAACCCAACATAGCCTTTTTCAGTGTTTTAGCATGTCATTGGTGTTCCCGGTAACTGCTTCAGCTCAAAATACGGCAAAATCTTCCGCTAAATCTGAATTGCTTTTTCAGTCGGGCTTCGAGGGTTATACCAAATTGTGCCGCATACCAATGGAAACCATCAGCTTATTGGCGGCGATAAAAAACTGAAATCCAGCGACTGGTCAGCCGATGTTGAAAAACGGGCCGGGGCAAAAAATGTGAGTATCAATACACAGAGGCATTCCACCAAACATTTCAAAATAATTCCCAACCGGGCAATCCCAAAAACAAGGTGTTCATTTTGGTTGAATGAATCCTATCTTGCCTCCGAAAATCAGGAAAAGCACTTGCATCGATTTTTATGGATTGAAGGTGGTTACAAAGAATATCATTGCCTATTTCTTACCAAATCGAGGTGTTGAAAATATCCCGGTCATAGGTTGGCTGATATTTCAAATTTGACAACAGTGGTGGGTACAAGACAACCCTATGTTTCTAATCACCCTTGGAATTGGGAAAGAATCCGCGAGTCAAAAGAATTGCACTTTATTAACAAAACGGGGCAAAAACTGGTGGAGGGCCGATCACAAAGAGTCAATATTGAATTCCATCGTAAACGGTTTACCATTTACTATTATTTTAAGGAAGGAAATCAGGAAACAGGTCGCTTTTACCTTCCATTACTCCTATGGTGGCAAAAAACAGGTAGTTTATGATGTGACAAATTTTACCCACATGACCAAAGACCCTGCACCTAATGGATTAACCGGATATAATCCGATGAAACTTTATACCTCAAAAGAAATTATTTCATACGTGAACTCGAAAGGCAAAACCCTTCAGATTTATTGGGATGATTTTAAATTGTGGAAGAATAAACGACCTTGAAAATCACTCATATGAAACGAGCCATCCCGATTAATCGGGAAACAGAAACATTATTATTGGCGAGCCTGCCTTCAGACAGGTTCCATCCGGCAATTAGAAAACAAATTATAGACTTATAAAATAATCTTAATCCAAGCCATATCGTGGAAACCAGCGAAAAATTTTGCCAAATCAGAACCATTCATTTTCAACGGAAACGGGATGTTGTTCGATGCAAGTTGGGAAATTTATTTACACCCCGATGCCTATTTGGGGCGGACGCTTATTCAGAACAATTTGGTTTATGGCAATGGTGGCGGCGGAATTCAGAATTGGGGCGCACACCGGTTAGACATTGTAAACAATACCATTTACCACAACGGCATTGCACCTGAACTAAAGTGGGGAAACCTCGGCTTTGATTATTGCAAAGACTTTACTGTGGTGAACAACATTGTAGTGGCATTGCCCGACCGTCCACTTGATCGTTGGATGGTGGGTCGCATGGATAAAGACACTTCCAATATTGTTCGCATCAACAACCTGTATTTTGGCGGCGCTGAACCAAATGTTAAAGGAAAGGGCGATATTGTAGCTGATCCGCTTTTTGTAAACCCCTCACTCGATCCCATCGGTGGCCGACTTTAGGTTGAAAGCAACCAGCCAGGCATTAGGTACCGGATATTTAGATAAGAAAGATGTGCCTTACAATGATTTAGATGGTAATAGGCGCAAATCTGTTAGTCGTGGCGCCCTTGAAGTCAAGTAGTTTAAATGGATCAAGAGCATTTAGGTATGAAAAATAAATTTAAGCAAAATCACCAGGCCATTGGTCGGCGTGACTTTTTGAAATATACGGTTTCAGGTTCAGTTATTGCAATTTTACCTGCCACTATGGCTTTTTCAGCAACTGGAAACGCTGTTTTAAGCCAAGACCGAAAAACAATCCCCACTGCAACCGGCGAATTTTACCGGAACAGATGGGAATCACCAGCGTTCACGAGCATATTCAGCTTACTTCGAGCCAGAGCAACGGGCTAAAAGTATGGCCTTTCAATTAGTGAACTAAAAAGGACCAAAGAACTTGGGTTACAGACCCTTATTGAAGTTGGACCGACACGCGATGCTGCAGGAATTAGGGAAGTGTCGTTGGCTTCTGGAGTTAATGTGGTTTGTTGCACCGGATTTTACGTATTGAAGGAGGAGCAGTTGAATTTCTCAGTTGAAGATTGTGAAGAGCGCATGGTCAGCGAAATTGAAGAGGGAATTCAGGGTACAGGAATTCGGCCGGGGGTAATAAAAGTGGCTACAAAGTTCCATATTCTGGCGAAAGAACGTCGGGTAAAGATTAATGCCATTGCCCAAGGGGGCCGAAAAATTAGAAGCGGTGCCAACCTAATCATATATATTTTCCGTGGCTACTTGGCTGAGGGCCGCACTTGAACAACAATTATTATTTGAAGGTTTGTCAAAAAAGGAAGTACGCTAAGTTTTAATAACTTCGGAAACTGGGACCATACTAAATCCGAAGACTGCCTTAATCATTTATTAAAAAGCGGTTAGATGACTACATGGTGGCAACGATGGACCTAACCTGGTCCTTCAAAATGGCGATTTGAAAATACTTTGGGGCGACACCAATGATGACGGTAACGACCGTACTTATTCCTATTTGCTAAGAAAAGCTGTTCCGTGGATGAGAGAAAATGGAGTGCCGGAAAAATCGGTGATTAAATTCATCAAGGATAATCCCCATCGCATTTTTAGCTGGTAATTTAGTTTAAATGTTCTCCGGATTGTTAAGCGAGGTTACCCTTGATAAAAATAGTGCGTTTTTGCCAAAATTACTTGCCAAACCTTCAGTTTTAATTCGCCTTTGCCTGAGTTTTCAAACGGACCAACCGATTCCAGAATGTGTTCTCCTGAGTTAGCTGAACACATCAGATGCCAATTAAGGGAATGCTTAACAAGTAGTTTTATTTTGGCCCCAACACTAAATGCTAATAGACGAAGGCCATGGGTATGCTGCACGGAGTCGTGCCACTCACCTGAGAGCGAACCATAATGCCATCAGCCTCATTGAAAACGGCGTTGGTTGTGGCACCGATGGAGGGAGATAAATCTTGTTTGCTATCGAATTTTATGAGTAGTTTTGTCAAACCTTGTATGCTTAAGCACCGGGGCAATGGTGGGTTGAGTGTTTCTAACTCATCAATAATTTTTAATCATTATGAAAAAGACTAAGATTTTTATCACTTGTCGTGCTATTATTAGCGGCATTCAACCCTGCTGCGAGCCAGGATTTGAAACTCAATGATCTTGAGTATTTCGAGACACAAGGTGTCAATGTACTTGTTTACAGTAACCTTTTTACCGGAGGTTTTAACGATGAGAAAAATGCCGGTATTGAATTGATTCATCATGGCGTCAGAACATCACAAGGCGGTGCTGTAAGACTTTCCAACACGCCGGAGCAGTGGGATCTTGTTCCAATAATTTCCAATAGAAAGGTTGACCAGGCGTCAAAAACCATTGAGGCTAAGTTAAGGTATGAAGATTACGATTTTGATTCGCGAGTCGTTGTCACAGCAAAGGGTAAAGGTGTTGAGATATCTGTTTACCTGGATAAACCCGTTCCCAAGGCGCTTGAAGGGAGTGCCGGATTTAATCTTGAGTTTCTACCCTCCCAATATTGGGGTAAGACCTATTTGATGGATGGGCGTTACAATCGATTCCCGCGCTATGTGGTGGGGAACACCATCACAAGGCCTAACAGTGAAAAACCCAAGCAATTCAAGGGGTATGTAACTGCCGACGATAGGGGAACCGGCAGTTTTATCGATCCGCTTCCTCTCGAAACCGGCCGTACCTTTCTTCTTGCACCCGATGAACCAGAACGTTTGGTAAAAATCACCTCCCAGGATGCCGATCTTATGCTTTTCGACGGCCGTGTGCTGGCGCAAAACGGCTGGTTTGTAGTTCGCAGTTTACTTCCGGCAGGAAAAACAGGCAAGGTTTTGACCTGGACAGTTGAACCAAATGCCATTATCGGGTTGGGTAAGAGAGCCAAATATCGGTTTCTCTCAGGTGGGCTACCTCCCTTCGCAACAAAAAGTCTCTGTCATTGAACTCGACAAGAAAGACAAACCGCTTGCAAAAGCATCGATATATAAAATAGGCGAAGACGGCAAAGCTACCGAAGTATTCAGCGGCAATATCGTACCCTGGGGTGACTATTATAAATATCACTATGTAAAATTCGATTTTTCTTCAGTTAACACCCCCGGTATATACTATATTCAGTATGGTGACTTTAAAACGAATAACTTTTTAATAGAAAATAGCGTTTACGATAAGATCACCGACGCCACCAGCGATATATGGATCCCAATACACATGAATCACATGTTCGTAAACGAGGCTTACAGGGTGTGGCATGGCGAGCCTTTTAAGGAAGGTTATCTCCAGGCTCCGCCAAACACCGATCATTTCGACCTCCATGGACAAGGACCAACAACCGATACCAGGTATAAAGCGCTGGAATTGATCCCAGGATTAAACATAGGCGGTTTTTTCGATGCCGGAGATTTTGATATTGAGACAGGAGCCAATATTGGCGTGGTGCAGAACTTTGTTCAGACATGGGAATATTTCAAACCCTTACGCGATCAGACTTTTGTTGATCAGAAACAGCGTTATGTTGATCTTCACCGTCCGGATGGGACGCCCGACGTGTTGCAGTTTATCGAGCATGGAACATTGAACCTGATAACTCAGGCAGAGATTATCGGCCACATGGCACAAACGCTTTCTAACTCTGTTCTCGATAATTACCATCACCTTGGTGACGCAGCCTCAATAACAGACGGCCTTCCTTATAATCCGAACCTTGGCCCTTACGAAGTAGCTGCTGACGGCCGTTCAAGCGGTGTTAAGGATGATATGTGGGCATTTACAAGCCGCAATCCGAGTCTCGATCTTAGGGCAGCTACCATGTTTGCCGCAGCAAGCCGGGCGTTGAAGGGTTACAACGACGATCTTTCGGAAAGAGCTTTGTATCAGTCAAAAAGATTGCTGAAAGAGGCAACAGAATTACTTGCCAATCAGCCACAAGATGATCGTCGTAACAGATTCGGTGGAGCAGCAGATGTTTCTACCAATCTTCAACTTTACATCTCAACCGGCGAGAAACAATACATCGATAAATATCAGCAACTTTTATGGCCTGCGCTTGAGCGTAATGTTAATTTCGTCCTTCTGACAGCATTGGATGCCATTCCACATTTGGACGCAGCCTATAAAGAAAAGCTCCGCCCGTATGTTGTGAAGTACAAAGAATATATCGACGGGCTTGAAAAAGATAATCCCTACGGAGTTCCAATTGGCCTTGGTAACTGGGCAGGAAGCGGAGATGTGGTGAGGTTTGGTACCACTGTATGTTTTGCCAGTAAATATTTTCCTGAAATTGTTGATGCCAGCTACGCTTTCAAAGCCACCAACTGGCTGTTTGGGTGCCATCCGTATCACAATTATTCGTTGGTGGCAACGGTGGGCGCTGCTCGTCCTAAAGCAGTCTTTTATGGTAATAACAGGGCAGATTTCTCATTTATTCCGGGCAATGTTGCTCCGGGTTTATTATTCAGGCAACCCGACCACTTTGAAAATTATGACGACTGGCCATTTCTGTGGGGACAAAACGAGGGTACGATTGGTGGTAATACCGGTTATTTAATTTTTGGATCAGCATTTAAGAATTTAGTAAAATAAACGGTTGCTTTTTTTGAGTTGTGCCAAAAGTTAAAAACGGTTTAATGATCAATGCTGTCGGCAATGTAAGCATTGGAATTCCAGGAATATGAACTGATGAAAGAAAAGAAGTAGAATTTCTTCTTTACGTCTTTATATCGGATGGAATAAGTTGGGCAATTCATCTATTGAAAGTTTAATGGGTGGTTTCTAATCTATACACTGATCTATGAAAAGGCTCATATTTTTTTTCCTGGCTATTAGTATTTCAATGCTGATATCATGCACAGAGAGTGGTACGACAAAGCAGCAATTTCCTCAATTCAGCGGCATATACCCCCACCTGGCATACTACAATGACGAAGGCGAATGTGGCACAGGTGCTGTGGTGCCATGGGCCGATCGACTTTGGGTCATCACCTATGGACCTCATCTGCCTTTTGGTTCCTCTGACAAGCTCTATGAGATTACACCTGACCTGGAGCAGATCACACATCCGGAAAGTATTGGAGGTACGCCAGCCAACCGGATGATCCATAAGGAAAGCAACCAGCTTTTCATCGGTCCATACGCCATCGATGGTGATCGCCATGTGCGCACTATACCATACGAGCAGATGCCGGGTCGGCACACTGGCAATGCCCGCCACCTCACCGATCCTTCCGGAAAGATTTACTATGGTACCATGGAAGAAGGGTTTTATGAGGTGGATGTAAATGATTTAACGCCTACGCTGCTTTATGAAGACAGGAATGTCACCACACGCAAAGATGCAGATGAATCAGCCAATTTGGCTTCCGCGCTTTTGTATGGAGTTCATGGCAAGGGTATGTATTCTGGTCAGGGAGTAATGGTGTATTCCAACAATGGTGAATCCGGTGAACAGGCTTTAAAACAGTTTGACATTGAAGCTGGCTCTCTCTCAGAATGGGACGGAAAAGAATGGAAGTTGGTACGAAGAAATCAGTTTGTGGAAGTTACGGGCCCCGGCGGTATTTATGGAAATGAAAATCCGGAAACCGGTCCAATATGGGCAACAGGCTGGGATCATAAGTCGCTAATACTCGGTGTGCGCAATCCTGCAACAGGCTGGGATTTTTACAGATTGCCCAAAGCCAGTCACAGCTATGACGGCGCTCATGGTTGGAATACCGAATGGCCAAGAATCAGGGATATCGGAACAACAGATCAACACGACTATCTGATGACCATGCACGGTATGTTCTGGAGATTTCCTGGATATTTTACTGCCAAAAACTCAGCAGGCATCAGGCCACGGTCAGCCTATTTGAAGGTAATTGGTGATTTCGCCAGATGGAATGATCAGTTGGTTTTTGGATGCGACGATTCAGCCCATCGCGAGTTTCTCAACAAGCGCAAAGCAAAAGGAAACATCGAAGGACCGGGGCAATCAAACTCCAATCTGTGGTTTACTTCCTTCGATACACCCGACAAACTTGGGCCCAATACCGCCTCAGGCGCTGTCTGGTTGAATGAAGCAATCAAAGCCAATGAAGTTTCTGAGCCATTCCTTTTTGCAGGTTGGTCGATGCGAAGTGTCTGGCTTCATAATAGTGGCAAAAGTGAGGTTGAATTCACTTTTGAGGTGGATAAAAGTGGAAACGGCAACTGGTCGGAAATGCAAAAAGTTACTGTGGCGCCAAATAGGTCCTCTGTCATTGATTTTAATGACGCTGATTCCGGAGAATGGATCAGGGTGGTGCCTAATAAAGATGCGATAGCAACCGTGCAGTTTACTTACACAGGAAACGACAACCGAGTCAATGCCCCCGATGACATATTTTCAGGGATCTCCGGGGTTTTAGAGGCAAATACAACAGGAGGTCTGCTATACGGTCTGGGCGACAACCGTATGGTGTTGGGAATTTCCGTCCTTGATTTTCAGGGTGGAACACACACACCTGTGGGCTACTACGAGCTCGATTCGGCAATGAATTTGAAGAAAAAGGAAGACCCTGCAACACATACATTTATCAACGAACATTTTGCCATTCCAAAGGATGTTGTGAGCGTAGAGGAATCATCGGTATTGGTAATTGATGACCTTGGACGCAGATGGAGATTGCCCAAAGGTGATGATTCATTCACAGCATTGACTGAGAATGGTGCGTTACGCATTTGCCGTGAAGTGGCTACAGAACGCGATCTTTTCAATTGTCATGGCACATTTTATGAACTTCCTGCCGAAAATGCAGATGGCTATGCCAAAATACGGCCGGTGGCATCACACAATTTCAGAATCAATGACTATGCCTCTTACCGAGGTTTGCTGATCATGACCGGGCTAAACATCACATCAGCTAAGGATAATCCTCATGCGGTAGTTTCAGAAGATGGAAAGGCGGCGGTATGGGCAGGCGCCATAGACGATTTGTGGAAAATGGGTAAACCTGCAGGACAGGGAGGCCCATGGAAAAACAGTGATATTAAAGCGAACGAACCATCCGACCCTTACCTCTTTGGTTTCTATGATCAAAGAAAACTGAGCCTTTCGCACAATGCTGGTTTTTCGGTTAAATTTACAATTCAAATGGACCCGGTAGGTCATGGGCCATGGATGAATTGGAAGGAAGTGACAGTTGCTCCGGGGGAAACTTTCGAATATAGTTTTGAATCGGGATTTCAGGCGCGATGGATTCGTTTTATTGCCGACAAAAACTGTGAGGCAACCGCATGGCTGGAGTATTTATGAGGTTTCAATAAAAATGATATTGATCGATAAATGCCTAAATTAGTTTAGCTGCGACAAAGAACGCTTTAAATACTTAAAAATCAACATGAAAATAGTACTGTTCACCCTGACAATTTTATCATTCTACACGATTGGCATGAGTCAAAAGGCTGTATTGATAGAAACGGAAAGCTTTGCCAATAAAGGCGGCTGGGTCATTGACCAGCAATCCATGGATGTGATGGGGTCACCGTACCTGATGGCCCACGGCATGGGTATTCCGGTAGCAGATGCTTCCACGACTGTTACATTTCCCAAAAAGGGGAAATACCAGATATTCGTGAGAACGCGAAACTGGACCGCGCCGTGGTCAGATGTCGCTGCCGGGAGGTTTGAAGTGCTTGTAGATGGTAAATCTCTCAGCAAAGTTTTTGGACTGAACGATCAGGAATGGGAATGGGTTGAGGGTGGAACTGTTGTGATCACTAAGGAGCAGGTGGAGATAGTACTCCGCGATCTGACTGGCTTCAATGGCAGGTGCGACGCCATATACTTTACCGCCGACAAATCCGATGTTCCTCCCAACAACCTTGAGGGACTGCAAGCAATGCGCAATGAATTATTGGGCATTGATAAAGATCCGGAAGAAAACGAATTTGACTTTGTCGTAATCGGTGGCGGAATGTCAGGCACCTGCGCGGCCATCTCAGCAGCACGTCTTGGCGTGAAGGTCGCCCTGGTTCAAAACAGGCCACTTCTTGGGGGAAACAACAGCTCTGAAGTACGGGTGCATCTGGGAGCGCGTATCAACCTGGAGCCATATCCTGCCCTTGGGAACCTGGTCAATGAAATCGGGCCGGACCAGGGAGGAAACGCGCAGCCCAAGGATTACTACGAAGATGACAAAAAGCTGAAGGCTGTATTGAATGAGCCAAACATCACCCTATTTTTAAATTACCATGCCAATCAGGTAGTAACAGCAGATGGCAAGATTGTAAAAGTAATCGCGCAAAACCTGGAAACAGGCAAGAAACAGGCCTTTTCGGCGCCCTTGTTTGCCGATTGCACAGGAGATGGCGCCATAGGATTTCTTGCCGGAGCAGAATACATGAGCGGGCGCGAAAGTCGCGATACGTTCAATGAACCCACCGCACCGGAAGTAGCTGATAATCTGACCATGGGTCTATCGGTTCAGTGGTTTTCGGAAAAGAAAGACACTCCATCAGATTTTCCCGACATTAAATGGGGCTTGCCATGGAGTGATGAAAAAGCCTTTGCAATTACAAAGGGCGATTGGGATTGGGAGACCGGTATGGGCAAAGATATGATCAACGAAACAGAATTCATCAGAGATTACGGCTTGCTCGTGGTGTATTCCAACTGGTCATACCTGAAAAACCATTACCTCCCGAAGGAGAAATTCCAAAATGAAAAACTCACATGGGTGGCCTATATCGGAGGTAAACGCGAATCCAGACGACTCGTTGGCGACTACATTCTTACAGAGAATGATCTGACAAAGCAGAACTTCCTGCCCGATGGCACTGCGCCTACATCATGGACCATCGACCTGCACTATCCCGATCCTGAGAACCTGGAGAAATTTGACGGTGAAGCATTCCGTTCCATTGCCGTGCACACAAAAATCTACCCATATCCCATTCCATACAGGTGTTTGTATTCGAAAAATATTGACAACCTGATGATGGCCGGCCGCGATATCAGCGTATCGCACGTGGCGTTGGGCACCGTAAGGCTGATGCGCACCGGAGGCATGATGGGCGAAGTGATCGGCATGGCGGCATCCATCTGCAAAGATAAGAAGGTAAAACCCAGAGATATTTACACGAGTCATTTCTCCGATCTTGAGAAACTGATGCTCAAGGGAACCGGAGACGCCACCATACCCAATACGCAAGATTATAACCTTGGCGGAACACTGATGGAGACGGAAAAATTGAAATGATCAGGGCGATTGTTCTTGTTGTAATAACAGCCTGCTTCATTGCATTAAAACCCCCAACTCATGATTATCCGATAGCTCATTTTACCGTTGCAGACTCCATAAAAATTGACATAGAGGCAATAAATGATAGCCTGGAAATATTGGATAAATACCATGCCCGGATTTTCACGCCGGTCTGCGAAGTGGATAAATGTTATGCCATAGAGGCGGATTTTTATTGGGATTTAATCGGCCGGTTTCATCATTATGATACCATCCCCGGCAAAGGATTGACGAAGCTGGATCACATACCATTTACTGACAATGACTATGTGAAGCTCAACTACATACTGTCCAACCCCAATTCACCACTGGCATCATACACCAAAAAGGAGCTTGTGCGCGATGTGCGCAGCTCCGAAATTGATGGTTTTACGGGCGCCACCATTAATGAAATAAAGGAGACGGTAATCGGCGGGGCCGTTTATTCCTGCCACACATTATGGCATATCGCTCATGGAGCGGTGAAAGACAGCATTCAGCAAGTGACGAGGAAAATGTTCACGAAAGAACTTGTCGGAAAGCTGGTAAACCAGCAGGACCAGGAGATCAATTATTTTTTGATTGATAACTTCTCAGTACAGGACTTCATCAGTTATCTGCCAGAAGTGCTGAAGACCATTGAGGATGGGGAAGGTTATTTTGCTAAAAACGCCATCGAAAAGATGCCAAACGAAGTGGTAGCTGATAGTTTATCGCAACGATTCTTTGCGGAAAATTTTTCAAAAATGAACTATTTCGCACAGGTGGCATTGCTGAAAAAACTAAACGGAGCCACTATCAGCGAAGTGCTGGCCGGTACACTCAAAGGGCAACTTGATGACAGAAATTCCTATAAAAATGAACTGATTCAGCAATTGATAGAAGAGCGTAACAATCAATAAGATTTTGTGTATGAGATCCATATATTTACCAGGTAGAATGATACCAAAATGGGACTCAAACCCTAACTGGCGAACGTCCATAACTTGTGCCAGGGCATGGAAGTTTAGATCATATTATTAGTTATAGTAATAGTGAAAAAATAAAATATGAAGGTCTTTTTTGGAAATTGTTGATTTTGGAGAAAAGGGTTTGAAAGTGAAGTTAATAATAAATTTAAGTAGGTAGAGACCTACTTTTATTAGGACAAGTACAGAGCATGTGGGGAGAAAAAATTTCCTTACCTTTTTTACCCCGAGGTGGGGTGATTATCTTCTTGGGTTGAACTATTGAAGAAGGTAAAGAAATATAGCATTATCATTATCTGCTACCTTAAAAGGTTGATTATATTTACCCGCTAACCAAGGTTGATTTTAGTAAATACCTGTAAATGTGGAAGTGTAAGAATCGCGATCCCAAGAAAAATATTGGAGAGTACCAGCCATTCGGTTTGAAACATTCCGGATACAACTATTAGCACAAGTATCCCCAACCACGCAAGTACAGTAAAGGGAATGGCTTTCCTAGCTATGGATAACCACCCAAGCCAGTCGTTAGTTAGATTCATTTGTCTACGGATCAAATTGAATGAAATGACTGAATGCCATAGCCCAAAGTAGAATCCAAAACAGAGATACAAAGGAAGTTCATGGATAATAAAGATTAATAGGATACTTTGTAAGACGAATTGATAAAGTACGGCCTTTTCCCATCTCAAGTATTCGCGCAGCAAAAAAAGAACAAAAATATTTAGTCCAAGCAAGACACCACAATAGGGATAAAGAAGACTACCCCATTTTAACCAAAAGCCGACAGTTAATTTTCCTTGAACAATTATTTCAAGAATGGGCGCTGCTGAGTTAATATGACTGGTCAAGATAAAAGCTATCATAAGAAATCCATAAATCGTATACAATACAGAATCCAATTTAGCACTGCCGCGGCGTGGCCAATCTACCTCGCCAAAATGGTAGGCGGACATCACGATGAATATAAATAAAGCCAAGGTTGGAAATAACCACCATACTAGGCCAAATACCAACATGCTGAAAAGGTATTTGGTAAGAAATAAGTAAAGAGATACTTTTTGATTAGTGTTGATAAGAGACTGTTTTTGTATAAAAAAATCGAGCGATCCGTGAGGAATCCCGGTGAGTATAATGCTGATGATTAGAAAATAGAATTGTGCACCTTCACCAATAGGTACAACTTTTACGAACACTGTCAGGAGCAATCCAGCGAATAGCAAATGCTTTCGTATTTTTTCAAGATTTAGCATCTAACTTTTTCTTTTACAAACAGACCATCGCACGGATCGAAAAAATAAGGGGAAACTTAGAACTAAGCCTCCCCCTGTTAAATTTGTTACTTGAGAAATGATTACGCTTTTACTGTTGCTTTACTGGAGATGGCAATGCTATATACGACCAAGCCGAAACCAATTTTATTAACAGCATCAGCGATATTGTAGATCAAATCTACATTGGACGAGCTCCAGCCAAGGCTGGTATTTAGCCAACCTCCTGGCATACACATGTATCCAATAGGATAAATTGCCCAACCGACCAGCACGAACCATGCTAAAGTCTGAATCCCCCTTATAACTACTCGATCACCGGTATTCTTGGCAAGTTGTGCTACTTCACCAAACCATGCTACATACAAGATGTATAGATAACCGAGCGTTGAAATAAATCCCCAAATTACACTGTGCGATGACGATCCACCCTCAGGATTGAAGGCTTCTCCAATGTATCCAGCGAGTAACATCCAGACTGATGCAACAATCAGTTTCCAAAGTAAGCTCACTTTAGCTCCCGCAGCTTTTGTCAATAAATAGAACTCAACGCACATGAGAGGAACAGTCAGTGTCCAATCGATGTAGCGAAGAGCAGTGGGGTTTTGCCCGGTTGCCAAATAATAATCACGCATGTAGTAGTAGTGTACTGCTGCGATACCGGTGATTAATCCTGAAACCAATAAAGACAGTTTCCATTTGCCATCGACACTTCCTCTTTCTGCGAAAAAGAAAACAGTCGCGGCAAGCATGGCCATGTAGCCGGTGAAAAACGTAAATGCAATCGGATCATCGACAGGGATAACCACGATGTCAGCTAGGATAGTGAACATATTAAGTTTTGTTTAAGTTTATTAATGATTACTTAAACAGGCCTGGAGGCTATTTGTTCAAACTATTTATGTTTTCTCTGCTTCTCTCTAGTGAATTTTATTAACAAATGACTGATCTAAGTTCTTATAATTGTTAAAGAGCTAATCAGATCAATGGCAGGATAATAAGAACGAATGATCATTATGCCGATAAATTCTTTATCCACAGTGAATGCTGCAAAAGCATTTTTTCATAACTGACAGGTTGAACCGAAAAATAATTTTGTAGCGATTTGAAAGTACTAACTATTTCTACAATCCGGCCACGTATTGGTTCGTTGGACAACCCTATGCATTCGGCTACTTCATCTCCCAAATACCATCTGATTTGAGAGGCAATCAAGGCTGATTGCCAACTTGGAATGGTGGATTGATAATAATTCAGCAATTCCTTCGTGAGTATAATGCCTTCCTCCGTCTTTTTGAAATTTCGTTTCTTGATCATGCGGGTTAGTTGAAATGCTTCATGAAACGTGGCAGGCAATAAATCCTCATCGATGTTCAGTTGGTAGCCAATGTATTTCCAGGCAAACAGAAAATCTTCTTTTTCTCGCTGCGATAAAATATAGCCTGATTGCTGCATGCCCAGCAATATAATATAGCTGAATGCCAAGTTGGTGCCCGCCATATCTTCCTGGTTGATCGGCATTCCCCATTCCATGTCCCAGGTTGGCTGCTGCATAAGGTAATATCTGGATATAGCATGAATGAGCCGCACTTTATTAATATGTATATGCCCTGTCTCTCCGGCCTCAAAGGTTCCAGGTGTTAATACGCCAATGACGAAAGATGCGGTATCGATCAATCGCTTACCTGGTGAGTTTCTCATCTTGTCGGATAAAAAAAGCGCCTTATTCCCTGGCGATGCTGCATAACAATAGGGCAATGACATCGCACCCAGCAAGGCCATCATTTCTTGTGCATATTGATTGAAGACCTGTTGTCCTTTTTGCAATCGGTTTTTATTGTACCAGGCAGGTTGCGGCTTTTGAGTGATCAGGAATTTCTTTAAATCGGACTCGGGTTGAAACTTAATTGCCCTTTCATCTAGTTTGAATAACCCGTATAAAATTCCTTCTTGATTAGCAGCGAAAGTAGACTTGAATGATGGCGTCTGCTTCTTCATCTCCTATTAAGCGTTGGCTGTCCAAAAATTCTGTTGTCATTATCATAAATGAAAGGCACGTGAATTGGCTTAAGTGCATAAAACAAAGAAATAACAATTATGTTAAGACTTACGGAGAATGGTTTCTGACATTTCGGAAGTCAACAATACCATTTTCGAAAATTTATTGTTATGAGAAAAAAATCTCTTACACTCAACGAAATTGACCGCATCATCGAAATGGCGTGGGAAGACCGTACTCCTTTTGAGGCTATAGAACAACAATTTGGTCTGTTGGAAAAAGAAGTGATTGTACTCATGCGCTCTCAAATGAAAGACAGAAGTTTTAGAATGTGGCGCAAACGTACCAATGGACGAGCCACCAAGCACCAATCATTAGGGTCACTGGATAAAAGTCGGTTTAAGTCTACAATGCAAAAATCCATCACGGCAAACAAAATCAGTAAAAGATGAATGAATTATTTCCGCGATCGGAACGCAAAATTTCGTTTCCTACTAATTACACCTCTATCATTGAACGAATTTCCAAAATAAATCCAGTTCAATATGGCAAATCAAGAAACTTTATTGATGGTGCAGTAACCTACCTATCACCTTACATCTCCCGCGGGGTGATTAGCGTAAAGCAAGTTCAGGAAGCTGTTTTGGCCAAAGGGCACCATCCATCCACCATCGAAAAGTTTTTGCAAGAGCTTGCTTGGCGAGAATACTTTCAGCGCGTGTGGCAAGCTAAAGGTGATGCCCTCTTCCAGGATATGAAACAATCGCAAGCCGATGTAGTGCATCGTAGGATGATCAAAGCTATCGCAGATGCGAAGACTGGTATATCGGTTATTGATGAATTGATCCAAGAATTTTACGAAACAGGCTACATGCACAACCATGTACGAATGTATGTTGCCAGCATTGCCAGTAACATCGGTAAAGCACATTGGTCGGCACCGTCCCACTGGATGTACTACCATCTGCTAGACGGAGATTTGGCTAGTAACACCTGCAGTTGGCAATGGGTAGCGGGGGCATTCTCTTCCAAAAAGTATTATTGTAACCAAGAAAACATCAATCGCTATACGCATAGCCATCAGCAAAACACGTTTTTAGACTTAACTACCGAAAGCCTATCAAATACTCCAGTGCCTGAGATACTAAAATCAACAGTGGAATTAGAATTAAGGACACAACTACCAAATTTGCCCAAACCAACCATAGATACTTCTAAACCCACACTCGTATACAATTCATACAACCTTGATCCGATCTGGCGAAAAGAAGATGATTTTAATCGCATTCTACTTTTAGAGCCTTCACACTTTAAAAGATTCCCGGTAAGCGAAAAGGTCATCGATTTTGTTATAGCACTTTCCAAAAACATTTCAGGAATACAAATAATGGTAGGCGAAGTCTCTGAGTTATCCGATCCATACAGAAACTCGGAATTGGGAACAAACGCCCTAATCTCAAAGGAACATCCTGCCTTTAGATATTATCCGGGCTTAAAAGATGAACGAGACTGGATGTTTCCGGAGGTGAAAGGTTACTTCAATTCTTTTTTCTCCTTTTGGAATAAATGCTCACCTTTTGTATACTGAAGAACTGGTTATGGAATTGGCCAAATCAGCCACCAATGCCGAGATGAAGGAGTTCATCATTGACGATGGCTGGCATGATAATTACGGCGATTATGTGCTTTTTTGTTGAACAAAGTAGCTCAAGTTTAGTTTTTCACTGATGGCAAATATTCTAATTATCGGTGCGTCTTCAGGCATTGGACAAGCACTTGCAAAACAAATGATTTCCGACGGTCATAAGGTGTTCGGCACATTCAATAAAACCTCAATCTCTGCAGATGGCTTCGCAGAGCTCCAGCCGTTCAATGTATTGGATGAAAATCCGGACTTCAGTTTTTTACCTGAAGTAATTGATGGATTAGCGTATTGTCCAGGAGCCGTGGTGTTAAAACCCTTTACTCGCTTAAAGCCCGAAGATTTTATGGAGGATTACCATCTTCAGCTTGTTGGTGCGGTAAAAGTCATTCAGGCCTGTCTGCCCAGATTGAAAAGTTCTACTCAGGCTTCCATCGTGTTGTTTTCCACTGTGGCGGTTCAGACTGGCTTTAGCTTTCATTCCATGGTATCTTCCTCAAAGGGTGCTATTGAAGGGCTCACGAAAGCATTAGCGGCTGAGTTAGCTCCGAAAATCCGGGTAAATTGCATTGCCCCTTCCATTACAGACACGCCTCTTGCTGCAGCTTTTCTGAATTCCCCAGAGAAAAAAGAAGCCAACGCTCAGCGTCATCCACTAAAAAGGATCGGCGCTCCCGAGGACCTTGCAAGTCTTGGCGCCTTTTTACTATCTGAAAAATCCAGCTGGATAACAGGGCAAATAATGCATGCCGATGGCGGTATGTCCAGTCTGAAAGTGTAGTGCATGAACCGACCATGGAATCTAAGCAATATTCCTGTGTATAGTCTTGCGACGTATGATGGTCAGAAGGTCAATATGAACATCTGCACCTATGTGTCAGCAGTGAGTATGAAGCCCAAACGCTACATGGTTGCGGTGTATCACGGCACGCAATCACTACGAAATATACTGAAAAGCGACACAGCCGTACTTCAGTTGCTGGGGAAACAACATCTTTTATTAGTCAATGCGCTCGGCAAAAAAAGTGGACTTAACTATGACAAAGAATCTTATCTTACCAAAAAACACCTTTTGGAGCTTTGGCACGATAAAAAAGTATTGAAGCATTGTGCCGGGCTGATGGAGTTGGAAAAAATATGGCTTAAGGAAGCAGGAGATCATACCATGGTGTTGTTTGATGTGAAAAAGTTTAAGACCAATCATGAAAGCGTTCTGATGCTCGATGATCTGCGGGAAAAGAAGTTGATTAGGATTTAAAAACCTAGATAAAAACTACTTTGGACCTTCCTCTAAATTTGACTTGTCATTAATGCAGAGCCAATCATGCACAAAAAGCTAAACCTTCCCACCAGGCAATGTGTAGTATGCGGGCGACCTTTTACCTGGCGAAAGAAGTGGGAGAAGGTTTGGGAAGAAGTAAAATTTTGCAGCGATAAATGTCGGGCCAATAAATCAATGAAATGAGTGCAGCTACGTTAATTTTTCCGCATCAACTTTTTGAAAAACATCCCGCATTGTCTAAAGGACACATTGTTTTTCTAGTTGAAGAATATCTCTTTTTTACCCAATACAATTTTCATAAACAGAAGTTGGTATTCCATCGTGCGAGTATGAAGGCATACCAGCACCATCTTGAAATGAATGGGTTTGAAGTAATTTATATAGAGGCAAAAGAGGAAATATCTGACATAAGGCTTCTCCTCCCTTACCTTAAAAACAAAGGGATCACGGAGGTTTTTTATTGCCATACAACCGATTATTTGCTGGAGCGAAGAATCTCCCGGCAAGCGCTAAAATCAAATCTTAAAACAACGCGCTGCGAATCACCCCTCTTTATGTTAAGCACCCGACAGGCGGCCAATTTTTTTGTTGGAAAAAAGAGATACTTGCAAACCGACTTTTATATTCAACAACGCCGACGCTTTAAAATATTACTTGATGATAAATTGCAACCGATAGGAGGCAAATGGACATATGATACGGAGAACCGGCTGAAGTATCCAAAAGACAAAAGACCACCTAAAGTCAGGTTTCCAGAGGCCGGTCAGTATTGGAAAGAAGCATCGGATTATGTGAATAGACATTTCGCCCATAACTACGGAGAAATCAATGATTTGCATATTTATCCAACCACCTTTCAGGAAAGCCGCGTATGGCTACAGCAATTTTTCGAGGATCGTTTTGCAGAATTTGGCGCTTACGAAGATGCGTTGGTTCACAACGAAGGTATTTTACATCACAGCCTACTGACTCCTATGCTCAACGTGGGTCTGCTTTCTCCCAATGAAATCATTGAAGGGGCTATTCTGTATGCCGACCGAAATAACATACCGATCAATTCATGCGAAGGATTTATCAGGCAGATATTGGGATGGCGCGAATTCATCCGTGGGGTTTATGAAACCATAGGTAGTCAGGAGCGAACGACCAACCACTGGAGGTTTACCCGGAAAATCCCGGGCTCTTTTTGGGATGGCACCACTGGGATACCTCCGCTGGATATCACCATAAAAAAAGTATTGGCTACTGGATATTGCCATCATATTGAACGTTTGATGGTTCTGGGAAATTTCATGCTGCTTTGTGAATTTGACCCCGATGAAGTTTATAAATGGTTTATGGAGTTGTTTATCGATGCCTATGATTGGGTAATGGTCCCAAATGTTTACGGTATGAGCCAGTTTGCCGATGGAGGGCTTATGGCCACCAAACCCTACATAAGCGGCAGCAACTATCTGATGAAAATGAGCGACTATGAAAAAGGGGATTGGCAACCGATCTGGGATGGTCTGTTCTGGCGCTTCATGCACACGCACCGCAATTTCTTTTTAACTAATCCCAGACTAAGCATGATGGTAAAAATATTTGATAAGATGGCGAAGAACAAACAAGAGAACCATATTCATACGGCTGATGATTTTCTACAAGCATTAGACAAATATTAAAGAGGGGATACTACAACTGAAATCAAATAAATGATTAATCCAGGAAACAATTTCGTTGAACGTTTAGTCTTATCAGAAACTAAAATTAATAAATATGAAAAATTTGTTTCTAGGCTTAGTCGCCTTCACATTCTCGGTTGCAGCTTTTGGTCAGTCTAAAGATGTTGTGGACATTGCCATCAGTTCACCAGACCACACTACATTAGTTGCCGCAGTTAAAGCCGCTGACTTGGTAACCACTTTAAAAAGCGCCGGTCCATTCACCGTGTTCGCTCCAACCAACGCAGCTTTTGATAAGCTCCCTGAAGGAACAGTAGCCAATCTATTGAAGCCTGAGAACAAAGCTCAATTGGCCAAAATCCTAACCTACCACGTTATAGCTGGAAATCTGGATGCAGCCGCAGTTGTTGCTGCCATCAAGGCCGGCAATGGCAAAGCGGTTGTTACAACTGTTAGCGGAGGCAAACTGACTGCCTCGATGAAAGATGGTAAAGTAATGCTAACAGATGAATCAGGGAAAACCGCTTTTGTGGTAGCAGCTGACCTGAAGGCAAGCAATGGTGTAGTACACGTCATCGATGGCGTAGTGCTTCCTAAGTAGTTGAATTAAAATTGAAAAAAATGGCGTCGTCAGTAATGGGGGCGTCATTTTTTTATTCCGCCAGGCACCTCCTCATCGTTCTTCTAAAATGTGAACAATCATGTGTCTTTTGCATTAAACAACTATGCTCCATATTTCTTCTTCAAATATCCAAACCTGGGAGCGATTTTACCGCGCCAATTTCATCAATAGTCTCACGGGCTTCAAGTCTGTTAGTTTGATTGGCACTATCAATCAAAATGGTCAGACCAACCTTGCTATCTTCAGTAGCCTCATCCATTTGGGGTCAGATCCGCCACTCGTTGGATATATCAATAGACCTATCATAGCCACTCCTCACACCTTGTCAAATATACGATCAACTGGAATTTTCACGGTTAATCATATACATCCTTCGTTTTTGGCTTTAGCTCATCAATCAAGTGCCAAATATCCAGAAGGGACAAGCGAGTTCGATGAGTTGGGACTGACACCCGAATTTCTAGAAAATACAAAAGCGCCATTTGTTAAGGAGAGTAAAGTAAAGTACGCGCTCACGCTGGAAGAAATCATTTCTATCAAACTGAACAGTACATTTCTCGTAATCGGAAAAATAAGCCATGTTGTACTGGAAGATAATATCCTCTCACCAGATGGTTTTCTGGAACTGGATAAATCCGCTTCTCTTTGCAGTAATGGAACCGATGCCTACTACACTACGCAATTGATTGACCGGTATGAATATGCCAAGCCAGGTACAAAACCAATGAAAATACAGAATATGACCTATTGACTGAATAGACTGGTATTAAAAAATTGAGAATCTTGCACAATAATTCAAGTCAACGGTATTTTTGATACCATGCAGACTTTTTAAGAGTTAGGGATTGGTTTTTTTTCTATGACTATATTCAAAACCCCAGCGCATCATAGAAAATATAGGCATTTACTACCATAAACAGAATGGCAGGCAATGAAACCCACAGACTATCTTTAACGCGTGCCCTCACAATAACCCCCAGAAGCATCAACGCCGCTAATCCTGCCGAGGAAATTAAAAGGATTGGGGTCGAAACGAAACCCACCAATAAACCAATAGCACCCAATATTTCTAAAATGGCAGTTAATCCTCCAAATTTTTCAAGCCCAAAACGTTTGAACTCGCTTTTTAGGGTAGGAGAATAGAAATAAGAAATACCATAGATGAAAAATGAGATACTTGAAAGAAGTGTAAATATTAATCTCCAAGTCATTCCTAGAATGGTCTTTCAGAGACCACTGCAAGAAAGAGGCAAAGGAGAAGTAGGAAGAAGGAAGGAGCGAATTTTTGCAATGGATTTTTGACCTTTAAATGAAAATACTGAGCAGAAACCATAAGGAAAGCCATACCGAGTGAAGGAATGAATATCAATTTGGGGTACCAGATGCCCACGACAATCAGAGTCGCCAGAATTATTTTAGTAGCTCCTACGGCCGTCCGCACAAGGTCACTCAATTTATATTGTTTGAACTCAAATATAATATTGTCGAAACGAAATACCCATACATAAATGATGGAGAAGCCGATAATGAGTTGGGCGGTTATGGTGAGTGTGCTCATAATAGTATTAATGATTGTGGAGTATTCGTTTTTACTTTTAAAACCATATAGATATGTGGGGTATTAATATAAGTAAAGTTAGGGATCATTTCATCTTTTTAAACTCTTGCAAAGTCAGATAGAACCCGGCTGAAAACAACAATGTAATCAAACCTGCGAAATAAGGAATGAGTTCAATCATTTAATTTTTTATTAAGAAGTTTTAAATATATCCCAAATCCAAGTATCGACGGAACCCATAATCCAATAAATAGAGCGGATTCTTTCTCTCCATTGAACCATAGTGCTTCAGAAAAAATCAGGGAGAAGATAGCGGATAGCATTAGGAGTTTGTCAGCGGTGGTGAATTTTTTTAACATTGAAAGCCATTTAATGCGTTGTGAAACAGTCAAGCATTTAATAACCAAACTATCTCTCGATTGTTCAGCCAACGAGATCATTTTTACTAAAATAATTTGAAGATCATTTCATCTTCCACGATTAAAAACTGGGAGCGCATACACCGCTCATATTTTATTAATAGTCTCACGGGCTTCAAGTCTGTTAGTTTGATTGGCTCTAACAATCAAAATGGAGTAAGCAATACCAGACTGCTGATACACCGAGACCTCAAAAACCAATTATTCACATGAATAAAAGCGGCTCGACAAAATTTTTATCACCTCATCATCTTTATAAATGTATCGATCGGCTGCGGTTCGTCTGTCACCGGGAATCACCTATCATTCCTGGAATTTACTGATATAGCATAAACCATTTACCATACTACTCGTTGTATCTTCAGTCAAAAAGTAGTAGTAATTGATTGTTTAAAATTATAGTATAATGCCATCTGTCATCATCATAGGAGCCGGAATAGCTGGTATAGCCATTGCCCTGCGATTGAAGGCTTCAGGAATGGACGTCGATGTTTTTGAAACAAATAATTACCCAGGGGGCAAACTTCATGCATTCACTATGGGGGAGTATCGTTTTGATGCAGGACCATCGTTGCTTACCATGCCTGAATTAGTAACAGAACTCTTCAAATTGTTCGGCGAGAATACGGAGGAGCACTTCGAGTACAGCCGCAAGGAAAATGTCTGCAACTATTTTTGGGAAGATGGGGTAAGCTTTTCCGTAAATGCCAACCGTGAGGTATTCGCTCGTGAAGCAGCGGCAACGTTTGGTGTTGATGTGGGTGTGTTGCTGGCTTATTTGCAAAAGAGCCAGCGCAAGTACGACCTTACTGCCCCATTGTTTCTTCAGAAGTCATTGCATAAAGTCGGCACCTATCTTTCCTTTAAAACGCTGAAAGCATTATCGCGGATGTCACAAATGGATATCGGCAACAGCCTCAACTCACTTAACGAGGCTGCAATTGGTGAACCTCACCTTGTGCAGTTGTTCAACCGCTATGCTACATACAACGGCTCATCCCCCTACAGCACGCCGGGCATCATGAGCATGATACCACATCTGGAGCTACACCTCGGAACTTACTTCCCGAAAGGGGGAATGAACAGCATCTCTACCAGTCTTTATGAATTAGCGTTGAGGCAGGGTATCCGATTTCATTTTGGACAACAAGTCCTTCAAATACTGGTAAGGAACAGAAAAGCAATAGGCATTGAAACCACAGCAAATCAGTATTTCTCCGATATTGTAGTTTCAAACATGGACATCTTTTCCACCTATAAAAAACTACTTCCCACCCAGTCGCACCCAGATCGAACCTTGCGACAGGAACGCTCTAGTTCTGCGATCATTTTCTATTGGGGTGTCCGGCAACAATTTCCCCAACTCGACCTCCACAACATTCTGTTTAGTGCCGATTACAGACGGGAGTTTGAGCATATATTTAAAAAAAGAACACTGGACAACGATCCCACAGTATATCTCAATATCACGAGCAAGGAAGAGTCTGCTGATGCTCCATCAGGATGTGAAAACTGGTTTGTAATGGTAAACGCACCCGGCGATTACGGACAAGATTGGCAGGCACTCGCAGCACAGAGCCGCCATGATATTCTCGCTAAGTTAAAGCGCATTTTGGGTATCGACCTCGCGCCACTCATCGAAGTCGAAGATGTGCTCACCCCGCCTCTCATTGAGCAGCGCACAGGCAGCTATCTGGGGGCCTTGTATGGGGCAGCCAGCAATTCCAAGATGGCAGCTTTTCTCAGACACCCTAATTTTTCCAGTAAGATCAAGCAACTTTATTGCTGCGGGGGTTCCGTGCATCCCGGCGGAGGCATTCCCTTATGTCTTTTTTCGGCCAAGATTACGGCTGATTTAATCGGTGTCGACAGATGAACAAGATCCTTCAAATACTGCATGCATACGGAAAAATAAAAATTTCTGTATTTGTCATTTGGTTAGTCACTATCGTTGGCCTTCTGGGTATATGGCTTGTCCATGAAAGTTGGTTTTTATCAAAAACACCATTCACCCTGATGCTCGGAGCTGGCCTTTTGTACTGGAATTTTCCTGTAAAAAATGGCTGGAGCAGCCTGGCTATTTGGTCACTTGTTTACCTCATCGGTATAGGTGTGGAAATCGTGGGTGTGAATACAGGATGGCTATTCGGAGAGTACCACTACGGCCAAAACCTCGGCCCCCGAATATTCGGAGTGCCATTATTGATAGGAGTAAATTGGACTATTCTCACCTTTCTCACTGCCACAATTTGTAAACGGTATATCCGGCAAAAATGGCTATCGTTGCTAATCGGGGCATTATTGATGGTTGGACTTGATTTTCTTATCGAACCCACAGCCCCCATATTCGACTTTTGGTATTGGAGTGAGGGCTTGGCGCCACTGCGAAATTTCGTAGATTGGTTCGTTGTATCCCTGATTTTGCAGGTGTTAATACAAAAAGAACTGCACGGTGGGAATAATCCATATCCGATGCACCATTTTGCGACCCAAGTTGTTTTCTTTGCTTTTTTCTATGTCATCTACCAGTTTTGATATCGCCATCATCGGAGCAGGGGCTGCCGGCCTCCAGCTTGCATTGACCATGAAGAGTGAGCCTTTTTTTCAGGAAAAGCGCATTCTCATCATTGAGAAATCCGCCAAGGACCAAAACGACCGTACTTGGTGTTTTTGGGAAAAAAATGGAGGAAAATATGACGAAATCCTTCAACACTCATGGTCGGAGGGCGATTTTTTTTCTAAGGAAAATACCTTTCAGTTGTCGCTGGCGCCCTACCGGTACAAAATGCTGAGGGCCATAGATTTTTATCGATTTGCGAAGAAGGAGATCGCTGACAACCCAAACTTCCACTGGCACACCGAGGATGTGCAATCTGTTCAGCAAGGGACACCTCTCCTCATCATTGGGCAGCAGGGCAGCTACACAGCAAATTTTGTTTTCGACAGCCGTCTCCCTGACGACTTTTATCAGAAAAACGACAAATACACCCGGCTGCTTCAACACTTCAAGGGGTGGATTGTGCGTACACCTGACGACCAATTCGACCCCAACCGTTTCACCCTGATGGACTTTCGGCTGCGCTGGCAGGACACTACGAGCTTCACCTATGTATTACCCATCAATAAAAGGGAAGCACTGGTGGAGTTCACGCTTTTTACTGCTGCACTACTCCATGATGACGAATACGACCATATGTTGCAGACTTATGTTAGTGATGTGATGAAATTGAACAAATTCGAAATCGTGGAAACGGAGCAGGGCGTAATTCCTATGAGTGACTTTCCATTTGAGAGATATTCCCACGGTCAACACGTCCGCATTGGTACAGGTGGTGGCTGGGTAAAACCATCGAGCGGGTATTCTTTTAAGAACTGCGAGCGCAATTCCCGCATTATTGTAGAAAATCTTATTAATGGAAGGCCCGCCAACAACGGCATTATTTCACCAAAATTCCGCCTGTATGATGCCATCTTTCTCGATGTGCTGAACCGCCGAAACCACATTGGCCCTAAAATTTTTGAAAAGTTGTACCGAAAAAATGCTGTGCAAAATATTTTTGCTTTTCTCGACGACCAGACCACCATCGCTGACGATTTGAGTATAATTATAGGATTTCCACAACTATTATTCCTGCGCTCCTTAGTCAACCATATTGTCCGCTAATGGAAGAAATACTCCACTGCCCGGCCTGCAATTTGCCCAGCTTCACACCTTTTGTTCAGACTGCGGCTATGATGCATCAACATTTACCCACCATCTACAATTTCGATCGTTGCAACCATTGCGGTCTGGTTTTCCTTAACCCGCGTGTACCTGAAGCCGAACTAAGCCGGTTTTACACCGCCGCCTATTTGCCCTACCGTTCAGAAAAGGCCTGGGGCAAATACGCTTCCTTTGTAAAAAAAGACCAGCAAACCATTGATCGGGAGCGGGTGAAACGCGTGAAAAAGTATCACTACCTGACACCCCAAAGTCGCATTCTTGACGTGGGTTGCGGCAAACCGACATTTCTGGCCATGTTGGGCAAAGAATCCTCCGCCCAGCTCATTGGTCTCGATTTCAGTGATAAAGGTTGGAAATCTGACTCCGAAAACTTCGAGAGCATTGACCTTCAAAAAGGAGAAATAACCGACCTGCGGGGTATGCATCCTGTGGACGTAATTACGATGTGGCATTATTTGGAGCACGACTACCAGCCTCAGCAGAACCTCCGCCTATTGCTCGAAATGGCCCACCCTAAGACTTGCCTCATTGTGGAGGTCCCCAATTTCGACAGCTATACGCGGCGCAAGTTTGGGCAGCATTGGGCCGGTTATCACACTCCACGACACACAGCCCTTTACTCACCGGGCAACCTTGAACTTATGATGAAAAATAGCGGATGGCAGGTAGAAAGGATATTGACCTACGGTACACTCGATCCCTATTTACTTCATTGGATGAGTCGCATGGAGCAAAAAGGTATTGACTGGTCCGCTTCCATGGAACCCAGGTTTATGGATTATGTGGCGGGCATGGTACTGAATGCGCCGATTTATAAATTACTTAAAATTCTTTCCTTGGGATTTATGACTGTGGTGGCAAAGCCTGCCTAAGCGACACAGATTTATGGTTTCAGGTAGGCATCCAATAGGCTCACTCCATTCCAGGTTCCTACAGATTTGTATGGCTGAAACCTGACGAACATTTCCTCCTTGTACCAATTCAATTGACGCGTTTTTTGTATCGCCTTTAGGTGCTCAGGACTCTTGTAAGCGTAACTCTGAAGAGCTTCCGTGTCTTTCCAAAGACTGAATGTAGCCATCTGCACAAGTGGCGCCTCCCCGATTCCTTTGGTGTAAATGAGCCCATCGCAACCTTGCCGGATGGGACGTTGGGAGGTAGGCACAAATCGCCAAAATTTCACCAACTTGCTTGTGCGAATGGTAGCGCGGGTAATAACGGCAATGAGCGGATTTCCTTCATCTAAGTCCGTTGAAGAGGTAAATGGATTTGCTCCCGACCACAAGCCTTTGGATCTGCTTGTCTTCATAAAAATGGTCCACTGCTCACTGGTATGTGCCTTATAACGTCGGAAGATTTCTGCATTAGTGAAGAACTGGTTTGCCGCCGCCTCATTTTCCCAGACAGCAAGAAAAGCATACACACCCCAGTCTGGTAGCGGATTGAATCCTATCTCTCTGCCACTTCCCATGAGTTTATAGAACAGCAGTCCGGGTATCCGTGCAAAGTGGGAATGCGCAAACTGCATTTGTGAAAAGGCCCAAACCTTGTTCGAAAATCCCTGAAAACGGAAGAAAGTAAGTGTGGAAATGGAACCGGACATAAAGTGAAAACAGTAAAACAGAGTTTTGGTTTAAGTAACAGAATATTGCGATACTCTGCAACAAACCAACCGATTTCTACTTAAAATTTTAGATCTCAAATTAGCTTTTGCTCTATAGCGATTTTGACTAACACTGCCGTGTTTCTGGCGTTAAGCTTAAACAACAAATTTTTCCGGTAGCTATTAATGGTTTCCACGCCCAGAAAAAGTTTTTCGGCTATTTCCTGATTCGTAAATCCCTCGACGATTAAGCGCAGGAGATCCGTTTCGCGAGGCGTGAGGAATACTTGGTGGTTGACCTGCCTCTTCAAAAACAAGTCAACTTCATGACAAAGAAATATTTTACCCTGCATCACGGTTTCAATTCCTTCAATAATCTCTTCGGGCATGGCATTTTTCAGCAGATAACCTCTTGCTCCGTTATCCAGCATTTTTCGTATGATGGTGTATTCACCAAAGCTTGTCAGCGCAATAATATTTACCGCCGGCCAGCGCTCATGAATTTCCTTGCAGAGATCGATACCGCTGCTGTCGGGCAGATTAATGTCGAGCAAGAGCACGTCCGGCTGCTCGAAGCGCAGCATACGCATGCAGTCCTGACCATTTCCAGCTGTTTTTATAACTGTTGCTACGCCGGAGGCTTCTATCAGATTTTTCAATCCTTCAATAAGCAACGGATGATCATCGACAAGAGCTACTTTTATCATGGCTTTCGCTAAAATCTGAATTCAACCTGTACCTCAGTTCCTTTGGCCGGTGCCGAATAAATCTCCAGCTGCCCATTCAGCGATTCGACTCTGGAACGAATGCTGCTCAGCCCGGTTGTTTTCGCCTGATCAACTAATGCCGGGTCAAACCCTTTTCCGTTGTCCTGAACCACCAGATTGATACGGCTATCCTCGATAATGAGCTGGACATTGATCTGCTCTGCCGCTGCATGTTTCAGTGCATTGTTAACCAATTCAAGAAATATGCGATACACCGCCACTTCAAATTTTTCATCTATGCGGCGGTCATCACCAAAAAAGTGGAATTTCACAATATCCACATTGTGGCAAAAGTCAGCAAATGCCGGTTTGAGTCCATAGCGCAGGAGTGTTTCGGGCATTAAATTATGAGCCACACGGCGCAACTCGCGAATGGATCCATCGAGCATTTCCAGCGCATTATGAAACGCGGGCACATCCGCCTCCGGCATAATGATATTCCCTTTCATATTATTAAGATTAAGTTTTACTACTGATAGCATACCGCCAAGTCCATCGTGCAGGTCGCGGGCAAGTCGTTTCCGCTCGGCATTTTCTCCTTCCATCAAAGCCTGAGAGGCAGTGAGTTGCTTTTCCTGCTCGAGCCGTTTAATCATTTCTTCAGCCAATACTTTTTTATGACTGATGACGCGCTGGCGGAATACTAAAATGACAATGAGAAGGATGGAGAAAATTGCCCCTATAACCGTAAAAGCAATTCCCAGTTTGCGCTGTTTCTCCAGGGCGATTAGCTTTAGTTCCTTTCGCTCCGTTTCATATTTTGTCTCTTTGTCCTGTGTTGCCCTGGTCAGTTCGTCGTTTAGAATTATAGTTTGTACTGAATCTTTACGTTGCAGGAAATGTCGGTATTGCAAAAAGTCGCGTTTTGCCAGGGCCAGTTCGGACAGGGATGCATAACACTCGACGATTTCTTTCAGAAAATTGTTTTCAGTGGCAATCGCAAGAACGTCCAGAATCAACCTTTCAGCTTCATCGTAGTTGTCCCGATATAATTCATAATATGCCAGACCTCTGGAGGCGATGCAGATTCCTTCTCTGTCGTCTGTCTCTTTTTGCAGAACTAAGGCCTGCTCGTAATAGGGCCTTGCTTTATCCATATCATGGTGTCGATAATGCAGGTCAGCAATGTTTAGTAAGACCATACTTTCCAAATAGAGGTTTTGATTATCTCTGGCAATCTGCAATGCTTCATCAAATCCCTTCATGGCTTTTTCAGGTTGCGATGGAATATTATATAGATAGTTCACCGAAAGGTTTAGAAGGGTATTCCCAAGAGCATTGCTGCCTGGGTCATCATCAAATAATGCAATGGATTTTTCGCCATAAGCGATAGCCTTGGGGTATTGTCTTAAATTCTGATACAGCACCTGCATCACGTCATAAATCAACGCCAGATAGGGCTTGTTGCCGACCTCTTCAAAGTATGGTATCACTTGCTGATAGTATGCCAGGGCTGTTTCATATTGTAGTTTGTAGTTGTAACAATTGCCAACATTGAAGCGCATCTTAGTGATCCACATTTTATCGTTCCATTCCTCGGCAACTTGCAAGGCTTTCAAATTAATGATGAGCGATGAATCGTACTGGCCCTGCATATTGAGTACTGCAGTATAATTAGCCGCATACTTACAAAAGCCCAGTGGATATTCGAGCTCTGTGCTTAATTCTCCGGCCTTCTTATAATACTGTTGGGCGATCAGCGGTTGGTTGGTTTCGTACTGCTGGCCAATTTGTATATAGAGCTCCACTGCAGTTGTGTCTTGTGCCACACCAGGCATTACGCCTAAGAGACTGTCTAAATTCATGGGTGTTTGCGCAATCAGTTGATATCCCAGACATGTTGTCAACAGACAGACTAAATACTTCTTCATAGGAGTAACTGAAATTGTTAATCAAAAATATCAAAACTAACGGCAGTTAAAAAACCCCTTTTTGGGGGTAAAAAGTAATCTTCTCCCTGCACTACTTTCGAATCGTCAAACACACATAAAAAAACCAACTTGGTTCACTGTGTACGACAAGAAGAAATTAACATTTGACCCTATAAAAACACCAACATGAAAAAATCAATTCTATACTTCGGATTATCATTCCTCATATTCTCCGTGTCATCGAATGTGGGCGCACAGACCGACAATGTAAAAGAAAAGGTAGAGACACAAACCAACAACAGGGCCAACAATAAGGTCGACCAGGGGATTAACGACGGTTTAAATGCCGCAGAAAGTGGGGTAAAAAATCTTTTCAAAAAGAAAAAAACCGCCGGAGACCAGCCTCAGGAGCAAAATTCAGAGCAACCGACTGAGCAGGAGGCTACAAAAGGCGAAACAACCTCGGATGAACCATCCCTTCAGACCTATTCCAAATTTGATTTTATTCCAGGAGAAAGAGTAGTGTTTTATGAGGATTTCACTCAGGATGCCATTGGCGATTTTCCGGCGCTATGGAATACAAACGGTTCCGGTGAAGTGGTAAACACCAATTTATACCCCGGTAACTGGCTCAGGTATGTCATGGATGAATCCATCTGGACTGATAAGCTGCTAGCGTTGCCCGACAATTACACATTGGAATTTGATGTAGTACCCATTGAAGGAACTGAAGGCGGTATGGGTGGTTGGAGTTTCAGGCTTATGAAAGCCATAAACGAAAAATCATGGGATGGCGGAGCAGTTCCCGGGAAAGCGGGATTTCAGTATGGTGTAGAATATTTTGGAAGATCGTATTACCGGGCGTATAACAATGCGCTTGATGGTGAATTTTGGGATCAGAAAGGTTATAAGGATGACGAAAATACGTACCAGAAAAAAGATCAAAAATACCATATGTCTGTTTGGGTGCAAAAAACAAGGATAAGGATTTATCAGAACGAAACAAAAATGTTCGATGTCCCGCGTGCATTTCCCGATGCTGCTCTGAAAATGGACCGGATCCGATTTGAAGCAAATGCCGCCATGGTCAGCAATATCCACATCGCCGTAGGCGCCCCTGACACCCGCAACAAACTGATGACAGAAGGGAAACTCGTGACTTACGGCATCTACTTCGATGTAAACAAAGATGTGGTGAAGCCCGAGTCCTATGGTACACTGAAAGAAATAGCCACTATCCTCAACGAGGTACCTGATGTGCAAGTGAAAATCGTGGGACATACCGACGCCGAAGGCGCTGATGCCGCGAATCTGGACTTGTCAAAACGTAGAGCTGAGTCAGTTAAAGCTGAATTGGTCAAATCTTTTGGCGTAAATGGTGATCGGCTCGTTACCGACGGGATGGGTGAAGGCCAGCCGGTAGCACCTAATGATTCGCCGGTAAACAAGGCTCTTAACCGCCGGGTGGAGTTTATAAAGCTTTAATAATCCATCAAAAATCGACTCTTTTTATGACTGGCCCATTTTTCAGTGGCGACGCGTATTCTCATGAAATTCAACTATTGACGGGTGCATCATAAAGTCAATATCATAATGATTGACGCGCAATAATTCTATACTTCAATTTTAAAACCTTGGTAATTAAACCATACTACAATGAAAACTCTCCTTATACTACTAATTCTGACGGTCCCATACGGATTTACAAATGCCCAAAAGCTAACGGAGACATACTTAAGGAAAGCCCCTCCATTGCCCAAAGATTCCTGCGGAATTACACGGGTGGCTATGGAGCAATTTACGCAATCAGTCCGCGATCTTACAGATCAATTGAATGAAGAAATAAGTGCCTTGAATGAAAAGATGGATGAACAAGCATCTGAAAACGAGGAGGCAATCAAGGAAAACGCCATGCAGCAAATGACGCAGCAATATGGTATGTCGTCGGAGCAAATAAATAAAATGAAATCCTCAGACGGCATGTCGGAAGCTGAGAAGGATGTACTGGCCGGTCAGATAGTAATGCAGCAGACCAGCATGTCCATGGAGGACATTCAGAAGCTGTCGAAGATGAGCGATGCCGAAAAAAATGCATATGCCGCTCAAATGATGGCTACAGCGCAAGGCAAATCCGAAACAACCTTCTGCCAATCAGGGTGCAACTATGTACGAGTTGGCGAGTACTCACAAAGGAGGCACTGGATAAGTATTACTGCCAGCGGTCAGAAAATCGGCAATCTGATATGCTGCCATAGAAAATGACGCTTCCGGACAAGCGATGCTCTCGAAGATTGACACCTGGCGCAACCAATTGACATCCCTGATGGGTATAGATTATGGTCAGGGCAAACAGATGGATTCGCTCGCCCTACTCATTAAAAACGAACAAATAAGATACTGTGAAAAATTTTCGCCAAAATACCGGTCGGCACTTCGTCAGCATCTGACATTGCTCAAATCTTCATTGCCCGACTACCAGCGACTTGGCGAAATAACTGCTGAACTTACCAAAGCACAAACCGGTATAGTCACACCTCCTGATTGTACTGAAATAAGTGGCCTAAAAGCCATAAAGGATTACCTGGACAAATTGGTCGGCGCTTACAAATACAATCTCTGGTTTTCGGATGATAACATGTAATGCAACCATTTTGGAATTGGAAGACTTCAGGAGCATCCAATTCCGATAGTATCGCAAATCAACAACAACAAGCTCATGCCATACAGACACCCAACCATTCAATTGTTGCTGACATTTTTTCTTGTTATTCTACCTGGAATAATACTGGCCCAATACATCGATGCCGAGATTACCATAACAATAACGGAGTCGACCTATATGCCGTCCAAATCAGATCATAAGGATATGACCACCACAACCAGGGTCAGTCAAGGTCGGGTAAGCGGTCAGATTTTCAGGAGTAGTGTTAAACGGTACATCGAGAATCCAGAGACAAGAACACAATGCCCCGGCGATCTTTGCGCGGTTATTACCGGCTCCTCGGATTATGTTGTCCGGGATGAAGCTGATTATTCTAAAATTCTTTCCAAACAACAAGACCCATTCTATGTAAAGGCAACGAGTACTTCAGACGGAATGCGGTGGGTTAATAAAAAGAATAGCGACAGGCAGGAAAAATATGTACAAACAGAGCGTTTTTCAGCTTCGGGAGAGAACAACGTGGATGGTGTTTCTATGAATATCATCGCTTATATAGCTCCTTCGGATCAGTTAGCGCCATTGGTGCCGAGCTACGAGATTCGACTTGAAGGTAACAAACCGTTTCATAGGTTACGTGAGCAGGCTGTCGGTGAAGGTGAATGGTTTAGATGGGATGACGAAGAAGAAAAGCTTGTTCCGGTAAATGAGCCTTTAAATATTGATATTAATGGCCGGCTGCGCGTAGATCCTTCCCGCAAGGATGAGGACGAAATCTACGAGCCACTGCTGATAAAAAACTACAAGGACCTCGATGAATTTATGCTCGACCCGTCAGAAAAAATATTTACGATACAAGCTTCGGGCAAAAGACACCGCCAGGATTATTATAGCGAATATGAGAGCAAAACAGAAGTTGTCATCAATCTGGCACCTTTCGGGTTTATGCGCAAACCGACAGTTACACTCAATGGCTGCTCTGAAATGGGCGTTGGGGAAGAGGGTGTGGTAACGGCCAAAGCCAATAAGGAAGGCGGCACTTACACGTTTTGGGTCGAACCACAGGAAATAATGAGCATTGAATCCGACGGCTCGTCTGCAACCCTGAGCGGCTCTACGCCCGGTCGCGGAACTTTGTTTGTTGAATATACCCACACCGATGGGAAAAAAGCACAGGCTTCCCAGGTTGCGGCTTGTGTGCAAGTCGAATCGTACAATGGCGGACAGGCCATACCGCAGATAGCGTTTTATGATATTGACGGGAAAAAGCAATCAGGCATTATCACCGTGCCCGTAACGGCTATGCCAACCGACGCCGCCGAATTCGTAACGTTTGAACCGGCAGATCCGGGTGTATTATCGGCTTTTGGAGTTGGCACCGAAGTCACACTTCAGGGAATCATTACCGGAAAAACTACACTTCAGGCAAAAACGAAATGTGGTGAACCCACTGGTCCTGCAGTGGAAGTTGAGGTGGTAAACTGCGATGATGAAACCATTGCAGCGCTTGAAAGAATGAGGCAGACCGCAATGGAAAACCTACAGAAGGCAAATGATGAACTAAGGCGCATTGCCGGCAACAAGGAGTATGAAAAGGCAAAGGAAGAAATCGCCGGATCTCTGCAGGAAATGATGGCAAAGTCAGCGCTTACTATTGTTACAAGCGGAAAGTCTCCTACAGGGGCTATTGAAACCGCCTCCGATATCGCTGAAGCAGGCGCTGGCATTTCTGAAATGATAGCCAGTGGGAGTCAGAAAGAGTTTTATGAGAATGCAATTAAAACATATGTTGGTAAACTGGGGGACAAAGCTGCAGGTGCCGCAATCGGTGTTATCGATGCTCAGAAGGCAGCACAGAAGTTCGGGGATAACTGGAACCAGACAATGCAATACAATAGAGAAGTAAGACTTGCCTTGGAAACATTTGAGAAAGCGGATAAAGATTTACAGAAATACATTCGTCTGCTGCAAAAATGTCAGGGAGAAAAACCAGAGCCTCTAAAGAAGGAAGCACCTATGACGGAGCCAAAACCTGAAACCAAAAAGCCCGAATCCACAAAATCTAAACCAGCGGCTAAGCCCACACCAAATACCGAAGAGCCACCTACTCAGGAGCCACAAAACGACCAATCAACACCAGAACAGCCAGCAGCAGAGGACGAGATTCTCATTGATCCGGAATTCCCCTCTGCACCATCACTCCTGGTGGGTTTGCCCTATGAGCCCGGAGATTGTGGTTGCGATAAGTATCGGGCGCTTACCGCATCCTCCAAATCCTTTTCTGAAATGCAATTGGGCATGGAAAATCTGCAGAAATGTGTAGATAATTTTAGCAGCGGCCCATTAAATGAGTACCTCAATACGCTTAATGGCTGGAAGACCATTTCAGAGGACTTGGAAACGGCATTCAATTCGGGAGCGGCAGAAATAGAGGTGGCAACAAAAAAAGCCATTCCGATTATTGATTCGTTGCTGGTCGGCACGAAAGCATTCGACGAAGCAGGAAAAAACTTCCTTGATCAATTAAAAGCATGTCCCGAATCGATGAACGCTAGTATGGAGGTTTTCGATTCAGTAAATAAAATCACGGTAGAATCGCTAAAGGTTAATTACTAAATGTGCTCGACATGAAAAAGAATTATGCTTTCTCAATCTTGCTCCTGATGTCAGCTTTGTGCGCTGCCCAAAACCCATCCGAGTTTCTTCCCGAAAAACCCGGAAAGTGGAGTTATTCAACCAATATTAAAACACCGCGAGCAGTTAGTTGCCTTTAATAAGAACCTGGCAGCCCTGGCCGAATGGTTTCACCAGAATGTGCCGATACTCAAAAATCCGGTAGGGTATGATTTACTTGCCGCATCTTTTGGAATTTGGAACGACAATTATAAATGGAATGCAGCCAACTACGGAATGCGCAGTGAAATGGATTTTGCGTTTCAACTATTCCTTTCAGACTTGTCGCGGGGTGGCAAATGGTTGGTTGAGCCACCTCATTACAGTTTTTATATCAACAACACCGAAAGCGGGCATGGAACCAATCCGAATTATCATCACTTTGAAGCAGAGTATTTCAATTACACCCATCCCGACTCGAAATATAAATTTACATCTGCTGACGAAAAAGCCATAAACGATGCGGTTGTTAAGCTTAATGGTGTTTTTGCCGTCTTTCCCTTCGAAAATGAAATGGCTCCGGGAGTAAATGCTTACAAGGAATCGGTTGATGGCCATTTTTACCATATCATTGTCTTTAATCCCGAAAGGCCACCGTACTGGATTCCGGTAACTTTAAAAGAACTGGCAGATATGTATGTTGAATTTTATACCAGTCAAAAAGATGACTTTCTTTTGCCTCAACTGAAGAAGGAAATAGCTGAGTTTTCGGAAGAAGAACTGAATGCACCTGCATATTTTGGTCATGATACACATTTTGTGCTGAGAGCAAATAGTAAAAATGAAGGTCTGCAACTTATGCGTTTCAACCCGGCTTATTGGGACAAATCATTGCCACCGTCTGCCATTCAGTTCATGACGTTTAATTACTTCGAATCCACACCTGAAGCCTTGGATGAACATTTTAAAAACAATGGTTATCCAAAATACAATGAAATGCTGCTCAATGAGATTGACTGGGAAAGCCTGGCCAAAATGATCATGCGCAAATAGGTTTCCTATACCACTACTTCTCACAATCAATCACAACGGTAACGTCCGGCAAGCCTTCTGAACTTGCAGTTAACTCCAGTTTTCCACCTTCAGTTCCTGCTTTTATGATGACCAGACAACGTCCTTCAAAGGTAAGGCGTTGTGAAGCCTGGTAGCTTTCCATTGATCGCGGATTCGAACTCGCTACGGCAACTATGCTACCATCCCCGGATAACTGGAAGTTTACCTCTTTCTCTACAGTTGGATTGCGAATGCCCTTGTTGTCCACTAATTCAACGGTTATGTAGCTCAGGTCCTGGCCGTCTGCTCTTATGATTTGTCGATCCGGGCTCAGCTTTATACTTTCAGGCATACCTGCTGTTACCAGAACGTCAGACGAAATTGCGGCACCTCCTTCATAATTCACGGCGTTCAATTCGCCTGCTTCGTATGGGACTTTCCACGACGCAATCCATCGGTTTTCGCGATTGGTCTGTTTTTTACCCAATGACATTCCGTTGAGGAACAGTTCAACTTCCTCCGATCTGTTATAGACCTGTACTTCCAATTCCCGACCATTAAAACCATCCCAATTCCATGAACGAACTACATCGTGCCATTCCCATTTGCTCCAGTTCATTTTATCAGGATTCAAAGGAAAAGTCGGAGTAGGGGGCACCACAACAATGGCTGGTTTATTGCCCACTTCCCAAAGCACATCACGGTAGTACGATTGAGGGCGCTTCCATCCGCAGATATCGATGTCACCGCAATAGGCGTGTGACCATGGATAAAACTCTCTTTTCAACATATATCCCAACCATCCGATGCTGGCTTCCCCCAAATAATCAAATCCGGTCCAGACAAAATCTCCAATGACGTAAGGGTGATCCACCACGTTCATCCACGCATCAAAGGCTTCCAATGGATACGACTCTGCGCCATACATGATCCGTTGGGGAACCCGTTCATGGTCCTCGACATATATGCTCGCTTTCCAATGATCGCCGCCTGCTGCGTAGTTGTAACCGGACAGATCAAGTGTCGCGAAATAAGGATCCTTGTCGGGATTCAGGCCGTTAACAGCCGAAGTGATCGGTCGCGAGGAGTCGATTTGCCTGATAAAATCGCCCATTTCCTGAGCAAGGCGGGCACCTTCAGGTTCACCCCGCTCGGGGATCTCATTACCGATACTCCACATAATAATGGAAGGATGATTGCGATCGCGCAGCACCATACTCTCCACGTCACGCTGCCACCATTCATCAAAATACAAATGATAGTCCTGGGGATTTTTGGGCTTTCGCCACATATCAAATGCCTCATCGATCACCATGACACCCAGGCGGTCGCACGCGTTCAAAAACGCCTCAGATGGAGGGTTGTGCGAACAACGAATGGCGTTAAATCCGTTTGCCTTCATGAGTTCAACTCTCCGTTCCTCAGCTCTGTCATAAGCCGCCGACCCAAGTGGTCCGTTGTCATGATGCATACATCCGCCCTTTAAAAGCGTCGGTATTCCATTCAGTAGGAATCCTTTTTCAACCGAAAACTCAAGACTTCGGATGCCAAACGACTGCCTCATTTCATCCACTTTTTTATTTCCATCATACACTTCGGTAATTAATGTGTATAGTTCGGGGGAATCGGGTGACCAAAGCGATGGGTTTTCTATGCTTATTTCCTGTGTTGAAATCGCTTTGGCACCTGCCGGTATGGTAAGCTGGCCTGAAGTGCTGCTTTTATCCAGTCCCTCGATTTTCGAAACGATGTTTACAGACATCTCCTTTTCGGATTCGTTTTGAACAGTTATTTCAACTTTGGCCAAAGCGCTATCGGTAGTAATCTCAGGAGTAGTAATGCTTAGCCCTCCTTGAGGAATGTAAACGTTACCCGTGGCAATGAGCCAGACGTGCCGGTAAATGCCCGAGCCGGTGTACCAGCGGCTATTCAACCCTTCGTTTTTTACCTGGACGGCGAGCGTGTTTTCGCTATCATCATTCAGATATCCGGTGATGTCATATCCAAAAGTCGTATAGCCATACGGATGATTGCCGAGGTGCTGACCGTTGAGCCAGATGTCGGCGTTCATGTAAATGCCATCAAATTGCAGATAAAACCTCATGTTTTTCATGGAATCGGCGACTGAAAAATGCTTCCTGTACCATGAGGTGCCACCGGTGAAAAATCCTGTGTTGTAACTGCCAACTGCGTTAGAGTCCAGCGGGGAGTCAGTCCCTGGTATATCTTCAATACTCCAGTCGTGCGGTAAGTCGATGGTTCGCCAGTCAAGGTCATTAAAATCCGGCCGTTCAGCGCCCTGGCTGTCGCCGCGATAGAATTTCCAGTCACTATCAAATAGCATGATGTTGCGCGGTTCGCGGGTAGTACATGAAATTGCGCTGAGGAAAAGGATGAAATAGAACAGGTTTTTCATAATCAGGACTGAAGAATAGTTTGTAAGCACATGGGCAAAAAGTAATCAAACATAGTGAAATACACCAGGATTGGAAAGCGAAGTAGGTGGGTAATTCTGCTGGTTTACTTCCAAATCGGGAGGTTCAATGATTACAATTCACCGCGAGCCGCAAATTTTGGTTGATGGTTTTTTAAGGTTGGGTGAGTAATATGTGTTGATGGTTGATAACTTTTTACATAGTGTGGTATTCGCCGTACACTTGATTAGATAAATAAATTACACTACTCATGTTAAAATTCAGAAACGCTTTTTATTTGACAATTTTCGCTCTCTTCGTTTCCATCCAATTGATGGCTCAGGGTGGTCCGCCTCCAGGTGGTGGCCCGGGTGGATTTGATCCTGATGAAATGGTAAAACGTGAAAAACAGAACGTATATAAGTCGATAACCGATTTGACAGATGATCAGAAAACGCTGTTGGATGGTATTTATGAGGAATTCTCGGTTTCATTTAAGGAAGTTCGGGACGAAGTGATGAAGACGAGGGATTTTCAAAATATGAGACCTAAAATGGAAGCGCTGATGAAGGAAAAAGATAATTTGATCCAGGATGTCCTGAACGAAGATCAGTTTGCCATCTACACGGGGATCGTCGAAGACCGACGAAAACAACGGCAAGCCAGGGCTCCGCAATCTGATCAAGCGCAACCGACAGAAAATACGCCATGAGAAAATTACTATTCGTATTATTCTCCTTTGGTTTTGCGGCATCGCTTTTTGCCCAGGAGCAGGTCACGGTGAGTGGAGTGGTGGTTGACGAATCGGATGGCTCCACCATTCCCGGTGCAGCCGTGGTAATGATCAATGTAAAGGATTCAACCCGATCACGCTATGGAATAACGAACGAACAGGGCGTGTTTATGATTACCAATATGGAAAAGGCTTTTTATCGTGTCAGCGTCAGCAGTCTTGGGTTTCAGTCGTATTCTAAAATTTTCAGAACCGCTGTAGGTAATGTTGATCTCGGAACGATCACCCTTTTGCAGGATACAAAAATGCTTGAAAATATCAATGTCGTTGGGGAAGTCATCGCCGTGGAGCAGAAAGGGGATACGGTGCTTTATAACGCCGATGCCTTTAAAGTGAATCCTGACGCCACTACCGCAGATCTCGTCAGTAAAATGCCTGGTATCACTGTCGACAAATCCGGGGTGTCGGCAAATGGTGAAAAAGTCCAGCAGGTTTTACTGGACGGAAAGCGATTTTTTGGCCAGGATCCATTGCTGTCGCTGAATACAATTCCTGCTGAGGTTGTGAAAAAGTGGAGGTCTTTGATCAGATGAGTGAGCGGTCACAGATGACAGGCTTCAATGACGGAAATACTACCAAAACCATGAATGTGGTGACCAAAGACGATAAACGGCAGGGACTGTTTGGTAAATTATATGGTGGCTATGGCACTGATGATCGCTATACAGCAGGCGCTACACTCAATAACTTTAAAAATGACACTCAACTTACCTTTCTGGGGATGTCCAATAACATCAATCAGCAAAACTTCGGTAGCGACGACGTGGCCGGAATTTCAGGAGGAGGGATGCGAGGCGGATTCAGACCGGGTGGCGGTGGAAATTCAATGACCAGCACACCAAGCGGAATCACCAACACGAATGCAGTCGGGTTGAATTTTTCAGATAAACTTGGGAAATCAGGCACTTTTGAAGGCAGCTATTTCTTCAATGATAGCCATAATTCCAACGATCAGCTTTCTAGCAGGGAATCATTCCGCGAATCGGGAAGTCAGTATTACAATGAGGATAAAACTTCCAATTCAGACAATCTGAATCACCGGTTGAATATGCGCGTTACCTACGATTTGAATGAAAATAACAAACTGATTTATATTCCATCTTTCAGCTTTCAGGACAATAGCAGTCTTGATCATACGATTGGGCAAACAACAAATAGCCTGGGTGAAATCATCAATCAGACGGATAACACTTATAAAAGCCTGAACAAAGCGTACAGCATCAACAACAACTTGTTATTTCAGCACAAATTTGAAAAAATAGGCCGATCCATGTCGATAAACCTTGATTCGCGAATCAGGAATACCGACCGGCAGAATTATTACGAAGATGTGTATCAGGACTCGCTGACTCAATATCTGACAGATGAGATTGACAATACCCTCGCCACGACATTGACCTACACGGAACCTGTCGGTAACAGTGGAGAATTATCGGCCAGCTACAGGATTAGTTTTAATAACAGGGATTCGGATAAGGAAACATATTTGCTTGATCCCGAAACCCAGGAGCGGGTATTTAGTCCTCAGCTATCGAACCAATTCCAGAGCGGGTACACAACGCAGCTCCCCACCCTGATGTATAGCAACCGCAGTTTTGGTAAGTTTTTCAATATCGGCGTATCCTATCAACATGCAAGACTGAACAATGAACAGGTATATCCGCAGGAAGGAGTTTATCACAATTCATTCAACAGCATATTACCTACGGCCATGGGCAGACTGCAATTCAAAGGTAATATCAATATGTTTTTCAGGTATGCCACTTCCACCATCGCGCCATCTGTGACGCAGTTGCAAAATGTAATTGACAATAGCAATCCATTGTTTTTTTCCATCGGAAATCCAGAGTTGAACCAGAGTTATTCTCATTCGCTCATGTTGAGACTTGAAAAACCCAATGGGGATAAGAATACCTCCATCTCGAATTTCTCGATGGTGCAGATGACGAAGAACTACATTACCAACGAGACTGAATTTGCTGAAAAAGATACCGTACTTGCGGGAGGAATCGTAGTACAGGAAGGAACCCAGATTTCCATGCCGATCAATTTGAACGGGTATTGGAATATATCAAATACCACCACGCATAGTTTCTCGATTTCACCTGTTAAATCAATCATGAATTCTTCAGTGGGCCTGGGCTATGTTCGAAGGCCCGGACAAACGGATAATACGTCGAATATATCAAACACCTATTCCCTGAACCTGAAATTCTCTCTCGTGAGCAATATCAGCGAAAAGGTTGATTTCAATACTTATTATAATGTCAGTGGAAATCGTGTATTCAATTCCATCCAGTCGCAATCGAATACGAGTAGCAATTATATCATGCAGACCGTAGGCGTTAAGGCCAATATCATATTCTGGAAGGGATTCGTATTCAGAAACGATACCTACCTGGAGAAGTATAACGGTTTCAGCGATGACTTCAACAGCAGCTATGTACTATGGAATATGAGTATCGCGAAAAGATTCTCGGTAATCAACTGGGAGAAGTGGAGCTTTCAGTATTTGATTTATTGAATCAGAACCAGAGCTTTTCGCAGACCATCACACCAAATTATATTGAAGAGGTTCGGTCGCAGGTACTCAAGCAATATTTTATGCTGAAGTTCACCTATCAACTGCGGAGTTTCCTGAAGTCATAACCATTGCAGTGAGTTCGTACTCAAATGTCATAAGCCGGCGTGATCTGAAATTAGTTCAGTCTCGCCAGTTTTGTTTTTCTAATCAGATCAATCAATGACGGATAAATGCTCTTTACACCGTTGGCAAAATATTTCTTCCAATTACCCTGGATTGGAATTGGCAAGACGGATTTTCTCTACCAAAATAATGTTGAATATAAAGCGAAGCTGGACCAGTTAGGAATGAAATACACCTACACGGAGAGCGAAGGCGGACATACCTGGAGAAACTGGCGTGTATATTTGAGTGAATTTGCACCATTGCTATTTAAGTGAAATTCAACGGATATTATTAAAGAAATAGTAGCAGCCTGGAGCTATATACCTGCTTCTATCTGAAAACGCCATTGCCAGTCATTGGTATTAGGATTGGTGCCTTGCGGCCATTCATTTGTCAAATAGCTGAGATCGGTTTGTAGTTTTAGGCGATGCCCTTTAATGTACTTGCTCGCACCAAGAGTGTACTCTCTCTGTAAGGGACTTAACTCCTGCAATTCAGCGTTTGGAATCAGGTGCGAATACCTGCCCGCCAACTCGTAGTTCCTTTTCAAGAGATAACTCAGCTGGTAATTTTCTCCATGACCTTTATATACATATCGAATATTGCCATCCGCGTTTTCCGTTATTGGATTATCGGTGTTTCTGTGAATAAATTCCGAAGCAAACGACCATCCCTTATGTTTGTAAAGGAAGTCGATCATCCTTGTGAGAATATCTCGGTTTTCGTATAGAAAAACACCTGTCTGCCCACCAGAGCGGGTAGTATTCAGGTTTTCTGAATAGGTAATAGTCAGCGATACTTTGGGTTTTGGTTCGCGCGACAGGTCTCCTTCAAAATAATCCCCGCCATCTGTGAATGGTCCAAAGGGCAATAATTCCAATCGACCCGTATAGGCCAAACCAGTACTGGATGCCAGCACATTTCTACCTTCGCCGCTCGACACTGCGCCTCTGATTACATAATAGAACTTGTTTATATAATTGTTGTAAAAAGCCTGAATTCCAAAGTCCCTGTCGATATTGAAAGTTGAATTTACTATAGAACGATCTGCAAATTGAAGATCGCCGGATGAGGTAACCCGCTGTCGGTTTCCTGGTAGTTTCGTCTGTCCCAATCCAATAGAAAATCGATTGCTCAAACTGTATAGAATCATGGCATCACGAATGATACTGGGTTCTCCGGTGTTGGCTCCGTCATCCATATCACTTCGACTAAAACCCAGTTGCAACACATAGGTGAGCTTCGGTGAATAAATGAACCCGTCAAACCGCAGACGCAATCTTCTCACACGCGCTTCCACTACTGCCTGATCCCATTCCTCAAAGTTGGTAAGCGAAAGGCGATTTTGAATCCTGAATCGAATGTTCAGTTTAAACAGGCTGTCTGGCGAAGTAATCCCGAGTCCTCTCCCATACGAAAAATACGGCGTCGGCGTACTGCTGGATGACCTTACCTGTTGACCGAATGATTCAGTGGAAGTATTAAGCAATGCTCCAAAAATGAGTAGAGAGATAAAAAATGCGACCTGGTTCATTTTCCTAAAAACAAATTTTTGCTAAGATTAGAAACCTTCCGTGTAAATAACAAAAGTCAACACGCCATATTTCATCCTTTTTGTCGGACTGGCCAACCTGGCAATTCGGATAGTTTTAGTTATGGATAATTAAACCCCTGATCATCAAATTATTGCCGGGATACTTTGGGCGGCTATAAACTTTCTTATATTTGGAATAGCCAATTCTTCTCCATGAATCTAAAACCCTGGGCCTATGTCCTTGCGTCAACTCCGAACAATGAGTTGAGCAAATTCCAGTCCTCCAATCCAATTAGCATTCAGCCCCAGCCAGAATACTCTTCATATTTGGAAGAGTTATGCCCGCATCGGCCTCAGCCACGGAAACTGAAGTCTGTGAAATCTAATAATCCCTGCTTTGTTGGCAGGCAGGTACGCCAATCCCGGCCTTCACTTAGACTTCGGAAGGCAGGCATGGTTCGAGCGATTTATGATACTGCAAAGGTGCCAGACGTGGAGATTAAGACCCCTGTTTGCCGGACGGGCATGGAAGGAAGGAAAAGTCGGGAGTTTATCATCGGGTCCCTCATACCATTATTCGAATCAAAAAATGCCATAATCATCAATAGAAAATTCTTCTGAAGAAAATTAAACCACAAACGGGGTAGCTGAAAACCGGACCGAGAGTAGGCAAAAAAAAGCATAATGAAATGAAAAACGCAGTTTTACTTGTCCTGTTATTTTGCTTCGAAATAGCAATAGCCCAAAAAACCAATTATGATGCTGCCATTAAAGCATCAGCCAATCAAATCGAGCAAAAGGTCATCGACTGGCGCCATGACTTTCATCAAAACCCAGAGTTGGGAAATCATGAAACCAGAACTGCCGCCATCATTGCCAAACACCTTCAATCACTGGGACTTGGAAGTGCAAACAGGGGTGGCTGTCACCGGCGTGGTGGGCATCCTGAAGGGAGACAAACCCGGCCCGGTGATCGCATTAAGGGCAGATATGGATGCGCTGCCTGTCACTGAAAACAACGACTTACCCTACATATCCAAAGTGAGAACCACGTACAACGGAAAGGAAACCGGGGTGATGCATGCTTGCGGCCATGACGGCCATGTGGCCATATTGATGGGAGTGGCAGAAATATTGTCGGGCATGAAAAAGGACCTGAAAGGAACCATAAAATTCATTTTTCAACCGGCTGAAGAAGGAGGACCAAAAGGGGAAGAATTTGGCGCTGAACGTATGGTGAAAGAAGGTGTGCTGGAGAACCCGAAAGTAGATGTGATTTTTGGGCTGCATATGGACGCGCAACTCGAAGTTGGAAAAATAGCCTACCATCCGGGGGCTGCAATGGCAGGTACCGGTGATATGAAAATAACGGTGACCGGCAAGCCGTCGCACGGCTCACAGCCCTGGTTATCAGTCGATCCGATTGTGGCAGCGGCACAGATTATCAATAACCTTCAGACGATTGTGAGCCGTAATGTGAAACTGACCGAAAATCCAGCCGTGGTAACCATCGGCGCCATAAGTGGAGGAAATCGATTTAATATCATTTCCGAACAGGTAGAAATGCTGGGCACGGTGCGGACTTTCAGCAACCACGATGAAACACTGGTGTTCAACCGTATCAGGCAGATCGCGGAGAAAACTGCGGAGTCCGCCGGCGCAACAGCCATGGTAGAGTTGCCATACTCGGTTCACTATCCGGTAACTTTTAATAATGTGGCGCTCACCAACACGATGCTCCCTTCATTGCAAAAATCTGCGGGTGCGGAGAATGTGGTGTTAATGCCAGCCAAAACCGGCTCTGAGGATTTTTCCTTCTTTGCTCAAAAGGTACCCGGCCTATTCTTTTTTCTCGGTGGATTACCAAAAGGAAAGGATCCTGATACCTCCGGGCCACACCACACTCCTGACTTTATCATTGATGACGGTTCATTTAAGACAGGTATGGTCGCCTTTTGCAACCTGGTGTTTGATTATATGGAGATGAATAAAAAGTAGTTGGGAGATTGGAGCAGGAAGTTGGAAGACCGGAGTCGGAGGTTGGAAGAAAACCGATACCTCAGTTTCCGGTAAGGCGGTCAATACCAAACACGAATTTCATTAAATCCTTTGCTTTTGGATGGAATTCAAAGAAAAGTAATCGCAACCAATTCATTAGTAGTCTAATGTAAAAAGAAAAAGGAAATGAATAAGCATCTTAAACGCCTAATACAAATTGTACAGCAGGATGAAAACCTGACGACAGACCAGAGGAATATTTCCATAAAATCATTAAAGGATGCTGACAAAGAAATAGAAACCATCGCGACCAAACTTGCCAATGCAGAGAAGGAAAAGCTTACCACCGATGTCTTATTGAAAGAAACCATAGCAGAACTCGAGCAAAAGAGAAACATTGTAGAGGCCCAGAACCGCGAGTTGGAAATTGAAGCATCGCTCGAGCGGTTACGTGTCAGGGCCATTGCAATGCGAACTTCGACGGAGTTAAACGAGGTTATTGCCCTTTTCTACGACGAAATGAAAAAGGTAGAGCCAGAACTGGACCGCTGCTTTATCATGACTTTCGATCCTGAGGCATGTGATTCGGTATGGTGGATGGCTTCCGGTGATAGCCTGAACTATAGCAGCGGGTTAAAGGTGCAATATCATGAACACGCACCTTATTTGGCCTTTGTGAATGGCTGGCGGGAAGAGAATGATAAATGGAGATACACTTTGGAAGGAACCGAAAAGAAGGACTGGGATTCTTTCATTTTTCAGCAGACCGAACTGCAACTGTTGCCCGAGCCGGTAAAACAGTTTATGACCCAGGCGCCAAGAGCTTACTGGTCATGTTCATTTCAAAAATTCGGGTGTGTGTCATCGGGCTCACATACCCCACTCAATGATAGTGCATTTGATTTTGCTCATTCGTTTTGCCAAAGTCTTCCAGCAGACCTACACCCGTTTCCTCGATCTTCAAAAAGCAGAAGCGCAAGCCAGAGAAGCCGAAATTCAATTGGCATTGGAAAGAGTACGTGCCCGGACTATGGCCATGCACAAAAGTGAGGAGCTGCCGCAAGTCGTCTTTAGATTTATTCGAACAAATGCATCAATTGGGATTTGCTGAGTGGGGCGCATGGTTAGCGCTTGCTGATGAAGCAAAAGGCGGATTCGACACATCGGTACTCCACACCCACAAATCGGGTTTTAGCTGATCACGTATTTTTATTCCTGAACGCACGGGCGTCCCGCCTGCAGAAAAAATGTGGAATATACCTCGATAAGAATCAAATTGAACTGTCGATAATCGAATTAAAGGATCAGGAAAAGATTGAATATGCTCAATGGCTGTTAAGTAAAACACAAATGGGAGAACTGCCTGATCTTGACAAGGCAACAATACTTTCAGAGGCTTACGTCATGTTATCAGTTTCAGCAATGAAATACGGACACGTTTCTGCTATTAGTCATGAACCTATGCCCATGGAACTGACTAAAATTTTACCTCGCTTCAGCAAAGTCTTCGAGCAAACTTACACCCGTTTCCTCGACTTGCAAAAAGCCGAGGCACAGGCAAGGGAAGCACATGTTCAACTGTCATTTGAAAGAGTAAGGGCAAGAACAATGGCCATGCAGCATAGTAAAGAGCTTTCTGAAATTGCAGTGGTCATGCATAAGGAATTAGTAAATCTTGGCGTTACACCATTCCTCAATTGTGGTTACGTTGAAATTGATGAGACAAACAAAATCCAATACGGTTGGTCAACACAACCGGACGGGACCTTGATGGAACCTTATAGCCTGCCTCTGACAGGTGAACCGGCTTTGCAGCACCGTTATGAAGCCTGGAAAAGAAGGGAAACAGTTTTCTGCCAGACACTATCTGGAAAAGACCTCAGGCGACACAATGCATTCGTCAGTCCTCACCTGGGGTCGCAGCAAGTTGATGAGATGGTAAAAAAGTTTTTTCCCGATCCAACCATTTTTTATTGCGCCAACTTTTCACATGGATACCTCAGCATTATTACTGGAAACCAAATGAGTGAAGGGGAAGTGTCTCTTCTTACGCGTTTCAGAAAAGAATTTGAACAGTCATATGCCCGCTTCCTCGATCTGCAAAAAGCAGAAGCACAAGCGAAGTGAAGCTCAGATTGAAGCTGCTCTGGAAAGAGTGCGGGCAAGTATGATGGCCATGCATAAAAGTGAAGAGTTGCGGGAGGTCATTGCCTCAGTTTTTGAACAGTTGAAAGGTCTTGGGTTCGATCCCTCCGCATCAAGTATAGGTATTTACAATGAGGACCTGTCTTCAGAACATTGGTACGCAGGTTTTGGCCACGAAGTATTACCAAAAAGCTATAAGAGCCCACATTGTCCACATCCTTATTACCTGGCTGAGGTCGAAGGCTGGAAAAAACAACTGGCGTTCAATGAATTGATTTTTGAAGGAGAAGCGAAGGTAGAGTATGCCAAGTGGATGTTTAAAAACAGTGAGTTTAAAAATCTTCCGGTAGAATTTAAAAATGAAATGTTAAGTCCTAAACGGACTTATTTATAATGCTATGGAATATGGCTTCCTGAGGATTTTGGGTGATGAACCAGTAACAGGGGAAACAACTTCGCGCCAAAACGTTTTGCTAAAGTCTTTGAACAAACCTATACACGCTTTCTTGATCTGCAAAAAGCAGAAGCGCAGGCAAGAGAAGCACAGATTGAAGCTTTCTTTGGAACGTGTTCGTTCTCGTTCATTAGCTACGCATAAACCTGAGGAACTTCAGGAAGTAGTTGCTGTAGTTGCCGAAAAATTAAAGGAATTAGGCGTTATATTCGATGCAGGCGGTGTAATTCTATGTACATACTTTCCGGATAACAAAGATGTGATGCATTGGATTACCGTTGATGACTTTTCATCTTCGGGAAGTTATCTGGTTCCTTATTTTGATAATCCAATTTTTAATGACGCATGGATTCCAAAGATAAAGGTGATGCCTTTTTCTCAAAAGAATTTTCAGTAGAGGCGAAAAATGACTTTTTCAATCATGCCTTTGAGAACAGTGATTATAGGCACTTTCCTGATGACTATAAACAGCATGTGCTAAAAGCTGATAAACATAATCTCTCAGCTGCTTGGTCAAAAAATTCGGCCATTATTATCCCTTCACTAACTGGAGCTGTCCCTTCTGAAAACGATGCCGACATAATGAAACGCTTTGCCAAAGTATTTGAGCAGGCTTATATCCGCTTCCTCGACCTCCAAAAAGCAGAAGATCAGGCAAGAGAAGCAGAAATTGAATTGGCATTGGAAAAGGTTCGAGCCAAGGCCATGGGCATGCATAACAGTGAAGATATTTCTGAGGCAACTGCAGTAGTTTTTAACGAATTGAGCCATCTCGGGATTGAAATCGAACGATGCGGGATTTGCATTTTTAAAGAGGCCCGTGTACTTGAAGTCTGGTCAACAACATTATCTGCAAAGGAAAAACAGGTGGTAGATGTAATTACCGGATACCTGGATGTCGATCTTCATCCTATGCTCCAGGAAATCTATCGATCCTGGAGAGATAAATTAGATTTCTTCGCTTATGAATTGGTTGGCAATGAAGTGAAGGAATACTATGAACTACTTAAAAAAACACCCGATTATCGGTTCCCCATAATAGTAAAATATCCGAATCATCAAATCGCCAACTGTTTTTATTTTAATGAAGGTTATATTTTTACATATACATTAAACGAAATAGCTTATAAGGATAATCTGATCCTTCGCCGATTTACAAATGTTTTTTCATTGACTTACCGCCGTTTTCTAGATCTAGTAAACGCAGAGGCGCAGGCTCGGGAAGCACAGATAGAAGCGGCTTTGGAAAAGGTGCGTTCCAGATCATTGGCCATGCACCGCACCGAAGAACTTCAGGAAGCAGCCGAAGTACTTAATATTGAACTAAACCGACTAGGTCTCCTGAATATTAACCAATGTGGCTACGCAATTTACAACGAAAAAAATAATCAGGTATTATGGCTCACCAGGCCCGACGGAACTTCTAGGGAAGAGTTCACACTGCCCATCAAAGGGAGAAACGATACTCAATGAACGATACAAGTCATGGAAACGGCAGGCCCCACTTTATTACCGGAAAGTAACCAACAAGCAGTTCGAATACCATATCAAGTTGGTTTATCATCAGTTGGGGTCAGAGGTAGCCCAAGGCATAATAGCTCAAAAAGAGATGCCTGATAATCCACATTTCTATTGTGCCAATTTTCGTGAAGGATACCTTCACATTGTGGCAAAAGATGCACTTGACAAAGAGCAGGAGCAAATCATGGTCAGATTCACCCGTGTATTTTCGCAGACTTACGCCCGCTTCCTCGACCTCCAAAAAGCAGAAGCACTGGCAAGAGAAGCAGAAATAGAATTAGCACTGGAAAGGGTACGGAGCAAAACCATGGCCATGCACAACAGTGTAGATGTAGACATTACGGTTACTACACTATTTAATGAATTGCTCAGCCTGGGAGTGGATAAATCCATCCGCTCCGGAATCGGAATATTGGATTATACCAGAAAAATGGAAGTCTGGACAGCCTCTACCAATGATTCGAGTCAAACATTACTCGACAAGGGGATTCTGGATATGGGAATCCATTCCTTGCTATCCGAAATCCAAAATGCATGGGAAGCAAAAAAATCGACATATACTTATGAATTGGTAGGGGAAGATTTGATAAACTACTTTAAGGCAATCAATGATTCTCCTGATTATTCTCTCCAGGTAGATTTCAAAAAATTACCGGGGAAAATCATCCATTATGATTTCTTTTTTCCGGAGGGAGTTCTTTTTGCTTTCTCACCTACCCCTATTTCAGAGGAATTAAATGCTGTTTTTAAGCGATTTGCCGGTGTATTTGGTCAAACCTACACCCGCTTCCTAGACCTTCAAAAAGCTGAAGTGCAAGTACGCGAAGCACAGATTGAAGCATCTTTGGAAAGAGTGAGAAGTTGTTCTATGGGCTATGCAAAAAAGCGATGAATTAGAGCAGGTGGTTAAATAACTTGACCAATCAATTCAAATTCTTAGAAAAGTAGACGGTAGCCTGTTGGATTGCATTGGTAAATGTGGAAGCTAATACAATGGAAATTTGGAGTCATGGCTCCCTCAAACCGAATTACACTGTTCACGGGAAAGATCATTTCAGTTTTCAGGCAGATATAGAAGCCTTCAAAAACAAAGAGAGTTTTCGACAATTTTCTCTTGAAAAGGAAATCGCTCAAAAAGTATTAAAGGAACAAATACAGTTCGAATTGGAGCAGATACCAGAGGAATCAACCCACTATCACTTGCTTCAGTGTCGCCATAATTTCGGATTTATTGGTTATTCCTCCTGGAAGAGGGCAGATGAGGAAGGGTTCTCATTACTCCAACGATTTTGTAAAGTATTCGAACAAACCTATACCCGCTTCCTCGATCTCCAAAAAGCAGAAGCGCAAGCAAGAGAAGCACAGATTGAAGCAGCATTGGAAAGAGTGCGGGGTAAAGCTATGGCCATGCATAGTTCGCAAGATCTGGCCGACACCATCGGGGTATTCTATAAACAATTGGAGGCCTTCAATCTCGTGCCCCGAAGGTGTGGTGTGAGCTTGTTAAACAAACATAATAAAGAAGGCGAGGTCTATACCTGGAACACTACCGAAGGTGGTGAGAGTCTTGAACTCGTAGGCAAAATAAAAAACGAAGGGCACCCTGTACTGGAAAATGTTTACAAGAACTGGGTAACAAAAACAGAATATCATCCTGTATTACGAGGGAATGAAATTAAAGAATACTATGAAATCATTCGGCCTCAAGTTGCCTTTCCCGAATATCAAAAGGATGCGGTGCAACTATGGCTATTTTTTTATGTTCGAGCGAGGGCGGGGTGTATGCATGGAAGGAAACAGCCTTGAGAGAAGAAGAATTAAAAATCTACCGAAGGTTTACCTCCGTACTCAGCCTTACGTATAAGCGGTATAAAGATTTGATAAGATGCTGAGGCACGCGAGAAGGAAGCCGTCAGGCAAGCCTCCCTCGACCGTGTCCGTGCAGAAATCGCTTCCATGCGCACCACAAGAGACCTTGAACGAATCACACCGCTCATCTGGAAAGAACTTTCCATTCTAAACATCGCTTTCATCCGGTGCGGTGTGTTTATTATGGATGAGGATAAAAAAATCATTCATAATTATCTTTCTACACCGGATGGGAAAGCCATAGCAGCATTCGATCTCCCCTATACAACCCCGGGTGCCATCAGAAATATCTTAACCCACTGGATGAAACGGAAAATATTTCTTGACCACTGGGATGATGCCGCCATGAAGGAGTTTGCTGACATACTGGTGAATCAGGGAATTTTTACATCGCCCGATCAATATCTTGTCACGCTTCCCAAGGGTGGGTTCAATCTGCACTTTCTTCCGTTTAACCAGGGCATGCTCTATGTGGGCAACACGACTCAACTTAAAGAAGATGAAGTTCAACTGATTCAATCTTTGGCCGATTCATTTTCTACCGCTTATGCCCGCTATGAGGACTTTAATAAACTGGAGGCCGCCAAACAGCAAGTCGACAAAGCGCTGATAGATCTGAAGGCGGCTCAGCAACAGTTGGTGCAAAGTGAAAAGATGGCCTCTCTCGGCGAGCTTACCGCCGGAATAGCACACGAAATTCAGAACCCGCTGAACTTTGTCAATAATTTCTCCGAGGTCAGTCAGGAATTGATAGAAGAGCTAAAAGGTGAAAGGTTAAAGGTAAAAGCAGAAAGAGATGAATCTCTGGAAAGCGAAATACTGGATGATGTCATCCAAAATCTGCAAAAAATCCATCACCACGGCCAGCGGGCAAGCAGCATCGTGAAAGGTATGCTGGAGCACAGCCGCACCAGCAGCGGTAAAAAGGAACCCACAGACATCAACGCTCTGGCAGATGAATACCTTCGGTTGGCATACCACGGCCTGCGTGCCAAAGACAAATCGTTCAGCGCTGATTACAAAACCGAGTTTGATGAAAAGCTGCCAAAAATCCATGTGGTCCAGCAGGATATCGGCCGCGTGCTACTCAACCTGATCAACAATGCATTCTATGCTGTGTCGGAGAAGTCGAAAAAGGGCATTACCGGATACGAGCCACGGGTGACGGTGCAGACCAGAAAGCATGAAAATCTCATAGATATCAGAGTAAAGGATAACGGCGATGGCATTCCGGATGCGATTAAGGGGAAGATATTCCAGCCCTTCTTCACCACAAAGCCGACAGGTCAAGGAACAGGCTTGGGATTGAGTTTAAGTTACGATATTGTCACCAAAGGCCACAACGGCACCATGGAGGTAGATTCGATCGAGGGATTCGGTTCGGAGTTTATTATTCAATTGCCAGTTGTCTGAACCACGGATTTATTGGATTAAAGGATTACACGGATTAGAAAAAAAGAAAGATGGTTAAACAGGTTAAGCAAACGAAGTCAGTGCAATCACTCCATCCGTGCAAATCAGTGATTCAGACGAGTTACGACATCGTCACAAAGGGCCACAACGGCACATTGAGAGGTAGATACGACAGAAGGTGTGGCCTGCCTTGCCGCGGTAGAGGATATTTTCAATTGCCATTGTCTACCACGGATTTATCGGATTACACAAACACGGTTAAGATGACACGGATTAAAATAAAAGATGATGGTGACGGTTTCAAACAAATCATGAAATCACTCCATCCCTGCAAATCCGTGATTCAGACGAGTTACGACATCATCACCAAAGGCCACAACGGTACCTTAGAGGTGGATACGACAGAAGGTGAGGGCTTGCCTGCCGGTCAGGCAGGGACGGAGTTTATTGTTCAATTGCCAATTCAACATAATTAATTTGTCATGAGGTTGTATTTCGTCATTTTCTTAGTGATCGTATCTTCTGCAAGCACCGGTTTTTGTCAGAATGTACCTGCCGAAGTATTTTATTTGGACCACCTTCCACCCGAAGGAGTCCTGTTAGATAAAGGCTGGAAATTTCATGTCGGTGACGATCCGGGATATGCCAGACCTGATCTTGATGATACCTCCTGGCAACCTATTAAACCATCCGATGATATCAACGAATTTCCACAGGAAGTTAAATCTGGCATCTGTTGGCTGCGGATTCACTTATATTTATCGGATGAAATAAAGGATGAACAAATTTCGCTTATCGTTGATCAGGTGACTGCATCAGAGTTATTTGTAGATGGAAGATTGATTTACCAGTTTGGGAACCTTGCCTCACCCTCCGAAAAAATAGTGGCCTATGACCCGCAATTACCTGTGGCTCTGCCCTTAAAGTCAGGTAGAGAATATGTATTGGCCGTGCGATACGCAGTACAACCAGGGCTTCAATACCTGAATAGAAACGGAAATAATATCGATTATCTCTTGTTTAGTGCGCGCTTGATTTCAACTAATGCCGCTTTTAAGCTGGTCAGGAAAGAGAACAGATGGGTTCCACTTAATAATACGTTCCGGGTCGGCAGCTTCATTATACTGGCTATACTTTATCTGGCATTTTTTATTTATAATCCCAAGCAGAAAGCCTACCTATTTTTTTTCTTATACGCCATATTAGTGATGCCGGGGGATATTTTGCAGTTTAACCTTCCTTCGGAGGTGGCAGAAAATATAACTGCGACAAGACTATATTACGCTTTTTGGCAAGTTTCCGGATTATTTCTTTTAACGGCTTTGTATTCCCTGCTCTCTCAAAAGAAGGGCTGGATCTACTGGAGTTTAGTCATTTTTTCAGTGATCGGGATTTTCCTTAATAACTGGGTCTATAGCACAGTTATCATTGGTAGCCTGGTACAAATAGAACAAGTACGCACCGGACTCAGTGCATTAAAACTTCACAAAAGAGGGGCATGGATAATTACCGCCGGAGCGATTTGCTTTTTATTCTTTGAAGGGATCTTTGTTATAGGGGCCTACCTTAGTTTGGATTATTGGTACTATCCATTGGGCAATCACTATATACTTGCCGACTTTTTGTATGCCGTTGGGGCACTTTGTTTTCCTGTGTCAACAACCGTATACATTGCGTTGGATTTTGCCTTTACCAGCCAGCGGCTCAATCAGAAACTTATTGAAGTAAAAGAACTTTCGAAAAGCAAACTGGAACAGGAAAAAGAAAAGCGACAAATTCTTGCTGGCATCAACGAAACGCTGGAAATGCAGGTTTCTGCGCGGACCGCCGAACTCAGTCAGTCATTGAATGACTTAAAATCCACCCAATCCCAACTCATCCAGGCCGAAAAAATGGCCTCTCTCGGCGAGCTTACCGCAGGAATAGCACACGAAATCCAGAACCCGCTCAACTTCGTGAATAATTCTCAGAGAGTAAGCACGGAACTGCTGGCAGAGCTTAGAGGACGAACTGGTCAAAGGGCAACCCTGAGGAGGCTTAAAGCGCTATCGCCGAATGATGTAGCGGAAAATCTGCAAAAAATCCATCACCACGGCCAGCGGGCCAGCAGCATCGTGAAAGGCATGCTGGAACACAGTCGCACCAGTAGCGGCAAAAAGGAACCCACCGACATCAACAAACTCGCTGATGAATATTTAAGGCTTGCCTATCACGGCTTCCGGGCAAAGTACAAAAGCCTGCCTACCGGACAGGCAGGCTTCAACGCCTCCTTCGTGCTGGAGGCTGATGAAAGTTTGCCAAAAATCCATGTGGTACAGCAGGACATTGGCCGGGTGCTGCTCAACCTGATCAACAATGCGTTTTATGCTGTAAGCTCAAAGGTGAAAGTTGGGAGTGCTGATTATAAACCGCAGGTAGTGGTCTCTCACCAAAAAGCATGAAAAATCCATAGAAATCTCAGTCAAAGACAACGGCCCCGGCATTCCTGATTCCATCAAAGACAAAATCTTCCAACCCTTCTTTACCACCAAACCAACAGGCCAAGGCACAGGACTTGGCTTGTCATTGAGCTATGATATTGTAAAGGCGCATGGTGGGGAAATTATAGTGGAGAGCCCTTCCGGTGACAAAGAGGGAACCATTTTTACCATTCAAATACCAACAAAATGAAAACAGAAAAAGTACAGTATTTCTATTGTTATTCATCTTCATAATTCCTTGGCATTCCTATGGCCAGCAAACTCCTGATGCCGATCCCGGTACTGACATGGGAGAAAAGCTCAAATTTGCTTTGCGCCATGCGGGTAAATGATACCCTTAGAGCAGAAATTCTAACCGGTCTTTCACTTTATTACATTGAAGTGCAAAGGGACACAGCAATCTTTTATATTGAACAAACCATTGCAATGGGAAAAAAATTAAAGATGCCTGCCTTGGTTTCACTTTCTTCTTCCGGAATGGGCTATGCCAAATATTAAAAACGGAGCGTATGAAGAAGCTTTAAAGGATATAACAACAGGACAGGTTATTGCGGAAGATCCTGATTTTATAAATAAAATAAATCCCTTTGTGATAAAGATACTGGGCCTTGCTAATAAGGAACAGGTAAGGTCATATACAAAAGCGGGTATACAAAAAACAGCTTGGTCAGTTATATCTCTCAGTTGGTAATAATCAAGTTAGCACTGACTAATTATTTAGCTGCAATGGCTGCATTTAAAGAAGAAATTAGCTGGAAGGACGTTAGGATCTAGGCAGAAATAAAAATAACTATAGGACATTACTATTCTGCTGTTGACAGTTCTTGATTATAGCTATGAAATATTATAAAGAATCTACTCAGTGATTTTGAAATATGTAGCCGATAGAAAATACTTGGGCTTAGTGCTATTGGATATAGCCGAGCATTTACGCCGCCGAAGGAAAAAAATGAGCTTGCCATAGCCTATTATTCCAAAGCCATTGAGAATGATGAAAAAACAGGAAATCAATCCAATTTAATTCAAACTAAATTACACTGGGGTAAATTACTGCTCAAAGAGGGAGATTACACTTCCGCCATGAACGAAGCCAACGAAGGCTTGGCAATGGCACAGAAAAACGAAATGTATAGTAGCATTTCAGAAGCCAACTTGTTGCTCTCATCCTGCTGACCCAGCCATGAAGGACTTTGAAAAAGCAGATTGGTATTCGCAAATCGGCAACGATATAGGAGACAGTATTCAAAGCGCGGGTCAAAAAAATATTACCAAATTCCACAATGCTATACTGGAAGAAAACCTTCGAAACAACGAGAAGGAACTGACGCAAATATCCATTCAAAACAGGCGCCGAAGTTATGCTTTCATCACCGGTTTGCTTTTGTTTTCCGTCATTGGGCTATTGCTGTATCGCAACAATCGCCAAAAACAAAAAGCAAATAAGGTGCTGGAAAAAACGCTTGGGGATCTCAAATCCACCCAATGCCCAACTGATCCAATAGGAAAAAATGGCCTCTCTTGGCGAGCTTACCGCCGGCATTGCCCACGAAATCCAGAACCCGCTGAACTTTGTCAATAATTTCTCCGAGGTCAGTCAGGAATTGATAGAAGAGCTAAAAGGTGAAAGGTTAAAGGTAAAAGCAGAAAGAGATGAATCCCTGGAAAGCGAAATATTTGTCAATGATGTCTATCCAAAATCTGCAAAAAATCCATCATCACGGCCAGCGGCAGCGCATTGTGAAAAGAATGCTGGAGCACAGCCGCACTAGTAGCGGCAAAATGGAACCCACCGACATCAATAAACTCGCTGATGAATATTTAAGGCTTGCCTATCATGGTTTCCGGGCGAAAGACAAGAGCTGTACAACGCCTCCTTCGTGCTGGATGCCGATGAAAAAACTTCCGAAATCCATGTGGTGCGAGCAGGACATAGGCCGGGTGCTACTCAGCCTGATCAACAACGCATTCTACGCAGTTGACAAAAAGGCTAAGGAAGATATCGATGGTTATAAACCTGTGGTACATGTTTACCACGAAAACAAGGGCTCCCCTCCATCGGAGAGGTCGGGGGTCGGGGTCACCTTCCATACAAATCATCGTCTCCGACAACGGCCCCGGTATCCCGAAGCCATCAAAGACAAAATCTTTCAACCCTTCTTCAACGCCACCAAACGGACCGGCTCCGGAACAGGGCTTGGATTAAGTTTGAGTTACGATATTGCTGAAGGCACACGAGGGAGAGTTGAGGGTAGAGACTAATGAAAATGAGGGGAGTGAGTTCATCATTCAGTTGCCAATTATCTGAATCAGGATATTATGACAGTAACTACACTGATGGCACAGATTTAAAAAAATTAAATAACGATTGTGAATGCGAAAGTACAAGTCTCTGCAATCCCATAATCTGCGCAAATCAGAGCATTCAGACAATTTATGATATTGTAAAAGCCCATGGCGGGGAGTTGAGAGTAGAGACAAAAGAAGGTACGGGGAGTGAGTTTATTATTCAGTTGCCAATTGTCTCAATCACGGATTATAAAGATTAAACGATTACACAGATGGCACAGAATAAAAAAAGCGAATTATAATGATGAATAAGAAAAGAAAATCAGTGAAACCCAGGAATCAGTGACAAACCCTGCCTACCAGCAGGCAGGCGTGATTCAGACAATGGATTATTATGTGAAATAAGTGCCGAAAAATTTTGGTTTTAGACTCCTATGGAGAAAGGCGATTCCCGCAAAGGGGAAAGAAATGAAATTATTACTATATTCTCGATTAATAAAATGGTGAACGCAACCTTATTACTCAAATGAAGAAGAAAACTCTATTTGTGTTACTTCATGGCCTCCTATCCATCGCTCTTTTAGGTCAGGATATTGAAATTAAAGGACAGCCGGCCTTTGATCCTGCCTTTAAAAGATTTGAGCTTCCCGGAGGTCCTTTGGGAAACAGCGTGCAAGCAATCATTCAGGACAATGTTGGCTACATGTGGTTTGCATCACAGGCAGGATTACACCGCTATGATGGCCGCAATTTTGAGACTTTTAGAACCGATCCCGGTAACCCAAACACGATCATCAGCGACTATATAGAGGATATATATCTTGACAGTAAGGGAAAAATCTGGCTCTCGCACTGGCTCGGCGGGGGGAATTACATCCTACGATCCGGATAATGGGATATTTAAACGATATATTCATGATCCGACTGACCCTGAATCGATACTCCCAAATGCTACCGGTGAGATCATCGAGGATGCAGATGGATACATTTGGGTTGGGGGCGAGAGCGGACTTTCCCGTTTAAATTCTGAAACGGGTAAATTCAAAAGATTCATAAGTGATCCACAGAATCCCAGGACATTGTCAGAGCGACAGGTAAGAGGCTTATATGTTGATAAAGAAAATACGCTTTGGGTTGCTACCGGCATGCCATGGCAGCTAGACACACTTGGAGGTTTGAACCGCTATATTCCCGAGAATGAATCCTTTGAACGGTTCTTGCACGATCCTGATAATCCGGAAAGCATTACAAATAATAAGGTGCGGGCCATGTTCGAGGACAGCAGAGGCAACTTCTGGATCGGCACTGCAGGAGACGGATTGCATACACTCGATAAGAAAACGGGGGCTTTCACACACTACCCCCACAACCCGGATGATGCTGATCAAATATCAAAACCATTTCTTTATGGGGAAGACCCGAACAACATGGCACCAAACAGTCACATAACCTCGATATTTGAAGATAAAAAGGGGAGGCTGTGGATCACGGCAGCATATTCAGGGCTAAATGTATATAATCCTGAAACGGGACAAATGTATCATTTTGAGCGTGGAATGGGTGAGGATAAATTGAAAACGAATTTTATCTGGCAGACTTTCCAGAGCGACGATGGGACCATCTGGATCGCAACCGGTGGCGATGGTCAGGAGGTTTATAAACTTAGAGAAGAAAGCCTTTCCTTTCCCTTTTATGATACAAAATCAGTTACCGGTGACAGCACAAGCATGTCGCATGGGATTGTCAAGGATGACAAGGGTAAAATATGGATCAGCAGTACTTTCAACATCAATCCTGATGATGCTTTTTCAACACTCCGGAAGGTCCATCCTATATCAGGTGAAATAAATCATATAAATTTCAGACAATCAGATAATGATTCATTGTGGTTCAAAGGTTTCATAGGAAGTATTTCAAAAGATCAGATAGGTAATATATGGATTGGGACTAATCGAGGTTACTATTATGGCAATACTGAAAAATCAGACTTTACAAATCTAGACCTGATTTCATTACCAATGATGACTTTGGAATCCCTCCGGTTTTAAGTACCGGCGAGGGTGGCATATGGATGGCAAACTGGGGGTCCGGTGTGCTCAGATATGAACCGGAAACCGGTGAATATGAAAGATTTATTCATGATCACACTAAGCCGGAAAGTCTGTCAGGACCTGTAGTCATGTCATTTTTTGAAGATAGCAAGGGAAATATTTGGGTCGGTGGAGGCACGCCCTGGTATGATCCCAACTACCCGTTGTTCCGTGACAGATATAATCCTCAAACAAAGACTTTTGAACATTATATTAAAGAGACAATCACGGTTGGCGCAGTCTCAGATATTACGGAGGATCAAAATGGGAATATCTGGTTTATTGACTTGGTTGATGGATTATTCAAGCTAAATCCCGAAACCATGGAATTGCGGAAGTTTTCCCAATATAATAGCCTGTTGCCCAAGGAAAGCCTTCATTCCCTCTTTGCCCATTCAGATGGCAACATCTGGCTTAGTTCTGACAACTCCATCATCGAACTGGACCCGGAATCAGAAACAATTTCAGTCTATAACGAACTACATGGAGTAAAACCGGCCTGGAATTTCTGGAATGCGGGCTGGTTGACAGAGGGATGGAGTATTACTTTTTGCCCGTAATGGCGGATTTCATGCCTTTAATCCGGAGATATTTTTAGGTGAGATAAAGGAGAATTTTACCGGATTCGCGGATCACCGGATTCCGGCTGCTGGATGAATTCATTTCAAGCGGTACTTCGGCTTCTGTTGGCGGTCTTGATAAACCCATCTGGGAAACTTCAGAAATTGACCTCGAGAGTTTTGAGAATGTATTTTCATTTTCTGTTGCCTGCTTTGATTTCTATGAGCCCGAGGCTAATCAAATACAGTTTATGCTGGAGGGATATGATCGTGGATGGCGACAGGATTTGCGCGACGGAGAAACGCCCTACTATGTAAACGTAAGCCCGGGATCATACACTTTCCGGTTAAGAGGAGCCAATAGTCTGGGAGTTTGGAATAAGGAAGGAATAAGTCTAAAGGTCATCGTGCATGCCCCATGGTATATGACCTGGTGGGCTTACGTTCTTTATGGTTTGATTTTGTTGGGCGGAGTTTTTACTGTTGATCGATTTCAGCGCAAGAGATTGGTAGGAAGAGAAAGAGAAAAAACGCAACAAAGAGAACTGAAACAGGCGCGTGAAATTGAAAAAGCATACAAAGAACTTAAATCCACCCAATCCCAACTCATCCAATCCGAAAAAATGGCCAGCCTTGGTGAACTCACCGCAGGCATCGCGCACGAAATTCAAAATCCACTCAACTTCGTAAATAACTTTTCGGAAGTAAATTCAGAAATGATTGATGAATTATTAGCTGAAAGGTCAAAGGTAAAAGGGGAAAGGGATGAAGATCTTGAAAAAGTAATACTTAACGATATCAAACAAAACCTCCAAAAAATAAACCACCACGGTCAGCGTGCAAGCGGCATTGTAAAAGGTATGCTGGAGCATTCTCGAACTTCGGACGGCAAAAAAGAACCAACCGACATCAATGCCTTGGCTGATGAATATCTTCGACTGGCTTATCACGGCCTTCGCGCCAAAGACAAGAGCTTCAATGCAGACTTTAAAACAGTGTTTGATGAAAAGCTGCCTATAGTCCAGGTGATCCCACAGGACATTGGCCGGGTGCTGCTCAACCTGATCAACAATGCCTTCTACGCTGTCAACAAAAAGGCTAAAGAAGATATCGAAGGTTATAAACCTGAGGTACATGTTACCACGAAAACAACTCCCCTCCATGGAGGGGTTGGGGGTGGGTCACCTTCCATACAAATCATCGTCTCTGACAACGGCTCAGGAATACCCGAAAATATCAAAGACAAAATCTTCCAACCATTCTTCACTACCAAACCTACAGGACAGGGAACCGGGCTTGGGCTTTCGCTGAGTTATGATATCGTAAAGGCGCATGGAGGCGAGTTGAGGGTGGAGTCGAAAGAGGGAGAAGGAACGTCATTTATCATTCAAATTCCCATTGTCTGAATCACGGATTTATTGGATTAAATGATAATACGGATTAAAATATGGCAGAGTTAAAATTTAAGGATATCACCGAAAAGATTATTGGAGCTTCATTTGAAGTTCATAAGTTTCTTGGAAATGGGTTTCAGGAAGTCATATATCAACGAGCATTGGCCTGGGAACTAACTCAAGCAGGACTTTCCTTTAACCGTGAAATTGAGCAGGATATATTTTACAAAGAATTACCAGAGCCTATTGGAACCCGCAGAGCTGATTTTGTGGTGGAAGGAAAAGTGTTGGTAGAGCTAAAGGCCATAATTGAACTCGAGGATGTTCATCTGGCGCAAATTCTGAATTACCTCAAGGCATACAAGCTTGAAGTGGGCTTGCTGATAAATTTTGGAAGTAAAAGCTTAACATTCAAACGGCTCGTTCTATGAAATCGACATCCGTGCAATCACTCCATCCGTGCAAATCAGTGATTCCGACAATTTATGATATCGTGAAAGCGCATGGCGGAGAGTTAAAACTGGAAACGAAGAAAAAGGAAGGCACTACTCTTATTATTAACATACCATATAAGAATTAAGATCATGACGTATAGAATTATCCTCCAATCAATATTCCTTTATGCCTTAAGTGTGTTAAATGTAAATGCTCAGGATTTTCAGATATCTTCGGTCTCTCTGCCGTCAACTCATAGTACTAACAGTGCTAATGGTATCACGCAAGATCAATACGGAAATATATGGATGTCATCTGGCGGCCAGGGATTGATAAGATATAATGGAAAGGACTTCACTTTCATTAATAGTGAAAGGGACAATCCGAATTCACTGGTTTCAGATCGCTTGGAATGTATTGATGCAGACCACAACGGATATATATGGGTAGGTAGCTTTTCAGCGGGGTTATCGCGATATGATAATATTTCCGGAACATTCAAAAACTTCATTCACGATGTAAATGACAGTTTGACCATCCGCTCCAATGCCATCCGATGCTTTGCGGATGATACAAATGGAGGAATATGGATTGGTACAGCTGAAGGAATAGATTACTGGAATCCTGCAACGAAACAGTTTGAACATAATTTTGCGCCAAGCGAAGCAGCCGAAACCCTCCAAAAAGAACATGTGCGGGTTTTATACATTGACAAATCCGGAATACTTTGGGCAGGTACTTCCAGCCCGTTTTATGGCGAACAATCTGAAGGAGGATTGTTCAGGATAGACCCATCTACAAAAAAAAGTATCAAGATATTCTCACAGTGATGATATCCAGAGCTTAAAGGACAATTGTGTCACCGCCATTTTTGAAGACAGTCGAGGGACATTCTGGGTAGGAACTGCGGGTGATGGACTTCATACCATGGACAGGGAGTTGGGTAAATTTCAACGACATTCATATGATCCCATGAATCCTTCAAAATTAAGCAGGCCAAATACTATTAACCTTAGTTATGCCTCTGATCATATAAGGTTTATCAATGAAGATGCTTTAGGTAGGATATGGATTAGTACATTCTTTAATGGTATCAATCTTTTCGATCCAAAAAATAGTTCCGTCATACATTTAAATGATAGCCGAACGGATCAATACAGACTGCCGTATAATGCTTTTTGGAGTGCGCTTTTCACAAAAGACAATCTCATTTGGTTAACGGCATGGTCCCCCGCCAACAATGATCAAATCTTATTCAAAGTCAATCTCAACCCAAAACATATAAAAGAAAATGTGCTGGGTGTACCTGTGTTTACTTTTAATGAAGATAAAGCCGGAAGTATTTATGCGGGATCAGAAAGTGGCGTATACAAATTAAGTCCTGATGATCAAACCGAAGAGTTTTGGAATATACCGAACTCGGGAAGGTGGCAAGATATTCAGATAGATTCAGAGGGACATCTTTGGATTTCTTCTACAGCAGGTTTAGCCTATTACAATACGCACAGTCGTAACGGACAGATATTTCCGGTATATGATGTAGACCTGGCTATTGGAGATCTATTAGAGCTTACTAAAACGCAACAAATCAGTAATGACAGTATACTAGTGGGCACTTCCAATGGCCTTTTCCTGTTTCATATTCCGACAAAAAAATTTGAGTTCATCCCCATTGAACTTGCCGATAGGACAGACCGAACAGCCTTATCTATCTCTGACATTCTTATTGATCATAAAAAAAACATCTGGATAGGAATCGAAAACTTTGGATTGATCAAAATGAGCAGCGATTTCAAAACCATCAAAAGGTATAAGTTTCTGGAAAACGTACAGGACACCCCTTTGGCCATCAGATTACTTGGAAATAATGAACTGTATGTCAGTAACTGGAGAAGTGGTCTGCGTAGGTACGATTATTCAAAGGATACTTTCACTCCGGTCAGTGAGGAAACAGGCAGACTGAAACCAGATTCATATGTGTATGATGTGTTTCAACTGTCAGAAAGAAAACTTCTAGTGCTCACCGGTAGTGGCCCTATTCAGTATGATCTAAGAACAAATACAACTACCGTGATGGAGACCGGTCACCTTAATACGTATGACTTATCACCGGGATCAAGATATATTTCGACCGATGGATCCTTATATTTAGGTACTTACGAAGGATATATCAAATTTAAGCCTGAAGAATTAAGCAGTAGCACAGAATCATACAACCCGAAGGCCATGATAAGCAGATTGGCAGTCGGGGACAAAATATACAGAACCACAAGTGAAGAAGTAAAAGCCGGAATCCATTTAAAACACGACCAAAATAATGTGGCATTCAAGCTGAGTTACATCAACTTTTTAAGTGCTGTAAAAGAGGGAGACATTCAATATAAACTGGAAAATCACGATGAGCAATGGCAAAATGGCCAAAACGATCAGGAAGTCTATTATTTCAAATTGGCTCCGGGACAATACAAGTTCCAACTGAAAGCACAAAATGATAATGGCGAATGGACAGAAGACGCGGTTACATTTATTATAAATCCACCCTGGTGGCACACATGGTGGGCATATGGTGCCTATGGCTTAATTTTTATTGGCGGTGTATTTATGACAGACCGGTTTCAACGGAAGCGACTGTTTGAAAAGACAAAAGCTGAAGCAAAGGAAAAGGAGCTTGAGCAGGCACGGGAAATAGAAAAAGCTTATACCGAGTTGGAAGCTACCCACGAAAACCTGAAAGCAACACAATCGCAACTCATCCAATCTGAAAAAATGGCCTCTTTAGGTGAATTAACCGCAGGCATTGCACATGAGATCCAGAATCCCTTGAACTTCGTGAATAATTTCTCCGAGGTCAGTAAAGAGCTTATTGAAGAGCTGAAAGAAGAAAGGTCAAAGCTGAAGGCAGAAAGGGACGAAAGTCTTGAAGAAGAGATACTGGACGATGTCATTAAAAATCTGGAAAAAATCCGGCATCACGGCCAGCGGGCAAGCGGCATCGTAAAAGGTATGCTGGAGCATTCACGAACTTCGGACGGCAAAAAAGAACCCACCGACATCAACGCTCTGGCAGATGAATATTTGCGCCTTGCCTACCACGGATTGCGGGCAAAAGACAAAAGTTTCAATGCAGATTTCAAAACTGATTTTGATGAAAAGCTGCCAAAAATCCATGTGGTACAGCAGGATATTGGGCGGGTTTTACTGAATTTGATCAACAATGCATTTTATGCCGTGGATAAAAAAGCAAAATCAGGACAAGAGGGCTACAAGCCGGAAGTAGTTGTCAGCACAAGAATATCCCCCTCAGGAGGGGGCACGGGGGAGGATCGAATTGAAGTTAGTGTAAAAGACAACGGTGAAGGGATCCCGGAACAGGTCCGGGATAAGATCTTCCAACCCTTCTTCACCACAAAACCCACCGGGCAGGGAACAGGATTGGGATTGAGTTTGAGCTATGATATTATAAAGTCTCATGGTGGGGAGTTGAAGGTGGAAAGTATAGTGGGTGAAAGAACAGAGTTTATAATTTCACTACCAACCAAAGCAGTTCAAGCATGAAACCGGTACTCTTTCTTTTTTTCTTATTTACTGTTTCATATAGCGCATTAGCTCAAGATACTATTGCTGTTCAGCAGAACGAACTTATACATTTACAGAATGCTATAAAGGAGCATTCTCAAAAGGACTCCGTACTCGTACAGCTTCTCATTGATTATGCCAACCTATGTTTCTATGACTTAGATTTTCTTGATGGGTTAAAAGCTATCAATGAGGCAAGGTCCATTTCAAAAGAATTAAATTATTCAAAAGGAGAAGGTTTATACCTAAAAAGTATTTCCATTTTTAGGAAGAGGATAAGTGAAGGAAATGTATTTATTAAAAATCCAAATGTCGCAAGAATAAACGCCGGCAATGAGTTTATCAATAATCTGGATATCTACTATGAAGTGGAGGGAAATAGAATTTTAGGGCAATATACCGACTTTGATGTTTTTGGGAACATTTCAATGCCAACCGGACAAAGAGATTCAGAAATCGAAACCATGGTATCCTCTTTAGAAGAGGCATTAAGCTATTATTCTGAAAAGGAAAATGTAGAGATTACTGCTTATTTACATGAAGGACTTTCTCTCTTATACTTTAAATCCGATAAGGAAAAATCAAACGAACATAAGAGAGTTGCTGAAGAACTATATCAAGAATTAAAACTGTCATACCACCAATTGCTCATCCTCGTTAATGAAATCAATTACTTTTTGGGGCAAGGCTTGGAAGCAGAGGCTAAACCGCTTGAAATAGAAGCGATTAATATTTATTCTAAAGAAGCGGACAAATACATAAAGGCTCACGGAGCTTTTTTACTTTCAAGGACCTACGGAATGCATAATCGGCTCAATTTGCAATTGGAATATCTTTTTCAAGCAGAAGAACTTCTGTCTGATATTGGTGAAAAAGACTTGATTAAATCTATTTATTTATCTGCTGCTTCTGTTTATGAGTGGTATTTTACCAATTCAGAAAAAGCACTTGAATACGAATACAAGGAATTATATCTGCGAAAAGAGATAAATTATTTTGAAAGTGTTGCCTATACCTACTTATTAATCTCAGAAAGTTTATTTGGGCTAAAGAAAATTCAAGATTTCCCTGCAGAATATCAGGATTATCTCAAGTTGGGAGGAATCGAAGGGCAGCCATTTTTTGATGCAGAATTATTGTGGATAAAAGCCAGAATGTTACAAAGTCAGGGCAGGAGTGAAGAAGCTCGAATATTCAATTATGAATCAATTGAAAATTATAACAAAGCCAATGACTTCAACAATGGACCAAGCTGGAACTGTTTTGATTTAGCCCAATCATATATGGGTGATGGTGAATACGAGAAGGCAATAGAATATGCATCGGAAGCTTATGACTTGGGATCAAAAATAATACCTCTACACTATTAAAATTCTTTCGGCAGATTTGCTAAGTCAATTATATGGAACGAACAGGGCAAAGAGAAAGCCTTTACCTACCTGAAGCTATACAGATCATTAAAGGACGAAAATGATAAACTGAACGATGCTGCGAACAGATCACAGTTGGAAGTAAAGACTATTTTGAACCAAAGGCAACGAGAAATAGAGCAGCTTGAGACCGCAAGCCAATTGAAAGAACAGGAAAATAAAACGCAGCGCATTTGGATTATGAGTATAGCTGGAGCTTTAGCCTCATTGATATTATTATCTTTTATTTTAGTTCGTAATAACCGTCAAAAGCAAAATGCGAATAAAGTTTTTAGAAACCACTTTATCCAATCTCAAATCCACCCAAGCCCAACTCATCCAATCAGAAAAAATGGCCTCTCTCGGTGAACTCACCGCCGGCATCGCCCATGAAATCCAGAACCCGCTGAATTTTGTGAATAATTTCTCGGAAGTAAATACTGAGCTGATCGAAGAGTTATTAGCTGAAAGGTCAAAGTTAAAAGCTGAAAGGGATGAAGGATTGGAATCAGAATTGTTGATTGATATTAAGGCTAATGAAGAAAAAAAATCCGGCATCACGGCCAGCGGGCAAGCGGCATCGTGAAAGGTATGCTGGAGCATTCACGAACCAGTACTGGCACGAAAGAACCCACAGATAACAATGCCTTGGCAGATGAATATCTGCGTTTGGCTTATCATGGATTACGCGCCAAAGACAAATCATTCAATGCAGATTATAAAACTGAATTCGATGAAACTCTCCCTAAAATCAATGTCATCCCGCAGGATATCGGGAGGGTTTTACTGAACCTGATCAACAACGCATTTTATGCCGTGGATAAAAAAGCAAAATCAGGACAAGAGGGGTACAAGCCGGAAGTAGTTGTCAGCACAAGAATATCCCCCTCAGGAGGGGGCACGGGGGGAGGATCGAATTGAAATCGGAGTAAAAGACAACGGTGAAGGGATCCCGGAACAGGTCCGGGATAAGATCTTCCAACCCTTCTTCACCACAAAACCCACACGGTCAGGGCACAGGATTGGG
>JAXHKU010000001.1:0-321198 GCA_034523095.1 Cyclobacteriaceae bacterium | reverse complement strand
CGTATTGCTGTTCGTTTACCGCCGCAGCCATTAATGGACAATCGCCTTTCCAGTATAGCGTCGATGGCCGCACTTTTCAAGCCAGTGCCACATTCAGCGGACTTTCGGCAGATACTTAGACAGTGACTGTGAAAGATGCCGAATGACTGTGTTGATGAAACAAACGTTGTCATCACCTCGGTACCTGTAGTATCATTTGCCAGCCAGATTAAACCAATTATCGGATACAAACTGTCAAATATCCGGCTGTCATGGCAGTAATTCATCAGTTCCGTCCTTTGCTACTTACACCCAGGTGAAAGCCAATGCAAATAATATAAAATCCAAAACATCGACGAAAGCCATGCCGCCCTCAGGTCCACTTTCCGACAGCAATATCAAATTGATTTCTGACTGGGTAGATCAGGGAGCGCCCAATAACTAATACAGCTATGGAATTTCGGCTATTGCTTTTAGCGTTTGCGATGTGCATTTTCATAGCTGCCTGTGCATACGATAATGCTGAGGATCTTTATGGCAAGGTCAGCTGTCCTCCGGAAGGTGTGTCATTTGCATCAGACATACTGCCGATCACATCATCCAATTGTGCCATTCCCGGTTGCCACATTTCCGGACAGCAACTACCCACGCTTCAAACCTATGAGCAAATCTCGGCCAATGCTCCGAAGGTTCGGGATTTGACTTCGGGTGGTATTATGCCACCTTCAACGTCAGGAAAGACCATTACGCCAGAAGAAATTGACCTCATATCATGTTGGGTTGAAAGTGGGGCTCCAGACAATTAAACTCCAAAAACCATGAAATCAATTGTAATCATCCTTCTTACATCAATGGTATTGTTTGGTTGGCATACCGGATTAGCCCAAAAGTATACATCCCGACAATCGTTTGTACACTTTTTTTCAGATGCGCCGGTAGAAGACATTGAAGCCACAAACACTACGGCAAAGAGTGCGCTTGATTTGAATACCCGGGAAATTGTATTCTCGGTACCAATCAAATCCTTCATTTTCGAAAAGTCCCTGATGCAGGAACATTTCAATGAGAATTATCTGGAATCTGATAAATATCCAACTGCCACATTTAAAGGTAAAATTACCGGATATATGCCTGAAAAAATGGAATGGCAAAGCGCCAGTGCCATCGGAAACATGTTGATTCACGGGGTCGAAAAAAGTGAAACCTTTGATGGAAAAATAAGGATAATGGCAGATTCAGTTTTTGTCGAGGCTATATTTCCGATCGCACTAAAGGATTATAATATCAGGATTCCAAAAGTGGTGTTTTACAATATCGCTGAAATCATTGAGGTGACCGTAAAATTCAGTTATGCTAAAATCGATTAAGATACTCCTTATCGGCCTTGCCGTGTGTATTGTCCATAAGGCAACTGCCCAGGACGAACTTATGTCTTTAATTGACACAGATGGGAAAATTACTGAACGAGTCGAAGCGACATTTAAAGGCACACGAATCATTAGTACGCAATCCGTTGAAACCAGGGGCTCAGGCACATTTGATGTAGTTTTCATGCACCGTTTCGGAACCCTGAACACAGGAGCCTATAATCTGTGGGGACTCGATGAAGCCTGGATACGACTTGGTGCGGAATATGCCATCTCAGACGATTTAACCCTTGGGATAGGCCGCAGCAGTTATGAAAAAACTTACGATGGCTTCCTGAAATACTGCTTTTTACATCAACAGACTGGAGTAAAAAACTTTCCGTTTACATCTACTGCCTTTGCAAGCATGGCAATAAACACGCTGAAATCAACGAATCCTGAACAGGAAATCAAATTTTCATCCCGGGTTTCTTATACCTGGCAATTGATGTTTGCGAGAAAAATCAACCGGGATTTGTCGGTTCAGCTTTCACCCACACTGGTGCATCATAACCTTGTAGAGACGCCCATTGGAGAATAATGATATAGTGGCAGTTGGACTGGGTGCACGGCAAAAAATAGCGAAAAGGATGGCACTGACCCTTGAATATTACTATCAATTCAACAATAATACTCTGGAAGAAAACCATAATCCGCTTGGCCTGGGGCTGGAAATCGAAACTGGCGGACATGTTTTCCAACTCGTTTTTGCCAATTCCCAGGCTATGATCGAAAAGGACTATATTACGGAAACAAGTGGTGATTTTTTTGATGGCGACATTCATTTCGGATTCAATATCACGCGCGCATTTCAGGTGAAAAAACAGCAATCACCCAAAACATGGTGATTTATGCAAAATCCATGAGCAAATCTGGAGCTTTTAAAAATGTATTCTCAACCCCATTCCCCCCTGCGCAAAACCGAGGCTAAATTCTGGCCTATTGCGATATGCAGATAGTTTTTGATTATGTATATCTACAGCCTGTATGGCCAATTTGTTGGCTTTGGAGCTAAAAGGTATCGATACGAGTATCAGTCCTTCACCAACTCCGGCAACGACCCAGTTCGGCTCCCCGCCGACAATCCAGGTTCCGATTTGCCAGCCTAATAAAAACCCACCTATCCCGCTGATTACCGCCGCGCCAGTTTTATTTGCACGGGCCTGGCGCATAAGATTGGCTGCCTCCATATCTGACCCCACCAATCCCGGCAATTGATTAAAATTGATTCTGTAATTGTCCTGGAAAAACTTCGTGCCCCAAAAGTTTCTCGAATAGTAAATCGAATCAGATGGCGATTGGGCCTGACAGATGGAAGCCATGCTGAGCAGGCCGATAAATACTATTCCAAGTTTAAATTTATTCATGCAGATGACCTATTTCGCGTCTGTTCATTCCTTCTACACCTGTATTCATATCGCCCAGATCTTCCCGCGCCTGATCGCCCAATTCAAGCAGTTCTTTTACAATATCAGGATACATGTGCACAACATTATACCTTTCGCCGGGATCGCGCATCAGATTGTAAAGCTGCAGCGAATCCACCTGTGTCCGTATCCTTGGACCGCCAACACCGTCATTGCCGGGGACAGTTGCTTCGTATGAATCATAGGTATGGGGGAAAACCAATTTCCAATGTTCATTTCTAACTGCATTCAAATTGTTCTTTCCATAATAATAGTAAAAGTTCTTCCTCGGCTGAGCGTCAACATTTCCATATAATAATTCAGATATGTCCACACCATCAATCTTTTGATCAGACAGATTACCATCAACAATGGCAGCCAGTGTTGGCAATATATCGATGGTAGATGCGAGCTGATTGCACACTACTCCTTCAGGAATTTTACCGGGCCACCGGAAAATAGATGGGACTCGTTGTCCACCCTCCCAGCTTGTTGTTTTGCCCTCGCGAAGCCCTCCCGACGAACCCGCATGATTTCCGTAATTAACCCAGGGTCCATTGTCTGTTGTGAAAATCACAATTGTATTCTCGCTAAGGCCATTATTTTCCAACGCCTCCAATATCTGACCAACCGACCAGTCGATCTCCATCATCACGTCGCCATACATACCCTGCTCACTCTTGCCTTTGAATTTATCTGAAACGCCCAGTGGCACATGAGGCATCGTATGTGGTACATAGAGGAAAAATGGGTGCTCCTTATGGCGGATGATAAAATCAACAGCCTTCTCAGTATATAGTGTAGTGAGTTTATCCTGCTGCCCGTAACCTGTAACTAATTCGACAGTTTCATTTCCTGAAATAAGTGGCAAATCAGGAAAATTACTACGCGGTTCCCCGCTTTGGGCTCTGGTCCCGTCGAGCTTTACAGGCCACATATCATTGGAATATGGCAAACCGGTAAATTCATCGAATCCATGCTGCAACGGTAGAAATTGCTTTTGCCAGCCAAGATGCCATTTACCAAACATAGCTGTTGCATATCCCCTTACTTTCAGCATTTCGGCAATGGTGAGTTCCTCATCATTGATACCCACACTGTCATAAGGAAATAATGCCCCCGAAATACCAACCCTGTTTGGATAGCACCCCGTCAGTAGTCCTGCCCTGGATGCACTGCAGACCGGCTGAGCAGAATAAAAACTGGTAAAACGCATACCATCCGCGGCAAGTCGATCAACATTAGGAGTTCTATATCCGGTGGCTCCATAAACACCTAAATCACCATATCCCTGATCATCAGTAAAAATCAGTACATATTGGGTAATTGACTATGGGTTGGTTCCTGGCAGGAAATACTAATAAATAGTAATAGGACAAAAAGTGAAATGTTTGATTTCATATTCCGGAATTATTAAAAAAAATCAGTGACAATCGGAACTTCAAATGTCCCAAAAGTAGTACTGGTCTAATAGGTTATTTTTTACCCTTTTTCGACCTGGCAAGCGCCTTCCTGACTGCTTTGATTCTGGCATTTGCTGTGTTCACAACGGTTGATCTCTTCTCAACTGCTATAAAGTTTTCAATTTTCTTTTCATCAGTCATATTTTTAAGAGCGATGATCGCATCCTTAAATGCTAAATCGACACTTGTTTTAGCTGATTTTGTTCTTGCTGGCTTTTCAACCTTCGGTACCTAATGTCTTTGATTTTACCACCTTTGGTTTGGCCTGTGTTGCCTCTCGACAACCTTTTGTCCTCTGATGTCTTTTGATTTTACTGCCTTAGGAAAGAAAGTTTTACATCTGTTGGATTTTACAACCTTTGCTTTTGCATCTGTGGATTTTACAACCTTTGCTTTTGCATCTGTGGATTTTTCCGCAACCTTTGCTTTTGCATCTGTGGATTTTACAACCTTCCTTCCTGAAGGTCTTTGATTTTACCATCTTTGGTTTGGCAGGTGTTGCCTTGACAACCTTTGGTCCTAATGTCTTTGCTTTTACTGCTTTAGGTTTTACAGTTGTGGATTTTACAACCTTTGGTTTTACAGCCTTTGGTTTTGCAACAGTTGCCTTTACTGTTTTTGGTTTTGAAGCCCTGAGTTTTATAGTCTTTGGTGTAGCAACCTTTGACTTTGACGTTTTTGGCTTTAGAGTCTTTGGCTTCACAGCCTTGGATTTAGCTTTTTGTTCAGAAACCGGAACTGGTGCTGCGACTGGGCTTTTCCAGTTTTTGAAACTCGTGCGCTTCTTGCGGCGACCTTTGTCTCTTTCAATTTCTTTAACTTCTTTTTTGTCTTCTTCTCAATTTTAGACAAGCGTCCTTTTATTTCTTTTAATTTCTCTGAACTACCACTTGACTGAATGAGGTTATTCAGTTTTTCATTTTGCTTGTCGCGCTTTTTCCTGAGTTTCTCTAAACTACGCTTAATCTTCTTGACAGCTTTCTTCTGATTTTCAGGTTTGATTTCAGTTTCCGAAACTGCCTTAGTTATTCTTTTTGCCATGTGTACAAACTTTATTTTGTTAATAAAATGGAATTTAATAATTATTTAATAATTGCAACGGAACCCACTAAAAATTTAATATTGAAACAGATATAATAGATGTGCAAAAAGTCCATATTGCTTTGATTTAAAGACGAAATGGACAATTCTCAATTGGTTTATGTGTTGCTATTTTGTTAATGGTGATGACCGCCCGGGCCGTGAATATGCCCGTGATCGAGTTCGTCGGCAGTTGCCTGACGGACATCCAGAATTTCGCCAATAAAATGCAAGTGCTTACCTGCAAGTGCATGATTAAAATCCATGGTTACACTTTCTTTATCAACTTCAACTACGATACCATTCATTGGATGTCCATGCTGATCCTGCATCGGCACTGTTTTACCTACCTCCAGAAATTCTGATTTCACAACACCATCAACCGTGAATGCGGATAGTGGTAGTTTTACAAGGGCCTCCTTTTCAATTTCACCATATGCTTCATCTGGTTTCAATGTAAATTCATAAGTTTGGCCGGCTGGCAAGTCCTTCGAGATTTTTTTCAAACCCCGGCACCATCATCCCTATACCTTGTATAAATGTGAGCGGGTGGTCTTTTCCAGCTTTATCAACTATTTTTCCGTCAACTGTCAGCGTGTAGGTTACTGACGGTACCATGTGCTTTTTGATCTTCATAAATTATCATATTGATTTGTAGCTGCAAAATAGCCAAACTTTCAGCGCTATCCGAAAATAAATTATTTTTGTTCTTATAGTACCGGTGCGATCAGTCGGCCGATTGATCCCATTAATCGAATTTTTAAAGGTCTTTTTCTCCAATTGCGATAGTGTAGTTTTACTGAGTCTGCCAGGTCTTTTTCAAAATAACTTTTGAGTTCTTGTGCTAGTGATTCATCGAAAAAAAGTGCGTTGACTTCCGCATTATTATCAAAACTTCGATAGTCCATATTCGCTGTACCGATGGAGGAAAGTTCTCCGTCTATGATCATGACCTTGGAATGGATCATTCCTTTTTTATACATATACACTTCAATGTCGTTGCGCATCAATTCGCCCAGGAATGTAATGCTGGCACTATGAACCAATACAGAATCTGATACTTTGGGCAGGATCAGAATCACCTTTACACCGCCCTTGGCACTGGTTTTCAATGCTGTGAGGATACTTTCGTTTGGTATGAAATAAGGCGTACTGATCAGGATTTCTTCACGCGCCGATGTGATCATACTAAAATAGGTTTCCATCAGGTTTGGAAAATCCGAATCCGGATCACTGCTGACAATGGCAGTCATCGTGTTGCCTTTATTTTGAATTTCCGGAAACAATTCAAGCGACGGTTTTATTAATTGCTTTGTAACAAAATACCAATTGAGCAGGAAAAGAATTTGCAGAGAATAGGTCGCCTCTCCTTCGATCATGCAGTGTGTATCGCGCCAGAAATGCTTGGATTTTCCATGGTTTATATATTTATCGGCTACGTTCATACCTCCAACAAAACTGATTTTACCATCGATGATTACTATCTTTCTATGATCGCGATAATTTACCCTGTTGGCAAGAGAACTGAAAAGAACGGGATTGTACTCGTGGATATCAACCCCTGAAGTTTTTAACATTTTCATGGTAGAATCAGAAATATGATTGCTCCCCAGCGCATCTACAATCATGCGCACTTTTATACCTTCCGAAGCTTTTTTCTTTAAAAGTTCTAAGATCGATCTCCCTATTTGATCCTCTTCAAACTTGTAATACTCAAGGTGGATGTGATGACTCGCTGCTTCGAGCTTACTGATCAGTTTTGGAAATTTATTCTCACCGTTATTCAGTATGGTTATACTATTGTTTTCCGATAAAACTGAATAGTTATTTCTCCAGATAAGAAAAGGTATCTTTGCCTTCTCCTGCAAAAACCCCCGAACATTGTCCGTGCTTTGACTCAGCAGGTTTTCATATTCCTCGATCCATTGCTTAATCATTTTTTGATCGCGAAATCCCTTCCTGGAGAATAGCTTTTCCCTTCTGAAGTTGACTCCAAAAAATAAATATATGAGCAATCCAATCACCGGAAGCAGCACCATCAACAGCAGATAGGACTGGGTTTTTAGCGGATTTTTATTTTCAAGTAGCACCCTAAAGAAGAATACACCTACCAAAGCGTAGTAAACTGAAAAAAGTATAAGAAGTATAATCTGAAATGTAGTCATAAAAATGGGTTTACCGTAAGTGTTAAACAGTTTCGGGTGCTGATAAGTTGCGTACCAATCCACCTAAGCTGATAGTCCTCTCCAAATTGCTTGCCTTTACCAATCCGACGGTTACCAATACCAGCAAATATTAATTAATCAATATATAATATAAAATATTTAACATGAAAGCTGTTTTAATATTTTTCCTGCTCGTCATAGTCAATATTAGTCTTCTTGCCGGTTCGGATAATTGCGCCGCATCTTCTGCCTCATGGAAATCCGAAAAAGAAGCAATAGATGCACTTGAAAAAGCTGATTTTCATTTTTCAGAATCGTTTAAAAACCCATCGGAATCCTGGCTGATCAGCGCGAGCTTTTATTCTTGCGATGGCCAGAGTGGATACCTCGTTATTCATAGCCAAAAAAAGGATATAATCCATTCCTCGGTTCCAATGATCGTATGGCAGGATTTGAAAAATGCCAATTCAAAGGGCGGGTTCTACAATTTTTATATCAGGGACAAATACGCCTTTAAGCATTAGGTTTATAAAAACATTCCGAGTGCAGCGCATGCCTGATCATTTACCCAGACATCTGTGAAGTCACTCTACTCTGCTGCGGTTATGAATCTTCACCATCCTGTGATTTCGGGAGATTTATCGTCTTCATCCTTAACAGTGCGTGTTTCAGCCAAGGAACTTATTCTTTTTGCGCTTTTACAATCCATCAACTTTACCATGATCTTGGTCATATAAACTGCATAGGTTAGTATTAACTTTGTATTTAAATACCTAATATCGTTGTTCCAATTGTACACTCAGTTTTTGAATTGGAGTAGTAGCGAATCTTACAGCAACATAGAATTATGTCATTAAAACAATTTATCCTGGACCTTCGCAAGCGGAAGGAAATAGCTCAAACGGGCGGTGGTGAGCAGGCGATCAGAAAGCAACAGGAAATGGGGAAACTGTTCGCCCGCCAGCGGATCACTTCCATACTCGACAAGGATACTTTCCACGAGTACGATATGTTTGTCGAGCACGTGGCCCGTGACTTTGACATGGATAAGAAATCCCTCGCCGGTGATGGAGTAATAATAGGTACAGGCACCATTAAGGGTGCACCGGTTTGTATATATGCCCAGGACTTCACTGTGGCTGGAGGGTCGCTGGGATTAATGCACTCCCGAAAGATCTGCAAAATCATGGATCATGCACTACAAATGCGGGTGCCACTCATTGGAATCAATGACTCGGGAGGAGCAAGGATTCAGGAAGGCGTAAACTCCCTGGCTGGTTACGGTGAAATTTTCTATCGCAATACCATTTCTTCTGGTGTTATTCCGCAAATCTCCGTAATTCTGGGGCCGTGTGCCGGTGGAGCTGTCTATTCACCAGCGCTTACGGACTTTGTTTTTGTGGTTGATAATATCTCTAAGATGTTCATCACGGGCCCCAGCGTTATAAAAACCGTACTCGGTGAAGACTACACCATGGAAGAAATTGGAGGCGCCAAAGTCCATTGCGAAATATCAGGCAATGCACATTTTTTTGCCAACAGTGAGGAAGAATGTTTTGACCAGATAAAGGCATTAATTGGATATTTACCAAAAAATAATCAATCAAAATCCATAAAAATTGAGCCCAAAGCTCCACGCTCACGAACAAAACTCGAGGCTATCGTCCCTGGCGATCCGAGGCAACCCTACGATATGCGCGATCTGATCGCGGCGGTGGCAGATGATTCGGAATTTCTGGAGGTCATGGCAATGTTCGCTGCCAACATTATTGTTGGATTTGGGCGTATGAATGGCGAAACGGTTGGCTTTGTAGCCAATCAGCCAATGGTTCTTGCCGGTGTTTTGGATTGCGACAGTTCCGATAAAGCCGCGCGATTCATCCGCTTCTGTGATTGCTTCAATATCCCAATCATCACCCTGGAAGATATGCCCGGATATTTGCCGGGAATCGACCAGGAGCACATGGGTGTCATTCGTCATGGGGCCAAAGTACTTTACGCCTATTGCGAAGCTACCGTACCAAAGATTACCGTAATCATAAGAAAAGCCTATGGCGGTGGATATATCGCCATGAACTCACGGCATATGCGTGCCGACTTTGTATTCGCCTGGCCAACAGCCGAAATCGCCGTTATGGGTCCAGAAGGAGCCGCCAGTATCGTATTCAAAAAAGAAATCGAATCGGCATTAGATCCGGAAGCAATGCGACTGGCGAAAATCAAGGAGTACAAGGAGAAATTCGCCAATCCATATGTAGCAGCAGCGAGAGGTTATGTCGATGAAGTGATCGAGCCGGCAGATACACGCAATCGCATCCTCCATGCGCTTGAAGTATCTAAGGACAAGACCGTACATCGTCCAGATAAAAAACACGGAAACGAACCGTTTTAATCCCAACAAATGGCGTCATCAGAAATTACAACTTTCAGGGTATTTATTGCGGAGTACAAAACTACCCTGACCACGAAGTATAAGAACCGTAAGAAATGGTCTCCCCCCAATAAAAACCATATTCTGTCCATCATCCCGGGAACAATCCTTGAAGTATTTGTGAATGAACGGCAAAAGGTAAAAGCGGGGGAAACGCTCATGATCCTAGAAGCTATGAAAATGGCCAACAGGATTGTGATGCCATTTGACGGGACTATCACAAAAATCCATGTTAAAACCGGTGACATTGTTCCTAAGCGGCATCTGATGATTGAGATTAAACCCGAATAAAACTCCCCTTTTCAGCCATTTATGTATTCATAGTGTAATTGATACACTTTTTTGAGGTAATGCTATTATTTTTTCTGATAAAACTGTACCTTTCCACCCTTGCACAGCAAGGATTTTTTTTGACCCAATTTTATGGAAAAACAAGTCCACCCCAATATTTCAGTCGATTGCGTCATTTTTGGATTTGACTTTCAGAGATCTCAATGTTATCCTTGTTCAACGGGAACTGACAGATCCGATTTCGGGGGAAAAACTCATCAATGACCTTACGCTCGCCGGAAACCATGTCTACATGGACGAACAACTTGATGCCGCGGCACGTCGCGTGCTTTTTGATCTCACCGGACTTCATGATATTTTTCTGGAACAGTTTTATACTACAGGCGATCCGGATCGTTTATCGAAACCGATGGACCAATTATGGCTAAAATCCATCAATAAGAATCCCTCCGAGCGCGTAGTTTCTGTATGCTATTATTCACTTATTAATTCTATAAACATTACGATTACAAAGAAGGACCGGGTAGTATTATGGGTTCCTGTCCAGGATGTGAAAAATCAGGAGCTGGCATTTGACCATGCAAAAATTCTGGAAAACGCCCTCCTGGCGTTGCGTAATAAACTGAAACATGAACCTATCAGCTTTGAACTGCTCCCTGAAAAGTTTACGTTGAGTCAACTGCAGCGTCTGTATGAAGTGGTCTTTAATACCGAATATGACAAGAGGAACTTCCGGAAAAAGATCAATAAGATGAACTACATTATAAAGCTGGAAGAAAAACAAGTGGGTGTATCGCACAAACCAGCAACGTACTTTTCCTTCGACCGCAATATCTACGAAGCGTGCAAATCTGAAATTCTTAATTTTTCCTCATGAACACTTTTATCAACTAAACACCTGGTATCATGAAACTTGCGACCATCGATATCCTCATTATCGTGCTATACCTCGTGGCCATCGTGGTGATTGGCCTCTTGCTAAAGAAGAAAGCTCAAAAGAACAAAAAGTCATATTTGCTCGGTGGCAACCAGATGCCCTGGTATATGCTCGGATTGTCCAATGCCTCCGGCATGTTCGACATCTCCGGAACAGTGTGGCTTGTGACGATTCTATTTGTTTATGGCGTAAAGAGCATCTGGCTGCCATGGCTGTGGCCCGTTTTTAACCAACTTTTTCTCATGGTCTTCCTGTCGCAATGGCTCCGTAGATCCAATGTTACCACCGGAGCTGAATGGATCGGAACCCGATTTGGTTATAAAAAAAGCGCCAAACTTTCACACATCATCGTGGTGATTTTCGCCATCATCATGGGGCTGGGCTATCTTACATACGGCTTTATCGGACTGGGAAAATTTGTGATGATTTTCATTCCGTGGGAGTTTACCAGTCAGTTCATTCCTTTTGATATTCCGGCAGAATACGTACCGCATTTCTATGGAATTATATTTACCTGTTTTGCCGTTTTCTATTCCCTCCTAGGCGGCATGATGAGCATCGTTTGGGCAGACGTCATCCAATACACCATCATGGCTATTTCTTCCATTGTCATTGCATTTATTGCCATGACAGCCCTGAGTGAAAACCAACTTGTCGTTCCTGATGGCTGGACTTCACCATTTTTTGGCTGGAACATTGATCTGGATTGGAGCAACATTATCAACGAAGTAAATGTGAAAATTAAGGAGGATGGCTTTTCGCTCTTCTCCATACTCTTCATGATGATGATCTTTAAAGGAGTTCTGGTGAGTTTGGCCGGCCCCGCTCCTACCTATGACATGCAGAAAATTCTCTCCACAAAATCAGAGCGGGAAGCAGCTTTGATGAGTGGCTCCGTGTCGGTAATTCTAATGCCGATCCGATACCTCATGATCGCCGGTTTTGGTGTTTTAGGTCTGTTATATTATGATAAACTGAATCTGATGGTAGGCGACAGGCTGGATTTTGAACAGATTCTGCCTTCGGCGATAAACGAGTTCGTGCCAGTGGGATTTCTCGGCTTGTTGTTGGCTGGATTATTAGCAGCTTTCATGTCCACATTTGCCGGCACACTCAATGCCGCACAGGCCTATGTCGTCAATGACATTTACCTGAAATACATGAATCCTCAGGCAGATAACAATAAAATTAAAAACATCAACTACGTGGCTGGATTGATCCTGGTCGTTTTCAGTATAGTGTTTGGCTTTTTTGCCAAAGATGTCAATGATGTATTGCAGTGGATCGTGGGCGGATTATATGGTAGTTATGTGGCTGCGAATATGCTCAAGTGGTATTGGTGGCGGTTCAATGGCAACGGATTTTTCTTAGGAATGGTCGGTGGGCTTATACCTGCACTCACATTCCGCTTTATATTTTCCGGGGGAATTCTTGATACCTATACATTCCCGTTGATGTTACTAGTGTCGGTTATTGCCTGTCTTATTGGTGTGTACACTGCTCCTCCTGTGGATGAAGATATTCTTAAAGCATTTTACAAAAATGTGCGCCCTTGGGGATTCTGGGGCCCGATCCGCGACAAAGTAATGGCAGAGGATCCAACCTTTGTTCCAAACAAAAATTTTGGCCGGGATATGTTCAATGTTTTTATCTGGTATGATATGGCAAACCGGACTTGTAGCATTGCCAATATATATTGTGCTCATGGACACGGTTCCCATATTGATCACCCTTGCCATCACCGCTATCACCACGTACATCCTGAAAGTGTCGTGGTTCGATAGATTACCAAAAGATAAACCAGCAACCAGCAATCAATAAGTATGAAATTTGGATATTTTGACGATGCCAGGCGTGAGTATGTAATCACCTCGCCTCAAACGCCTTACCCATGGATTAACTACCTGGGGAACCATGACTTTTTCTCCCTGATTTCGAATACAGCCGGAGGATACTCCTTTTATAAGGATGCCAAACTTCGCCGTATCACCAGGTATCGATATAACAATGTGCCTATAGATGATGGCGGAAAGTACTTTTACATCAAAGATGATGATCAGGTATGGAGCCCCGGATGGAAACCGGTGAAAACCACATTGGACAGTTACTCATGCAGGCACGGATTAGGTTATACGATTATTAAAAGTGAAAAAAACAGTCTGGAGGCTGAAATAACCTACTTCGTTCCGCTTGGTTTTACCGGAGAAATCCAGAAAGTCCGTTTAACCAATAAGGGACAAAAACTGAAAAAATTCAAGCTATTCTCGTTTACAGAATGGAATCTTTGGAATGCGCTTGAAGATATGACGAATTTTCAGCGCAACTACTCGACCGGTGAGGTAGAAATCGACGGCAGTGTGTTGTATCATAAAACGGAATATCGCGAGCGCAGAAACCACTTTGCATTTTATTCAGTAAATGCCCCACTGAGCGGTTTCGATACCGACAGGGAGTCATTTCTTGGTATGTACAACGGCTTCGACAGGCCGGATGTGGTATTCAGCGGTCAGCCAAAAAACTCAGAAGCACACGGGTGGTCACCGATTGCATCGCATTGCCTGGAAATAGAACTGATGCCCGGCTCTTTCAAGGAACTCGTGTTTATCCTCGGCTATGCTGAAAATCCGGAAAAGGAGAAGTTCGTCGCACCCAAGGTCATCAATAAATCGCGATCGAATGAAATGATCCGGCAATTTGCCAGCGTCGACGCTGTGAATGCCGCGCTGGATGCATTGAGGAATTACTGGTCGGATCTGCTTGGAGTATATCAATTACATAGCAACGACGAGCGACTGAACCGAATGGTCAATATCTGGAACCCATACCAGTGCATGATCACCTATAACTTTTCGCGAAGCGCATCCTTCTTCGAGTCAGGTATTGGCAGGGGCATGGGATTCCGCGACTCTAATCAGGACCTGATTGGTTTCGTTCACATGGCGCCTGACCGCGCCAAAGAACGCATAATCGACATAGCATCCACGCAATTTGAAGATGGCGGCGCCTATCACCAGTATCAACCATTGACCAAGCGAGGCAACAACGAAATCGGTGGAAACTTCAATGATGACCCGCTCTGGCTCATTTTGTCAGTTTCAGAATATATCAGGGAAACCGGCGACTGGACTATCCTCGACATATCAGTGCCATTCGACAATGATGAGACTAACAAGGCTTCGCTATTCGAGCATCTGAAACGATCATTTTACCATGTTGTCAACAACAAAGGACCACATGGACTGCCGCTTATTGGCCGGGCCGACTGGAACGACTGCCTCAATCTCAACTGTTTTTCCACCAACCCTGATGAGTCCTTTCAAACGACTGAAAACAAGTCTGGCGGAAAAGCAGAATCGGTATTTATCGCCGGAATGTTTGTGCTCTATGGAAATGAATTTGTGACCCTGTGTCGGAAGAAAGGTCTGGGGGAGGAAGCAGAAAAAGCCCTTGAGGAGATACACCTGATGGAAAATGTGGTAAAAACCCATGGCTGGGATGGTGAGTGGTATCTTCGCGCATACGACTTTTTCGGTAGCAAAATAGGCAGCAAGGAAAACGCCGAAAGCCAAATTTTTATTGAACCGCAGGGCTTCTGTGCCATGGCTGGCATCGGACGGAAAGAAGGCTTCCCTGAAAAAGCTTTACAAGCCGTCAGCGAGCGGCTGGCATATAAGTATGGGATCGTTTTAAACAACCCGCCATTTTCAAAGTATCATGTCGAACTTGGAGAAATTTCCAGTTACCCGGAAGGATACAAGGAAAACGCCGGTGTATTTTGCCATAATAATCCATGGATCATGATCGCCGAAACAATGGTCGGCAATGGCGACAGGGCATTTGACTACTACACCCGGATAGCGCCCGCCTACCTCGAAGAAATCAGTGATTTGCACCGCACCGAGCCGTATGTGTATTCGCAAATGATCGCTGGAAAGGATGCGTTCAGGCCGGGAGAAGCGAAAAACTCCTGGCTTACCGGCACTGCCGCATGGAATTATTACGCAATTGCCCAGTTCATTTTAGGCATACGCACCGACTACGATGGACTCACCATCAACCCTTGTATTCCAGTTGCGATGGATGGGTTTAAGGTAAGCCGGCGGTTCAGGGGTACCAGATACAACATCGAGGTCAAAAATCCCAACCACCTCAGCAAAGGAGTCGCGGAATTGATAGTTGATGGCGAAAAAGTATCAGGAAATACAATCCCCGTTTCGTCAAAGAAAGATGTGGAAGTAGTTGTAGTACTTGGTTGAAATATCCATATTATTGTGAAATCTTCATGGATGATTGTCGTGGAGAGAAAAATGTCGGCATTGTTAAGTACGTACTGTTAAATTTTTTAAAACTATTCATATACCTGCCATGGAAGTATTTCAAAGTTTGGAACCGCTCTTAAAAGTGTTTTGGTTCATCGCCATCCCGGCGAGCATTATATTTTTTATTCAAACGATCCTCACCTTTATTGGCGCCGACGCAACGGATGGATTGGATGCCGATTTCGACAGCAACCTTGAGGCCAGTGATTCAACGTTTCAGCTTTTTTCATTGAGAAACCTTATAAATTTCTTGCTGGGGTTTAGCTGGGGCGGCATTTCGTTTTATTCGACCATCGAAAATAAAGTCCTGCTCATCACCGTGTCCTTTGCAATTGGGGCGTCTTTTATATTTCTTTTTTTTGTGGTGATTCAGCAACTGCAAAAACTTGCAGAAGATAATTCATTCAAAATTGAACAGGTGCTTAATAAAACTGCAGAAGTTTACCTCACCATTCCTGAAAAAAAGTCGGGCCAGGGCAAAATCTTAGTGAGTGTCAATGGTGCATTTCATGAATTACCGGCCATGACCGAAACGGAGAAAATCCCATCGGGCACCTTAGTTAAAATCGTAAAGATCGAAAACAAAACAATCCCCATCGTAGAAAAAATCTAATCCTATGGAAATGTCACCAATTTTTATCATTGTCGTAGCAGCCATCGTGCTGTTTGTTACCATTTCGGTTTTGGTGTCCCGCTACAAGCGCTGCCCGTCAGATAAAATCCTTGTTATTTACGGAAGGACGGGCGGCACCTCAGCAAAATGTGTGCATGGCGGTGGAGCATTTATCTGGCCGGTGATTCAGGATTATGCCTTTCTGGATTTAAAGCCATTGTCCATTGAAGCAAACCTCACCAATGCCTTGAGCCGCCAAAACATTCGGGTCGATGTGCCGTGCCGTTTCACCATTGCCATTTCCACAGAGTCAGACAGTATGAATGCGGCAGCCGAAAGATTGCTTGGGTTGACATCGGAACAAATCCAGGAACTGGCAAAAGACATATTATTTGGTCAGTTGCGACTTGTCATCGCCACCATGACCATCGAGGAAATAAACTCAGACAGAGACAAATTCCTCGACAACATTTCCAAAAACGTGGACAGTGAGCTGAAGAAAATAGGTTTAAAACTCATCAACGTCAACGTTACGGACATCAAGGACGAGTCCGGATATATCGAGGCGCTGGGTAAAGAAGCTGCTGCGAAAGCCATTAACGAAGCCAAAATCAGTGTGGCAGAGCAGGAGAAAATTGGTGAGACCGGTAAGGCTCTCGCAGACCGGGAAAAAGATACGCAGATTGCCGAGACCCATCGTGACCGCGATGTAAAAATTGCCGTGACAGAAAAGGACAGGGAAGTCAGTATTGCATCAGCAAAGAAAGACGAAGCCATCGGTAAAGCAGAAGCAGACCGTGATACGCGGGTGAAAACATCTGAGGCTAACGCTGTCGCGATCAAGGGTGAAAACGAAGCCAAAATCGCCATTGCACAATCCGAATCCAACCGCCGGGAGAAGGAAGCTGAAGCATTGCGCATCGCTATGGCATCAGAGAAAGTTCAGGAAGCAAAAGCCCTTGAAGAGTCTTATCTCGCCGAACAAAAAGCAGAAACAGCCCGCGCTGACCGCGAGCGCTCCACACAAAATGCCAACATTGTGATACCTGCGGAAATTGCCAAACAAAAAGCGATTATCGATGCCCAGGCGGAAGCAGAGAGAATCAGGGTGCAGGCCAAGGGTGAAGCAGATGCCATCTTCGCCAAGATGGAAGCAGAAGCCAAGGGTTTGTTTGAAATCCTTACCAAACAGGCCGATGGCTATAAACAAGTCGTCGCGGCTGCTGGCGGTGATCCAACGAAGGCCTTCCAATTACTGCTGATTGAAAAACTTCCTGAGTTAGTAAAAACCCAGGTGGAGGCAGTTAAGAATATCAAGATTGATAAGATCACCGTCTGGGATTCAGGCGCTGCTGAAAATGGTAATAATTCCACGGCTAACTTTGTCGCCGGCATGATGAAAACCGTGCCTCCGCTAAACGACCTTTTTAATATGGCCGGCCTCAGCCTGCCAAGTTATCTGAAGGGCGTAGAACCCCAGAAAGAAGGTGACATTGGCGAAGACAAAAAGAGTAAGCGGGAGAATAAATCGTAATAGCAATTTTTGGTTTTAATGGTGGCTCCTACTCAATTACCGGGTTGGAGCCACTTTTATTTCAGAATATCCATTCAGAATCCTGCCTGTTGCGATGAAGTACTTCGGTCTAATGAGGGGTGGAAATTCATGAAATAAATTCAATAAAAATCCAGCAGCTTACTAAACCACATAATCCTCACGCACCACGATTGTCACAGTATTATCACTGTGAACCACGTAACCCTGCTCGTAGCAGAAATAATATGTCTTCTCTGTCTTGGTGCGGTACACGTTGGTAAAGAAATTGAAATTGAAGCCCTGATCCTGCAATTTGATTTTTTGGATGGTAGTTTTTCCAGTCGGATTCAATCCGAGAGAATCTTGCGGTTCTTTCGCAATATCCGATTCACATTGCGCATGTAATTCGTTGAATCCGAATTCTCGCGATTATAATAGGTTGTACGGCACTGGTCGGAACAAAACTTTTTATCACTGCGTCCTTCGAAAGGTTCGGCACATTCAAGGCAGGTACGTTTCATCTATGTGGTAGTAATTTGAACAAATATTTTCTATTGGTTAAAAGGCCAATTCTAATGCTTCCTTCAATTCATCCGGATTCAACCCGACAGGATTAAATTTATTGCCTGTTTGCCCTACGATTCTGTCGAAATCATCTTTCTGTACTCCGTATTGGCAGAGTCTCTTAATTCCAAATTCCCCGGTATAACGATCGATTAACTCCAGCAGCAGATCGGTGTAAAATTCGTCTGAGCGATTTTTATCCTGACTGAACAATTTCCCGATACGGGCATATTTATACAGCGCCCAATGTCCGGCATCAGTATTTCGCAGCTTTCTCACCGTTATCCGGTTCACCGGCGACATCATACATGCGCAAATTTGTCCGTGTGGAATATTAAAATATCCACCGATGGATGACGCAAATCCATGCACAGTCCCCAATCCGGCATTGGCAAGGGTAATGCCTGAAAGGTAAGCAGCATAAGCCATATCACTTCGCGCTTTCAGGTTGGCTCCGTCTAAACAGGCAATCTGTAATCCGTTACGCACATGCCGTATTCCATCAACAGCCAGGGCATCCGTGTATGGACTGGCATTGGTTGATAGATAGGATTCAAGCAATTGTGTGAACGCATCCATTCCACTTTGGGCTGTCACATCACGAGGACAGCTCAGGGTGAGTTCCGGATCAATGACAGCTACATCCGGAACATAGTTATTGTGCCTGATGGAACGTTTGAAACCAGCAGTCCCAATCTGGCTAATAACCGCATTTTTCGTCGCCTCTGCGCCTGTACCCGAGGTGGTAGGAACGGCGATAAAGGGTACCTTCTGCCCGGAAGGCACTTTAGAACCGATTCCCTCCAGGTATTCAACAATAGTGCCTCCAAGACAAAGCATCGCGGATACAGCTTTCCCTGCATCAACCACACTCCCACCACCGATAGCAACCACAACGTCAGGTTTCCATTCAATAAATTTTTGGGTGATGTCATCGATTAGCGTTGGTGTAGGTTCAACATCTGCTACAGCATGGCCAATGGATATTCCGCATTCCTCGCACTTTTGCTGAAGCACGACCCAATGGTTTGTTGATATAAATGATTGCCTGCCGGTAATAAAAAGTGCCTTTTTCCAATAGGACCTGATTTTTTCAGGAACCTGCTTTAAAGTACCCGTGCCGAAGTAAGTGACAGGTATTGATGCAGTTCAAATGCTTTCATAGCCGGGTTGATTCTGGAGCCAGTATGAAATGTTTATCACCACGACGTGGCTGTGCCATCCATCCAGCGACAGTATCGCGCCAGCGTTTGTAATGCCCGGTTTCTTTATGGGCAGCAGCATCGGCTTCAGAGTTATACGCTTCATATAAGACAAACTTCGTTGGGTCATTTGCATCTTGCAGCAGATCGAAACGCAAGTTGCCGTTTTCCTGGATGGAATTTTTATGATTTAAAACCGATGCTTTTATAAAATCGTCAACGTATTCCGGTTTTACCCAAACGTGAACAAAAGTAGCTATCATGGCATGACAGGTTAGTTGGAATATGAAGGTCTTAATTTACTGCTAAATCAGCAAAATCAAATTGCCTGCATTGCTGTCACTTCATCATTTACATCTAAAAATCTATTACTGATAGACGTTGCAGTTTCGCCGGTAGTTGTTCAGACCGTTCTTGGAGCCGAGTTTGGCAGCATTATAAAAGTCATCACATGCATTGTCGGGTTGGCCGGCAGCTTCAAAGGTACGACCACGCATCACGAGCGTTTCGGCGAGTCTGTTTTTGGCTGTTTTATCATCAGTTTCCTGAAAAACCTTTATCATCAGTTCTATCGATTCATTGTAATCCTTCAGGGCATAGTGGTATTGCCCCAAGTTATGATAACATAAAGCCCTGTTGCGCAGAAGCGATTCATCAGGCCCGCTGAGTTTCATGGCCATGGAGAAATCATCTAATGCTGCGACAAATTTATAGTCAAGTACCTGAGCCATGCCGCGCTGACCATAGAACTCAGCCTGGGCGGGAAATAATACGATTGTTTTGTCCAGTTCGGCCAGATAAACCTCCCTCTGTTGCTCCGCATTTAATCTCAGCATTTTGCATTTCAGTTCATATGATCGGTAGTCTGCGGCGTCCAGATCCTGCGCTGATTGGATATCAGCCATGATTTCATCATAGGTGGGTGTTCCGGGGATAGGCTTGAAGAGATCTGCCTTTACCTCTGCCCGATAGTAATAATACTCAGCCTGCTGCTGGTCGTGTTTTATGGCATTATCGAAATTCTCCAACGCTGGAAAAAGCGCAGAATTATTCATATGAATCAATCCCGTAAAATAGTATGCCCTTGCATTATCGGGTTCTACATTCACGCATGCAATTAAATCAGACAACGAAGCCTTGTATTGATTCAGATAAAAATAGGCCACTCCGCGCAACAAATATGAATTGGAAGTCAGCGCTGATGTGGTGGCCTCAGTATCGATAATCCGTGAAGCATCTTCTTTCGCTAACTTATAATTTCCAAGTTTCAGGCAGATTTCAGCCCGCAAAAAGTATGCACTTGAATAGGTTGACTCGATGGCGATAGCTTGGTTGACGTAACTCATGGCCTTTTGATATTCGCCTTCTTCAAAGCTGAATTTTGCGAACTTAAAAAACTCACGGGCAGATTCCGTTGCAGTTGCTGCAAAGGTGATAAGCAAAAAAGTGAGGATCAGTGTGAGTCTCGGTGCCAAAACTACTATTAGTCATATAAATTCTTTAATTAGTACATCTCAACTCCAATAAGTAACTCGGTATTATGGATTTTTCACCTATTTTTCCAAGGCTGCTTTTGATTGTTCCTTGGAGGCAAGGTACAAATCGATAATTTTTGCCAGCGGCCCTACTATTGTCAATGCGTAGAATGGGGCATAAATGAACTGATTTAATCGCAGTATAAATTCAACTGCCGCGACGAGAAATACCACCAATATTTGGCCCTTTTTACTTCTGACATTAGTTGGAGGATCTGTGATCATGAAGAAAATAAACAACTGATACATTGGGCCGGTGAGTGGCGCCACTTCTGCCAGAAACGGATCATTGGTGATAAAACTCCTGATATAGGCAAATGCCAGAAAACTTGCGATGTAAGTAAGGGTAATGTGCAAGCGCTTTGCGCGGTAAACGATAACCATGCCCAACATCCAAATGACTACCATCGGCAGCAGATTATTGCCCCATTGCACACTTAGAGCCTGCAACAAAAGTTGGTGCAATAAGCAACATCCATGAAATACCCAGGTTCGACGGGTTCCAGATGTGCCTGCCTTTGTAGCGGATTACATATTTGGATAGAATAGAAATAGCGGCAGTAACGATATAAGGCCACACTACCGTTGACCGCACGAGGATGCTCACGCTAATTCCGGAAATGTATGCGCTTGCTACATTTTTCCATGTACCTGTATATAGCCTTCCGAATACCATTTCAATGATCATGCAAGTCACTACGGTAATCAACAGATTTTCATAACCCTCAAGTATGCCGAATGACAAATGCCCCACCAGCAGGATGAGTGAAATAAATATGGGCCCCATGTATTTCTGGAAAAGGGCCCCTGCTTTTTGCATGGATGTGGTTTCCATGGCAACCACTGTATCAACTGTTTTCATTCCCTTCTTTAATAATATGTAACTTACTAATTTCTGGTGCTGTCAAAACATCTTCCCGGCCCGACGGCCAATGAATGATGACCTTTTCTATGAGCGCTGCCTTACCGATGCCAAAATGCAATGCCCGCTGATTCTGTGAACAAAAACCCATGCCCCCGCTCACAACCTGCGCCTGTGAAAATCCACTCCAAACCAGTGTGACCTTCGCTCCAATGGCACTGCGGTTACTTTCAGAACCTTCCAGTTTGAAAGTAATCCAGTTGTTTCCTGGGGACTGTTCATTTCGAAGAATGGAAACCTGTTTATTCTGATTGGCCACAATCACATCGAGTACACCTCGATTCCATAAATCAACCATGGCGACTGCACGACTGTCGTATGGTGGCATGTTGGAAATATAATCCGTAACATCTGCAAAAACTCCAGCTTCGCTGTTTATCCAAACTTTATTTTGCTGAAAACCCGACTGACTCCGGCCTTCCATCGCCGGCCAGTTCAACGCATCAGAGATGATGGCCTTATTGCCTCCGGTAACTTTTGAATAATCGTACCAATACGAATTGTTTTTAGTCGCTGAAATATACCCATTGGCCAGGTACAGATCCTGAAAACCATCGTTGTTCAGATCGCCAAACTGCGATCCCCAGCTCCAGCCACCGAGTTCGACACCCAGAGCGCCAGCCCGGTTCACGAAATCCATTTTTCCTTTTTCCATTTTTGGTTCCCACAAATTATCTGCCCTGCAGCAAGATACCCATCTCGGTAATGTTGGAAACATACACACAAAAGCGACCGTCGTTGCTGATGTCGGCAATCGAGACATTCATACCACTTTTGGGAGCATAGCCAATCGTAGCCTCCTTCCCGATTTCCCGGAATTCCTTCCCCCCAATATTTATAAAAAGTTCATCCACGGTGTAGTCGTTGGCCACATAAATATCCTGGTATCCGTCGTTATTGAAATCGTTTGCGCCGAGTGCAAGAGTCCACCGGGTACTCGTCATGCCAAGGCGCTGCGCTACATCCGTGAATGTGCCATCGCCATTATTCCTGAAAAGGAAATTCCTGCCGCCATTGTTGGCATATTCGAAACTTTCCGGCATTATTTGTGTGGTTTCCAGGTGCCATAGGTCGATCGTTTCTCTGTAGTAACTGCTCAGGAGAAGATCAACGTAATCCGTCATTGTCATAATCTAACCATATAGCTGAATTGGAGTTGACCCAGAGGGGCAGGTTGGCCTTTTCACTCACGTCAGTAAATGAGATTCCTCCATTGTTTTGAAACAGCATCGGCTTTCCCCATTTATAAAGAAACAAATCCTCAAATCCATCATTATTAAAATCTGCCCAAACTGAACCCATTGATACTCCAGTGCCTTCGATATTCACATTTCCCACACCCAGTGATTCAGCGACTTCTTCGAATGTTCCGTCGCCCAGGTTTTTATACAATGCGTTTGGCCTGCCGTACTTGCTGGTTGTGAGATAAAAATCATTCCAGCCGTCATTATTAAAATCAACTACCGAAACAGCCGCTCCCATCGAAGCAATGGTCGGCAAAATGTGGTCGAGTTGAGGATCAAGTTGCGGGGATTCATGGATAAAATCTATTCCTACGTCACTACTGATATCGTCGAGGTAAAAGCCAAAAAGATCCAGCGCATAGGATTTTGCCGCAGCATCATCGACCTGCTCAACCGGTCTGTTTGCTGTTTGCTGCATGAATGCCGGAAATGCCAGCAGAGAAATGAATAGAATGCCAGAAATTAATTTTACCCAAAAGGGCGGATTGTAGTTCATGGTTTCAAATAATTTAAAGTGCAGGACAGATTCTCTCGTTCTTGTCTTTAAACTTGATCCTCCTTCTGAACAGTGTTTATTACAAGTTGTGAAATTACAAGGTTTCGATTAAATATAAAAAGCTGGTGGTTTCATAAAAAAAGCCCCGCGGCTTTGAGCAGCAAGGCCTTGAGTTTGACAAAACCTGACAGAAATTAATTTCCTCCGACGAGCCGATAGGTAATACCGCCCGTCAGCATCGATAATTTACTTCCCTGTGATATATCGAGCGACTCCCATTCTGCCCGTATTCCCAGCCGGTCTATATTGATACCAGCCCCAAATCCAAACATGAATTTCGTGTTGTTCTTATTGATATCCGGATGGAGTGGGTCCCTGAAAGCCACGCTGACGTCATTAAAAAACGCACCTGCCTTGCCGAATATCTGGAATGGCCCAAGCGATAAGTCGGCTTTTGCGCCGATGTCCCAGCCGGCGCTGTTGTATTCAGCGATGTCGTCGGCGATTTTACCAAGGCTGCGGTAGCCGCCTTCCAGTGCCAGAAACGCCGGGAGTTTATAACCCGCGTAGAGTTTGTAGGATACATCATTACCCGAAAGATCGATATCGCCCCAATCCACCTGGGTGATGTTCTTATTCAAATAAGACGGTCCAACGCCTCCTCCGAAATAGAGACCTTTCTGAGCATACGCCGTGTTGATGGCTAAGATTGCGGTGGAAATAGCACACACCATAATGATTGTTTTTGCAAATGTTTTCATAGTTGTAATTGTTAGAATAAGGTTAATGAAAACTATGCCTGGGAGTGGGACTATTGTGATAGCCGGATGAAAACAAAAATGAGGCCAAAAAAAAGCGCCCTCGAAGAGGACGCTGATTTATTGGTTGTTTGAGAATGAACTTTCAGATTACCTTAAGGCCGCTCTGGGTTTTTTGCGCAATTTCTTTGAGACAATCAATGCAAAGGCAATCGACATAATTCTCCGCGATCATCTGCCGCGCCTCAGCATTTAAAGGAACCAAAACACAGGCACACTTCAGGATATTGTAATTGTTGCATTCCAGCTTTTTACCACAGCGCGGACATTTTTTAATTTCAGCGTGCATCGATTAGTTATTTGAACATAAACTGAAACGGCCCCACGGAAGCCACCTGTTCATCGATGAGTGTTCCTTCAGCATCATAAACCAGTATCTTTCCGTTGCCGGCAAAACCCGCAGCGTCGGCTACATAAAGTCTATCCGTACTGGTATTGTAACCGATTCCGTAAAAGTTTTCTCCGGTAACAAGTGGATCCGCAGCGAGTGATTTTGACTCAGCATGGAACTCCAATACGTTGGTTGCCGTTCCCGGCCAGGGTTCAGCAGTAAGAAGATAAAATGTATCGCCAGATCCGTTAACGGCTACCAGGCCATCATCCGACAATCCTGGAACTTCAATAAATTGGCCTTTTGTGTTTGTAGAAGTATTGATTGCCTGTAGGCCAACCTTATCCGCCGGATAGGTGCCATAATAAGAGGTAACCGTAACCCAAAGCTGAAGATTCTCATCCAATGCAAAATGCTGTGGCGCAGCCTCAAGCTGGATTTTTGATGAATTTCCAGAGCTGATTTCGATCACAGATACCGATGATTCATACGAATTTGCCACGTAAATTTTATTATTGAAAAGCGCAATACCCTCTGGCCCGGAGCCGCATTCAAGGGAATCGATGATGGTTTTATTAGTAATATTCATGACCGCAACGTAAGAGTCGGGCAGCATAAAGTTTGCATCATAAGTACCATAACAGGTTATGTACGCCTTGTCGCTGCTAACGACCATATAGCGAGGCGTGTTGATGTTCGTGACGGGATTGGCAAGGAATTTAAAATTATTGATATCGAAAAATTCGATCTTGTCGGCTGCGTTGCAAACAAGGTGACCCATGCCGTCGTGCTGCTGAATTGATTCTATTATGGAACCAAGAGCCGCACCGTTATTGGCATTCGCCAGGATATTATTAGTAATCGTTTTTTGTTCCTCATCATAGAAAGAAAGCGTTCCATTGCCCTGGCCAAAATTTCCCTGGTTCACGACAACAACGCCAGTTTTTTTTGGTATATCATCGCCGCCGTTATTGTCGCATGATGAAAAGATTAGGATCGCCGCCATGGCGGTAATGAATGTGAAAATGTTGATTGTTTTCATAAATTAAATTTGATTAATGGTGAATAAAAAAGTTAATACTTATCAGATAATTCCGTCCCGGCATAGCATAGCTCTCTACATTCTGGTAGTCGGCATCCAGGACGTTAAGCACCTGAGCCTCCAGTGAAAGCGTGTTTTTTCCAAGGGAAATATTTTTTGCCGCGGTGATATCCATCCGGTTGAAGGGTTCCAATTCATTGGTGAAAACATCCTATTCCGTAGCGCATCCCGGTGAAGGCATTGTTCATGGAAAAACGATAACTTTTTATCATTAAATCGGCGAATACCACTGCTCTATGTTTGGGTGTATAAGGCAATTGATATCCTACAGAAGGGTCGTCCTCAGAAATTCCCTCGAGAAGTGTAGAATTATTGAAGGCATACATGCCACCGATGCCGAGAGAGCCACCTGCTAATTCTCTTTTGTATTTACCAGTAAATTCAATGCCAGAAGCCTGAACCTCCTTTAGGTTGAATGGACGCCAGATGCTTCCCGTGGCTTCCATGCAATCCAATTGTCAACATTCATTGTATAGACAGAAACATCAGCCTCAAGGGAACCATTCGCAAGGTTAATCTTTGCATTTTGTCCGATTTCAAAACTATGGCCATTTTCTGCTTCCAGGTCCAGCCGGCCCAAATCTCCCCAATACCGATCGTTGAATGTTGGGATGCGGTAGCTCCTTTCTGCCTGAGCACGCGTGATCAGGGTAATGCTCCCGGCATTGATTTGGTAACTCGATGAAATCGATGGTGCCACAGGCGCCGTGGTGAATGGAACGAAGGTCTTTCGCAAATTCAGGTTCAGTTGCCAGTTGCGTATCAGTTCATGGTTTACGGAAACAAACATATCTCCCCGCCATTCTTTCGCATCAACAGTATATGAATGAACCTCAGGAGCTATATACGATGTATTTCCACCGACTCTGATGGTCGTTTTTTTGGTGAAACTCCAGTCCTGCTGCACATCCGCAAATACGCGACGGGTTTCAATCTGATCTGTCGCATTAAATAGCTGATAATCCCATACATAACCCGCCGCTGTCTGAAGTGTGCCTTTGGAGAAATAGTGATCGTAGGAAGCGATAAGTCGCAGGTTTCTGTCCACGATTTCATCGCCAACCTGCGGCTGATCCGGCGACACAACCATGAGCGGCTGCACCTGGTGATAATTGTTGCCATACCAACCTTTTATGGCGAAATGATCCATTTTGAGCGATTTTTTCGATGGGAATTGTTGCAGCACGGCATAGTTGTGAACTGCGGCATTTTCCTGCTCCACCTCATATTCATCGCCAATCCGATCCTGAATTGTATAGTGAAAATTGTTTTTCAATACTTTGTTGAAAACCGCAGTTTTCGATTCCCACCTGCCATTGCCGGTTTCAATCCGTGCTCCGGAGAACACATTGCCAAAGCTGCCGAAGTCTTGTCGCACCTGTATATTTGTGCCATTTGTCCATGTCGGAGTGGAATTCAAATGAATGCTCCCTCCTATGGCATCGCTGCCGTGCAGTGAGCTGGCGCCTCCGTATTGTATGGCGAGATCATCAAATAAAAACAATGGGATGCCATTAAAATCAGACATGCCGAGTGTCAATGAATTCAGGTTGATACCATGCCAGTACACACCTGTATGCGAACTGCCGGTTCCCCGGAATGATACACTGGCGAGCATGGCATTACCCGCTTCTTTTACGTACACGGTGGTATTTTGCTGCAAATATTCGGAAAGTGTTTTTTGTCCAAGTACAGAAAATGTGAGGCTGTCGGACTTCTCCATTTTACTTCCGGAGGTAAACTTTTCAAAAGGAAGTCCATGAACTACGATTTCTTCCAATTCCACGGTCTCCATCTGTGCCATGGATATTTGACAGATTATCAGGAGTAATATGGATAGCAGATACTTAATCATAACCCCTCTCCTTCTTTTGTTACTTGCTGCAACATTGATTCGATGGAATTCGCCGACTGTATTTTTCCGTCTTTCATCCAGGTCCACTGCCAGTGATTTTGGCGACTGGTCACATCAATACAATTACTTTGGCGTTCGTTAACTACGATTTGATATCCCTTGTCTTTCAAGAGCGCGCTTTGTCCAGAACGCGCCGGGGTCGATTCCTGTGACTGAAACGGTTTTTTCATGTGGCTCCACCAGGCGGAAGATGCCCTGATTTTTATCGAAATCAATTCCTTTCTTGGTGAATGTCCGGCCAAATGTGTCATTGAGCACCAGATCCTCCGGAGCACCGGAATAGATCGAATGATCACTTGCCATAAGCCAGATATTGTCAGCCGCCTGAAGCGCAAGATCCAACTCGTGGGTGGACATGATGATGGCCTTGTTAGTTTCCGCAGCAAGCCTGCGTAGCAGCCTGACTATTTCTATCCGGTTAGGCAAATCAAGATGCGCCGTGGGTTCATCCAGTAACATCAAGGGAGTATCCTGGGCCAGTGCTCGGGCAATCATCACTTTTTGTCGCTCCCCATCACTCAGTTCCAATATGTTTTTATCAATCAGGCTAGCAATTCCCGTCATCTGTATGGCCCAGGCAACTTTCTTTCGATCCTCCCTATCTAAGCTGCCAAACCATCCGGTATAGGGTGTCCTGCCCATGGCAACCACATCCTTAGCCTTCAGATTCCCATGACCGATCCGGTCGGTGAGCACAATGCTCAGAAGCCGGGCCAGCTTTTCACTTTTCATTTTATCCGGTAGCTCACCAAGGATTTTAACGTGACCACTAAGCGCAGGCTGAATGCCCGCAATCGTTCTCAGCAGTGTGGACTTTCCGACGCCATTTGGACCGATGAGGCAGTAGAGCCGGCCATTTTCCATAGTCAGATCAATCGGGCCCGCGACTTTGACAGGTACTCCCTTGTGTGGGTGATAACCGATGATGAGTTGGTATAAAATCAGCGCTTTTTCCATGGTCAAAAAGCGGTTTTTAAGTTCTTGTTATTAATAATTACCCATACAACTACCGGCGAACCCACCAATGCAGTGATGGCATTTATCGGCAGTACAATCTGGCTGCCGGGTACCTGGGCAATGAGGTCGCAAAGGAGCATCAGCGCTGTGCCGACGAACCAGCATAAGGGTATCAGCACCTTGTGATCAGACGTCCTGCTGATGGAACGCGCGAGGTGCGGTACAGCAATGCCAATAAAGGCGATCGGACCGCAGAACCCTGTCACGGCACCGGCCAGAATACTGGAAGTGAGAATGATCATGATCCGCGTTCGGAATATGTTTATTCCCATGCTCCTGGCGTAATTCTCGCCGAGAAGAAGTGTGTTTAGCGATTTGGAATTGATGAATGTAAGCACCAGACCGATGAATGTGACAGTGACAAATACAGGTAGTTGACGTCCGGTGACTCCTCCGAGACTGCCAAATGTCCATATCAGGTAATCCTGCAATTGTTCGGGGCTACTAAAATATTGCCAGATACTCACGATGGCGATAGTGACGTTTCCAATCATAATACCGATGATGAGCAAGGAGACATTATCCCTTAGCCTCAGACTGATCAGCAAAATAAGTCCCATGACCAGAGCCGCACCCGCCGATGAAGCCAGCATCACCAGCCAAGTGCCACCAATACCCAACTCCCTGATAGCGTATAAACTTGCCGCTCCACCTCCGGTGAGCATCACCACGGCAACACCCAGACTTGCTCCTGCTGTGATTCCAAGTACGGATGGGCCGGCCAGCGGATTATGAAAAAGTGTCTGCATTTGAAGGCCCGCAATAGCCAGTGCGGTTCCGGCAAGCACTGCGCTTATTGCCTTGGGAAGGCGGATTATCAGTACGATCTTTTCCCAGGTTGCTTCAGCAGAAAGACCTCCGGTAAGAATTTTGATTACTTCCGTAAAGGGAATACTCACAGAACCCACCGACAGATCTGCAATGAATAACACTAAGCAAATAAGTATCGCCAGAAACATCGTCCTCCAACCGGAGAAGTTTTTGTAGGCAATATGATAATCAGTGACAGCCACCTTATCTGATTGGTTTGAAATAATACAATGTGTAATCAGCCTGCAGTTCCGGGTGGAAAATCTGTATAAGATCAGCAAGTATCAGGTGTGGATTAACCAATCCCGATTCCCAATAATCATTTGCTTCGCCTCGCTGCAACCGTTTTGTGGAATTGAAGACATTGCCCTCCTTTACTGCCCTGAAATCGACAAGTCGCTCATCATTGTTGAATACCTCTTCCATAGACTGGGAAAAACTGGGATTTATCCAGAAGGGCGCTTCAAGCCCTTTTGCATAAACTACCTCAAAACTCTGTTGGATACCGCCTGTGTCCTCATTATCCTTCCACGCATAGTTGGCTCCAGCATCGCTGATCAGGTTGCCCATATAGCTGTTTCCCCCGGGCAGGTACCATATACCCTTGTAGGGCAGGTTGCAGATTACTTCTCCGTTTGTTCGGTGGTTTGGGAAGCGAGTTCCCCTGAGTTTTTCATATTCGGCAACCGTATTTTTAAAGTATTCGTCTGCCCGTGATTGCGTTCCGGTGATCGCACCAACCACTCTTACCCATTCTGCCCTGCCAAGGGGATGAGGTTCCTGCCATTCGCTGAAAACCAATACTGGAATTCCCAAAGATTCCAGAAAATCCAGTTCTTATTCGGAGTATCCGGAAAACCCACATTGATCACCAGGTCAACTCCGAGTTCCAAAAGCTTTTCCTTGTTGAGATTTTCACCGAAACTCACCTGGGGAACAATCCCTGCCTTCACGTTGCCATACATCTCCGAATCATAAAGGTATTTCGCTTCAGATATGGCCGCGATGCTGCCAGTTGCTTCGCAAACAGTGAAATATGAATAGTACGAGGTATGGAGCAGTGCGATCTTTCGAGCGGGAACATTGATGCGACGGTAATTTGTTAATCCTTCCGGCTGTACCTGATTTTGATCGCAAAGCAAATAAGCGATCGTGTCCGTATCTCCATTGTGATGCCTGAACATATGGAGTTTTTGAAGATTTTTCTCCCTGATTAATTCGAAGCCAATGGCATAGGACTGTCCGGCGACGGAGTCTGCTGGTCGCAATGAGGTTTGTGTATCTGGATTATTGGGAGTATTGCATGCTGACAAGAAGCTGATTATTGCAAAAACCAGTAGTGCACGGGGACAAATGAAGTACGAATTAAAAAAATGCGTTATAGCCATAGCAATGCCTTTTTCCCGAAGCGTTTTCACTAAGGCAGGTCTTCTGACTTTCCCGGATTTGACTTCCTTCCCACCCCGACTGGTCGGGGCAGTGGATTAGATAAGATCAAATCGTTTAATGGGATTACAGCAGCGGGTACTGTTTCGGATTTACACCGAATTCCCTTTTAATATCTTCCGGCCATATGCCGGTCGATAACCTTAACTCGATACAAACATAGCACAACGATATCCGGAATGAAAGGTCTCCGTTTTATTTTCTGCTGAATATTTTTGTCGATCAACAAAGACAGTGACATGGGATTTTAGGCAAAATGCAAACACACCGTTAGCATTCAGGCTGGCACCGAAAATGACCTGCCACGAAAAAAACTTATCTTCATGTAAAGCATCAGTATTGAAATTCCGGCCTTACTCCAACCCTGCTTCTGTAAGGCGCGGGTTAAATGTGTTTTTTTTCCATGAAATCAGAATTCCTACGGAATAAATACCTACTTTTGGCCTACTAAAAAACCATTCGCATCAATGGTAATGGCTAATCGCTAAGCGAATTTTTTACCCCGGAATATTAGACAATTCTCAATGTAATTCTAATCAAGTATAAATAAGTTAAAATATGAGTAATCCTAAGTATGTGTATTTTTTTGCTGCGAACCAATCGGATGGTAACGCAGGAATGAAAAATCTAATTGGCGGAAAAGGAGCCAATCTTGCAGAGATGTGTAACCTCGGTATTCCGGTTCCTCCGGGATTCACCATAAGCACTGAAGTTTGCACGGAATATTATAAGAACAACAGGCAGTACCCGGCATCGCTGAAAGCTGAGGTAGAAGCTGCAATTGCCAAAACTGAAAAAGTTATTGGTAAAAAATTTGGCGATCCCTCCAACCCATTATTGGTTTCAGTTCGTTCAGGTGCCCGCGCTTCTATGCCCGGTATGATGGACACTGTATTGAACCTCGGCCTCAATGACCAAATTGCCGAAGGACTTGCGAAACTTTCCGGCAATCCAAGATTCGCCTGGGATTCCTACAGACGATTTGTACAGATGTATGGCGATGTGGTACTCGACCTCAAACCACAAAACAAAGAAGATCAGGATCCGTTCGAAGTGATCATCGAGGCAAAAAAAGAAGCCAAAGGAGTTCATCTCGATACCCAATTATCTACTGAAGACCTGAAAGAACTGGTTGCTGAGTTTAAAGCTGCCATCAAAGAAAAAACCGGCAGCGACTTCCCGACCGATCCTCTGGAGCAGCTTTGGGGCGCTATCGGCGCTGTATTCGGAAGCTGGATGAACGACCGCGCTATCCGCTACCGCAAACTGAATGATATACCGGAAGAATGGGGAACTGCCGTCAACGTACAATCCATGGTTTATGGCAACATGGGAGATGATTGCGCCACCGGCGTTGCATTTACACGTGACCCATCAACCGGAAGGAAAATATTTTATGGAGAATATCTCATCAATGCCCAGGGAGAAGATGTTGTAGCAGGTATTCGTACTCCGCAGCCAGTCAATGAATCTACCAAGAGTGATCCAACCCAGGTAACATTGGAAGCAGTAATGGCAAAACCATATGCTGATCTTGTGGCCATCTATAATAAATTAGAGCAGCATTATAAAGATATGCAGGATATAGAATTCACGATCCAGCAAGGAACCTTATACATGCTTCAGACGCGTAATGGTAAACGTACTGCAGAAGCAGCCGTGACCATAGCCGTTGATATGGTGAAGGAAGGACTTATCGACAAAAATACTGCTCTGAAACGCGTAGCTCCAAGCCAGCTCGACCAGCTTCTGCATCCGATGTTTGATCCGAAAGCAAAAACAACCGTGATAGCAACCGGCCTTCCGGCTTCTCCTGGCGCTGCCAGTGGCCGTATGGTATTCCATGCTGATGATGCTGAAGAGTGGGTGGCACGAGGCGAAAAAGTAATTCTTGTCCGTATCGAGACTTCTCCGGAAGATATCGGTGGAATGCACGTTGCCCAGGGTATTCTAACATCGCGTGGTGGTATGACATCCCACGCTGCTGTTGTTGCCCGTGGAATGGGTACCTGCTGCGTTGCCGGTTGCGGTGCCCTTGAAATCAATTACAGGGCAAAAACCATGACTGTTAACAAGAAGGTTTACAATGAAGGTGACTGGCTCTCGTTAGACGGTTCTAAAGGTGAAGTTATCGAAGGTAAGGTGCCGACCAAAGACCCTGAACTTTCAGGCAATTTCGGAATACTCATGGCATGGGCTGACGAAGTGCGTCACTTGCGTGTAAGAACAAATGCAGATACTCCTCACGATGCAGAGGTTGCCAGAAACTTTGGCGCCGAAGGTATCGGCCTTTGCCGGACTGAGCACATGTTCTTTGAAGGAGACCGCATCAAGGCTGTTCGCGAGATGATTCTTGCCGATGATGAAGCAGGAAGAAGAAAAGCACTTGCCAAATTACTTCCATTTCAACGTGATGATTTCTATGGAATTTTCAAAGCTATGAACGGTTTACCGGTGACTATACGCACACTGGATCCGCCATTGCACGAGTTCCTTCCTCACGATGATGACAACCAGTTGGTCATGGCCAAAGAAATGGGCATCACCCTCGAAGCAGTAAAGAATAAAGTAGATTCGCTCCACGAATTTAACCCGATGCTCGGTCACCGCGGTTGCCGGCTTGGTATCACCTACCCGGAAATCACTGAGATGCAGGCCCGTGCTATTATGGAAGCTGCATGCGACCTCACCAAAGAAGGTGTGAAAGTAATCCCTGAAATCATGATCCCTCTTGTTGGTACTAAAACCGAATTGAGAAATCAGAAAGAAGTGGTTGTGAATACTGCTGAGCAGGTTATTAAGGAGAAAGGTGTTAAAGTGGAATATCTTGTTGGAACAATGATCGAAGTGCCACGTGCTGCTATCACAGCAGACAAGATCGCAGCAGATGCTGACTTCTTCTCTTTTGGCACGAATGACCTTACTCAGATGACACTCGGCTTTAGCCGTGACGATGCCGGTAAATTCCTGAAAGACTACCTGGCAAGAGGCATTTTCGAAGAAGATCCATTCCAGACGCTTGATCAGAATGGAGTTGGACTACTCATCGAAATCGGTGTTCAGAGAGGACGCGCTACAAAACCGAACCTGAAAATTGGTATTTGCGGTGAGCATGGCGGCGATCCGAAGTCAGTAGAATTCTGCCATAAAGTTGGCATGAACTACGTGAGCTGTTCACCATACAGGGTGCCGATCGCACGTCTTGCTGCTGCCCAGGCTCAGCTCGATATGCCTAAATAATCATTCAAAATCCATAGGTAAAGGCTGCCCGAACACGGCAGCCTTTTTTTTGCTTTAACTTCAACTTTGAAAAGAATGAATAAAAATTATATTTGTTCAATCAACTGATCCCTTTATTATGAATAAACAACTGCTTCAACAGACCATTGATCATCTCGCTGCAACGCAGGAAAAAATAAATGAAATAGAAACGTTTGTCGGGCTGGACGGCTACATCGATCTGATACAGCGGGCCGTGAAATCTGAGAAGAATGGTGTGAAGGAGTTTTTTCCAACCATCGCAGAAATAGCCGCTCACATCGCAAAAGCTTCCGGTGTGAGTGCGCAGATAGAATTAGTCACTCAGGAAATTAAACTCGGCGGCAATGCACCAATCATGGCACATGCACTGGGTTCATTGGGATTTACGACTTCATGCATTGGAAATTTTGGAAAGACGGAAATCCATCCGGTATTCAAAAATATCAGCGAGAGAGTGACACTGTTATCAGTCGGTGAATCAGCCATGACAAATGCGCTTGAATTCCATGACGGCAAACTGATCCTTTCCGAGGTTGGCCCGTTCACCCACCAGGATTGGACGTTTATCCGCTCAACGGTTGAATTTTCGGCTATTACCCAGCGCATTGAAAACAGCTCCCTGGTGGCGCTCGTTGACTGGTGCAACCTGCCCTACGCTACCGACACCTGGCAGGGCATTCTGGCTGACGTCTTACCAAAAATCAATAAAAAGCCCAGGGTGTTTTTCTTTGACATCGCCGATCCTTCGCGCCGGCCCGACGAAGATTTGAAAAAAGCGCTCGATGTCGTGGCTGGTTATAATGATTATGGCAAAGTGATTTTGGGTTTAAATGAAAATGAGACCGAAAAGGTTTATACGGCGCTCAACAGGCTGAACAACACAAATCCCGATACATCATTGTCACTGATTGAAAAGGGGAAATACATTTTTAACCATATTAATGTCTGGAATCTTCTTATTCATCCTACAAACCGCTCGATTTCCATTACCAAAGAAAAGGTCGTGGAACTGATGGGCCGATTTGTGAAAGAACCCAAAATATCCACAGGCGGCGGCGACAACTTCAACGCGGGTTTCTGTTTGGGACAAATGCTGGGATTTTCCATGGAAGAATCCATGATTGCGGCAATGGCCAATAGCGGCGCCTATGTACAAAACGGCAATAGTCCGTCAGTAGCCAATTTAATCAACTACATAAGCCAATGGCAATCGGAGCTTTAGTTTCTCAGAAATCATTCCATTAAAACTGACCATAATGAGTTTTTTAAGCAAATGGGTTCTATTCACATTAACAATATACCTGGCTGGCGCACTGTGCATATCGTGTGATGATAAAAATGATAGAAAGCCCATGAATGGAAAAGAGTGGCCTGTCTATCTCGGTGACAAACACAACAGCCATTACTCAATTTTAGATCGGATAAATGCATCAAATGTCCAGGAACTGCAGGTAGCCTGGGAATATAAAACCGGTGACAGCGATACACTGGGACGAACGCAGATTCAGTGCAATCCCATTATTGTTGATGGCATTCTCTATGCCTCAAGCCCCAAGTTGAAAGTTTTCGCTCTTGATGCCGCAACCGGAAAACAATTGTGGAGCTTTGATCCTGCCGTTGCCACGAGTTTTTCATTGAATGTGAACCGGGGGGTGACTTACTGGGAAAACGGTGATGATAAGCGTATACTTTTCACGGCAGGGCCATACCTTTTTGCTTTAAATGCGCGTACAGGCTATCCGGTACAATCTTTTGGAAAATTTGGCAAAGCCTCCCTGAAGTCGACGCTCGGTGAATGGGCGCAGGAACTTTATGTGGTCTCCACGACACCCGGAATACTCTATGGAGATTTGTTAATAATTGGAACCCGTGTATCGGAAGGCGCCCAGGCTGCACCCGGCTATATAAGGGCTTATAATGTTAAAAACGGAAAGGTGGCATGGACTTTTCATACAATTCCAAGGCCGGGAGAATTTGGATACGACACCTGGCCCGAAGATGCATATAAACGGATCGGCGGAGTGAATTCATGGTCAGGCATGGCCCTTGATGAGGAAAGAGGAATTGTGTTTGTACCAACAGGTTCCGCTTCATACGATTTTTATGGAGGAAACCGCAAAGGGGCCAACCTCTTCGCCAACTGCTTGTTGGCGCTCGATGCCGCGACAGGCAAACGGATCTGGCATTTTCAGACGGTGCATCACGACATCTGGGACCGTGACCTGCCTTCGCCACCAAACCTGATCACCGTCACTCATCATGGAGAAAAAATCGACGCTGTGGCACAAATCACGAAGTCTGGTTTTGTCTTTCTTTTTGACCGGCAAACCGGCAAACCGCTTTTTGACATCGAAGAACGACCTGTACAGCAAACCGATTTAAAGGATGAGGAAACCTGGCCTACACAACCATTTCCAACGGCCCCCCCTCCTTTCGCAGGACAAAAACTCACCATGGACAACGTCACCGATATAAGCAGGGAATCGCACGACTACGTGGCCGGGATACTGAAAAATGTACGTACCGGAGAGCAGTTTATCCCACCGAGTATGCAAGGCACTGTGATCTACCCCGGCTTTGATGGAGGTGGTGAATGGGGTGGCGCAGCCATTGATCCTGAAAACGGAATTCTATACACCAATGCCAATGAGATGGCATGGATACTTACAATGATTCAATTAAACCAGGGTAATCCTGAAAAACCGTTGAGTCTCGGGCAATCCACCTTCACCGCAAACTGCGCTATGTGCCATGGACAGGATATGAAAGGCGACAAAACAGGGACCTATCCCACGCTTATTGGAGTTGGTAGAAAGTATCCGCGCGATCAGATAAAGCAAATTGTGGAAAATGGTAAAAACTTCATGCCCGGCTGGAAACACCTTGGCAATACCCGGGTGGAAGCCGTAATCAGCTACATCACAGGGCAGCCTGAAGTCACCGACCCACACACCATTGGTCTTGATGAGAACGAAGGAATTATTCCATTTTCCCATACAGGTTACAATCGTTTTTTTGATCCTTACGGCTATCCCGCTATGAAGCCCCCTTGGGGAACACTAAACGCCATTGACCTGAATGAAGGAAGAATGCTCTGGCAGGTTGCGCTAGGCGAATTTCCGGAATTGACAGCGCGTGGCATTCCTAAAACAGGCACTGAAAACTACGGTGGGCCGATAGCTACTGCAGGAAATCTCCTTTTTATCGGTGCATCAAAAGACGAATACTTCAGGGCGTTTGACCGACAGACGGGCCGTGAACTTTGGAAGTATAAATTACCCGCGGGTGGCTACGCTACTCCGGCAACCTACGAAATGAACGGAAAACAGTATGTTGTTATAGCCTGCGGTGGTGGCAAAATGGGTACTAAATCCAGCGATAGCTACATTGCATTTTCATTACCTTAATAGTGCGGAAGAATTGGATATTTTATTTACACGTGCAGTATTGAGATCACGAATTCCGCACAAACAATTTAGCGATTTCCGGGTTTGTAATTTTGAAGTATTTTTACTTACCGCCAAAACTCCAGCGCTTTTTGAATTCGCAATAATTCAGTAAATTGATACTCTTGCAGCATTCAGCCAACAATAGCCAGAAATTATCATATAATAATTAATTAATCTATATACAAAATGGACAAACACACATCTTCGGGCACATCATCACACAATGGCAATGGTGAAGGTAAATGCCCGTTTCACCACCCCGGAGGGGCTGGTACGCAGAATCAGGAATGGTGGCCCAATCAGTTGAAGCTGAACATTCTTCGTCAACACTCATCACTGTCCGACCCGATGGGCGAAAAATTTAATTATGCCAAAGAATTTAAAAGCCTGGATCTGGCGGCATTGAAGAAAGACCTCACGGCGCTGATGACTGACTCCCAGGACTGGTGGCCGGCAGACTTTGGTCATTATGGTCCTTTATTTATCCGCATGGCCTGGCACAGCGCGGGAACATACCGTACCGGTGACGGCCGAGGTGGCGCAGGTGCCGGTCAGCAACGCTTTGCCCCGCTCAACAGCTGGCCTGACAACGTTAACCTGGACAAGGCACGCAGGTTGCTTTGGCCGATCAAGCAAAAATATGGTCGCAAAATCTCATGGGCTGACCTCATGATCCTTACCGGCAATGTGGCCCTCGAATCAATGGGCTTCAATACCTTTGGTTTTGGTGGTGGACGTGAAGATGTATGGGAACCCGAACAGGATGTCTATTGGGGTTCTGAAAAAATCAGTGGCTGCGACATGGTGATAGAATAGCGCTATCACAGGGGAACGTGACCTTGAAAATCCGCTTGCAGCTGTGCAGATGGGCCTTATCTACGTAAATCCGGAAGGACCTAACGGAAACCCGGATCCGATCGCAGCAGCCCGAGACATTCGGGAGACATTTGCCCGTATGGCGATGAATGACGAAGAAACGGTAGCGCTTATTGCTGGTGGTCATACCTTTGGCAAGACCCATGGTGCGGCTCCTGCAACACATGTCGGAGCTGAACCAGAATCCGCCGGCATTGAAGAGCAAGGCCTTGGCTGGAAGAGCAGTTTTGGCTCCGGCAAAGGAGGTGATACCATCACCAGCGGTCTTGAAGTTACCTGGACCACAACTCCAACAAAGTGGAGCAATAACTATTTCTGGAACCTTTTCGGTTACGAATGGGAACTAACCAAGAGCCCCGCCGGTGCGCATCAGTGGAAGCCGAAGCATGACATGGGCGCCAATAGTGTGCCTGATGCACACGACCAATCCAAACGACATGCACCAATGATGCTGACAACCGACCTGGCTTTGAAACTAGATCCTGCTTATGAGAAAATTTCAAGACGATTCTTTGAGAATCCGGATCAGTTTGCGGATGCCTTCGCCCGTGCATGGTTCAAGCTCACACACCGCGATATGGGCCCAATAGCGCGCTATCTCGGACCAGAGGTGCCTCAGGAAGAACTGATCTGGCAAGATCCTGTCCCGGCAGTTACTCATAAGCTTATTGATGATAAAGATATTGCAACCCTAAAAAGTAAGATCCTTGCTTCCGGACTGTCTGTGTCGCAACTGGTATCAACGGCCTGGGCTTCAGCATCAACCTTCCGCGGCTCCGACAAACGCGGTGGCGCCAACGGTGCACGTATTCGCCTTGCACCGCAAAAGGATTGGGAAGTGAACAATCCTGCTCAACTCGCGAAAGTGTTAAAAGCACTTGAGGGCATCCAAAAAGAATTCAATAGTGCTCAGCAAGCTGGAAAAGCCGTATCGCTTGCCGACCTGATTGTGCTTGGTGGATGCGCGGGTATTGAAAAAGCGGCTTACAATGCCGGCCATATTGTCACAGTGCCATTTACACCAGGACGTGCTGATGCATTGCAAGAACAAACGGACGCAGAATCATTTGCGGTGCTTGAGCCTATTGCCGATGGCTTCCGCAATTACTTAAAGAAGAAGTACACAGTATCCGCAGAAGAAATGCTGGTGGATAAAGCTCAACTGCTAACATTGACAGCACCTGAGATGACGGCTTTGGTCGGTGGCATGCGTGTTCTGAATACAAACTTCGATCACTCTACCCTTGGTGTATTTACCTATCGTCCTGAGGCTCTTTCCAATGATTTCTTCCTGCATCTGTTGGATTTGGGTACGACCTGGAATGGAGTTGCCGGATCTGAGGATGTTTTCGAAGGTCGCGACCGTAAGACAGGAAAAGTGAAATGGACCGCCACGCGTGTAGATCTGGTCTTTGGCTCTAACTCAGAACTTCGTGCGCTAGCCGAAGTCTATGGATGCGTTGACTCCCAGGACAAATTCGTGCAGGATTTCATAGCAGTCTGGAACAAAGTAATGAACCTTGACCGCTTCGATCTGGCGTGATTGCAATAAAATAATTTGATTTGAAAAAGGTGGTCTGGCAACGGGCCACCTTTTTTGTAACCCTGGTGTCCACACTACCCTCGATAAACATATTCCTGTCTGCTTGGATAGTACAACTTAACGTCCAATTTAAAAAATCAGGGAGTAAAGCAGTTTTGAAAAATTATATCAATTCTCCCAATTCCTTGAATCGTTTGCTACAATCAAATTTGATCTTTTGTCATCCTATTGGTGCCAAATATGATCTCCACTATACTCCTGGAATTTGCCTATCGCTATTGCTCGATCGTAATCTCGAATTTTGCCATCATACAAAGCCTCTGGATTCCCTCTGCAGATTTAATGCAATTTTACAATTCGATAATCTCGTGCATATTTCCAGTCTGAAGCTTTTATAATACAGTCACTCAAGAAGAGGCTTTTTTTTTGGCACGAATCAATTTCAGGAATTATTTCCTCGAAATTTTATGAATTCTATGAGTAAGACGACAACTCCAATTACGGCGCCTTTCGACCGAATCTGAATCGAACTGATTGAGTTTAAAACTTAGGACAAGTATTCGCTATCATTTTTCTCAAATTTACCTTTCAATTCCTCGACTTCATCATTAATCGTAAATTTTTGGACTAGCTGACAGGCAGAAAATCCCGTAACGCTTTCTAGTCTGATTCACGGGCTTCTGTCATAACTTCAGTAATACCCCTTTCTATTGATAGTGGACCGTGCTTTAAATACTGCTCTACCAAACTAGATTGTTCATTGGTCAAATTATGTCTAACGTTGAATACATCTAGTTAAACTAAGCTTATGGCATACTACGTATCTTCTCAGGAGTTATTCAGATCAACCTTAAGTGCGTCCGATTATCAAAAGGATCATTAAAAGAATCTGGTGACGCTAAAAAAATTGTTGGATCAAATATATGGCTTTTCTATGAAAATCATTCTTCCAATCCGAATGATTTGTACAACAAGTATTAGGCATGTGCTGCCTCTTGCTTGATTTTTCATTATTCGTATTGAATAAACTACAAGCTTCACAAAATTAAATGTGGATGCTATGAACTTTCAAAGTCCGTAAAGGACATTCAGATAAATCCTACTGTCCACAATAATTGACCCCCATCGTGATTAAAAAACTAAAAAGCCCGTCTATTTCTCGAAATTAACGGGCTTATCTGTAATGATCTGAGGTCTCGGGCGGATTCGAACCGCCGTAGAAGGTTTTGCAGACCTCTGCCTAGCCACTCGGCCACGAGACCCTAATTCGGGATGCAAAAATACAAAGATTGCCCGCTCATCCAAATTATTCACCCTTGTTTTTAATACATCAGGTATTGGCCATTTCAGTACAGATGAAGCGTGATCCAATTACCAATATTTACGAAAAGTCCAGGCCTAAGCTATGGCCTTTGGCGGCACGAGTTCAGTATTGTATTTGACGCTGAACAAGCACATCCAAATAATATTTATCATTTAACCGCAAAAAATGAAACTTCAAATTTTAATCCCCGGACTTATTTTGGCTATCCCACTATTCGTCTTTAGCCAATCCCAGCCTGACCAACTAAATTCCTTATGGAAGCCGGCTGCTGATGAAGTTTTTCTCCAGGAAATCGCCGGCAAAATACCCACAACACTGCCATTGACATCGGTTGGTCTGTTCAATGACCAATGCATCGCAGTGATGGATAAGACCACGCATATTCTTTCGGGTGAAACATTCACGCCAATTAAAAACGGACCAATCAAAGTGAATCGTCTTATCACCATCAGTAATCAACTCTGGGCCTTGGCAGAAGATGGTAGCTACACCTGGGATGGTAAGAAATGGACAAAACGCGATTCCAGGGCGTATGTGGATATGTGCATGCATCAGGGATTAGTGCATGCGGCTACATCTGAAGAAATATTTCAATGGAAAAATGATCAATTTGTCAGCATGAAACCCGAAGGCGGGTATTACAACAGCGATATCACCATGGTCATGGAAGATGGCACCCAACTCCATGCCGAACCTGTGCGATTGGGCCCAATCCATAGGATTGCGTCTTACAGCGGCACGCTCCATATGCTCCGTCCCGGAGAGCTGGTTCAGTTTGATGGAAAAGTAGTTAATACGGATTTCATCGACTGGGGCAGATTACCCTCGGCAGAAACGAGAGATTTGGTAAGCGCCGGAAGCAAACTGGTGATATCAACCGACAAAGGACTTGGGATTTTACGAGGTGCATCTATGACTACCCTCAAAGGTGAACAGGGTTTACCTGTGGAAAACACAACCTGTCTGGCCCAAGGTTTTGATCAGGATATCTGGATCGGAACTGAAAGAGGTGCGGTGCGCATGCTTCAAAATGAATGGCAATATTTTGGCGCTGAGCGCTGGCTTCCTGACAATCATGTAAACGATATTATCACCGATGGAAAAAAGGTCTATATCGCTACCAATGGAGGTCTTGGAATCATTTCCTACGAACCCTTTACCCTACAAAAAAAGGCTGCCTGGTATGAGCGCCAAATCGATGAATGGGGTCATAAACGCCTGGGTTTTATACATATGTTATACAAGAAAGGTGATGAATGGATCAGAGAGGTCAGCGATAACGATGGCGGACACACGGCGACCTACCTGGCCGCGATGAGTTACAAATACGCTGTCACAAAGGACTCTGCTGCCAGGGCCGAAGCAGTTGAATCGTTTAAAGCTATGCTGTGGCTAGATCGGGTTACACCAATTGACGGATTCATTGCGCGGTCCATCTGGTCCACGACTGCCGATAAAGACGAACGGGCGCGTCATGGGTCCGGCGGTCTGCCGGCCAGGTGGTACCCGACCGCCGACGGCAATTGGTATTGGAAAGGCGATACCTCCAGCGACGAGGTAACTGCACATTTTTATTCTGTATCTATTTTTCACGACCTCGTGGCGCAAGGCAGGGAAAAGGAACTTGCCAAAGAGCATTTGACACGCATGGCCTCTTACATCATGGACAACGGATGGGTGCTGAAGGACATGGATGGACAGCCGACACGCTGGGGAAGGTGGAATCCCGAATACCTGCTCCGACCTTATGGATATGCTGATCGAGGGGTGAATGGCCTTGAGATATTGGCCTTTATGCAAACTGCCTACGGATTATCCGGTGAACAGAAATACCTTGATGGTTATAATCAACTTGTTGGGTTTGGGTATCTGGACAATACGCTTCGTCAGAAAAACACGTTTCCACCGGCTACATTAGCGCCATGGGATGACAACCTGGCTTTTGAAAGCTACGCTGCCGTTTTGCGATATGTCAAAGACTCAAAATCAACCTCGGTGTTGCTGCGCAGCCTTGAACGGACCTATGAGATCAAAAGAATGGAACATATTCCATGGTTCAATTTCGTATATGGCGCCTATAGCGGAAACGATTTCGACCTGGATGCCTGCATAAAACATCTCCGTGGCTGGACGCTGGATTGTGTAGAATATGATTTTAAAAACTCTCATCGTGATGATTTATTCGTCGAGCCAGGTTATACCTCTTACGAGGGAGGTCTGAAATCGATTTCCCCGCGTGAATCAGCCGTGATGCGCGGAAGCCGCCCGGCAACTAGACTTGACGGAGGATCGAATGGAAGACGAGTGGTAGAGCCTACCGGGTTTCTGCGCGATTATTGGATGGGCAGGTATTATGGATTTATCAAGGCCCCGGACACTACGGACCAGGAACTAATCCAGGTAAATCCCAGGGTCGGACAAAAATTCGGTGCTGAGCCATACAACGGTCCTGGCCGACCGGACTTTTAATCGCTTTGGTTTAGAGCGGTGATACGTGCCAATTCTTCGTGTGTAGCAGAATGTTAATTACATGTGCACAACCACAGACATAGTGTGTATAGGTTTGTTGACGACATAAGAATTAGCTCAATTTCCAGGTGCAAAACATGTTCAAAACTTCAGCTGCATTTTATTTGCGAATCCAATAAACCACTCTACCTTAGTGTCACCAAGTAAGGGATAAAAGGCCGGAACGTAAGGTTCTGGTGATTTGAAAGGCTGAGGATGCAATACAAGAAGGGTTGATCTCCGCGAGGGAATCGCTGAAAAAGCGCAAGCTTCAGAATTGGTTGAAATCCATCAAATCAAGTTTTCGGACTTGTCTTGAAAGTCGTTCAAACATAGCGTCACGGGCAACTGTGGCAAAGCCTCTAAACAGTAGCTTGGCACGAACCATGCAGCTACGGCTACCGGAACGTGAAGCGGGAAAATATCTGACCGGATTTTTCCCGCTTTTGTATTTTATAACCTATCCATTTTGAGTTGCCCGCATTCATCATTTCAATTCATAGTGCTGCCCACCGGAGTTTCCTTTTTTCCGAGATATTAGATCTCCACGAGTAGGTTGATTTCGATTTTGAGAAACGAAATTGATTAACGAACTTATCACGTGGATAGTCACTCGACGCTTTTTTAACTTTGATTTAAATTATGAATTCTAAATCCTCGAAATTATGAAACCAATCGCTTTCTCAGTATGTGTGCTGCTGCTCATCGCTTCGTGCACCACTAAAAAAGAAATGCTTTTTAACGAGAAAAACCTGGATGGCTGGACAATTTATGTAAATGACTCGATCATTAGCCCCAATGACTTCTTTTATGTAAAGGATGGAACGATCGAAACTGTAGGGGTTCCTGTCGGTTACCTGCGGACGATAAAGGAATATTCGGATTACAACCTGCATATTGAATGGCGCTATCCGGAAGAGCCGACCAACAGTGGTATTATTATTCATGCCAATGGTCCGGATCTCATTTGGCTTGGCCACTACCAGGGTCAGCTGAAACATGAAAATGCCGGTGATTTTATCGTTCATGGAATTGGAATGAAAGCTACATTGAATGATACCGTTTATACATCCACTGCCGACAAGAAGCCCCTCATTGCCAAAATAAATCCATCCAATGAAAACCCGGCCGGTGAATGGAATAGCTTTGACATTACCTGCAAAGGAAGCACCATTGAATTTAGAATAAACGGGTTACTTCAGAATGTTGCAACCGATTGCTCAGTCACCAAAGGTGGTATCGGCTTGCAGGCAGAAGGATCAAAAACCCAGTTCCGCAACTTATGGGTTGAGCCGATAGAGTGATAATCTGTCCTAACAATTTTTCGTTATCAATACTTGTTTCTCGCAACCTCAAAGTAAGCGTGATCATTTAATAAAGATGGCCCTAACTGGTTTTTTTATTCAGTGAAACAAGTATATTGAAGTGATTAACCATTAAAAACGCCTCATGAAAAAAACATGCATTTTACTCGCTCTCATACTTTCGTCAGGGATTTACACAACCAGTCTGGCGGAAAACGATCCTTCCAATAAAGACAGAACAGAAACCACAAATACAAATAAAGGAGAGCAAACTTTCATTAAATACGCTGATGAATGCCTGAACATCATCAGTGAGGCCGCTAAAAAGGAATCGATAACCGGCGCTACTATGATAGCTTTTATTCCTGGAGATGCGACCAGCTCCTGGATTTCAAAAATGAAGGTTGTTGGCAGACTTGCTGATGATAAGTCTAACTTCCTGGCCATAATATATGCGAAAGCCGCGGAAATGGCTGTAACGCTTAGAGATAGTGGAAACGAAGAGCGAAAATCCATCACCGGCGAATTAGGATGGCAAGGTGGTGCCATCTTAAAGGTAAATGGCGGGTATTTGGTTGGCGCGTTTTCTGGCGGTACAGGCCAACAGGATTACGATGTTTCTAAGCTAGGTCTGGAATGGCTCGCTGAAAAATACAAATAGCATTCAGGTTTCGATATTCATATAAATGGTCATTGAGAGTGTGCACCTCTCCTGCATTTTCTACTTCTTTAGTAATGCTCTGTTGAAAATGTAATCCGGGGAAACTCAATATTCAACATGATGAAATCGGTACCGTCGCCCTCCTTGAGTACATCTTTGTAGTTAATCTTTTTCGGGAACCATCCCCCCTGGATTTTAGTCAACTCCAGCCTCATGAGGTTTTTGCGCTTTCGCTCTTCACCCAAAGAGTCCGCTGGCGCCGGCATTTCGCCAGATTTTCAGCCAAAGGGTTCAAGACTTTTCCCGTGAATCGGATATGATTTTGCAGCACAGCGAAAAATCGTATCGGTTTCGCGGGGGGATGTTTGATTCGTGATATTTTAAATCCATGGAATAGTTGGCTAACTAATATAATATCTCAGGCGAGCCAGACACAGTGCAAAGGCTGGATTCAAAATGGATGAGGCGAGTGAAACGAGGTCGAACTTGTTCGGTTGAAGTGGAGTGAGTCGAAGCCGGTTTGAAGACAGGGAGAGCTGCCATGAGGAATTTCAAGAGCGAAGCAAATGCCGTGACAGACTTGCACAGCAAACCAGAGGACGCTCATTGTGCCTCCTCTCCTATCGAAGCTCAATGAGCAGACAAAAGAAAGCAACTAAATATTTCGATCAATTACTCTCACATAACATAACAAAAACTCAAACAGCAGAAGGTGCGAGATTAGAGAAGTAAAAGAATTCATAGCATATAGGTAAGTAACGTGCCAATGACCACAAGTTATGATAGGCATTTTGGCGTCATTTTGGCATTAAACAATCGATAAATCACTAAGCATATCCCACTTTTGGTGGACCCGGAACATCCTCTGGGCTACTTATGGAGCATAAAAAAACCAGCATAGATACAACTATATCTTTTTTTAGAATCCAAACCTTAGCTGTATATTGTATAAAACGTAAGAGAAGTAAAGCGATTTATTTAGGTTTTATATACAGGGTACAATCAATTATCTACCATACCATGAACACACACATTTCCCTATGGATTTTATATACATATATCCTCTTGTTTGCTTTCAATACCCATGTGCAAAAGGCCTTATCAACGGATAGCTTGCTGTCGTTGTTGGGACTAGATCCGGCAGACTCAGATAAGATTGACTTGTATATCTCGCTTTATCAGGTGTTTTTGAGCCTAAGACACGGCAAAATCCGTTGATTTTATTCAACAAGCCATAAACTTAAGTGAGAAAACTAGAGACAGAAAAAGATTGGCAAGCTCGATACTTGAAGTTGGCATATTACTATGACAGAAAAGGTGATTTGGCCAAAGCGCGAAATGCACTTGACCATATCGAAAAGGAGTTGCAAAATTGTCCATGATGTAAAAATCAAAGCAGCCTATTATATGCAAAGCGGCATCATTTTTTATTTCGAAGCGGTTTTCGATAAAGCGGTAAATCATTTTTGGGAAGCATTGACCCTCTATGAAGAAATCGGCGACTCTGTCACGGTTGCCTCATGCAACCTGCTCATTGGCGAATCGAATAGAAAATTAGGAAATTTGGACCAATCCCTTGCTTATTTTGAAAAGGCCCTGGACATCTATAGAAAGTTAGGGAGACGAAAAGGGAATGGCCATGGCTATGGGGAATATAGGCATCATTTATAAATCAAAAAGCAAATTATCCCAAAGCACTGGAGTATTATCAGGAGTACTCTAAAATTTTAATCAAAAAATACGGCTTGCGGGAAGAGGCCTTGATTGATCTGGGGAACATGGGAAACCTTTATGCCGATTTAGGTAATTACGAAAAGGCAATGAAATTTATTGGGCAGTCTTTAGAAATGGCAGAGGCAATAGGTTCTAAATACGATATACTTTCCGCTAAATTTAGTCTGGCCAATGTTCGCTTTAAATCCGGCAATGAGAAAGCCGCAGTCAGTGAATTAGAACAAGTTCTTGAACGCCTCGACAAAACTTGGGTACAAAGATATGATCATGGATAGTTACCTAGCTTTATCAAATATTTATGAGAGAACAGGCAATTTTGAAACAGCTCTCAACAATTTAAAAATACTACCACTACTTGGAAAGACAGCCTTGTTAGCGAACGCCATTTATCGCAAGTCAAGGAGTTGGAAGTGAAATATGAAACCGAAAAAAAAGAGAAACAAATCACAGCATTGGCCAACGAAAAGGAAATACAGAAGCATGAAACTATGCGGCAATCATTTCTGAAGGTAATCTTTATGAGTGGATTCGTTCTTTTAGCAGTTGTTTTCCTTTTGATATTTTTCATGTTGCGTCAACGCCTCCGTAATCAAAAGTTGTTGGCTGCAAAAAATGATGAAGTAAGAGAGGCTATTTACAGAAGCCAGGTCACCGAACTGTCAAAGAAAGCCCTGCAGGCCCAGATCAATCCTCATTTTATATTCAATTGTATGAACTCCATCAACCAGATGATAATAAATGGTGATAACGAGCATGCTTCAAAATACCTTACCAAGTTTGGCAGGTTGATCGCCTGATTTTGGAGAATGCGGAAGATACTGAGGTAGTCTTAAAGGATGAACTCACCATGCTTGAAATGTATATCCACATGGAAATGCTGCGGTTTAGCGGAGCAATCAATTACTCTATCATTGTTGAGGACGACATCGATGTGGAAAATACCTACCTGCCTTCCATGGTGTTGCAACCATTCGTGGAAAATGCGATCTGGCATGGGTTAATGCCAAAAAAAGATTCAACCGGTGGGCAAATTGCAATAACGATAAAACGAAAAAATGATCTGCTGATCTGCGCTATCGAAGACAACGGAATAGGCAGGGAGAAAGCGCTGGAATTGCAACAAAAGACCGTGTATAAAAGCAAATCTCTTGGATTGAAAATTACCGGAAGATGCGGTTGCGTTTGTTGAGCCGGGAAATGCAGCGCCAATGGATCAGGTTTGTTGATCTGAAAGACCCAGTTGGTTATGCGATTGGTACGAGAGTGGAAGTGAGTATCCCTATTTCATAAAGTATTATGATCAAGGCCATAATTATCGACGATGAACATTTTGGCAGGCAGGCGCTAGGCAAGGCTTTGGAACAATTTTGCCCGGAAGTCGAAATTATATCAGTTTGTGAAGGACCAAAGCAAGGGATCGGTGCCATTATAAAACTTAAGCCCAACCTGGTATTCCTGGATATACAGATGCCTGAAATGTCGGGCTTTGATGTCTTGCAGCAGCTATCACCCATAAATTTTGAAGTGATTTTTGTGACTTCGTACGATCAATATGCCATAAAAGCAATCAAATTCTCCGCATTGGATTATCTGTTAAAACCCATTGATGTAGGTGATTTGATGCAGGCTGTAAAAAAAATGGAAGGACGGATTCAGTCCAAACCCAATGCATTTACATACCAGTCTGTATTGCACAATATCCAGCATAAAGCGGGTAAAATCAATCGAATTGCCGTACCATCAATGGAAGGAATTGACTTTTTTAGTACAACTGATATCATCTATTTCAAAGCTGATGGCAACTACACGACTATCTTCCTTACCAATCAGCGAAAGCATGTGATTTCCAAAAACCTGAAAGAATTCGAAAGCCTGCTTTCGAGTTCTGGGTTTTGCAGAACGCACAACTCCTTTTTGATCCATTTGTATCACGTCCAAAAATACATAAAGGGTGAAGGTGGGTACGTCATGCTCACCGAAGGGCATCATGTGGAAGTGTCGCGCCGAAGAAAAGATGCTTTTTTGAATATGTTGGACAAGATCTAAGGTTTTGGTGTTGACACCCATTGATTGTCCTTCTGATAACTCCTAAATGATTCTTACTACTAAAAATTGCTGAAAATCAATAGTAAGTCTTCAATGGTTCTTCAAAGAATCTCCACCTTTTTCACAAATCCCACCAGCTACACAATACTTGCGACCATCTGTTTATTCCGAGTCGGATTAGTACTATAACCAAGCTAATTTTCATCCGGAAATGGGAGAAATACCAAATGAACCATTCCATCAAGGCTAAAATAAAAACAACCATGAAATCAATCGCTAACCAATTGCATGCGCCTTTTATGATGCTTGCCCTTATGGTGATCATTGCATCTTGCGAAAATCCCAATGACACTGATCCGAAAACCGATCCGGGCACAATCGTAAATATCGATCCGGAAAAAGCTTCAGTATATCTGAAACTTTCCAATGCCATTAAAATTGATGGGGATTTACCGATTGCCCCTAATGGCAAATTGAAAATAAATGTAAAGGACACCATTTACATCGTTCATGGCTTGCCATTTGGTGATCGTATTGTGGTGAAGCATGACGGACTGCAAGAAATCATAGGTTTTTTTGTCGGAGTCGTTGACGACACATTGTATTACGATGTGCCCATCATCAGCGCAGAATCCGGCGATTCCACCGATGTCTTTTATATCAATATGGAATTCCCCGATGGCCTCGATTAGGAGTTCCTATACCATCCCGATCAGGATACGACCACATGGCCTGGACGGCAGCCCACTTGACGAGTTTGTGGTGGATATCACCATCGAGGACAATGGAGAAGGCAGTAAGGGTCCTTGTAGCCCACTTACTCCTGCCCCTACTTGTTATTATGATGCCGATAGTTTAAGGTCCTGTAATTATCCGAGTGGGCCATATACCTGGATTTGGGACTTCACAGTTGTAAAAAATCCATCCGGGGATATCTACACTGCTTTTGCACCTTTTCTATTTCATAATATTGCCACCTTCACACATGGCGGTTGCTGCTGGAACGGCTTTAGTACTGCGGCAAAATACGATCCCTATTGTGTGCCGGGCAATCCCGAATACCACGAAGTAACTGTGGACGATGCGTATTATGTCAGGTACTTTGAGTTTTTGGATTTGTATGACAATAATACTTTCGAACGGCGCCTAAGGTCCGAAACGTCCAATTATAGTCCGGACTCATCCAATTATTGCACGGGCGAGGCAGGCTATTTCGTAGATCCTTCATTTTAACAGGGAAGAAGGCACACATTCTTTTTCTGACGGAGAAAACAGATATAAGCTTCAAACGACTAAGGACAAAGATTCCCGTCAACTTCACCTATCAAACGTTCTGGACACGAACGGATGGTGAAATTTTTTACACATGCAATTCCTTGATCATCAGTTATTATGTTAATGGAGATGAATGGTCTGACGTGTATAGGCGTAATCGAGGAGGACCTTTTGCAGAAGATTTGGAGGAGCATTCACCGGAATTTTATGAATAAGTAATCATCTTTTAATAACTATAATCTAAAGATATCATGAATGATTTGAAAATTAACTTGTTACGTTCTGTATTGGCCTTTGCTGTTTCTATGGGAGTGCTCACATTTTCTGCTTGCAATTCAAGTGATGAAGAAGATCCATGCAGTGCTACGGAGTGCTTAAATGGTGGTGAAAAAGTAGCAGGAACGGACGGATGCCTTTGTGATTGCGCGAACAGGTTACACTGGCCTCAATTGCGAAAATAAGGTGAAAGAATGTCCATCCACGGAATGCCCAAGTGGCAAAACACCAAATCCGGACAATGGCTGTGCTTGTGAATAGTAAGCCATGAAAAGGTTGAATTGCTTGCTGGTAATCTGTGTGGCTTTTGTCGGATGCTTGTCAGCTCAGGGAAACCGACAATTGCTCAGGAGCCATTCTTTTAGAAGCAGGCAAGCAATGTAGTTTTGGTACAATACACAAATGAAAGAAGCAGCACAGACGAGAGCGGAAACACTGTGGCTCCTAATCCCATCGTGCGGATTGTATAAAGGAGCCGATGTATGGTTTAAAGCTACCATGCCCGCATCTGAGAGTTATCCGCATAGAGACAACGGATAAGTCTGAAAGTAGAGCACCGTGCATGGTACCCAATCACAGTGTATTCGGGTAGCTGTGGCAATTTGGCACTGAGGAATTCTATGCTTTGGACGGACAAAGCACAACAGCTTCTACTTCACCGGAATTGGCTGGGGAAATGCTCTATATCAGAGTTTTCAGTCTCAATGGTGCTCAGGGCACATCCTTCAACTTTTGCGTTTGGGAGCCTGTGCTTCCTCTCAATGATGATTGTGAATCAGCCATTGATATAGATGCTTCCAAATTGTGCAACATTGCCATTTACACCAATGCATTCGCTACTGCACAGCAACATTCCACCGCCCCTGAGCCATTATGCGGTGTTTACAAAGGTGGCGATGTTTGGTTCAAAACCGTAGTGCAGGCTTCAGGGAGTTTGAGGGTAGAAAGTCACAATCTTTCAGGGGCAACTTCCAAATCAGTGGTAATTTATACAGGGAGTTGTGGTGATCACTCACCGGAAAAATTTTGCCTGCAACTTGACGACGAACAGGACATTTATTGATCCCGGTTGGGTCAGGTCAAACGGTATACGAGTTGAGGGGTTTTTAGTCTCGATTCTGAAGAAGGCGGAGCATTCGAACTGTGCCTTTTTTCGCCTAACGAACCTGTTAACGATAATTGTGAAAATGCCATGGATTTGCCAGTAAATGAAAGTTGCCGATGCACTCGATTTCTTCTCCAATGCACTTGCTACTACTGAAGTCTGTCACCGTGGCGGGAATACCTTCTTGCGGACAGTTTCAGAGGTGGAGATGTGTGGTTCAAGGTTATTTGGCCAGCTACTGGCAAGTTGAGCGTAGTGACCAAAAGCTTTGGGAGTGCCATCGAAAAATCAATTGTTTTTATTACCGGACCGTTAGCAGTTGCGCTTATGGAAGTTGTCTGTGGGAAGGACTTCGAGATCGAAATTATTTCTTTGACAAACCTGAACTTGCCGGCGAAACCGATTTATATCCGCGCTTTCACCTATGGCAGCGAGGAGGGAAGTGCATTTTCTATGTGCGCTTCTGAAATAAATTGTGAAACTGATACGATCGATGCCGGAAGAGCAAGTCAGTATATGCCATGGTGAAAGTTATACTTTTGGCTCTCAAATCCTGGAAAAAGCAGGTACATTTCTGGAGACATTCCAATCGGTCAATGGATGCGAATTTCAATTGCTGGACAGTCACGCTAACCGTTCAGTACTGTCGATGCAACGGTGTAAGTGGATGACTTAGCAGCAAGCACAAGACGGCACTACCAATGGGTGGATTGCAACGTGGATATTCCCATCCCCAGGGAGAGGTAAAAGGTTTTACAACGGGTACTAAGAAAGTTCTCCGTGATAGTTCGCAACAAGCCCTGTAATATCGATTGCTACGAAAAAATAACCGGCTTAAAAAGATGAATCATCTGATGGGATCGGATTTTCCCAAACCCCGTGATGCAATCTTTGCAGATTAACAGTGCCGAAGAAGTACGTTTGGAACTGATTTTGTCAGTGGATGGTATTGGCTGAAAACGTTTTTAGATTCGCCAAATATCCTTTCCCCATGAAAAAAATGGCACAATGGCATTTTTAGTCCACTTCTTAGAGTCACCACAAAAGAAAAGGGGTATGCAGAGCACTCTTTTAAAAAATTAAAACGATTGAATGTGATCAGAGCATCATTTCATTTGGTTACCTCGCTCGCGCAAGATTTTACAAAGTCCGCCGTGTAATTTGAAAATTATGGTAAAACTAATCCGGGGTTGAGCTAGGAGGTATCAACTGCCGTCAACTTACTTAATTTCCCATGGATGAACTTTTCTAATAATTCAACAATAAACTTTGGTTTCACCTTTGGTATTGATTTTATATCGCAACCAAAATAAAATGCTAATTGAAAACATAGCAACCTGGAATGAAAAGTAGTAACCGGAATAGACTCTGAAAAATCGCGAGATATGCAAAAAATGAACGTCATAAAAAAACAAAAACCACCTAAAAATGATATTTAGGCGGTTTTTGTTTTATTTGAATGTAAAAAAGTACACCCGGAAGGACTCGAACCCTCAACCCTCGGAGCCGAATTCCGATATTCTATCCAATTGAACTACGGGTGCAGAAATATACATTTGGCAACTATTCGGCCATGGCTTCTTTTACCTTATCGGCTGCATCTTTCAGCAAAACAGCCGATCGAACTTTTAATCCGCTATCATCGATGATTTTGGCACCTTCTTCGGCATTGGTACCCTGAAGTCTTACGATGATCGGTATAGATATATTGCCAATATTCTTATACGCTTCGACCACCCCCTGCGCTACTCTATCGCATCGTACAATGCCGCCAAAAACATTGATGAGTATCGCCTTCACATTCGGGTCTTTCAATATTATCCTAGAACCTGCTTCCACGGTTTTTGCATTGGCGCCACCTCCAACATCAAGGAAGTTGGCCGGTTCGCCACCGGAAAGTTTTATTATATCCATCGTAGCCATCGCCAGACCGGCACCGTTTACCATACAGCCAACATTTCCGTCAAGCTTTACATAGTTGAGGCCAACCTCCCCTGCTTCAAGTTCCAATGGATCCTCCTCGGTGATATCACGCATTTCCGCGATTTCCGGATGCCGATACAATGCATTATCATCTATATTCACTTTGGCATCTACGGCAATTATCCTGTTGTCGGATGTCTTAAGCACTGGGTTGATTTCAAATAATGATGCATCCGATTGTATGTATGCATTATACAACGCATGGATAAATCGTGAAAATTCACGGGCCAAAACGCCTTCAAGGCCGAGGCGATAGGCGATTTTTCGCGCCTGATATGGTCGGAGGCCCTGACCCGGATCGATCCATTCTTTTATTATTTTGTCGGGATGCTTGGCGGCGACTTCTTCTATGTCCATTCCACCTTCCGTCGAGGCCATAACCACATTACTGCTTGTAGCCCTGTCGAGCAAAATACTTATATAATACTCTTTTAGCTCAGATTCTCCTGGATAATAGACATCCTGGGCAACGAGCACTTTATGAACACGCTTGCCTTCAGATCCTGTCTGAGGCGTCACTAACTGCATCCCCAGTATTTTCTTGCTGATTTCCTCTACTTCCGCAAGTGATTTTGCGAGCTTAATCCCTCCACCTTTTCCACGGCCACCTGCATGAACCTGGGCCTTTATTACCCACAATTTAGTACCGGTATCTTCGGTCAATTTTTTTGCTGCTTCAACAGCCTTGGCCGGCGTGTCAGCCACGATACCTTCCTGGATATTGACTCCATAACCGCGAAGGATTTTTTTCGCCTGATATTCGTGAATATTCATAAACTCCTATTTTCGGCTAAAACTATGCCTTTAATCTTGATTTAACAACCATTTAATTATCGTAAAAAAAACTTAATGTTTGGATGTTCAAAGCTAAAAGATTCGACTAATTTCTTATGTTTGGAATTCAAATTATGTAACAAAAAACACCGGATGATACTGCAGGGGAAGCAATTAACAAAGTCGTATGGCGACCTCCGGGTTTTAAAAGGTATCGATATAGAAATAAAAAAGGCTGAAATTGTTTCTATAGTTGGAGCATCCGGGGCCGGGAAAAGTACACTCCTGCATATTCTAGGCACACTCGACAGTCCCGATTCAGGTCAACTTATCTATCAGGACACGCAACTCTCAGGACTTTCAAGCAATCAACTGGCGCGATTCAGAAACCAGAATATTGGCTTCGTATTTCAATTTCACAATCTATTACCGGAATTCAGCGCTATGGAAAATATTTGCATTCCGGGGTATATAAGCAGGAAAAACCAGCGGGAGGTAGAATCCAACGCTGAAAGACTAATGGATTTATTGGGCATTATAGATCGGAAGAATCATAAACCGTCAGAGATGTCAGGCGGTGAGCAACAGAGAGCATCCGTGGCCCGCGCTCTTATCAATGATCCTGATATAGTATTTGCCGATGAACCAAGTGGCAATCTCGATTCTAAAAATGCCGGCGAGCTCCATGATCTTTTTTTTAAGTTAAGAAATGAATTAAAGCAGACCTTTGTCATTGTGACGCATAACCAGGAACTGGCTGGAATGGCCGATCGAAAACTTGAAATCAAGGATGGAATGATGCTTAGGTAAATCCATCGAATTCCAATCCATCTACTACACAACAAAGAAATAAAAGTGCAGGGTGTTCAGAATTGATCCGGAACTATGAGTAAGGGTGTGTGGTATATGCTGTTGTCCACGTTTTTCTTTTCGCTGATGAACGTCTCAGTGAAGCTGCTGCCAAACATCCCCTCTGTAGAAATCGTGTTTTTTCGGTCAATCATCTCATTAATCATTTGTCTTGGATTTCTTCTTCCAACCCACACAAGGATTTTTGGCAACAACAAAAAGCTATTACTGCTCCGTGGTTTTTCAGGCGCCATGGCTTTGATACTTTACTTTCGGCTGTTGCAGGAAATCCCGCTGGCCACCACAACAACCATCCTGTTTCTCTCACCGATTTTCGCATCGATCCTGGGGATTTCCTTCGTCAATGAAAAAGTGGCGAGGATACAATGGCTCTTTTTTCTCATCTCGTTCGCCGGCATTATTTTCATCAAAGGCTTCGATACAAGGATCGACCTTATCTACCTTGTTCTCGGCGTCAGCTCATCCTTTTTTTCGGGCATTGCATTCAATTGTATTCGTAAAATGAATACTTCAGAACACCCGCTGGTTATTATACTGTATTTTCCATTGGTCACCCTTCCCATTGCTGGTTTTTGGTCTTATTTTATTTGGGTTAAACCCAGTGGGTAGAGTGGATATTACTTTTGTTAGTTGGAATTTTTACACAATTGGGCCAGTATTATCTGACACGCTCACTGCAAACGGACGAAATATCGAAGGTCACGGGCGTGCGTTACGTTGAAATCATTTTTTCGCTTTTGATTGGCTACCTGTTTTTTAATGAGCAATTCAGCCTTTTGGTTTATGTTGGTATGATCCTGACATTGCTTGGGGTTGTATTAAACATTTGGTATAAGAGAACAAAATTCAGCTTCAGCTAAAACATTTTCCGGTATCGGTTTACAATTTCATTCCAATAAATACTGGTTTTGATTAATTTTAAGGCAAAAAAATAATTCAATATGTCAGGACATAGTAAGTGGTCAACGATAAAAAGAAAGAAAGGCGCTATCGACGCAAAGAGAGGTAAACTGTTTACCAAGCTAATTAAGGAAATTTCAATCGCGGCAAAAGAAGGTGGCGGTGATATTGATAGTAATCCAAGGCTCAGGTTGGCGGTGGCCAATGCCAAGGGAAACAACATGCCCAAAGACAATATTGAAAGGGCGATCAAAAAAGCCACCGGTGCTGAAGCAGACAGTTACCAGGAAACTACCTATGAAGGTTATGGACCGAATGGTGTGGCGGTTTTTGTGGAATGCCTGACGGATAACACGAACAGGACCGTTTCGGCTGTCAGGGCGGCATTCTCCAAACATGGCGGTAACCTTGGCACCAATGGTTCACTGGAGTTTATTTTTGGTCGAAAGGGCGTATTCACCATTAAACTGCAGCCAGGTTTGGATGAGGATGATTTCACGCTTGAGATCATTGACGCCGGCGCGGAAGATGTGAATTCAGAAGACGGCTACCTGACCGGTAACCTGTGATATGAGTGATTTTGGTAAAATCCAGAAAAAACTGGAAGAACTGAAAGTGGAAGCTGAAAATGCCGAACTACAGAGAATTCCAAACACATTAGTCACGCTGGAAAATGAGCCATTTAGTCGCGTCATGAAACTTATTGAGATCCTCGAAGACAATGATGATGTGCAGAAGGTTTTCCATAATATGGATGTGACCGAAGACCAGCTCGAACTAATTTAATCAGCCGCTAACAAAAGAAAAAAAGTAAGGATCTCTTTTTTATGGGTTTAAGTAAAATAAAAATGCCCGGGCATAAACCCGGGCATTTTTATTTTTAGGGATTGTCCACCAATTATTTCACGGTGGCCATATATTCAACCAGATCAACGACCTTATTGGAATAACCCATTTCATTATCGTACCAGCTCACAACTTTTACAAAGTTCGGGCTTAGCGCTATACCTGCGTTGGCGTCGAAAATAGAAGTTCTTGCATCACCTATGAAGTCGCATGAAACAACCTGATCTTCTGTATAACCAAGTACACCTTTTAATTCACCTTCGGAAGCAGCTTTCATAGCAGCACAAATCTCTGCGTACGTTGCAGCCTTTTTCAACCTTACGGTAAGATCCACAACCGATACGTCCGGAGTCGGAACCCTGAATGCCATACCAGTAAGTTTTCCATTGAGTTCAGGGATAACTTTTCCAACCGCTTTTGCGGCGCCCGTTGAAGACGGGATAATGTTTTGTCCGGCACCGCGACCACCTCTCCAGTCCTTCATCGATGGACCGTCAACGGTTTTTTGAGTTGCAGTTACGGCATGAACTGTAGTCATAAGGCCTTCTTCGATTCCCCCATTTGTCATTTAACACCTTTGCAATAGGAGCAAGACAATTCGTGGTACATGAAGCATTAGAAACGCAGTCCATGTCCTTGGTGTATGATTTGTGATTTACACCCATAACAAACATCGGAGTATCGTCTTTTGAAGGCGCAGACATAATGACTTTTTTAGCGCCGGCTGTCAGGTGACCCTGAACTTTATCCTTAGAAAGGAAAAGACCGGTAGCTTCTACGATATATTCGGCCCCAACTTCGCTCCATTTTAAATTTGCCGGGTCTTTTTCGGCAGTTACTCGGATAGCTTTACCATTCACAATAAGTTTACCATCCTTAACTTCCACCTGACCGTCGAACCGACCATGGGTAGAGTCATACTTCAGCATATACGCCATGTAATCAACGTCGATAAGATCGTTGATACCAACAATTTGTACGTTTGGTCTGTTAACTGCGGCGCGGAAAACCAATCTGCCGATCCTTCCGAAACCGTTTATACCTATTTTAATCATTTATTTTTTTGATTTAATATGAAACAAAAAACCGATAGCAAAAGTACGTTGGATTTGCCAAAAAACAACTGACAAATATCATGAATTCATTGGCAGTTGGTTAATTTTTCTGAATAATTAGACAACGCTGTTTGCAAATAAATATCAGGTAGCTATATTTGCACTCGCAAAAACGCAAGGCCCGTTCGTCTAGGGGTTAGGACGTCAGGTTTTCATCCTGGTAGCAGGGGTTCGATTCCCCTACGGGCTACAATTTAAAAGCTAACTGTCAAACAGTTGGCTTTTTTTATGAGTAAAACCCAGCTGGTAAATTGAAGATTCGAATGTGGGTAAAAACAAAAGCGGGAAACACTCTTGTTCAGATAAAGTTTCCCGCTTCACAACAAATGGCCGTAGCACATTCATTGAGTCAAGCTACTGTTATTGTGACTTTCATCCAGTTTCCCGGATTTCTGACCTTAGATTGAAATCTCTTCAATCCTCGCCTTTCGGCGGTGAATGATGGCCCTGACACATTTCTGTGGGTTTACCCCTCTCAAATCCTGCGTCGCAAGCAACGCGAACTCCTTCATGCCGGATCCCCAAGTTTTTCAATCATAACCCGGCTTTTTACTGCCGGCCTTTTATCTCTCACTTGATGTCTCTAAAGTAATGGTTAAGAGGAAAAAATCCATACGTACAGGCAGTATTTTACCCACAACTTCTACACAATAAATTGTATTAAAAAACCATAGTTATCCACCGTTTCTGTGGTATTATCACACACTTATTCACAATTGCAGTTCCAAATGATAAGTTTGACTATTAGTAGGGTATTCATTAAATCGGGCCACTGCTTTTATCGTTGACAAATACGACTTCATCAATAAAAAACCAGCCTTTTTGCCCAACACCCTGGTGCCATAAGGGTATTTTAGAAAGCGGTCGCACGGTTATTTCTACATATCTGACCCGCTGGCCGTCGACAGAACAAAAATAATATTCGTTCAATGAATTCTTAGGGTCCCGAAGTCCATCCAATTTCTTAGAATAAATTGTTTTTAACTTATCTATTTCTTTACCTGCCTTAATGGTGATCGATTCAGGGGGAAATAAAATATGAGTCGGTCTTCACCAGCGAACTGAGAATTATTTCGTTCAACGAAACCTCATCATCCCAGCTACATCGTAACACAAAATCCTTTTCCCTGAATGCCATCCAGGCGCTATCGGCAAAATCATTGGGTCCCTTTTTCAGATCAACCAGTTGGTAAACTCCTCGTCCGGTATATTTTATATTGGCTGGATTGATCAAAAACAGCGAATCCGGTTTTATTCCCGCGTGTATCATCTGAACCGAATCGACCCAACTTGATTCCCATCCATCTTTCAAAGCCAGGAACTTAATTAATGTGCTATTCACGATTTCAAGAGGATTGGTGAATTTCGTCGACTGAGTATCTGGCACAGAACTATCTAATGTATAATACACATCTATGCCAGCGAGAGGATGTGTAATGTCGATTTTGAATGGCTCATTAAAAAAGATACTTTAATGGGGAGATGGAAGCAGGCGGCAACACCGAACTGAATTCCTTTGCCTGGGTGTTCTCTGTAAAAACCGTGAGTTTTTCATGGGATTTTGACAGCTTCACAACACCGTCATCAGTTATTTCCGAACCGTAAACGAACAATTCACTGAGTTTTGGAAAGGCTGTGAGACCAGCAACCGAAGCATCGGTGATGGATGTATTGAACAAATTGAGGGTTCTCAAATTAGCTATTATCCCAATGTTTTGTAATGCCTCATCCTCCAATGCAGTATTGCTGAGGTTGAGCTTTTCAAGGTTAAGACATGATTTAATGAAGGCAATTTCCTGGTCTTCAATAGCGATTGAACTCAGATCAAGCAATACTATATTCTTTGAAATTGCGGCAAGCGACTTTAACTGGGATGGATCGTAAGTAGTATTTGCAAATACGGTAACACTCACTGCGTCAGTGCCATGGTGAAGCCTGGTAATGGCGATATAATTTGACGACAACTTCTGCAGCTTTTCATCAGTAACTTCTGGCAAATGATTAAATCTTCCCAGATCATCAGAATTTTGCTTGTTCTGTATATAGGTGTACAGCCTGCTATCCGCTTTCAACCCCAACATTGTCAGCGTATCTGAAGCCCCGCCAGATAGCCAGTCATTCAGTATCATTAACTCACCTTCGGTGAGTTGCTCTTCATCGGACGGCGGCATGTGATCCTCATCTTCATTGGGAAGTTCCAGGTGATGCTTGAGTAAACTTTTCTCCAAGTCACTAAAATCCAGTCCCGGTCCGGATTCACCTCCGGCAGCAAGCGACAAATAATCAGAAAGTATCAGTTTACCCTTGGATTTATCTGCATTGTGGCATTGCGTGCATTTGTCGGTAAAGATGGGCTGGACAAATGATGAATAAATATTAGGATTATCGACGACAACCGGCTCTTCAGCCTTATCTGGTTGAAAACTCAGGAAGTTCTCTCCATGCGTAATAGAACCTCCCACATGACCGGTAAAAATTATCAATACGATCATGACCGAATGAATTCCTCTCATCAGGAAAACTCTATTGTCCAATGATTTATAAAAATGCCACCAACTAACCAGCAGTGCTGACACTCCGATACCAGCCCATTGATGGGCCAGAATCTGATTCCCTTTGATCACATTTTCCGTGCTCAGGAGAAAGCCCGACAAGGAAGAAATCAGGGCAAAAAGCGCCGTAACTCCAAGGTACCAATACACATATTTGTCCTTTCTCCAGTATTGAAGGATGGTTACAAAAATCAATACAATAGGAAAATGCAGGATCAGCGGATGCCAATGTCCGATCCATCTAAAAAGCATTGGAACCACCAAATACTTCTCAAAAAGAACCATGAAGACTAATAAAATACTTAATGAAAAAATCGTGTATTCCAGCAGATTGCTTAAAAATTTCAATTTCATAGGATCAGGCAATTAAATCATTAACCACGTTGCCCGCCACGTCGGTGAGTCTGAACCGCCTGCCCTGGTATTTGAAAGTAAGCTGTTTATGATCCAAGCCAAAAAGATGTAGTAAAGTAGCATGGAAATTATGCACATGCAGAGGATCTTTGACAATGTTATAACCAAACTCATCCGTTTGCCCATAAGTAATGCCCTTCTTCACTCCACCACCGGCCAACCAGATGGAATAGCTTCGCGGATGATGATCGCGGCCATAATTATCGGCGCGGAACGTGCCCTGGCAATAATTTGTCCGGCCAAATTCTCCACCCCAAATCACGAGGGTATCCTCGAGCAATCCACGCTGTTTTAGGTCGAGCACCAGAGCTGCGGATGCCTGATCTACATCTTTGGCCTGCTGCGACATTTCATTGGGCAAATTTCCATGCTGATCCCATCCCTGATGGTACAGTTGAATGAACCTGACCCCATTTTCAGCGAGCCTTCTGGCCAGCAAACAATTAGCAGCGTATGTTCCCGGAATAAGTGCTTCAGCCCCATAGAGTTTGATAACCGATTCAGGTTCTTTCTTAAGGTCAACCACTTCCGGAACAGACATCTGCATACGATATGCCATTTCATATTGCGCTATCCGCGTCTGAATTTCATCGTCGAGTACATCCTCATAATGAGCCGAATTCAGGTCAGCAACCTTATCGAGCATTATTCGCTTATCTTCCCTGGTCATTCCTTCGGGATCATTCAGGTAAAGCACTGGGTCTTTACCCGATCTCAAAAGCACTCCCTGATGCCTTGAATCCAAAAAGCCGCTGGACCAAAGCTTGGAATACAAGCCCTGACTATTACCCTTACCCCGAGAGGTAAGCACGACAAATGAGGGAAGGTTTTTGTTGTCACTACCAAGCCCGTAACTAAACCAGGAGCCCATACTTGGCCGGCCTGATATCTGATTCCCGGTTTGCATGAATGTGATGGCCGGATCGTGATTTATCGCGTCTGTATTCATGCTATTGATGATGCAAATCTCGTCGGAGATTTTGCCAATATGCGGAAAATAGTCGCTTACCCATGTTCCATTCTGACCGTACTGTTTGAAATCTGCGAATGAGCCGACCAGCGGAAAGCGTGTCTGATTGGCCGTCATACCCGTCAATCGCTGGCCATTTCGAATCGATTCCGGCAAATCCTCGCCCATCCGCTCACGCAAAAGTGGTTTATAATCGAACGATTCCAGTTGTGATGGCGCTCCAGCCTGGAAGAGGTATATAATCCGTTTTGCTTTCGGTGCAAAATGTGGAATTCCCAGCGTAAACTGATCTGTTTCGGTGCTTAGGTTACTGCCCCTGAATACTTCAGGAATCATGAGCGATCCCAAAGCCAGTGTGCCAATACCGGCGCTCAGTTTCGAGAAGAAATGTCGCCGGTTGAGTTTAAGTCTTTCATTCAATAATTGCTCTTCCATAAATTCTATTCCTTTGAAATCGTCTCATCAAGATTATACAATACCTGCGACACCATCATCAATGCGGCGCTTTCGGAACTATCTGCGTTTGCTGACGGATACCGGCCGACATTCAATATCCCGGCGGCGGCCTCTGGGTTTTTCCTGAATTTCTCAAGGTATTCATCATAATACCCGTTGAGAACCTCCATTTCGTCCGTTGTAGGCGGTCGCAGCAATATCCGATGGAATGCCTCAAGAATCGCTTCTTCCCCATGGGTTTTTGACGCTATTTCGGTCGATAATACCCGGGCACATTCCAGTATTTGTTCGTCATTTTGCATGGCGAGGGCCTGAAGCGGTGTATTGGTTTTTTGCCTTCGCACTTCACAAAGGTCCCGGTTCGGAGCATCGAATATAGTCATGGAAGGTGGCGGCAACGTCCGTTTCCAAAAGGTATAAAGCGACCGGCGATAGAGCTTTTCTCCCGCATCGGTGACGTAGTTGGTAAGAATTCCACGGTTGCCTCCGGCATTGGTTTCTTCCCAGAGTCCCGGTGGCTGGTATGGCTTTACACTCGGCCCTCCTACTTCGCCATTCAACAGACCGCTGGTAGCCAGCGCATAATCCCTCACCTCCTCGGCGCTAAGGCGAAATCTCGACCCACGCGCCAGTAGAATATTTTCGGGGTCTTTCTCCTTTAATTCTGGTGTTAAATGCGAGGATTGTGCGTAGGTGGCGCTGCTAAGGATTTTCTTCAGGATATACTTTATATCCCATCCGTTTTCCATAAAATCCACCGCCAGCCAGTCGAGCAGTTCCGGATGAGTTGGCAATGACCCCTGGCTTCCAAAATCTTCGATGGTTTTCACTATTCCTTGTCCGAAAATTATCGCCCATAACCGGTTTACATACACGCGGGCAGTCAGCGGATTGCGATTGTCTGTAAGCCATTTGGCCAGGCCAAGCCTGTTTTGTGCATATTCGTCAGAAAACTCCAAAATATCTTTGGGGGCAACAGCGGCTACTTTGTCAGTTGGCAAATCATAAGCGCCGCGCTCCAGAACAAACGTTTCGCGAGCGACAGAATCATTCATGACCATCAACTTAATGTTTCCTGTATCTGGTTTATTGATAAACGACAAAATGCCCTTCACATCATCATCTGAAATACTGATATATGGGGCGTCGGCATAATACTTCTGGTTTTTCGCCTGAACGGCATCCATCCTAAGACCCTTTTCATTAACCTGATTGAAAAACGCATACATCCCATAATAGTCTTCCTGGCTAAACGGGTCATATTTATGATCGTGGCATTTGGCGCATTCCAGCGTGATACCAAGTATGCCCTTGCCGAGTGTATTTGTCCGATCGCTGACATAGGTCGATCGGTATTCCTCATCGATCACGCCGCCCTCCTGAGTGATCGGATGATTTCTGTTGAACGCAGTAGCAAGGACGGTCTCCTTGGTGGCATCCGGCAACAGATCTCCGGCAAGCTGGTAAGTGAGGAACTTATCATAAGGAATGTTTTCGTTGAATGCATGAATTACCCAGTCGCGCCAGGGCCACATCGTGCGGTAGCTGTCATCCTGATATCCGTGCGAATCCGCGTACCGTGCTACATCCAGCCAATCACGGGTCATTTTTTCGCCATACGCCGGTAGCGATAAATAATGATCAATGGCCTTTTCAGTATCAAGAGTGCCTTCCTGAGAAATATAGTTTTCAACATCTTCGGTCGAAGGCGGCAAGCCGGTAATATCAAGGCTGATCCTGCGAAGCAGGGTCGCTGCTGATGCTTGCGTTGATGGTTTCAATCCGCGTTGCTCAATCCTTTCAAGTATGAAATAATCGATTTCGTTTTTAGTCCAATCCGCCTTCTTTACCTCCGGGATACTTCCTTTTTTTGGTGCGACAAACGCCCAGTGTTTTTCATATGTCGCCCCCTGCTCAATCCATTTTCTTCAGGATTTCCTTTTCCCTCTTCAGTGGGTTTCAGATTCGAATCCACAGGCGGCATCTGCAGATCGGTATCAGTAGAAAATATGCGTTTCACCAATTCACTTTCATCGGCCTTTCCTGGGAGAATGGCAAATTTCCCAGGGCTTTCAGGAAGCTCACCTTTCGCGGAGGCTTCCATATCAAACCGCAATCCGGCCTCGCGCTTAATGGCATCAGGTCCATGACAGGTAAAGCATTTATCTGAGAGGATGGGTTTTACATGAAAATTGAAACTGATTTGTCTAGGCAGGGCTTTGAAACCATCGGCGCTTGCCCCTTCCCTGTTGTGCCGCCATATCATGAGCCAGATAATAGCAAATGCCAGAATCATGATGAGAAACAGAAGGGTGTTTTGCCGGGTGAGCATGGTGTATAATTGGGGTTCTTTGTAAAAGTATTGAGCTATCAATAATTTACCAAATGTACTTTTCGCCTATATTGGAAAATCAACACATTATAGCATGAATACATTTAACATACTGGTAATTTGCTGGACAGTACTACCAATACTAATTTTTCCTTTTCTGCTAAAAATCCGTGCGCCGTACGGCAGGCATGTACGTAGCGGCTGGGGCCCAATGGTCGATAATCATTGGGCGTGGTTTTGGATGGAAGTTCCCGCGCTGCTTACCTTCCCGTTACTGGCCATCTTCGGTCCGGCAGAAAAGGATACGCTCTCCTGGGTTTTAATAGCTCTTTGGGGCTTCCATTATCTGAACAGGGTGTTGATCTTTCCCTTCAAGCTCAAGACGAAAGGCAAGAAAATGCCCGTATCGGTTGGTCTCATGGCCGTTTTTTTCAACCTGATCAATGGTGGAATCAATGGCTATTATATTGGTTTTGTGGATGGTAAATCGGGCGCTTTCACCGTAGTGACTATCCTTGGCCTGCTCCTTTTTTTCACTGGATTTTTTATAAATAATATAGCCGACAGTAAACTGATCGCCCTGCGCAAGCAGGGCAATGGCTACCAGATATCCTCGCGGATGGTTGTTTGAGTATATCAGTTGCCCGAACCATTTTGGAGAGATCGTAGAATGGCTTGGTTTTGCACTGGTGGCCATGAACCCTGCGGCCTGGTCATTTGCCGTATGGACTTTTGGCAATCTTGCTCCGCGTGCTTTCAATCATCATACGTGGTACAGGGAGCATTTCAAGGATTATCCAAAAAATAGAAAAGTGGTGATACCGGGGGTGTGGTAAACAGTTTCATACTATGCTTGTTGCCCTAGGTATTATATCGTATCTTAAATGCTATAAAGTAAAGTCGCCAAGGTGAACACTGCCCCCGATATCTACGAGCGCCTGCGAGAGTATCTCGATAAATTGCCGATACCATTTCCGGCAACGGAATCAGGTGTGGAAATCAGGTTACTTAAAAAACTCTTTTCTGAGGAGGAGGCTGCTTTATCGCTTCACCTGAGTGCTCTGCCGGAAAAAGCATCAAAAATCCATGGTCGAATAAATGATTCAAACCTGCCCGTGGAATACATTGAAAAGAGACTACAGGAAATGGTGAAGAAGGGCCTAATCCGCGGTGTAAAAAGCAGGAGAAATCCATCCCTGATCTAAATATGGCCGGATGCCGCTGGCTATAGGAATGTTTGAGGCCCAGGTTGACCAGATCACCAAGGGGTGTCGCTGAGGATTTCTTTGAATATGAAAAAGAAGCCTTTGGCGAGGCAGTTTTGGGGCAAAAGACCAAGCAGATGCGAACTATTCCGCTAAACATCCGCATCAAGCCTGAGTTCCATGTTGGGAATTACGATGACATACGGAAAATCATTGACCGCTCTCCGGGTCCATTTGCCGTGATGAATTGTGTATGCAAACAGGCAAAGGATGCGATTGGCCATTCATGCAAAAAAACAGACGACCGCGAAAGCTGCATCCTGCTGGAGAGTGGTGTTCAGTTTGCCGAAAGCTTGGGTGTGGGAAAAGAAATATCTAAAAAAGAGGTTCTCAATTTGGTAAAAAAGGCCAAAAAAGACGGCCTCGTATTGCAGCCTGAGAATACGCAGCAGCCGCACTTTATCTGTTGCTGCTGCGGGTGTTGCTGCGGCGTGCTCACAGCGGCGAAGCTCTATGACAAGCCATCTCAATTTCTTCATTCCAACTATTTTGCAGAAGTCGATGCCGCGAAATGCAGCCTCTGCGAAACTTGCCTCGAGCGCTGTCCGATGGACGCACTACACCAAACTGACAATCATATGGAGGTCAACAATGACCGTTGCATTGGATGTGGCGCGTGCATTCCGACCTGCCCCGACCACGCCCTGGCATTGGTTCAAAAGGAAAACTGTTACGTCCCTCCGACCTCAACTATGGAAATGTATAAGAACATAATGGTCGAGCGCTTCGGCTGGACAGGCACCATAAAGATTGCTGCTAAGGCTGCCCTGGGGATGAAGGTTTGAGGATACCAATGACGAGGTCACAAGTACTTTTTTATTTTTTTTCCAAAGCTAAACCAACTTTTAGAGCCTTTTTCAAACTGATCAGAAGCGACCTCTATTAGCCATATTGACCAATCTCCAGATGTACTGAAAGTATTTATATTGTAGTTATATGTTTTATTGATCTGTATTTTGCCTATTTCTTCAAATTTGCTGGAGTCTTTCTTGAAGTGATTGGCAATCATCCAACTGATTTGTACTTTATTTTCCCACGAACCGTAATTAAGTTTTAGCACATTCGATTTAAGGATGTCTTCACAAGTCGGCCTCTCTTTTTTATTTATATCTGTGAGCGCAACTAAATTGAATCCATATGGTGTCTCAGATAGAGCTTCAAGAATTAAAGCAGCACCAAAATTTCCATTAAGCAACTTGAAGGTAATACATTTCCCTTTTTCAAAAATTGGATTTAATATCTTCTTCTTAATTCGTGATTTTGGTTTTTCCTTTTTTTGACTTAGTTGTTCAAGAAACTTAACAAGAACCTTATCCCGCTTATTTATGTCCTTGTCGTCAGCACCTAACTCTCTCCATAATTCTAAAGTCCTCCTTATTTTCAATGATATGTTTGACCCTGTCGTAAATTTCTTTGTCCAACGACTTAGCATTCCCATTGAGCCTTTGCATTCGCAAACCAAAAATTGTTTGAGTCGGCTTTGTCCGTCAAAAAGTTCTTTTTTGATCTTGCTATAAGTATTAGCTGTTATTACCTCGACATCTAGCCCTTCGTTATAAAGTTCAAAGAATTCATCATACACATCGGCGAATATATCGTTTGATGAAAGTCCTGTATCCCATGTTCCCATTGCTAAAATTATTTATAACAAGATATCGCTAACTACCTACTATACCTCTCCGAATACTTTTTGAATAACCTCTTGTGTTTATTATCCAGGTTGATCTGCCGCCCGGCGATAAACGCCAATTGTACATCATTGCCGCGCATATCGAGAATATCGCCTCCACTCACGACAAAGCTCGCATCTTTGCCGGTTTCCAGCGACCCAACCCTGTCGCTGATACCCAAAATTTTGGCAGGATTTAATGTCACCATTTTCAGCGCTTCCTCTTTCGTCAACCCGTAGGCTGCCGCTGTACCGGCTGCGAATGGAAGATTCATCAATTCCGCCAGATTGCCGGTAACGCCATCCGCTGATAACGACACTTCAATCCCTTCCGCAGCCAGCAACGATGGCATCTTAAAAGGCTGGGCGATGTCTTCATCTGGTCTAGTAGGAAGCCTATGGAGAAATTTTAATATCACGGGGATCTGCCGCGACTTGATGAAGTCCTTGACATAGTAGGCGTCGGAGGCGCCCACAAGCACCATTTTATTCACTTTATACTTTTCCAACAGCTGGATACTTTTTACGATCTCCTCGGCCATATCAACATGGATATAGAGATTTGCCTTTCCGTTCAACAATGGTTTGATGGCTTCGAGCCTGAGGTTGACGGGCTGAGGTTTTTGGAGAGCCGCATAAGCCACGGCATCCTGAAATAGTTTTTCCAGATCGGCGAGTATTTTTGTGTAATTCTCATCGATCTGCCGTTGCGTTTCACCTTTGGAAATATCCGGTGCGCGGTACTTGCCTGGCCAGTACAAATGAATGCCATCATCAGCTTTCACGATCGCCTGTTCCCAGTTCCACGCATCCAGCTGGACAACAGAAGAAGATCCTGCCATAGTGCCCCCGGCAGGAATAATCTGGGCATAGAGGATGCCGTTGCTACGGCTGGCAGGAATAATCTCTGAGTCAGCATTATACGCTATAATCGAGCGGATATTGGGATTCAGATTGCCGGTTTCGTAGTAATCATTGGTTGCTTTAATGGACGAAACTTCTGACAGACCCAATATCGAATTAGTCATTATCAACCCGGGATAAATTGATTTGCCTGTTACATCAATTTCCCTGTACGGTATTCCGTTTTTGTTGAAATCCGCGCTTTTGCCCACATAAATCAGCTTTCCTTTGTCAAAAGCTATGAGGCCGTCTTCGATAATTTCGCCGGTTCCTGTGTGAATGGTGCCACCCTTGAGTAGGATCGGTTCGCTTTGAGCCGGAGCCGGTGATGGCACCTGGGCATAGCAATGAATGACACTCAACAATAAAACAGTGATGAAGAAATATATATTTTTCATGAGGCCGGTCTTAGTGGTTATCGATTAGTATATCATCACAGTGAAAGTGTTTTGGAACATTGGGAAGAACTGGTACAGTTTTTTCACCGGATTCAGCAGCGAGTTTTATTTTAGCGATCAACCTGGCCCTCTCCTGTTGTATCCATACATGGTTTTTCTGGTCTTCATCCAAATCGAAATAGACAGTTCCGTCGATGATCGTATATCGAGGAAAGCTATAAATGGACAATGGGTGATCGGTCCACAAAACCACGTCGGCCTCCTTGCCAATCTTTATACTCCCAATACGATTGTCAAGATGCAATAATTTCGCTGGGTTCAATGTGACCATTTTCAATGCGTCTTCTTCACTCATGCCTCCGTACTTCACGGACTTGGCTGCCTCCTGATTCAGCCTTCTTCCCATCTCAGGATCGTCGGAATTAATGGCTGTAATGATCCCCTGGCTATGCAGGATATTAGCATTGTACGGTATGGCATCAACCACTTCCATCTTATAATTATACCAGTCGGCGAAGGAAGACGCTCCTGAGCCGTGTTGCTTCATTTTATCGGCCACTTTATAGCCCTCAAGTATGTGAGTGAATGTATTTACCTTAAACCCAAATTGTTCCGCAACTTTCATTAACATATTGATTTCTGACTGCACGTAGGAATGGCACGTAATGAAACGTTCTCCATTCAGGATCTCCACCAGCGGCTCCAGATCAAGTTCTCGCCGAGGTGGTATAGTCAAGGCCTTCTCTTTGGAGGATAGATTATTATACTTTTTCCATACCTCGTCGTATTCGCGGGCCCTCGTAAAACAGTCTACGTACACCTGCTCCACTCCCATCCTTGACTGCGGGAACCGGATCGAAAACGGATTAGCTGCACGAGTCACGTTTTCACCCAAGGCAAATTTTATATAGTTATCCGCTCCTTGTATCAACAATTCATTTGCAGGCCTGCCCCACCGTAGTTTGATAATGGCCGACTGGCCTCCGATTGGATTCGCCGAGCCGTGCAGCAGCTGAGATGTTGTGACACCGCCTGCCAACTGCCTGTAGATATTGATATCATCCGGCATCAGGACGTCCTTCATTCGAACCATGGAGGAATTGACGGCGATGTCATTGACACTCGAAAGGGCTATGTGGGAATGTTCGTCGATAATCCCGGCGGTTAGGTGTTTGCCGGTGCCGGAAATGATGCGCGCATCCGGTTGATTAAGGTTTCGTCCGATTTTTTCGATTTTTCCATTTCTTATCAACACATCGGTATGTTGGAGAACGCCCTCCTTTTCATTTGTCCAGACGGTTGCGTCGACGATCAGAATGGTTTCAGGGACAGGCAATTTTTCGCTGCCGTGTGCGATAAACGGGTATATTACCGGGCCAGAATTGGCGTGTGGGTTAAAATCAGGTTTTTTTGGTGGTTCAGGCTTTTTAATCTCCGTTTTCTTCAATGGCCCACTATAAGTCGCGGTCCACGTTACCCACGTTCCATCCGCCAGCTGACCGCTACCGGTAAAATTATTGCCCGATTTCCAGCCTGATAGTCTGATCGATCCTTCCTGAGGCACTAAAGAAAAGCTCAATTTTATGAAATCACGCTCAACTGAAGCGGCCATTTTTATCCTGACTGAATCGTTTTTCATAATGCTGAATTCTTCCTTCCCAATCTTGCCGGAGATTTCAATCCGATAGGTTGTGTCGGCGATTGCCAGGTCATAAACGCCGCGGAGATCCGTTGTGTCAAGCTCATTGAGGATATATCTTTGGCCCAGCACCCAATTTTCATTGATCACCGCGCTGTCAGAAAAAATACTGTTGGTGCAAATGATAAAATTTGCATAATAGCCGGGCTTCAGCTGACCTATTTTAGCTTCAGCCCCGATGATCCTGGCTGGAGTTACAGTAAGCGATTTTAATGCCCCCTCTTCACTTAACCCATTTTTTATGGCTTTTTTCAGGTTTGGCAGAAATGCAGTCTTATCCATCAGATCCGTTGTGGAAATCGCAAACTCCACCTGATTTTTTGCCAGCATCCCGAGGTTTAGCGGTGCCAATTCCCAGTGTTTCATGATTTCCAGTGGCACATCCATCGCCTCGAAAGCATTGCTGATTTCCGGGGCGGTGGGAAAATTCACAGGTATAATCAACGGAGCATTAGTTGCTTTCACCGAGTTGATTTGCTGGTATTCGTCGCCGCTTCCTTTGATGATAAACTGCTTCCCGATCTCATCGCCCAGAGCGTCGGCTCTCAACAGATTCTGAAGATCAGTCGTTGAAAAAATTTGTGGCATACTTCGGGAAATATTGTACGCTTCAAGTGTTTCGTCATAAAAAAGGACAGCTTTATTCTTTTCGTACCACTGCGCATCATAATGTGTCTGACGCAACAGTGCATTGCTTCCCATAAGTGATATCGGATATGATTGCCCTGACGATCCTTTCTGAAATGAAAAATGCGCCGCGGCCCTGACCAATAATGATCGATTCGTTGATTTTAGTATCGTCAGGGCAACCAATGCTGAAGTGCCCCTTGCTATGCCGTCGGGCATGAAGGTGAGAACTACCCCAAAGCCACTCGCTCTGAATGACCTGGCATTTTCGGCATTAATTTCAAATTGTTCGATTGCGTCATGGCTGGTCCTAATAGCTTCATTGGCATTGTATGCCCCTTTATTGGCAGGTTCAATTTTTTCCGGCTGCATAAAAACATTTTCCACGGTGGCGGATGCTTTTTTCGGCATGCCGTAATCCGTATGCAAATCGATGAAGGAAGGGTAAATGATGTGACCTTTCAAATCAAAAACAGTTACACCTTTCGGTATTTGGACAGTTTTTCCGACTGCGACCACGATACCTTTATCAATGAGAAGGGTGGCATTTTCCTGTACTTCGCCCGGACTCAGGAAGATAGTCGCATTGCGAAATGCATAAACAGATTCACGGATATCTTTGATGCCGTTTTCTGTAAAGGTTTCCTGCGCGAAAAGCTGGGCCGAAGCCATAAGGCATGAGAACATGACACTAAAAACAATTCTTTTCATATAACTGATGATGAAACTATGGCGATATATTTTTGACAGTTTCTAATTATTGCATTTCTACTACAATCATTCCGGAATAAATCCACAAGTTCAATACGTAGGTGAAAATACAACCGAAAGATATACCAAAGGGCTAATGTATGGAGTGAGATAGTAATGACCAAAAAGAAACTGTGGATATAATGTGATATGATAGATCGGATCTCGTATAGGCATCAAAAACATGATTTTATCTTTAAGTAAAAGCTATCCGGATTTCAGGGCATGCAACCTGCTTTTTTTGAATTGATAATCGGGTTAAGGTATTCCATACTTTCCAGTCAGATTTAGCATCGTATGATGCATTGAATGTAATATCCCATTCTACAGGTACATCTCACCACAGAGCGCCAAGTGCATAACATTGCGTATTATCCGGTTTTGCCGTGCAACCCGGGCGGCGGCCAGAAGGTTAAATTCCATCAGCCCTCGCACGCACTAAGTCAAAGCTCCATTCATATCTGAATGTCGAGTCGTCCTTTAACTTTAAACTGTGTCCATAATACGCGTTATATTCTCGCGTCAACTATAGTCTGTAATACTCCCCGAAAATCAAACCATCGGTTAAATAAGTTATATCTTTAAAGAACCCATGCCTTTGCCGGAAGTATTTCGTTATTTTAAACTCCAATTGCAGTTTCTTATGAAGTTTTTGGGAATAAATCCTGAACCTTACAGATCGGCACAATTCGAAGAAAAAGCCATCGGGCAAGTTATAATATGCTCTGGAAAAAGAAGCACTCAAGTTGATTTTGATTTCACCTTATTTTAATGACAATGAATAATAATCACGAGGAAATTGACCTCGTTTATCTGTGGGTGAATGGCGCTGACCCAAAGTGGCAGGAAAAGAAACGCAAATATACAGGCAAAGTAAGTGATAACACCGAAACCAATAATATTGGTCGTTATGTGAGCAATGATGAGTTAAAGTATTCATTGCGGTCAGTAGAAAAATATGTGCCCTGGATACGGAAGATCTTTATTCTTACCGATGACCAAAAGCCAGAGTGGCTGAATACCGCGCATCCCAAAATTCAGGTAGTTGATCATAAAGAGATAATGCCAGCTGAAATACTGCCTTGTTTCAATTCAACCGTCATCGAGTATTTTTTGTACAGGATACCAGGTTTGGCCGAGCACTTCTTATTTGCCAACGATGATATGTTTTTCAATACGGATCTTTCGCCTGATTTCTTTTTTGCAAAAGACGGATTTCCAATAGTACGATTAAAAAGAAAGCTTCTGGGTAAATGGACCTATCGCCTGAAACCATTGATCGGCAAGAAACCTGGCCAGTACGCAAGTAAAATTTATGAGGGTGCGTTGCTGGTAGAAAAGAAATGGGGCAAGTATTATCCGGGTGTCCCCCACCATAATATTGATGCGTATCGAAAATCTGAATATCAAAAGGTAGTCGGGGAAGTATTTGCAGAACAAATAAAGATGTCGCAACCGCATCGATTAAGGACAAATGGTGATATGCACCGGTCGGCCTTTGCTTATTATTGGCTGGCCATTGACCATGCGCATTTGAAATATGTTGGAAGAACAGAGTCGAGCCGCTTACTTCCTTACCGGCATAATTTTGAAAATGTATTTGAAAAAATACAAACCGAGCTTGTTTTGCCTTAATGATAATCAAAAAGTACAAGATCATCATAGAGAAAAGGTCATTCCATTTCTGAGTGCCCTTTTTCCCACGAAGTCCGCATTTGAGAAATAACTGACTTCAACATCTTTTTGGAGTCGGGCTATTAAATGAAGTGAATTCGAAAAATCAGAATCCTGACTTTCAGCCAACCAAATACGAGAAACTTTTTGGATAGTTGAAATTTCAATAACAGGCACTATTTGGTTGTGGGTAGTTCTAAAGGAATAAAGTCCCCGTAGTCTAGCATGTAGTGTATCCAGTTTTTAAAACTGTATTTCCATTTGATTCGCTAGGGATGGCGACATATGGTTTTCTGAGAAATTCGGCAAGTTCTTCTTTGCTCTTGACCAGCCCAGATCAGAATGTTATCGGAATGAAAAAAATCGTAGTCACGGACCCTGGTATTGGTCGTGATTAGTTTTTTTTCAAAACCTACTGCTTCCAATACCCGGAACGAAAGTCCTTCATGCTCGGCTACTTTTAAGTCCAGGAGCACTTTAGTGTTATGTGTATATTGAATATTTTGATCATAACTCAAGGCTTTCGGGGGTAGTCCTGATTTTACAAGGAATGAAAAGTTTCATTTTTTTTGCGAATAAATGATAGTGAACGTTCAGGCCTAGCGCCCTGCATTTTGAAATTAAATCACATAGTGTTTTTGTTCTGGCCCGAACGAAGCTTCCAGCATAAAACACATCGGTTTTTTCCGCTAGTGTTGTCATTGGGAATAGTAGTAGGATAGAAATTGGTGGTAGGGAATACCAAAGGCGTATCAAGATCGCTCACTATCAAATACATAAAACTTATCAAAAAGGTGAATGTAATCCAGTGTATGCGGAAACCTCTTTAAACCATTCCATTGATACCCGATCATTTTCTTGCCTTTCTCTTTCAGGTATTTTAAAAATTCAATCGGGTAAACCTCAGGACGAATAATTAAAATATAATCAACCTGCTCCACATGCTCTAATTCGGCCATTATTCGGCTCTTTGCCTCTTTGAAATTCAATAATTGTTTAAAATTTTGTTGTCTTAAAAATTGCTTTCCAAGGAAACTCTTCGTCCGCTCTACGATATTTTTATACTTAAATGTATTGTTGTGTACCGAAATATTTATGGTTTTAAAACCCACTGCTTTGAGCTCCGTTTCGATCATGACATCCAGGTTAAAAAGCTTGGGTACCCCAAGAATAATTGTCTTCCCTTCAAATGACTTCTCGGTATCCATATTCACTTTTTAAACTCCTTGTAAAATCAAGAATTTACAATTCAAAACTCGATTTTTCAGGTAAAATTTCCGCAAATGCGGCATTTACACCCTGCATTGTTTTTTCAAAATTCATAATGTATTCGCTGTCGTTGACGCAAACGAGGGAATAAGTTTGCTCTTTTATAGCCTTGATGGCTTTTGCCGCTTTGAATACAAGAGGAAACATCTTTGTGTCCTTGTAGGTATTGTAAGGCAAAAAATTGGACCGGCAGATTTGCCAGGTTCTGAAAAGCTCCTGGGTATAATCCAGCGGACTACGAAACCTATTGTGCGACATCTCGGTTAGTTCCTTGCCGGCAAAATCCCAAACCTCTTCAAACGTAGCCTTTGTATAGGGCTGAGCGTTATGGGGGGTTCTCAAGGTTACAAATTTATCATAGAACCGAAGAAGCCGGGTTAGTCTTGCCTTATTTCCATACTCTTCGGTAAACCATTTATCATAGTCGCGTTTCATGATTTCTTTCTTATTGAAACGGCTGTTGATAATCCGGATATTATTCTTCAAACATTTACTCCATAAAGAAGACCCAAAATTCATCCGAAAGGCAGCGATATCGTTAGGTAATCCATCGACAAAAAACCGCTTTGGTGTAATGTGATTAATAATAAAAAAGTCATCATTGAAATACACAAAATGCTCAGCCAAATTCGGTATCCGATGCAGGTACACTTCAATCAAACTCGAATTAAAACAAGGCAGGAATTGCTTCGGGATATAGTCCTCATGACTGACGAGCTGTAATTTAGGGTGATTTACATCCAACCACTCCGGCTGCTGACCACACGTCACAAAATGGATTTTCCGAACCCAGGGCGCAAACTTTTCTACCCCGCGGAACCAGTATTTAAGAAATCCATAGTCCCTGAAACGGGCAATCGAAACTTCATTTTTGCGGTTATCAATTTTGCCGGAATACTTCGCAAAATCTTTCTGCCATTCCGGGTCGTTCATATCCACCCAGGTAATCACAAAGTCAATATCCATAAGCCTGAAATAGGGGTCAAAGCTACGGATTTAATTCATCCTGACAAGATGACAAAGCCCTTAATCACAGCCGTCCTCTTGCTCCCGGGCGGCCTGCGGATGAAAAAAACTAAAAACCATTGAGGCCGAAGCAAGATTTTTAGTGATTAGAAAATCAAATCCGCTGTTTATCGATTATATATTTAGTACCCCCTATCCTTTTCGAGAAACATTTCCGCCAATAAGTCGCAACAATTCATGACACGGACTTAATTTTAGAAAATTATCACAACCATCATTGATGCTGAAGAATCAGTTTGCCACACAGGTTTTGAAAAAAATACTCAGAATTTCCATCTGGGTAATTGGTGGCATTGCCGGGCTCCTGATTGTCCTCTCATTGATCCTCCTCATTCCGTCCGTTCAGACAGCAGTAGTGAACAGGATCGGTGCGGATCTATCTGAAAAAACGGGTATGCCGGTGCGTGTAGGAAGCGTGGTTATCGCATTTCCAAAAACCATCAGAATCAATGAAATCCTCATACAGGTAACCACGGCCGACACGCTGTTCTTTACCGATCATATTAAAGTTGACGTGGCTCTTTTGCCGCTTTTGCGGAAACAGATTTCGATTTCGTATCTGCAAATAAGTGGATTGCGGGGTAATGTTTATCGCCGCGACAGTGATTCTGCTTTTAATTTTTCGCCATTGCTTAATGCTTTTTCGACCCCTCAAAAAACTGTCAAAAACCCAAAGCCATTGGATTGGGATATAAGCCTGGGTGAATTGGAATTAAAAGATGTCCGCTTATCCTATGAGGATCATCTCGATTCCATGTTTATGAATCTGGACCTTGGCTTGCTGAGCCTGGAAGCAAAATCCATCGATCTGGAACATATGACCTTCGACCTGGGCAATGCCGCTCTGCTAAACACTTCATTTTCCATGCGAATGCGAGGCTCGCCAGAAGCCGGCGATCAGGTGACTGCTGAAAAATCGAATTTGCCATTTCACGTATCAATAGAAGATATCCGCCTCGACAATATCGCCTACGATCTCCAGATTGGCCATGACGACCTATCGCTCAAGGCATCGGTGTATCATGCCGACGCGATTCCGGAACTTTTCGACTTGCCCGGTGAAAAAATTCAGATGCGGGAGATTAATATCGAAGGCGTAGATGTGGCACTCTACATAAAATCTGCACCGGAAGAAGTGGAAATTACCCGGGAGGCCGTTCACGAGGATTTTACGTTTGGCAACTTTGGCTGGGATTTTCTGGTGCATCACGCAACGATAAAAAACACCTCCTGCGTCATGGATTTAGGTGAAAAATCTGACACTATTGTCGGTATGGATTACAGCCATATGGCATTCAGCGATTTTAATGTAATTGCCGACAGCATCTTTTTCAATAAAAACCACACAGGCGCATTGGTGCGGAGCATGAGCGCATTAGAACGATCGGGCCCGCAATTGAGTGAAATGAGGGGTCGGTTTTACATGGATAATCATGGCATTTTCGCGAAGGATGTGTTGATGCGTATGCCGGAGAGTTACGTGGAAGGATCGGCATCGCTGGGCTATCCTACCTTGAGTAAAATTGGAACGGATATTTCATTGCTTGAAATCAATTCCAGCCTCCGCGGGAATATTTCAGCAAGGGACGTTCTTCCATTTGCCCCAGTTATTGCGGAGATTCCATTCCTGAACCAAGCAGATGGCTTGCAAAATATTCGCATTCAGACTTCTGGCCAATTAGGAAACCTGGAGGTTCTGGAAGCAACGTTCACCATGGAAAATGAAGGCTTTTTTAGCGGCCGATGTTCGGTGCAGGGTCTTCCATCTACAAAATTGAATGTACAGTTTCAACTGGATAGCGTTTACCTTTCCGGCAATATTCTTCAGGAACTGGCGCCTGACAGTCTCCTACCGGAGAATTTCACGCTGCCAACTGAGCTGTTTTTACAGGCTTCCGGCGAAACTAATCTTGTAAACGGCGCTTTGACAGCCCGCCTTTTCACCGATCTTGGCAACGCTACTTTGGAAATGCACCAGGCAGATTCGATGGTGACGGCTATGCTCGCGATCGATTCATTGCACCTCGGCACAATCATCGGCCAACCGATGCTGGGGAAAATCAGCACCTCCACCGACGCCACGATCACGATGCGTGAATTCACTCCGACGGCGATGACTTCCAGTACCAATATCCATCACCTTAATTTCAATAATTATTCGCTCACTGACATACTTGTTGATCTGGCATTTCATGAAAATACATATAATCTTGGCATCCAAACAGAAGATCCTGCGCTACAGGCCAAGCTGGCGGCTACTATTTCCATGGAAGATAGCGTAATGCAGCTAAAAGCCGACCTTCACCTGGACGAAGCGAACCTCCAACTGCTTGGCATCATGGATGATCCCTTTACCATCGGCAGCGATATCGCCGTGGATCTTGTCTATAAAAACCCCGAAATATCCAGCACGGAATTGCGAATGCAAAATACATCGTTGTCCAATAAAAATGGCTCATATTACATTGATAGGCTGTCGTTGCTGGCTGATATGGATGAAAACGCAGCCAATTTTGAACTGCAATCTGACGTGGTAGATGCCCATCTGACCGGGAACACAAGAATCAGTGAAATCAGTGTGGCTATAATCGATCAACTCGATCGACACATTGCCATGCCCGATTCAATGCTCAATCCAAAGAGTTTTATATTTGACATGAATGTCGATTGGAAAAAACCCGATTTTCTGGCCGGCTTCCTTTTCGAGGAACTACATGACTTTGATCTATCCAGATTCCAGGCACATTATAATGATGAGCAAAACGTACTCACGGCTTCCGTCGAAATGCCCCTGGTTCGATACAGCAATATGGCATTTGATACCCTCTCATTTCACATCGACTCACATAGGGATAGCACGGTGGCTTCCGTAAAAGTTCATAAAATAGCCATCGACTCGGCAATATTGAGGAATATCAGCATTGAAAGCGCATTCAGCACTGAAAACTGGAAGTTTCGCCTCGAAACGCATGATTCTCAGGATAACCTGAAATACAAATTACATTCTCAGGCCGTAATAAGAGACAGTACTGTCGCCCTAACTATTGATCAGAATAACCTGGTCATTAAATATTTGCCATGGTTTATTCCTGCAGATAATTTGATTCGTTTTGATAAAAGCACAATCATGGCGAGAAACGCAGTCATGTCCAATAGCAATCAGAAAATATCGCTTCTTACAGAAAATAATGAACTGAAGTTGCAGCTCGACAGTTTCAGGATTCGAAACATCATTGGTATTCTGGAAGGAGACACTACCAACAGACCCATCCAGGGTTATATCGATGGGTATGTTGCCATCGGAAAGTGGCCGGATTATTCCTCCATAAATGCCATGCTCGATGTGCATGAAATTAAAATACAGAACAAATACCTGGGCAACCTGCATGCGGAAGCCAGGTCAGAAAATCAGTCCACTGCGTTTTCAGTTCTCCTAAAAAACGACCTCAACAGCATAGAAGCCAATGGATTTTTAGCGAATAAACAGGATGAAAAGAGCTTAAGCATGATCGCACTGTATGATATCGATGATGTATCGAGCTTCCAGCCATTCCTTGAGGAATACATAAGCAACTTGAAAGGCAAAATAAACGGCCGCCTTTCTGTGTCCGGTTCATTGGATAAACCGCGGTTTTTAGGTAATATCAAGGCTGAAGACCTTGGCGGCACTATTACCGCACTCGATGGCGAATGGGCTGCTACCGGAGAAATTACCATTGCACAGAATCGATTTAAGACAGATTCTTTTTTTCTCAGGGATATGCGGGGCAATAAATTGACATTGAGCGGCTCCATCGATGGCGCTGAGCTATCGAATCCCTATTACGACGTAAAACTCCAGACAGAGAATTTCTTTCTGGTCGATCGTGATGTGCAGGCCGAAAATATGTTGAGTGGAAAGCTTGCCATGGCCCTCAATATTAAGGTTACGGGTTATTTTTCAGATTTGAATGTCACTGCCGGTTTAAAAATTAATAAGGAAACGGACGCGGTTTACACGATGCCTGGTAAGGAACTCGAGTTGATTACTGACAAAGGTGTAGTTGTATTTGTAGATTTTGACCAATCTTTGGAGGATGTTCCTCCTGAGGAAACCTTCTCACTCCAAGATTCCATAACGGACCTGCTCCAGGGTGTAAACCTTACCGCCGACATTTCGGTGGATCCGGAAGCAAAGTTTACCGTGATCATCGATCCCAACAGTGGTGACTTCACCAAATTCAATGTGAACGGAAAGTTGAATTACGTATTCAACAAAAACACCCGTGGTCAGCTTACGGGCTTGCTGGAACTAAAGTCGGGATTCTACGAGCTTTCGTTTTATGGCCTGGTCAAAAAGCGATTTGACTTTGTGCCGGGCAGCACGGTGAATTGGGACGGTGACATCATGGAGGGTGACATCAATTTCAGCGCACGCTACACAGTAAAGACTAATTCGGTTGGGTTAGTATCTAATCAAATCAGTTCCTATGAAAAAGCGCTCTACAACCAGCGCCTACCCTATGATGTTGTTCTGTATGTAAAAGACAAAATCTCCTATCCTGTCATCAGCTTTGGCATTGATCTGCCCCAAACATACCGAAGCAACTACCCGACACTGGACACAAAACTCAACATCCTCAACCAGCCCAGCATGGAGTCTGAGCGAAATAAACAAGTGTTTGCCCTGCTGGTAGGCGGCACGTTTATTCCAGAAAACCCTGATGTGTCCGAAGGGTCAACGAGCCAGAGTTTCGCCACCACTGCTGCCATCAACAGCGTGAATGCGATCATGACCCAGCAGCTCAATAACCTTACCGGGCAGTTCATCAAAAATTTCGATCTGGATATGGGTGTAAATACCTTTGATGACTACTCCACCGGCAACGCCCAAACCCGCACGCAGTTGGATGTAAAAGTTTCGAAGACCTTATTCAACGATCGCGTTTCTGCTGAAGTAGAAAGCCACATAAACCTGGATGGCTCCAACACGTCAAAGGGTACGCAGAGCGATGCCGGCCAGACGGAATTTGCTGTTTCATATAAATTGACCCCAAGCGGCAATTACCGAATCAAAGCCTTCCGCGAAAACGCTTACGATATATTCGATGGTGAAATTCAGAATTCGGGACTCGCATTTATCTTCGTCAGGGAATTCGACAGTTTTGCCACGTTCAGACAGAAAGCTACATCACCGGCGGATTCCACCACAACCAATACTGAAGAAAAGCCAATTGAAAAATAATCAAACCCCTTATGGATTTTACAGAATAAAATCATGGCTGTCAGTCGTGGGGCTGCTGATATTGGCTCAAATTTTCATTCAATCCTGTACCGGGCTTGGTAAACTCAATGAAGGTCAATATCTGCTCACCGACAACAAATTAACTTTTAAAAACAAGCACGATATCTATAATTTTAAGCAAACCAGGCAACAGCTTGAAGACAAGCAGATCCCCGATCCTAATGGAAAATTCCTCTGGATGCGCCCTGGTCCGGCCATATACAATACCATCGCGGAGCCGAAACGACAAAAGGGAATACTCCATTGGCTCAAGAATCAGGTAGGCGCTCCACCGGCACTTCTCGATACGGTAGTTTGTGACAATTTGAAAAGGACCTACGAAAACCTGCTGTATCACCAGGGGAATTTCAACGCGAAAGTTGACTACCAAATCACCAGAAAGAAAAAGACCGCTGCCGTCAACTACCTCATCGATGCCGGGACGCTTTATACGATCGACACGCTGGTGATGCCGGATCCGTCAGATTCTGTATCACAAAGTATCCTGAAAACCCAGCCAAATTCGCTCATAGAGCGTGGCATGCCCTATTCCCTCGAATTGATGAAATCAGAACGGCAACGCATCGAAACTGAACTTAGGAATCTGGGTTACTATTATTTCAGCAAGGAGAATCTGTTGTTCCTGATTGATTCAGCGAATGAAAATAGCCAGGTTCGGTTGAGGCTTATTTTGAAATCGGATACCTCGCCGGCCGCCAGAGAACGCTATACCGTTGACAAAATTTCCGTGGCGGAGGATTTCAGACTGCAAGACTACCATCCCGATACGATTCAGCATGGCGATTATACCATATATTCTGCCACCAATTATATGAAGCCTGGTGTTTTCCTAAACTCGGTACTATTTCAGCCGGGTGATTATTATTCAAGAACCAGGTACAACAATTCCATCCGGCAGTTGATGTCTCTTACAAACTTACCGATATGCCAATATCCGCTTCCAGGATACCGGAAAGAATAAGTTGCACGCATTCTACGAAATGACGCCGAGCCAGAAAATGTCTGTGAGCGCTGAACTCAATGCCGTGAGCAAATCTAATAGTTTTGCCGGGCCGGGTGTACTCCTCAGTTTTAAAAGCAAGAATTTCCTGCGGGGTGCGGAGATGTTTTCACTCAACTTCAGCGGACGGTTTGAAAAGCAGGTGAATGCAGAGAATGGTGGAGACACAGCCTATGAAGTAAGTGTGGATTCAAAACTGGATATCCCGCACCTGCTACCTTTCAAAATGCGGCATGTAAACAGCCCGTATCTGCCCAAGTCCAACTTAGTCCTGGGGTTTGGTCGCTATGCCAGGGTATCGCTCTATAAGTTCAATACATTCGGAACAGGACTGGAGTATGTATGGCGAAAAAATGAATTTTTAGCTCATTCGCTCAGTCCACTTGAAATCAGTATCACTGACCTGACGGAGGCTACTCCTGATTTTGAAGAATTTCTAAAATATAATCCATCCATTCAGAAAAGCTTTGAGGACCAATTCATTTTTGGGGCGTCCTACAATTTGGTAATCAATAAACTGGGGAACCCTGCCGGTGGCCGGTACTACTTCAGTCTCGGAGTCGATCCGTCCGGCAACATGGTGGCCCTTGTAAACAAAATTGGCGGAACCACCGCTACTCCAGACGATCCCATGAAGGTCTTTGGCAGAACTGTCTCACAATTTTTCCGGGCGAGGACAGATTTCAGGTACTATTTTAATACCGGCAGGGAATCCCAACTTGTCACGAGGCTCTATGCCGCGGCGGGTATTCCTTATGGAAATTCGACGGTAATGCCTTATGTGAAGCAGTTTTATGCAGGAGGAACTAACAGCATGCGCGCTTTCAGGGCTCGATCGCTGGGGCCTGGAACCTACATTCCCCCGGACAGCCTCTCAAATGTGCTGGTGGATCAGACCGGTGAAATAAAACTTGAAACGAACCTCGAATACCGCTTTCCCATCGTGAAATACCTCAAGGGCGCCCTCTTTGCTGACATCGGCAACATATGGCTGGTGAATGCCGATACGCTGCGTCCGGGCGGTGAATTCCAGTTAAATGAATTTTACAAGCAGGTTGGTGTAGGACTTGGTGCCGGGCTCAGAGTCGATCTTACCATGGTGGTAGTCCGTTTCGACTTCGCATTTCCAGCAAGAAAACCATGGCTACCTGAAGGAGACCGCTGGGTTTTTGATGAAATGGACCTGCTGAGCAAAAAATGGCGGCGCAATAACCTATTGCTTAATATTTCCATCGGTTATCCATTCTGATATAAATACGCAATCCAAATAGGCCTAAAGCCCATTCAAGTTATTTTCAATCTTCATGCGCATGTTTGTATAATAAAAAGATTTCATGACTTTTGAACGATTATTTTGATCCACCAAAAACAATAACCAAATGCTAATTCAAATACTACTTTTTATCGCCGGACTATTACTTCTTGTTAAAGGCGCTGACTGGATGGTAAGTGGCGCATCAGCGCTTGCGAAAAAATACAATATTTCAGACCTGGCAATAGGCTTGACCATTGTAGCATTCGGCACATCGGCACCCGAAATGATTGTGAATATTTTCGCTGCGAAAGATGCTCACTATGACGTTGTTATGGGAAGTATCATAGGCAGCAATTTATTCAACCTCTTTTTCATTCTTGGTATTGCAGGGATCATTACACCGCTTGTCGTACAAACATCAACCGTTTGGAAGGAGATACCACTTTCCCTGTTTGCCGCGATCATTCTGCTTCTGCTCGCCAATAACTTCTTCGGCATATCAGATCCAATGATTTCGAGCATCGACGGCATCTTTCTGCTTTGCGTTTTTGTCGGCTTTCTGTTTTATGTCTATAAGCAAATGAAAGCTGAAAATTATGCCCCTTCAGAGATAAGTCACGAGCCGATGTCCAATCTTAAAATCACTCTTTTCATTCTCGGTGGTCTCGGTGGCCTCATCGCCGGTGGTAAATTTGTACTTAGCAGTTCCGTGGATATAGCACATGCCTTGGGCGTAAGCGAAAAAATCATTGGACTCACCATCGTAGCTGCGGGGACTTCCCTGCCAGAACTTGCCACATCGGTAGTGGCTGCCATGAAGAAGAAGTGTGACATCGCCGTTGGAAACGTGATTGGCTCAAACATTTTCAACATCTTCCTTATTCTGGCAACGAGTTCTCTGGTCAAACCAATTGTTTATAATACTAATTTCAACCAGGACATTTTTATATTAATACTGGGAACGATTTTTCTTTTTATTGCCATGTTCACAGGACAAAAGAAGAAACTGGATCGCTGGGAAGCGGCGCTACTGTTATTCACATTTATTGGATACACTACCTATCTTATCCTTGGGGAAACGACTGCTTAACCGGGATTATTCAACATTGATTGTCCATGAATCTATTTGGTCTCGGGATATGCACTATCTACTGTAGGGGAGAGGGGTGAGTATAAGGAGTATGGATAATGAATCGGAGACCAGGAGGAGAACCACAATAAACAGAGATAATGAGAATAAAAAACAGGAAGTTCAAAAATAATAGGATAATAAAAAAATGTAATAGGTGGATGGGTTGTGGATAACCAATTTTAAGGAATATCAAAACTGATGGGGGGGAAAAAAGTTTAAAATTTTGATGAAGAACATGTATGAAATATGTGAAGAGAAGTTAATATGCAGGCGCTAACACGAAAAGAAACGGAATATGGTAGGAGGAAGTACGCCGTACATACAACTGGGAGAAGAATGGAATGTGGTGACAGAAAGGGGTGAGTATATATAGACTAAAAGCGTGTACGATGATATCAATATAAACTAAAATGCGAAAATGCGAATATGATAAAAAAGTGAATGGAAGCACCTGATCCCATAAAGGAGAAATGATGGATGAAGCATTTACGACGTGAATGCGATGTAATAGCAGCACTAATAGGTACATGTATGAATGAAAGGTGAAACGAGAAATCGGCACGGATGAAGAGAATGCTATAGGGGTATAATAGGGGAAAAGAAAAGGGTCCATCGGGTAGGGTGCGACAAATCAGACGCGAAAGAGCACGAAAATACGCAAAAAAATGTAAATAGGAGAGAAGAAAAAGCGGAGACATATCGACGGCACCCGGGGGGAGAGCACGCAAGGCACCAACCCACCACCACGTATAGATAGAAAGAAGAGAGGGAAGGTAGAGATAACAGAATGAGACAGGAGATATGGACACAAAGAGGAGACGGAAGAAGAGAGAGCGGCGGGCACCACCAAGGCAAGGAAAAAGAGGGGAAGGGAAGCCCGCCCCTCCCCCCTTTACCAGTTTTCTGACAATTCCTTTTAAAAGGCCTCCATTTGTGAACCAGTCTGTATTTCAATTTGCGCATCCTTCAATCCGTCAGACGTGGCAGAAAGCCTGATAACCCCAGTTTCATGCGTTGACTGGACAACCACCAGGCATAATCCATGAAAAGCCATCATACTCTTCGCTTTAAAAGACGCATGACTAACCGGATTGCCATTATCCACACCGACAATCGTACCCGGACCTTCAATTTCAAAATGAACCAGGTTATCAGCGTCGGGATGGATATTTCCGCTTGCATCACGGATACTCACTGTAATAAAGGACAGGTCATCGCCATCAGCGCTTATGACTTTGCGATCGGCATCCAGCCGAATCTCAGAAGCCTCTCCTGTTGTCCTGATCTCCTTCTCCATGACGAGCACGCCTCCTTTTGTACCCTTTGCCTGGAGTATTCCCGACTTATACGGCACACGCCACATCAGATGCAGATCGTCGCCGGTTTTTGACTTTGTGCCGAGTGATTCACCATTGAGGCTTAGCTCTACCTCATCGACATTGGTATAACACCAGACATCGACCGTGTCGCCCTCATTCCAGTTCCAATGAGGGAATATATGAAGGACAGTGTCGGTAGTCCATTCGCTCTTATACATATAATAGCTGTCTTTGGGAAAGCCCGCCAGATCGACAATTCCAAAATACGAACTCCTCGACGGCCAGCCGAATGGTGTCGGTTCACCGAGATAATCAAATCCGGTCCAGATAAACATCCCGGACAAATAATCGTGCTTTTTAATGATTTTCCAGGCTTCTTCATGTGTTGATCCCCACGGTGTGCTCACCTGATCATACGCCGAAATCGTATGCTCGCCGTTTTCACGGGAAAAGGGAATATCCCACCGCATTGGCCAGCGATAAAGTGTATCCGAAGGAAATTCATAATGCCCACGGGTAGCAAGCGCTGAAGTGGTTTCTGTAGCAATGAAACATTTATCTGGGAACACCTGCGGGAATGATTCGTAGTTGGCCAAATCATAGTTAAAGCCCACGAGATCCAGCACCCCGGCACTAACAATTTTATTATCAGGTTTTGGCGGGTTACATCCCACTGTTATGGCCCTGGTCGTATCCAATTCTTGCACAATCGACACGAGCTCCTTCACGATTTCAGCGCCAGATTCATCCCATTGCTCGGGGATTTCATTTCCCACGCTCCAGAGTATTACACTCGGGTGGTTCCGGTCGCGCCTGATAAAATCACGCAAATCGCGCTTGTGCCATTCATCCCAATAGAGATGATAGTCGTATGGGCTTTTGGCCCTTTTCCACATATCAAACATCTCATCCATTACAAGGAAGCCCATTTTATCGCAAAGATCCAATAGCTCCGGGGCCGGTGGATTGTGAGATGTGCGGATGGCATTTACGCCCATACCACGCATGATCTCCAACTGACGCTCCAAAGCCCTGGTATTAATTGCAGTACCGAGGCACCCCAGGTCATGGTGGTTGCAAACTCCACGAATTTTCATTGGTTCTCCATTGAGCGAGAACCCGTTTGCCGGATCAAATTCAAAATAGCGAATGCCAAATGTGTTTTCTGTTTTATCAATCAACTTATCCTCGTCGTATACTTTAACGACCGCTGTATATAAAGCAGGGTTTTTTACGGACCAGAGCACAGGGTCTGAGATATTCAGCGCCACATTGACTGAGTATGACTGCTTTACATCCACCATTATTTTCAACTTCTCGTCACGGACTTGTTTGCCAGCCGGATCAATAATAGAAATCATGCAGGTCAGGTTCATCGGTTGTGCCGAAGTATTTTGAACCTGGGTACTAACGGCGACCTCCGCCTTCTTATGGTTGATGGCAGGCGTGGTGATATGGGTTTCGTTTTGATCAATAAATACTCTGGCCGTTTTGGTGAGCCATACATGGCGATAGATACCTGAACCGGAGTACCAGCGCGAATTGGGTTGCGGGTCGTTGGATACCTTAACTGCAAGTACATTTTCGCGCGATCCGAAACGAAGATATGTTGTAAGGTCATACTCGAATGAAATGTATCCGTTTGGACGCTTGCCCAAAAAAGTGCCGTTTATCCATACCTCGCTGTTCATATAAACCCCATCGAATCTCAACACATGCCTCCTGACACTATCTGTATCGCAAAGTGTAAAAGTCTTGCGATACCAGCCGATGCCGCCGGGAAGCGCTCCTCCGCCAACCGTTGCCGGATGATCCGGGCTGAATTCTCCCTCAATGCTCCAGTCGTGCGGCAGGTGGAGCTGTCGCCAGTCCGAATCATCGAATGACGCTTTTTCAACGCCTTCAGCATTTCCCAATTGGAACCTCCAATAATCATTGAAACCCAGCTCCATTCTTGGATTTACAGACTTGTTAATATCATTGCCACAGGCCAGAAACATAAGGACGCACAATGAAAAAAGTGAGACTTTTATCATGACGAAAAATTGATGAATTATGACTTAATGATACTTATGTGAACCAATGTAAGCCGAAAGTTTGAGGATTTTTTGAGTTCATTGATTTTAGATACCCAGACATTAAGCGAAAATTTCAGACTACAAGCACTCGCTACATTATTGACAAGTCTGAAAAATTATTCCTATTTTTATAAAACAATTGCGCCTGCCAATATATTCAGGCGCTATTTTTCTTTTTTAAATTAACATAAACCCATGAAAGCACTTTTTGTATGCTTAGTCGCTATTCTTGCGATCATTCAGGTCAGTGAAGCCCAGGCGCCTACCAGATGGCGCGGCCCAAACGGTAACGGCACGTACAGTGAAACAGGCCTTTTGAAGCAATGGCCCGCATCCGGACCGGAACTACTTTGGAGTTATACGAAGCTTGGCTCTGGTTATTCTTCACCTGCCTTCGCGAACAACTTTATTTATCTTTCTGGCATGGAAGGTTCCTCCGGAATGGTCTATTGTCTTACCGACAATGGCACCCTCAAGTGGAAGTCCGCCTATGGCAAAGAATGGGATTCCAGCTATCCGGGAAGCCGCGCCACTCCCGTCATCGCCGGAGATCATATTTACATACTCAGCGGACTTGGTGATCTGGTTTGCCTGCAGGCAGCCACGGGAAATGTGGTCTGGAAGAAAAACCTCGTGAGTGATTTCGGCGGTATCATCATCGAGTGGGGCCTCAACGAAACCGTGGTAATCCAAGACAACAAACTTTACTGCACTCCTGGCAGTTCCACTCATAATTTGATCGCGCTGGATCGGTTCACGGGCAATCTTCTGTGGTCGAGCAAAGGAATGGGTGAGAAGTCTGCGTATTGTACCCCACTCTTAGTCAAAACGGGCAACCGAAACCTCCTGGTTACCCACATGGCAGGTCATGTCATCGGCCTGGATGCGGATAAAGGAACCTTATTGTGGAATTACCCGCATCCGAACCGATGGTCGGTTCATCCAAATACACCTTTATACTCAGACAATCAGCTTTTTTGCTTTAGTGGCTACGGCCAGGGCGGTGTCATGCTTCGGCTTTCTGCCGATGGCAGCAGTGTGACCAAACTATGGTCTTCCAGTACTTTTGACAGCCGTACCGGCGGTGCTGTGCTTTTAAAAGGTAAAATCTATGGATCAGGCGACAATACCCGTGACTGGCAATGTATCGATTGGATTACCGGAAAAACGGATTATTCTTTCAAGGGTATTGGCAACGGTGTTACTATCGCGGCTGACGACCTCCTGTACTGGTATAGCCAGCGTGGCGAACTGGCGCTTGTAAAACCCGGAGCATCTTCTTTCGACATTCTCGGCCAGACTAAAATCACCGAAGGAACCGGTGAACACTGGGCTCATCCTGTGATCGATAAAGGCAGGTTATTTGTTCGACACGGCAATACACTTTTGGCCTATAAAGTCAAATAGCGCTACACCTTCATTTTCACTCATGATACAAGTCATAGTTATTGAAGATTTTACACAATAGTTTTGTGAAAAGGGTGTTTCAGTCTTATCCGCGCTTCACAGAGCATAAGTATCTAGCTAGTAGTGATTGTTTAACAATTTTTTTTATCCCTATGAAAAAATCAATCTGGTTATTCTTACTCATTATCATCGGTCATAGTATAAACGGCCAGGACGGTCAGTGGCGTGGCCCGGATAGATCCGGCATCTTCCCGAATCCGGGCTTCTTCAAGTCGTGGCCGGAAGGTGGCCCTGAGCTTATCATTAAAGCTATCGACCTCGGCGCGGGTTATTCTCAGCCTGTGCTTGTCGACGGCATAGTTTATATCGCGGGGAAAAAGGATTCAAATGATGTACTTTCAGCTATCGATTCGAAAGGCAATGTATTGTACCAGGTCATCTATGGAAAGGCGTGGCAGGAAACATATCCTGAATCGCGTAGTACTCCGACCGTTACCGGCGACAAAATATATCTCGTCAGTGGTATGGGCGAAGTGGTTTGTCTTAATAAATCGGATGGTAAGATCATCTGGTCAGTCAATGCTCATGAAAAATACAGTGGAGAAACACATCGCTGGGGCGTAGCCGAATCACCACTCGTCATCGACGATAAAGTGATTTATACTACGGGTGGTAAAGAAACTTCCGTCGTGGCATTAAACAAAGATACAGGCGCCGAAGTATGGAAGTCGGAGAGTGCCGGCGGCGCACGAACGTATGTCTCACCTGTCATTTACAAACTCGGAAGTGTTCGGCAAATCGTAGCTTCTACCTCCGACTTTGTGATGGGAATAGAACCGGCCACAGGAAGTATTTCATGGCGGTATAAGTATTTGCCAGAGAATACGATGAAGATCGCGGTGCCACGATCAGCACAAACTCAGCGATTTTCAAGGGCAATGAGTTGTTCATTTCGAAAGGGTACTGACGGTCTGGTATAATGCTCGCGATTGCAGCTAATTGAAAGAGTATTCAGGAAAAATGGCGTAGCACAGACCTCAATACACATCATGGCCACTACGTCAACATCGGTGATTATATCTATGGCTCCAACTGGCTCAATAACAGCAAGGGCAACTGGGTTTGTATTGAATGGAAAACAGGTAAAAAAATGTATGAACAGGCATGGATCACCAAAGGACCGATCGTCTCGGCAGATGGATTGCTTTATTGTTATGAAGAACGAACAGGGAATGTGGCGCTTGTAAATCCGAATCCTGAAAAATTCGAAATTATCAGCACATTTAAAATTGCCGAAGGTAGCGGGCCACATTGGGCCCACCCATACATTAAAGATGGAAAGTTGCTGATCCGCCATGGCGACGTGCTCATGGTATTCAACATCGGTACAACTTACATATGCAATCAGCCAGACTGGCGCGATGCTGATTCTCACTACAATTCCGGTTGTTGCTGGTACGCGTAGTGGCGATTGTTCCAGTGCCGGAAGGGGTGCGGGCGGCAATGAGCGAACCAGGCATGGATAACCGTGGCGCTGCAGCAGGTTTATCAGACGAAATCATTAAGGTTGGAGAATTCTTCGAATCATTTTTCAGTCCTGGTGAATCACTGACAGATACATGGCCGCGATTCAGGGGTGACGATTTTGATAATATCAAAAAATCCAGCAAAAAGCTTATTGATAAATTCGATGCCGGTAATCCAAAAATCCAATGGACAGTAGCACTTGGTGAGGGACATGCCGGCCCATCCGTTTACAAAGGGCTCGTCTATGTGATGGATTATGATGAAGAAAAAAAAGCCGACATGCTTCGATGCTTCGCACTTAAAGACGGTAAAGAAGTGTGGCGCCGCTGGTACAATGTTAACATCAAACGGAACCACGGCATGTCGCGTACCATACCGGCCGTCACGGAAGATTACATACTTACCATCGGCCCGCGTTCCCATGTCATGTGCATGAAGCGCGAAACCGGCGAACTGCTCTGGGGTCTGGATATTGAAAAAGAATACGGAACCCAGGTGCCCTTCTGGTACACGGGTCAGTGTCCGCTGATCTATGACGGAAAAGCCATTATTGCTACCGGTGGAAAAGCCATACTGATCGCCATCGACTGTGCCACAGGCAGTGTATTGTGGGAAACCCCAAATACGAACGGCCTTAAAATGTCACATTCATCCATAATGCCCTGGAAATTTGGCGATAAATCCATGTTCGTTTATAGCGCAGTGGGTGGTGTAGTGGGCATTGCCGCAGACGGACCGGACGCAGGAAAAATCTTATGGGAGTCGCTGAAATGGGGCTGCTCCGTGGTAGCTCCGTCACCGGTTTGTTTCTCAGATGGCAAGGTATTTCTTACTGCCGGATATGGCGCCGGTAGTATGGTCTTCCAGGTGACGGAATCCGGCGGTGCATTTTCTGTGGAGAAACTGTATGAATACAAACCCGCTGAAGGCATGGCTTGCGAACAACAAACCCCAGTCGTGGTAGATGGGATGGTGTACGGCATTCAACCCAAAGACGGCGGAACATTGCGCAATCAACTGGTATGTGTGGATCCATCGGATTTCAGAAAAATTATCTGGTCAAGCGGAAAGACCAGCCGATTTGGTCTCGGACCGTTCATGGTCGCCGACGGAAAATTCTTTATTCTGAACGATGACGGCACGCTCACCATTGCAAAGCCTGATAGAAATAATTACGTCCAACTGGATCAGATAAAGGTATTTGAAGCCCGTGACGCCTGGGCGCCATTGGCCATTGCCGATGGGTATCTCCTACTCCGTGACGATCACCATCTGCTTTGTATGGATATTTCGAAATAGACAACATGAAAAAACCATTGATATATCTTCTCCTGATCGTATTAGCCGGCGTCGCTGGCTATGTACTTCTGGGTGATATCTTCCTTGGAAACCCTCAAAAAAGCGCTAAAAATCCATATGCTTACGATCTGGGTGATATTTATAAAATCGATCCTTCACTTATAAAATACAAAGGAGACCAAACGAATCGCGCTGACACATCCCCAGCCAAAAGCGGTGCACTATCATGCAGGACATTTGGCAACAGCCTATAATAAACACCTTCAGCTTATCGATACGTCAGGCAGGGAAATCTTTTCAATACCTGTCATCGGCCCGGCAACAGCTATTCAAATTTCTTCGCGAAATGAAATATTTCTTGCATCCAGGGACCGTATCGAAGTATTCAGCGCAAGTGCAGGAAGCATGATCCGTCAATGGGAAATCAATTATTCTTCGACATATATTACCGGATTAGCCATTAAAGACAGCCTGCTTTTTTTAGCAGATGCAGGGAATACCGCTGTGCGGATTTATACTTTGGATGGAAAGGAAGTCGGCCATTTCGATGGAAAAAACCAAACCGACAACAAGCATGGATTTATCATCCCAAGTGCCTATTTCGATATCACCTTTGATGCTGACGGTGAACTTTGGGCGGCGAATACTGGCATTCAGACAATCGAGAATTACTCCATCGATGGAACTCTCCGTGCTTTCTGGGGAAAATCCGGCTATGACATTGGCGGGTTTATCGGGTGCTGCAACCCTGCTCATTTCTGCATCATGGCCAACGGCAACTTCGCTACCTGCGAAAAAGGAGTTGTGAGAATAAAGGAATACTTGCCTTCCGGCGAATTGAGAGGTGTGGTAGCCACTCCCGAGGTTTTTGATGTTGACTCCGAGCCGGCAGATTTGACTTCCGATGAGTCCAACGCGATTTATGCATTGGACATATCCAGAAATATGATTCGAAAATTTGAACACGTTCCTGAATGATGTAAAGCCATGAAAACCAGTGAACATATACAGCAAGAGCACATCAAAGACCCTATGGACCGCAGGCGGTTTTTCGTGAATGGAAGCCGGATGATTCTTTTCGGCGGACTGGCCGGCATCAGTGGCCTGCTCCTGTTCAGGCGGCGATTCGGCAATCCGGACACCTGTTTCAGCAATCCATTTTGTGGAGGGTGCTCGCAATTTAACTCATGCAAAGTAGTGGCAACGAAAATCGACAAAAAGCCATGAACGACAAAGCAGAAAACAAATCAGTAAAGCGCAGGGAATTTATTCGCAGTTCCGCGCGATACACGCTGGCTATTGGCCTGGGCGGTCTTGGCGGACTTGCGCTCAGCAATGCCGCGACAGAAAAATTTGTCTGGCAAATCGATCCTTTTACATGCACCCAATGTGGCCGCTGTGCCGATGAATGTGTGCTGACACCATCGGCCGTGAAGTGCTTTCATGCCTACGACCTGTGCGGGTATTGCGACCTGTGCGGTGGATATTTCAAACCGGGCGTCATGGATTTGAACACTGGCGGAGAAAACCAACTTTGCCCCACCTCGGCGATTAAGCGGAAATTCGTAGAAGACCCGTTCTTCCAGTACACCATTGAAGAAGACCTTTGTATCGGCTGCGCCAAATGTGTGAAGGGCTGCTCCTCTTTCGGCAATGGTTCGCTGCATCTGCAAATCAACCACGACCTCTGTGTGAATTGCAATCAATGCGCCATCGCGCAGAAATGCCCGTCGAAAGCCATTTCCAGAGTGCCGGAAGGAACCCCTTACAAGGTGAAAGGTGATTTTACAAATAGTAAATCCTGAAAAGTGAGATCGCACATCCGGAAAATAGCAGCTACCCTCAGCGGACTTATTATCACGATTGTGGCAATCGCCCAACAGCGCTTCCCAAGGCCTGATTTCGAATCCGATTACACCTCTCCGACGCTGGAAACGCCGGAGCCACGCTATGGTATGCTGGAGTATGTGGATGTTTTTATCCTTTTCATCGTATTGTCGCTCACCACCTGGCTGATCCTGAAAAAACGTTCGCGAAAGGGCGTGATGTACGTGTCACTTTTTAGCCTTATCTATTTTGGATTCTACCGTGAAGGTTGCATTTGCTCCATCGGGGCAATTCAGAATGTAGCGCTTTCGCTGACAGATCCTACCTATGCTATCTCGATATCAGCCCTGGCTTTTTTCATCCTGCCGCTGGTTTTCGCCCTGTTTGCCGGAAGGGTATTTTGTGGAGGTGCCTGTCCGCTCGGCGCTATCCAGGATCTGATTATCCTGAAACCCATAGAATTGCCAATTGGAGTCCGCAAAGCGCTTGGACTCATTCCATACGTTTACCTTGGCCTGGCTCTACTTTTTGCCGTGACGAAAACAGATTTCATCATTTGCCGCTACGATCCTTTCGTGGGGTTTTTCCGCATGGATGCCAAATTTAATATGCTGGTACTGGGAGGTAGTTTACTCCTGATTGGTGTATTCGTCGGGCGACCCTATTGCCGGTTTTTGTGTCCATACGGAGTATTACTTGGCTGGATGTCGGGCGTTTCCAAAAAACATCTCACCATCACTCCCGGAGAATGCATCGATTGCAAACTCTGCGAACGGTCTTGCCCGATGGATGCCATCAACAAGCCGGTGGCAGAACCGATCAGCGCGACAAAAGACATTCGAAGGTTTATTATTTCCATAGCTGTAATTCCTTTATGGATGCTGATTGGCGGATACCTCATTTCCTCGTCACACATCTACCTGAGCAAAGCCAATCGCACCGTTTCGCTGGCAGAATTGCTTATTGCCCATCCTGAATTGAAAAGCGACCTGACACATATCGACGTACAAACTTTCTTAGCATCAGGACAGTCCATGGATGAACTTAAAAAAGAAGCCACTGCCATCAGGCAACAGTTTTATACCGGCGGATGGATTCTCGGCGCTTCTCTCGGCCTGGCTTTTGGAATTATTTTCACTCGAAAAACAATATACCGGCAACGCAAGGACTATGTCCCGGATCGTGTGAATTGCGTAAGCTGCGCCCGTTGCATGAGCTTCTGCCCGGTCGGTAAAGAAATCGCTGTTAATCCATCACAACAAATTACAACATCGTGACAGAGCGGGAAAAACAAATTGTCGCTATTCGAACGGCATGGATTGCCGGGGTATTTTCATTGATCGTGGGAATCATCATGTTGCTCAACTACTGGCAATTAAAGACAACCGATCCACTGGAAAGTGAAGCCTTGAAAGCGCTGGTAGAGCGACTTCAGGACGACAACACCAATGATGCGTTGAAAGTTGAAATACGCAACCTGGATCTGATGTCGAGAAATGCATTTTTCACCAAGCAGTGGCAGATCGAATCTGGAGCATGGATATTGATCGCGGGGATCGTGATCATGGTGATCTCACTTAGAATTTACTATTCTTCCGGGGCGCTGATTTCTGAACCTCAGAGCAAGGAGTCGAGCCTGGATATCGAACTTATGATTTCGCGCCGATGGATTCTTTATACTGTTTTTATACTCTTTGGGTCAGCCCTTATCGCTTCCTGGTTCACCATAGACCACCTTTCCGAAACCTATAACCTTACGGAAACCAAGGTTGCCAAAGATGAGGTCCCGATTCAGCAAATCGTGCCGGCCGGTGCGGAGGTGCAAAGCGAACCAACTGTCGCTGAACAGGAAACAACCATTGCAGATGCTGCGCAAGCAGACACACCGGTTGAAAATACCACCCGCGCTGAACCGGCAAAAACAACGGTAGCCGATTACAGGCAGCAGTTCCCCTCCTTCCGTGGGCCGAATGGTCTTGGCATTTCATCGCATAAAAACATCCCGGTTTCCTGGGATGGAACTTCAGGCAATAATATTATGTGGAAAGTCAAAATCCCGCTCCACGGATTCAACTCACCGGTGGTCTGGGAAAATTATCTCTTTGTCACCGGCGCTGACAAGTCAAACCAATCGGTCTATTGCTACGATGCCACGACCGGTAAATTGGTCTGGGAACATAAAGTCACAGGCATTGAGCGGCCTGCCGGAAAACCTATAAAACCCACTGAAGAAACCGGTTACGCCGCGCCTACAGTTGCTACGGACGGCCTTGGGATTTATGCCATATTCGCCACGGGCGATCTGGTATGCATCGACTTCCAGGGCAAGTCGCTCTGGTCAAAAAACATCGGCATACCCGATAATCACTACGGCCATTCATCTTCCCTGCTTTTATGGAAAAACAGGGTGATTATTCAGTTCGACACCAATTCTGCCGGTAAATTGCTGGCGCTCGACAGTTCCGACGGCAGCCAGCTTTGGGAAACTCCCAGAACTTCCAAAATCTCATGGGCCTCGCCGATCATCGCCACCATCGGTGGTCGCGATCAAATTGTCCTTGCCGCCACACCAAAAGTCGCCGGCTACGATCCTGAAAACGGCAAGGAACTCTGGTCCGTTGACTGCCTTAGCGGGGAGGTTGGCCCATCGCCGGCCTACTCAAACGGGGTAATCTACGCTGCAAACGAGTATGCCAAACTTATTGGTATAAAGCCTGGTACACCTCCGGAAACAGTTTGGGAAAGCAATGAATATTTACCCGATGTAGCGAGTCCGGTTGCAATGAACGGTTCGCTCTTCATCGCCACAAGCTATGGAATAGCTGCCTGTTTTGATGCCGTATCCGGCGAATTGCTGTGGGAACATGAGAGTCAGGCTGGTTTTTATGCATCACCTGTCATTGCTGATGGCAAAGTTTACTTTCTGGATATGGATGGAAAAATGCATATTTTTTCCATGGCTAAAGAGAAGAACCTCCTGGGTGAACCGGAATTGGGAGAAAAGGCGGTGAGTACGCCAGCCTTCGCGAATGGAAAAATTTTCCTCCGCGGATTTGACCATCTTTTTTGTATTGGAAAATAGACTTGGAATGGCTGAAAGAGAGACAGAGAAGTTGTTTGAAAAGACCGGAACCTCCCGCGAACAGGTGATTCCCGTACTCCAGGCCATTCAGGAAAAACACCATTATTTGCCGGAAAAATTATTGCATGAAGTCTGCGAAAACAGCGAAATCACACCTGCACAGCTTATGGGTGTGGCAAGTTTTTATTCACAATTCCGTCTGAAACCCACCGGGGAGCACATTATAAAGGTATGCACAGGTACTGCATGTCATGTGAAGCGCGCTGAGCTGGTATTTGACGCGCTTGGCCGCGAACTGCACCTTCAGCCCGGTGAAGATACCGACAAAGAGGGGCATTATACCCTGGAAAGGGTGAATTGCCTAGGATGCTGCACCCTGGCGCCGGTTGTGCAAATTGACGAAGTGACATTTGGCCATGTGGACGCTGAATCCGTACCGAAAGTGATTCATGCCTTCGAACAAAAACACAATGGAAATCCGGTAAAAACCCACCAAGGAGAGGAAAAAGCAGGAAAGTTCCATGGTGAAATACGAATCGGACTGGGATCATGCTGCGTGGCAAGTGGCAGCGAGGAAGTCAAAAATTCCGTAGAAGAGGCTGTTTTCAATTATGAACTCAACGTACAACTTAAGCGGGTCGGCTGTGTGGGAATGTGCCATCAGGTTCCGCTTCTTGAAATCGTTCCGGAAGGAAAAGAACCCATCCTGTATTCTAAAGTTCAGGCTGCCGATGTAAAAAACATCATCAACAAGCACTTTAAACCTCAGGGTTTTTGGCATAAAATAAAGGCCAGTCTTTTTGACCTCGTCGAAGACATTCAAACGGACAGAAATTGGGATGGCGTGGAACAATACGCTCTGAATGTCCGTGAAAAACACGTTTCGTCCTTCCTTGGTCGTCAGATTCCCATCGCTACCGAATATCGCGGCGCCATTGATCCGCTCGATATTACGGAATACAAATCGCGCTTTGGATTTATGTCGATCTCCCAATGCCTGTCAAAATACACACCAGACCAGGTGGTCGATAAAATCAGGGACAGCGGCCTACGGGGTCGTGGCGGGGCCGGATTTCCAACGGGCGTCAAGTGGCGCACATTCAGGGATGCTCCCGGCACCACGAAATACATCATCTGCAATGGCGACGAAGGCGATCCCGGAGCGTTTATGGATCGAATGCTTCTCGAATCATATCCGTACCGCATCATCGAGGGCATGCTGGTAGCGGCATATGCCACTGGCGCCACCGAGGGATATTTTTACATCAGGGCAGAATATCCGCTGGCTGTAAAGCGAATTTCCGCGGCATTGGAAATCTGCAGGAGTCAAGGCTACCTTGGTGCAGATATTCTTAAATCCGGCTTTTCATTTGATATGGAAATATTCCAGGGCGCTGGAGCTTTCATCTGTGGAGAAGAAACGGCCATGATTTCCTCCATGGAAGGCAATCGCGGCTTTCCGACGCTGCGCCCGCCCTATCCGGTCGAAAAAGGACTCTGGGATTGCCCTACTCTCGTGAACAATACTGAGACACTGGCTCAGATACCTTTCATTATCAGGAATGACCTGGAAAAATATACCATTCACGGTACCGCCAATTCAAAAGGCACCAAAGTATTCGCATTGGCCGGCAAAATAAATCGCGGCGGACTTATTGAAGTACCCATGGGTATTTCCGTAAGGGAAATCATTGAAGATATTGGCGGCGGTGTGCCCAATGGGAGAAAATTCAAAGCTGTACAAATCGGCGGACCATCAGGCGGATGTGTACCTGAATGGCTAGCCGACACACCGGTCGATTATGACTCGCTGAAAAAAGTGGGCGCCATGATGGGCTCTGGCGGCCTCGTAGTCCTCGACGACACCGACTGTATGGTGGATATTGCGCGGTACTTTCTGTCCTTTACCCAGGTGGAATCATGCGGAAAATGCACATTCTGCCGTGTTGGCACGCGCCGTATGCTCGACATACTGAATGAGATTACCTCCGGAAACGGCACGATGAAGGATCTTGACGAACTGGAAAAATTAGCTCAGTGGACAAAAAAGGGCAGTCTTTGCGGACTTGGGCAATCGGCGCCAAATCCAGTATTGTCCACGCTCCAGTATTTCAGGCAAGAGTACGTGGCGCATATAAACGGAAAGTGCCCGACCGGCAAGTGTCAGAAACTCATTAAATATTCCATTGACAATAGCTGTATCGGCTGTACGAAATGTGCACAGATCTGTCCGACGGATGCTATTGCCTTCACTCCGCATAAAATCCATATCATCGATCAGGATAAATGCATCAAATGCGACGCCTGCAAGGCAGTGTGTCCGGAGGATTCGGTGAGGGTGGATTGAGGGAGAGCAGAATAATAGAACGAATTGAACAATAGAATGAAGAATTCGGGAAATGATTAACCTGAAAATCAACGGAAAGGACACATCAGTATCTGAAGGCTCAACGCTCCTCGATGCGATAAAATCTGAAGGGATTTCGGTGCCGACTATGTGCTTTCTGGATAACGAAGAGCATTTTCCCACATGCATGATCTGCATCGTGAAGGAGGAGAAGTCAGGAAAGCTGGTGCCCTCATGTAGTACACGTGTGAGCGCCGGAATGGAAATCATCACTTCCGACGAAGAAGTTATTGAAGCCAGGAAAACTGCACTGGAACTGCTACTCAGCGACCATATCGGCGAATGCGATGCCCCCTGCCAGGTAAACTGCCCTGCGTTTATGGATATTCCGCAGATGAACCGATTGCTTGGCCCAGGGAAAGTTCGCGGAAGCATTGCGCGTTGTAAAGAAAGACATTGCACTTCCGGGAGTGTTGGGGCGTATTTGTCCGGCTCCCTGCGAACGAGCATGTCGTAGGAGAAACATCGATGAACCCGTTTCCATTTGTTCCCTGAAACGCTACGCAGCAGATTTCGACCTCGATGCTAACGATCATTTCCTCCCGTCATTATCACCGTCAAATGGCAAAAGGATCGGTATCATTGGTACAGGCCCGGCCGGTTTGTCGGCTGCTTATTTCCTCCTGCAAAAAGGTTATCAATGCATATTATTCGATAAAAATCCATTAGCCGGTGGCGCACTCCGGTATTCCATTCCCGACGACCGATACGACAAATCTGTCCTCGATAAAGAAATCGCCATTATTGCCAGTATGGGCGCTGAGTTCCGGATGAACAAGGATATTCCGGCTACAGCGCTGGCCAAACTTCGGAACGAATTTGATGGTATCATCATTGCCACCGGAGAGGAAAACGCTGATTTCGAAGGAGTAAACAAAGAGAACCGTTCATTTATCACAGAAAAAAATACCCATCGTACAAATATCGAGGGTGTGTTTGCTATTGGCAGCGCCATAAAACCGGGTCGCATCGCCATCCGCGCGGTGGCTCATGGAAAAGAAGCAGCTTTTTCCATGGATCAATACCTCAAGGGTGAAGTCGTAGTTGGAGAAATACAAAAATTCAATTCGAAAATAGGCCGAATGCAGGAAGACGAGTATGAAGCATTCATGCTGGAGGCCGATTCCGGTCCACGGATTGAAACCAAAGAAAAGGAAGGTTTTAGTCTGGAACAGGTGAAACTCGAAGCCGCCCGTTGTATGCATTGTGATTGCCGTAAGAAGACGGATTGCAGACTCCGTGACTATTCTGATGAATATGATGCCTCCCAAAAGCGCTTTTCCCCAAGGCCCGCCCGCCTGTCCGCAAGGTATTTCAGCATCAGCCACTGGTCTATGAACCTGAAAAATGCATCAAGTGCAGCATCTGCGTACGCCTGACTGCCCGGCATAAAGAAAAATTCGGTCTCACCTATATCGGTAAAGGTTTCGATGTAGAAATCAGTGTGCCGTTTGATGGCAAAAAAGCCATAGAATTTGAGCAAACCGCCAGAATGTGTGCGGAATATTGTCCCACCAGCGCCCTTGCGATCCATGAGAAATTTAAGGAATAGTATATTGCTGATAATTGCCCTCGCATCGGTACATTCCGCCTTTAGCCAATCGAACGAATGGCACATCTTCCGTGGCGATGCTGCGCTTACGGGAGCTTCAAAAACAAAAATCAATTATCCCCTCGCTTTAAAATGGACATTCAAGGCTGATGATGATATCGTCGCTGCACCGATTGTTGGGGAAAACACGATTTTCGTAAGCAGCATCGGTGGAATTGTTTATGCCCTCGATATCAGTGGAAAGGAAAAATGGAAATTCACAACCGACAACTCCATTGAAGCCCCGGCACTCTATCTCAACAACCGTGTTTATGTCGGTAACCTTAGCGGAAACCTTTATGCCCTCGACGCAAAAACCGGTAAACCGATCTGGACGTATCAGGCCGAAAACCAGATCATGGGTTCAGCGAACTATTTCTATCTAAAAAATAAGTTATACATCATCGTTGGCAGCTACGACTACTTCCTTCACTGTATCGATGCGGTGACGGGCAAAATGGTATGGAAATACGAATCGGACAACTACATCAATGGGGCTCCGGCGATTAGTTCCGGCGCGGCAGTATTTGGCGGATGCGATGGATTCCTGCATGTGGTAAATCTGGAAAATGGCCAGCTCCGCACTAAAATCAACGTCGCGACGTACATCGCCGGCTCAGTGGCTCTTACGGAAAATCTTGCATTCACCGGTGACTACGACGGGCTGTTTTCGTGTATTGATATTTCCGGAAAGACCGTAAAATGGAAATTCGACAATCCGGCAAGCAGCCTGCCGATTCTCGCCTCTCCGGCGATTCTTGGTGAAAAGGTAATTATTGGCGGTGAGGATAAGTACCTCCGATGTTTCAATAAATCGGATGGAAAAGAAAAGTGGAATTTCAATGCCGGAGGACGTATCGACGCATCTCCAGTGATTTCCGGCTCATTGGTCATCACGGCAACGATGGATGGAATGCTGTATTTGATCGATTCAGAAAACGGGAAGCCTGTCTGGTCTTACGAAATCGGTAGCGCCATCGCCCACAATCCAGCCCTAGTCAACGGAGGTCTTGTTGTTGGCGCGCGGGATGGGAATATTTACTATTTTAGAAAATAAACAACACCACTATGCAAATAGTCCACATTGTGCCGGGCTCCGGGGGAAGTTTTTATTGCGGAAATTGTCTGCGCGACAGTAAATATATGTATGGCCTCAAAGAAGCCGGAGTTGAGGTTGTGAAAGTGCCGATGTACCTGCCCATTTTCGCCGATGAGCATGATCTGGAGCAGGTGCCTGTTTTTTATGGCGCGGTAAGTCTGTACCTCCGCCACTCCTTCAAAATTATGCGCAAGGCTCCGCGCTGGCTCGACAAGATCTTCAACTCGGCCCCGGCCCTTAAACTTGCTGCAGGTATGGCCGGCTCCACCAACCCCAGGGGACTGGAAGATATGACCATTTCCATGCTGCTTGGAGAGGCCGGAGGTCAGAACGCAGAACTTGATCATCTTGTAGATTGGTTGAAAAATCACTGCCATGCAGATGTAATTCATATATCGAATGCTCTGCTGCTGGGCCTGGCAAGAAAACTGAAAAATGAACTCGGCGTAAAGATCGTCTGCTCCCTGCAGGATGAAGATGTTTGGGTAAATGCCATGGACGAACCCTTCAGAACGCTAACATGGGAACTTATGAAAGAGCGCGCGAAAGACGTAGATGCCTTCTTTTCGGTGAGCGAATATTTTGCCGGAAAAATGAAGAAGTGGCTCGATATCCCGGATCAGAAGCTAATTACTAATCACATTTCTATAGATCCGGACGATTATCGCTTCACTGATATTGACAAAAAACCATTGAACATCGGTTATATATCCAGGCTCTGTGAAAGCAATGGCCTCGGTGTACTGGTGGATGCCTTTATTATTCTGAAAAAAAATCCCGCATGGGAAAAAGTGAATCTCGTGATCACCGGTGGATATACCGGGGCTGATGAAGCGTTTATCAAGTCCATGAAAAAGAAAATTACCAAGGCAGGGCTTCAGGATGCTGTGGAATTCCATGTAGATTTTGAAGCTGGGCGGCACGACTTTTTCCGCAAGGTAGTGCTCGTATCAGTACCCGTACTCGAAGGAGAAGCTTTTGGGTTATACCTGTTGGAATCCATGGCTTCGGGTGTGCCGGTAGTTCAGCCCGCGCTGGGAGCATTTCCGGAAATCATTCAAAAATCAGGCGGCGGCGTAGTGTATAAATCCAACACACCTGCATTACTCGCTGAGGCCTGGGCCAACGTACTTGCAGATAAGGCAGCATTGAAAAGGCTGAGCGTCGCGGCAAGATCGGGTGTAGAATCGCATTTCAATATTCACAAAAAATCCAGTGAACTCGTTAAGCTCTATTCCTCCATTGTGCAAAACCAGATCTGACAATGCTTCTTCAACTCAAAGACATTTCGAAAACATACAAATCCGGCAGCGCCAATGCAGACCGGGTAGTGCTTAGGGATCTTTCGTTGGAATTGGATCGTGGCGAAACGATGGCTATCCTCGGACCGTCGGGCTCCGGGAAATCTACACTTCTCAACATCATCGGCACGCTCGATGTGGCTGATAGCGGTGAACTGATATTTGACGGAAATCCATTGCGTGATTTTTCTGAAAAGGCGCTGAGTGCATCCCGGAACCGTGAAATTGGTTTTATTTTCCAGGCGCATCACCTGCTGCCACAATGCACCGTGCTGGAAAATGTGCTCATTCCCACGCTGCCACTTCAGGATACGGCTTTTAAAAAAGAATGCCAGGCACGGGCAACCACACTACTTAAGGAAGTTGGTCTGTGGGAACAAAGAAACCAACTCCCGGCAACCCTCTCTGGCGGTGAATGTCAGCGAACCGCCGTCATCAGAGCACTCATCAATAAACCAAAATTACTTTTGTCAGACGAACCCACCGGCTCCCTCGACAGCCTCAATGCCCAGGGCGTCATTGATTTAATGCTGCAATTGAATCGCGAATATGGAACTGCCCTCATCATGGTGACGCACGCCGAACATATCGCGCGCCAAATGGATAAGACGTATTCCTTGTCGGATGGTCGATTGCATCAAATTTCATCCACCGACCGATGAACCTTTTCAGGCTGCTCCTTCGATCGGTGAGGTATCATCGCCACTCGCACTTCGCGCTGATGGCAGGCATAGCCATTTCTTCCATGGTGATTACGGGAGCGCTCATCATCGGCGATTCTGTGAAAGCAAGCCTCGAGAGCCTGGTAAAACAAAGACTCGGAAACACAGCGTATTCATTTGAAGGCAACGACCGCCTTTTCCGGGCTTCACTCGGCGACAGTCTTGAAAAAAGGTTAAAAATCCATTACACACCGGTTATGCTACTCAATGGATTTGCTTCATCACAGGGTGGAAATATTAAGGTAAATGGCGTACAGATTACAGGTATTGATGGTCGGTTCGATAATTTTTTAAATTCGGGCGCAAGTGGCTCCCCGCCCACGGACAACACGGCGATCATTAGCAGCAACCTGGCCGCGCGCTTGCAAATCGTTGTTGGGGATGAAATACTGTTAAGGCTCGAAAAAGCCGGCCCTATCCCAAAAAATGCGCCTTTTGTCTCCGATCAGGACAATGTGGTTTCACTTCGTGTTGCGGTATCGCATATTGCCGCGGACTATGAGCTTTTCGAGCATTTCAATCTGAAAAATACCCAGTTGCCCCCATACAATATCTTTGTGAATCTGTCGTACCTGAACGGCGAAATGGAACTGCAGAATCGTGCTAATCGCCTGTTGGTTGCTGAAAAAGGTCGGCGATCTCCAGCAGAAGTGGAGCGGGAATTGGCTAACTCATGGGATACAGATGATTTAGGTTTGCAAATTACTCCATCGCATGACAGCCTTTGGTGGGAGGTGCGATCGGACAGGGTGTTTTTGGATTCAATCACCGTACTGGCAGCAAAATCAATTTATCCGGAGGTCACGGAAATCCTGACCTATATGGCGAATTCGATAAAATTCCATGGAAACGAAACGCCCTATTCCTTTGTCACTGCCGGGTCATTTGACGATGACCTGACCGAAAACGAAATCCTGATAAACCGCTGGCTTGCCGATGATCTGAATGCTCAACCGGGTGACACGCTGGATTTGTTTTATTATTCCATAGGGCCATTGCGGGAGTTAAGTGAACAGCAGAGAAGTTTCGTTATAAAAGACATCGTTGACTTCATCGGTGATTTCAACAATCCCGACCTGATGCCATCTCTGCCGGGGCTTTCCGATGCCGGAAGTTGTCGCGAGTGGGAAGCCGGGGTGCCGGTGGATCTTGGTAAAATCAGGGATAAAGATGAAGCGTACTGGAAGACTTATCGAGGCACTCCAAAGGCTTTTATCAACTATGAAACCGGAAAAAGCTTGTGGCAAAACCGCTATGGAAATGCTACGATTTTGAGGATTCCGGCAGACCGACTTTCGATCAATGAATTGAAATCGGAACTGCAAAAAAAACTCCCTCCTGAATCGCAGGGCATACGGCTGGTTCCGGTGCGGGACGGTGGACTTGCCGCAGCCCGCAGCGGAGTCGATTTCTCCCAACTCTTTCTGGGCTTGAGTTTTTTTCTCATAATAGCGGCAATCATACTAACCGCGCTCCTTTATACGCTGCATTTAGAAAAGCGAAAATCTGAAGTAGGAACGTTGAAAGCCCTGGGTTTTAGTCAATCCAATATCCTGAAAATGGCGCTTGCTGAAGGAATGATCATCGGCATTCTCGGCGTTTTGACGGGGGCAATACTGGCCATTTATTATAATAAACTGGTTTTTTATGCCCTCAATACCATGTGGTTCGACATCGTCAGGACTCCGGCACTACACGAAAAAATCAATCCCGGAACCATGGTGTTGGGCATGTCAATTTCACTCATGCTGTCATTGATTATCCTGTGGTACAATACTTCGAAATTTCTTCGCAAAAATAGCATCAGTCTTCAAAAAGGCATTCAACAGGTTCGCAGCCAATCAAAAAAACGCATTTATCCCATCGCTGCTGTCGCGTTCATCGCTATTGCCACCGGTTCATTTGTTTACTCATGGGGCGCCAATGATCTGAATCCGGGTTTGTTTTTTGCCACAGCAATATTGCTCATGGCTGGGATTTTGACGCTTTTCACCGGCTGGCTCCGCCAAATACCTGCTTCAAAAAATTACATTTTATCCATGGCTGGTCTGGTGGCGAAAAGTACTCGGAGAAATCCGGCACGAAGTACGCGGATCGTTTTGCTCTTCGCGGTCGGCTCCTTCATCGTCATTGCCATCGGGCTTAATAAAAAGGATCTTGGTGAAGAATTGAATTCCCCTATGAGTGGTACCGGCGGGGCTGATTTCTATATGGAAACCAGCGTTCCCGTCCTTCACGATCTGAATAATCCTGACGTGCAGGTCCAACGGGCTTTTGACATTCCCATGGATTTTTTACAATTCAGGGCGCTGGACGGCGACGACGCGAGCTGCCTCAACCTCAACAGGGTTGTAGCGCCGGGAATACTCGGTGTTCCATCCGAAACAATGAAGGGCCGTTTTACATTCATCACTTCCACGGAGGAACTGGATTTGGCAGACCCCTGGGGTTCGCTCGGAAAAATTCTGCCGGGGAACGTGATTCCCGCCGTTATGGATCAGACGGTGATTCAATGGGGACTCGGTCGAAAAATTGGGGATACCCTGGTTTATCGGGATGAATCAGGTGCGGAATTGCGTCTTAAATTGATTGGCGGACTGGCAAATTCGGTCTTTCAGGGAAAGGTATTGATCGATCAGCATTTCCTGCAAAAACACTTTCCAACCTCCGGTGGCTCCAATGTATTTCTCGTAAATAGTCATGATCCCTCTGCTGAAATATCTAAGGAGGAATTGCTGAGGATTTTCAGAACGGAAGGCCCTGAACTCACGCTTGCTGCCGATCGTCTGGCGCTATTTAACCAGGTCGAAAATACCTATTTGTCCATCTTCATGATACTCGGCGGACTGGCGCTGATCCTCGGCACAATAGGATTGGGAATATCCCTCGCCCGCACCATACTCGACCGGCGAAAGGAGATAGCTATCCTCCGTGCAACGGGCTTTGAGAAAAAGCATATAATATCCATGTTCATCACGGAGCACATGGCTTTGCTTGCGATGGGGACGCTCACTGGAACTCTGGCGGCTTTTATTGCTATCTGGCCTTCACTTCATAAAGGGATCATCCAGGCGTCTTTGCCGACTGCCCTGACGATAATAGGTTTGATATTGCTGAACGGAATAGTGTGGACGACTTTCATCACCCGCATGTCGCTTGGCAAATCCGTAATTTCAGAATTACGGGAAGAATAGATTAAAAATGATGGCAATGACACACTTAATGACAAAGCAGGCGATCATCTGCATATTCACCAGAACTTTATGAGCAACTATGTTTACAACCACGGCTATATTCGGTCTATAAGCCTTACTGCAGCGCTGGGCGGATTACTATTTGGATACGACTGGGTGGTCATAGCCGGTGCAAAACCCTTTTTTCAGGAATACTTTGGTCTAGCAGGTTCTGAAAGTACCGGTTCACTCGGCTGGGCGATGAGTTGTGCCCTGGTCGGTTGCTTTATCGGATCAGTATTATCTGGAATGCTCAGCGATAAATACGGTAGAAAACGACTTCTCATCCTCGCGGCTTTTCTTTTTATCATCACAGCCATTGCAACAGGAGTTGCACCCGATTTTGAATTATTTATCCTCAGCAGAATTGCCAATGGCATTGCTATTGGCCTGGCGTCGAACCTGTCGCCGGTCTATATCGCCGAAATAGCGCCGCCCGAGCATCGCGGAAAATTAGTGGCCGTAAACCAACTCACCATTGTGCTCGGTGTATTGCTGGCGCAATTGGTAAACTGGCTTATCGCCGAACCGATTCCGGAAGGAGTATCCGGCGCTGATCTGCTGAACACCTGGAATGGTCGGTCAGGCTGGCGATGGATGTTTATCGCTGCTGCTGCACCGGCAGTATTGTTTTTTATCCTTGTATTCCTTATCCCTGAAAGCCCGCGATGGCTCATTCTAAAAAAGCGTGAAGCCGAGGCGCGGAGAGTGCTGAACAGGATTGGTGGAAGTAACTATACCAACGACCAAATCAGCGAAATCACCAGCAACGTTTTTGACAAAAATAAATCGCTGAACTGGAAAATGCTGCTCGATCGGCGGATAATGGCGGTGGTATTTCTGGGAATGTTCCTGGCCTTTTTGCAGCAATGGTCGGGCAATAACACGATATTCTATTATGCGCAGGAAATATTTGAAGCTGCGGGGTACAAGGTCGGTGATATACTATTCAACATCGTCATTACTGGCTCCGTGATGCTCGTTTTCACACTGGTGGCTATCAGATACGTGGATCGGGTAGGCCGGAAAATGTTACTGCTGATCGGCTGTCTCGGGATGGCTGCTGCGGAAATTTTGCTGGGGTTTTCATACCATTTCGCCATTACGGGCTTGCCGGTTGTGCTGCTTGTCCTGGTCGCTGTTGCCTTCTATTCATGCACGCTGGCGCCTGTGGTCTGGGTGGTCATAGCTGAAATTTTTCCAAACAACATACGCGGATTGGCGGTATCGCTGGCTACGTCTGCATTGTGGATTAGCAGTTTTCTGTTGATTTACACATTTCCCTTCATCCAAAAACTCGGCATTTCCTGGGCTTTCTGGGTATATTCCGGCCTGCTTATCATTGGATTTTTAGTAATAAAAAGGAAGCTGGTAGAAACCAAGGGAAAATCGCTGGAGCAGATTGAGAGCGGATTGAGGTAATACTTTGCCAGACTTATTTTATTCAATACTAATCTGAAGTGGCGCCAGAAAGGACAATACTTCCGGTATGGAAAACCGGGCATTTTTGATCTTATTTTTCGTCGGATCGATATGATAAGATACCGCATGGCGAAAATCCGCTTCCTGCAAATCGCAATTTTCAAATTGCGTTCCGGCAAAGTCGCAATGGGTAAAATCCACTTTCCTAAGATCCGTCTCATAGAAATCGCACTCGGTCAACCTGCTACTCCCGAATGAAGTTCCTGATAAATTCATTGACGAAAAACTGACGACCTGCATGTGGCAGCGATCAAAACGGATGGAAAATAATAGCTTTTTGCATTTTGAAAAATCCAGTCCAATGACACTGCAATCGCTAAAAACAACCTCCGACAGTTTGCAGTCGTTGAGCGTAGTATTGGCAAATTTGCATTGCCGGAAGCTGCATTGCACGAACGAAGTCCCCTGGAGATTTGCCAGGCTGAAATTGCAACCTGCAAAAGTACAGTCCTCAAAAGTCCTTTCCCCAAACTTTACAGAGGAGAAGTCAACATTTTCAAAAACCTGGCTTTCCCAGGCAGACTCGCTATGAATATCGGTATGCATGTTTAATTTCGTTTATCGATATGGTCGGAATTTCGTATTACCTTGTGTTTGTTATTCGTATTAAATTCAAAAAAAAGGAGTTACCACAAATTTAGTATTCGTTTCCTGATTAACTTAAAATTGCTTTTTTTGATATTATGATCAACAGGTATTTTTCCAAAGGTACTTTTCTATTATCGCCGGAGTTCTGGTCATCGTTTTCACAATATTATACCTCAGCAAACCCAAAGTAAAAAACTTCCTCCTTATCGAAAACCGGACGGTTCAAAGTCCGGAGGATATACTGCCGATCGATGATAGCCTGGTGACTCCGATTCTCTACACAAACGTGCCGATTCTGAACAAACTCCCGCCCGACCTGAGAAAACAACGCTTTGTGGATGTGATGCTTCCCGGCATACTCATCTATCGCCATGAACTCGCCGTGGAGCGGTTAAAAGTGCGAAATCTGATGGAGCGATCTGTTCGCGCTTCACGGTTGTCAGGCAAAGACAGTTTGTTTATACAAGAGGCCTTTAAGAAATATGAAACCAACAACTTCGGAGAATTGCTAAACAGGATGACGCCACCCCCCATTAGTCTTGTTTTGGCGCAAGCAGCTCTTGAAAGTGGCTGGGGGAGCTCACGATTTTTTAAAGAAGCAAACAATGTCTTTGGTGTATGGTCATTTAGTGAAAATGACGATCGGATTGCCTCCGAAGGCATGCGCGATGGTAAACCGGTATATCTGAGAAAATATCCCACCCTGCTCGGATCGATTGAAGGATACCACCTCAACTATGCCACATCGGACTTCTATAGCGAATTCAGGGATTGCCTCAACCGATCGAATAATGTATTTGAACTGATCTGGTATCTTCGAATGTATTCCGAACGCCGGGATCAGTACGTAATACAGCTTCGCAATGTGATGGTGGCCAATAACCTGCTGCAGTATGAAAACTACCAAATCGATCAGTCATTCTTCGGTTATCCTCCGGGAGAACCTAAATAATTCAACTTTATGAAGCTCTGGATATTTATGGCTTTGATGTTGCTGCTTTGTGATCGATCAGAAAACAGGCCCACTTCTCATGAAAACAACACCGCTCCTGATGACCAACATCGACAAAAGGAAGTCGTGGTATTCATTTATCACCGGTTTGGCGACAACAAATATCCATCGACCAACGTCAGTGTCGCTGATTTTGAAGGACATTTGAACTATCTGAAAACCAATGGATTTAAAGTGCTTTCTTTTGGTCAGGCCGTCGATTACATCGCTGACCCTTCTATTCCGTACCAATTAAAGGTCGCTTGCATCACGGTTGATGATGCTTTTAAAAGTTTCTTCAACAATGGCTATCCGCTTCTCAAGAAATACGGCTTCACCGCAAGTCTGTTTGTAAATTCAGAAACCATCGGCGGTGGTAGTTTTATGAATTGGGATGACATTAAAAAAGTGGCTGACACAGGCATCGAAATTGGCAATCATACGCATAGCCACGACTATTATCTGAATATACCAGTTGCCCAGCGACACGAGCAATTCACTGAAGAAGTAAAAAAATGCCAGGAAATCATAAAGCAGCAGGCCGGACTAACGCCAGTGGTTTTTGCCTATCCATTCGGGGAATTTGACAATGAGATGAAGTTGATTATAAAAAGCCTGGGATTCAAAGCGGCGGCGGCGCAGTTTTCCGGAGTCATGTACGATGATGATCGGTTTGCCATTCCGCGGTTTCCGATGACGGGAAGTACAGCTACATTAACTTCCTTCCGCGAAAAAGCAACAATGAAAGCGCTTCGTCTTTTAAGTAAATCACCCGATTCTCCATTCCTCAATCAACAGAATCCCCCATCCTTAGCGCTTGTCGCTGATACTACAAATGCCGATTTTTCCAGAATGAGCTGTTTTGTGTCACAGGGTTGCAATATCACCATCGAGGGAAATACCATTAAAATTAGTGCTAAAAACCCATTGACATCGCGCCGGACAAACTATACCATCACTGCGCCTGCCAAAAGTGGCCGGGGATGGTATTGGTACACCCATCAATGGGTGATTCCGGCAATAAAGGAATAACTATTTCTGTAAGTGGACTTCGACCAGGGTGTATTCATTTACCCTGCTATCCAGTGTAACTTTGCCTCCCAGCGATTCTGCCTGTACTTTCACCAGGTACAAGCCAAGACCCTTACCCGAAGATGGATTATGGAACCTTTGGTACGGATAAAACACTTTGTGGCTGTATTTCTTCAGATCAAGGCCAATTCCATTATCCTTAATACTCAACACCTGATACTTCCCATTTTGATGCAGGGTGATGTGGATTTCCGGACGCTTTACACGTGATTTGAATTTAATAGAGTTGCTGATCAAATGGTACAGAATACTTTGCAGTCGCTTTTCATTGGTTCTGATAATCCGTGTGCCACTGATATCATACGTGAACTGGATATTATTAGCATTCAGCTCCGGATAAAAATAGCTGTGCAGTGCATCGATTTGTTTTTGCAGATCTACCTCTTCAATGGAGTTATAAAGATTATTGCGGAGTTCGAGCATCTCATGCATATCCGAAAAGACGTCCTGCATTTTTTGCACGGATTCATTCAAATATCCAAAGAGCAATTTATTCTCCTTGCCAAGTTCATTTTCACCAACCAGATTAAGCAATCCCTGGAACGTCGCTACCGGTGATTTCAAATTGTGAGACAGTGTATGAGAGAATTGCCTCATCTCATTGTTATTGATTATAAGCTCTTCGTTGATGCGCGACAATTCCTTCGTTTTTGCCAACACCTGAATCTCCAATGTCTTATTCTGTTTTTCCAGCAGTAGCTTTTGCCGTTCGATGGTACGGCTGGCAACGATAAGTGCGTCATGGCTTTCCTTCAATTTATCGGACTGGGCATTCATTTCGTGGTTCTGCTCGTTGATGAATGAGTTCTTGTGAAGCAATTCCTGATTAATTTCTTCAAGATTCCTTTTGTTGATATACAATCGGCTCTCAATCTTATCGAAAACAATCCGCTGATTTATCAGGAATCCCACCATAGCCATATACGACAATCCGACTATATAATCGAAGAGTAGTATCTTCGAATCATCAAAACCGAAATCACTTATACCAACACCAAATGCGTTATGAATCGGATTAAAAAATACGCATCCAATAAATGTGGGAGCAAGATTCATCATCAAGTATTTAATATCTCTGGTGCTGAAAACAAGAAGCGGAATAATCGACGAAACCAGTAATAGAAATCGAAACAAATAAAAATCCTGTATTCCAATATGCTCTGCTCTGAAGCTTTTCTCATAAAGTGAAAGTGAAAAAATGATCAACGGAATGCACCAGGATATAATCCAGCGAGCAATATTGTAATACCCTTTTTGGTTGAACAGCAATACAGAAAGGCAAATTAACGCCCCAAAGAGAATCCACAAATAGGATACATGGAGCCCTTCATTGACAGGATCTCTAATTAAAAGAAATACCAGTATAAGCGCAACGACCGTTGCAGAAATGAACTCCAAGGCGATTGGTAAGAACTACAAACCGTGTATCACCGGGCGATTGTTGATCATCTAAACCAATATCACTTAGGTTGCTCCAAACTTTAATCAGCATGAGGAATTATTCACTTTTCACGGGGTATGTCGCAGTCGCCAGGTTGTCAGCCTTTCGCTGGTTATGGTGGCAAAAATAATGACTAAGTATTTAAATAAGCTTTTTAAAATCCGATAATCGATAAATAGCATATTATGTCCGATCAACTACTGTGATTCAAGTTACAAAACATTAATAATATTCGAGAACAATATTTGAATGTGGGGAAAATCTCCCAACAGCAGCAGAATGTAAAGACCGAATTATCCAGAAAAACAAGTGCATTCCCGCAATGAATTGATTGAAATATTTTCTACATTAAGCCCGTTCGACTATATTTATCAGACTATGAAAATATCGGGACTTCTTTTCTTTCTCATAATCTTACCATGTCTGTCAATGCCTCCATCTAAAAGCCAACCGCCCGAAACTGAATCTCTGTCTGTAATAAAATGTGAAGATTTCAAACTAAGCGGAGATGGCGCGAATAAGCAATGGTCCAGCACCGAATGGGTAGAAATGATGTCGCTAAAGAACACTGACAAACCTTATGACACGCGATTCAAAATAATGTACAGCGCTACCGGGATTTATGTTCTGGGCGTATGCCAGGATGGAAAAATATCCACGTCGTATACCATAGATCAGGGCGACATCTGGAATGGTGATGTTTTTGAGGTTTTTCTTCAAACTGACCCTGGGAATCCGTTATATTTTGAATATGAAATAAACCCTTTAGGCGCTGAACTCGCGATACTTGTCCCAAACAATGAAGGAGACTTTTTCGGCTGGTCACCCTGGCACTATGAAGGGGACAGGAAGGTTCAAAAAGTGGTAAAAATCCATGGCGGCAGACCAGCTTCCGGAGAGAAAATCGAGGCTTGGTCCGTTGAGATATTTTTCCCCTATACGTTATTCAAAGCACTAAAAAATGTCCCGCCTGCACTCGGCACGACATGGAAAGCCAATTTTTGCAGGATAGACTATGACGGAGGAACGTCGAATCATTGGGCATGGAAACGGATCAATAAATCCTTTCACGAGTATCAGAAGTATGGTACACTGGTATTTCAATAATTCTTCACCACCCCAGAAAAACCGAACCTGGCTATCAAAACCACAAAAAAACCAGAGCGTAATATACATTACTGATAGATTTTTAATACTTTTTGATGAACAAACCAGAACCATATGAAACGTTTTCTCCCTTATATAGTCGTTTTTACATTTCTTCAGAGCCCCGCATTTTTATTTGGCCAGGAAAATAATCTCTGTCAGGGTGCCTATTACGAAGAAGCCGAGGCAGCAGAAATACTTAAAAAATCCATTGGTGAATTCCCGAACCAGGCAAAATGGATGGCACATGCAGATACCATTCGTCAGGTCATACTCAATGGAACGGAATTAAGTCCCTTACCTGCAAAAACCCCATTGAATGTGATTCGGAAGGATCTGCGCGATCACGGCGCCTATACGGTTGAAAATATTGCCTTCGAAAGCTATCCGGGCGTTTTAGTTACAGGCTCGCTTTATGCACCCAAAAACCATGAGGGAAAAATAGCCGGAATACTTTCCATGCATGGCCATTGGTCAGACCGTTCCGATTATGGTCGCTATCGTGACGATGCTCAACGGCGAGCCGCCTGTCTTACCATGATGGGAGCCTACGTTTTTACATTCGATATGGCCGGATATGGCGAAATGGGTGAATTTGGCTGGAATCACAAGCATCCCAAAGCACTGAAACAGCAACTATGGAACAGCATCAGGGCTGTGGATTTTCTCCTTACCTTAAAAGACATAGACGCAGAAAGGATCGGCGCTACCGGTGCATCCGGAGGCGGCACCCAGACTTTTCTTCTGGCAGCTATCGACAATCGAATTGCGGTCAGCGTACCGGTAGTAATGGTCTCTGCACATTTCTTTGGCGGGTGTGTGTGCGAGAGCGGCATGCCGATTCATAAAAATGCAAATCATCAAACAAATAACGTAGAAATCGCATCCTGCTTTGCTCCCAAGCCACAGCTTATTGTTTCAGATGGCGGTGACTGGACAAAAAATAATCCCGACGTCGAATATCCATTTATGCAATATATCTATAACCTATACGGGCAGGAAAACAACATTGAAAGTGTGCACCTGGCTCAGGAAAAACACGACTACGGCATCAACAAACGCCTGGCGATGTATCCATTTATGGCAAAACATCTGCATTTGAATCTCGAACGCATTCAAAATAAAGAGGGGGAGATTACTGAAGAAAACGTAGTTTTAGAACCCTATTCCGTATTTAAAATGTTTACCTCTCTTCCACCTGGTATTGCTAAATCAGAAAAAGAAATTGAGTGGCTGAAATAAAGATGGGCCGTAATCGTATTGAATATAATGAATAGTTAAGGAATTGTATGGAGCTTAGCTATCTTTGGACTTTTATACGTCGTTGTAGGGGTAAGCAATAATAAAACCCCGCTTTGGAAGAGGATACCAGATAAAAAGTGTTTTTGCCCTGAAAATTAAAGTGAAGTCGGTATTAAATTATTACTTTTGCATCGAATTTTTTCTGAATGAAGTATAGCTATAAAGGCCTCTCAGATAGCGAGGTAAAACAATCCAGAACCCGATACGGCACCAACGACCTAGGCATGGCCGACCAGGAAGGTTTTTGGAAAAAACTACTTCATAATTTCAATAACCCCATCATCATTATTCTTTGCGTAGCCTTGGTGCTGGTGCTTTCGCTATCATTTTTCGGCATGACAGAATGGTATGAAGCTCTGGCAATTGGACTGGCTGTGTTGCTGGCCGTATTGGTTTCTACCCTGTCCGAGCATAAAAACGAGACCTCCTTCAGAAACCTTCAGCACGAAGCCAGCAGGATATTGTGCAATGTATTCCGCAATGGCGCAGTAACCAAGGTCAATATTGGCGAGTTGGTTAAAGGTGATTTTTTACTGCTACAGGCCGGTGATAAAGTACCCGCCGATGCAGTTATGCTGGAAGGGGATATTAGGGTTAGTCAGGCGTTGCTGAACGGGGAACCGGAAAGTGTTCGTAAAAGTCCCGTGGTCAATAAGTCCAAATCAGATGATAGCCCATTCAGCAATTCACGCATGGTTTTTCGCGGATCCGTGTTGGATGAAGGTGAGGGCGTAGCGATTATTGAAGAAGTTGGAGAAAATACTATTTACGGAAAGCTGAACCGTGAACTGAACATCAAAAATGAACGCTTGTCTCCTTTGCAGGTGAAGCTCGAGGAACTTGCCGGGCTGATCAGCAAATTTGGATACATCGCCGCTATCGTTATTGGTTTATCCTTCATATTCAATCGCATTGTAATTGTCCATCACTTCGACATGCAGCTTATCATGCAATACCTTTCTGACTGGAAGGATGTGGCGCATGATACGCTCAACGCTGTGGTTTTGGCCATTATCATTGTCGTTGCTGCCGTGCCGGAAGGTCTTCCTATGATGATTGCTATTGTGCTCAGTCTTAATATGCGGAAAATGCTCCAGGAAAAAGTTCTGGTCAGAAAACTCCTCGGTATTGAGACGTCCGGTAGTATCAACATCCTTTTTTCCGACAAAACAGGTACGTTAACAAAAGGCAAATTAGAAGCCCTCTATTTTATAAGCGGCGCGAATCAGGTTTATCGGAAATTTGATACAATTCCAGAAAAAACCCAGGATATACTGCGACTTGCGATACTGGAGAATACTTACAGTGTGCTAAACCCGGATGGCGAACCTATTGGTGGAAATATTTCTGAAAGGGCGCTTGTTAAATATATCCCCGTAGAAAGACGCACCTATTTCCATAGCCGGTCGGTACATAAAAATACAATCCCGTTCGACAGCGGACGAAAGTTTTCTGCAACAGAAATTCAGGGTGATAAAGAATTTGTGGGTGTATTCAATGAACCCTTCGTGACACTGGCAAAAGGAGCCATTGAGATAATTCTGCCAAAATGCACACACTACATTGATGATTCCGGCAACAAAGTGCGGCTGACTAATCATGAAGAATTATCAGCAGAATTTGATGCTCTGGCAGATAAGGGCATTCGTCTGCTTATTGTAGCCTACAGCACACAACCACTACCGAATCAATTGACTTTGCCTGACGATTTTGTTCTTGTAGGTGTAATAGGTATCGCTGACGAAATACGTGAAGAATCCGCTGCCGCAATCGAAAAAGATTTTCATGCTGGAGTAGAAGTAGTCATGATCACCGGCGATCGAAAAGGCACTGCTATGGCAATCGCCTCGGAGATGAAATTGTTGCGCGAAGGTGACATAGTACTTTCATCCTCCGAGCTTAGCGCGATGGATGACGAAGAACTCGCACGTATTCTACCTAACCTGCGCATTGTGGCGAGGGCATTGCCGACAGACAAAAGTCGGGTGGTCCGTGTGGCACAATCCCAGGGGATGGTTGTTGGTATGACTGGAGATGGAGTAAACGACTCGTCAGCTTTAAAAATGGCTGACGTAGGATTTGCCATGGGCAATGGCTCTGAAGTGGCAAAAGAATCTGGCGATATCGTGATTCTTGATGATAACTTTTCATCAATCACCAACGCTATCCGATATGGCAGGACGATCTTCAAATCAATCCGAAAATTCATAGTTTTTCAGCTCACAGTCAACCTGGCCGCGGTACTCACTGCGTTTCTCAGTCCATATTTTGGGGTAGAATTTCCATTGACTATCATCCAATTGCTGTGGATCAACATTATCATGGATACCCTTGCCGCAATTGCATTTGGCGGTGAACCTGCCCTGGATCGTTGTATGAACGAACCGCCTATACGTCGCGATGCGAATATTCTCTCCTCCTACATGACGACTTCCATTCTTACTGCCGGATTATACATCGCGTTTTTGTCGATCTGTTTTCTATCGATACCATTCTTTAAAACCCTTTTCTACAGAGAAGGCATGCACATCGAGGCAGTATTCATGACAGCATTTTTCAACCTTTTCATTTTCCTGATATTGTTCAACGGCTTCAATGCCAGAACCGAGAAGTATAACCTGTTTGAGAATATCCGGAAAAATCCAGGTTTTATCCAAGTCATGGTTTTGATATCAATTATTCAGGTGATAATCACCCTCGTCGGAGATACAATACTCCGCGCTACGCCACTGCGCTTGACAGAATGGGCAACTGTTTTGTTGATTGCTTTGAGTATTATCCCAGTGGACCTGTTGAAAAAATGGATTCTCCGCAAAACAGGTCGCCAATCCTACCTTTAAGTTTTAAAATTATTCCAATTGTATTTCTGTCAACATTTGACGCCAAAACAACGATCACTATGTTGCCGGGTAAATGGTCGATTCAGAGCAAAAAAAACCGCTATGCTAAAGCGGTTTCTATTGGACTAAAAAATTAATTCTGTATTACTTCCTGTAATAGTCTTTCAACGCGAAAGCCATCCTGGCGCCAAGCTCAGCCGGCGATTCCACGACATACAGACCGCATTCTCTCATTATCTCCATTTTCGCCTCTGCTGTATCAGCAGCCCCGCCTATAATAGCGCCGGCGTGCCCCATCCTTCGTCCTGCGGGGGCTGTTCTACCTGCAATAAATCCAACGACGGGTTTCGTTCCATTCTTTTTTATCCACTGCGCAGCTTCAGACTCCATGCTTCCTCCTATTTCACCGATCATAATGATACCTTCTGTTTCCGGATCATTCATAAGTAGTTTTACAGCCTCCTTCGTTGTGGTACCTATAATCGGGTCGCCGCCAATGCCTATACAGGTTGATTGTCCGAGCCCAGCCTTGGTGACCTGATCAACTGCTTCATAGGTGAGTGTTCCGGACCTGGAGACAATACCTATAGTTCCTTTTTTATGAATGAACCCTGGCATTATGCCCACTTTGGCTTCTTCTGGAGTAATGACTCCCGGGCAATTTGGTCCGATGAGCGTTACATTTTTATTTTTAATCAAATCTTTCACGATCATCATATCACGGACAGGGATACCCTCCGTAATGGTAATCACCACTTTAATCCCGGCATCAACCGCTTCCACAATAGCATCTGCGGCAAATTGCGGTGGCACAAAAATGATACTAACGTCTGCGCCTGTTTTTTCCACGCCATCGCTGACAAAATTGAACACCGGTCTGCCAAGATGCGTTGTCCCACCTTTGCCGGGTGTGATACCACCTACCACATTGGTGCCATACTTGATCATTTGCTCAGCATGAAACGTGCCCTCTGCTCCTGTAAATCCCTGAACAAGCACCCTCGAATGTTTATTTACTAATACGCTCATTTACTACTCAGTTTTGTGACAAAAATAAAATATTAAACCTCCTTCGCAAATCTTTGCTATTTGTTTCGGTGTTCTGCGTCAAATTCAATTGATAAATGCGGATTTAATGGCCTTTTGCCGAATATCTAAAAAACCCCTTTCAATAAATGAAAAATCCTCCCTTTGTAATGCAACTTAAGTTACAGGATTTGGCGGAATTGTAATAGAAGTCAGCCTTTCTTTATCTGAGAAAAAATAGAATGTAACTGAACATTCTTTTTCATATCAACTCAGCCAAAGAGATCAGAGCTGAGGTACCGGTCGCCGATATCGCAAATAATAAACACGATAACTCCAGTGCTTAATTCCAGGGCTACCTTTACCGCAGCAAATGCTGCCCCTCCCGAACTCATACCTGACAGAATGCTTTCCTCTCTTCCCAATCGTCGGGCCATTTCAGTAGCTTGCTCGGAACTCACGTCTACGGTTCTGTCAACCCGCTTTGGATCAAAGATTTTGGGAAGAAACTGTGGTGACCAGCGACGTATTCCCGGTATATTGCTACCCTCAGTGGGTTGGCACCCGACTATTTGAATTTCAGGATTTTTTTCTTTCAAAAACCGCGAAACACCCATGATGGTGCCTGTAGTTCCCATGGCCGAAACAAAATGTGTAATTTTCCCATCAGTCTGGTTCCATATTTCAGGACCCGTTGTCTTATAATGCATCAGGTAATTGTCGGGGTTGGCAAACTGATTCAGCATAAAGTATCCTTCATTCTCTGACATGGATTCCGCCAGTTCTCGGCAGTATTCAATACCCTTGTCAGCCGGAGTAAGAATCACTTCCGATCCATAGGCCCGCATGCTCAGGACGCGTTCTTTTGTGGAATTCTCGGGCATCACCAAAGTCATACTTACTCCAAGCGATGGCGCAATCATCGCCAGCGCTATACCCGTATTGCCACTGGTAGCCTCAACAAGTTTATCGCCTCGTTTTATTTCCCCCCCCGATCCAATGCACCTTTTATCATTCCGTACGCCGCGCGATCTTTCAAGCTTCCGCCCGGATTCAACCCTTCCAGTTTGCCAAAGATTTTTACATCCTTGCTAGGTGAAAGGTGTGATAATTCCACAATTGGCGTATTTCCAATGAGTTCGAAAAGGGTCATGGTTATTTGAATATAATCAGATCAGGTTTTTCAGTTCCGGTGTCGGTATGCATCTGGGCTTGGTAATATACTTTTGAATCCGCTGGAATGCTCTTTGTGAGCCACACGTTTCCACCGACTACCGAATTCTGCCCAACGACTGTATTGCCACCAAGAATTGTAGCACCGGCGTAAACGACGACATTATCCTCTATCGTCGGATGACGTTTTACGGTTGCATCCTCTTCCTTACACTCAATGCTCCCAAGGTAACTCCTGGTATAATTTTCACATTTTTGCCAATAACGGTTGTCTCACCGATCACGATACCTGTGCCGTGGTCTATACAGAAATAATCGCCAATGGTAGCATTGGGATGAATGTCGATACCTGTTTTGCTGTGGGCGTGTTCTGTAATCATCCGCGGTATAGTGTTTACACTCATTTTACTCAGTGCATTCGCGACACGGTATGCGGCTATTGCATAAAACCCAGGGTAGGACCTGATCACCTCTTCGCGCGATTTTGCTGCCGGATCGCCGGAAAACATCGCGTCGATATCCATCTGGATTTGGTCGTAAATCGTTGGCAGCTGATTAAAAAAATTGGCAGATTGTTGCATGGCATCAATCTCTTCGTCTGTACCGTCCCGGGAGAGAATCTGTACGAGTTCAAAATTTATAGCATGAATACGGCTTTGAAATTCCTCATAATCCAGTACCGGTTTACTCGCAAAATTGGGGAAAAGTATTCCTAAAAGATCGGTGAAGAATTGCGGTATCAACACAGTGGACGGGCATCTATTGCAGTCCTTGTGCTTGTTGTAGATTTTCTTAATAAATGAAACATCCATAGTGTGGTTGTCGATTTGATTGGCATAGAATTATTGCTACGAATATGGCAATTATTGATTTTAATTCACGGATATAAAGCATTAATTCCGCAAAATGTTTCTGCTAATGGGGTGGTTTCTTTCCCTTGATAGCCTTCATGATTTTCTTTGCCCGGCTTTATCAATAGGTTAGCTACTTGATATTTGGTGAAAATGCAAAATACCAAACCTCGAAATGAAGGTGTCAATATGTGTTTTAAACAGAATAGCATGTCACGCATCTCTGGTCAGATGATCTAATCGCGCAATGATGGTGTAGCTGGCTTTTTCCTACATTCACTCAACATTTTATTCGAATAGCTGATCAATTCTATTATAAGTGCTGGAAAAGCCTTCATTTTTTGTCAATTTTCAACAATACATCGCTTGTTTGTAATATTTGAAATTAAAATGAATTATTAATCAACACTTTATAGTCTAAGTTTGGCCCTGCAAAACAGGCAATGAAAAGTGTATGAAGTTAGATAATAAAGTTGGTGCAGTATTGTTAACAGTACTGCTATGGGGAGGGTTTGAGACATACGCTCAAACAGCACAGGGATCAAAAGAACTTATCAAGGCAGAAAAGTTATTCCTGGTTGGCAATTTTGACGAAGCGCTTCCATTATTTCTCGAGGCTGAGAAGGCCGGCAATGCTGATGAACTTTTAAATTATAAAATCGCAAGATGCTACAGCGCCTCCACGGAGTTGAATGAGCGCATAAAAGCCATCCCTTATTTCGAAAAGGTGGATGAATCAGCGTTGAATCCTATTCCTCCTGACTTTTATCTGATAATCGGCGATGCCTATGTGGCGAACGAACAAATCGAACAGGCGCTTATTTATTACAATAAACAACTGAAAGTCGTCGCCAGAGATGCCAGGGCAAAAGCATCAGTTGAGGGCAAAATATCTTCTGCGACCATTGCTTATGAAATCATGCGAATCCCAAAAAATGTAACTGTGGTGTCGCTGGGGTCTGGCATCAATTCAACATTTACAGAATATAATCCCGTAGTCTCAGCCGATGAAAGCATATTGGCCTATACTTCCCTGAAGCCTGTTCAAAGTAAATCCGGGGAAAAATTGGCCGAAGAAATACTGATTTCCTATAATAAAACAGGTACCTGGTCAGTGCCAGTGAAAGTAGATGTAGCTACGGAAAATAATTATGGTACCGCGGGAATTACTGCCGACGGTCAGGAAATGCTGGTATTCATTGGTGACCATTCCAGCGGCTCAATTTACAAAATCCAAAGGGAAGAAAACGGATGGAGCAGGCCGATGCCACTGGGTGATAATATTCATTCAAAGTACATGGAAAGTACCGCCAGTATGACTCCGGACAACAAGACAATTTATTTTGCCAGTAACAGACCAGGTGGCTATGGCGGAATGGACATTTACAAATCTGAAAAAAAGCCAGATGGTAGCTGGGGAAAAGCTGAAAATCTTGGTAAAACAATCAACTCCAAAGCCAATGAGGATGCCCCATTTATTCATCCAAATAAAAAAATGCTCTTCTTCACCACTGATGGCCATAAAGGTATGGGTGGCAATGATATTTACAAATCTGAACTTATCGATGGTGTATGGTCAGTACCCAAAAACATGGGTTATCCTATAAATACTACTGCAGACGACAATTATTTCACACTCATTGCCGACGGCTCACGCGGATACTTTTCCTCAGACCGAAAAGGCGGCTCTGGCGGACAGGACATCTATGCCATGGATATGCCTGAAAATTATGAGACTATCCCACTGACCATGATCAAAGGCCGCATTTTGGATGCTGAAACACAAAAACCCATGCCTACCAAAATCTACATGATCGATAACGAAACAAGCGAAAAGATTGACTACATGTATCATCCAAACCCCAAGACCGGCGATTACCTTGTGATATTGCCTCCAAGCCAGACATACGACATGATCATAGAATCAGAGGGCTTTTTGCCCTACACGCTGAATATCGACGTGCCAGACCAAAAGGAGTTTTATGAGCTTTATCAAAAAATATATCTCAAAACCATAAAGCACTTCGATGTAGTCGTTGGACAGGAGGTGGAAATCAAGAACGCCTTTTATAACACACAGGCTGAAGGTGTGGTGAGTTTGCGCAAGGAGCATGAAGCAGCCCTCATCGATAACGACAGTATCGACGTGTACGAACTTATGGGGCAGCTCATGGAAGCAGGTGATCAGTCGGGCATGGATTATCTCGTTGAACTGTTATTGATAAAAAATCCCATCGACAGCGTAGATTTTGACAACAGTCAGACCCAGTCAGCTAAACGGGTGTACTACTACGACGAAAGTGATGAAAGCAAATTTGAGAAGAAACAGGTGGACGGAGAAGTGATATTTTCGCTGCCGACAATGTGTGTGACTAAGGAAGCGGAAGCTCAAAAAGCGGCAATATCCCAGGAATCTCAGCAGGTGGTTACGCATATTTCCAATGAAGTATTGAAAATTTTCTTTGATGCCGGGAAAAGCGATCTCGAAAGCAAATATGAATCAAACCTCAAACTGATTCTTGATGAATTGAACAATAAGCCCAACTGGGGTATCGAAATATCCGGATACGCTTCTAATGAAGGAAATGAAGATTTCAATAAAAAACTTTCCAATGAACGTGCGAAATCTGTTCTGGATTATTTTAACCATCGGGGTATAGTTCGTCGCCGGATTGTTGCCATTGGCTATGGCGCTACGGAAAGTTCCGGACTCAGTAAAGAAGAGAGCCGACGCGTGGAAGTTCGACTGGTAGATCTTGGCAGATAATTTAAAGCATTCACTCATTCTAAAGCCTGAACATAAAAATTCAGGCTTTTTTGTTTATTTACATTGAATTAAGGATGTCATTTCTATTTTTGCATCGATTTTTTGCACTTTCAATATGGATAATACAAAAAAATTTGCGCTCGTTACCGGAGCGAGTCTGGGCATCGGTAGAGCAATGGCGATAGAATTATCAAAAAGAAATATTAATACCCTCCTTATTGCCCTTGACACCCCGGAATTGCACCAAACAAGGCAATTTATAGCCAGTAATTATGCCACCCGGGTCGATGCCTTTGGCACCGACCTCACCATGCCGGAAGCAGCCGGAAAGATTTTTGAATGGTGCCGGCAGAATAATTACGAGGTGGATATTTTGATTAACAACGCCGGTTTTGGCGAAAGTGGTTTCTTTGAAAATAACCCAATGGAGCGATACAGTTCCATGATCGAATTAAATATGAAAGCCTATGTGGCCATGATCCACAGTTTTCTGCCAGATATGAAGAAGAACGGTTATGGCCATATCATGAATACCAGTAGTATGGAAGCGTTTCTGCCTTCACCTTATAAGTCTGTTTATTGTGCAACTAAAAATTTTGTCTATGCATTTTCCCTGTCATTGAGCCAGGAAGTGAAACGGTTTGGCATTAAACTGAGCATACTTTGTCCGGGTTCGGTAATAACCAACAAGGGTGGGCTGGCACGAATAAAGGCACAGGGAAAAAAGGCTGAACTTTTAATTATGATGCCGGATGAGGTAGCTGAAATTGCAATAAGAAACATGCTCAAGGGAATGTTGATTATTATCCCAGGGAGGACGAACTGGTGGTTAAGCAAAATTGCAAAGGTGATTCCTTCACGAATAAAGGTTCGTATTATGGAGAGGATATACCGCGCTTACGCGTAATCCTACGAGTCTAACGTGGAGAAATAATCTTCCATCTGACACATCTCCAGACACATATCCCATAATCGGATCGCATCGGACTCAATGTATGACTGTGGTGATGATGGTTTTTGTTTGCTTTTGTCCCAGTATTTGCCGCTGATGCCCCGCACCTCGGGTGAAGAGGCCAGGTAAATAGATGTGGCGGCTCCTTCAGCCGGACTTACACCACCCATTCTCCTTAATCGCCATATGATTCCGTGCAGAGAGATCGTATGTTTCAAACCTATATCCGTTTTTACCAGACCCGGCTGCACACAGTTTATGGAAATATTGTCCAATTTTCTTTGCTTTAATTGTCGATCCATCTCGTAAACAAACAAGGCATTGGCAAGTTTCGACTGCGCGTAGGCCTTTAAGCCGTGGTACTTTTTACCAAGCGACAGATCATCAAAATGAATTTTTCCATGAAAATGTGAATCAGACCCCACACATACCACACGTGCTTCTGTCGATTTTGCCAATGCGCCCAGCAGTTCGTGCGTCAGTTGAAAGTATGCCATATGGTTCACGGCAAAAAGTTTTTCCACACCATCCTCGGTCAACTCCAGTTTGGAAAGCCACGTACCTGCATTGTTGACAAGTACATCTACCACCGGAAAAGCTTTTAGTAGATATTTGCAGCGTCCCTGATGGATTTTTGTGAACTCAGGTCGGCGAGAACATAGTCCAGATTTCTATTGTTGGTGATTTCCTTAATTTTCGACAACGCGCTTTCCGCCTTATCCTGATTTCTGCTGATGATGGTCACGTTCGCCCCTTTTGCTGCAAGAGCAAGGGCTGTTTCATAGCCAATGCCGGCATTACCACCCGTAACAACACAATTTTTTCCAGTCATAGTTTGCATGTTTTAGTTGGCTAATAATTCGCTCCGGCAAGCTTTATTGTTCCTTGGAATTGCGGCGAAAATAGTGTGCATATTGCTTCGCTCAAAACATTCGTCACCATTCTTTTTTTAATTTTCACTAATAGAATTCTTAATCCAAGTGCCAATTCCATTCCGCAGCGCAGTATGTGGATGAAAAAGAAATTTAGCAAGCCACGATTAGAATTATCAGAGTAGGAAGGACATTGTTACATTTGTTTCACAAAACCATTTTATGGATCAGATTAATAAAAAACGTACAAGAGCCCAGGAGTCACGCGCTGCGATTGAGCGATTATATATAATTATGCGGCACCTCATTATCCGCGGAAGCTACAAGCCCATGGGTATTTCGGGTAATTCAATTATCAAATCCCTGCTTACGCTGAATCCTGAGATCTATGGCGCCATGGCCGATGAAGAAAAAATGGAAATCGACGGACTGGTCTATGTGATGGAGCGATTGCCAAAAGGGATTGAAGCGTGCCGACAAATTAACCTGATTTCCAGAGAGGGATTTGAAGATTCTGGCTTTGAAGCCATTATTCCATTGAAGCGCCGCCGCAACTGCTATAAAGTGGGCCCTGATCAGATGTATATCGAGATTACGCTGGGCCGAAGCGATATTTATGATATTCTCACTCACCTTACCTTTCTGTATATCGAGTCTGAAAAAGTAAAACGCCATGCACTCGACAACAAGGGGCGTAAGACGCTCGCGTGGCAAAAGTTGGAGGCAATAATTGAAAATGGGGAAGAATTCATGGGCACCAACCGCGAGGAAGGCTTTGCCCACCTCAGTTATCTCATGGGCAGAACCTTTAAGGAGGTAGAAAATGGCTACAACAAGCTGATGGCTTCCTCTGGGAAATTTTCGCTTTTTACCATTGTTTACTGGATGGGCAGGCTGGCCATGGAAGAAGCGTTGGACGCTAAAGACCGTGAGATTACCTTTTCTTCAACCCTTAAGGAGCGCATCGGTCATCATACTTACGGCGACCTTTGGGCGACAAAAATTAAGCGATACCTTCATGAAAACGGGTTGATCGAGCGGCCACTGCATATCATTAGCGCCAACCTGCACAGCATTGTCAATGCCATTTATGCATGGCCGGCGCTTGGAAAAAAAGCCAAAAACTCAACAGTCGCCGCTTTGGCAACAATGCTTCGCGACAAAAATAATATTGCTCTGCACAATAAGGTTCTGGAATTTGCCACGAATCACGGATTTCCTTGAAATCGAAGATACGGCAGGAACCAATATCACAATACAAATCATCGATACCACTAAACTGCCGCTGACTGATTTCTCGCCGGAACTCCATATTGATGTTGCAGAAATAGCGAAGTCAAAGCCGGTGTTGCTGATAATGGATTATGCGTTCGGCGAGCAGGCTTATGAAACCATGGATGAACTTTTGAAAACGTACGAACTGGATGATGAGCGCTCTTTCGGTTTGAATGTGCAGTCTATTTCAGTGATGGGAAAAGCAGGTATTCTTGGAGGTAATAAGGGCGATATAATGGTGCCATCAGCCCACGTCTTCGAAGGCACTGCTGACAACTATCCGATAGACAATAGTTTGTCGCTGGCCGACTTTGAGCATTCCGGCATTCCGGCCACGGCAGGTTCCATGATCACCGTGCTGGGGACCAGCCTTCAAAATGCTGATATTCTCCAATATTTTCATCAATCATCCTGGCGGGCTATCGGACTGGAAATGGAAGGCGCACATTACCAAAAAGCCATTCAGTCGGCATCAAGGATCAGAAAAAGTATATCAGAAAATGTAACCCTGCGATATGCCTATTATGCGTCGGATAATCCCCTGCTCACTGAATTTACACTGGCCTCAGGAAGCCTGGGTTCTGAAGGAATACGACCCACCTATTGCATCACGCTGGTGATTCTCAATAAAATACTTGGCAAAAAATAGAACAGGATGCACGGCTTCATGATAATTAGTACTTAGTACTTAATACTTAGTACTTAGTACTTTATACTAACTCAATTACCCAGCGCATTTTTAGTAACCCAATACCTCCATCCAACGATGGCCTTCTGGATCGGGGTGAGTTTTAGTAAATCTTTGTGGCGCATGGTTGGCATAAGGATTTTGTTAAAACGGGCAAGTATTCTGAAGGCTGTAATGCGCATGTGGAATGTAATTTTCTATGTCGGCAGAAATTTGGAGAAATTACCGATTGTTTCAAAATACGATTAACTTTGATTGTATCACACATTTTTTATAACGCTCGACTACCATGGAAAACAGGCGATCCTTCCTTCAAAAAAGCGGCCTTGTATTGGCTCAAATCCCATTGATGAATATAGCTGCAATGGCCGGTAGCAAACCACAGGCTACATCGAACCCTGTATGTATCTACTCCAAACATCTGCATTGGCTTGACTTCCGCGAAATGGGTATTTATGCCAGGGACCTTGGCTTCGATGGAATCGACCTCACCGTGCGAAAAGGTGGCCATGTCGCCCCGGAATTGGCCGAGAGCCTGTTGCCAAAAGCGATCGAGGAAATTACCAGCTCGGGCATCATCGTACCCATGATGGTTACCGACATCAATTCTGCGGACGATGCCCTTACGGAAAAAATAGTAAAAACTGCAGCCGCCTCCGGTATCAAATTTTACAGATTTGCTTATTACCGGTACACACAGGAAGGCAGCATCCCCAGTCAGCTTGATGATTTCAGGAGGAAAATAGAAAAACTGGCTGAACTCAACGCCAAATACAACATCCATGGCGCCTATCAAAACCACGCGGGCGACTACGTTGGCGCCTCCGTTTGGGATATCTGGTATCTTATAAATGGTCTGGATTCCAGGTACATCGGCGTGCAGTTCGACCCACGCCATGCCGTAGTGGAAGGCGGCGAATCCTGGCAGGTGGATATGCGCCTGGTGAAGGACTACATTCATTGCTCCATCATGAAAGACTTCTTGTGGGAGAAGGAGGATAAATGGATGGTTAAAAACACACCACTCGGTGAAGGAATGGTTGATTTCTCTCAATATTTCAACTTGTACAAGCAATTCAACTTATCAGGACCGATTTCCCTCCATGTGGAATATCCCATTTTTCCGGAACCGGAAGAAAAGTATTCAAAAGAGGAAAAGAATAAAATTGCCGAGCGTGTATTCACGCCGGAGTTAGCATTCATCCGGGATCAGCTCAAAAAGGCCGGTATTTAAAAGCAGTTTACAAATGGCATCTGGCCGTTTACCGGTAAAAACGGATCGCTTACCGATTTTGGTAAGTAAATATCAAGCCTCGGATATACCTTTCGGAGGAAATTAAAACTTGAAATACTATGGCTCCTATCATCAAAGAAAAAAGACACCTTGTGGGTTTAATCCTCCTTGGCATTGGTTTTCTTCTCATCATTGAGAATCTGAAATTTGTTCCCGACTTCATGCCATGGTGGATATGGACATGGCAATTCCTACTCATAACAATTGGTGTATTTTCAATATTGACCACCGACAACAAAGGCCCGGGAATCATCCTAATCGGTATCGGATCCATTTTTCTGCTGCCACAAGTTATGGATGATATCTTTCCTGACTTCTTCGACTTATTTGAAGATGACAGCCGGCTGTTCGTCTACCTCATCCTTATTGTCATAGGCCTTTCGCTCCTATTCAGATCCGGCACCAATTTCGGGCGTGGTTTCAGAAGTAAACACGGTGGCTGGAATGATCGCGGTGATCGCAATGTCCCCGGAAATCCTCCGGAAAATACTTCCGGTACCGCTGACGCGGGCTACAGCGACGCAGAATATATTGATGAAGTGGCTATCTTCGGCGGTGGTGAAAAAATCATTACTTCCAATAATTTCCGTGGCGGCAAAGTGACGGCCCTATTTGGTGGCGTGGATCTGATACTTCTCAACGCACAGCTTGCACAGGGAACTAACCAATTGGAAGTATTTGCTATGTTCGGCGGATGGACGCTGAGAATACCTTCGCACTGGCATGTAAAAAGTGAGGTCGTAGCGATATTTGGAGGCGTTTCTGACAAGCGATATATCGGTCCGGAATCCGTAAAAGACAATACAAGAACATTGGTAATAAAGGGGTTCGTCATGTTTGGTGGTGGCGAAATTAAATAATGACCATAAAATTCTATCCAAACAATGCTCCACCCGATTGCGAATAACCAAAGAAACCTGATCATTTATTGTGTGTTCTGGTGCCTGATGGCGGTAGTGCATGGCGTGTTTATTTATAAACTTTTCGGGGCGTCGCTTGTCCTGACTATAAGCGACGCCATCATTTACAATGTGTCCTACTCAGTTATTGGCCTGGGGCTGTGGTTTGCAGTGAAGTTCAGCCAGGTAGAGCGCCATAATATCGGTAACCTGATACTCAATCACGTCACTTCGTTTTCTGTAACGCTTGTGGTATGGCTACTGATGGGCTATTATGCGATGAAATCCATGCCATTCGTTAAGGAGGACTACCAGCTTTTCTTCAATGACACGCTGATCTGGCGCATCCTCACCGGTCTGCTTGTTTATTTTATGCTCATCCTTGTGTACTACCTTCACATGTATTACAACAACTTTATTGAGCAGATCAACCTTGAGTCAGATTTGAAAACCAATGTAAAAGTTGCCGAGCTAAATGCGTTAAAAAGCCAGATAAACCCACATTTTCTATTTAATAGTCTAAACTCCATAAGCGCACTGACCCTCGATGAAGGCGAAAAGGCGCGTGAAATGATCCTGAAGCTTTCCGATTTCCTGCGGTTTTCCATTGCTGAAAAACCCGATGCCATGCGAAACTTTTCAGCCGAATTAGAAAACATATCGCGCTATCTGGATATAGAAAAAATCCGGTTTGGTAATAAGCTTATTGTGCGCCACGATGTCACTAAAAAGTGCCTTCAGGCCAAAATTCCATCACTTATCCTACAGCCTATTGCTGAAAATGCGGTGAAACATGGCGTCAGCGAAGCGCTGGGCCAGGTGGAGATTCGCATTACAGCGGATTGCTTTCATGGCTTTCTGAAAGTACAGATCGAAAATGAAGTGGAGAAAGACAGCAAACCGGCAGTGAAAGGAAATGGCATCGGGATAAAAAACATAAGTGAAAGAATGCGACTGCTCTACGGGCGCGATGATCTGATGGTCGTCAATTCAGATAATGGAAAATTCATCGTTACACTCTCATTCCCTCAAAACGTCCAATGATCCGAGCTATCATTATCGACGACGAACCATTGGCCAGGGTGCATTTGCACAGCCATCTGAAACTAATTGGTGGTGTTGACATTGTGGGTGAGTATGAAAATGGCTTTGACGGGCTAAAGGGAATCGCATTGCTCAAGCCTGATCTTATCTTCCTGGACGTGCAGATGCCAAAGCTGAACGGGTTTGAAATGCTTGAACTTATCGATGATCTGCCGTCTGTGATTTTCACCACTGCCTACAACGAATACGCTGTAAAAGCATTTGAACAAAACGCTGTTGATTATTTGCTGAAACCATATAGCGCTGACCGACTGCGAATCGCGTTGGAGCGTGCTTCCGACCTTATGCAAAAACCGGAGGCAAAAAAGCGCCTGGAATCCATGATTCACCAGACCCATGAACAGGCTGATGTGCTGGAACGAATAGCGGTGAAAATCGGGATCCGAATTAAAATCATTTACCTACAGGAAATTGATTATATCGAAGCACAGGACGACTACGTCATGATCCACACGCACGAAGGGAAGTATTTAAAACAAAACACCATGAAATACTTCGAGGATCACCTGCCGGTAAAATCCTTCGTCAGGGTGCATCGCTCCTATATAGTGCGAACTGATAATGTTGCACAAATTGAGTTGTACGAAAAAGATAGTTATCAGTTAAAACTTAAAAGCGGAAACCCGATTCCGGTAAGTAAATCCGGCTATTCGCGGCTGCGCGATGTGCTTCAATTCTGATCAGCCAGATCGACTTAAAGCTTTAACAGGTAGAAATAGGTGGCAATAACATAGGCCAAAACCGCTGTTATGATTCCGTACATGAATATATTGTATGCAATCCTCAGGAACCTGTACTTTTTTCCCAGCACTTTACCCAGAAAATAGATATCATCGATAAGGCTTGAATAGAGGTATTCTGAATTGGACATCATCTGGGTCATTCCCCATTTATAATCATCTCGCTCCATATCATGAAAATTCCCAAAAAAGAGCAGATTCGTATTTTTATCTTCAATGTCTTTCCTGGTAAATTTCCCTGTCGTGATATTTGGTCGTAAAGCCAGAACAGAAAACACGATTGTAATGACATTGATTGTCAGAATCATGTAAGTTGGAATGAGCAGATGCGGATTTGTATCGAGCGCCTTCAGGAAACCGCTCATCATAATGGAAACAATGATGGCGTTGACCGAAATGAGAATATTCGCTTTACTGTCGGCAATAGCACTCAGTTGTATATGATTGCTGGAAGTAAGCCTGAACATCGTTTCGATGCCTCTTTCCGGTCGCCCTTCCACCTTCCGCAGTTTTTTCTTGAGTTCTTCAAGCCTTTCAGAATCAATGCTCATGTCCCTCCCGAGGGCGCTGTCCTGGATATTACTTACTTTTTTCAGTAACTTTTTCTGATCAAGGATGTTCTCCAGGGCTTTTGGTTCAAATATGGTTTTACCATAATCAGTAAAAAACTGGTGGGTGCTGAGGAATTTCAGATTCTCGGAATACCATTCTTTCCAGGGAATGGCTTTGCCTGTCACCCGCTCCAATTCGGCCTTCAGAAGGATGGATCTGTCAGCATAACTTTTCCTGGCCAGATGCGAAAAATCAGCATCGTGCAGCACGGATTCAATCATATTCTGCGGTGCACGTTTATTACGGGTTGATTGAATTGCGGACATGACGATTGCTGCTCTATCCTTGGGATAATCGAACCGCGTCATCAGTTCTTCCGCATATTGCTCACTGATATCTTCATGATTTTCATACTGTTTCGCGAAACCCGTGTCGTGCATCCATGCCGCAATGAGCAATTCCTCCATCTCTACTGCTGACAGATTGTGATGCAATCCAATTTTTGTTGCTGCCTTTACTACTTCCCTGGTATGATTCAAATTGTGGTAAACCATGGTTTCAGGAAGTGTAAGCAATAATTGCGTAGCCAACTTCTCAGCTTCAGCAACAATATTTTGTTGAAAATCCATAATTTCTTCAGTGGGTTTTACGAAATGATATTAAGGGTAATGCTGAAATATAGTATCTTTTTACTAAAATGGCAGATGGCAAATAAGGAATTATTATCGCAGTCCATTGGTGAAAAAGTTCATCACTTTATTAAACTCATCGTCCTCATCGTGCGATAAAAAGTCAACCGCAGGTAGCAATAAACCAAGCCAGTCCTTATTTCTCCATAAATAGCCCCTCTCATCATAATCCTCGATTATGGCCTGGTCAGTAGTTGTAAGCTGAATAAAAAAATGTGGCTCCGGATAAAACCGTGATCCGATTGAAAACCCCGGAATAAGGTAAGACTCCTTATTTTCCGGAAGCAATATCATATTGATATCGGACGGATTAATGCGCAATAATCCCTTATTGCCAGGCAGTTCACTCACTCGCTGAAGCATAAAGGCAGCATTGGAATAATAAATCGACATATCATCGAAAACCTGCTGGTCAAACACGATCATTTCTTCATCCGCCCCCATGGTTTTTTCGAGCTTATAGGAGGTGGTGTCATTGAATAGATCGCCTTTCAGTCCAAATGAATCCAGTTTGATTTGCATCCACCCAAATGCCATGGGATAGGTGATACCGGAAAGAACCAAATGCTCAGCATGCCGGCTTTCGCCGGAAAGGGTCAGAACCAGGTCTTTAATATCGATGGCTACCTGGATATGCTCCGTATTAGACGATACCGTACAATAGAACTGGGCGTTTTGCTGATTCCACTTTGGAAAACATACGATATTGTCCTCCTCAAATGACCTTGGAACAGCGCTAACCAGTTGCACGGCGTTGAGTAATTGAATCCGGGCTTTTTCAAGATGAAGTATATCCAGCGCATTCAGTTTTTGCCACATCATCACGGTGCTTGTAAAGTGAACTTGAACAAATTAATCAATTACGTTAAGAGAATCAGCAAATTACAACCAAAAAGTAAATAATCACACAAACCAACTCTACCAATATCCAAATTGGGCAGCTATGGATTTATAGCATATTTAAAACTCGAGATCAGATCGGCAACAACGAATGCGAATCGAAAGTCGATGTAGGTGGGCGATCCGTGAAATAAAAAACGCAGAAAATTCATGAAATACCCAGCAACTGGAAAAATATCAATCCTTCGTGAAGGCGAAGCTTACAATGTTAGCGCCAGCTTTCAACGCTTCCATTCGCACTGCCTCCGGGTCATTGTAGATTGTCTGATCCTCCCAACCATTGCCCAGATCACATTCAAAACTATAAAAGCAGACCAGCCGACCTTCGAAAAGCAATCCAAACCCTTGCGGGGCTTTGCCATCGTGCTCATGTACCTTTGGCAGGCCGTTGGGAAACTGATACTTCTGATGATAGATCGGATGATCGAAAGGCAGCTCGACAAATTCCAGGTTCGGGAAGACCTTCTTCATTTCAAGACGCATAAACTGATCGAGGCCATAGTTATCATCGATATGAAGAAATCCGCCTGCCATGAGATAATTGCGTAGATTCTCAGCATCCAGATCAGAGAAGACAACATTGCCATGGCCGGTCATATATACGTATGGGTACAAAAAGAGATCCGGGCTGCCAACTTCCACGATTTCCTCAGCTTGCGCCAGGTTCATTTGCAGATTGGAATTACAGAAAGAGATGAGATTAGGCAAGGCTGTTTTATTTGCATACCAATCGCCCCCGCCCTGATACTTCAGTTTGGCGATTTTAATCACGCCTTGGGCTTGCAGGCTAAATGAAAATACGTAAAAAACCCATATTACTAAACTGACTCTCATGATTTCAATAATCCATAAATGCTGCTAATATTTTCTCCATTTCCTGCCTGATCAACGACGCGGGAACTTTAAAATTATTATTCATAAAACTGAATGCAAGTGTTTTTCCGGAATCAGTCACAAGATAACCGGACAGATTATAAACGCCAGTCATAGAACCTGTTTTGGCGTGAATTCTTCCGGTGAGACCAGTGAAGGATTTTTTTAGCGAACCGGTATGTCCAGATTCAGGTAACATCTTGAAAATCTTTTCCATGGGTTGGGTTTTATAGACTTTTTTCAAAATGGAAATAATTGAGGCAGGTGTCATAAGATTATACCTCGACAACCCGGAACCATCTACCCAGGTGATATCATCTGCAATATCAGAAATCTGGTTTTTTTTCATTAAATCAATGACTCTCAGAGAACTCAGTGTATCTCCAAGTGTGGAACTAATCACCAGGAGCATCTGTTCGGACAAGAAATTGTCCGAATCCAGAAGAATTTTTGCCAACACGGAATCACAGGGAATATCATACGTTCTCCGTCGATCACAATCCGGGAATTTTCCAGCGATATGAATAGAACGGTGCAGCGTATCCGCAAGCAGATTGACAAATAACTCATCGCTATAAATAAAAGGCACGGCTGTTTCCACCTCTATTGTATCCGAATTAACGGTCAGATAAAAATCATTTGAAAACTCCCTGCGATCTGCATCAAACCCGTCAATGCTTTTGGAAGAGTCTTTATCAACTAATACTTCCATGGATTTTGGACGGATTTCCACTTTCCTTGCTCTCTGCTGCCTTGTAAATTGAAACCCGGTTTCCATAAATTGGAAATGTCGATTTCTCCACCGAAAAATCATACTTGAAATCATCCCACGACCATCCTGGTCCAAATTTATGATCTGCCATACTTCGAGGAATATAGTTCAGAATGAATGAAGTATCAGCGAGTATTTCGACGGACTTTGAATGATCAAATGTGTCATAAAACCAGGTAGGGTCGCCCGTTCCGGTAAAGAAGATTGAATCATCAACAATGCAATATTCCATGGCAGGAATACTATCACCGAGCATTTGCAGCACTGCGTAGTATGTCAGAAGTTTGGCATTGGATGCTGGAATAAAACCCTTTTCCGCGTTGTAATTAAAAATCATCTTATCGGCATGAAGGTCATAAACGGTCAGGCCGGTAAAACTTTTGTTTGAAATGTCGCTAGCGTCAAAATACTGATTCAGCGTGGTCTTATCTACATGAAAGCTGGTACTTTTGCACGATGCGAGGAAACCCATGACAAGTAATGTGATGAAAAGTCTTCCTGAATAACAGCGTGCCATGGATGGTCTCATGGTTTCAAATATCATGAAAAGATCAGGGAATAAAAATTGGGCGAGTTACTAAGAACGGTCACAAAATGCGAAAAGCCGCTTTGGCGGCCTTCCACTAAACATTAAACCACAACCTATGAAAAATAATTCTCAAAACGCCTAAAAATATGGTTGGCCTTTATGATGAATTATTTATGCATCGAATTTAACCTATACGATCTTCTAATTATGTCCGGCAGAGGCGTTAACCTTACTCAGGTAGAAATCGAGCTGTATATCGCCGAAAATCTTCTGAAATAGGATGAAACTCGAAATATTTCTTCGAAAAAGAGTATCTGAACTTTATATAGTATAAAAAAACGTACTATTTCAGGTATTTCTGCCTTGTTCCGGCGTGCAAAGAATTGAGTAAAATTGAACATTTTATCACATTCCCATCCCAATATCCTGTTTTCTTTACATCATATTTGAATTCCTGCCAATAAAAAAGGCCCTGTTCGGGCCTTTATATTTATCGAAGAGGGAATTCCTTACTTTACTTTATCCACAATTGCCTTGAAGGCTTCCGGATTGTTCATAGCCATGTCGGCGAGTACCTTGCGGTTAAGGTCGATATTGGCATTTTTAAGCTTATTCATAAAAACAGAGTATGACATTCCGTACTCTCTGGCTCCTGCGTTGATACGCTGAATCCATAAACCTCTGAACTCACGTTTCTTAGCTTTTCTGTCCCGATAGGCGTATTGTAACCCCTTTTCTACGGCATTTTTAGCTACCGTCCATACATTCTTTTGCGTCCCCAAAACCCTTTGGCGGACTTGAGTAATTTTTTCCTTCTCTCTCTCGAAGCAACTGAATTTACTGATCTTGGCATATCATTTTTTGTTTTTGAACTGTGGTGTTCCTAAGAATCTTTAAACCTCCAGCTCTGGCCTGACATAATTTAAATGTTCAACATTTTCTTTACACGGGATACATCACTTTCGTGAACCAGTGTATCATGAACAAGATTTCTCTTTTGCTTGGTTTCCTTCTTGGTGAGAATATGGCTATGATAAGCGTGTTTACGCTTTATCTTGCCCGTTCCCGTCAGCTTGAAACGCTTTTTAGCTCCAGACTTGGTTTTAACTTTTGGCATATTTAATTTATTTAAAAGAATTATTTCTTAAGTGATTTCGGTGTAAGGAAGATCGACATCCTCTTTCCTTCCAGCTTTGGCAATTGTTCCACTTTAGCATGGTCTTCAAGTTGCTGCGCAAATTTTAAAAGTAAAATCTCGCCTCTCTCCTTAAAAATGATTGTTCTCCCAACAAAGTGAACATATGCTTTGACCTTTGCCCCTTCTTTCAGAAAGCTGATAGCATGTTTCAGTTTAAAATTGAAATCATGTTCGTCGGTATTCGGGCCAAAACGTATTTCTTTCAATACTGTTTTCTGCGTCTTGGCCTTGATCTCCTTCTGCTTTTTCTTCTGCTCGTACTTGAATTTTGAATAGTCAACTACTTTGCAAACCGGTGGTTCCGCTTTTGGAGAAATCTCTACCAGATCAAGTCCTTGCTCCTGTGCCATTTGCAAGGCTTTTCTAATCTCGTAAACCCCAATAACAACGTTTTCGCCGACCACCCTTACAAAAGGTGCACGGATGTAATCATTTACCTTATAGGGTTCTTCCTCCCTGGTTCTATTATGACTTCGACTCCTGTCATAAGGTCTTGGTTTATTGATATACGCCTCCTTTTTTTAGTTTGAAAAACAAAGTTGCAAATATGAGATAAATATTTTTATCAAAAAAGACACGACTCAATACTTTTAAAGGTTTTTAGCCTCTGCAGCCATACTGGTCGCGATCGCTTCTGTAAAGTACTGTTGAAGCTCTTTGGCAGAAAAACTACCTACATCTCCAACGCCATGCTGGCGTATCGAAACAGTTCCGGCTTCGGCCTCCTTTTCTCCCACAATCAACATATATGGGATTTTGCCTATTTCCGCATCGCGTATCTTCCTGCCGATTTTTTCATCTCTGCTATCTACATAGCCGGTAAAATCATTGAGGCTCATATTCTGATGTATTTGCTCAGCATACTCTTCATATTTTTCAGAGATTGGAAGCACTACATATTGCTGAGGGCTCAGCCAAAGAGGGAATCTGCCAGCCGTGTGTTCCAAAAGTATCGCCACAAATCGCTCAAGCGACCCAAAAGGCGCCCTGTGGATCATGACAGGTCTGTGCTTTTGGTTGTCAGCGCCTATGTATTCCAGCTCAAACCGGTTGGGGAGGTTGTAATCCACCTGGATCGTGCCAAGCTGCCAACTGCGCTTCAGTGCATCTTTAACCATGAAATCGAGTTTGGGCCCATAAAATGCCGCCTCGCCGAGCTCCGTTATTGTAGGGATGCCTTTTTCCTGTGTTGCTTCGATGATGGCGCGTTCAGCTTTTTCCCATGCTTCATCATCGCCTATATATTTTTCTTTGTTATCAGGATCACGAAGTGAAATCTGCGTAACGAAATCATGAAAACCCAGCGAGCTAAATACATAAAGAACCAGATCAATAACTTTTTTAAATTCATCCTTCACCTGGTCAGGGCGGCAGAAAATATGGGCATCATCCTGCGTAAAGCCTCGCACGCGCGTCAGACCATGCAACTCCCCACTCTGTTCATAGCGATAAACTGTGCCAAATTCCGCAAGCCTCAAGGGCAACTCCTTGTACGACCTGGGGCGCGACTTGTATATTTCGCAGTGGTGGGGACAATTCATTGGCTTCAGCAAAAACTCCTCGTTTGGATTTGGAGTCTTTATCGGCTGAAATGAATCCTTGCCATATTTCTCATAGTGCCCGGAGGTAACATACAGACTTTTAGAGCCAATATGTGGCGTGGCCACGGAGGCATACCCGGCTTTAACTTGCGCCTTCTTGAGGAAATTAATTAATTTCTCACGAAGTTCCGTTCCTTTTGGCAGCCATAACGGTAACCCCTGCCCTACTTTTTCAGAAAATGTAAAGAGTTCCAGTTCTTTTCCGAGACGTCGGTGATCGCGCTTTTTGGCTTCTTCCAAAAGCAACAGGTATTCATCAAGTTCCTTTTGCTTCGGAAAGGTCACTCCATAAAGTCGGGTAAGTTGTTTCCTCGATTCATCACCACGCCAATAGGCACCGGCTATGTTCGTTAATTTTGCAGCTTTAATAAATCCAGTATTTGGAATATGAGGACCGCGACAAAGATCAACGAAGTTACCTTGCTGATAAAAGGTTATGGATCCGTCTTCCAGATCGTTGAGAAGTTCTATTTTGTACTCATCGCCTTTTTCAGTAAAGTAGGCTATTGCATCTTTCTTATTAACTTCCCGCCGACTGTAATCATTTTTTTGTCTGGCCAATTCAAGCATTTTTTGCTCAATTTTTTCCAGATGAGATGCGTCAAATTCCTGGTCCCCGAAGTCAACATCATAGTAAAAACCGGTTTCTACAGGAGGACCTATGCCAAATTTTATTCCCGGATAAAGCGCCTCTAGCGCTTCGGCCATAAGGTGTGCCGATGAATGCCAGAAGGTGGATTTGCCTTCCGTATCATTCCAGGTCAACAATTGTATCGCTGCATCGGACGTTATTGGTCTGGATAAATCCCGTACTTCGCCATTTACTTTTGCCGCAAGTACATTTCGCGCTAAGCCTTCACTGATGCTCAATGCCAGTTCGTAACTGCTGATACCATTTTGAAACTCCCTGACCGTACCATCCGGAAATGAAATCTTGATTTGACTATTACCCATGAAAAGTGATTAATTAATTTGTTTGGCGCCCAATGGCTTGATAATCTCCAGTTGTTTTTGCGTTTCGTCCTTACGCTTAACAAGCCGCAAATATGCAACTTTTCCCTCAAGAATTTCCAATTCCTTACGGGCTATTACCGATGTGCTGTCCGATAGAAGCACCGACTTGTAAAGTTCAATCGCCTCATGGGTAGCTCCATCGGCGGATTTCATTCTCGCTTTCAAAATCAGGGCGTGTGCATCTTTCGGGTAGTGGTAAAGGTACTGGTTTAATGTTTGCCATGCCGAGTCGTTCCTGGTGGCATAGTAGTATTTGGCCCATTCAAAAAGCGCTGTTTTCTCATCAGCGTTTTCGATCCGGCATTTGTCAAGCGACATTCTGGCGCTGTCGTATGCTTTCACCGCATTATAATACATCGCGCGCTCTAGGAAGATGGGCAATGATGTCTCTTCCGATTCGAATTCTGCAATCAATGCTCTCGACTCCTCGAATTGCCCGACAGCCAGCAACAGTGAAAAAAGGTTCGTAAAATTCTCATAGGAACTATGCATGGAGTATGCCTGCTGAAAATTTTGCAGGGCACTGGTACTATCCTTCTTCATGAGATAGGCCTTGCCAAGTAATATCCGGCAATTGTCATTGTATGGATTTTTTAGAATTGCCCTGTTGGCATAGTAGATGGCATTATCCGGCTGATGAGCCAGAAGGCCAAATTCAGCAGAATATATCAGCGTTCCATCGTATTCCGGATCGAGTTTTCTCATTCGGCTCACATTAGCACGCAACGAACTGGTGTCCTTTTCGCTCAAATAAATTCCGGAGAGCATGGCGAGTATTTCCAGGTTTTTCTCCTGGAGCGAATTGGCATTTTGTAGCAACGTCTTCGCTTCGTTGGTTTTATTCTGATTTAAATAAATACCCGCGAGTTTAAGGTAGTTCGATGGTTCATTTGGCTGTCGGTTTATTTGCTGCCTTAGATACGGAATAAAAATCTCGTTCTGATTCTTATGATCCGCTGGCAATTCTACGATTTCATAAGAAGCCTGCCTATGGCCGCAATTGGCAACTATCATAATGATGAAAACTCCAGTGAGATATTGGCGCAACCTTGAGGGCAACATCAATTTTTGAGGAGCAGGTTTATAACAGGAATTGTTCATCACTGTAAAGGTAATCAATCATCGAACAAACCGAGTTGATCTTTATTTTTCTTGAGTTTCTGAAGATCAATTTTCATCTCGATGGTGTCGCCGGCATGGTATCCGTTTTCCGGCCCATCTGATTCGGAATCCTCCTGTTTGACAGGCTGCGGTTGGTCTGGCAATAATTCGTCTGGTGAAATTGCGGCTTCCTCTTCGCCCGATTCATTCGTTTCAAAAACTACTTCGTCGGGATGTTCAGTCTCAACAGTAGCGCTATCGTCATTCACTTTCGATTCTAAATCGTCACCTTCATCCGAAATTTCGCGAAGCTTTAAAACCGGGTAGTTTGAGAACCGATTGCCCTGGGCTTTCCAGCCTTTCAACGACACCAATTCATCCAGCAGCAACACTTCCTTATCATTACTTTTCTTCTTCTTCAGCAACACTTCCACCGAAGTATCAGATTTCGAAGTAATGAAAAGTAATTTAGAGCCCCGCGATTCACTGATGAAGATAAACTTCTTGTTTTGAGTCGTGGTCTCTATTTTGAACTTCTTGATATAGGTGAGTTTGGCACTGCCATCCAGATAGATGGCTGTCAGCACTACCTCCGGGTTAAATTTCTCCAGGTATTTCAGATGCTCAATATCGTAGCGGTTCGTCAATTCAAAGGTGGTGATTTCATAAGAACCGTCATCATTTACAGCCAGAATGCTGTCTGTCGAGTTGAAGTTGCCAAGGTAGCGACCGCGGCTATCGCGGTTGAGCCGGCCAATGGCCTCATCATAGTAAATATCCACACCGCCAAGCGTTGACCTTCCTTCTGCCTTTAACTGGATTTTTTTGATTGGATACTTGGTCATAATGTTGCCACCTGCACCACGACCTTTGATGTCCTGTGTTGAAAAGTCAAAATCGAAGAGTTTGATTTTGGCCCGGCAATTATTGCTCAATAGCACCGAAACAACCTCTGCCTCCCCGTTTGGATTGGCCGTGAAGTACAATACTTTCGATCCCTTTTCGCCTTTGGTAAGGTCGTATTCCTTATCTCGTGTTATACCGATCACGTTAAATCTTTTGGCCATAGCCCGACCCGATTTTCCATCAAGGTAAATGAGGTTATATACCATGCGCTCATCGCTCTTCTTGAATACACCGGCGTAAAGTATGTTTTTTCCAACAAACACTTTTTCGGCTATTTTAGTCACCACCATCTTGCCGTCCTGACGGAATATAATTATCTCGTCCAGGTCGGAGCAGTCGCAAATGAATTCATCCTTTTTCAGTCCGAAACCGATGAATCCATCATCCCGATTGATGTATAGTTTGGTGTTGTTGGCTGCCACTACGGTGGCCGCAATGGTATCGAACGTTCTGATTTCGGTTTTGCGTTCCTTTGCTTTACCGTATTTTTCCAGCAGATTTCGGTAATAATCAATGGCATACTCAATGATATGCGCCAGGTGGTATTCTGTTTCAGCGAGTTCCTCCTGGAGTTTCTTTAATAATTCATCTGCTTTGAACGCATCAAACCTGGATATTCTCTTAATTTTTATTTCCGTAAGGCGCACAATGTCTTCCGTGGTGATTTCACGATAAAACTGTGGTTTATAAGGGTTGAGACCTTTGTCGATCGTTGCAATGACGGACTCCCAGGTTTCGCATTCTTCGATATCGCGGTAAATCCGGTTTTCAATGAAAATTCTCTCCAGGGATGAAAAGAGTATTTTTTCCAACAATTCCGCCTTCTTAATTTCGAGTTCTCGCCGCAGCAATTCTACGGTTTGGTTGGTGCTAATCCGCAATATTTCGTTGACGCTGAGAAATACCGGCTTGTCATCGAAGATCACGCAACAGTTTGGCGCTATGGACATTTCGCAATCTGTGAACGCATACAGCGCATCGATGGTGATATCTGGAGACGTATTCGGAGCCAGTTGAATCACTATCTCCACATCCCTGGCTGTATTGTCCACGACCTTTTTAATCTTGATCTTCCCTTTGTCGTTGGCTTTTACGATCGACTCGATGAGGTTAGTAGTCGTGGTTCCAAATGGTATGTCACGGATTACGAGGGTCTTTTTATCGACTTCCTCGATTTTAGCACGGACTTTCGCGCGACTTCCTCGCTGTCCTTCATTATAATCCGAGAAATCAGCAAATCCTCCTGTTGGAAAATCGGGTAGAATACTCACCTTCTTTCCTTTTAAAATATCAATGGCGCCCAGTATAAGCTCACGGAAATTATGCGGCAGAATTTTAGTAGAAAGCCCAACAGCAATTCCCTCCGCTCCCTGGGCCAACAACAGTGGAAACTTCACCGGCAAGGTCACGGGTTCTTTCTTTCGACCATCATACGACAATTGCCACTCGGTGGTCTGCGGATTGAACAATACATCCAGCGCAAATTTAGAAAGCCTTGCTTCGATGTATCTTGGTGCGGCGGCATTGTCGCCCGTGCGGATATCGCCCCAGTTACCCTGGGTTTCAATCAATAATTCCTTTTGCCCGATACCCACAATGGCATCGCCAATCGATGCGTCGCCGTGCGGGTGATACTGCATGGTGCTGCCGATGATATTGGCGACTTTGTTGAAGCGCCCGTCATCCATTTCCTTCATAGCATGAAGAATCCGCCGCTGAACCGGCTTGAGGCCGTCCAGCAGGGCTGGCACAGCACGTTCGAGGATCACATAAGATGCATATTCGAGAAACCAGCTTTCGTACATGCCCGACAGATGTTGCACTTCCGCAAGCTGCTTGTCTTCACTTCCGGGATGTGGGTTTTCCATTTGTAATTCGTCTTCTGCCATTATGCTTCCACTTCCTCTTCTTCCAATTTCTTCTGATCAATTTGCACGATATCCTTTTCGATCTTAAGATTATCGATAATGAATACCTGGCGTTCCGGTGTATTTTTACCCATGTAAAAATCAAGCAGGGCTTTGATGCTCGTTTCTTTGCTCAATAAAACAGGTTCGAGCCTTATTTCCTCGCCGATAAATGACCGGAATTCATCCGGTGAAATCTCTCCCAAACCCTTAAACCGGGTAATCTCCGGCTTCGCACCCAGTCTGGCAATCGCGTTTTGCCTTTCTTCGTCACTGTAGCAATAAATGGTTTGCTTTTTATTTCTGACCCTGAACAACGGCGTATCCAGGATAAACACATGGCCCTGCCTTACCAGGTCGGGGAAAAACTGCAAAAAGAAAGTGAGTAGCAGCAACCGGATGTGCATCCCGTCCACGTCGGCATCGGTAGCGACGATGATTTTGCGATAACGCAAACCTTCGAGGCCGTCTTCGATGTTCAGCGCATGTTGGAGCAGATTGAATTCTTCGTTCTCATACACGATTTTTTTGGTTAAACCGAATGTGTTTAACGGTTTACCGCGAAGGCTGAATACCGCCTGAGTCTGCACATCGCGCGATTTGGTAATGGAGCCGCTTGCCGAATCGCCCTCGGTAATAAAGATCATCGTTTCCTCCCGGCGTTCACCTGAGTTTTCGTCAAAATGTATCCGGCAATCGCGTAGTTTTTTGTTATGAAGGTTCGCCTTTTTTGCACGCTCGTTTGCGAGCTTTTTTATACCTGCAATATCCTTGCGTTCACGCTCCGATTGCAAGATTCGCTTTAGCAGGGCATCGGCGACATCGGGATGTTTATGCAGATAATCATCGAGGTCCTTTTTGATAAAATCATTGATAAACCCACGCATGGTCGGACCATCGGGGCCCATGACCTGTGAGCCGAGCTTGGTCTTGGTCTGGGATTCAAATACCGGCTCGATTACCCTGACAGAAATAGCTCCAACCACGCTGGCGCGGATATCTGTTGCTTCAAAGTTTTTGTTGTAAAACTCGCGGATGGTTTTTGCGATCGCTTCCCGGAATGCTACCAGGTGAGTACCACCCTGCGTTGTATATTGACCGTTGACGAATGAATAATACTCCTCGCCGTACTGGTTGTTGTGCGTAAGCGCTACTTCAATGTCTTTGCCGTGAAGATGAATGATGGGATAACGCATTGACTCTTCGTCGGTTTTTTTGCGCAACAAATCCAGCAGACCATTTTCAGAATAGAACTTCCTCCCGTTGAAGAGAATAGACAGTCCTGCATTCAAATACACATAATTCCATAGCATCTCATCCAGGTATTCGGGGATGAAATGGAAGTTTTTGAACATGTCGCCATCGGGTTCGAAAATCACCAGCGTGCCATTGCGCCCCGACGATTCCGCGATTTTATCCTCTTTGCGCAGTACACCTCTTTCAAACTCGGCAACTTTGGTTTGCTTGTCGCGGAACGACTGCACCTTAAAGTACTTTGACAACGCATTGACGGCCTTGGTACCAACGCCATTTAAACCTACGGATTTCTGAAATGCCTGCGAATCGTACTTACCACCCGTATTGATCTTAGACACGCAGTCGATCACTTTGCCCAGCGGAATGCCCCGGCCATAATCGCGAATCTCCACCCTGTGCTCGGTTACCTTTATCTCGATGGTCTTGCCATAGCCCATCACATATTCATCGATACAGTTGTCGATCACTTCCTTCACGAGCACATAAATGCCATCGTCGGCGGCAGAGCCATCGCCAAGTTTTCCAATGTACATTCCCGGTCGCATGCGGATATGTTCGCGCCAATCCAGCGACCGTATATGTTCTTCGGTATATGCTATTTCACGCTCAGCCATTCTTCATTTCCGTTAATAGTTGTATCAGTCAGGTAGTGGTTAAAGACAATGTTAAATTATCATTTTGGCGGCTAATATGGCAAGGCAAATGCTTTTCGCAAAATGTTTTTCGTGATCAAAATTGGATGATTTGGATTTAATATCCATTAAAAATCTGAAAATGTGACAATTACTTTTGCTGTGTTCTCTCGCGGGTTTAGGTGGATTTTTTGTGCTTTTTTCGGTCGATCTACCTTTTTGTCAATAAGGTGACTATCAAGCCGGAAAACGGAATAAAAAAGCAAATTATTCCCAGTACAGGTATTGCAATATAGCCCGTCATAGCTGCCAACTCTTCGATCCTGATAAACCCAACATACAATAGAAAAGCCGCAAGCAGCACATTGAACCCTGCAATGGTCAGTGTGGCCCAAAATGTTACTACCGCCTTTTGATGAGCCGAGAAAAACAGCATGGACGATCGGTCTTCCCCTTTGGTATCGCGGTACAGTTTCACAGCTACATTCATTATGATGTTGAATGCGGCAAATAATATGAGCATTGAATAAAAAATGAGCGACTTGGGTAGCTGCAGGATATAAAAATCTTGGGTTATGGACCGGCCGATAGCATCGGAAGCATAACTGTAAAAAAACAGCAGCCCACCGATAAACATCATCATTGAAACAAACCGCGCGATGCTCGCCAGTCTTTGTTTTAGCTCCATCTTGTTTTTTTAAGGTGACAAAAATAGACTTTTAATAACTGACAGTCTGCCTATCCCAATTATTTTTGTAGAGGGTAACAATTACATTATTTTTTAGTAGCATTGCCATGGCATTATAAATCGAAGGTTGTGAGAAGTAGTGGGATTTTAGCGATTTTAGTATTAGCGGTGTGGTTTAGCTTTTCCGATGGCTGCACCTCAAAGAAAAAGAAAATCAGGAAAGCTGCAGAATTTCGATAGTGAATTATGGATCGCCGATAAAAATGGCTGTGCCGGTACCCGTGTTGCATCTATGGAAAATCTCCTGGCTGCTAAACATCTGATGCGGGGACTCCAAACCAACGAAATTGTAGAGTTGCTAGGAAAACCTGACGCTGAAGAACTTTACGACAGGAGCCAGAAGTACTACATCTACTTTATGGAGCCTGGGCCAAAATGCGAGACTCCTAAGGAAAAACCCCGTGCGCTCTATGTGCGATTTTCAGCCGTCGGTCTGGCGAATGAATTCGTGATTCAGCCTTTTTAATCCTGTTTAAAACAAAGCGATGCTGCCCCAATAATACCGGCATTGTTTCCAAGCTCAGCCTTTTTAATGACGATACTCTTTGTATAATAGGGCGTGAGATTGTATTCAAGAGTCTCGTTCAGCTTATCAATGATCAAATCAAAACTTGCTGAAAGTCCACCGCCTATCAGAATGGTCTTTATGTCCAGCAACCGTATAGTCGCCACCAATCCTTCACCAAGCAATTCACCTACTTCCTTCCATATCTTAATGGATACCTTGTCGCCCTTGAGCGCTTCTTCGACGATAACTTTTGGATCGAGATCCTTATGTTTGCTCAAGGTACTTTTCTTTTTTTCCAGGAGCTTACCTGCCCGCTTCACCAAGCCAATTTTACCAATATTTTCTTCCAGCTCTTTGCCATTTTTGGACAAAATATGTCCGAGTTCCATGGCATTTCCATCACCGCCTAAGAATATTTTTTTATTGATAATAGCAGCGCTGCCAACACCGGTACCGAGCGTCACGAACAGATAACTCTCGGGGACATTCGCTCCGGAGAAGTAGTATTCGCCCAGGGCGGCTACATTGGCATCGTTTTCCAGGTGAAACTCCTTATTAGGAAATCGTGTCATCAGCGCCTTTTTCAATTCCACCCCGTTAAGTACAGGAATCGCTGCGATTTCAACGCAAGCGGATCGATCGGCCGATAGCGTGCCGGGTATTCCAATGCCTGTTTCTCTGATATATGGGTGTTTTGCATATTCTGAATCGAGGATATCGAGAAGGCCTTTAACAAAATCCTTGCTTTTCGCCAGCGGTCCGGTGGAGTACTTGATTTTGGACTCCATTCCTCCCTGACGGTCCACTATACCAATTTTAATGTTGGTACCACCGATATCAATACCCATATATTTTTCCATCTGTTGTTGTAATTGTTGCTTTATAATTCGATTACTAATATTGACAAATATGCGAAATGATGATGAATAATCGGTTTAATTTTGCGCTGAATACTCGAAATACTTCGGAAAAGATTTATGGAGCTAAAACAACTCAAAACGCTGATTGAAGCGTCGGTTCAGGAAATTATTGTGACTATCCCCGGCCTCTGGATCAGTCATGAAAATCATAAAATATCCATTGATTACAAAGCATTTCTGCTATCGCAACTAAAACAGGTTATGTCTTCTCCGGGAAAACCTGTCGATGCCCAGGGAAATCATTGGACAAACAACGCCATTGTTTATAATCTGTTCGTGCGACTTTTTACGGCCTACGACCACAACCAGGACGGACGGATCGGCGACGCTGCCGCCGACATTACCCTCAATAGTGAGGGGAGTTCGGGAAACAGGCACTTTCATGAAGTCCATCGCGATGCTTCCGTACCTGAAAAAGCTGGGCATTAATACTATTCATCTCCTTCCTATCACAGAGATCGGTATTGTGGGCCGGAAAGGTGACCTCGGCTCGCCATATGCCATAAAAAACCCATTCAAAATAGACCCTCTCCTCGCTGATCCGCTGGTGCCGCTGAGCGTGGAGGATCAGTACAAGGCCTTCGTTGATGCTGCTCACTTCATGGGATTCAGAGTTGTACAGGAGTTCATTTTCAGGACGGCGGCCATTGATTCCGACTGGCAACAAACACACCCGGAATGGTTTTACTGGCTAAATAAAAAGACCTCTTACGGGCCACCCGAATTTACTCCGGAGCAGCTGGAAATAATCCTGAAAATCCCAACCGGCAAAGGAGCGCATATTCCGCCACCCCTGTCATACAGAGACCTTTTCATAATACCCCCGCCTCCGGGAAGTGCCAAAAAGCACGAAATTGCCAGCGCTTTTGCGGACTGGCCGCCCAATGACCTGCAGCCGCCGTGGAGCGATGTCACTTACCTGAGGCTTTACAATTATGATTTTCAGGCAAAGAACAATTTCAACTATATCGCATACAACACGATCAGGTACTATGATCCCGAACTCGCCAACACTGAAAACATAAACCATGAACTTTGGGAACAGATCGCGCAAATCATACCTTATTATCAGCAGCGATTCGGTATAGATGGCGCCATGATCGACATGGGGCATGCTTTGCCTCCCGAACTCAAGAACAAAATAATCAGCGCTTCGCGTCGTATCGATCCCGAATTTGGATTTTGGGATGAAAACTTCAGCAACAAGGCAAAAACCAAAAAAGAAGGCTATAATGCCGTGATCGGTGGGGCGTGGCATCGCATAACAAAAAGAAACGGATTCAGAAGGCTTCTTGTGGAAAGTGCCAAACCAAAGCCCCTGCCTTTTTTTGGGGGCGCCGAAACACACAATACGCCACGATTTGGTTTTGATCAGGATAATAAAAAGAGAGCGGCATGGCTATTATTCAACCTGTTGCCTGATGTGATTCCGTTCCTCCATAATGGCTTTGAACTCCATGAGCAACTGCCGGTAAATACCGGACTGAATTTCACCAAAAAAGAAATCGACTACTTTTCCAACCTCCCACTGCCGCTTTTCTATAAGAATAAGCTGGATTGGGATACCCAAGATCATTTATTGTCCTTCATTACGTCGATCCACCAATTTCGCGAGGCGCATCCCTGGGTTTTTAACAAATCCAGCGCGGTGGAATTACTGGATACACGAAGCAAAATTTCGGGGTTAAAAATCACCCATGGAAATAGTGAAGCTTTGGCGCTTTTCAACCTGGACTTTCGTAAAAAATCCATATTTCAATCTCTGACGATCACTGGAAAATATCTGGATTTATTTACGTCTGAATTACATGAAATGTCCAGGTCTTTGACATTGCCAAGCGGCACTGTATTTCTTGGGATCAGGCAATAGGCCTGGAAGGATTGACGGGATGTTAAGCGTCGTGTCGAGCCTTATAAGTTGGCCCGGTTCGGTGGTAACCCCTTCAATGCGATCGAGAAGCAGTTGCATTGCCCGGCGGCCCATCTCAAAACCAGGTTGTACCACGCTGCTGAGCGTGGGATCGACCATCTCGGAAAGCATGGTATCATCGCCAAAACCAACTACGGAAACTTCTCGCGGAATGCTGATTCCCTGGAATTTTAAGGCTTTCAAAGCTCCTACGGCGGTGAGGTCATTGACTGTGAAAATCCCGTCAAAAAGTACTTTTCGTTTGCACAATGCAATGACCGTATCGGTAAACCAAGCCGAAAATTATCTGCAGGGACTATGAGATTTTCGTCAATCGCAACACCAAAATCCTCATGCGCTTTCCGGAATCCTGCAAGTCGCTCTGCATGAATGTTGACATGGAGTGGCCCAAAAAAATGTGTCAGATTTCGACAGCCGCTCTTTATAAGATGTTCCGTTGCGCGATAGGCACCGCCAAAATCATCTACGAGGACACTATCTACAGGAAGGCTTTCTGCGGGCAACCGGTCATAGTAGACCACCGGAATACCTTTTTCCTGCATGGAATAAACATGAGAAAAATCGCGTGATTCTTTTGAAATCGAAATCAATATACCCTCCACACGACTTTTGGCCAACGTATTCAGGTTCATCACTTCCTGATCAAACCGCTCATTGGATTGGCACAGAATTACCTGGTAGTTATTGGAATACGCAATCTCCTCGATACCGCTGATGACCGAAGAAAAAAAGTAATGAACGATCTCCGGCACCACCACACCAATGGTAAATGTTTTTTTCCGGCGCAATCCCTGGGCTACCGTATTCGGCTGATAATTGAGCTCTTTAGCCAGCTTTTTAACGGCCATACGCGTCGTAAAGCCGATCTCAGGATTATCCTTGAGCGCACGCGACACCGTTGACGGAGTCACGTTCAACATCTTTGCGATATCTTTAATTGTAATCTGTTCTGAGGACATTAATATTCCTGTAAATATTAGTTTCTGATATTATCCAAACTCTGTATCAGCGGATGCAAAGATGGTTATAAACTGCAAATACCGCATAGGGCAAAGTTTTTTTGATGACAGTTATCATGTTTTGCACGGCATTAATTCTTTACCTTTGGTGGCAAATATTTAAAGCTATTAAAGTCTATATTAACGATAATTAAGATAAAATCATGAGTGCAAAATTTAGATCAGGTGTATTATTTGGAAAAGAAGTCAGTCAGCTGTTTCGCTTCGCCAATGAGAACGATTTCGCTCTGCCGGCGGTCAATGTGATAAGTTCATCGACTGTTAGCGCAGTTATCGAAACAGCTAAAGCGGTAAATTCGCCGGTTATTATTCAATTCTCCAATGGAGGTGCGGCATTCTTTGCGGGAAAGGGCCTTAGCAACAAAGATGAAAAGGCGGCAATTGTTGGGGGTATCTCAGGTGCCATGCATACGCATAAAATGGCCGAGGCATATGAGGTTCCGGTTATTCTTCATACAGACCATGCTGCAAAAAAACTACTTCCCTGGATCGACGGATTGCTCGCAGCCGGAGAAGATTTCTATAAAGTACACAAGCAACCTCTCTTTAGCTCGCACATGATCGACCTTTCTGAGGAGCCATTAAAGAAAATAGCATCGAGATATCTAAAAGATACCTGGAAAGAATGGCCAAACTGGAAATGACACTTCGAAATTGAACTCGGTGTAACCGGTGGCGAAGAAGATGGCGTTGACAATACCGGTGTTGACAGTTCAAAACTTTATACCCAACCTGAAGATGTTGCTTATGCTTATGAAGAACTGAAGAAGGTGAGCGACAACTTCACCATCGCCGCTTCATTCGGTAACGTACATGGTGTTTATAAGCCAGGCAACGTGGTTCTCACCCCTGTAATTCTGAAAAATTCCCAGACCTACATCCAGAAGAAATATGGAACAGGTCCTAATCCGGTAAACTTCGTATTCCACGGCGGGTCAGGTTCTGAAAAAGAAAAAATCGCTGAAGCGATCCAGTACGGAGCCATCAAAATGAACATCGACACTGATATGCAGTGGGCATTTACCAAAGGTGTTAAAGAATATATGGACCAAAAAGATGCTTATCTCCATGGTCAGATTGGAAACCCGGAAGGCGCCGAAAAACCAAACAAGAAGTATTATGACCCAAGGGCATGGCAGCGACTTGGCGAAGTGAGTTTCGTAGAAAGGTTGAAAGAAGCTTTTGCTGATCTGAACTGCATAAATAAAAACGCATAAGCGTTGAAATAACTTGATGAAGAAGGGCCATAACCGGCCCTTTTTTATTTTCTGCCATTTTAAATCAGGAAGCCGTAGAATTGCAATTTAGTCAGGTTGAGTGGCTGTCATGAGTAAAAATGACAAATCCATCAACCGACTATTAAAATCAGAAAAGAAATCCCTTAATTAAGGCCTTTTAATTGCACCCGCTATGGCTATAAAACCAAGACTTTACTTTTTTGGCAAATCTGGAACATGAGTTTTCGCAGATTTCTGGGTAATACAATTTGGCTTTGCACTCCATAATGAAAACGTTTCAAGCCGCATCTTTCAGCAATTAGGCGCTGATGTTGAAGATATCCCGAATCTCTTATGGTTGCGCTGCGCCCGCTACTGGGCTTATCATCCAACCGATTATTGGCCACATGAGCGATAAGACATGGAACCGCTTCGGCCATCGCAGGAGGCCTTTATTTTTGGCTAGGAGCCGTACTTGCCTCTCTTGCATTGCTCATTATGCCCAATTCGCCTTACCTGTGGATGGCTGCCGGGCATGCTTTGGATTATGGACGCTTCCATCAATATCACGATGGAGCCATTCCGCGCGTTTGTCGGAGATATGCTCCCCGATGAACGACGGACAACGCCGGTTTCTCCGCCACGCAGAGTTTCTTTCATCGGAATTGGTGCAGTGGTCGCTTCAGGACCTGCCCTGGATTAGTGACCAATATTGCTGGATATTGCCAACGCAAGCGCAGAAGGCACCATCCCACCTTCCGTAAAGCTCTCATTTTATATAGGAGGCGCCGTTTTCGCTGATCGCTGTGTTATGGACTATTTTTCGGACAAAAGAATATCCACCTGAAGAATTCGCCTCTTTTGACGTGAACAATCCAATGGCGCGGATCAAACAGCCGAAGCTGGAACTAAGGCACCAGTGAAACTTATTTCACGAAATGGTTCATACTGGTTGCTGATCATCGGCGCAAGCCTTCACCTATGATTGTAGCCAGCAGAGGTCATGGAAAAAGAATTGTATGTGATGGGTGCTGGTCTTATCGGTATTTGCGCTAATCCAGTTACTTGGTTGGAGCTATTTAGAAGAAAACCGGTAACGATCAACAACGGTCTCGTGGAGGTTATTGAAGATTTATTCCATATGCCAAAAACGATGGGCCAATTGGCCGTTGTCCAGTTTTTTACATGGTTTGCCTTGTTTTCCATGTGGATTTATACTAATTCCGCCTGTTACATCACAGATCTAACAAGACTGACATAAAATCCTCCAGAAGCTTATGGAGATGGCGCTAATATGGTAGGAATTCGTTCGGGCTATATAGTGGATTTGCTGCCGCTATTGCAGCTTTTATTCTACCCTCTTTGGCAAAAATGACGAATCGTCGTGTCACTCACCTTATTGCACTGGTATTTGGCGGACTGGGATTGATCTCGTTTTATTTCATCAAAAATCCATACCTGCTCGATAATTATCCATGGTTAGGTGTTGGATTTGCATGAGCGAGTATTTTATCCATGCCCTATGCCATTCTTACCGGTGCTTTACCATCCAATAAAATGGGAGTGTATATGGGAATTTTCAACTTTTTTATTGTGATCCCGCAGATTCTCGCTGCAAGTATTCTTGGTTATCTCGTTACACACTTCTTCAACGGGCAAACCATTCTTGCTTTGGTGTTGGGGGGAATATCCATGATTCTGGCGGGCTTTCTTACCTTACTGGTCGAGGATAAGAAAGGTTGATCGCATATTTATTTACAGATTTTTGTAGTCGAATGGGGAATTTTAGATTTTTTCATTCAACTGCGCGGCACAAGCTATGGGATCGGTTTTTTTTACTTTATATTAACACATTATCCGCTAATTTTTTTACTTTTGGTTATTGTCGCAAATCATTGATTTTTACGGCAAATTGATTTTTTTCGTGCTCTTCTGATGGCATGATAAAAGCGAGTGAACCAATAGTTAAATTTATTAACCTCACATAACCATTGTATCTGTTATTAGTTACTCAAGTATATGGACAATAGAAAATTTTTACCTTTCATTATCGCCGGAGCACTTGGATTAATGATACTCATATATCTTTCCTCTGAGTTGTTTATTTCGATCAAATCAGGTGAACGTGGAGTACTCTATCGCAAGTTTGGCGGCGGAACTGATTTTGAGCATGTTTTGCTGCAAGGTTTTCATGTTAAAGCGCCATGGAATGATGTATTCGTTTACAGCGTTCGTGAAAATATAATTAATGAAAAGATGGATGTGCTGGATAAAAGCGGCCTTTCACTTGCCGTTGATGTTACAGTGCGTTTTTTTCCGATTTATACTCAGGTAGCATATCTACACGAATATTTTGGGGAAGGTTATGTAGAATTACCCTTTGTCTAAACGGGAGGTTCGCTCAACAGTGCGACGGGTGATGGGACGGTTTACAGCTGAAGAGATTTATTCTACCCGAAGAGCCGAAGTGGAAGATGCAATAAGTAAAGAAACTGAAGCAACGCTAAAAGGCAAGAACAACAACATTCAAATGCAGGCCTTACTGATCCGCTCAATAAATTTGCCGGATCAGATAAAAAACTCCATTGAGCTAAAATTACAACAGGAACAGGAGGCATTGGCATATCAGTTTCGCCTTGATAAGGAAAGAAGTGAGGCAGAGCGCAAGCGTATTGAAGCGGAAGGCATCTCCAAATTCAACAATATCATTAATGCCAGTCTCACAGACAAAATATTGCAGCAGCGCGGTATCGAGGCCACGCTGGACTTGGCAAAATCACCAAATTCCAAAGTAGTTGTTGTTGGAAGTGGTAAGGACGGCTTGCCGTTAATACTTGGAAATAATTAACTTTATATGAACTCATAACCAATTTTTAAGATGTCAGAATTTGCAGAACTCCACATTGAAGGAAAAGTATACAAACTTCCCATTATTGAAGGGACAGAGAAAGAAAAGGCCCTAGACATTTCGAACCTGAGGGATGAAAGTGGTTTTATTACCCTGGATAACCGTGAATTTAAAAACACCGGATCGACAAAAAGTTCAGTCACATTTCTCGATGGCGAACTAGGTATATTGAGATATCGGGGATACCCTATAGAACAACTTGCAGCGAAATCCACCTTCCTAGAGGTGGCTTATTTGCTTATTTATGATAAACTGCCCAGCCAGGCGGAGCTAAAAAATTTCCAGTCAGACATCAAAAAACATCAGCTTCTCCATGAGGATCTGAAAAAAATCCTCGAGGGATTCCCTTCTACAGCCCACCCGATGGGGATATTATCTTCACTGGCCACTGCACTGACGGCCTTCTTTCCTGAGTCATTAGACCCAAACCGATCCGCTGACAAAGTAAACCTGACGGTATTGAGGGTAATGTCGAAGATTCCCAATATGGTGGCTTGGGCTTATACCAAGGCGCGAGGTATAAAACCGAACTATCCAAACAACAATCTGGATTATGTAAGCAATTTCCTCTACATGATGTTTAATCTGCCAACTGAAGACTATGAGGTAGATCCGATTGTGGTTGATGCGCTGGATAAAATACTCATTCTTCACGCCGATCACGAACAAAACTGCTCAACATCCACCGTGCGTATTGTCGGTTCATCACACGCGAACCTTTACGCTTCCGTTGCCGCCGGCATCAATGCGCTTTGGGGGCCTTTGCACGGTGGCGCCAACCAACAGGTAATAGAGATGCTTCAGATGATCATGCAATCCGGTGGAGATACAAAGAAATTCATTGAGAAAGCTAAAGATCCCAATGATCCATTCCGCCTGATGGGATTTGGACACCGGGTTTATAAGAATTTTGATCCAAGAGCTCAGATCCTCAAAATGCAGGCAGACAAAGTTCTTGCCAAACTGGGGGGGGATCACCCTGAGCTCGACATCGCTAAACAACTTGAGGAGGTAGCCCTTAAAGATGAATATTTCATAAAAAGAAAACTTTATCCAAACGTGGACTTCTATTCGGGAATTATCATGAAGGCCATAGGGATACCCGTAAATATGTTCCCGGTAATGTTCAGCATCGGCAGGCTACCCGGCTGGATTGCTCAATGGCTGGAAATGCGCGCCAATAAAGAGCCTATCGGCAGACCACGACAGATATATACCGGTGAGACCTGCCGGGATTATATAGAAATATCGAAACGCTAAAATCAACCATCTTTCACTGGTTGATTTTCGGAATGGAAGAAACAGACTACGAACTGAATTCCAAGACTGGAAATCAACCTTTTCTTTTTTAGGTATGGAAATCTCACAACAATTTGCTGAAGCCGCAGAGCGTGTTCAAAAACTTACCACACGTCCTTCCAACGAAATACTTCTGAAATTATACGCACTCTACAAACAAGCAACTGAAGGCAATGTCACAGGCGAGCGGCCCGGTGGATTCGACTTCAAAGGCGCGGCAAAATATGATGCCTGGGCATCACTCAAAGACACCCCCTCCAACCAGGCCATGAAGGAGTATATCGATCTTGTAAGCTCCCTGACTTCCTGAGGCCCATGCAGCTCTTCTATTGTCCGGATATTTCCAGAGGTGTACAAATGTTGCCGGAGGATGAAGCGCTGCATTGTATCAAGGTGTTGAGGAAAACCGAGGGCCAGGAGATTGATATTACCGATGGCACAGGCGGTTATTCCGGCGCGCTTCGCGCGGCCCGCCCAAAAAATCTGTACGTCACCGTATTATCGTCCAGGCAAACGCATATGCCGGATTACAACATTCACATTGCACTGTCACCAACAAAAAGTCCGGAGCGAATGGAATGGTTTGTGGAAAAAGTTGTGGAAATCGGCATCGACAGCATTTCATTTTTTCAATCCGAACATTCAGAACGAAGCCACCTCAATCTGGATCGACTTAGAAAAAAGGCCGTCAGCGCCATGAAACAATCAGAAAGAGCGTTTTTCTTCCTGGCATCCATGAAATGAAAAAATTCACGGATATTATTCAAAATACGGATTCGGCCAAAAAATACATCGCTCACAGGGAGAACAACAGCACCGCCCAACTACTAAACGCCGCTGGGAAAAATGGACATTTTATGATCCTGATTGGTCCGGAGGGGGGGATTTATTACAGGAGAAATTAAAGAAGCGACTAATCAGGGATTCATCCCGGTGTTGCTCGGAAATCACCGCCTAAGAACTGAAACTGCCGGAGTGGTTGCCTGTACGATCCTGTCAATGATTAATCAAGCATAAAACGACAGTCGGTGAGCATATTTCCGGCACTGGTATAAACGGCAAAATTGAAGCCTGACCGCAGCGCCATGGCCCCTACAACGCCATCTTTGCGCAATGCCAAAAATCCAACCTGAAATTCTTCAGTCCGATTCTTATTTGTCTTTACAATCCGGCTCACGATCTCTTTACAAGCCAGTTCAGGTTCCATACCCTGTCGCATCAGTTCAACTACCATGGCGCTACCGGCCTGCTTTATGACCTCTTCACCAGTACCTGTAGCGCAAGCGGCTCCAACTCCATTATCCACAAAAAGACCGGCCCCGATGATTGGTGAATCTCCCACCCTGCCATGCATTTTCAACGCCATGCCACTCGTAGTGCATGCGCCGGACATATTGCCATCAGCATCGATGGCGAGCATGCTGATGGTATCGTGGTTCTCAATGTTGATCAGCGACTTGCGGCTGTCCTCTTCCTTTTTTAGCGCTTCCCATTCTTTCAGCGTGTCAGGAGTGAGCAGGTTAATCTTTTCAAAGCCCTGGGCTAATGCAAACTGAAGCGCCCCATCGCCAACAAGCATTACGTGTCGTGTTTTTTCCATCACCCGCCGGGCAACAGAAATCGGATGCATTATGTGTTCCAGACAAGCCACGCTGCCACATTGCTGGTTTTCATCCATTATACATGCATCCAGTGTTACCCGACCGTCCATGTCCGGGTATCCGCCATAGCCAACAGTTTTAACGCTGGGATCGGCTTCAACCACCCGAACCCCAGCCTCTACAGCATCCAGCGCCCGTCCACCGGCGACGAGGATTTTCCATGCTTCTGCATTGGCGGCAAGTCCATGCTCCCAGGTCGAAATGACAATGGGACCTTTGGCAACTTTCGATACAATACCCATGGCATTTGTTCCGACCATCGAAAGGCCGGAAATAGTCGCGGAATTTTTCAAAAATTTACGTCTGGACTGATTCATGATATGCGATTCTGATTTGTGAAATTTCATATAAGTAAGGACAAATCCCAGGTATTATCTGGTGAGTAAGAAAGCCTTCCCTGATGAATTTGAAGCGGCGAAGGAATATTATCGTAGAATAACTGGCCGGTTCCAAGCCCCTGGGGCATTGATACACTATAACCCGCCGCAAACTGGGCTATGGCATTTAGACCAATATTGGATTCAAGCGCCGACGTAAGCCACCACCCTATGCTTCGCTTTACTGCGATATTGATCCAATCGGCGCATGAGGCACATCCTCCATGGAGAGTGGGCTTTAACACGATATAAGCAGGACGGATAAAATCGAGCAATGCCTGCTTGTTACTTGACCCATGGATCCCAATCAATTCTTCATCAAGTGCGATTGGGATCGGACTATCGCGGCACACTTTCGCGATGAGTTCCAGATTACCAGCCATCACTGGTTGCTCCATGGAATGAATGTGAAATCGCGCGAAGTCATCCAGCATTTCCATTGCGTTCCTTTCATCGAATGCTCCGTTGGCATCCAGTCGGATTGTGATATCTGTATCTGCAAATCGACTTCTTATAAATTTCAAAAGATCCAATTCATCTTCGTGAGCAATAGCCCCCACTTTAATTTTTATGCAATCATACCCTGCATCCAGCTTTTCCTCAATGCGTTGCAACATGGTGGATTTATCGCCCATCCATACAAGCCCGTTAATGGGAATGCTCATGGAGTTATGGAAAAAACCGTTATCAAAAATGAGTCTTTTCCCACCAAACTGCCAGTCGAGCAGAGCGGTTTCCAATGCAAAGCGAAGCGCCGGACATTCAGCCGGAACAGCCAATTCCACATCTTTGAGTTCCAGATGGTTTATCGATGCCCCATAGTTTATCAGTTCACTGAACGCTCCTATGAGGTTTCCGTCAAGATCGGGGCTGAGTCCGGGCAGTGGGCCACACTCGCCGATTCCGATACGTGAAGCATCCCGGCCATCGGTCAGTTTAATGAAATAACTGTCCTTTTCCCGCAACACACCCCTCGAGGTCCCTGCCTGAAACCTGAATTTTAAGACATGTTGTATCACTTCGATCTGCATAACCGGGTAAATTCTGTCCACACAATCATAAGTACAAATCATGATATTTTATAGTTTTGCTGCGCTTAAATGAATCCTATGGACGGCAACTTTTCCATTGAATCCTTTGATTATCCATTGCCCGACGAAAAAATCGCACGCTTTCCATTAGCAAAGCGTGAGGAGTCAAAATTGTTGCTATGGAAAAATGGCAATATTTCACATCATATATTCCGTGAGGCCCCCAGCCTGCTGCCTCCGGATTCCATGCTTGTATTCAATGATACACGTGTAATCGCAGCCCGCCTCCAGTTTAAAAAAGAGACCGGAGCAGCTATCGAAGTATTCCTGCTCCATCCGGAATCGCCCATAAGAGACATCGCCACATCCATGACGTTGAAAGGGGCGGTCATATGGCAATGCCTGATCGGCAATAAAAAGAGATGGAAGGATGGCGAATTATCGAAAAAGGTTGGAACCACTACCATAGCAGCCACCTGGCACGACCGCGGGAAAGACCACGTGAAAATTGAATGGGACAGCGACGAAACATTCGCAGAACTTATAGACCTCGCCGGTGTAACTCCTCTCCCTCCCTACCTGAATCGACAGGCACAGCCAGCCGATGCCGCCAATTATCAAACGGTTTACTCCGCCCATCACGGTGCAGTAGCGGCTCCAACGGCAGGATTGCATTTTACCAACGAGTTACTGGATCAGTTAAAAAGGCAGGGTATAAAGGAAGAATTCCTGACGCTGCATGTGAGTGCGGGAACTTTCAGGCCGGTGGAAAAAGAGGACTTTCGCCAACATGACATGCACTACGAACAGGTGGTCGTGAAAAAGGAAGCCATTGAAAACATTTACGGTCACCACGGTAGTCTGATCGCCGTCGGCACGACTTCATTGCGCATACTCGAAAGTATTTACTGGTTTGGCGTGTTGCTGAACAGAAACCCCAAGGCTGATTTCCTGATAAGTCAGACCCTGCCTTATGAAATCGATTCGAAATTATCATTTAATCAATCACTGGAAATAGTATTGGAATATCTTGTCAAAAATGATCTGACTGAACTCCATGGAGAAACGGGTATTTTCATCTATCCGCCATACAGGATTCGATCTGCGCATGGGCTTTTTACAAATTATCATTTACCCCGATCCACCTTGCTCCTGCTCATCGCAGCCTTCACGGATAATCACTGGAAATCCATCTACGATGCTGCTCTCATGGAGAATTACCGCTTTTTAAGTTACGGTGACAGCTCTCTGCTGCTGCGCTGATTATGTACACAGTGTGTCCAATGTCGAACAAGCACGGACATCAACCACACTGTAACAGCCTTTATCCTAATCCTTTAATCAGGCTGGCACAGTCATTGGCCATTTTTTGGTATGATGAAGAAAACAATACGATATAATCTGGCCATCACCCTGATACAATTTGTGATCATCGCATTAATATTAGGGTTCGCATTTTGCCTAAAATTCCATGTGCCATAGACAGCCAAAAATTTCGCTCCGTCTTTGGACTTCAGCTAAATGAACATTAAATTAAATCCATCAACATACTATGGAAAATATGTCAGCAACACGATTAACACGATCAAGGGACAGAATGATAGGCGGCGTTTGTGGTGGCCTGGCCAAATCGCTTGGATTGGATCCGACCTTAGCCAGGGCGGGTTATGTATTGCTAAGCATACTGAGCGCCGCGTTCCCGGGCATCCTTGTGTATATTGTTCTTTGGATAGTAATGCCCGAAGAGTAGGTCATAAAGCCATAACCCTGTCGGCAAATAACTCCATCATTTCTTTGGAATGCGTCGTATAGTTGGCAATAACGATGTTTGCTGCATTGCCACTGTCTGAATACTTCAACACTGTATCCCAATTTCGTGATTTTGTCTGCAAAAGTCCGGTCGCATGTTGCCCCGACCATGGTTTTTGAGCGCTTTTTTTTGTCCGCTATTGGCTCCAGGTGTGGACAATCTTCAATGAGCTGATAGAGCACGGCTGCTTTGTAATTTGTCTCCCGCACTATCATCTCCATTCCTTTTTTATCCATATCGAGCAAGACATTTTCCAGTAAATACAGTCCGTTAGATGATACGCTGGAAGATGTAGCGCTTTCATTGCCCTGTTTGGTGAAAAGAAAAATCAATTCTGCCGGAATGCCAAGGCTGATTCGTGGATCGATCATGATGGCATCAAAATTATCCGTGTTCTCAGCCGTTACCGGAAAGGAAAAACTCAGGTCAAGCAGTGACGCACCCGGTTTTTTCAGTTTTGCTGCAGCAAGATCATTAGTACCTGTGGCTGGATTATCCCTAATTATCAGGTTTTCAAATTTAGTTCGAATCTCTTCCATATCGCCCTCGCGGTATGTTGCGGCCCTGTAAATTGCCGGAATCCCATGAAGTTTTCGCAGCATTGCAAACAGATCATTTCCAGAGCACCCTCCGGTTGGTATTGGTCAATGGTTTTGAAATTACGCTGGTGATCCTTTACGGTGAAATACTCAGCCGCCGGATATGGTTTCAGATTTATAAACAACTTCATTTTTTAGTAAAAAGAAAAAAGGCCGGAATATTCCGGCCTTGAATATAATTCCCTGATAAGATTAATGAATCCCGTGCATCAGCTTGCTGAGTATCGGCGAAAGCAGCATCAGGATGGCTGAAGCTACCAGAGCCTCCGTGGCGATAAACGGGTAAAGAGATAAGTCAAATTTCTCGAGTATCGCTTCCATGGTAGCTGCCAGGTAGTTGCCCAGGGCAATACTGCCCATCCAGAGACCCATCATCGCTGAAACGATCTTGGGTGGCGACAGTTTCGTAATCATCGACAATCCAACCGGTGAAAGACAGAGTTCGCCAGCTGTATGGAAAAAATAGACGGCGACAAGCCATAAAGGGCTCACCAGCACACCTCCTTCAGCAGAAGAAGTGGCACCGGTCATGATGATAAATCCCAGGCCCAGTAGCAGCAAACCAAAACTGAATTTAAATGGTGTTCTTGGATTTTTACCCATTCCAGCCAGCGCAATCCACATCATGGAAAACAATGGGGCCAAGGTTACTATAAAAACTGGATTCAAGGCTTGAAACCATGATGCAGGTACGTCCCAGCCCAACACCATCCTGTTAGTATTCTGTGCGGCGAAGAGATTAAAAGTACCTCCCGCCTGTTCAAAACCTGACCAGAAGATCATGTGGAATACTGCTAATACAATAATCACAAAAACGCGACTCCATTGCGCTTTTCCTTCGGTGCCTTTCCAGATGGAGGTTAATAAATACAGTGCGCCTGCAAAAGCCGCAGACCAAATCACGACATCGAGGACTGTTTCGCTGACGAGGTCGATGAATTTGATAAAACCAATTACAAACAGAATAATAGCCAACGAATAGGTAAGAATATTAATCAGGTCTTTGAAAACTAATGAAGTCTGACCTGCGGGTCTTTGCGGAGGTAATCCCACCTGATCAAGCGATACACGACGAACATAAAACCAGGCCAGGCCTATCAGCATTCCGACTCCGGCTGAAATATAGCCATAATGCCAGCCGATTTTCTGACCAAGTCCGCCAGCTATAAAGGGTGAAAGAAATGCACCCAAGTTGATGCCCATATAAAAAATTGTAAAGGCAGAATCTTTTCGCGGATCATTAGTATCATACAATCCACCTACCATCGTAGAGATATTAGGCTTGAAAAAACCATTTCCGACAATCAGGAATCCAAGGCCACAATACAGAAGAAAGTTCCGCATCACCATATCGCCATCCATATCATACGATACACTGGAAGCCAGTGTAAATTGCCCGATGGCCATGACTATACCGCCGATAAAAATGGCTTTGCGCTGCCCCAGGATTTTATCAGCGAGCAACCCTCCCAGGATCGGTGTCAGATAAACAAGCCCTGTAAAAATGCCATAAATCTCCAGCGCCTGTGACCGATCCATGCCAAAACCTCCACCGATGAGCGTTTCCGTCAGGTAGAGTACCAGCAATGCCCGCATGCCATAGTAGCTGAACCTCTCCCAAAATTCCGTCGCAAAAAGGGTGTATAATCCTACCGGGTGTTTTTTGTTTGTCACTTCCATAAATTCAGAATTAATTGTTGAAAAAACCGGCTCTCGCTTAGCCCTTCCGGTTTCTGTACTCCTCTTTTAATATTAGTAAAGATTAAAAATATTCAGCGGACAAACATCCCGCCGATGTGCGTAAATATTGCACTTTACCACCTAATGAGCAAACAAATTGCCGAATACTCAAGAGCGACAAAGTCGCCTGTCCTGTCATTGCAGCGGCACCCCGGTTTTTGCTATATTTGCACCCTCAGAAAACGAAGGAAAATGAACCCACTTATTTATATCCGCAACGTGAATAACCTCAGCGATGCCCGTTACTGCGCTGCCATGGGTGTGGATCTCATCGGCTTCCGGCTTGATCCGGCAGCGGAAGGGTCGCTGAGTGCTGCCAAATTCAAAGAGATTGCAGGCTGGATTTCTGGTGTAAAAATCGTGGGAGAATTCGGTTCGGCGACCAGTGAAACTATCAAGGATTTTCTCACTTCGATAAACATAGATTATATCCTTGCGGAATCAGGTTCTGACCTCCACATACTCGGTTCAGTTGAAAAACCATTAATTATCCAGGTATCCATTGAAGATTTGATAAAGGGTTCTCGTCCCGAAATGAATCAAAATAATGCCGCCTATCTCCTCCTGACTTCGGAACTCAACTCAACAAATATTCCGAAAGCAGCTTTTCTAAACGCCAATCTACCGATGATCCTCGGCTACGGAATCACTGCAGAGAATGTGGCCGCCCTGGCAAGTGATTATGGATTTGCGGGTATTTCGCTCACCGGCGGATCGGAAGAACGGCCCGGGTACAAAGACTACGATGAAATGGCTGAAATATTAGAAGAAATTAAGGTTGATTAGACTTATTTTTTTCCAACATTAATTGTATAAGTGATACCTAAGGAGAGTCTCCATCCAGACCAATCTGGACTGAGTCCTCCGGTACGCTAAATAGCTCTTTTTCTCTTTTATAAACTTGGTTTTTGAGGTTTACTTATACCCTTGATGAATTGGTCTATGTATCATAAAGAGCAGAATCGAGCCCTTTTTTTCCTTGGCCCTCATTTTATTTTGAAAGGTCATAATAAGCCCCTTATCTTAACACTTTATTGGGTTTTGCAATATCCCCTACTAATTCTGAATACTCTGCCATTGATCATACTCATGCCTGGTCCTGAGGTTGCCGTCCCTCGTTGATATATCCCCATCCATTCAATTGGATTATACCCGTTATTGATAGATAAATAAGAGGAAACTTGAGGTACTTCAAGATCAACTTCTGATTTGTTCTTAAAATACTCTTGCAAGAGCGGCTTTCTCCTTCGAGGCCACTCCAACTTCATAACCCACTTTATGTTGCCCATATAAATTGAGGGTAATCCTGATGATCATTAAAGAAGGAATGTTTTCTTAGTTCCTTATTCTATAGGTTGTAAATAAAGCATAGCGGTAGCCTTCTAAAAACACACCTTTTGGAACTAACATAAAAACATTACCATTAAATGGGTATTGGATCCCTGTTCTAACCAAAGCACCATTTTCCAGACTATAAATTTTTAATTTGTTTTTACCTGAAATAGACTCAATACCGCTGAATACATCTCTGAGTGCGATGAAATAAATTGAATATCTTCTGCAAACATATATTTCAAGGGATTTGAATTATCTACATTGTAAGTAGTACTCCTCCTGTCCCAATCTCATAATTCTATCATTTATTGGATCAAAAAGCCTATCCTGTAATTCAATATTCTGACCACTTATAATATCGATAAGGCGGTAAGAATTGTAGATAAATTTAGTTGAGTTGGAGAAGGAATAGTCCTCCATTGGTTGAACGAAAAACTCCTTTAGGACCTCTCCTGGGCAATATCGAATATATGCATAACGCGATTACTGTCAACGATTGCCAATTTATCCCCTTTGCTCATCACTAAATCAATAATTAAGAGGTCATTTATAATTGGACTTAGATTCATTGATTTTAAGAGAGCCATTTTATTGCCTTCAAATATTTTTAACTCTCCATTCTCAACTGGGCTATTAGCAACCATCCGGAGATACATCTACAACACCATTCTTTGGTATCCGGATTTTATAAGACTTAAGTAACTCATTAGCCTCTCTTCACGAGGATTATACCTTTTTACTTGTTTTAAAAATAGCTTGCCATCGCTTCCATTAGTAACCTTAACGGTTGTAAATTCTATATCTGCGTACTGAACGGAATTTGTTCCCATTATTGTATCAGCAAAAACAATCGTTTACGCCAATTCTAATTGAAAACCTATGTGGAATAAACACAGTCGCGATATTGTATCCTGTATGGTTTATATCGTTAAATTCCTCTTTTATTTCACCGTTTCCGGCATATAAGCTTACATTATAATTTTTAAACGAACTGAAATACGGAGTTGGGTTCCATGTGAATGATACCCGTCTTTATCGGAAATGTTGTACCTATTCCAAGTTTATCAATGTATTCAAACCATCAGTCACCATCATTCCTTTTGCGAAAGTTCTCAATCTGCCTTTAAGGATTCCTCCAGCATAGCTGCTGAGTACGGTGTTCGATACGCTCTGCTGTATATTTCATTATTATAAGATTCAAGTCCTATTCCTTGGTATGGGATCCAGTTCAAATATAAATACCCGTCAATGGGTGAACCCTGTCCACGGCGAGCCGGAACTGATCGGTATTGTCAATTACAGCGATTTTAGTGTAGGAAGCCTCAACGAATTCCAATTCTAGTTTGTCAGCCAAACTTTTTTGTCTTCGAACTTTATTCTATATCGAATTGTGAACTTATATATCCCATCTGTATACGTCCTGCTATTAAACCACAATGAATTCAAAGTATAGGAATAGTTAGTAATAGGCTTATCGTTCAAAAAAAACTTGACTTCGTAAATTGGTCGGTTATCAAAATCAATGTTGAAGTTCAAATTTACCTCCCGCAAACATAAAAAGCGTATCACCACTATCTTTAAGTGAAATGTTTGTAACACCAAAATCCTGCTCGACATGTTGAAAGTTTAAATCATCCGGCTGATAGGTGCAGCCAAACATTGCCATTGTGGAGAGAATAAAATAAAAAGTCTCACAGAACAAACTCTGAAAAGAAAGAATAAAGTTAAAAACGTTCCTTGAGTAAGTAAAGACATCCTTTGGATTTATTCTCGATTCATATAAACCTGAACCTTAGGTACTTTATTTTTTCACCGCGGCTGGCAAACTGGTGCTCGTATTTTGTCTTTATGCCATGATGAGCTTCGACAAACCTGGAACTGTACAGTTCGTCGGTAAATTCAAGATCAGTGATATCTGGCCGTGCTTGCAGCAGATCTACTGAATATTCAAATAACAAGTGTATTGTCTGTTTTCAGATGGATCATTCCTCCCGGGGCAATGAGTTTTTTATAGATTTCCAGGTATTTCGGACTGGTGAGGCGGCGGTGTTCATCGCTGCCTTTTGGCCTGGGGTCCGGAAAAACAATCCAAATCCCACTAATTTCTCGCGGTTCAAAAAATCGCTCCAAATGATCGATTTGCGCTCGAAGAAAGGCCACATTGTCAAGACCTTCCAGGCGTGCTTTCGTGCTACCAACCCAGATACGGATTCCCTTAATATCCACGCCGACAAAATTCTTGTCCCTGTAAATTGCGCCAAGCCCGGTGCTGTATTCCCCTCGACCACAGGCCAATTCCAGGATGATGTCGTTGTCATTCTTAAACTGGTGACTGCGCCAATTGCCACGGATAGTCTCGAAAAGCTCCTTTCCTGATTGTATGACGTTTTGGCTTTCCACAACTTCGCCGAAGCGCTGCAATTTCTTTCTCACAATTCCTTCAATTCTGCTACAATAAAATTGCTCCCTCCAATGAAAATAAGATCTGTCTTCGTTGCGATGGACCGCGCTTTCGCCAGCGCATCATTGACATCCGGAATTATTTCACCCTGTAACCCGAAACCACCTGCAATCTCCGAAAGCTTCTGAGCTTTCATGGCACGCGGTAAAGCGGGTTCGCAAAAAAAGTATCTCGCATCGACAGGCAGGCGACTCAACATGAGTTCGGGTTTTTTGCCTTCCACTACACCCCAGATGATAAATAACTGATCAAAATCCAGTGCATTCAGTTGATCAACCACATCGTCGATTCCAGAGACGTTGTGGACGGTATCGCAAATAACCAATGGATTTTCACCGATTTTTTGCCATCTGCCCCGCAACCCGGTTGATGGAATAACGCATGAAAAGCCGCGAACGATATCCGGATCAGTAATCATGAACCCCAGGTAATTTAAGAGTTGGATCACCCTTAGCACACCCGGAATATTTTTAATCTGGTAATTGCCCAGGAGATCAGTCGAAAAAATCAATGTATTTCCATGGTAATAAGCCTGGTAATCTGCCATATTATCATTAACGCCCAGAAAATGAAGGCTGATTTCTTCATCGGCAAAAAATATCGGCGCAGTCATTTCCAGGCTTTTATTCATAAATACATCCCGGATTTCTTCCTGTGTCTGGCTGATTACCACAGGAACCTTTTGCTTGATTATGCCGGCCTTTTCAAAAGCTATCTCAGGGAGTGTATTTCCCAACAAATCCGTGTGGTCGTATCCGATGCTGGTGATCAGCGAAATAAGCGGATGGATAATATTGGTGGAATCGAACCTGCCACCCAGCCCGACTTCGATGACCGCTATGTCGACTTCTTTAGCTAAAAAATAATCAAATGCCATAGCTACCGTCACCTCGAAAAATGAAGGTTGGATTTCAACTATTGGCTTTTGGATTTTTTCGATGAATTCACAAACGAACTGTTCTTCGATTTCCTCTCCATCGATACGAATCCGCTCCGTGAAGTTTTTCAAATGGGGAGATGTATATAATCCAGTCGTATATCCGGCTGCCTGCAAAATCGACGCTATCATATGAGCGCTGCTGCCTTTGCCATTCGTACCCGCAACGTGTATCATCTTCACATGCTTTTGTGGGTTTCCGATAAACTCACATAGCTTTAACGTATTAGTGAGGTCCTTTTTAAATGCAGCATTGCCGATACGCTGGTACATCGGGAGAAGGGCATACATGTATTGCAATGTATCCTGGAAATTCATTGATTAGTTTGACCGGATGATGAAGGTGATTCTGCCTGTGGAAAGTGGTGGTGGAGCGGTATTATCTGAGGTAGGACTGAAGGACAATTTCTCTACTTCCTTCCGGTAAAGCTGTTCTACTGATGGACTCACTGTTTTTTCAAGTGTTCGTACCCCGATAATATCACCATTATCATCAACCTTTATTTCAAAAACGATTCGGCCGTTTTCAGTGGATCGATCAGCTACTTTAGGTTCGGAATTCCATCGCCAACCAGATATCTCAAGCGTTGGTCCGCCGCCGCCACCGCCCGGGGTTCCCATTAGCGCTTTTCCATCGACAGTACCTTGCGGATTTCCAGCATCACCGGTTTGTCCCGGCTTGGTGCCCTGACCCGCAGATCCGGGATACAATAGTGCTTTGGTGTCACACCTTTTTTTCCTCCACCTTAGGTTTGGTTTCGGCTGGTTTGGGATTTTCTTCTACCTTAGGTTTGGGTTCTACTGGCACTGGCTTCACTTCCGGCTTTGCTTTTACCGGGCTATCTATTTCCTTACTATCCGGAATGGTCTCTTCCACAGTTGGCGCGGTCTCCTCTTCTACCTGCTCGGGTTCCGACGGTGTTTCTTCAGGCTGTTCTTCACTTGGCTGTTCCTGTGGCGACACGGGTTGCGTAACTGGTTGTTCTTCACCAAATCCTTCTTGTTCCATACCGATATTCAGTTCAACACCATATTCAGGCAAAGGAGGATTGGGCGCTTTCCAGGCATTGATAAGAAAAAGGATCAACAGCACGGCTGCATGAACGGCGAATGAAATCGCCCAGCCCAAACGTTTATCCTGCTGTCGGCCCGGAGATTCCATTTATTTTGTGGGTTTTGTGGCTATAGAAACCTTAGCGTTCATGGAGGTAGCGATGGAGGCCACATCCACAAGGTATTCTACCGGAACGGATTTATCTACATGCAATACGACTACGCCTTCCTTGCCTTGCAGCGCTTTGGCGAGTTCACCTTCGATGAGATCGCGGGTAACCCGCGTATCATTAACATAAAACCGCAGGTCTGGTGTAATGGTAATGCTTACCTTTTGCATCACGATATTGGAACTTTTGCTTGAAGGCAGACTGACCGGTAATCCTGACGGCGTAATAAACGAAGACGTAAGCATGAAAAAGATGAGCAGGAGAAATATCACATCCGTCATCGAGGACATGCTAAACGCTGTATCAACCCTGTGTTTGCTCTGTAAACCCATAGTTACCGCGGTTCCTGCAACAAGTCAATGAAATCGATGGAGATGTACTCCATGTTGTTGATTACCTTTTGTAGCCTTGTTACAAGGTAGTTATATGCCAAATATGCCATTATCCCAACAATGAGCCCCGCCGCGGTGGTAAGCATGGCTTCATAAATCCCGGACGAAAGAAGTTTAGGACTTACGGCGCCTTCTTCCTGGGCTATGGCCATAAATGCAGAAATCATACCGGTAACGGTGCCGAGAAATCCAATCATAGGCGCTGCTCCTGATATGGTCGCCAACAGACTCAGGTTTTTCTCCAGGTTGTAAATCTCGATTTTACCCACGTTTTCTATGGAAACTTCGATATTTTTCAACGGGCTGCCAATTCGGCTAAGACCTTTGCCAATCATTCGGGCGATTGGAGTATCGCTTTGCTGGCAGAGCACTTTGGCGCTTTTAAGATCGCCTTCGGAAACAAGCCGCTTGATGTTTTCCATAAATCCAACCGGTGTTTTTGATGCCCTGGTGATCGTGCGCATTCGTTCAACAAAAACATAGATGGCTACAAAAGATAGAACAAAAATGGGGATCATCATGAGTCCCCCTTTCAATACCAGATCGATCATGCTCAGCGAATCCGGCACTGGATTATTTATGATTGTTTCTACCGGGGCTGATGTGCTAATTTGTAATAGGAGCATAGATTAATAACGAATTACCCAAACATCACTTCCAAACTCACCTTTCAATTGCTCGGACTTCAGCGCTGCCTGATTCACGGTTTCATAATCTGCCACCGACAACCTGTGAAATTTTTTGTTTCCCCTCGGCGCCAATATGTAGCACGCCATATTCTTTTTGGCGAGTTTAAATGCGTAATCTCTGATAAGGTCCTTGTCAATCGAACTAGCCACGATGACGTGATAACGCCCGTTAGGCTTTTCAAGTTCGTAAACTCCGGCTACCTTTTCAGGTTCTTTTGGCTTTACGGGCTCTGGTTCAGGCTCCGGCTCCACGATTGGTTGCTGTGTTACTTGTTCTGTCCTTACAGGAGGCTCTTCTTTACCCATAGTGAAATACCAAATAGCGCCGGCAGCTATAGCAATTAAGAACAATACCAGGGCGATAATCCATCCCACGGGTGATTTCTTCTGACCGTAAGTCTCTTCATAATACGAAGATGATTTATACTCCTCATGCGGTTCCACGGGCTCTTCGTGCTTTTCTTCATAGGTATAATCGGACGTATAGGACTCCTCCTTTTCAGAATACTCGTCAGAAGATGTAGAAAAGATGGGCTGATCTTCATCCTTCTTTTCATCCCAGGTATTTGCGAATGGATCATCCAGTTCTTTATTCTTTTCACTCGTACCATCTATTTCAGGCAATCCGAAATTGTCTGAGTCATCTTCATTACCCGACTTCTTCTTATCGTTTTCTTCGTCTTCGTTATTAAGTTCTTTACCTTCCATGAATTAAAAGTTTTTTGGTAAATAGGGTTAGTTTTAAAATCAGGTAAATGTAAAATAAAATAATTGCGGGTCAAAACAATCAAATATTTGTTTCAGTGGCTGAAAATCAATAATTAAGACTCCCCCCACCTGTCAAAAACTGAATGAAACTCCCGCTATTGCCAGCAACCCTCTGGTCGGATACCGATAATATAACTCATAGTTTTTGTTGAGCAGATTATTCATACTTACGAATGCGCCAAGTTTTTCAGAAAGCGAATATTCGATTTTCAGATTCAGATCCATGGCGCCCTTCAGATTAACCACCGAATCAGAATCGTTTTGTTGATCGAGTGCCTTGATGCCGGATATCGCAAATATATCCGCATAGACCTTCACCTTGTCATAGAAGTTGTACCATAGTGAATAATCCATTTCAAAAGCCGGCCGATGCCATGCTTTTTCTACTTTGCCCGGACTGTAACCATTGAGCCTGATGGATAATGTTGATCCCAGTTTGTCACTTTTCAGATATGACAGCGATGCAAAAACCTGAAAAAGGGCCGTGGTTCCTTCATCATAAATGATGTCGAACTTGTTTTGCTCCAGTGAATCGTTGACGTAATAGTACAAGTGGTCATAAAGCGCAGAGCGTACTCCGGCATCAAAGCCAATGTATTGGAGTAGCCTGCCTTTCAGGCCAGCCTTCAGATCAAACTTTCGGATGGTATTCGTGAGTGGTAAGCCGGCCTTCACGTATGGGTTTTCGGTACTTATTTTTTCGAAAGTAAACGCATCGACATCTCCATCGATGGCTCCGTAGGCGGCGATATTCTCCGTAAGGTCATAACTTACTAGAACGGAAGGAAAAATCCGTGTTGAATTCTCATACTCCTGTGCATCGCTGTGATTTACCACCTTGATACCTCCGTCGATGGTGAGGCCACCGGCGCTGTAAACAAAAGCAGGGAAAATCCTTATGAGTGATCTGTTGACTTTTTCATTGGTGCGATAAAATGTGAGGAGCATATCGAGATAAGCCGGGCACGCATAGCATCATCGAGCTCATATTCTGCACCGACTCCGCCAAAAATTCCGGATTCGCTCGCGTCAAATTTATCATTTACCCGGTAAAAATTTGCCAGCGCTCTGTAGTGGATGTCGGTTTCGGCTTGCGAGTTGGCGAGCGACACTCCTGCCCTGAAGGTATTGAATATCTGCTCGATGGTGTCGCCTCTCACCTCGATACCCTCCTCATATCCATAGAAATGATAGGTGTCTCTGTCATATCCGATATTTCCATCAATGCTCACCGTCTTTCCGATGCTCTTTCCGTAAATCCCGAGATTGGTGTGCCCGTCACCTGAATTTCCCTTGTCAACCGGGCCATTGAGCAGATGACTGGTGATGAAACCTGACTCCGTAATTACTCGTTTTGCTGACCCCGGTGTTAAATCCCGCTTGCACCAGCGGTGTGAGATAATTTCCAAATCCTAAATTGACATACCCGGGCAGTGTGGTTTTTGGTGTAATATCTTTCAATTTCAGCACACGAAGCCGCGTTGTGATGTCCGGCAGTTTCGGATTGTAACGGATGAATGTATATGACAGTGGCTCGCTTTCGCGCTTGTCAGCTTCTTCAGCCGGAACCTGTCCTACTATCCGCTGTGCTGGTGGCAGAGTGATTTCAAGGTTTTTATTGATGATGAATTCTCCCTCGACCACATCGCCATCGGTGGTTGTCTTCACGGCTCTTTGACCATAAAGAAGTATCGGCAATAGCATGATTGCGATAATAAGTGCTGCATTTCTCATTCTTGTCATCTCCTTATTCGTTGCCGACATTTTCAAGTTCCAGTGTATCAAGACCGGAAACCGCTTGCTGTTTGGCCTTTTCATTCAGTGCCATCAATTTCACTTTGGCTTCATCGACAATTTCTGCAACCGGCGAATTGGCTATTACCGATTCGAGTGTGGCTTTTGCCTGGAAATCCTCCTTTAAACCGATATAGTTATCTGCCATAAGGATAAATGCCTTCCCGAGCCAATAGTCATAGGAAGCATACAACTCGCTGAACTGAAAAAGGCGGTCGAGCGATTCCTTGTACAAATTATTATCGAACAGGTATTTGGCAATGAGATAAAACGCTTCAGCACTGTAAATATCTTTGGCGCTAGCGGCTGCCTGCTCCAGAAAGTCCCTGGCCTGACCATTGTCGCCGGTTGTGAGATAGGATTTGCCGATGATGAGCAGGGCCTCATTTTTGGCCGCCGGTGTTATCTGACCTTTCTCGATGGTGATTTTACCATACTCAATCGCTTTTGCATAATCACCACTTTGGAAGTGCGCATTCATCAGCCCGCTCCATGCCGTAGCCTGATCTTTCTTGGTGGCTGAAATCTTTTCCAGTTTTTCAAAATACACTATGGCATTCGGATAGTTTTTCTGGCTCAGTTCCAGTTCGGCAATTCGCTGAATTACCCGCACGTGCCTGTTGAAACTGACATCTTCAGCAATGGTATAATAGCTCTCCAGCGCTTTCGCAACATCCCCGGTGCGGTACAGTGCATCAGCCTTGAGGTAGGCAGCTTCAGTGACGTAACTGCTCGATGGGTAGGAACTTACAAAACGGTTGAGGCTGGTAATCGCCTGGGAATATTGCTGATTGAAATACTGGGATTTAGCAGCAACCCATTCTACGTTTTCCAATTGCGTACTATTGGGGTTGGAAGTGCGAAATGCATCAACATATTGACTGAAATCGCTCGACTTACCTGTTTTGTTCAGCACTTCCTGAAGACCGAGCAAGGCATTATTGGCCACTTCGCTCGTTGGATATTGCTGTAAAATCCTCTTGTAATCCGCCTCAGCAACAGTATATTTCTCCAGGTTAGAAGCGGCGATAGCACGGCTTTGCAATGCGAACGGGATAAATGTACTTTCAGGATATTCATTGATGAGTTTGGTATATACATCCGTGGCATAGCTGTACGAACCATTTTCAAAATTGAATTGAGCCTTTTGGAACAGCGCAGCCGGAGTGTGCCTCGATTGCGGGTATTTGTTCAGCGTCATATCAAAGCTTTGATTGGCCTTCTCCAAATTGCCCAAAATCCCATAAATAACACCTTTCCTGAAATAGCCATAATCCGCCGCTGCTGCGTTTTGCGCTATGGTCGCATCAAAGGCGGACAATGCCTTTTCATATTGCTTCGTGGCGTAGTAGCAATCTCCGAGGCGTACCAGGGCATCGAGATACTTGGGCCCGGGGGTTTTGGATTTTTTATCTGTATAATACTTGAAATGATCCAGGGCTTTGGCATAATCTTTCTCGTTGAAATAGGCGTAGCCAATTCCATACCTTGCTTCGGCGTATTCTGTTGAAGCGCCCTGGGCATCGGCACGAAAAACAGCCGCGTAACTGTTCGATGCCTCTGCATATCGGGAGTCTATGGAAAAAGCTTCTCCCTTTCCAGTAATGCGCCTTTATGACAAAGGCATTCGAATGGGACTGCGTCAGCGACTTGTCGAACATGGCGATTGCTTCCGGGAATTTCCCGTCATTGAATAATTCCGTACCCTTATAAAAAGCAATTTGCTGATATGCCTTGTTGATCGTAGCGCTCCGGGTTTTCATGGATTCGATATGGCGCAATGCCACGTCATAGTTTTTTGCGTTCAGGTAGGCTACGGTGAGTATCTCGTCGATATTTTCAGTCCGCTGGCTGTTAGGATATTTCCGCTGGTAATCAGAAATGGCATTGATCGCTTCATCGAAATATCCGAGGGTCGAGATTGAGTTTGGCATATTGAAATTGCGAATCTTCCTGAAGTACCTTGTCGGGCACATTGTCCTTGGCGGTTTTGTAGGCTGCGAGGGCGTAGTTCTTATTGTCCTGCTTAATGTATAGATTTCCCAGGTAATAGCTCGATACATAACCGAGTGTATCGCTGATTAAGGCCACATTCTTGAAACTCGCAATGGCATTTTCGTTGTCGCCGGTTTCCATTTGCACATAACCAATCCTGAATAGCAGCGCCCTGTCGGTATTTTCCTTCTTATCGGCCAGGTATAGATTGTAGTTTTTTGCGGCTGAATTGAAGTCGCCACTGATTGAAATACGCCTCTCCGAGGTAAAGGTAAATTTCCTGTTTATCCTTAATATCCGAACGCTTCAAGGCGGCGTCCGCGTAATCGATCATCTCACTGTATCGCTTTTGTTTGTAATAAACCTTTACGAGCATGGATGGAATCACCGGGCCATAGGCTTCACTTTTTTCGGCCCTGGAAAAATCGTAAAAAGCCCGGTCGTATTCTCCTTTTTCAAAATTCAGATAGCCGGCATAATAGCTCGCAGGAAACTGGTATTTATTCTCTTCCCGCTTTAGTTCATCAAACATTTCATAGGCCTTGTCAAATTGCTTCTGGGTAAAACATGCATATCCGTATTTAAATTTTGCATCAGCCTGCAGTTCCTTGTTCAGCCCGGAGAAATATAGTTTTTCGAAATAGTTGATTGCCTCCTTGTAATTCTTCTCATTGTACTTGAGCGAGGCCAATTCGTAGTACGCCAGAGAAGCTTTGGTATGGGCGGGATTATCGCGGATAAACTCCTCGATCAACTTTTCACCATCATCATTTTTCAGTTGCACCGCGCTGTAGGCGATATAATACTGCGCATCGGCGAGTTTCAAGTCATCCCGGCCGAGTCGCTGGTAATCCTCAAAAGCTTTTATTGCCGCCAGGTATTTTCCGTTATTGACAAATTCCACACCCTCCCGGTAAGCTGCGTCATCGGAGGTGTAGCTGAGGCTCGACTGGCCGTAGGATCCGAACGACAGGAAACAAATTATAATAACACAGAAAAATACAAATCGCATAAGCATCAGTTCATTATTAAAAACAACTGGTAGAGGCCGGTAAAATTGCCTCAGCGCAAAAATAAATTTATTGCCGATAGAACCGGAGTTTTCGGGGAGAAAATACGCTTAATCCCAATGTAAAATTATAAATGTCAATTCTTTCAGTATCGCGCCGTCTTCCAAATTGGCCGCATTGACGCCCTTACTTTGCAAATCGGCATGCCGCAGCGCATGAATAATATTCAGGGTTTGAAAATAGGGATATTTACCAGCCGCGATCAGGTAGTCCTTTACAAAGAATCGATTCACTTTGAGGGCTGCTGCTATACCTGGTTCCGACTTATCTTTTGCGGTATAGACGATCAGTAACTTAGAGAAAAATGAAAAGAGTGTGGCAATGACCGGAATCACGGGGTTGGCTTTCGGGTTGGATTCAAAGTAGTTAACGATTTTGTTCGCCCTGGAGATTTCACGATATGCGATCGCCTTTTGCAGTTCGAACATGTTGTAATCCTTGGAAATCCCAATGAACTTCTGAATGATGTGCTCATCTACTTTCACCTTTTCCTTGAAGTTGATGAGCATTTTTTCTATTTCGTTGGAAAGTCGCTCCAGGTTGTTGCCAATATTTTCGGCCAGCATAAAAACTGCCTTGTCGGTGATGCCGATTTGCCTTTCAGAAAAATACTCCCTGATCCAGTCGGGCACCTGGTTGTCGTACAGCTTCCCGGATGTGAGCACGACGGCGTGCTTATCGAGCGCGAGGAAAAGCGACTTCCGTTTGTCCAAAGTTTTGTGCTTGTGCGCCAGAACAAGTATCGTGGAGGGCAATGGATTTTGAAGGTATTTGATCAGATGCTGCTCACCTTCCGCCTTTCCGAGATCCTGGATATTTTGTGCTTCCTTTACCAACACCACCTGCCGATCCGACATCATCGGAAACCGCCGGGCGTGATTCAACACATCGATCACTTTTACATCTTTGCCATAAACTACCACCTGGTTGAATCCTTTTGCAGCTTCGTCGAGTGCGCTTTTTTCAATCTGATTGGTGATCAAATCGATATAATAGGGCTCCTCGCCATGCAGGAAATAAATTGGCGCTATTCGACCTTCGCTGATGTTTTTCAGGATTTGCCGGGCTTCCTTCATGGTGTTTCGGGAATAAATTGTACGTACGATTCGGAGATGGTCTCCCCGTTGGCTCCTTTTCTGTTTTTGTAAAAAACTTCCAGCTCGGTTGATGTGATGCCCAGAACCTGAAGAGACTCAAATTTATCATTAATCTCCAGAACAAGTGTGTCGGCCCGGTCATTGACGACAAAGGGGGCCTTTGCATACCAGGAGCCAATGTAAAGCATCCCATCATCCAGTAAGTCACACAGATCAGGGTCTTCGGTGCAATTGTTCTGGGCGGAAAGGCAAAAATCCGGATTAGCTGAGCAAAAATCCAGACTGTCGCAAATGGTTGGATTGTAGCCGTAAATGAGTGGTTTTGGCTTTCCCTTGAATTGGCTATCGGCAAGAATATTAGAAAATTATCGGCTGAACATTCATCAAACGTTACTTCCACATCATTCTCAAGACGCTCCGTGCGAAACCAGATTTTTCCATCTTCGCCGGTTAGCAGGTATTCGAGTTCCTTTTGAGTAAATCCGTCGAATTCACGCACCTTATCCTCGCAGGAGATGGTGATGGCTAAAAAAAGCGCCAAAAATCCATACTTACCGCCATGAAATCGAAAGGTGCTACGCATTAATTATTCGATGATTACGCCTTTAGCGATAAAGGTGATTCCTTCTTCAGGTTCCGTGATGGCATTGATTTCTGCCTCTGACTTCCCGGCATCTTCTGCCGAGTGCTTCAGTTGGGCCACGCTCATGGTATCCTTTTTCGCAGAGCCTTCTATCCAGGCCGTTTTTCCGGCAGCATCTTTTGGAACAAAAAACCCATAGTCTTTGAATGTGACGCGCAACGTCTGGCCGTCGCCCATGGCGAGGGTCATCCAGCAGCCTTTATTCTGACAAACCTCCACGATCGTACCTTTTGCCTTCATGTCCAAGGTTTCAGTAGATTTAAGTTTGGCGGGAATAGCGTTGGTAGCCACCGCTTTTTTCTTTGTGATGGTTTCTCCATAATTGCCGGTTGCCGGTAACTCGGTTTGGGCCAGAGCAAGCAGGGGAAAGAAGGCAATAAGTGAAATGATAAAATAGCGTTTCATGGTTAATTTTTAGTTTAAGAATTCATTGAACATCAGACTAACATAATATAAGCCTCCCACCTGGGCACTGCCAAAACTGGTGGTATAGTAATCATTCAGCAAGTTCGATCCGCCAACCTTTACCATTGTTTTGATCGATGGCACTTTGACTGCTACGTTGGCATCCAGCGATCCGAAGGCCGGCATATTGGCAACGCCAAAGTTCGATTCCCAAAGAAACTCATTTTGCCAGCGATAACTGACATGGAAGCCAAGGTTCTTTAGTATTTCACGATTTCCAAAGCCCACATTGAAGCGATAATCGGGTGTGTTATACCTGTTTTGCTGACCGGTTTGAGTGGTCTCCGATTCAAGTTTGTTATAGGCGATATTTCCTTTGAGGTAGTAGCCCTTTTTCAGGTTCAGATCAGCGCCGACCGCCCAACCCATGGATGAAACATTGTCGGTAGTACTGATGACGGTCTGATAGCGCTGCTCTTCCGGGGTGAACGGGTTTTGCGCCAACAAAATATTCGCTAAAAACCCAGTGTATTCATTCTTATAAACATAGGCATCCACGAAAAGCATTTTGTTGAAGTTGAGGCCCTTGTAGCCGAGCTCAAGCGCCTTCACTTTTTCGGGGCCAAATTGCGGAATCACAAATGGTCCGTCATCGACTACCGGAACATCGGTAATCGGATTGGCGCCCGACAGAGGATATACAGGATTGGTATTAAAATTATAACTGTTTTGTACCTCCGGAAGTCCTCCGACACCGATATAATAACCTGTATTAAAATCGATCCACTGGTCCGACGTTGAAGGGAAGCGGAAGGCGGTCTGGTACGACATGCGAATATTGTGTTCTTTCTTCGGATCGAGCGAATAAACGATGGATGCCCTTGGCGTAAACTCTCCATCAAATTTCTGATGTTTGTCGTACCTGGCCGAAAGCGCCATTTTGAACCGTTCGTTCCAGAAAGCTTTGGAAAGTTGTGCGTAGGCTCCAAATATATTGTATTTGACCGGTTGACCGGGCTCATCATAAAACACGGTACCGCGACTGTCAACCCAGAAAATACGGTAGCTTGCCCCGACGATCAGATCAACTAACTTCAACGCCCTGGAAAAATCGTACATTCCTTCTATATGCCAGAGCTTACTTTGGTCTATTACCTTAGTTCCACCTTCCGTAACAGAGGTAGTGCTGATATCATCCAAAAGGGTGTTAAACTCGTCGGTGCCGGGAAGTGGCAACGCCGGCTTACCCGCAGTAAAAACATTTCCGAACTTATCCCTGTTATCGGCCACCATTCGGGCAAATTCATGGGCATCATCTTCGGCACCGCCGAGCAGGACGGATTGTGCAAAAGACCCAATATAATCTGCGTACCAATCCTGGCTGGGTTTCCATGCTTCGTTCATTCGAAGACCTGCGCCACCCACATCAAAAGACTCGCCAGTCTCTTCCAGTATAGCATAGGATCTTACAAAAAAGTCAGGGCTTTTTATTTCCAGTTTTCCAAACCCGATGTCAAAATCGCGGATGGCAAACCTGTTGGTAGACGTGTACAGACTGGTGCCGTTGTTGTAACTCCCCTGAAGCGTGGCTTCCAGTTTTTCATGGATGCGGTAATGCAGCGCTGCGCTGGTCTTGAAGTTGGTGGTGTTGTAATCAGCCATGTACTTTTCATTCCAGCCGGTACGGGAGATAACCTGGTCAGGAAATTTGGATACCACGTTGTTATAAAGTGCGTCGTACTCAGGCGTTCCCGGCGCTATGCCCTGGGTTTCCGCGATAGCGGCTGCCACACCGGGGGCAACTTCTTTGAGGTTTACGGGTACTATGATATCATCGCCATAGACATTGACACCGTCGTATCCGGGATTTGATTCACGAGTCAGAGAAGGATCGTTCAGGTCGGTACGATCGCGAAAGTCAGACGCGTGCCAATCGGTGGCGGTGAGGTAACTTCCGGTAATTTTAAATGCAAACTTTTCATTCACAACCTTTGCATAGCGGAAACTGGCATCAATCATTGGCGACACTCCCTGATCATAATCAGCGCCGACATGCATCACGCCTGTCTGAAGTGTTGCACTCAGGCCCTGGTATTCGAATGGATTCTTGCTGGTCATTAACAGTGTGCCGTTCATGCCGCCCGGGCCGTAGAGCGCCGACGAAGCGCCAATCAGTAGTTCAACGCTTTCCACATCGAGTTCGGACAATCCAAACATATTGCCGGCTGCGAAGCTAAGTCCCGGTGATACATTTTCAATTCCATCTACCAACTGATTCATTCGGTAATTCGCCTCACCACTGAACCCACGGGTATTCGGAAACCGGAAGGTGAGACTGTTTACATTCATATCCACACCCTTGAGCTGATAAAGGCCATCATAAAAATTGGCTGTTGAATTTTGCTGAATTTCCAGCAGTCCAAGCTTTTCTATACTTACCGGCGACTGGATGATATTCTCTTCCACGCGTGATGCTGAAACCACAACTTCCTGACCTATAAGGGTCTGCTCCTTCAGTTGTATTTCCAGATTCTGAACCGGCCTGGTGACCTGTTGCTCGATTAACTCAAATCCAACAATGGAAAAAACCAGTATAAACGGCAAAGGCGTTTTGGTGGTTAGGGTGAAATTTCCCTCAGTGTCAGAAATTGTTCCAATCAGACGGTCCTTAATCGTGATATTTACACCGGTGAGTGGTTCGTCGCTGTCCTTCTCCAGGACTTTGCCCTTAAGTGTTATTGATTCCTGGGCGAATATTGTTCCTATGCCAAGCAAAAAGGCCGTAACAGCGGATGCGAGGTACTTTTTTGTCATTTTCGATTCATTTTTCGACCCCAAAAATACACTTTAAAACCATTTAAACTCATAGCCTAATCGTTAAAATGAAAGGTCTGAATTTGAAATGTCGAAAAAAACATTGAATCTTTGCTTCAACTTGAAACCAAAAACTAAATCAATGACACTAAAATTAAATGTAATCAATGCCACCTTTAGAAGGATTTTGGGGGTAGCACTAATCCTTTCGCTAGGCTTCGTTTTCAGTTGTGATAATGGTGATGATGAACCAGATCCTGAAACCTGGGTATGGCCGGGAGTTTATACTTTCAATAAAGCCATTCTTCAAACAGCACTCACTGTGCCCGGTGTGCCTATAACAATACCCGCCGGTTCGGATATAACAGCGCAGATGGCAGGCGGACTGCTGGCTAATGCTCCTTGTACTAATCCTGCCAATGGCGCTGTGGAATTAAAGAGTAACAATAAGTTGTTTTTCCATTGCCTCACCGAAACGAATGAGTTGGATGCAGGTACCTGGGAATACAAAGATGCCGACAAGAGCCTTGACCTCAACATGGCTTCTCCTCCACTCCCCGCAGCGCTTCAATTGAAAATACAGGACGTGACTACAGATCTCGATACTGACATCGTCGCTGGTTCTATAACAAATTTTCCGCTAACGAAAGATTTGGTTTCCGGAATGATCCCGGTCGGCACTCCTGGCAGAGATGCGATCATCGCCGGCATTCCAGATGATTATGTTTCACTTATTGATGTGGACATCGAATTCAAGAAAGTCGAATAGTATTATTCAGATAAATTATACAAAAAGGCCACTGGAACATCCGGTGGCCTTTTTTGTTTTTACCGGTGAACGACACATCTGCTCACTATCCATATATTTCCTCAAGCACTGCCGCGAGTCTTATTCCGCCCTGCAACAAGCGCTGATTTACATTGCTGATGTTATCATAATTGTACCTGTAACCGATCTTTTTATTCTCAGGAAGGTTATAAACCTGCGGCCTCAGGGCGATTGATTCATCAACCCAAACCATAAGTCCGTCATTTTTCCATGAATTTACGTGGGATTCTTCGGCTTTGTCGATCCATGCGACGTACTCAGTATAGCTCAGTTTTTGTCCTTCGATAATGCCAGAATCCCATACCGAATGCAGATTAGTGTTATCGCCAAAATACGTCACCTTCACATCATTGCCTCCGCGGTCACCTTCTTTGCCAACATGAAGCGGCTGGTGAATATCGCCGATCAGATGAACGAGGCATTTTAGGGTAAATGCTTCATCGGCTCTGGACAATCCACCCTTTTTCAACATCTCAATATACTTTTGAATTGCCTGAATCACATCGCCTTCATGAGGCGCTCCCGGGTATTTCTGTCCATCATGAATAGTGCAATAATGCCAGGGGCCCAGCGAATCGTACTTTGGCTCCGACTTGATTTCGTCCATAAAATTGCCGACCATAGAAAGCGACTGTCCGTCGAGAATGGCCGAGATCCGCTTCTTTGCCTGGCGCGACATGTGATTCTCTGCAATCTGCCCGATGACACGGTGACCGGTTTGCCCCCAGCCAAAAAGTTGCGTGGCAACAAGCACGAGCAAAAAAAGTGAGGTGAGTTTTTTCATTGTAAATAATGTGTTTAAAAACCAGATGATGCAAAAGAAATGGTTTGCATGGAATTATGCATTGGAGAAAAGTTAATTTATCATAAAAATTCTGCGGGACAGCCTTGGTTGGTGGATAAAACACTATTTTCGAAATCGAAAAATGAAACAGCCATGCAAAAGTCCAACCGATCCAAAGTAAAACGAGTCCCGAAGCGTGCACACTACGACGAAGCGACTATAAATGCTATTCTGGATGCAGGACAAATATGCCATGTCGGATTCATCCATCATGGCAAACCGGTAGTAATCCCTACCATCTATGGCCGGTCTGGAAATGTGCTTTATATCCATGGCGCCACGGTGAGCCGATTGATCACTGAGCTCTCCAAAGGAATAGATATCGCACTGAGTGTGGCCCACGTGGACGGGCTCGTTTTGGCTCGTTCGGCGTTTCACCATTCGATGAACTACCGGTCGGTGGTGCTGTTTGGTACGGCAACGCTTGTAGATTTCCATGAAAAATCCATGGCATTAAAGGCTATTTCAGATCACCTGATTCCCGGCCGATGGGGTGAGGTCCGTGAACCGAATGACAAAGAATTGAAAGCGACTTCGGTTCTAAAAATCACCATTGATGAAGGCTCCGCGAAAGTACGTACCGGCGATCCGGTAGATGACGAAGAAGACTATGACCTCGATATCTGGGCCGGAGTGCTCCCGTTCAAAGTAGTTCGTGAAACCCCGGTTCCGGATAAGAAATTGCGCGCCGGCATACCCATGGCTGAGAGTGTGAAAAAATTCCTGGGCGAGTAATACTCCCGCTCCTGTCTGAATCACGGATTGACGCGGATTGATGGATTTCACGGATTTGATCTCCGCCAAATTCGCTATTCTATATTCGATTGTTCTAGTGTTCTCAATTCAATCTCATATCAATCTCACTCAATCTCCTATCAATCGCTACTCGTTTTTCGCAGCCACTTTCGCCCAGGTATCGCGCAGCGGCACGGTGAGATTAAAGACGGGTTTCTCCCTTGTGAAATCAACATCTGCATTGAAATATCCCTTGCGTTCAAACTGAAAGTGATCCAATGGGCTGGCATCCAGGAGACTTTCCTCAACAAAAGTCTTTGAAATCTTTAGCGAATCTGGGTTCAGGAATTCCAGAAAATCTTTATCCTTATGGCCTGCCGGGTCTTCATCGTTGAACAGTCGATCGTACATCCTGATTTCTGCTTCTACGGCATGTTTTGCAGAAAGCCAGTGTATAGTACCCTTCACTTTGATGCCGCTGGTATCGGATCCACTGCGCGATTCAGGGATGTATTCGCATTGCAATTCTGTTACTTTTCCAGTGTCGTCTTTGGTGAATCCGTTGCATTTAATTATGAAGGCATATTTCAACCTTACCATGCCTCCGGGGCCAAGCCGGAAAAATCCCTTTGGTGGATTTTCCATAAAATCATCCCGGTCAAGGTATAGTTCTCGGCTGAAATTCAATGGTCGCTTGCCACCCTCTGGATCTTCGGGATTATTCACGGCCTGCATTTCCTCCACTTTTCCTTCCGGATAGTTCGTGATCACAACCTTAATGGGATCCATGACGGCAAACACCCGCTTCGATATGATATTCAGGTCTTCGCGGACGCTGTGCTCCAGTAGCGCTATGTCGATGATGTTATTACGCTTGGCGATTCCCACTTTCTCAGCAAAATTCCGGATGGCTTTTGGAGTATAACCACGTCGTCGCATGCCGGAAATGGTCGGCATGCGCGGATCATCCCATCCTCTCACATAGCCGCCCTCCACCAATTGCAGCATTTTCCGCTTGCTCATGATGGTGTAATTCACATTGAGTCTTGCAAATTCTGTTTGCCGCGGTCTATAGCCTTTGGGATCGTCAAGAATTTGATCAAGAAACCAGTCATAAAGCGGCCGGTGTACCTCAAACTCCAGGGTACAGAGGGAATTGGTAATCCCTTCGATATAATCGGATTGTCCATGCGCATAGTCGTACATGGGATAGATGCACCACTTGTCGCCGGTCCGGTGGTGTGTGGCCTTTTTGATGCGGTACATCACCGGGTCGCGCATGTGCATATTAGGTGAAGCCATGTCGATCTTGGCGCGCAGCACCCGCGCACCTTCGTCATATTCACCGTTTTTCATTCCTTCCAGCAAACGCAGATTCTCTTCCACGCTGCGGTTGCGATGCGGGCTTTCTACGCCTGCCTGAGTTGGCGTGCCCTTCGTCGCGGCAATTTGATCAGCAGAAAAATCATCGACATACGCTTTGCCTTTTTTAATCAGTTTAATGGCCCAGTCGTAGAGTTGGTCAAAATAGTCGGACGCGTAAAATTCGTTGTCCCACTTGAATCCAAGCCAGGCGATATCTGCTTTTATGGCCTGTACGTATTCGTCCTCCTCAGTAACAGGATTTGTATCGTCGAAGCGCAGGTTGCATTTACCGTTGTATTTTTGCGCCAGCCCGAAGTCCAGGCTTATGGCTTTGGCATGGCCGATATGCAGGTGACCGTTGGGCTCCGGAGGAAAACGCGTGATGATCTGCTGAAGCTTACCCTCCTGCAGATCCTTCTCGATCATTAACTCGATAAAATTAAGTGATGGATTTTTACCGTTTTCAATCGCCGGCGTATTCTCTGTGGCACTCATCTGGGTAATTATTTATACTTTCAACAAAGTCATTCACGTACAATATGTAATGCAAAAATTTTCGCAAAGAAATAAAAGATTTCTGTGAATAGCTGATTACCGTTGCCATATTTTCAATAAGACTCCGACACTGCAAAAAAAACAGTTGCTGGCGTTACTACCTGAAAAGCATTTTCTTCAGCATGTTATCCATCATTCGTGATGTCATGAAATACTCGGGCACGATATAGTTGAAAAATTTTTTGTTCATGAACAGATAATTTGTTCGCGGATTTTTTTTCTGAAACACCCGAAAAATTCGATTCGCCAGGTCGTCCGGATCCAGACCGGCTTCAGCGCTCTTTTTCATAAATTCCCGGAATCTGCTTATGGATGGGCCGTAGACCGACCGGAGCACTTCCTCCGGAGTTTCTTCCGTCTTTCCCCAGATGGGTGTTTTTACCGGCCCTGGTCCTATGGAGATCACGTCTATCCCATACAGTAGCAACTCACGTCGCAGCGATTGTGAAAACCCCTCCAAGGCAAATTTGGAAGCACAATAGGGCGCGATAAACGGGAACCCTACCTTGCCTGAAACGGAGCTGATATTTATTATTTTCCCAGCCCGTCCGTGAAACTCAGGCCTGGCGCCCAGCATAGGTAAAAATGCTTTTGTGACGGCAATTAATCCAAAGACATTCACATCGAATTGCCGCCTGAATTCGCTCAACGGAAGGTGCATCACCGGGCCTCCTACAGCGATACCCGAATTGTTGATAAGACCCGCCAGTACGCCACCCTTCAGAAGCCTTTCTACTTCAAGTACAGCAGCAGCAATAGCCTCCTCATCGGTGACATCAAAGACAAGTGGATGAAAATTTTGCCCAAAATCCAGCACTAGTTTTTCGGCATCCTTAACACTTCTTACACTGCCGATTACTGCGTAGCCTTCAGCGTGGAACTTTTTAGCCAGTGAATAACCAATACCGGTACTCACGCCGGTGATGAGAATAAAATCCATATTTCAGTTTGAATAAAACATATCAATAAAGAGCGGCCGCTCCGACGAAATTGCCCCTACTCCAGCCCTTTTTACTTTGTAATATGCTACTTCCTGCACATAGATTCTATACAAATCAGAAATAAAATCAGTAAATTTCCATATGCGACTATTGTTTGTTGTGAATCCGATTGCAGGAAGCAGAGAAAAGCAAAACTTCCTGGATCAGGCCTCGCTGATGTGCGAAAAATACGGCCTCGGTATGGAAACCTATTTCACCACCGGACAAAACGACGCCGATTCGCTTCGTGCTATTATTGATTCTGTAAAACCCGACAGAGTTGTTTCAGCGGGCGGGGATGGCACCACGCAACTCACGGCAAAGGTGCTTTTGAAAACAAATATTCCCTTTGGCATTGTGCCGATGGGCTCAGCCAATGGGATGGCCAAGGAACTCGGCGTGCCCAATGATCCAATGCTGGCATTTCAGGATATTATTTCTTCGAATATCATAACACCTCTCGACATACTGCTTATCAACAAGCAGCACTATTCTCTGCACCTTGGCGACGTCGGCATTAACGCGTCGATTGTGGAGAAGTTTGCCCGCGAAGAACGGCGCGGTTGGCTCGCCTACGCCAAACACCTGGTGGAAGCCTTGAAAAACGCGCCATCTTTCAGAGCTACGATTGAAATAAATGGCAGAAAACACAGTCACAGGGCCTTCGCCGTCATCATCGCCAACACACGAATGTATGGTACAGGCGCTATCATAAACCCGGGCGGCAATCCATTTGATGGTTTTTTTGAAATCGTAATTACTAAACAAAATGACCTCCAGGGAATCATTAACCTCGGATTAACTGCCTTCACAGAACTGGCCTTTGACGCACTGGAGGGCTATTTCGAAGTGTATCAGGGAAAGGAAGCGGTGATTCATCTCCCGGAACCGAAAATGCTCCAACTGGATGGTGAGCTCGTCGGTAAAACAGATACGATCCATGTGGAAATGATCCATAAGGCAGTGAACTACATTAGCACGAACGACAAAAAGCTATCAAGCCAAACCAACCCGCTGGCATAACCTCTTGAATTGGAGGGAAGCAGAATATTCATTAAATCGGGTTCATAACACATCTCATCTAAATCAATTCAGATGTATAACCGTTATGGGAAATCAATGCTTTTTAAACGGCTTTTACAGGCATTGACTTTTGCGCTACTTATTGTGATGCTCTCATGTTCGTCAGACAAAGAAGATATATACACGTTTAAGCTGGGGCATCCTGCCAATGAGGACCATACCTGGCATCGTGCTGCAGTATATTTTGATTCACTCCTCAACCTCCGGACGGAGGGTCGTGTGCGTGTGACGGTATTTGCCAATGAACAGTTGGGTAAGGAAACCGAAATGATCAGGAGTATTATGGCCGGCATTACGGACATGACAATCACTGGCGGCACCCTGCAAAACTGGACATATATGGCTGCATTTACCGATATGCCCTTTCTGCTTCGCGACACCATTCATATGAAAGCGGTTGCTGAGGGCGAAGTTGGTAAAAGGATGGAATCGGAAATATTGCAAACAACCGGATTGCGTCCCATCTGCTATTTTCAGCGTGGGCCCAGGCATCTGACAACCAACCGCCCCATACAACACCCTGACGAGTTGAAAGGACTCATGATTCGTATTCCGAACGTTCCGTCTTATGTAACAGCCTGGCAGGCACTTGGCGCGAAACCTACACCTATGTCACTTTCAGAAGTTTTCACGGCATTGCAGCAAGGCGCTATCGATGGCCAGGAAAACCCGCTGGCAATGATCGCCAGTTCCAATTTCCAGGAAGTGCAGAAATATGTGAACCTCACCGGCCATGTAATAAGTTGGGTGTATGTAGTGATTGGCGAAAAACAATTGCAGCGATTGCCTGAAAAATACAGGGCTATCTTTTTACAGGCGGCGTCAGATATGCAGGTGTACGAGCACAAGCTATTTCTTGAAAAAGAGGCTGGTTTTCAAAAACAACTGGAAGGCAAAGGAATGACATTCGTGGAGGTAGACCAGAAAGCATTTCGCGAAAGAGCTGCCGGGCCTATATTTAATGGACTGGACGAGCAGGGGAAAAAAATCTACGAACAGATTGAGTCAATCGATTGAGCCTCGGCTCACAATTTGGTTAATTCTTTCCAGCCGGATCGATTGGTACTTTATTATTCTGAAGACGTACGGCAAAAATGCACTGAGGCATGGTAAAAAAAACTGGTTCGAGTCGCCTCGAACCAGGCTGGGCGATTCCTACTTCTTGAGTAAATCGCGGATTTCGGTAAGCAATTTCACATCTTCGCTTGGTGGCGGAGGCGCTACGGGCGCTGCTTCTTCTTTCCTTTTCAGCTTGTTAACTGATTTTATGATCATGAACATAACAAATGCCACAAGTGTGAAATCAATTAAAACCGTGATAAACTCACCATAACGGATCGCTGTTTCAGCCGTTACCACAGTGCCAGAAGCATCCATCACGGCATCACTGATTACAAGCTTCAACGACTTAAAGTCTACCCCGGCGGTAAGTTTTCCTACCAGAGGCATTACCATGCCATCGATAAACGCGGTGACCATTTTGCCGAAGGCAGCACCCATCACAAATGCAATTGCCATGTCAATGAGATTGCCCTTCATGGCAAACTCTTTGAATTCTTTCATCATACTCATGTTAATAGAAGTTAATAGTTAATGGAAAAAGTTATTTGTTTCCAAGCGGGAATTACGGTCATTAGCATAAATGATGCAATACGTTATGGAATTTATGTCAATTTTTTTTTAAGTGGAAAGAGTCTGCCCTTTTGAAAACGTTAGGAGAATCCAATTGATTACATCAATTTGGTATTGCGGCTAAATTCAAATATATTTTCGATATTCATTAAAAGTACTCTTTCATAATCGACCCTGCATGGATCTGAACATTCTACAAGATATTGTCATCATTTTTGCGCTCTCCACGCTGGTAAATTACATCTTTACCCGATTCAAAATTCCGACGATCATCGGATACCTGATCACCGGTGTCGTTGCAGGTCCGTATGCCCTTGCGGTGATTCACGTGCCCAAGGACATTGAGCTCATGGCTGAGATCGGCATCATTTTATTATTGTTCACCATTGGCCTGGAATTCTCGCTTAATCATTTATTAAAAATCCGTCGTATCGTTTTCTGGGGCGGGCTGCTTCAATTAGTGGCCACGACAGCAGTGGTGATGCTGATCGTCCATCTTATGGATCTTTCCTGGGGAACCTCCCTTTTTGCCGGGCTCATTACGGCCCTAAGCAGCACTGCGGTGGTATTAAAAATACTCCAGGAACGCTCCGAACTCAGCAGCAATTATGGCAGAACTGTCCTCGGTATATTGATATTTCAGGATATTGTGCTGGTACCACTTTTATTGTTCGTGCCTTTGCTGGCTGGCAGCAGCGAAAGTATTGGTGGAGACCTGCTACTGCTTGCCGTTAAGACCGTATTCATTGTGGGTTTGGTTTTTGTCGGAAACCGATGGATCATGCCAAAGTTGCTTCACACCGTTGCCCTCACACGAAATCATGAATTGTTTTTTATGAGTGTGCTGCTCATTTGTTTTTCAGTTGCCCTGCTCACTTCTTCGCTGGGCATGTCGCTGGCATTTGGAGCATTTTTAGGAGGACTCATGATTTCAGACTCGGCTTACAGCCACAATACTTTTGGCAATATCGCGCCGTTCAAGGACACCTTTACCAGCTTCTTCTTTGTATCGATAGGGATGCTGCTCAACCTTTCCTTTGTTGTTGAACATTTCTGGCTGGTGGTGGCGAGCGTTATCGTAGTGGTATTGGTGAAAATGGTGATTGGAATGTTTTGCGCTTTCATACTCGGCCATACCTTGAAAGGCACTATACTTGTTGGATTGGCAATAAGCCAGGTTGGAGAATTTTCGTTCATCCTTGCACAGCTTGGTCTTGATTATACCCTCATTTCGCCATTTTATTTTCAGTTGTTTCTATCAACCGCCATTATTACCATGGCTATTTCACCATTTCTCATTCATCTTGGTGAAAGTATTTCCGGCTTGATTTTAAAACTTCCAATACCCAAATTCCTCGTCGAGGGGATATTCCCTTTGCAGCAAATTGATATTCCCGAATTGAAAGATCACCTCGTGCTCATTGGAAAGGATTCACGCGCTCTGAATATTTCCGTGATGGCGAAGCGAATGAACCTTCCCTATATTTCCATCATCTTTGACCCTGCCATCGTGCGGGCGAAGCAGCAGAAGGGCGAAACGGTAATTTACGGGGACGCTATCAATATCCCTATTCTAAGAAAAGCCCATATTGATACGGCGCGCGTCGTGGTGATTTCAATTGGTGACCCGATCACGGCCATGACGGTCACCGAGCGCGTGCGCCAACTCAATAAACATGCTGTTATCATTGTGCGCTCTCGCCAGATCTATGATATTCAGGATATTTATAGACTTGGTGCTGACCATGTTATACCCGAGGAGTTTGAAACATCAATCAACTTGTTTGAACGTGTGCTGACCAAATACCTGGTGCCCCGTAAAGATATTCTGCAAACTATCGAAAGTATAAGGGAAGATAATTATGGGATCTTCCGCGACAGAGAGAGGTTGCCGGACACCTTCATGCCTGAAATTCCAAATATCGAAGTATTGGCTTTAAAAATCGATCATGACTGCATGATAATTGGCAGCTCACTGGCCGAGGTGAATTTCAGAAAAGTATTCGGCGTCACCATCGTGGCAATTAACAGACAAGATACCATAATAGACCATCCGGGCCCGTCGGAAAAACTCCGCGAAGGCGATATTGTCTATGTCCTCGGCACTCAGGAGCAGGCTGCCCGCGCTGCTGAAATGATAGCAGTGGGGTTGTAGTTCAGTGGTTCAATAGTTCAGTGGTTCGATGGGAAAAGGGGATGCGGAGAAGCGGAAAGGTGGTTCGGTTGTTCGTGTTAGTTTCGATTCTGACTCATCACTCATCGGTTGATAGATGAGGAGATGGAAGATGAAATTAAAAAACCTAACCATCATCCATCATGCTGATTCACTTATTAATGACGAGCTCTGTCTCATCCTTACTCATCACCCATCCAGATTGATGGAGATTGAACTCATCACCCATAATTAATAACCCATCACCCTTTAAACCTTCATGAGCATATTGAGCAATTTCCGGTCGAGTTTGTGGCCGTGCCAATCTTCATACTGAATATCTTCCCGTCCGGAATCGATGATGCCAAAACTTCCGCGGAATTCCCAGAGTGCAAAGCCAATTCCATTATCTGAAAGAATGCCCAGCACATCGGTAAACCAGGCGAGAAAGACGTCATGCGGAGTCTTGTTCCAGCAGCCACATTCGCCGCAGTGCACGCCAACTCCCTTATGCATCCATTCGATCCATGGCTTGTACATCTCCTCCAGCATGGCCTTGCTCAAATATTCATCGCCAACCTGACCCGGCCACTTTGGCACCGGCAGGTTTTCAGTTTCTTTATAAACCCAGGGCGCTTTGTAGTGTGAAATGATGGCGGGATTATAGCCGCGGCAGCTCTGGCCAATATCCAGATCGGCAATCTCGGGAATGACATCCCTGCCAACATTGTTGCCATCGGCAATGATTAGGTGGTCGGGGTTTTCTTTCCTGATGGCCTTCGCAGCGCCTTGGGCCACCTTGCGGTACAGCTCTCCCGGGATCGGGCCACGCTGAGAGTGCTGATCATTCATGTCTTCACGCGTACAAGGTTCATTGACCAGGTCGAAACTTATCTTTTGTCGCGAAACATTCTTATACCTGTTTGCCCAAAAATTCCAGTGGAAATAAAAATCCTCCTGAGCTGCTTCATGTTGCCAGAGGTTGTATGGTTCATGGAATCCTGCATTTACGCAAAACCCAGGAGCCCGGTGCAAATTCAGGCTGACGTGCATGTTGTATTTGTGCGCAAGTGAAACGAGGTTTTCAATTTTATCCGTTTGACTTGGATCGATATTGCGGATCTGGTCCGGCGTTATGTTTTTGGAACGGTCAAATTTCAGGTATGACGGATATGCCATCGGAATGCGCACAAAGTCGAAGCCCCAATCAGCCATCCATTTCAGGTATTCCTCCTGAGTTCCATCACGGGATTCACCGGGGTTTGGTGAAAAGAAATCGAGAAGGTTAAAGCCTTTCCATTTCGGAAGTTTATTCGCCATAGGTTTTGGCGCAGCAGAAAGTGCAAGATTAGCGCCAACAGTGATAGCGCCAGCGACCACAGCCGACTTCTTCAGAAACAAACGTCGGGTATTATCTTTATTTTTCATCATTTTCAGTGTATCTATTTTATCAATCTCAATTCAATCTCTTTCATTCAATCTTTTTCAATCTCTTCAATCTCCTCAATCCTTCCCCAGCATCCTCAAACATCCCTTCACATAACCAACCGACTCACAAAGGCCCGGCATTGGATCGTCTTCATCTTTTTCATATTCAAAAGCAACAACACCCTTGTATCCTTTGGTAATTAATACCTTGAGGAATGCGGGAATGTCAATGACGCCACGGCCGATTTCAACTGTATCGCCCTCCGCAGTAGAACTCGTGACGTCCTTGATGTGAATATCAAGAAGGCGGTCGAAGTATTTTTCGGCGGCTTTTGCAGGATCAACACCGATGCGCTGCGTGTGCCCAATGTCCATACACAAGCCGAATCGGGGATCCAGGCTTTTAATTTTTTCATAAATACTATCCGGACTGGGATACATATCATCGCCGGGACCATGGTTGTGAATAGCCACTTTTATTCCGGTTTGCTTAATTTTCTCATTCGTGTATTCCAGCAGATCATGATTGGGAACGCCAATGATCATGGGCATTCCGGCATTTTTTGCATAAGTGAATGCCTGATCGACTTCCGCTTTGGACTTCATGTAGATTACACCACCTGCGTACAATGTCATTCCGGCATCGGTGAGTTTTTTCGGAGCCGACTGCAATTCTGCGACCGGTGCGTCCAATGGTAAATGCATGCTTTTAAAACACATTTCAGTAAGGCCGGCACGCTTGGCCATAAGTATGGTGTCCGATTGTGAAAACTTTCGCAAGGAGTAAGAAGCCAGACCAAGCTTGAGAGTGGCAGCCTTGGTATTCGCTGATTGTGCAGGAGTGTTCCACGTCGTCAGCGCTACGGCAGCAAGGCCCGATGTTGCTAAAAATTTTCTTCTGTTAAATTCATTCATGAGTTTTTGGGATTTATGGTATATCAGGAAATGAAATTACTATATCTTCGATTCAAATATTTCTAAAGCGCTATTTTTTTGCTTTTGACATCAGGCTATTCCATCATAATTCAGAAAGTTGAAAACACCATATAAAAATATTCACAATTGTCCATGGAAAGGTTTAGCAATAATCCTCCTATCAGCTCTGCTTTACGCCGGTTGTGAAAGCGAGAAAAAGGAATCAGCGATTGCAGTGCAACCATTCAATGAAAGAAATACAAAATACGGGACCTTATATAGCCAATACACAGGTAGTGAGCGGTGTCAGAGTTGCCATGAAAAAGAATATTCTGATTGGCTGGGATCGGATCACGACCGTGCCATGATGAAGGCTGACTCTGCCTCAGTGCTCGCGAATTTTGATACCGTATTCACCAGCGATGGTGTAAGCTCCCGGTTTTTCATGGAAAACAACCGATTTTTCGTCAACACGCAAGGGCCGGATGGACAGTATCAGGATTTCGAAGTACTTTACACATTTGGTATAAGGCCGCTGCAACAATACATGGTTCAATTTCCGGGCGGACGACTGCAATGTCTGCGAACGGCTTGGGATACCGAAAAGAAAGTATGGTTCGATTTGTACCCTGACACCCAGGTGGAACTGGATGAATTTATTCACTGGACAAAGGGCGGATTGAACTGGAACATGATGTGCAGCGATTGCCATAGCACATTGGTCAGAAAAAACTTTGCCCCGGGTAAAAACACCTATAACACCACATACTCCATCATCGATGTGAGCTGCGAATCGTGCCATGGACCAGGTCAGGAACACGTGCGAATTACCGAATCGGAAGAATACAAAAACGCAGCTGTGAAACCAACCAACATCGGAAAGCTCTACATGGGTAAAGCCACAGCGTCGCGACAACTCGTGGATCAGTGCGCGCGGTGTCATTCGCTCCGCACTCAACACACCGGCTTTTATGATCATGAGGGTACTTACCTGGATCACTATACTCCTGATTGGCTCCGTGACGATCAGTATTTTGCCGATGGTCAGATCCTGGGTGAAGTATATGTCTATGGTTCGTTTACCCAGAGTAAAATGTATGCACGTGGTATAAAGTGCAGCGACTGCCACAACAGCCATTCGCTCAAGCTGAAATTAGATGGCAATAAGCTTTGCCTTCAGTGCCATGTGCCCGACAAGTATGACTCGAAAACACATCATTTCCATAAGATAGAAACGCCTGCCGCGCAGTGTATCAGTTGCCATATGCCTGGTCGGACATATATGGGTAACGACTTTCGCCGGGATCACAGTTTCCGGGTTCCCCGACCTGATCTGAGCGATAAATACGGGGTGCCAAACACCTGCAACGACGCTGCCTGCCATGGTGATAAAACCGCCAAATGGTCAGCCGAGGCTGTAGTGAAATGGTATGGCCCCAACAGGGTGAAGCACTTTTCTGATGCCCTGGCTCCCGGAAGAAATCGTACTTCAGATGCAGTACCTGCGTTGGTTAGCGTTGCAGCAGATACAAGTCAGCCGGCTCTGGCGCGGAGTACAGCCATCATGTACCTGGGTGATATCGCCACCACAGATGCATACAACGCCATTGTAAAAATGCTGCAGGACCAGGACCCTATCGTGAGGAATTATTCCGCCAAGGCTCTTGAGCCATTCCCGGTGGCGGCTAAAACCACCCAACTGGCTCCATTGCTTACGGACGAGAAACTTTCAGTTCGGGTGGCTGCGCTGGGTTCGTTGATCGATGCGCCGCGCAACTCCCTCAGCACTGCGGATCAGACGAACTTTGATAATGTGTTTGGGGATTATTGGGCCGGACTGCAACTTCGCGCCGACTTTCCTGCCGGCCAGATGGAAATTGCACGCTATTACGAGCGCACCGGCAACCAGCCGCTTGCGGAGCAGGCATACCTGAAGGCCATTGATCTTGATAACCGCTTTAACACTGCCCGTATGAACCTGGCAAATATTTACTATGGCCAAAGTAGGTTCGCTGATGCGGAAAAAATGTTTCTTAAAGTGATCGAACAGGAACCTCTGTTCTCCCCAGCGTATTATTCGGTCGGATTACTGCTGGCTGAGCAAGGCAATATGGAAAGGGCTTCAACTTATCTCAAGACCGCCAGCGAAATGGCTCATAACAACGACCGAATTTTCTACAATTACGGGCTGGTGCTTCAGCAACTCGGGAGAAATGAGGAGGCAGAAAAAGCGTTTACCGAAGGATTAAAAATCAACCAGGTATCCGAAGCCAACCTCTACGCGCTGACGTCGTTGTACTTTAACCAAAATAGACTCAAAGAGGCAAAAGTTACAGCCAGCCGATTGTTGAAAGTTTCACCACAAAACCAGGATTACATCCAGCTTCTGAACGCCATTAATATGAGATTGACAAATGGCAGTTCGCAGAACAAACCATGAAGGATTTTTTATCGGCTAAATTCAAATACAGTTAACAATCCGGATGACACGCGACGAGTCTAAAATACTCGCGGGCCTGAAAGGCGCTGCAATTTTTAAGCATCTCCATGAAGAGCAGCTTGCCCAAGTGGTGCATCAAACGGATTTTATACGGTATGACAGTGAAGAAATAATCGTTGCGGAAGGTGATCCCGGCGACCGGTTATTTATCATCATCCAGGGCATTGTAAAAATCAAAAAGGTGAGCTGCCGGTCATCCCGATAAAATACTCGCCTACCTGCTTCCGGGCAATACCTTTGGTGAATTGGGCATTTTGGAAAACAAGCCGCGATCGGCTACCGTTCAGGCGCTCACGGAGGTGGAAGTGCTGTCTATCGAGAGAGAATCGTTCATACGCATACTGCATGAGCATCCGTCTATCACCATAGAACTGGCCAAGCTGCTCGGGCACTACCTCACGGAATCCAACAAGCGTCTGACCCAGGGTGGCCGGGAGAAAAAAGTGATTTTTATCATCGACAGATTCGGGATATCCGATGCCGCTGCACTTTCACGGCAACTGGCGATAAAACTGAAAAACCTCAATGAACGCAATACCGTGCTGGCAGAGTATCCCGGCATATCAGCCGCGGGTCAACAGGAGGCTATTACGTTTGGTTCCGGTGGCCGAATGGTTCAGGAAAAGGGTATTGATATACTGAATACCTACACGCCCGAAAGCAAAACCAACCTGGAGAAACTGGCGCTTTTTATTGATAATCTGCTGAATCACTATGACAACCTGGTGATTTTATTAAAACATGAATTTGCCAGAAATCCAGGCTCCGCTCTTGACAGCGCTGATCAGGTGATATTACTCGGCCCGACGGATGTTGCGTCGTGGAGCGAGGTTGTAAATCATCAAAAATCCATAAAAAACGAAGGACGCCTGAATTCCTCGCAGGTGCTGTCAATCATGATAAACACGTCGGCTGACAAATCAATGAATGAACATGAACCCGACCTTGAGATTCGATTAAATCCAAATCTCCCAAAAAGCCGGTTGCCAAAAAATATCTCAGGTCATTCCGAAGTAACATCCTTTAACAGCGCAGCCGCTTACCTGGCCGACCGCCTGCATCGCGACAACCAGATAGGAATTTTTATCCCCTCCATCAGGCAGGATGGAACACCCACAGAATCAGCCGCTTTTGTTGACAAAACACTTGACTTCCTTGGCAAGCGCTTTGGCGGCGCTACCTGTGAAGAAGTAAAAGGCGTATGGAACAGCCATGAATCTGGTATAGTTGGTGAAAAAGTGTTTAAAATCTATGCCTACATTTCTGCTGCTGATTTGCGCAAACACATGGGAGATATTGTGGATTTTGTACGGATTATCAAAGGCGAGTTGCGGCAGGAGGCCATGGCCTTGGAGATTAACCACAGACTCACCTTACTGTAAATGATTCTGGAAGAAATATAACCTGGCAATTGCCTTGCTACTGGCAACCAAAATAGGTTGGCCGGAAACCGTATCTTCTGATGGATCCGGTGGATTGTATTTTTTGAAAAGAACTAAGAAGGTTTATTATTAATTGTACCGGTGTAGTGTATTTTTTGAAAAGAGCACTTTTTTAATTGTAATCGATCAGGTTTTCTGATTCGAGAATCCGGTTCATCTTCCGGATAATCTCGTCCAATTCCAGGGCTGCTTCATTGATTTTACTGAAGAGTTCTATCTTCCTCGAAATCTCCGTTTCCATGCCAATGAGTTGCAACAGTCCAAGCATTCGCGCAAGTGGGCCTCTCACGTCGTGCGAATTGGCAAACGCATAGGCGTTGAGTTTTTCGAGTTGAATTCTCAGCTTTGCGGTCCTCTCAATTACTTCATACTCCAGGTTTTCGTTCAGCTTCAATATTTCTTCATGAGAAAACCGCAGTTGTTCATTGAGCCGGTTCAACTCATTGGTTCGCTCATTTATCCTGTCTTCCAGGGTCATATTTACCTTCCTTATATCCTGTTTGGCTTGCAATTGCAACAGGTAGAAGAGTGTCACCATAAACGTGGATATTGTTTCAAAAGAGATGGATGAAAGGATTAAGGGGTAAGTCTCCACAAATGGCATTTGGTCGTTCCTTAGCCATATGTCCACGAAAATCATAATAGGTATAACCAAAACGACATAATATAGAACGATCCAGACGAACCAGTAAATGCTGATTCTGGCTCCCGAATGCTGCCCTTTGATAAAATATTTGTAGAAATACCAGGTAAGAACCAGACCTCCCGCATGCATGAAAAAAGTACTGCTGACATATCCCCCCTCGTAAAACAACGATGATGCAGCGGTGACCAAACTCAAAAGGATAAGGAAAACAGGGTGTTGGATATGAAATACAGCAATTAAAAGTGGAATCTCCCTCAGGTCGGAAAATACTTCCCCGGGTCCCGGAACAGGAAATCGGGCAACGCCCAGCATGATGGAAAGAATTCCGAATACCAATGTGTAACCAATGTCAGGAAGAAACTTTTTCAAATGACTGATTTTCTAAAAATGTCCTGTTCGACTACTAAAATTAAGATGATACTTTTCAATATATCCGAACTACCTGTTCAAAAATCTGATGCACAATGAATCTTACGACTTTTTGAGCATTCAGTTTTTTACTTTGAAATCCACACAATTGGTCGGATATAAATCAAGGCTGATGATATTATAAACTACCTCGTCTTCATTCACTGCAGAAGCGATCACCCGTTCACCTTCACCATTGCGCGCCAATTTTGTCACCGGGCCGTCCTTTTTCCAGGAATACGTATTAACACCATCAAGACTTATAAAGACAATATTACTCCCCTGGTTAAAGACAAAATTATTGATATTGGTCTGGTAGGTAGCTCCGACAGGCACGATGGTTTTTACGAGGTAATTTCCCGCCGATCCTTTAAATACTTCGGTGAGACAGGTGCCCCGGTTTTGCTCCTCCTCCAGCGATACCACATTGAAATTGAGGATTTTCCATCCATCGGGAAATTTTTTAAGCGTAAAGGTAGTAAACTCCGTTCCGCTGTTCCACACTTCACCGCGCGAGACTACCTTCACGGCGACATCGCAAATCACTACGCCGGAATTGCCCCGAACCCGTGACTCCAGAATTTTTATTATTTCATATTGAATGGTCAGTCCATCCGTGAGTAAAAGGCGATCAAGGTAGGCATCGAAGTCGGCGTAGGTACTTTTTATCAGTCCGAAATTATCTACCACGTTTGACTTGATGATGGTCGAAAACAGGTCGGTTGATACATACTGAAGCACACTTTCCTTGTCCCTTGATTTAGTAAGGTTTTCATAGGCCTGGCCATAGTCGCGAACAAGGTTCTCTATCTCTTCCTCAGGCGACTGACCGAAGCATGGAATAATGGTGATGAATACGATATTGACACAAATAAAAATAAGCGATCTTACCATGGGTTTTTAACAGTTTTTCAGGCGTTAAAGAAAAGCAATTCTCATCATAAATCCATATTGTTCAGAGAGGCCCGACATTGATTAGCATGTAAGTAGCCCTGCATTTTTAGGATCTTTTTTTAATATTGCTATCCTAAACTATCACTTCATGAAACAACTCGATGCGCTTAACCAGGTTGCTGAATTTCACCGAACCTTCGGGCATCCTATTTTACCTGTACCTGCCATTCCATCAAAGGAGCGCTGTGCCCTACGCGTGGCATTGATCCGTGAAGAACTTCATGAACTGGAAACCGCTATTCAAAACAATGATATTGTGGAAATCGCAGACGCCCTGTGCGACATTCAGTATGTACTAAGCGGTGCGGTGCTTGAGTTTGGGTTGGGTGAAAAATTCAGGGAACTGTTTGATGAAGTACAGCGATCGAACATGAGCAAGCGCTGCATTTCGGAAGACGAAGCCAGGGCCACAGTGGAACATTACAGAAAGTCCAAAGGAGTTGAGGCATACTATACACATCAGGATGGACATTATCAGGTCTATCGCACTGCTGACAACAAAACACTGAAATCGATAAACTACTCCCCTGCCAACCTCGAGTCGATACTGGGAAAATAGCTATTTCTCCAGTGTCAGAATCAACCAGGGGGCCTGATATTCATAGGTGGTAAGGCGATAAAAATTTACAAACCGGGGCAGAAAATGATTGTGCCGGCGATTGCCGATCTGGATAGCTATTTCATCACCGTATTTATTGACCCGAAAAGATTTACTTTTCATGAAAGGCAGATGGATTTTTAGCAGATATCCATCGCCGGTTTCCTCAAGTACGTAAGGCGATCCTTTATAAAGAACCTCTTCAGGAATACTATCGCCATACAAAGAGGCTGCAAAAGTTCGCAGTTTTTCCAGTCCGAAAAGTTCTTCACCGAGATGCTTTGCTTTGAAAATGGGCATTCCGCGGAAGCAATCTTCTAAGTTCATTCAGATAGTGCGCCTGTGACTTCATATATCCGGTGAACAGCGATGTTTCAGATTTATCATCGATAATCCTGTTTATGATCACCGCATCCACATTGTAGCCATAAAGGTTCAGGTAGGTGAATGCGCGCTTGGATTCATTTATTACCATCTTTTCTGGGTTCGTAACGATACGGATAGAGCAGATATCGTGATCTGCGAATATGGTCCTGATGGTTTCGAGCTTTTCAAAGATTTGCTCTAATTCATCATAGCCCTTATCAATCGGTATACCCGAAACTACCCGGGCCACCTTTCCAATATTTCTAATAGCAAACCGCTGGAACGGCAATGCTTTCATGGCCCACCACTTCGAGACCTGCGGCAAAGTGAGTAGCGTCAATGTTTCGCCCGTGGGTGCGCTATCGATGATGATTACGTCGTATTCTGCTTCGCGGTAATACTTTTCAATCCATAGAAACGCGGAAGCTTCCTCCATTCCCGGCAGGGCCGACATTTCCTCAGCGAGTACCTGCTCCAATCCCTGCCATCGAAATACGGTGAGCATCAGTTCCCTGATATTCTTCCAGTATTTCTGCATCGAATAGTAGACATCGAGCTCCTGGGCATGGAGATTTGGCGCTATTTCTTCAGGCTCGGGACCTACCGTTACACCTAAGGCATCCGAAAGGCTGTGCGCAGGATCGGTACTGATAATGAGCGTTTTTAAACCCTTCTCAGCAGTAAGGATGGCGGTAGCTGCGGCCACCGTCGTTTTACCTACACCTCCTTTTCCTGTAAATAGTAGAATGCGCATCATAAAAACAAAAAAGCCCGGATAAATCCAGGCTTTAAGTTAATGGGATTTGATGAATTATGGCAGTATCACAGCCCGGTAATTATTTATATTCACCGGCGAGATGGTCGAGCCAAATTTACTATTGATCGTTTTAATCATTTCGTTCGCTACAATAGCATATCCACGTGGAGTAAGGTGCACCGCATCTAATGAAAAAGCGCCGCCTAACAGAAATGACCCGTCAACATTTACACCGTCTGCCCAAATGCCAAGGTTTACTTCCTGCAGCACAGGTGATGTTTCGAAAATTGCTACATCGGTACCGGCATAAGAACGGATGATGTCATTATAATCCTCCGTGTAGGAAGTAACATTGGCGACTTCCTGGGCTGTAAGTATATATTGATCTGCTTTGGGGAAGAGCGCTGTTGGTGTAGGCAATGCTGTACCGAGTTGCCCATCGAGGAGTGCGGTAAGCAATATATATTCACCTGCGACCATTTGCCTTATACCCAGGGGATTGCTCTGCGTTTGGGGAACTTCGATAACAAACCCGTTTGGTCCGGCAGCAAATACCGGGTAAATACCGGCGGCTTTTAAACCGGTAATGGTCGCTTGGGGTATTTTGAGCTATTGCTGCTTCCAGGGCATCTTGCTGTGCTTCTGGCAGCACTTCTGCTTCGTAGCCGGCATTGAGTTGTGCGATAGCAGTTTGCCCGGCTGGCGATCCTATGTAAGCTGCTGCCGCTGCTGCCGCCTGTTCGGCTGTGGCGCCTCCTGTAATGGCCTGGGTATAGGCCTGCTGATAAACGGCTCCCTGAATAACTGCGGCTTGAACCTGGCTTTCAATAGCCGTGTCGATACCTGCCGCATAAAACTGATTGGCAAGTGCTGCTGTGGCAGCATCGAGCGCTAATCCATTCCATGGCACAGTAGTGAAAAACGGAATGGAGGTAATATCTGGAATCGTGGCCAAAACGCCTTTTGCTCCTCCCGAAGTAAGTGCGGCCATCAACGCATCGTACGATGGTTTAAATTCAGTATTTGGATTTGTCAGGCCGCCAAGCCCTGTAACCGGAGCTCCTGCAATACCTGCTGCACCGCCAGAAGTTGCATAACCCAATACATCATTATTTCCCAGCCAGCAGGAAAAGAACGTTGGTGCGCTTTCCTGAACCATTTGTAAATAAGAGGTTGTTGCCGCTTTTCCGCCAAGCATCCGGTAGAAATAGGGATTTCCTGCCGATGGGCTGGCACCATAACCCGGGACTGTGATATCCTTCACTCTGATACCCGGAACACCCAGGTTATTGAATGGCCCGGTGAGCTGCGTCAGCCAGTTGGCATCGGCTGGGAAAAAACCAAAAGTTGGGGTGCTGGTTGCCAAATTAAGGGCACTAACATAAAGGTATCCTGAGCCATTACCCGGAACATCAGGTTGAATAAATTCAGAAGGGACAATCTCATTCATCTGATTGGCTATTAGCGCCGGATAGGATGTCATCTGCGATTCAGCATATAATCCGTTATCGGCGTAGCCAGCTGTAAGCGAATTTCCCACAGCAATGTACTTGCTAAAATCCGCCCCTCCTGTCTGGGCTTTTGGCACTTCTATTTCCGGTTCGCAGGATATCATTATCACTGCGAGCGCTACTAAGGGAAAAAGTTTATTTATATAATTTTTCATCGATTTCCTTTTTAAGATTAAAACTTATACGCGATGGAGAAGCCGGGAATAAAAGCGTTGAGGCGGTATGTTCCGGGCATTACGTCCCTGGATCCATCAACTGGATCGGGATTATATGTTCCGGCGTTTATTGCCATTTCCTCCGTCTGCTCACGCTCACCTGTATGGATGTATAAAAATGACAAATCGAGCTGAAGGTCACCAAAGCTATAACCCAACCCGCCGGTAAATCCGAGGCGGTTGTTGTCTGGTGTTTCAGCAGTCATATACCCATCCTGGACTGGTGTTTTATCATAATAAAATCCTGCACGGAGGTGTACACCTTCTGCCACCATATATTCACCTCCAAGGTGCCATACCCACGAATCATCGTAGTTGCGGAGCGATTCGGTGTCACTCAGCAAAGAAGTATTCGTTTCAAAATCAATATCGAGCGATTCATATGCACCCCAGCCTACCCAGTCGAACTGTGTGCCGATCTGGAATGCATCATTCAGCTTATACGTAAGGCCAACGGATGTAACGGACGGCAGTGGCAGCGTAGCGCTGAATGTATTTCCTTCCGGGAAAAAAGGTGCAAGCGCAGATGGAACCACGAATTCGGCCGAACCACCTTCAACTTCCATATCTACCCGTGACCGGTAGCTAATCCCCAGATCGAGTTTTTCCGAAAGGGCATAAAACAAGCCGAAATTATAGCCAAAGGCCATAGTGGCGCTGCCATCCAGGGTAACTGAGCCTTCGCCATCCTGCCCGTCGATCAGGATTGTTCTGGATAGCTGTACACTTCCGATGGTCACATCGAGACCAGCGCCGATAGCAAGCCGGTCATTCAACTTATAGGATAATGTAGGCTGGATTTGTATGGCTTTCAGGGAGATTTCGTTGAGGAGATCGCGGCCGTTCCAGGTATTGCCCCAATTCACACTCGAACCAAATGGTGTGAAAGCGCCAAGACCGAACTTGAACTTGCTGTTTTCCGGGCCCCAAACGGCATAAAAGCTAAACGGCGTCCCCATTGGGTTATCCGAACTGGCTGTGTACGTGCTGTTGGTTGTTTCAGAATCCCAGTAGAAGTTGTTGGCGAAGATGGGATTGAAACCAACCTGGATGCTATTGTGATCTAAAAGTCCCATAGCGCCGGGGTTGAAGAACAGACTGGAAGCATCGCTTCGCAGGGCAACACCCAGGTTGCCCATGCCTGTAGTCCTGTTTCCCTGCAGAAGAACCTGATAGCCTGATGCTACACAGCTTCCCCAAATCATAGTAAAAAGGGCTACTGTCAATACGAGTTTTTTCATTTTGAAATTAGGGGTTAAGTCTCTGTTTAATTCATTCCTTTCATAAAAAATGTCACTACAAACCTTTATAAATTGTATTGGGTGTAAAATCCAATGCACTGATAAAGTATAGAATGTTCAATGTTGGGTAAAAAAACTAGTAACAAACTTAAGTATTTTGAACATTACTTTCTTTCCAACTTCCTGATTTTATTGCTTTACCGAAATAAAATCAGGGGATTTTTTTTTTTTTAAAGTATTGTTCACTTTTGATGGTATCTGATCCATGGCGTATTCAGCGAGCGCGGTGATCGTCAGACTGGGATTTACTCCCAGATTACAGGGCATTATGGAGCCATCGAGGATGAGCATATTCTTGTAGCCGTGAACCTCGAAGCGCTCATTGACAACTCCGGTGTCAGCCGTTTTACCCATTGGACAACCGCCAAGAATATGGGCTGTCATTGGCATATTGAGTACGATTTCGGGCCAGTTGTTTTGCGCTATGCCATTCACCTTTTTCGCAAAACGCTCCATCACTTCCTGACCGATGGGTATGTAAGCCGGGACCTTTACCTGCTTGTCATTTCTGAAACTCGTGTAACTTCCAAAAAGGCCTCTTTTCCATATCAACCTCATTGAGTTATCGAGCGATTGCATCACGAGGAATATCACTGTGTTTTTACCCCAATGGCGAACGCCAAATGTCAGCTTTAGAAACTTCCACGGGTGCATTATAACCGTGCCGATCCATTTCAAGGTTCTGATAAATCCATTGCCTGAGCCAACTGCCAGGGTAGCCAGTCTGCCCATAGCGCCGGATGTGTCGTTGTATTTCACCACCTCCACGTGTGTGTGGTCATCCGGATTGAAGTATGAAGAAATTGCCACGCCATTGTTCAGCTTGCGGTTGGCATGGCTCACACCGCACAATGATTCTGAATTGGTAAGGACGTTTTCGCCGAGTTGGTCAGATAGGACCGGCAATGTCTTATGCTCATACTTTTGCCTCAGCAGCAGATCCAATGTGCCGAGTACCCCTCCACTGATTATAAGGCCATCTGAGGTTATGGATTTTTGATGCTTTTGAAACCACGCTGTACTGCTTTGAGTATGGACAATATATTTGCCCTGATTGTATTCGATTTTTGTGGCGAGCGTTTCATCGAAAATCTTTGCGCCCAATTGCTCCGCGAGGTATAAATAGTTTTTATCCAGTGTATTTTTGGCATTATAGCGACACCCTACCATACAGCCGGCACAGCCCTGACATCCATACCGCATCGGCCCTTTACCGTTGAAATACGGATCTGTGGGAACTTCTGTATCGCCAAAGTAAACACCGACATTGACACTATCGAAGGACGCCTCGCGACCCATATCCCTGGCTACTTCCCTTAAAAGCTCGTCTTCCTCATGAAGTATCGTGAGTTTTCGGGTTCCGAGCATTGCCCGCGCTTTATCATAATAGGGAATTAATGTTTCCTTCCAGTTTTTGAAATGCGCCCAGACGGGGTTGTCGAAAAACGCATCGGGAGGGAACATGTGAGTATTGCCATAGACGAGGCTGCCGCCACCTACTCCCACGCCACTGAGGATGGTCACCTTGCGGAAAAACGTCAGTTTTTGAAATCCAAACCATCGCAGTGCCGGGACCCATAGAAATTTATGCAGATACCAGTCGGATTTTGGAAAATCTTCAGACGCGAAACGACGCCCTTTTTCTATAACAAGCACGCTGTAACCCTTTTCAGCCAGTCGCAGCGCAGAGACACTTCCTCCAAAGCCAGATCCGATAATGATGTAATCGTAGTGTTCAGTCATCAGTTTGTCAACAATTATTGAAGTTTCGACCCGGATTTTTTTTAATTTCCGGGGTAATCGTTAACTTAATCATGGCAGGTTGTACACTAAATTTAATGGATTTTTAACATATTTAACGTGGCTCAACAAAGAAATCATTAACAACGGTAAAAATTGCATCAGTCAACATGAATGACCTCGGGGTAAAAGCTTCTTCAGCGAATTGGTACACTGACCTTTCGGATGCTGCCAGAAAAAATACGCGGATCATTCACGAATATTTCAATATAGATTACACGAGGCAGCTCATTAAGCATGTCATCAACCTTCTAAGCAACTATTATTTCCGGGCACGATTCATCGGCTTTGAAAATATGCCTGCGCGCAACAATCCCGATGTACCGCTTATTTTTGCCAGTAATCACTCAGGGATGGCTTTCCCTTGGGATGCCATCATTTTGGCTGCCGGAGTTTACGAACTATTTGATTATGACCACAACAGCATGCGGCCTCTGGCGTCGCCCATGCTCTCGGAATCCAAACTCATGAACCCCTACCTGCACGATAATATCTGGAAAATCGTTGGCTCCGTCGATGCGTCGTTCCTGAACTTCGAAACCATGATGATGCAAAATGATCATAATCTTCTCATCTATCCGGAAGGCGTCCCCGGCATAGCAAAGGGATTCAATCACCGCTATCATCTTCAGCGGTTTTCCTCCTCATTCATCACGATGTCCATAAAATACCGCACGGATGTGGTGCCGATTCTTACGGTAAATGGTGAATTTATAAATCCGGTGGCCTATAAGTGGAATTGGATAAACAAGCTGGTAAACAAACTTGGCGTACCCTTTTTCCCCGTCGGACCGATATCCTTATTACTCCCGATTCAGCCATGGGTATTTTACATGGGTTTTCCCGCGAATCTTACCTACGTGCTCGGTAAATCCATCAGCCCGTATAAGATGACGGATAAAAATATTGAGGATTTATCGTATGAAGAGCTGGTCGATATTAAAGAACGAGTACGGAAGGAAATGCAGGTGCAGCTTAATGAAGCAGCCGAAAAATATGGTAAAAACCCATATAAATTCCGGGACTTTCTGGGCATTACCTTTCGCAATCTGAAAAAGCTTCCTTATTCCATGCCCGTCGGGTGGCCGCTACTCTTCGAGCAATTCAACAAATGGTGGTACTCGAGTACGTCGCAGGAAAAACCGTTCAACCCAGGATTTCTATCTGCATTAACTATCATGATCAAATCTCCCAAATTGATATTCTTTTATCTTCCGGTGCTTGGTTGGATTCCGATCCTGATAAAAGGTTTGCAAAAACCAAGGCAGTAAAACGAATAAACAACAGGCCGTTGCTATGACATCGTTCAAACATGATTTCCTGAAGAATATGCTCAATGCGATGAGTATTCCGATGTATTGGAAACTACCGCCGGTAAATCACCTCAGGAATATACTGGAAACCTCAACGATGTTTTCTACCCTACCCTGGGGTGTGACTTTTGAAAAAATTGACTACGACCTCTTCAGCGCCGAATGGCTTGTACCACGTGAAGCAGTGAGCGACCGTGTCATTCTGTATCTGCACGGCGGTGGCTACGTGATCGGCTCGTCACATACGCACAGAGCGCTGGCCGGGTCCATCGCCAAAGGCGTGGGAGCCTCCTGCCTTGTCATTGATTATAGAAAAGCCCCCGAAAACCCATACCCCGCCGCTCTCGACGATGCCTTTCACGCGTACAATCAGTTGCTCGATACCGGGTATAAAGCCGATCACATCGCTGTTGTTGGTGATTCGGCAGGTGGCGGACTTTCGATAGCGCTGCAATACGAGCTGCGCGATCTCGGGTTGCCGCTGCCGCGCTGCACCGTGCTACTTTCCCCTTATCTTGACCTGAACGGAACAGGCAGATCGGTATCCCTTAATGCCAAAAACGACCGATTTCTGGATGTATTTGAAATGCGCCGCTGGGCGGAAATGTATGCGGGCGATCAGGATTTTAAAGACCCGCTTATATCACCACTTTATGGAAATACAAAAGGCCTTCCGCCCATACTGGTTCAGGCCAGCGAGAGTGAGGTGCTTTATGATGATTCGGTGCGATTTGTAAAAAAAGCCAGGCAATCCGGTGTGGATATCGAATTCCAGACCTGGCACGGACTCATTCACTGGTGGCATATGTTTGGCACCATGCCAGAAGCTAAAGAAGCCATCGGTAAGGTTATTGAATTTATCAATTTGCGGTTTGCAGGGATTGGAAATAGTACGGCTGAAGAATGACAGAAATAGGCAATATTCACCTTTTGCAAAGAAAATTTATGGCTCTTATTTACTTTAAACGCTAAAAAGGTAAGTACTGGAAAATAGTTGAATTAATTGCCCTGAAAAATCGTTATAATTATGTAAATTGTACAAAAGACGTCACTTAATAGTCAATACTATGGAAGACCTGTTTAAAAACTTTATGTACACCGGCGTAGGGCTGGTTGCAATGACGGCAGAGAAGATTCAAAAATCTGTCGACAATCTGGTGAGCGAAGGAAAACTCACTATGGACGAAGGTAAAAAGCTGATCGACAAGCTTGTGAAGGAAGGAAAGCTCAATACGGAAGAAGCTAAAAAGACCATCGAAAACCTGATGAAAAAAGGAAAGATTTCCAGCGAAGATGGCAAAAAGATGATGGACGATTTCATCAAAAATGCCAGAACTAAAAAGGATGAGCTGGAGACTCAATTGAGGGGTATCGTTGAGCGCACTATTGGAAGCTTCAATTTCGCCACAGAAAAAGAAGTAACAGACCTCAAAAAGCGTGTTGCCGTTCTGGAGGCTAAGTTAAAAGCAGCCAATAAACCGCCAGTTCCAATGGCCAAAAAGGCAGCCCCAAAGAAAGTTGAAAAACCAGAAAAGGTTTGACAACGGAAAACTTTCATGAATCAATGCCAAATTCAACAAAAGGATTTGGCATTTATTTTTTTCAGTCGATCATGAGATAGTTTTTATACATTCGTCCAAAAGTCCACGCCATCCATGTTTTTTCAAAAAACCATTAAGAATATCGGCCGAATCCGCAAGCTCATCGAAGTGCTGATTAAATATGGCTTTGAGGACATCGTGATCAATACCGGATTAAGCAAAATCCTCAATTACCGCAGCAAAGGAAAAGACGCCGATGAACCCGAAGAACAGCGCTTTACACAAACGCGCTGGGAGCGTATCAGGCTCATCATGGAAGAACTTGGTCCTACCTACATTAAGCTGGGCCAGATGCTCAGCAACCGGCCCGACCTGGTGCCTGAAGCGTTGATTACAGAACTGGAAAAACTCCAGGATCGGGTGCCGCCGTTTCCCAGCGCAAAGGCCAAAGAGATCATAGAGCGCGAGACAGGCAAACCTATCGCTGAAACATTTGTATATTTTGACGAGACGCCCATCGGATCAGCCAGCATCGGCCAGGTGCACCGCGCACGCCTACTGAATGGAGAAGATGTGGTGGTGAAAGTTCAGCGGCCCATGGCTCGTGGCCAGATCGAAGCCGACTTATCGCTTATCGTTGAATTTGTCCGTATTACGGAAAACTACTTCATCAAAGCCGGCATTCTCAATCCCAATGAAATAGTCGATACATTTTCAAAGAGCCTTCACAATGAACTCGACTACCAAATGGAAGCCAGGAGTCTGGATCTGTTTCGTACGCTGTACAAAGACTATGAAGAGCTCTACGTTCCCAGGCCCTATCGCGAACTGACCACCAGGAAGATTATCACCATAGAATTTGTGAGCGGCTGCAAAGTAAACGACATACAAACAATAAAATCCTGGGGCATCGACCCCAAAGAAATTGCCAAAAAAGGGCTGAATATTTACCTGAAACAAATATTTGAAGTAGGTGTATTTCATGCTGATCCACACCCCGGCAATATCCTCATAAAGCCAAATGGAAGAATCGCACTGATCGATTTTGGCATGACCGGAAAGCTAATGCAATCCCAGAAATACGCCTTCGCGGGAGTTTTCATCAGTCTAGCAAATAAAGATGCAAAAAGCATGGCGACCAATCTGCGACGGTTGGCAATAGACCATGAGATTGAGGACATGCGGGCGTTTGAGTATGACCTGAACGACATGATTCAGGATTATGTGATCTTCGCCCACGAAGACGTCGGCATCAAAGACTTTACGGTGCGGCTCCAGAAACTGGCTTACAAGTATAAACTGCAAATTCCGGGTGTTATATTCCTTATCCTTCGGTCATTGGCCATATTGGAGAATACAGCCCACACGCTTGACCCTGGTTTTGATGTACTCGAAAATATAAAACCCTATGGGAAAAAGCTGCTTTCAGAACAATTCAGCGTTAAGAATATCTCCGACGAGATAAGCCATTCGACATCGCAACTTTTCACCCTGTTTTATAATCTTCCCCTGGAAATCCGCGATATCGTAAAGCAGGTCCGGAAGGGGAAAATAGTGCTGAATACCAGGCAGATCGGCGACGACCAATATCGACGCCAACTTGAATTTATTGCAAACCGACTCGTTATGGCGCTGATTATAAGCGCTCTGATTATCTCGGCTGCAATCACCTATGCTTTTTCTATCGGCAAGGAGTTCTCAGGTATGCTGGGCATGCCGTATTTCAGTCTGTTTTGCCTGGTTGTTGCCTCTGTACTTGGTTTTTTTGTGCTTGTGAATGAATTCCGCAGCGGGCGAAATCACAATTAGCTAAACGCGATAAAATACTGCGCCAAACCGGCAATCCCTCCCAGCGCAGCACCAATTAAAATAAGTGTCGTCTCATCTTCCTTGAATACCGGTCTTAAGAATGCCTCAAATTCTATGGGCGACAATGCAGACATTTTCTCCCGCAAAATAGCCTCCAAATCCAGGGCATTTTCTGCATAGCCAAATACATGGCGGATGTTCATCGGAAGTTCCTGCATAAACCTGAAGCAGGCAATATTTCTGATGTGGACAAACATGCGGCTGCCGGTGTAAGCTTCCAGTGTCGACCGCAGCACCCCGGCTGTTTCGTTGATTGTTTTATCAATTTGACGCCTCACAATTTTTCGCAGCCTTGTTGAACCGGGGCCGCGGATGATATATTCAAAAATGCTTTCTATGGTAATAATATTCGAAGCCACCATCCTGGAATATTCCTCCGATACCTCCCTTTGTCGTTTGATAAACATTCCCTGTATGGATAAATTGCCAATTTTAATGGGCTTTAGTGGTCGGAAGATGAGTTGAAGCGCAAGGTAATTCGTGAAATACCCGACGAGAATTCCAAAAACCGGCAATATCCACCACATCGGGATGAAATACCATACCAGCATTTGTATCAAACCGAATAGAAACCCAAAATAAAAACCGGACCGAATGATAAACCGGAACTCTTGTTCGCCGCATTTCAAAAACATCTGGTTCAGCAGCTTTTTATTCCGCGTCAACGACGATACGGCGAGCGTTTTCAGGTCGAGCATGTTGGAGAAATCGCGCTTTATATCCTTCATCATCTCCTCCACGATCACAGGCAACGATTTACCTACGTCTTCATAGAGATTCTTTTTGATCACTTCAGGTATTTGTCGCCATATACGCGGCATTTTAGCCTCCATCACCTCATCGATTATTTCTTTTGACAAGTAGTCAATTGATGGCGTCATTTCCTCTGCCACCTTCTCAGGTTTGATCTTGGCAAATTGCGTTTCGAGATCGATTAATTTGGATGTCCAGAGGTCCACGGCTGTCTCGGCCATTTTCCGCGCTTTCGACGGAATGATGCCCTGCCATCCAAAGGGTCTTATACCACGGTATTTCAATGGGTAAAAGGTCATTTTTATGGCAATAAGATTGGTGATCCATCCTACGAAAGCGCTGACGAATGGTATGGTAAAATACGGAAGGTTGTCAATAATATTGCCGAGCAGGTTCTCCATTGAACAAAAGTGAACAGATACCGTGATGCCGGTAAATCAATGACAATTTGAGCCTATTTTCATCCAAAAACACACGAACTGCCAACTTTTTGGTTAAATTTATAAAGAACACATTAATCCAGCCAGTCATGCTTATACCGCAAATGATCCTGAGGCAGCTCTATACCAATGGCAGCCTGAAAAACAGTAACTCCTCACTTAAATTTTCACTTAAAAACAGGCTCACCGATGCTACTATAACTGAGGTGAAATCATTGAGCATAGACGATACGGTCATTGATGGTTCGCGGATTAGCATCGTATTTGAAGATGGCCTTTCGGTGAAAATCAAGGACATAAAGCGCAATCCCATACCATTTCCACTCCGCAAGATTCTTCATGTACATATCGAGGATTTGAATATGCCGGAGGCCAAACACAAAATCGTCGTGGCTTTCAAAGTAGAGCCTTTCGGCAATCTCACGCTGAATGTCGAGGACTCGATTGCGGCCGACACCACTCATATCGTCAGAATCCCACGGAACAACGAGGACGATTACAACAAAGATATCATCGGAAAGCGACAATCCTTTATCGAAAACCTTACCGGCAAAAAATACAAGCATCTTTTCAACTACTCCTTCGACCCGCAAAGCGTTCAGGGAAATATCGAAAACTTCACCGGAGTGATTCAGGTGCCGCTGGGATTTGCCGGACCTATCCTCATTCATGGCGAACATGCAAAAGGTGAATTTTTCATTCCGCTTGCCACCACGGAGGGCACCCTGGTAGCATCGTACAACAGGGGCATTAAGGTTATGAATCTTTCAGGCGGCGCTAAAGTTACTGTCGTTGCCGATGCCATGCAGCGGGCACCGGTTTTTGTATTCGAAGATGCCCGTGGCTCCAGGGATTTTGTGACGTGGGTAAAGGACAATACAGATAAAATCAGGGAAGAAGCCGAAGCGACATCGTCTGTTGCTAAGCTTCAATACATCGACCCTTATCTGTCCAACAAGTTTGCCTACCTGAGGTTCAACTACAGTACGGGCGACGCTGCCGGGCAAAACATGGTAGGAAGAGCAACCTTCGCTGCCTGCAGTTGGATTCTGGATAATTATAAAAAGGGAATGATTAAAAATTTCTACCTCGAATCCAATCTGGCTACTGATAAAAAAGCCTCCCAGATCAATGTGATGCACAGCCGCGGCAAACGCGTGATCGCCGAAGCGACTATCAAGCGCGATGTCCTCGTACAGCACCTGCGCGTAGAGCCGGAAAAACTCCATTACCACGCCAACATTGCCAATATCGGGGCCTTCCTCAGCGGCGCAAACAATAACGGAGCCCATTCGCCCAATGCCATCACAGCCATGTTTATTGCCACCGGCCAGGACGTGGCAAACGTCTCTGAATCATCGGCAGGGATACTTTATACTGAATTGACCTCTGCCGGGGATTTATATATTTCACTTACCATACCATCACTTATTGTGGCTACTTATGGCGGTGGCACAGGACTCCCTTCTCAAAAAGAGTGCCTGGAGATTTTGCACTGTTATGGAAAAGGTAAGGTAAACAAGCTCGCCGAAATTATTGGTGCCGTAGCGCTTGCCGGTGAAATATCCCTTGGAAGCGCCATTTCATCATCCGACTGGGTTTCCAGCCATGAAACGTACGGCAGAAATAGATGACGCAAAAAGTTCTTAAATCTTTATAGATACATATTCGTTATTTGGTTGCTTAAAAAATGAAAGAAAAAACCAAACTCACCTGCATCCTCTATATCATCGGTGTCGTCGCCATGATCATTGGTGCCCTCGACCCAATGGAAGGCTCTGTAATTATTCTCGGAGGAAATGTACTTCTGGTCATTTCCTTATTCATGACGGATGACTGTCATAAAAAACACTTCCTGATCACATTGATCATGATCGCCATCGGTGTCTTCTTTTTGTTTTATCTCTCCAGTCTTGGAGGCTTCGGCGGCACGTCAGAACTTTCATGGTGGTGGGGCATAACTATCCTCCCATATCCGATAGCGTGGATATTTGCCATGATAATGTTGATATTCAGGGTTAGGCAAAAGCAAAAAGCAAATACCTGACACACGCTCAGTTGAGCTGTTGTAATTGCCCCCGCTTATTGACGGTTGCACCGTCAATATTTCAGATGGCGAATGATGACCTAAATGTTGAAGGTTTCTCTAACTAATTTCCGGTAAAAGACGACATTAGAATCTGTCATTGAAATTTGCCTTTTGTAGATGGAATAGGTTTGGGTTTTTAACCCAAACCAGCAGGGAGTTAGCACCCGTAATTTATTTTGCTCTCAATATTATATTTTATATAAACATCAAGTTCTTGTGAATTGTCAATACCGTTAACTCTTCTAAGTCTTTTATTTTTTAGTCTTATGTCTAAAAATTTATTACCAAATCTTTCTCTCTATTTTATTGACTTTATGTCGTCAAATAAAATTTCACCCGCGTTTGATCGAAATAGAATAAGTATGAAAATCAATAAATGAGCTATCCCGATAAACAAACCTGTCCAAAGTAAAAATTGGTCGCCTGTTTTAAAGTATGTTAATACAGATGAAATTCCATAAATCGTAGAAAAACCTGAAATCAATAATTGAATACGGATTTGTTTTTTGGAATTGTCAAAAATTCTAATGCTACTGGGGTCAAAGGAAATTTCTCCTTTTTTTAATTTAAATGTCTGTGCCATTTCTGTCTTTTATTACAGTTACTCAGGTTTGGCAGTATATGCCGTTGGGGGTTAAAAATTAGGTAAAACTGTAATCGAAATATATAATATTATTGTTGATAAAAATAAAGTGGCCAGGGATTTTTTTGATGAATCGGGATGGTGTGCAAGCATAATGCCGCGTTGAACAGGTAGTTATGGGGCGAACCCGCTTAATGACGGTTGCACCGTCAATTTTTCAGACGAGGAATGATGACTTAAATGTAGAAGGTTTCTCCTAACCAGGTTCCAGCAAACAACAACATTAGAATCTGTCATTGAAATTGGCCTCTTGTTGGTGGAATAGGTTTGGGTTTCAAACCCAAACCAGCGGTGGGCCGTCGAACCTGTTTATAAGTAAAACGACAAAAGTATGATACGTTCAGTTATCAGCATTATCATCGAGACTTTTTAGGTATGGTGTGCATTTTTAATATCCGCTCCGATTCTTTTTTGGTGATAGCCAGTTTGCGTATTGACCATAGTTGCTCTTGTGCCGCTTTATAGGTTTTGTTTAGATCAACAATGGGATATGGATAATGCTCTCCAATCAAAAGCCCTTCAAAATGTTGAATAATCGGTGGCATGTGCCACGGCTCATGAATGTATTCTGCAGGGCAGTTACGCAGTTCGGGTAAGCTCATTCTTTTATAAATAGCCCATCGGGGTCATGATCCCGGGATTGCTTTATGGGATTATAGATTCTGATGGTGTTTGTTCCGGTTGTACCTGCCTGCATCTGGATTTGCGGATAATGAATGCCCGGTTCAAAGTCGAGGAAATTTCTGGCCAGAAAAGGAGCTATTGATTTCCAGTGAAGCCAAAGATGATGAGTAGCAAACGAAACAAGCATGGCTCGCATCCGGAAATTGATATAGCCTGTCACCATCAGACATCGAATACAGGCATCAACCAAAGGGAAACCGGTTTTCCCCTTCATGAAAGCATCCAGCTTTTTCTCATCAGGATCATATCTGATGGCATTGTAGCCGCGATTTAAATGTTCAAATTCCATTCTGTCTTCCATTTCAAATTTCTGGATAAAATGGCAATGCCAGCGCAGCCGGTCGAGCAGCGCTTTTGTGTAGATTTTACCCTGAAGTGGTGGCTGCTTTTTGATAAACTGATAAATCTGCCGCACGGATATATTGCCCCAGGCCAGATAGGGCGACAATCTGCTGCAAGAAACCCGGCTTTCCCGCGGTTTTGAAATGTGTTTGTTGTAATTGATAATTGGTTGATCAGCAAATTCGCGAAGCCGCATGAGAGCCTGCATTTCTCCGCCTATTTGTGAGATATATTTGCGCGCTTTTGAGTAAGCTGAGATTTCCAGGAAAGTAAATCTTGTCGCGAGACATCTGCAAATGGCCGAATCTGACATAAGTCCGGATTTTTCGATTTTAGGTTGATTCATAGAATCATACCAAGCGGCAACCCATTCCTGTCTGCTCTTCAATCCCCTGACGACTCCATTGCTTTGGCTTTCTACCCATGAAATATGAGATTTTCTGAAAAACTTCGCCAACTTTTTATCGCGATCGTAGGTGATGCGCAGGCCAGTTTCACGGGTGCTGAATACCTTTTTGAAATTCAATTCTTTTGTCAGATATTCAAATATTTCGATGACATTGCCAAAAAATAGCTTTATTTCAAGCTTAAAAGGCTTGAGTTGTGATTCAATGTCGGCGAGCGATTCTCTGACAAATTTCCAATGTCGCGGGTGGTAGTGCGGATCGAAAACAAGCTCAGGCTCAAAGATATAGATAATAAGTAGCGGATCTCCTGCATCTATGGCATTCTTTAGTGCCGGGTTGTCTTGAATTCTCAGGTCTCTTTTAAACCAAAAGATATCCCCCATTTCTTCATGGATTTTTACTCATTTCTGACTGCCGCATGGGCATGGAGTCAATCAAAGTGAAAATCTGCCGGGGCTCAACCCGATTATCTGAATTGAGCTTTACTGTTCCGTCCTTGCCGATCAGTAATATGCGAAAGAATCCACGTTCTACTTTAAACTGCTTGTAAAAATCATTTTTAAATTTGAAGCTTTCCCCTGAAATCAGGCTGGTGGCAGTATCATCATTTAGAATTTTAAATATCACCAGGTTACGATCCTCCAACTCTTTTTTATTCACCAGCAAAGTTTCTATTTGCTGTTTTCCGGTACTTTCATCCGGCAAATCCGGAAATACCAGGATTATCCTGTTTTTCCATTTGTAAGCACTGAGATCGACAAAATTATCGTTCAAAGAAAATTGTGATGTCAGTATTCTGAAAGATAAAATGATTAACAGATTTATCATAAGTGATTTTTTAACCCAGAGAGATGGTAACAGCAGATCCGTCCACCTCTACCGGATATTCCTTTAAATTACGTACTGCTGGTCCGGCAATAACCTGTCCGTTATTGCTGAATTGACTGCCATGACAGTTGCATGTAAAGTTTGGGCTGCTGTATGTCCAGTCATCAACGCATGCGGAATGAGTACAAACGCTTGTAAATGCCCGAATAGAGCCATTCACATTTACCAGTAAGATGTTTTCTTTCGGATGTAAAAGCCAGCTATCTATAGAATTAAGGGTGTCAAATGGCGCGGCATTCAGATCAAATGTGACTGATTTCTGATTATCCGGATCCATTTCCTTGCTATCATCTGAGCAACCGTCGAGGAGTATACCCATTGAAATCAATAATGCGGCAGCGCCACTCTTCCTAATAAATCTTCTCTATTCATGAATTTTAATTTGCGCTAGTAACATCTTTTTAAGGTCAAATGTTTTTGTTCAATTACTATTCGGGACCTTGTATCTTATAAGTTTCAAGAATTATATTTTGGATTACCCCCGCAAAGTGACGGTTGCACCGTCAATATTTCAGACGAGGAATGAGCAACTGCAATGTCTAAGCTGGTCAGTAACCAGGTTCCGGCACTAAAAATGATTGGAATTAGTCATTGAAAATGACCTTCTGTAGGTTGAATAGGTTTGGGTTTGAAACCCAAACCAGCAGGGTTGCCAGCTACAAAACGTATGGTAGAGACAGATGAAATCAATCCATCATAAACTCATCGTACGCATTTTTTAACTCGCGGTGAGCCAGAGCATCATGGGATTTTAGTGCTTTTTCCATGCCGGTTTCATAGGTAAGCCTGGCCTTTTCGGTTTGGCCCAAATCGCGGTAGAGATTGGCCAGATGATAGTATGTGGCAGTATAATCAGGATGGCTTTCGATCAATAATTCAAAATACTCCAGCGCCTTTTGGTCATCAAAACCAAGGTATTCATTGGCTATTGCATAGATGGTAAAAGGGTCGTCCGGTGTCTCTTCCAGGTATTGATTCAGAAGCGCCAATCGCTGCGTATTCATTTAGGGGAATTGGTGATGGACGATGTAATATGGAAGATAAACCCACGTGGATGGAGGTGGTGGACGCCGGGTGTGGCATGTAGTCATTACAAGATGTAGATAAGGCGACAGATGGACAGATACGCCACGTGGCGGCACACGAGAGAGGGAAGGGGTCCACACCGGAGGAGGGGCGGGGGGGAGGGGTATCGGACACCGATCCCCATGGAGAGATCCCGGGGAAGAGGGAGGGGGAGGGGGGCATCCATAACCACCCGGGGCCCGGGGAGGGGGGGGAAGGGGGGAGGGGGAGCCCCCGGGGAAGCAGAGGGGCAAAAATCCCGGCCCAGGGGGGAAGCGAAGAGGGGAGATATACCCCGGAAGGGGCCCCCCGCACCCGACAAAGAAGGGAGCGACGGGGGAGGCGGGGGAGGCCCAACACCGAGGAAGGGACCGGAGAAAAGGGGGACGAGGCGGAGGGGGGCCAGGAGGAGAAGACCCCCCAACGCACGGAGAGGGGCGGGGGGGGGGGCGGGGCGGGCCGGGAGTCGGGGGGAGGAGAAGCACGAACCAGGTCAGCGCACCCGCACGGGGGGCCGGCGGGGAGGTAGGGAGGTGGGGGCCCCGGGGTGGCCTCCCTTGGCGGGTGGATTTGGTTTTATATTGTGGAATTACGTGCTAAATTGGCTTGCACCCAAACACACGATTTTAGCACTAATTACAAAGAATATGAAGATTTTATTATGTATTACCCACGTTCCTGATACGACTTCAAAAATCGCTTTCACTGATAACAATACCAAATTCTCTGAAGCCGGAGTGCAATTTATTATCGGCCCATACGACGACTACGCACTGGCACGAGCTGTGGAGTTGAAAGAATCGCTCGGCTGCACAATCACTGTTCTCAATGTCGGTGAAGCAGCAACCGAACCGACCATCCGGAAGGCGCTTGCTATCGGCGCTGATGATGCTATTCGGGTAAATGCCGCTCCCGTGGATGCCATATTTGTAGCCCAGCAAATTGCCCATATCGCGAAGCAGGAAAGCTACGATCTCATTCTCATGGGCCGCGAATCGATCGACTATAACAGTGGTGTTGTGCCCGGACTGGTTGGTGGCTTGCTCGGAATACCGGCCATTTCTCCAGTCATGAGATTGGAAGTTAATGGGACTGTAGCAAATCTGACAAGGGAAGTTGAAGGTGGGAAGGAGACCCTCGAAGTGGCATTGCCGCTGGTCGCAGGTTGTCAGGAACCCATTGCCGAATGGAAAATTCCCAATATGCGCGGCATCATGACGGCCCGAACCAAACCCCTCAAAGTGGTCGAGCCGATATCGTCATCTGCAGTTTCCAGGGTGCTGAGCTATGATAATCCGGCACAAAAAGGACCTGTAAAGCTGGTTGATCCGGAGAATGCAGAACAGCTTATCGATCTGCTGCGAACTGAAGCAAGGGTATTGTAAAATATTAAAAAAACGAATCATGGCTATTTTAATATACATAGAAAGCACGAAAGGTGAAATCAAAAAATCCTCACGGGAGGCGGTCAGCTACGCATTGGCAGCCGGACGCATGACCGGTGATACGGACATCATTGCCGTTGTGCCCGGAACTATGGCTAATCAGCAGCTTGCGAGCCTTGGTATGAATGGCGCCAGCAGGGTGATACATGTTGATGATCCGAAGCTGGATGAAAATCAATGCAATGCCCATGCTGAGGTATTGACTGAAATCTTAAACAATACCGCCGCGGAACTGACGATTTTCCCCAAGTCAGCCTTTTCTGATGTAGTAGCGGGACTCGTCGCCGCGAAACAGGGAGCTGCTATCGTTTCCGGTGTTGTTTCGCTTCCTGAAATGGCCGATGGCTTCATGGTAAAAAAGAGCATTTTCACGGGAAAATCATTCGCGAAGGTGTCTATGCCCGCGGGTAAAAAAATCCTGGTCATTCGAAAAAATATCCATGCCATTCTGGAGAATGGATCGGAAGCCAAAATAGAAAAAATTCCAGCCCCGGCAAGTATCCGGTTTCAGGAGAAAATCACAGGAACACAGCGTGCTGATGGCGATATACTTCTCGGGGAAGCTGACATTGTAGTTTCCGGTGGCAGAGGCCTCAAAGGGCCTGAGAATTGGGGCATTATCGAAGACCTCGCAAAGGCGCTCGGCGCAGCTACCGGGTGTTCGAAACCGGTTTCTGATATGGGCTGGCGGCCTCATCATGAACATGTAGGACAAACAGGTGTAAAAGTTAGTCCAAACCTTTATATTGCCGTCGGAATTTCAGGAGCTATCCAGCACCTGGCGGGTGTAAATTCTTCCAAAGTGCTGGTAGCGATCAACAAAGATCCGGAAGCCCCATTTTTCAAAGCTGCCGATTATGGCATCGTGGGTGACGCCTTTGAAGTTCTGCCAAAACTGATAAAAAAAATTAATTCGTAGTAACCGAAAGCAATACGTGAATAAAATACGATTAGAAATACTGGGACTCTCATCCAGTCAATCGCAGAGTGGTTCTTTTGCACTTGTTCTGGGTGAAAAACCCGGTAAAAGGAGATTGCCGATCATCATTGGCATGTTCGAAGCCCAAGCCATCGCCATTGAAATAGAAAAAATCACCCCCAACCGGCCGATGACGCATGATTTGTTTAAGTCATTCGCAGGCACCTTCAATTTTACCATCAGTGAAATCATCATCAGCGATCTGAAGGAAGGCGTTTTTTTCGCGAAGATTGTCTGTCAGGATGGTGAAAAAACCACTGAAATAGATTCGCGCCCCAGTGACGCCATCGCGATCGGATTGCGGTTTAATGCGCCGATATTCACCTACGACAATATTCTGGCTGAAGCCGGCATAGAGCTGACCGATGAGATAGAAGATGAACCAGAGATTCCAAAAGCAGCAGAAGAACAGAAAACGCCAGCCAAAAAGGAAAAAACCCCAGCCGCCCCAGCCGGAAAAATCAAAGATATGCCTATGGATAAACTGATGGAAATGCTCCAGAAAGCCATAGAAAAGGAAGATTATGAGCGGGCTGCGCAAATCAGGGACGAAATAAACAAGCGCAACTAGCAATCTCCTGATGGATTTCATTCGAGCATTTTTTGGACTGGCATTTCTACTGGGAATTGCATGGATTTTTTCGGCAGACCGCAGGGCAATCAACTGGAAACTCATCGCCGGAGGCTTATTGCTTCAAATTACTTTTGGTGTGCTGATAACCCAGGTTGAATTTGTCAATTCCGGATTTCAGATTGCCAGCAAGTTCTTCGTCAAGGTGATCGACTTCACCAACGAGGGGACAAAATTCCTCTTCGACGGACTTCTCACAACGGATAAATTCGGATTCATCTTTGCCCTGAAAGTGCTGCCGACGATCATCTTTTTTTCGACACTTTCCACCGGATTGTATTACCTGGGCATTCTGCAAAAAATTGTCTATGGTTTCGCCTGGCTGATGTCAAAAACCATGAAGCTCTCCGGTGCCGAAAGTCTTTCTGCTGCCGGTAATATTTTTCTCGGACAAACAGAGGCTCCGCTGCTGGTGCGTCCGTTTATTCCTGAAATGACGCGCTCTGAACTCATGTGCCTCATGACCGGTGGCATGGCCACCATTGCAGGTGGTGTGCTTGCCGGGTACGTCGCTTTCCTTGGAGGAAATGATCCGGTAGAACAAACCAAATACGCTACGTTTCTTTTGAGCGCTTCTGTGATGAACGCTCCTGCGGCGATCGTTGTCGCCAAACTACTTATGCCCGAAACTCATTACGACAGACTGAACCACAAGCTGGAAATAAACCAGGAAAAAACCGGTGTGAACCTGGTCGATGCTTTTGCCCGCGGCGCTACGGATGGATTGAAGCTGGCGCTCAATGTCGGAGCTATGTTACTGGCATTTATCGCCATCATTGCAGCGGTGAATTTCATCCTGAAAGACCTGATCGGCGATCTCACCGGCCTCAACCAGGTCATCAATACGGCAACCGGTGGCGCATTCGACGGCCTTTCGCTTCAATATGTGTTGGGCAACCTCTTTCGCGTATTCGCATTCGCAATGGGCGTAGAATGGCAGGATACACTTCATGTGGGAAGTCTGCTCGGTCAGAAAACTGTGATCAATGAATTCGTGGCCTATATCGATCTGGCAGCCATGAAAAGCCAGGGAATTCTGGCAGATAAATCAATCATCATCGCGACATTCTCCCTTTGCGGATTCGCCAATTTTAGCTCTATCGCCATACAAATTGGTGGTATCGGCGGCATGGCTCCCATGCGTCAGGGCGATATATCCAGACTGGGTTTCAGGGCATTGTTAGGCGGCTCACTTGCCACCATGATCACCGGAACCCTCGCCGGGGCATTGCTGTGATACACAAAAGCATTGGGTTGCCATTTGCTGGAAAAATGAAGGAAATTGAGCGTGTTTTAGTGTATTAGCCAAATGATTTTTAAATTAGTCAGAAGTACTATTATATTAAATGCCATGTAACGCCAATATCTAAAAGGACAAGCTGGAAATTATCATAAAGGGTTGCAACCTTTAAGGACGAAACCTTCATTGGACGATGAACGCTCGTGTGGCCCGGTTGTGGGCCTTTTCGGGCGTGCCTGTCTGGGCTGGCCCCCAGCCGGAGATTGCCCTGGGCGTGAAAAACTTTATGGAAAATGGTTGTGATACAGTGGTCCGAAAAAGCTTATCCGTCTTTAAACATCATTGCCTGACCTGCGAACAACTGGTCAGAGAAGGGGCTCGAAGTTTTGTCGGTAAATTGAACGAAGTGGTTTTCGCGTTTTATTAAACCCGAAACGGTCCCCGCGGACAAAGAAAAGCTAACGTGCGACGATCTGTACTTACAAAACAAACAGTGATTTATTACAAGGTCACCGTTGATAATGTCAGAATAATTGCCCTGTTTGACACCAGACACGACCCGGGTAATCAATTTTACGTTGAACCTCCAAGCCTCTAACAGAAACCAAAATAAATTAGAAGACAACCCAATCTCCAACCAATATGATAAACATATTCGACCAAAAAGAGACCGATGCCGTCATCGCCCGGATAAACAAACTCACACCGGAAACAAAACCCTTATGGGGCAAGATGTCCGTGGACCAGATGCTCGCTCATTGCAATGTGACCTACGAACTGACCTATGAAAACATTCACCCAAAGCCTAATGCCTTGATGAGGTTTATTTTGCGCACCGTAGTAAGAGATTCCGTGGTGAATGAAGTGCCCTACAAGAAAAACATACGCACCGCTCCTGTTTTCCTGATCACTGATCCTAAAAACTTCGAAGCTGAGAAGAAAAGAGGTTGATCGCATATATTAAAAAAACGCAGGAACTTGGCGCTGACTATTTTGATGGCCGGGCATCGCATTCCTTTGGCAAACTCACCAGGACCGAGTGGAACAACATGTTCGCCAAGCACCTTGATCATCACCTTGGGCAGTTTGGGGTGATGTGGTTGGCATTGGAGGCTCTCCAAATAATATACATGCTTATAGTTCTCTGCCTTTTGTCTTTCTTGGGGCACAAGGCTGTTCTTGTAAGCGCCCTGGCGTATTGAAAGCAAAAAGTCGAATGTCGTTTCAGGGCTGTTGGGTTCTGTTCCTGGCCTGGGGGTGTTCTCTGCCGCGTTCTTGGTTGTGCTGGTTGCCTTTGTTCGTTTGGTTTGGCGTTGCTTGTTTCGGTTGCGTTGCGGTGCTTCGCTGGGTTCTCGTTCGGGTTCTGCTCCTAAGCTTCGAACTTTAGGATCATTTACAGAATCGTTATCACCTCCTTTGTGCGTAGTCCGAGCCTATGGCTTTTTGGGTCTTCGTTCTTTGGTTCCGTTTTTGATTGCCCGACCTCTCTGGGTGTGTTTGTTGCTCTGTTTTTTCTACTCCCTTCGATACTCAAAAAGGATTAAAATTATCTCATGGCCTTCCGACACATTTTTCACTGATTCTTCTCTCCTGCAAGCTAGCTTAAGCTCAGAAGGCTGCTCAAACACCAGAACGGGACAATCCACTTAATGGTTCTTCCCTTCAGCTTATAGAAAAGGCCTTCACGCAGCGACAGATCACCGGTTGCTTCATCCTCTATAATCTCGAAAAGGACACAGCTGTCGTGTATAATCCCGCCACGTATTAATGAGCCTTTTCTGCCTGCATCGACCTATCAAAATACCTAAACTCGCTCATCGCGCTGGAAACCGGAGCAATTTCCGGAGAGGACGAGGTGATACCATTGGGACGGCGTGGGAGCGACAAATACGCTACCTGGAACCAGGATCAAACCCTTCAATCGGCCATGAAATTCTCGGCAGTGTGGTTTTACCAGGAACTCGCCCGGGGAATCGGGCCAGAACGAAATGCAGGAGTACGTCACTAAAATGCGCTACGGCAACATGAAAGCCGGTCCGGTGCTCGATACCTTCTGGCTGGAAGGCGATATCCGCATAACACCGCAAGAGCAACTGGAATTCCTGAAGAAACTCATCAGCAATGACCTGCCCTTTGCACAAGAAAACATCGATATAGTTAAGAAAATACTTATCGTTGACCAGAGCGACCGATACGTATTCCGGGCCAAAACCGGCTGGGCCGTTCGCCAACAGAACATCGGATGGTATGTCGGCTATTTAGAGATCGACAGGAAGACATGGATATTTGTGAATAATATTGATATCAAAACGGACAGTGACGCCAACACGCGAAAGGAGATAGTGAAAGAAATCATGGATGCACCTTTCCGTACCAACCTCTCCTTATGAACGGGGTGAAGGAAAGTGTTATTTTCCCCCATGGGGTCATACCGAACGATATAACGATTATGCAAGCTCCCTGAGGAGGCAATTTCAGCGGTCAACGCATCCAAAAACTATCCATCAACGCGGGATTCACCTGCCCAAACCGGGATGGCACAAAAAGTATTCACGGCTGCAGCTACTGCAACAACACAGCTTTCCGGCCTGAATACTGCGTACCGTCTTCAACCGTGACCCAACAGATCGACGAGGGGGTAGTGTTCTTCGCACAAATACCCGGACATGCGATTCCTCGCTTATTTTCAGTCCTACTCCAATACCTATGGAGATATTGGCGCTTTTGGAGAGCATTTACAAGGAAGCATTAAGGCATGAGAGAATAGATGGGCTGGTGATTGGCACGCGACCGGATTGCGTTGATGATGACATTCTGGACATGATCGGTGAAATAGCGAAAAGGGCCTTTGTCTCGATCGAATACGGTCTGGAAAGCACCATAGACCGAACACTCGACCGGATCAACAGGCAGCATTCTTTTGCGGAAAGTGTTGCTGCTATACAGAAAACAAAAGCACGAAATATCCATATCGGTTGCGCATTTGATCCTGGATTGCCTGGCGAGATCGGAGGATGAACTGCTGTCGCATGCGGGAACAATTTCTGAATTGCCGGTCGATTCATTGAAACTACATCAGCTACAAATTATTAAAAATACCACCTTCGCGGTGGAATACGCCAAAAATCCATCCCGAATTCCATCTCTTTTCATTGCAGGAATACATTGATCTTTTGATCCGGTTCCTTGAGCGGCTGAGGCCGGGCGTTGCCATTGACAGACTGATCAATCAATCGCCTAAGGAGATGCTCATAGCGCCATCCTGGGGTTTGAAGAATTTCGAGGTGATGCAGATGGTGGAAAAACGTCTTGCTGCACTCGATACGTGGCAGGGCAGATTGTATTGTCCGGCAAGGGGAATATAATGATGGTAAGGGCTACCTGTTTCAGAGGACACTGACCAGGGTGACGGAGAGGCTGTAGACTGAGCTATACGCGGGGCAGATGGGGTTGCCAAATCATTTCTTCTACTGAATATTTGGATACGAAAGCGTAGTTGTTAAAAGCACAGGAACTGACATTTTAATTTTTGTGGATTTCAGGTTTTGAATCGAAAATTTTTTCAATTCTATCGAGTTGCGAACTGGTTGCAATCAGATCGGCACGAGCCGGAGGATTTCAATAAATATTTTAAAACTTTGTTATCCCAAACCAAAAATCTTAGTATAATTACAAACGGGCGTTGCTTTATTTTAATGCCTATTAAGCAGAAGAATTGTATAAACTAAAACAGGAGACTTATTATGATTTCCAGCAGTTTACTTGATCAGTTACTTAAATCGGGACAGGAATTATTACAGAACAAAGGGAGTCAAACGGGTAACATAAATTCGTATGGTGGCGGTTCTGGCGACTTTTTATCAGGAAGCGGCGGCGGGCTAGGAAACCTGCTTTCAGGATTTGGCGGCGGAGCTTTAACCGGAGGTGCAATTGGCTTATTGCTTGGCAACAAAAAAGTCCGAAAGGTTGGTGGTAAAGTTGCAATGTATGGTGGCCTTGCAGCAATTGGAGTAATTGCCTACAAAGCTTATAGCAACTGGCAGGGCCAGCAGGCCCAGGCATCAAAATACGAACCACAAACTATTGATCGCATACCTTCAACACAAGTTGAACAGCACAGTCAGGCAATTCTGAAAGCGCTTGTAGCTGCTTCAAAGGCCGATGGCCATATCGATGACAAGGAACGGCAACTAATTGAAGCTGAAATAAGCAAGATGACAAGCGATATGGAATTAAGGCGCTGGATAGATGCCGAGTTAAACAAGCCGCTTGATCCGGCCGATGTGGCCAAGGCTGCTACCACACCTGAAATAGCAGCGGAAATGTACATTGCCAGCGTAATGATGGTAGATGAAGAAAGTTTTATGGAACGCTCCTATCTGGGTGAACTTGCACGTCAGCTTAATCTCGACCCCAATCTTAAAAATGAACTGGAAGCCCAGGTGCGTAATGAGCTGAACCGCACTAAATAATGCCCTTTCAGCTTAACACAGCGCTGCTGTGGATTTAAATTCATGCCTTTCTGCAACCGACAAGAATTTGCTTTCATTCTTGCATCTCCAAAGCAGTCAATCCCGAGTTCAGTGAGAATTTTCAATTCTTTAGAATTGACTTATAAAACCGCTTTTATAGAAAGAGATTTGAGAATTTCAAATTCCAACTTAACTTTTTTTCTGTAACAGCCTTGTAAACTTCATCCTGAATTTAGTTTACGAACACCGAAATTTTCTCCAGCCAGGTTTTACCATTCCCACCTCAAGGGCATGCCCTTGAGGTAGGAAAACTGTACATCATTGTTGCCAAATATTGTCTATTCCTATTTGCCAAAAACTGGTTAAATGTTATTTGCCGATTACAAACTATTGGGACAATAGAATAACGATGGGTAATTCATACCGGTTCGTGGGGACACGAACCAGGGTGACGTTCGTGGGGACACGAACCAGGGTGGCGGCTGGTGCATTGCATTATAGGCGGGACAGAAGGGTTGCCGATCATCTGTCTACCCGGCATTTAGATATGAAACGCGTAGAAATATTCTATGCTTAATTTCATTTGTCTATTCAAAGATAGGTTGGGCGGTTATAGGAGGAATCAAGGCTCAGACCTTGCTCTTTATTTTTTAGGCACAAGTTATAAACTTGCGACAGTCTTCGGGCGCCGGTTTGTGGCGCATTTTCTTTTGTCAAGTTCTGTGGTATAGGTTCTACTGGTCAGCTTGTGCCCCGCTTTGTCCAGGTATGTTACGGTCATATTAATCATACTTGTTGTCCATTTTTCAACGCCTGCTTCGGCTGCCTGTTTGCAAAAAGTCGGGTAGTCGGTTTGCCCTTGCTGGTGTATGGATATGGCGTGCTTCAATTTGTCGGAAGAGCTCACGCCATTTACGTTCATTGAAGGATAAGTTGCCTCTCCCTTCAGCACGAAATTGTCTGTGCCGTAATATTTCGTGATGCCGTCAGACACAAAGTAATCGTAGTGTGTTACGCCTATTGCCTTCAGGTCTTGTACTAATTGCGGAAAGTCCCCGTCCCGCTTTTTAATTTGGAAAGCGCTTCGTTCGATTCGCTCGATTGTAAACATATTCCGCCATTGTATACCATTTCTTTAAAATCGAATATTTACCTCAGACTTTTTCCTATTCTAATAAATTCCTTTTTTCGTTTAGCTTTTAACGGAAGCAAATAAGTGTTCATTTTCGAATCAAACCAAATGGATGTTTTCCATTGACTATTCCCAATTTGCGCAATCGCTTTTAGTCTTCCCCAACCTTCTTCTTGCCATTTAAGATTATCCCGTATTTCTTTTCCTAATTCTGTCGGAAGCGAAATAAAATACCAAGCAGATTGTCCTTTATGTTTCCAGGGTTGTCCTATAAATGTATATCTAATTCCTCCGCCTGTCATTTTTTTGTCGTGTGTGGTTGCGTTAAAATGCCATACATTTGTGCATAAGCAGTGGCGGTTGTTCGAAAAAGCGTTCCTGTCCCCTGGCTGACCATTAAGCATAGTTATTACCAGACGTCACCCGCAACTGGGGCCGCTCAAAGCCCTATTTATTGTGGGCAGTTACATTTATTCCACAATCACCGTCCAACCCGTTCGGGTATTTAAGTCTTTCAGTTTATAGTCAAGTCGTTTGTATTTCTGATTGATCTCAAAGATTCCCAGTCACATTTAGAACTTGGTCATAGTCGAACACAAAAATACTTAGAGGCTACAGCTCTGACCGCTGGAGACTTCCATAATCCATTTTGTCGAACTTCCAGGAAGTACAACTCTGTTTGTGTCTCCAGCTTCTATTCTTTCTCGTATGAAGTATTCTTTATTGTTAATCGAGGGCACGTCTAAAATTGTATCAACTTCATGGTCAAAGCAGATTACTTTGTCCGACTGATTCACATTTTTTAGTCTCCCGCTAATAGTCCATGACACAAGAGGTTAATGTCAAAAGGAGTAGAATACCAAATAATTTATTCATTGTCGTCACTGTCCAAATGTAATTGCCTTACAACGGTCAAGTTTTTTATTTTCTCGGCTCAGTCTTGTTAAACATATATCGGGCAATTTTCCATTCTCCATTTACTTTTTCAAAGACGAAAAGTTCTCTGTTTGCCTTTCAGGCACATGGTGTTGCTTGTGGCATGAAGAAGTGTTGTTCCTTTTGAACTGCGTGACGGCAAACGCCATGTTTCCTTGAATTTGAATTTCTTCAATGAAAAACTCAATGTTCAGTTGGATTTGAGAGAAAACATATTCGTAAGATTTTAGGATACCTTCTGAACCAATTCCAGACGGAGCCTCTGTTGGCATAAAAATCCCATCCTTTGTGTAAAGCGATTGAGCCAATTTTGCATCAGATGTGTTCAGTGATTTTTGATATTCACTTAGTAGTGCTTCTATTTTTTGTTTTTCTTGCTTTTCCATGATTTCTGTATTTTCTGTTGTGTTGAGTATTTTCGATTCTGGATTTCTTTCGAGCGCATGCGGTCATTTCCTGCAATGACGATATAATAGCGATTGCTATTTTTTTCATATTACTTTGAGCTTACTTCATTAAGCGGTTACGGTTTTTCCTAGATGGCAACCAAATCTCGTGCAGGTCTCCAAAGACTTCATTCTTGATTGGATTTGTGCTGACCCCTCCACATATAACTGCGGGGTCAAAACCGCTGTTCGTCTATTACTTTTTCAACTTGCTGATTAGCCTGTTCAGCAGCATAAAGCAATACTTTTCTTTTAGGTTCACTAAATGCAGCACCCAATAGGCTTCCTGTGACCAGTGTTCCAGACTCCTCTCCATAGAAGTTGCACTCGGCTGCACCAACTCTGAAAGAATTTGACCTATGATTCGTTCTCTCCAGTGATTTTTTTTCCTTTGAATCCACCGTTTCCGTCAGGTGCAATTGGGGTCGAAACATCAATCATCAATTCTTCCTTGAAATCCTCGCGTAGGGTTTAAGAAACTCTTTAAAAGAACATCCGTAAAAGTAAATCGCTGGCATAATATTATGTCTGCCTTTAATGGCTTCAATCGTTTCTTTTGCATGAGCTTTTTCGTCAAGTGTATTCGCTAATTCTTTTGATTTGTTCAGGTCTTGTGATGCCACAATCGCACCTCTCAATTACCTTTTGTTAAAATTGGTTGCAATGGCCTTACCATGTTTCCAAGACGCAATGATGGCAACTTTTGCAGTTTCCACTGATTCGTCTTCATAATTCCTTGTTTTGTTTATGTTGGAGAAAATCGACATTACAGCAAGATTCAAGGAACTTGGTTTTAGACCGATAAGGTAGAACAAGAAAAAGTCTTAATGTAGATTAAGACAGTAATTACTCAGAAGTGATTTCCTTACGTATTTACTTAAGGAATTCAGGGGTTACACCAATGTAGGTAAGCGATTTGTACGTTACTTATTCGATTGAATAAATTTGAGTTTCTTCTGAAAAAAATCAAGATAATGTTCTTCTGGCTGTTGAACTAATGTTTTGAAGTACTCTACCCTGTAAGCTCACCATTCCGTTCTCCGCAAGAACCCTAAAAGATTCTATTGAATTTGGGATACTCTACAAACAATTTCCATTGGTCTTCCTTTTTGATTTGAAGTATAATTGAGTTCTCAATGGCTTCTATATTGAGTCTACTTGGTTTTTCGGAATGGAAACTGCCTATATCTCCTATCCACCAATTTTCAATAGCAAATTGAAGGTTATGTTCTTTACCGTTGGTGTCAACCAAATACATTTTAAGGCAGCCCTCTACAACAAATGTATTGTATTTACAAATGTTGCCTTCTTGAAGAAATTGTCTGCGTTTAACTCTTCGTTTTTCGAACACCTCCATCACAATAGACTTTTCTTCTTTCGTTTAAGGAAGATGCTTTTCAAGATAGTCTATTAGTGGTTTTGCCGTCATTTTTCAAAATTCGCTGCGACAATGGATCGCTATACCAGGTCGTCGAGGTTCAATCGTATCTCGACTGCCGCCATTCCTGGTTTTTGGTGTGTTTATAAAATTGCCATTCGGCTCATTGCAGTCGAAGCTATACCGTAATCATTAAATATCCAAGTGATCCGGCGGGCTTTCTAGCTGATCGAATCTATTCGTGGTTGCATGGATAATGATCCATGAGGATTCGATCGCCCTACTTTAATGGAGCCGTAAATTCCTCCGGCACGGCAAAATAATTCTGAATGCGTCGTGCTTCAAACAGCGCCATCTGGTCATCCTCACGAACATAGCCCAGCATCATCGGGTCATTGGCGATCAATGGAAAAAAATCGATCGTGCGCGAATTTTTTGGCTGGATATCCTTCACGGAAATGGTCACCGTAAAGGGTGTATTGAGCAAACTATCATAGCGGGGATATGCTCCTTTGTCAGTCAGCCTGTCGGCCTCCAATGGCCCGAAGCTTTCGATGTAATTCATCATCTTAATGGTGTCAAGCCGGTTCACACCTTCTACATTCAGAAAATCCACATTGTTATATATCCTGACATCATATTGCGGAAATTGGGTGTACTTCACCGTAAGCTCCTGCAGTGTTCGGTAATTGGTATTCAGTATCGTGCGATTGCGCCAGCCATTTGCGGGTATTTCAAATATCCCGGCCACATAATTCTCATAACCGGGTATGGCCACCACGACAGGTGCATCGCTATCGGTTTCCATCATATATGAAACGGTTTTATTGCTGTTTCCCGCCGCGTAAAACGACTTTAACAACCCGCCATTTCCATGGATTTCTACTGCATTTCCAGAGGTGCGAATCATGGTTGCTACTTCGGGCGCTGAGGTTTTTGGCACATTCCGTATGGCCTCCACGTCTTTGAGAATGGCCAGCAGTACGCGAACCATGTTTTGCTCGGCGACGTAGGAACCGTTGATTTTCCAGGCTCCATTTTCCCTGTTCAATTCCACTTTACCGTTGGCGGAAGTTATGATGATCTTATCCACGGCGGAGGTGTCCTGAACTGAAAAGCCTTCCTTATTGTCGACGGTGCTAAAGGACTTATTTCCCATGACAGCCAGGATCAGGGAAGCGCTAATGAATGCCCCGAGGAGGATGAGCAGGCGGATATTTTTCTTGCGTAAACTCACGACCCGAACCGGGTGTACCGGCGTTTTCTGATGAAAAATTTAATCAAACCAAAAACGATGATCACGGCAATGGGCAACATCAGATTGACGATCTGCCAGGTGACCCGTTCATTTTTCACCTTTACCGCGTCGAGCGGCCGGATTTTAATTTCCCTGGCACGTGTCTGAATGATGCCGTCTTCTTCAATCAGGTACGTCAATGCATTGACTAAAAAATCGGCATTGGCATATTTAGTTTCGGTAAATGGATCAAATCCCAACTCGAAAGGCTGGCCTGTTTTGGGATTCACATCATTGGCCGCGATGTCGCCATCTGAAACAATCAGCATCTTTGTCGCGACACCATCGGGCAAAAATCCTGTGCTGTCGGCCCCTTCCGGTAAGAACCTGTTTTTATACAGAGAGGTGAATTTTCCTTCAAAAATCCATGCAATCGTTTGTGGTCCCGAATCGAAAAAATCAGGCTTCATATCCTTCTTTAGTTCGTTGATGCTGACCCGAACCGGTGAATGCATCACTTTGCTGTATTGCGATGTTTTCATCAATGGAATTTTCACGATTCCTTCGGCTTTGGTTGTATCGATGGTGCTGACGAATCGGGTAATCACGGCGTCCAGATTCCTCACCGCCGGATGCTTCGTGAAGTCATTGACGAGCGGAAAGAAAGGCCATGGCAGCAGCCGTACCTGTGGGTTTTCGCCAACATTTCCGACGACAACTGGATACGGCCCTGCATTCATATCGAGGACAAGATCGCGGTTTATCCTGAATCCATATTTGAAAAACAGGTCGTCGAGATTGGTTTCGTAAGGAAGCGCGAGGTTATTCTCCGACCCTGCACTATCCATGTTGGCATAGAGGGCATCCACGAGAAAAACTGCTTTACCTCCATGCATGACAAACTGGTCGATTTTATATTTGTCGGTTTCCGAAAAGGCTGTTTTCGGCTGGGCAAGTACAATAGCGTCGAATCCAAGCAAACTGGGACGGGTGCTGAGGTTTACGTGAAAGACCTGGAATTTCGTCATTAATGCGGAGACAACACCGGCATTGTGCATCGTATCCAGTTCGTCATGGCCATGGAGAATGGCCACTTTTGGCGATCTGGGCTGGGTGAGCATTTTAATGGTATTGGCGAGTTCAAACTCCACTCCTTCCACCGACTGATTCAACTGCTCCTGGGGTGTTGACGCTTTATTTCCCTTGAGAAAAGTGATCCCTGCCTCCTTATCTCCGTAGCTGATGAGCGCTCCGGGAAATATCAAAACCTGCGTCTGTTTGCCGTCAACATTGTCGTAAAGATTGGTTGCCTGTATGCCCTTATTTATCAGGGTTTCATAATACTCATTCCTGGCTTTCTGGCTCTTTGCTGTTGACGGGTCGATAAACCGGAACTGAAGATTTGGTCCCGCATAGACCTTAAACTCCTCCAATGTTTCGCGGACGCTTTTTTGCAGTCTTTTCACTCCTGCCGGCAGTTCGCCTTCCAGATAAACTTCCACATACACCACGTCTTCGAGATTTTCAAGAAGGTTTCTGGATGCCTCAGAAATCGTGTATCGCTTTTCCTCCGTAAGATCGATCCTATAAATCACGTGAGACATCAATTGATTTATCAGAACAATACCCATAACTCCCACCAATAGCGTGAGAATGGAATTTAGTCGTTTGCTCTCCAGATTCACCATGTCCTGCTTTTTAGTACCAGGTTAGTAAGCAGGAGCATCACGGCGATGACACTGAAAAAATACACCAGATCGCGAATATCGATGAGCCCTTTGCTCATGGCGTTGTAATGATAAATCATACCCAGGCCATCAATGGTGAGGGCAAATGCCGACAACCCGGCAATCGTAGAAATGGCATTGAATCCGAAATAGAGCAGAAAGCATAGAAAAACAGCGATGATGAAAGCCGTGACCTGGTTTTCTGTGAATGATGACGAAAATATTCCAACAGCCGTAAATGCCGAACCAAGTAAAAAAAGCCCGAAGTAGGAACCCATGACTCCCGCAGTATCAATATTTCCGGGAGGATTGCCAAGTCGGCTGATGGTGAAATAGTATAGAAAGGTCGGTAGAATGGAAAACAATACGAGCACCACACCGGCGAGGTACTTTCCCAGAATAAGGTCGATATCGCGCAAGGGCCGGGTGAGCAGCAATTCCATGGTGCCATTGCGCCTTTCTTCGCTAAACATCCGCATGGTGATGGCGGGAATGAGAAACATGAAAATGTACGGTGTGAGGCTGAAAAAAGAACTCATGTCGGCAAAGCCATAGTCCAGAATACTGGTTTCGGGAAACACCCACAACAGCAATCCTGTGGCAGTGAGAAATACCGAAATGATGATATAGGCGATGAGGGAGTTGAGAAAACTGTTGATTTCCTTTATCAGAATCTGCCTCATGACTTCCTGGTTAATTGCCTGAAAACATCTTCCATGGAGCTTGCTTCCTGGTTCATTCCCAACAGTGTATAGCCGTGTGTTTTGGCAAAACTGAAAATGAGTGGCCGGACATCCGATTCCGCCGACGCCTCCACAAGAATTATCTTTCCATTTTTCCGCACCGAAAGGACGCCTTCAAGGGCAGATATTTCGTCTGTGGCGATGTCTTCCCTGAATTCCACCGTGATCACTACGGTAGCCGCCGCCACTGACTTTAATTCCTCAGGCTTATCATCCGCAACCAGTTTACCCTGGTTTATAATCAGAACCCTGCTGCACAATGCCTGTACTTCCTGCATTATGTGTGTTGAGAAAATCACGGTTTTTTCCACGCTAACACTCCTGATGAGTTCGCGTATTTCAATGATCTGGTTTGGATCGAGACCGGTAGTGGGTTCGTCCAGAATCAGAACCTGCGGATCGTGCAGCATGGCCTGTGCAAGTCCGACACGCTGTCGATAGCCCTTGGATAATGATCTAATGAGTTTGTTTTGCTCTTTTTCCAGCCCGCAAAGCGCCACCATTTCCGGCACCTTGTCACGGAGTATTTTTCTACTGCTGATGTGCAGCGAACCGATGAAATGCAAATACTCATGTACGTACATATCCAGGTAAAGTGGATTGTGTTCGGGGAGATAGCCTATGCATTTCCTCACGTTGATCGAATCTTCCACTACATCGTAGCCACATACTTTCACCGAACCGCTCGTGGGCGAAATATAACCGGCGATGATTTTCATGGTGGTGGACTTGCCGGCGCCATTAGGTCCGAGGAAGCCCACGATCTCCCCTTGCCCTGCGCTGAACGTCAAACTGTCAACAGCGAGTTGCTGGTCATAAGCCTTGGTAAGTCCGGAAATTTCAATGGACATGGAGATTGATCAGAATAGTCGAATAGTCAGCTTCAAATTGCGGCCGAAATTACTTATTAACAGTCAATAAACGAAATGGAGTATCGAGTAATGAGTATTAAGTACGGAGTATGAAGTACAAAGAAGAAAGGTTAAGGCTTAGGTTGGAAGGTTGACTGTGCAACTTATAACCTATCACTCATCTTTTACCTTTAACCATTAACCTATTACCTCTTTTATCCTTCTCTTCCCGTCAGTCTAATGAGGTCCCGGAGCACGATATTAAAATCATCTTTTGAGAGCAGGTCTTCCATACTGATATGAAAACGGAAGCGCCAGTAGTGCTTTGGATTGCTCGGCTCATTGATGCGCTCGCCAAAAGGATTTTGCACGCGAAGTTTTTCATCCATTGCTACGAGGTCCTGAATGGGGAATATCGCCCACATGGCCGGTGAATGAAGGTGTTGCAGAACCATCTCCCGCGATACCCACGGCTCGCAAAACTGTGGCGCTGCTCCATGATGCCCCAACAAGTTGTTGTAGAATCGCTGAGTGCGATTTTTGTCTTCCTCCCACCAGCCGCGGATCGTGGACATATCATGGCAGCTTGGGCTCACGACGCTGAGGTACTTTGTGTGGCCGGGATGTCCAAACTCAGCGCTGGTTCCCTTGGGCATTCGCTGTATTTCCAGATTCAAAATACCCAGTTCATCCATGACACCAGGTACACATTCCGGCACCATACCAAGGTCTTCACCACACACCAGCATGTTGGTGGCTTCGATGATCGCCGGCAACTTCACCATGGCCTTGTCGCGCCAGAAATGTTCTTGCCGCTGGTAGTAATAGTGAATGTAAATCTTATCAAGAGCCGCTTTTGATGCGTCGTCTAATTCTTTAAAGGAATAGGTAAAGTGCAGGGCGATTCTTGGGTGGAAACCTTCTCCATTGGTAGTTGGGTCCTCCAGCAGCAACACATTGCCAATTAGTGTGAAAAGCCCATATTTTATTTTCATCAAACGCTCCTTGTCGGCATCAGCATTCATCAACAGAGCGATATGTTCCTCCACCTTGCGCTGCGTATCGAATGCCTCCTTCAGGTAATAGAAATCGTGTTCTCCTTTGTTCAGATACGTACGAGCCACCTCTCTTATATCCTCCCCAAAAAGTTCGTCGAGCATGTATTCACGTATGTAAGGCCTGCAGTAACGGTCATAATCGAAGAATAGTCCATAGGCCGACAACTCAGACCTGTAAATTGGAATGGCGGGATTGAAGGTTCCCATGAGCCCTTCTACGGAATGCCAGGGTATTTCCCAGATCCTGAAAAATCCGAGGATGTGATCGATCCGATACGCGTCGAAGTATGTGGCCATCTTTGCCAATCGCTGGCGCCACCAATGGTAGCCGTCCCGGGCCATCTCTTCCCAGTTATAGGTTGGAAAGCCCCAGTTCTGACCCGATATCGCGTAGTCATCAGGCGGAGCCCCGGCCTGTTTGTCCATGTTGTAGAGGTGCGGCTCCATCCATGCGTCGACCGAATTGCGGTAGATGCCAATCGGTAAATCGCCTTTCAGGACTACGCCTTTTTCGCGGGCATAATCAGCCGCCTCCATCATCTGACGATGCAGATGGTATTGGATAAAATAATGCACGGCATAGTGGTCAAAATCTGCTCCGGCAGGATCAGTGAGCTTATCAATCCTATCCTTTCGGTAATGTGCATGTTCGCCCCATTGCGTAAAATCGGGCGTTTTGTGCAAGTCGCGTAGTCGCGAGAATGCTGCATACGGCCGAAGCCATTCTTTATTCTGTTCGAAAAATACCTGAAAAGCCGGATCGTTCAGGAAGCGCCGGTTGTCCTGGTCATATACTTTTTTGTAATAGGCCGATTTCAGTTTCATCACCGCCTCATAGTCGATTTGCGGCAGTTCATTGAGTCGGGCAGCTTCTTCGAGATACTTCTGATTTTCTACCTTATCCTCCAGTAATCCCACTTTTGGTGGATGCAGATAAATGGGGTGCAACGCAAACACCGAAATCGCCGCATAAGGATAGGAATCGGTCCAGGTATGTGTGGCTACGGTGTCATTGATAGGCAGAATCTGCACCAGCTTCAGCCCGGTTTTTACTGCCCAGTCGATGAGCAGTTTTATGTCTGAAAATTCACCTACACCCCATGAGTTATTGGTACGTATAGAAAAAACCGGAATGGCCATACCGGCACCTTTCCAGTTGCTCAGCGTATAATTGAACTTAAGATCTGTCTTTATGAGCATATCGATCTTGTGCCGGCCATTCATGGAGAAATAGCGGTTTTCTCCGTCTTCCCATTCCAACAACCGCTTGGTCGTATTGTCGTAAATGCCGTACTTATATTCACAGTCTTCTGCTTCCAGCCTGAATTTCGCCTGCCAGATGGGGTACTGCTCATCGCTCATGATGAAGCAATGCTCCGGATTCCAGCCACCCAATGCGTTGCTGCTGCCGACGATACAGAATGATTGATCGTGACCAATACGTGGGGCAATAAGTTGCAGGCGGACGTTGGCATCGTTGTCGCTCTCCGTTTTTGTACTACCAACACGCCTGAAAAGGTTGCCCGCAAATGCCTGAGAAAGCAATGGATTATCAATGTCCTGCTGAGGCCGCCAGGCATCCAGCAGATTCAGGTTTTTAATTTTTAGTCCGGCAAGGAGTAAGCGTCCGTGGCTGCCCCCATTCCTGAACAATATGGCTTTGGTGCTCGGTTTTCACCAGGTACTTGTACTGGATTTTTGATGCTTTTTTGGCGTCGATTTCCACCGAAGCCTCCCAGTTGCCATTGCCGGTATGGCTCATTTGCAATGCTGAAGAAAGATCATCGCTGCCGAGTTCCTCAGCCGAGCCGGTGATAAAAAGCTGCTGACCCCAGTGGGTATTATAGTTTATTCTGAAAGTAATCTTCATCGCACGTTAATTTCGCGTCTTTCCATGAACGTCCGGCAAAATTGCTGAACTAGCCGGATATAACAAAAGTAGAAGGCACACAGATTGAGGAATATCTAAAAATTAATCCCTACTCATGGTTAGCTGTATCTTGGTTAAGTGTCACTTGTCGAATTGGATGACTGTCCAACTGCGACCTAACGGTCAAGTATAAGCGCAGTGGGGATTAGATCGTATGCTCACGCAATGGAGAAAATCTCGTTTTACTCCCGCATTACGCTAATACAATGGTGTAGCCTGTATTCGCATTTCTTAAAACTTGTTTGATCTAAATCTTGTAGGCATTGCCTCCTTTATAGTTTCTTTACTTGTCTGTAACTTTAGCTTTGATTATGTTTTTTGTGGTTTCTTTTCTTTGAGAAATTTAATATTGTGGTCAGTGCCTCCATCAATCTGATGACTACTGCTGGACTACCTCCTGAAAATTGTCTAATTTGATTAAATGCAGCATCCAACACTCCCTCGAAATCTACCACATCAGCAATACTCTTACTCAGTTTCTCGTCACACGATTTTGGAAGGGTTACTGCAATGGCATGCTGTATCATGAATTGTTCTCCTGGAACCTTCCATTCACCATTTGGGAACCATATCCTGTCAAATCTTGGTCTTACCGATATATTGATCTATGTTTTCATAATTCTTCTTCCCTCCCTTATGTGATGTAGCCCCATTCTCCCCCTCTACCAAAACTACCCGCTCTATGATTTAGTATTATGAGGACTTTTTGGTTTCCATCAATCCTCCTGTCTATGTATTGCAGATTCCAGCTTTAAAAGATAAGTATTATATAATATCTTCGTAAGAACATTTTCATCTTTCATCATTTTTTAGATTGCTTGTTTGAATATCTAAATATCTGATAATACCTTGTCATGATATTACACAACTATGGAAAAATGATACAAAATAATATCCAATCGCAGAACCAAAAGAGGAGGAGAAATCTTTGATGAAAGGGAGGGAAAAGAAAACGAGATAATTTCTTGCGGAATCTGAATATTCACCAAATCACCAGCCATCTTGAGGTAAATGACAATATTAATTCCACATTTTTCATAATTTTTGTTAAGAAAAGTTCTTTAAAGATGGTTTCCTTGTCCTGATATTTCATCATATTTTGTCCAAAGTTTTAATAATATTACCTTTGACTTCTTAATAATTATTATTGAGAAATATAAAACAGCTCCAACAAGAGAGACTGTCGGGGTGGTGGATATAGATTCTGACTTCATCGTATTCCTTTGATGAGCCAACTGAGAAATAACAAAGGGAGGGCCCTGCTCGTGACTGTATCTTGCTTAGTGTCACTTGTTCGAATATGATGACCGTCCAAAATGCGGCCTGACGGTTCGCAGTCGAGAAACGTGGGGCGCTTCGGAGCACTTTCCTTTCCGCCATGACAAAGATACAACGAAGAACTAAACTTGTCTGGAACCCGACACCTCTGCCCCATGTTTTTGTAGGCGCTGTTAGGCATACGTTTTCTTCTTTTTTGTCCAATTTCAGTTGATTCGAACCTTCGCAGCATCAAACGTCTTGATATCCAACCTTTCATTTGCGTAAAGAAAAGCTGATTTCTTCATTCAAAAGAAAGTGTGTTTAAGAAGGCCAATTGCATTTTCTTCATTATCCAATTAGAATAAGACAAGCGCCTATATTCATAATCCATCAATATCATTAATCATTTATCTTTTAATTAAATTCATTAAATATCAATCCCTTTTCCAATCTTTTTAGGAGTATATCTCAATTACAAGAAACTATTCAGGCGATTTTAAATCACTTTCAGTCATTAAAAGTTTATCATTCATCAAACTTTCCACTTCATTCACATCACTTTCCAATATTATCTTATATTTTCAGATTCAAAAGTGAAGTCCTGCCAAATGTTACTTGAGCACTTTTATAATGCAGGCTCTTCAAAATCATTGTGACTTATAAGACCTGACGAAATAAGCCTTTTTATAAGCTTTTCCTACTTTCTTTTAGTCAGGCTGACAACAATCATTTATTTCAAAATAGTGATGTCATACTTGCTTAGCGAGGTGTACGTTTTCTTCAAATGTGTGCTAAACGTTTACTACAAGAAGTTGGCGGTTTGCGAAGCACAAAACTGTCTGCCCCACAGAAAAACTTGATGCGAGCAAAAAGCTTCATTTAGCCTCTGACCGCAATTTTTTATACCGCGTGTTTAGCAAAATGTGCCTATCATAAGTTGATAATCACTAATCAATAGATTCGAAGATAAATTTAAGCGAGTTGCCAATTTTCTAATCATTTCAACAGTCAGTCTGCGTTTACGGTTCAGAATCTCAGAAACTCTACTTTTTCCACCAATCTCCGGAATCAAATCTACTTGTTTAAGGTTCATTTCTTCCATTCGTATCTTTATCGCTTCTATCGGGTCTGGTGCTTCAATTGGATAATGTTTGTTTTCATAATCATCAACCATTAATCCAAGTATTTCAAGCTCATCACTCTCTGGAGTACCAAGTTTTGCATCAAAAATCTCTTCCAATCTTTTCAATGCTTCCCTGTAATCCATCTCTGTTTTTATCGGTTTTAGTTCCATAATCACCAATTTTAAATATTGTTAGCATCAATTTTATCATAATCAAAATGAGTCCCAATGAATCGTACAAATGCCAACTGATGTTCGAAATTGAATTTAATCACCAATCGATATGAATTGCCTTTAATATTAAAAACAATCCTGCTGTCTTTTAAAATACTTGCATTTGCATAACTCTTTTTTACATCATTTGGTGTTTTCCAATCCGCACTCATCGCAGTATCATACCATGTCTTTAAATACTGTTCTGAATCAGGATGTTTCTCCCAAAATTCTCTCAATGTACTTTTTGCAAATATTCTTTTCATAGTTCACAATCTGAGAACAAAGATAATAAAATTCTCAAATCGAGAACATTTTTATGCGGAATGTTTCTTTTGGCATTTTTGCCAACTTGTCTTTTATCAAATGATCGCTTTCCGTTAAAAGTTGCTTCTATCATAAGCAGTCATTTTGGTACGGGTTCCTCAAATTTGTATCATTGAATATTCAGGTTCTTCAGCCGTATTTGGCGTTCCTTTCCCTGGATATTTCCGCATGACTTAAGTGCAGACATAACCCAAATCAACACCTCCTAATTCAATTGTTCTTAATTCAATTGTTCTTAATTCAATTGTTCTTTCCTCCCTTTCCTCTTCAGCTTTTTGATGTTGGTGCCGGTACCGGTTCCGTTTCTATATAAAGTGTCCTTGTCGGGTAGGCGAACTTCACTCCCAGCCTGTCAGCAGTTTTTATGATTTCCAGCATGAGTTCCTGACGGCATCGCAATTCATCGGCCAGCCCCGCGACTTCCAGGTATGCAATAAACAGAACCACCAATGCTGAATCTCCGAAATCGTTCAGATACACCTGCCAATTGTCCTTTACCGGTATAAGGATGATCGATGACCACTTGCTGGATTTCCTTTACAAAGGTTTCAATCAGTGCCGGTGAAGTGTCGTAGTGTATTGTGAGTTTCGTGGAAAACCGTCGGAATTTGCGTAAACCGAGGTTGTCCACGGTTGTATCGGCCAGCATTCCATTAGGCACATAAGTCACTGAGTTTTTGTTGGTGCGAACCCGCGTGGCGCGGAAGCCAACCTCCTCCACAGTACCATCAATATCTCCGGATGTAATCCAGTCACCGATCTGAAACGGCTTATCAAGAAAAATCATGATGGAGCCAAAGAAGTTTTTTATGGTGTCCTGGGCTGCAAGGGCAAATGCCAAACCACCGATAGAAAGCCCGGTGAGTAACGGAAGAATATCGATATCCAGATTTGCCATAATGGCCAGAACACCGATGATGATGACAAACACCTTCAGCGCTTTGCGTGCCAGCGGTACCAACTGGTCATCGAGCGTATTTTCGGTCTTGTCGGCAAGTTTCATGAGATAGAGACTCAGCAAATCAACGAACTTATAGCCAACCAGCGCGGCGAAAAGCGGCCACAGCGCCTTGAGTATCAATATCGTGTAGCTGTTGACTGTGATGGGCAATTGCAGCACCGGGACGAATATCATCAGGATCGGAAAGATGATGAGAATACTCAGCGGCCTGGCAACAGGCAGCACATAGGTGCCCGCGACCTTAACATGTCCTTTGACGATGAGAATTTTAATGATGACTTTTTCAAGAATAAAAGTGAACAGCTTATGGATAATGAACACTGTAAAGACCAGGATCAGTATGCCAATGATTTGCCACAGGTAAAGGCCGAGGTATTTGTTATTCCCCAGTTTTGGCAGTAATTCCAGCAACTTACCGGCGCCAAACGGATACACTTCATTGTGAAGCGCCTCGATGGCGCGGACCGTTTCAACTGAGTAATACCACCGTGCGCCAACCTTTTCGAGATAAATCTGCGGATACTTCTTCGATACATAGTACACCTGACGGCCCGTTAGCGAATCGGTATAGTCATTTACATTTGGTATAGCGTCAAAATCAATATTGATTCCGGCGCCCTTATAAACCTGCATTAACTTGACAGCTAAATCAGCCGGATTCCTGTCTTTAAGGTTCTTTGGATTAAAGACGTTTGACGCGACATCCGGCTTGTAGTTGTCCTGCTCCAGGTAGGAAACATGTGTGAAAAGCGTCTGGTACGGGCTATTGAGGTTGAAATGGTTTTCCTGCGAAAATACCAGGGTATGACTTAGAAAAACTAAAAGAGCAATTATGTAAACCTTCATTATAAAAACACTTTAGAATCATTAAAATACCATATGTTCGTCAACGGTGACTCATGGGTTTTAGACCATTATCCACGGCCTCACTTACCTGATTGTCTGAAAGAACAAGGATTTGTCAAAACATCTGAACAATTGAAAATCACTTTTCGAAGCAGAGTACAACAGTCCTACCGGCTGGCTGCATTCCAGCGGCTCGAACGTAACCTGCTCCCCGCGCTGATTGAAGATATAAGCAAATTCCTGCTCCTCATCCAGCACTACAAATATCTGGTTGTCCGGAGCGAAATAGTAAAACTGTACCGACAAATTCCCCGATGAAATCAGGTTATTCTCCAGAATGATTTCACCCTTTGTATTGAGAATGCTGAGCTTGTTGAATTCCTGTCTTGCTATGACGCATGTTTTCTTCTGAGTATCTGGCAGCAACCAGAACTTAGCATCCTTAGAAGGTTTGAAAAACTGCTCTCTGCGCACGATGGCTCCTTTCAGGTTTACCTCGATGATTTCACCGTCGGTCGATATGGTCGTTAACCGTGATGAGGCAAAGTCATTGCCGGCGACAAAGAATACACCCTCAACAGCCGCCACTTTAAAATCAACCGGGAATCCAGGGTATTCAGCTCCCCTGCGGTTGAGCAGGTGCAACTTCCCCTTTTTCTCCAGCGCAACGATACAATCACCGCCCTTTACACGCAGGTGGAATGGAGGCGCAGCCAATGTGCCCTCGATTACCCTGGGTGTCCATCCTTCCAGGTTATTGCCTTCCTTATCAAACAGATAAAGGCTGCCTTTGGTGTCGCTGATCAGGAAACGGTAGGTCTTTGAATTGTCATAGTCCACCACGACAAGCTGCTCTGCTACCATGCCTCCGGGAAGTTTTTTCGGGTATCCTTCCACATACGCTCCGTTCCGGTCTATGATGTGGAGCCGATTTTCGGTGGCAAACAGATATTGGAGTTTACTATTTTTAAAATAATCAATCTGATGAATATCGGTGACAATCTTTTGTTTAATGTCAATATTCCAGTTGACCGATCCTTCATCCGAAACCTGATATAAGTTGAATAATGAATCCTGCAGCAGGATTTCCCGCTTATTGTTTACATGGTTGCGTACCACGATGGGTTTTGAAATGATGGGTGAGGCAACCTCAACGGATTTGTCTGTATTAAGGCGGTCAGCATACTGCACCAGCATCGGCTTTTCCTGGTGTCCGACAGCTATACTCGTGTGAAATGTCTGATCAAGGTGACTTACCTGGATCGCCAGCAGATCAAAGTTCCTGATTTGGGGTTCATACTTTTTTATGGTTTCTTTCCATGATTCATTCATGTTAGTGATGAGCATCGGCCAGCACAGCGATGTATTTACTATCATGCTAAAATTGGCCTCCGTCCAGGTGTTTTCGAGGAATGTGGTCTGGCGTATGGATTTTCCCCAGTTATTCTCCTCATTGATAGAACTCAAAAAATGCTTCACCGCCTGCATGGAATTGCCCATAACGAGGTAATTGCCGTAAATCGTTGCATAGGTATTTTCATATCCTTTGAAAAAATGACCCATCAACATCGCCGGAAACTCAGCAAACGGCACCTGGACTATTGGCAGATCATTATACACTTCTGTAAACAGCGAATCGCCCTGCTCTTCATGCACGCGGTTGATGAATTTATAAATCTCTTCAAAGGCTTTATCGGGGTCGCTAAGCCCGACAAAAGCAAGCCTGATGGGGTTCTCCTTATCCGGTGAATCGAGGATGGCGCTGGCGGCTTCATGACCAACCCAGTCAGTCGTGAGGTTGTATTTTGCGTCAAACGCCATCACCTGGTCAAATTGCGGCTTATCGGTGACTGACCAGTACTTGTAAACCTGACTTTGCCAATCCTGAAAATCGCTGAATGCCACATGATAAACGATGGCTGTATTCATCGGTAACAGTGGAGCAAGGCCAACCTTTCCGGGGTCCTGATTGCGGAACGTACCTATGAAACTTCCTTCGGTGCTCATATCCGGCACCGTTACGCCGTTCAACAGCAATTCATTATTGGCTACTTTGGCATCCAGAAAGGCCTGTCCGGCGATCATGGTAAAATCACGTACCTCCTTAGCGAATTCACCAGCGAAAAAGGTGGCAAAAAAATCAGGTATTCTGGCGTAATCTACATATAGGTTACCGTCGTCATTTTCCAGCTTTGAGATCCCATCCAACCTTGAGCGGGTTTCGATAAATGATTCCTTAAAATCATCAGCAATATTTCTCACCACGTCTTCCACAAGAAATGGCGTAAAACTTCCCGAGACGACGTTCATATACACGAAATAAGTAAATGTCGATTTCCCGCCTTTTTCAATAATCTCCATGATTTCGAGCCCCTGATAGGTACGTTTCCGGGAGGTAATCCCGGTCTTTGACTTCAGGTTTTCAATGGCCTCATTGAATGCGTTCAATCCATCTTCATTGCCCAGATCGAGGGTGAAGAGAAAGTCAAAATTTTCCGCTGCCGTTTTATGCATGGAAATGATCAGTTCCTTATTCCGCAGCAAGCGGTCTATAGTGCCATTCTTACCGGAAAGTGAATCAAGCTCAGCAAGCGATTGCTGCCAACGCATGAAATAGGGTATGTTTTGGAGCGTTTTCCAAACCGGCTTGTCAATGATCTTGTTCCAGCCATCTACAAGATTGCTGTTCTCGTAGACGAGGATTGCATTGGCGGGCACCATCTTCCACGGATCGATAGTGCGGCGATTGTAATGCTGTAGGTAAAAAAAGGCGCCCGCAGATAGCAGGGCCAGAATGAAAATTATGAAAACTGCTTTTTTCAATACCGTGTTTTGCAACAATGTTAGGCCAAATACAACGAAATTTCAAACAGATAAAAGTATAAAATCGATGGAATTATGGTTATTTTACAAATTACCAGATAGGTGAACAACGATGGATTCCGAAAATTATGAAGTGCTTTCTGATGGTGGGGTGAAGCTTTATTGCACATGTTCATATCCCGATCGGCCTGCACAAGCCGTTTTAATTATTGTTCATGGATTGGGTGAGCATTCAGGAAGGTACAACGAACTGGCGGCTGAGTTTCTTAAAAACGAAATCGCGGTTTTTACATTCGACCATCGAGGCCACGGCCAATCCGGAGGTAAAAAAGGTCATGCTAAATCCATTGAGCAGTTGGTTGAGGATACCGAGCAAGCATTCATGAAATGCCGCAGTATTTTTCTGGACATACCAATATTTCTCTTTGGTCACAGCATGGGCGGGCAGGTGGTAGCTTCCTACCTTTCGCTTATCAAATCAAGGGAAGTAAGTGGCGCCATCATATCTTCAGCATGGTTTTCACTCGTAAAAAGACCTCCCTCCTGGCTTATAAATTTCACAGGAATTCTTAAGGGTTATTTACCGTCTGTTACTGTTCCAAATGGTCTTGAAGCTGACGTAATTTCTACAGTTGCGGAAGAGGTAGAAGCCTACAAAAATGATCCATTGGTTCACAAATGGATTTCATTATCCCTGTTTCACTCATTGTATCACCATGGCCTCGATCTGTTAAAATTCAGTACTGCAACGGAAGTGCCGGTGCTCGTGTGCCATGGAGGAAACGACACTACAACCAGTCTTGATGGCAGTAGAACCTATGCCGAAAAACTTGGGAAAAAGGCAACTTTCAGGATTTGGAAAGGCGCTCGTCATGAACCACACCATGATTTTGATAAGGCAAACGTAATTCAGTTTTATGTGAATTGGATAAAAAATCAGGTGAAAGAGATTTCAAACGCTACTTAGTAATATCCCAGTTTTTCATCAACGGTCCGTTTTCACCATAAACTGGATCGGTGGCAGGTAATGGAACTTTGACAATATTTTGATCGGCTTTGGGTCGCTCAGCGGATTTGCCATAATTCATATCCCAACTTTGACCGGGAGGATAGGCTCCGACACATCCAAAATCAGCCGTTGAACCAAGGTTTTTATGGGCTACTCCAGCCGGTATGATGATGACATCGCCTTTGTGCGCATCGACGACAATCCCGTTCGGGCCGCCAAGCTGCACGGTAACCGAACCAGCATAAATGCCCAGTACCTCATGCGCAGTGCTGTGATAATGGTGAAATGCATAGATGCCATTGCGCCAGGTGCCTCCCCAGCCATTTTTACGAAAGGTATTTTCCACGGCCACCGCCGGATTTTCTGCCGGAATGGCAATCGCACTTTTATAAACCATCAATGGCAATTTTCCATTATTAGGAAAAGTGCCATCGTCGGTCAGCAATTCTGAAATGATATCTGGTGATTGATTTACCATAGAAACAGGCATTAGAAATGATATAAATAATACCAACAACGTCGATACAAATGATAGCTCACCCATTTAGTCCTTCAAAATTAAAGTCCCTGGAAGTAACGGTAGAATTTGACATCCAAACCTGCCAACGCTCCTTTCAGCTCATCGCTGGCATTTCCATAAATCTCGCCTGAGAAACCGCTCATAGCCATCATTTTGCCGAGCAATTCGCCAACCAATCCACCGTGATTTAAGACAGCCGCAGAGTCCTTATAGGATTCTTGTATAACACATTCGCTTTCTTTTTCATCAAAAAACCAGTCGTATTGAAGTACGCCTTTATCTTTTTCCTTTATGATTATTAAACATTCCTTTGCCAGCGCTTTGAATTCATTGGCTTTTCCTGTGTGCAGTACTGAACCTCGCGGTTAAGTGAATTTTGTCCATAGTGTCGTGGTTTAAGTATATTGAAAAATAGACAAATATTCCGGTAACAAAAAATGGGGCGATTTCTTTCGGGCGACAATGGTGTATCGACTGAGTGGAAAATCAGAGCTCAATACAATCCTCATGGGGAAAAAGCATCATTTTCCCAGAAGCGCCAAAGCATGTGGTCGCGATAAGAAGTTCGCTGTCGGGGATTCCCTAACCGTCGATAGTAGTGTGTTGCGAGGGAATTCGAGGTGAAAGCAGGCTACACTGCCATATACTTACGAACTGAAAACGTATGAAAGCCGTCGAAACCCACATGTCTGATGAATTTTTTAGGCTAAGTGGCTTTATTCTTGTCAATTATAGTATCCAGCCAATCAATCATTTCCTCCAAATAAGTTTCTACGATACTCCAGACAATTTCAGAATCAATCCCAAAATAATCATGGACAATCCGATTACGAAATCCCCGTATTCTTTTCCATTCAATCTCCGGGTTACTATCTCTGAAATCCGGGTCAATACGATTTGCTGCTTCGCCAATTATTTCAAAATTTCTAACAACAGCATCAATTGTTTTTTCATCCGCTAAAAATGAATCATAATCAAGGTCCTTTGTATATCGCTTAATCTTCTGGGCAGATAGCAACATATCCTCTAATAACAATAAGTTATCACGCTTAGACATAGATTAAATCAGAGTCAATTGACTTTAAATATTTTTCCTTAATCCCCTTTTTTGAGACTAAATCGACCTTGAATCCAACAATGTTTTCTAATTCTTCGGCTAAATCAATAAATCTCACACCAATCCTGTCAGAAAACTCTACAAGAATGTCCAGATCGCTGGAATCATTTTGTTCTTTGCGAGAATAAGAACCAAAAATCGCCATAGATTTTATTGGGTAGTCATGGAATAATCTACTCTTATGTCTACTCAACGTGCTCTCTATTTCTTTTAACGTTTTCATAATCCAAAAATACCAGTTTGTAAATTAATCCGCGATAAAATCAACTATTTGAATTTTGTCGTTGGCATGCTTTTCTTCCATTAGCCTTACAATCTTCCGCTTATTTCATTTCCGAAATCATTGATTTAGCGCGAGTTACAACGTTGGCCAAACCCTGAATGTCTTTACCGCCCGCTGTAGCGTAAAATGGCTGACCACCACCACCGCCGTTGATCTCTTTGGCGAGCTCCCTGACGATATTGCCGGCGTTCAGTTTTCGGTCCGCCACAAGGTTGTCGGATATCATGACTGCTATTTGTGGTTTTTCATCGATTTCAGCAGCAAGAACCATGAAAAGATTTGGAACCTCATTGCGAAGCTCAAAAGATAGCTTCTTCAGTGCGTCGGCATTGGGCAGCTTCACTTCATCGATAATAGCCGTAATTCCATTGGTCTGTACGGCCTTCGCAATGAGTGTTTCCTTTACCTGACCGGCCTTCTCCATTTGAAAATGCTCTACCTGCTTACTCAGGTGGTTTTTCTCGTTGATTGTACTTTCAATGACCTGAACCAGGTTCTTGGGATTATTGAACAATTGGCGAACCTGGGCAAGTAGCTTAAGTTGATTATCGAAATACGCTTCGGCAGCATCAGCAGTAATCGCTTCAATCCTTCGTACACCTGCGGCGATGCTGCTTTCGGAAATGATTTTAAAATGTCCGATACGGCCGGTCATAGGAACATGGGTTCCGCCGCAAAGCTCCACAGAATACTCCGGGTCGAAGGTAATCACACGGACGAATTCTCCGTATTTCTCGCCAAAAAGCGCCATGGCACCGAGGCTTTTTGCCTGCTCGATTGGCACATTGCGTTTTTCATTCAGCGCGATATTCTGGCGTATCCGGCCATTGACGATATGTTCGATTTGCTCGATTTCTTCGTCTGTAACTTTTGCGAAATGTGAAAAGTCAAAACGCAGGATTTTATCGTTGACTAGGGAGCCCCGCTGCTGCACATGGGCGCCAAGCACTTTTCGCAGAGCAGCCTGAAGTAAATGCGTAGCCGAATGGTTATTTTCAGTCAGAATCCTCTTTTTTTCATCAACAACGCAGGTAAACAAAGCGCTTGGATTTGAAGGCAATTTTTCAGCAAAATGAATGATAAGGTCGTTTTCCTTTTGCGTATCGGTGATCGCAATTTTTTCACCGGCAGCTTCTATAAAGCCCGTGTCACCCACCTGGCCGCCGCTTTCTGCATAGAATGGTGTTTTTTCCAGTACAATCTGAAATACCGACTTACCCTTTTCTTTGATCTCCCTGTATCGCAAAACGGAAGACTGGGTTTTTAACACCTCGTATCCGACAAAAAGGTTCTCTGCCCTATCATTAAGTATAACCCAATCTCCACGCTCCTGGGTAGCATCAGCTTTGGAGCGGTTTTTCTGTTCGGCCATGAACTTACTGAATCCATCCATATCCACCAGCGCATTGCGCTCGCGGGCGAGGAGTTGGGTCAGGTCGATCGGAAATCCATAGGTATCAAGGAGCCTGAATGCAGCTTCACCGGCAATCACCGGTTCGCTTGATCCCAATGCAGATTTTTTAGCTTCTGAATACGCTTCGTTGAATATTTTCAGGCCGTTTTCCAGGGTTCTTAGGAACGATGATTCTTCCTCCTTAACTACTTTGGCGACGAATTCTTCCTGTTGTTTCAATTCGGGGAATACATCAGAAAACTGATCAGCCAGCACCGGAATAAGTTCGTGGATGAATGGGATGGTTGAAATTGAGATAATTAAATCCATACCTCACTGCCCTGCGAAGAATCCTTCGGATGACATATCCTGCACCTGTATTGGAAGGCAACTGTCCGTCGGCGATGGTAAATGCCACAGCACGAACATGATCGACGATTACACGTATTGCGATGTCTTTCTCAGTTGTCTCGCCATATCGCACACCGGCTTTTTTGGCGATGAAATCGATCAGGGGCGTAAATACGTCGGTGTCGTAGTTGGACGTCTTTCTCTGTATCGCCATGACAAGCCGCTCGAATCCCATGCCTGTGTCAACATGCTTATCCGGCAGCAGTTCCAGACTGCCATCCGCTTTTCTGTTGAACTGGATAAATACCAGGTTCCATATCTCGATCACCTGCGGATGTCCGGTATTTACCAGCTCACGTCCTCCCCTGATGGCGACCTCCGCATCACTCCTCAAATCCACATGCAATTCGGAACAAGGCCCGCAAGGTCCGGTATCGCCCATTTCCCAGAAGTTATCCTTTTTGATCCGTAAAGAATCCTGCTTTCAGGAAGAAACTGCTTCCAATAACCAAATGCCTCATTGTCTGGCTCCAGGCCTTCCGCTTTATCACCGCCAAAAACCGTCGCGTAAAGGCGGTCGGGATTTAGTTTATATACATCAGTGAGGAGTTCCCAAGCCCAGGCAATGGCTTCCTTTTTAAAATAATCGCCAAATGACCAGTTGCCCAACATTTCGAACATGGTATGGTGGTACGTGTCGATACCCACCTCTTCCAGGTCGTTGTGTTTTCCAGATACGCGGAGGCATTTTTGAGTGTCGGCAATTCTTGTAATCTTCGGTTTTTTATTACCCAGAAAAAAATCCTTGAATTGGTTCATACCGGCATTGGTAAACATCAATGTAGGGTCATCTTTCACAACCAGTGGTGCGGAGGGAACAATTTCATGGGCTTTTTCCTTAAAAAAGGACATAAAACTCGACCTGATCTCTCTTGCGTTCATCTAAAAATAGTTTAGCATTTAGTGGCAGAATATGCCTGTTTTCTTAAAATATTTATAACTTGCCGCCGTTTTAGCGGAAGATTTTTAAGGCAGTTTTCTTTTGGAATTGAAAAAAAACACCGCAAACTTATAAGTTTTTAGCAGAGAATTTATAATGGCCAGAATAAAATATTATTACGATACAGAGACTTGTAAGTACGAACGAATCAAGGTTTCCAAGTGGGATATGTTCCTCAATTCACTGGGAATTTTCACCTTATCGCTGGTATTGGCAGTCATCATCCTCATCATCTCATCTACCTATTTCGAGAGCCCTCAGGTTTCACTATTAAAGAAAGAAAACAAGGAACTCCTCCTTTACTACAACGATATGCAAAAGGATTTGGCCAATATGGATGCCATGCTCCTTTCTCTTCAGGATAGGGATGATAATATCTATCGCGTCATTTTCGAGGCTGATCCCATTCCCAGTTCAGTGAGGCAGGCGGGAGTTGGTGGTACAGACCGTTACAGGGCGCTTCGTGAAGAATCCCTGGAAAGGGAGGACCTGGTTTTTTCGACCATGGAGAAAATCGATAAGCTGAAAAAGCAAATGTACATTCAGACGAAATCGCATGATGACATTGAGCAAATGGCACGGAATAAATCGGTAATGATGGCTTCCATGCCATCCATTCAACCCATCAATAATTCAGACCTGAACAGGCTGGCGTCGGGATATGGAATGCGGATGCACCCGCTACTCAAGTATATCAGAATGCACGCGGGCATAGATTTCTCAGCCCCACAAGGCACACCTATTTTCTCTACCGGCGATGGCACGGTGGAATATGCCGGCTTTAATGGGACCAGTGGAAATATGGTGACTATCAATCACAGCTATGGTTATAAAACCAAGTATTTGCACATGAGCAATTTCGCAGCCCGTCAGGGCCAGAAGGTGAAGCGTGGTGATATCATTGGTTATGTTGGTAATACGGGCCTCTCAAAAGCTCCCCATTGTCATTACGAAGTCTGGAAGGACAATCAACACGTCAATCCCGTCAACTTTTTCTATAATGACGTCACCGACGAGGAATTCGACAAGCTTCTTGAACTTGCTACTAAAGAGAACGAATCCCTGGGTTAGAATCATTATTATTCAAAGTCCTTCCGGAAAGTCAGCTGTTAAGCGTTCCGAATCTTTGGAAAGGTGAGATTCGCTTACTATTAATAAATTGTATGGAATCCACCATCAGCCAGGTATTCAATTAAAAAATGGTGGCTATATTCCGGCTTCGGATATGTTAGTGGATCGATAGAATTACATATCTGAACAGTATATTATGCAGTCAGGCAATTTTAATCACTTTTCATTCATTGCAATACAAATTTTAAGTTGGCGGCTATGAAATTAATTTATATCTTAAGCCACATTTTTAAGCTATGCCATACAAAGAAAAAGTAATTGAGAAGAAATATTTTTCGATCGGTGAAGTCGCCGAAATGCTCAATGTGGCAACTTCTCTGATTCGTTTCTGGGAAACAGAGTTCGACATCATTAAACCCAAGAAAAACAGGAAGGGCAATCGCCAGTTTACCAAAGAAGATATCGACAATGTAAAGCTGATTTTTCACCTTGTAAAGGAGAAAGGCTATACCCTTCAGGGCGCCAAAGACCTGCTGCGGACTGGTAATAATACCGTCAAGGAGAAAGTCGATGTCATTGATTCACTGAAAAGGATTAAAAAATTCCTGCTTGAGATCCGCTCAAAACTTGGATAATTGGCCAATCCATTACATGCATGCTGAAATCCCACCCACGAGTATTCATTAAGCATTAGATGAATATGATGGGAACCAATTCAGAAGTAAAAAACCAACTTTCTCAGGAGAAGATTTACCAGGTGGCGCTGAGCATGGTGCCCGGTGTCGGTGACATTATCGCCAAAACCCTTGTCAGCTACTGCGGATCGGCCAGTGAAGTATTTAAAAAAAACAAAAGCCAGTTGTCCAAAATCCCGGGGATCGGAACTGTAAATGCACAAAATATCCATTCATTCAAAAACTTTTCTGCTGCGGAATCAGAAATTAAAAAGTGCGAGAATCTGAATTACAAAATCCTGTTCATCACGGATAAGGATTACCCCAAAAAGCTGAAGCATGCCCCCGATTCTCCGGTAGTGCTTTTTTACAAAGGAAGCGCTGACCTCAATGGAAAGAAAACCATCTCCATTGTCGGCACCAGGAAATCCACCTCATACGGTCGTGAATTTACGGAAAAGATTGTCGAACAACTGAAAGCGCACCAGGCTCAGATCATCAGCGGACTTGCCTATGGCATTGACATTTGTGCGCATAAAGCCGCTCTAAAAAATGGCATGGAAACCATAGGTGTCATGGCGAGCGGACTGGATATTATCTACCCTTCATCTCATAAAGGTGTTGCGTTGGAAATGCTCGAAAGTGGTGGACTTATTACGGAATTCGCCACGGGAGAAAAACCTGAAGCCCACAATTTCCCAGCCCGTAACAGGATTATTGCAGGTATGAGCGATGCCGTTATCGTTATTGAGGCTGCTGCAAAAGGCGGCGCACTCATCACAGCCGAAATTGCCAACTCTTACAATCGCGATGTATTTGCCCTCCCCGGCGATGTGGGCCGCAAGTTTTCTGAAGGCTGTAACAACCTCATCAAACAAAACAAAGCCGTAATACTTACTTCGATTGAGGACATTGAGTATGTGATGAACTGGCAACACGAAGCAGTGGCAGCAAGTAATGATGAAAAATACTATGACTTTTCGGCTTTGACACCTGACGAAAAAACCATTATCGAAATGCTGAAGACCTTGGAAGATGGGATACTCATCGATGAACTGAGCTGGAAAAGCCAGATTCCCCTGAATAAGCTCGCCTCAATCCTTCTGAATCTTGAATTTAGTGGAATCATAAAGCCTCTCCCCGGCAAAAAATTTAAATTGAAATGAAACGTTAGTTTCGAAATACCAGTCGATGAAGGATTACTATGCCATATTGGGGATACCTTCCACTGCTACGAGTGGCCAGATAAAACTTGCCTATCGCAGGCTGGCGCTTCAATTCCATCCTGATAGAAATAAGGAAGTTACCGAAGATCGGTTTATTGAGATTTCGGAAGCTTATCACGTATTATCCAGTCAGCACCGCCGCCAACTGTACGACTTAGGGCAATACGTCCCCGAAGACGACCAGGAAGAAATTAAAAATTCGCGCAGGAGGCCTCCTCCACATTATTATTACAATCAGACCATTGAAAAACCAAGCTATTCACGCAAAGTATATATCCTTTCCTCGGTACTCGTAGTCGCAATGATTATTTTCGCCGTGACCGTTCCGGTGCTGATGCTGCGGTCTGTCTCCAATAAGTACTATAACCTGGCCGTACAGAATTACTTTGCAGGTCGATACTATACTGCCCTCCAAAACATAGATCTGTCGATCAGGGATGTCGGTGGAAATAATGCTTCGGCATGTGCCCTTGCCTCCATCATACTGGTCTATAAAATCCAGAATTATGATTTTGCCATCAGGTATATCGAGCGCGGTCTTGGCTACACGTCAGATGATTCGCTCCGCTCGGAGTTTAAATACCTAAAGGGAGTTTGTAAAGCACACTCACCTGAACCTGATGAAGCCCTGGAACTATACAAACAGGTGGGCAACTACAGTGATACCTACGACAGCGCCCGGCTACGCATGGCGGCCATCTATTTGCGAAATGGAGAAACGCTGGTCGCGGAAGAAATTCTCGATAGCCTCCGCATTAGAAATCCTCAGCATTGGGCTGCTTACTACCTTCAGGGTGTTGCTTTTGAACAACGGGAAGAACCGCAGAAAGCATATGAGTTATTTTCGGAATTGCTGGATAAGCCATACAATAAGGCTGCGGTTTACTACCATTTGGCAAAATCTGAAATCAGCCTGAACATGGCTGACTCCGCTTGCAGCCACCTGAAAATAGCAAGTTCGATGAATCTCCAGGAGGCAAAGCAACTCAGACTGATTTACTGCGCATCAGAAAGCATATTTTTGTCGCCATATCATTAGGCGTCATACGCCAGATTTGGTGAAAGCCACCTTTCTATTTCTTCAACCGGCATTTGTTTTCGCCGGGCATAATCCTCTACCTGGTCCTTCTGGATTTTCCCTAAACCAAAATACCTGGCATCTTTATTCGCAAAATACCAGCCGCTGACCGAGGCAGCCGGGTACATGGCATAGCTTTCCGTGAGGAATACGCCTGTTTCCTTTTCTGCTTCGAGCAATTCAAAAAGCTTGCGTTTTTCCAGGTGGTCGGGACAGGCAGGATAGCCGGGAGCAGGTCTTATGCCCGAATACTCCTCACTGATCAGCGCCTCACTGGTAAGGTTTTCCTGCCGGGAATATCCCCAATAGTCCTTGCGGACGCGCTCATGAACGTATTCAGCACATGCCTCGGCAAGTCTATCGGCTAATGCTTTTACCATAATGCTATTGTAATCATCGTGGTCGGCTTCATATTTTTTCACTAATTCATCCGTGCCAAAACCACAACTTACCACAAAGGCGCCAATGTAATCGTCCTCCCCGGATTCCTTGGGAGCAATGAAATCGCTCAACGCATAATTTGGTAAATTTGGGGCTTTCTTATTTTGCTGTCGTAGGAAGTTCAGTGTCGCAAAGACTTCTGACTTTGTCACCGGTCTGACCATTGGGATTTTGATAGATTTCCACATCGTCACCGACTGCATTAGCCGGCCAGAATCCGATAACGGCTCTGGCTTCAAGCAACTTTTCATCGGCTATTTTATTGAGGAGCGCTAAGGCATCATCAAACAGTTTTCGGGCTTCTTCGCCAACAACCTGATCGTCGAATATGGCCGGGAATTTTCCGGTGAGTTCCCAGGTGATGAAAAATGGAGTCCAATCGATGTAGGGGATCAAATTCTCAAGCGATATGTCGGAAAGCGTCATTTTCCCAAGGAACTTCGGTTTGTGTGCCTTGAAGGAATTCCAGTCCGGAGCGAATTTGCGCAATCTGGCCTCATCGATCGAGAGGAGTTGTTTGTCAGCCTGCCTGCGCTGATGGTCTTCCCTCAAACTGGCATATTCCGCTTTGATGGTCTTTTCAAAGGCTTTCCTTGCGGAATCATCCCCTGAAATCAGCTTACTGGCTACCGGAACACTCCGTGATGCATCGAGCACATGAATGACTGGCTGGCTATAATTTGGCGCTATTTTCACAGCGGTATGCATCCGTGAAGTAGTAGCGCCACCGATGAGAAGGGGAATGTCCATTTTCCTTCGCTCCATTTCCCTGGCTACATAGACCATTTCATCCAGTGAAGGGGTTATCAAGCCGCTCAGTCCAATGATATCGACATTATTCTGAACAGCAGCATCAAGGATTTTTTCCAATGGCACCATGACGCCGAGGTCAATAATTTCAAAGTTGTTGCAGGCGAGCACGACGCCGACTATGTTTTTACCAATGTCGTGTACGTCGCCCTTCACCGTAGCCAGGAGTATTTTCCCTGCAGCCCTTGCCCCACCTTCTTCGCTGGCCTGTGCATGCTCAATGTGCGGAATCAGGTAGGCGACGGCCTTTTTCATCACCCGCGCGCTTTTCACCACCTGCGGCAAAAACATTTTGCCCTCGCCAAAGAGATCACCAACGATATTCATACCTGCCATCAATGGCCCCTCAATGACGTGAAGTGGATGATCAGCTTGTTGCCGGGCTTCTTCTGTATCTTCATCAATAAATTCGACGATGCCCTTGATGAGCGCATGACTCAGCCGATCGTTGACCGGCCAGGCACGCCACCGCTCGTCTTTCTCGAGTTTTTTACCATCCCCTTTCACTCTTTCGGCAATTTCCAGCATTCGCTCTGTGGCATCAGGACGTCTGTTGAGGAGGACGTCCTCCACCCGCTCGAGCAGTTCCTTTGGTATTTGTTCATAAACCTCGATCATCCCGGCGTTTACTATTCCCATATCCAATCCTGCTTTGATGGCATGGTAAAGAAAAGCCGAGTGCATAGCTTCTCGTACAATATTGTTTCCCCTGAATGAAAAGGAGATATTGCTGATGCCTCCGCTGACTTTAGCACCCGGAAGATTGGCTTTTATCCATTGGGTGGCCTTTAGGAAATCAACAGCATAGTTGTTGTGCTCGTCAATACCCGTGGCGACGGTGAGGATATTTGGATCAAAGATGATGTCACTTGCCGGGAAACCTACCTTATTGACGAGTATATCATAACACCGCTGACAGATGGCAATTCTCTTCTCGTATGTATCGGCCTGGCCGTTTTCATCAAACGCCATAACCACCGTGGCTGCTCCATATTTCCTTATCAGTCTGGCATATTTTATAAATGACTCCTCTCCTTCTTTCAGCGATATTGAATTTACGATACTTTTTCCCTGGACACATTTCAAACCCGCTTCGATGACGGACCATTTCGAAGAATCGATCATTATGGGTAATCGTGCAATTTCAGGTTCGGATGCTATGAGGTGAAGAAACCGTGTCATTGCGGCCTCTGAATCAAGCATGCCCTCGTCCATATTGATATCGATGACCTGAGCGCCACCCTGCACCTGTCCCAGGGCAATAGCGAGCGCCTCATCAAATTTGTCCTCTTTTATTAGTTTAGCAAAAACCTTTGAGCCGGTCACATTGGTGCGCTCTCCGATGTTGACAAACATCGATTCCGGCTTTATAGTCAATGGCTCCAAACCGCTCAAATGTAAATATCCGTCAGGTACAGGTACTTGCCGTGGTTTGTGCTTAACCATTTCTTTGGCAATGGCCCTGATGTGTTCCGGCGTGGTGCCGCAACAACCTCCGACAATATTCACCAAACCTTCAGCGGCAAATTCGCCAAGCACTTTGGCGGTATGTTCCGGCATTTCATCGTATTGGCCAAACTCGTTGGGGAGACCCGCATTAGGATGGACGCTAACAAATACGGGCGCAATACGCGACAACTCGCTGATATAATTCCGCATCATGTCGGCTCCAAGGGCGCAGTTCAATCCAATGCTCAGAATATCCATATGCGAAATGGAGTACCAAAAGGCTTCCGTCACCTGACCGGATAACGTGCGGCCTGATGCATCGGTGATGGTTCCAGAAACCATAACCGGTATGGATTTTTGGCGATTTTCAAACAGGTTAGAGATGGCGAACAATGCGGCCTTTGCATTGAGCGTGTCAAAGATCGTTTCCACGATAAAGATATCCACACCCCCATCGAACAGTGCGTCGGCCTGTTCATAATAAATATCCACTAACTCATCAAACGTGATGGCCCTGTATGCAGGGTCGTTAACATCAGGCGACAAGGAAGCTGTCTTATTGGTTGGCCCGATGGAGCCGCCGACAAACCTGGGTTTTTCAGGGTTTTTGGCAATATAGGCAGCCACCGCCTCATGGGCTATGCGTGCCGACGCAAGGTTCATTTCACGGACAGCATACTCTATTTTATATTCTGATTGGCCGAGCTGTGTGCTACTGAACGTATTGGTAAACAGAATATCCGCCCCGGCATCAAGGTATTGATCATAGATTTCCCTGACGACGTCTGGCCTGGTCAATGAGAGAATGTCATTATTACCTCTTAGCGGAAATGTATGATCCCTGAACTGTTGGCCGCGAAAGTCCTCCTCGGTCAACTTGTATTTTTGGATCATGGTGCCCATGGCGCCATCCATGATCAGGATTCTCTCCCGCAATATTTCTTTTATGTTCTTCAATTTCTAAAAGGTTTTTGATTAACCGAAATGCAAATAGATAACGATCTTGCCAATCAACAGTTTTGGCAATTTTCCACCAATCCGGACTGCGAATTTAGTATAACGAAATGTTCTTATACGAATTAATTTTACCTGATTTAAAGGTTGGGGATTATATCAGCTTTACTTCCTCAATTTCATCCAGAGTCACTTTGAAAAACTCCTTATGGATATCGAATGCCTCGCCGGCATCCGCTTTGATCACTTCATACGAACCGTCTTCCCTGAGGATATATGAATTCACATTGTCGCGAAGATTGTACCTGAGAATATTCATAAGCTGCTTCCTGATGAGTGGATCAGCCACCATAAATAGTGATTCAATTCTTCTGTCAAAACTGCGCACCATCACATCCGCACTTCCGCCATAGATTTTAGGGTCTCCTTCATTATGAAAATAGAAAATACGCGAATGCTCCAGGTACTCGCCAACGATGGAGATAACCTGTATTGTTTCACTCAATCCGGCCCGGCCCGGCCTCAGACAACACGCGCCGCGAACAATCAGTTTTATCGGCACCCCGGCCTGTGACGCTTTGTAGAGCGCCTTGATCGTTTCTTTATCCTGCAGTGAGTTTATTTTAATAATTATGCCGCTTGGTATGCCGTTTTTAGCATTGACTGCTTCCGTTTTTATGAGTTCGATAAGCTGTTGCCGCATATCGCGTGGCGCAGTGAGCAGGTACTTATAAATCTTCGGCATAGAATGGCCGGTAATCGCATTGAAAAATTCCGACACGTCATGGGCATAAACCTCATTGGAAGTGAGAACGCTGAGATCGGTGTAGAGCCGTGCCGTTTTTTCATTGTAATTGCCACTCGACATATGCACGTACCGGGTAACCCGATCCTCCTCTTTCCTCACGATAAGCATAAGCTTGGTGTGTGTTTTCAGGTCTTTGATTCCGTAGATCACGAAACATCCGGCTTCTTCCAGCGTTTTGGCTTCCTTCAGATTATTCTCCTCATCGAACCGCGCCTTTACTTCGAACAATACGGAAACATGCTTACCGTTTTCTGCCGCCTTGAGCAATGCCGCCGTAACCCGTGATTCTCTTGCCAGCCGGTAAATGGTAAGCTTAATGGATAAAACCTTGGGATCCTCAGCCGACTTTTCCAGCAATTCAAGCAACGGCTCAATGTTGTTGTAAGGATGATGGAGCAATATATCGTGCTGCTTCAAGGTCTCGAAAATCGAATCTTCGGAACCTACTTTCAGCATGGTGATGGGCTTTACGGGAGGATGGAGTTTTGGCACTTTTTCCTTGAACGCGCTGTTGCCGATGATTTGCCAGAAGACCGTATGGTCAAAGATGTTGCCTTTGGAGATACGGAAAATATTATACTCATCGATATCCCATCGGGTGGCGAGCAATTTGATCATCCACGGATCCACGCTTTCTTCCACTTCGAGTCGAACTACCCTGCCTGTTTTTCGCGTCCTTAGTTTTCGTCTTAACTCTTCCAGAAAATTCGTATCGATATCATCACTTTCATCCAGCGTGAAGTCCCCGTTGCGTATTATCCTGAACAGGTTCACGGATTGGATTTCAATATTTCTGAATAACTTATGAATGTAGGTACGGATGATATCTTCAATCGGCACAAATACCAATCCGTCTTCTCTGTCGATTTCAAAGAGTCGTGGAAGGTTGGGAGGTATCTGGATAAATGACAGTCTTTTTTTGTCGGTGATATCAGTATGATCCACGGTAACCACGCCGAAGATAAGCAGCCTGTTGCCGAGCGTCGGAAAGGTGTGATAGCTGTCGAAAACCATAGGTGTAAGCATGGGGAATATGGTTTTCTTGAAATAATCCTTCACAATTTCCTGCTCCTGTTCATTGAGTTGGCTCACTGGAAGCAGCTCAAATCCCTGCTTAGAAAATCCGGGCTGAATTTCCTGAAGATATAGTCGCTCCTGTTCCTGAAAGAATTGCTTCACTTCGTTCAGCAGTTTCTTTTTGAATGTCATTTCACGCAGACCTGAATAGTCGACCCGCTCATTATGATAATCGATGTAATTATATAGACTTCCCACCCGGATCATAAAAAACTCATCCAGGTTAGAGGATGTAATAGCCATAAATTTGAGCCGCTCGAAGAAGTTGCGGTGTGGCTTTTTGGCCTGATCAAGCACGCGATAATTGAATTGCATCCAACTGAGATCACGGCTTATCAGATTGCTGCGGTCTATTTGTGATGAAGTGCGGTCTATTACAGTCATGGATTTATTTTTATACAAAATGACCCCGGATTTCATCTAAAACCCGAGGCAATAATTAAGGGGCTAGATATCTATTTTGGCATATTTGGCATTGGCTTCAATGAACTCACGCCTTGGGGCTACTTCATCGCCCATGAGCATGGAGAAAAGGTGGTCAGCCTCTGCCGCTGATTCAATGGTCACTCTTTTCAGGCTGCGCGTTTCCGGATCCATGGTGGTGTTCCAGAGTTGGTCGGGGTTCATCTCTCCAAGGCCTTTGTATCGCTGAACGCTGACTGCATCTTCTTTACCATCCTGCGCCATTTCCATGGTGACTCTTTCCCTCTCTGCTTCATCCCAGCAATATCGCTCCGTTTTTCCCCGCTTCAACAGATACAATGGCGGTAGTGCGATGTATAAATAACCCCGCTCAATGAGTGCCTTCATATAGCGGAAGAAAAATGTGAGGATAAGTGTGCGAATATGACTGCCATCGACGTCGGCATCCGTCATGATAATGATCTTATGGTAGCGCAATTTTTCCATGTTCAGTGCCTTATCGTCGTCCGGAGTACCGAAAGACACACCGAGCGCGGTGATCATATTTTTTATTTCTTCATTCTCATAGATCCTATGCTCCTGGGCTTTTTCCACATTCAGGATTTTCCCACGCAAGGGCAGGATTGCCTGAAATCCTCTGTCCCGTCCCTGTTTGGCGGAACCACCGGCAGAATCACCTTCAACCAGGTATAATTCACACACGACCGGGTCGCTGTCAGAACAGTCCGCCAGTTTGCCGGGAAGACCTGTTCCGCTGAGGATATTTTTGCGCTGCACCATCTCACGCGCCTTTCGGGCTGCGTGTCGAGCCTGGGCAGCAAGAATTACCTTTTGCACGATGATGCGGGCTTCCTTTGGATTCTCCTCAAGGTAGTTATTCAATGCCTCACCGACGGCTGTATCCACAGCGCCCATAACATCTGAATTGCCCAATTTTGTCTTGGTTTGACCTTCAAACTGGGGCTCTGCGACTTTCACGGATATGACCGCTGTGAGACCCTCTCTGAAGTCGTCGCCACTGATTTCGAGTTTTACTTTTTCAAGTAATCCGGATTTGTCAGCATAGGATTTCAGTGTTCTGGTGAGCGCCCTGCGAAAGCCGGCGACGTGGGTCCCTCCTTCTATGGTGTTGATATTATTCACATAGGAAATCACATTCTCGGTGTACGACCTGTTATAGCTCATCGCCACCTGAACCGGCATGGAGCCTTTGTCAGCATTGATGTAGATACAATCTGGAATGAGTTTTTCCCTGTTACTGTCTAGATAATTTACGAATTCGCGAAGTCCTCCCTCCGAGTGAAACCTGTCTGATTTGAATTTGCTTGTCTCCTCATCAAAATCACGCTCGTCTTCCAGCATGATGGTGATTCCGGCATTCAGAAAAGCCAGCTCACGAAGCCTTGAGGCCACGGTTTCATAATTGTATTCCGTAACTGTGAAGATTTCATCATCCGGTTTAAAGCGTACCGTAGTCCCTCTTTGATCTGTAGTGCCGATTTCTTTAACAGAATATTGAGGTATGCCTCGTGAATATTCCTGTTGAAAGATTTTGCCGTTTCTGTAAACTGTGGCGGTAAGCAGGATCGAAAGCGCATTTACGCAAGATACACCTACTCCGTGCAATCCTCCGGATACTTTGTATGAGTCTTTGTCAAATTTTCCACCGGCGTGAAGCACGGTCATCACGACCTCCAGCGCAGATTTCTTTTCTTTCAGGTGCATATCGGTAGGAATGCCCCTCCCGTTGTCTTCCACGCTGACAGAATTATCCTTATGGATTTTTACCTTAATTGTGTCACAATAGCCTCCAAGAGCTTCGTCGATGGAATTATCCACTACCTCCCATACCAAATGATGCAGTCCTTTGGCGCTGATATCTCCAATATACATGGCAGGTCGTTTGCGCACTGCTTCCAACCCTTCAAGAACCTGGATATTATCTGCCGAATAGTCTAATGACTGCTTATTCTTTTTATCGCTCATGTTTTCAAATTATGCGCAAAAGTAGTGATTTTTTGACGTAACTCAGCCACATTCCCCCAAAGAAAACCGGACTGTTTTAACCTTTATAAACCGGAGAAAAAAGCATAAAAAACCCAGCCCTTTTCAAAACTGGCCTGTCTGGATCAGAACAAGATTGCAGGCCTCCGTAGCCTCTATGCCGCGTTTCTGAGCTAAGGATTTAAACTCGGGATTTTCAGCTCCCGGGTTAAATATAATCCGCTTTGGATTCAGGCTGAAAACGTAATCGTACCATTCCGATTGATTAGCCCGCCCAACATAAAGAGTCACGGTATGAACGCCAGGTATTTCTGGCTTTGTGCGTAGGTCGAGAATGGGTAAGCCGAGGATTTCACCACGCTTAATACCTACCGGCACAAACTCAAAACCGGCGTTGTGAAGCATGCGGCAAGCCAGGTTTGCATACCGACTTTCATCGGGTGTGGCGCCAAGTACAACTGTTTTTTTTGTGGACATAAATTAAATGTTACATGGATGCCAAATTAGCATAGTCATCTCGATAAGAAAAAAGAAAGCGTATTAGCTTTCGAAATAAATTCATGGATTACATTAAACCCTTTAGTAATTTTCTTATCAAAACACAAAAACCAGATCATTGGAAGACAAGGACCTGCTTCTTAAGCTCCGAAATCCAGATAGCCTAAACTACGGGTTCAACTTGTTGGTACGAAAATACCAGCAGAAGGTCTATTGGCACATCCGCAAAATGGTGATCGACCACGATGATTCGGATGACCTGACGCAGGAAGTTTTTGTTAAAATCTGGAAGAACATCGGTTCATTCCGTGAAGATTCGCAGTTATTCACCTGGATTTACAGAATCGCCACCAACGAGTGCCTGAATTTCCTGAAGAAAAAAAGAAGCCGCTTCTTTCTCCCGATTCACGATGTAGCGCATGAACTCTCCGGCAGGCTGGACTCGGATCCGCATCTGGATGGCGATAAAATACAGTTAAAACTCCAAAAGGCGCTACTAACGCTTCCCGATAAGCAGCGGTTGGTTTTCAATATGAAGTATTTTGATGAGATGAAATACGAAGAAATGGCTGAAATTACGGACACCAGCGTTGGGGCACTGAAGGCAAGTTATCACCATGCCGTAAAGAAAATTGAAGAATTTTTAAGCCATGATTAAACCACGATCAAATACATTTGTCAAAGCAAAAAACAGTCGGACATGAAACTGGAAGACATCAATAAAAAGAACATCTACTCCGTACCTGATAAGTACTTCGACCAGCTCCCCGGGCGGGTTCAGGCCAGGATAGAGGCCAAAAAGCCAGGAGAGATCTTCTCACTCAACTGGAGTTTGACCTATAAATTGGCTGCTCCGGCACTGGCTATGGTGATGTTGGTTCTTTACTTCTGGTACGACGGCCCTGCAAATAACCAGTCAGCCGAATCGCTGTTGGCACAAGTAGCCACCGATGATCTGGTCGCCTACCTCGCAACGACAGACATCACTACCGATGAGATTCTGGAAAGTATCGATTTTGACAATATAGAACTGGACCTGTCGGATGAAACGCCGATAATGAAGGACACTGAAATGAATGAAGAATCCATAAATTCCATCCTTGACGAATTTGGCGTGGATGAGGATTTATTATAATGAATAAATAGTACGACGATGAAAAAGTTAAGCATAGTATTGATCATTACGGTTGCCTGGCTGGGCGCATTTGCCCAGAACAAGGAAGCCATGGATAAAATAGAAAGCGCCAGGATCGCCCTGATCACGGAGCGGCTCGGGCTTACACCCGATCAGGCAGAAAAATTTTGGCCACTTTACCGTGAATACAACCAGCAACGCCGCCTTTTGCGGGAGGAATTTCGCAATGCACGGCAGTCAGTTGACAGAGATGCCCTCACCGAAGAACAGAGCAAGGAACTCATGAAAAAAGCGTTGGAAATGAAGCAGCGCGAACTGAACCTGGAAAATGAGTATTCACAAAAAATGACCCAGTACATCTCTGCCCAGCAAATGCTCCAGTTGCGTGGAGCGGAGCACGACTTCCAGCAAATGGTTCTGAAGAGAATTCAAAATCAACGACAGATGCAGGATCAGAATGAAAAAATGAAGCAAAATCGCGAAATGATGCGTGAGCGCAACAATAACTAACAAATCGCCAGACGATCGTCTGGCTTTTTCACGTATTACATCTTCTTGAAATGTTGAAAACTACGGCCATCTGCTTCATCCTATTCGGGTTGGTAATGAACTTACCAGCCCATCGGCTGTTGGCCCAGACCGAGAACTATGATTCCCTGCTCCAACACTACCTCTCGGAAGATTCGATCCTGCTCAGCGAACTTGAAATGCAGCTTGCCTCCGACTCTTTGAATGTATTCGACCTTATCGATAGCCTGCTGAATACCCGGATTGTCGGTTCTCAACTCACCATAAGGACCGGCTACACGAGTGATATCAGCTATGCCGGCCGTACTTTCGGGTTCAACCAGTATGGGTTCAATGCCGGAGCTGCCTACTATCATTCTTCGGGATTTTATGGCGACGTATCGGGATTCTGGAACAGCGACATAACTCCAAGCTATAACCCAACAATCACCACGTTGGGTTATATGGGCACTTTGAGTTTGAAATGGGCCTACAACATTAGCTATGATCATTACTTTTACAATTTTGATCAAACGACCGAGGATACTTACTATTACCCGTTGACCAACAGTCTGAGCGCTTCTACTTACCTGGATTTTGGGAAGTTTTCTGCTACAGGTGATTACTCATTTCTTTTTGGGGAGGAGTCTGCCCACCGTATACGCCTTGGACTTATGTACACATTGACTGCCAAAAATCTGGGGTTTATTGACAGACTATCGTTCATCCCTGGCGCCTCAATTTTTCTTGGTAGCTCCAATGTTTATAATATCACGCCCATTTATCCGGAATATAATTTCGAAACTCGCGTGGAAGTGCGGCAGATTATGTACAGGGAATATGGTGAGGCTTTAGTGAAATATTTGTGGCGACGCGATCGTGATAAATATTTCGAACTCGAAAAACACACCTACGAACAGTTTCAGGATGAACTGACGGACTATGCGCTCGAGACCGATAATGTGTTTGGAATCATGAATTACAGTTTTTCAGCACCGCTCTATCTATACATCAATAATTTTACTATTGCCCTGAGTTACTATTACAATATCCCTGTGGAACTGCCGGGGGAAGACCTCGAACTCACGCCCAACAGCTATGTTGGTGTGTCGCTGATGTACAACATTCCATTCCACAAGAAAAAGCATTAGAATTCCAGTGCTTCATGCAGATGGGTGTCTGCATTTAAATAAATTTGAAGTATTCTTGGCTTCAAATGGATCACATCTCGCTTTACGAACTCAATATACTTATCAGGAATGCGCTGCTCGCTACTCTTGAGCAATCGTATTGGGTCGTGGCGGAAATCGCCGAGATGCGCGTGCACCACAACGGTCACTGCTTTCTGGAATTAGTGGAAAAGGAAGGCCAACAGATCAAGGCAAAAACCAGGGCCACCATCTGGGCATCAAGTTACGCGGCTATCAGCAACCGCTTCACAACCATCACCGGACAACACCTGAAGCCTGGCATGAAAATACTCTTCAACGCTTCGATCCAATATCATGAGCTTTATGGACTTTCACTGCTTATTCGTGATATCGATGCCCAATACACTATTGGAGAGCGCGCACGTAAGCGCCAGGAAACAATCGACCGGTTGATCGCAGATGGTATATTCGATATGAACCGTGAGTTAACTGCTGCCGCTGGTACCGCAGCGGATCGCGGTGATCAGCAGTGAATCTGCAGCGGGTTATGGAGATTTTATGAATCAGTTGAATCAAAATGAGTACGGATACCGGCTGCATGTTACCTTATTTCCGTCTCTGATGCAGGGTGAAAAGGCCGAAAAATCCATAGTCGATTCATTGCTTCGGATCAACTCGAAGATTTCAGAATTTGACATAGTAGTAATAATACGTGGCGGTGGGGCCACCCTGGATCTCGAATGCTTTGACAGCTATGAACTGGGCAGCCACATTGCACAGTTCCCCATCCCTGTGATCACGGGAATCGGTCACGAGCGCGATGAAACCATTGCGGATATGGTGGCTAATAAAAAGCTCAAAACTCCCACCGCCGTGGCAGTATTTCTTATTGAAACCATCAAAGATTTTGAAGTTCGCCTGGATGAATATTTTTCCACAATCGCTGAAGTCATGAGCGACGCAATCAGCGAAACAACACAATTGCTGGATCACTACTCAAACCGAATATTCCGCAAGGGGCAGAACGTGGTCAATACCAGCCAACTCCACCTGGCCCGGTTTACTAACCTGATGAATTCAGGCTGGAAAAATGCCCTTAAAATCCAGGACACCATGCTGGAAAAAACTAAACATACCCTCAGTCATCAGCCTTTAAAAACACTGGAGGTGCAGGTAAAAATGATGACACAATTAGAAAGACATCTGAATTCCATAAGTCCGGAAAGTATCCTGCGTCGCGGCTTCAGCATCACCACGATCAATGGAAAGAATGTAAATAGAATACCTGAAATACCCGATGGAGCGGAAACAATTACCATCACCCAACTCCATGAACTGACCAGCAGGGTGGTCGACAGTAAGAAACGAAAACAGTAGTATCCATGGCAGAAAAAACATTTCAATACAAAAAAGCGCTGGAGGAAATAGAACAAATCGTACAGCAAATCGAGAACGGAGATTCAGATATTGATGAACTTGCCCGACAGGTGAAGCGTGCAGCAGAACTCATAAAGCAATGCAAATCCAGGCTGCGCGACACCGGGAATGACCTGGAAAAAATCATTTCTGACCTGGAAACAAATTGATATGGATGAATTGAAGCAAACTATCGCGGGACACGAATCCCTGATAGAGGAAATGGCAAATTTATTCCGAAAGTTTTCGAAGGAAGAAACAGATGCAAAACCGGCTCCCGGTAAGTGGAGCAAAAAGGAAATCCTCGGCCACCTTTGCGACAGCGCGTTCAACAATATGCAACGCTTGGTTCGTGTGCAGTATGAAGCGAGTCCTGCCATTGTTTATGATCAGGATCAATGGGTAAAATGCAATAATTACCAGGTTCGTTCTGCTGATGAGGTTCTGGAATTATGGATAATCCTTCACCGGCAGTTTATCCACACCCTTAAATCCTTCCCGGAGAACCTGCTTGATTCTACGATCATGGCAGGCGAAGTAGTAACCGCACGGTTTGTGATCATAGACTACCTGCGACATCAAAGGCATCATTTGGAGCAGATAAAAGCATAAACCAAAGAGGTTACCCACTTAGAGTAACCTCTTAACTCAATTGACTAAAACTTCAGCCTCTTAATAAACTAAAACGGATGTTTATTTTGTATTAAGTTCAACGGCAGTTTGTTCCGTCATTAGTCTGAACGAAAATTTATAGCCGGTATAAAGAGCAAGGCCATAGAAAATCAAATCAATGACACTGAATGTTTCAGTCATTAGGACTGGCAAATAAGAATAGTCAAACAGTAATAGTGTATCAAAATAACCCAGCTCTTCGGAATTCGCAATAAATCCAATGATGCTCAGAAAGTTTCCCAGGACAACGCTGAAAAGAGCAATACCCGCCCCCATATATCCGAATAACTGTTGCACACCATTTCCGAATTTTCTGATTACGAATCCAACGCCTACACCTATACCTACTGCCATATACGCGATCTGATAGTTTGTAAGAAGCGTTATCGCACCCCAAAGTGCCGCTCCTGCAATTCCTACAATCAACCCTGCTCACCATTCCAGCAATAAGATTTTGGACAAGCTTCAACCGTTCATAAACTTCCGGGTCCAGCTTCTGTGCTATTTCACCTCCCAATAAAGGCGATGAATTGTCAGCCGCCCCAAATTTCACATTCACATCTTCATGGAAATTGGCGCATTCATTTTCAAAAGTTGCCCTTTGACCTCTAAGGGAACAAATAAGCCCCAGGCCAGCATCCATCTTCCTGCTCAAGCATTGCTTGCAAAACAGGTGTTCATCACGAGTCATAATCTTCTCAAGGTCTATGAAACATTTACGACTAATACCCCCACTGTTTCATGATCGCCAGATCCTCTTTCATGCAGTCGAGAGGCGCTTTTCCCTGGTAGGACTCCTGTTCAATTACAAAGACGCGCGTTCCGCCTTTGGCCTTGCTGAGGTCAGTAACTGCTTTGGTTCCAACCAGTCCCTGACCGAGAATACAACTTTCAAAACCTTCTTCTCCGTCTGACTTTAATCATGTCCTTTACGTGGATATTTTCGAATCTGCCCGGGTATTTGTTGACAATATCAGCAGCTTTGGCACCGGCGATGTACATATTACCCATATCGAGTTGCAGCACCACTTTGTCTGGATCTGTTTTTTGCATAATCAGATCAAAAACCAATTCACCGTTCAGCTTCTGGCTGAATTCAAAAGCATGATTGTGGTATCCGAACTTCATACCTGATTTTTGACATAATTCTCCGGATTTATTGAACACCTCCATGAATCCCACCAAATCATCATATGTGTTCCTCAGGCTTTCATCGAGCCATGGACTCACCACGAATTCCTGACCCATCATGGCTGCGTCTTCAATGGTGTATTTCCAAGCATCCGTAAATTCTTTTTTGGTAAAATCCCAGTGATTTTTACCCATAACGGTATGACCACTCGGCATTTTCAAGCCCAGATCTTTGAGTACTTTCTTGAATTCCTTGGCCGTGTAGCCATAAAACTTGCGATTCACATAGTTAGCGTGCTCTACATTTTTATAACCCATAGCGGCCAGCGCTTTTAGCGTGCCCAATGGATCTTTTTGCATTTCTTCGCGCACGCAATAAAGCTGCACAGCGAGAATATCGGCAGGAACTTTCGCAGCCAAAATAGGTTTGGCGAATGCCCCTGCTGTAGCAACGGTAAGTGCGCTGCTTTTCAAAAATGTTCTTCTTGAGATGTTCATAATGATTGAGTTTAGATTTGACTATAAAAATTTACAGTAAGTGGAAAAGTGAGGTGAAGTTAATGATGTTCTGGAAAATAGTTGATGATACCGGATGACATTTTAATTTATGATTGAACTGTAATTGGAACCTTGATGAATGTCGAAATACGAAAGTCGAAGCGGATAGAATGCTTTCCGCAAACAGTTCGATGATCTCCTTACAATTTGCTTTTTTGGGATTTTCATTCGAGCTTTAGCCAGCTTTATCATAGTAGGCCGGAAACCATTTCTATTCCATTTTTAAACTACTTCTGCTTTCACCCAAAAATGAACAAACGACTCCTGCATATCGCATTTTTTATCGCTGTGGCGGTTGCGAATGTGTCGCTGGCAAATGACCCGCGGGAGATCGTGCGCTCTTTAGAAAAAGTAGAATTTGATGGTATTTGCAATGAACCACTCTGGGATAAACTCGCCATTCTTCCAATGGAAATGTACCGGCCAAATCATGGCGCGTTACCCACAGAGCGGTCTGAAATCTTCCTCACATTCGATGAAGAAAATTTTTATGTCGGCGCCAGGCTCTTCTATGAAAATGGTGCAAAAGTAACGGTCACAACCAAAAAGCGGGATGGCGCCGATGGTGGCAGCGACAACTTCGGCATCCTGCTCGACACGTTCAATGACAATGAGAATGCGCTTTGCTTCGAAACGAATCCTTCTGGCCTGCGATCTGACTTCTCCATAGCCAATGATGCACAGGTGGAGCTGAATACCATGCCCTTTAACCGTGACTGGAATACCTTCTGGGAAGTGAGAACAACTCATTCGGAAACCTGCTGGCATATTGAAATGCGCATTCCGCTCAGCAGCCTGAGGTTTCAGGAGAATAATGGTGAAATATCCATGGGGCTATCGATATGGCGATCCATCGCAACCAAACTGGAATGGAATACTTTCCCGCTCGTGACAAATGAATTTGGTATGTTTGGTGTGTGGAAACCGTCGCAAGCACAGAAGGTCATCCTGCGCGGACTGAACAGGAGTAATCCGCTCTATATTGCACCCTATGCCCTGGCTAAGATGGAAAACATGAGTGAATTGACCTCTGACGAATCCGGCTATGAGATGAAAAACGATAACACCATCACTGGCGGATTGGATTTAAAATACTCTGTTTCAAGCAACGTGACCCTTGACCTTACGCTAAATACCGATTTTGCCCAGGCGGAAGCTGATGATCAGATTGTGAACATCACAAGGTTTTCCATCTTTCTGCCAGAAAAACGGCAGTTTTTCCTGGAACGCAACAGCGTTTTCGGTATTAAAACCGGATACCTCGACGAACTATTTTACAGCCGCCGGATAGGTCTGGATGAAAGCGAAATTATACCAATTTATGGTGGTGTACGATTGGTCGGAAGAACTGGAAAGTATGACTACGGACTTCTCGATATGCAAACACGGTCGCACGAATATATCAATGACGATGATTCACTGGTTAGTCTTGCTTCGACCAATTACGGGGTTTTCAGATTGCGCAAGCAGGTTTTTAACCCAAGGAGTTATGTCGGAGGTATGGTTACGAGCAAGGTGGATGACTGGGGTAATTATAATGTTAACACCGCAGGAGATTTGATTCTGAACCCATTCAGAAACGACTATATCACCATGAATTATGTGCAGACGTTCGATAGCGACGCTCCTGTGAAAAGCGACCTTTATAACTTCGCCAAGTTTTATTTAGATTGGGAAAACCGCTCGACTGTGGGATTATTGTACAAATTCCAGGTAGCAAGGGCGGGAGAGTTTTATAACCCTGAGATGGGCTTTGAAATGCTCGAAAATTATTCACGGCTCTATGGTTCGCTGGGGTACGGATGGGTTTATAACGCTGAAGATAAAAAATTGCTGAGCCAGCAGATATCCCTATGGAGCTGGCAGAATAAACGCAATGAAGATATGTCAACGGACATTTCCCTTTCTTCGCTAAGCCACGAGATCGGGACTAAATCGGGCTTTCGGATTATGACGTCACTCATGCATAATGAAGAGTATCTCGATGAAGTATTCGAACTATCAGACGATGTATATTTTCCGGTCGGAAAGTATAGCTATTACACGGTCGAAGGGAGTTTCAGCACACCATTCAATAAGTTATTCACTCTGCGGACACAATACCGGCTGGGAACCTATTACGATGGAAAAATGATAACATTCGGACCTGCAGAACTTACGTATCGTCCGTCTGCAAATGTGAAGCTAATTCTCTATTATCAATACAGTCAGGTGGATATCCCGGACCGACAACAGTACTTTAAGGCACACCTGGCCCGGCTTAAAACTGAGCTGACATTTACCACCAAACTTTCACTGCTCATGTTTTTCCAATATAGCAGCAATGATGATTTTGGAGTCAACAACATACGGTTCCGGTACAATCCAAAGGAAGGAAATGATTTGTACCTCGTATTCAACAGCGGGTACAACACGGACCTCTTGCGCGAGACGCCTCATCTCCTGCCAATTGAAAATAACACTGTCATCCTAAAATACACCTATACGTTTATTCTGGATAAAAAACAGATTCATTAGTTCTGAAAAGTCAAAAAAAAGGCCCTGATCAAGGGCCTTTTTTCTTAATTCAAAATTATCCATCAAATCGCGGCTGAGCCTCGCTCATTCGTGCGTATCCTGATGCATTCTTCTAATGCGGTAATGAATATTTTACCATCACCCACTGTCCCATCGTCCTTGCCGTTTTTCCCAGATCTTGCCGCCTTGATGATCGTATTGACGGTGACATCAACATAAGCGTCATTGACGGCGATTTCGAGCCGTGTTTTTGGTATAAGGCTGGGCACTACTTTCTTTCCCCTATAGATTTCCTCACTGATTTGTTGTCCGTGCCCTGAAACCCGGCTAACTGTAATCCGCGTGATATCGGCTTCAATCAATGCCTCCCGCACCGCGTCCAATTGGGTATCTCTTATGATAGCTGTGATCAATTTCATAGTATAAATTAATTAGGGTTAAGCATTCCGTATCCTTTTTCTCCATGGTACGAACTATCGAGTCCGGCCATTTCATTACCAACAGTTGAGCGTAAGCCGATTGTTTTATTAACAATAACCAATATAACAATGGTTCCCACAGCAGCATAGGCCACGGCGATTCCAACGGCCGTCAACTGCACCATAAATTGTTGCATTGTTGTCCATCCGCCTTCTGTGATTGCAGCGGCATCGTCCATCCAACTCTTCCTGATGAAGAATGTAAGCAAAAGCGCGCCGGCAATACCACCAATACCATGAATTCCAAAAGCATCAAGGCTGTCATCGTACCCAAGCTTGTTTTTAACTATGATGAAAATATAGCAAATTCCAGCAGCAGCCACTCCCAGAACAAACGCTCCAAACGGCTGAACTACGCCGGCGGCCGGAGTTACGGCAACAAGACCTGCCAAAATACCACTGACAAACCCAAGTGCAGTGGCTTTTCCCTGATGGATATTTTCGATAATTATCCATGCCATAGCTCCTGCGGCTGCAGCTACCTGCGTGGCTGCCAGTGCCTGCGCTGTACTAAGTCCCGACGATATACTCGATCCAGCATTGAAACCAAACCAACCAACCCAGAGAAGACCTCCTCCGATCATGGTCATCACCATGTTATTTGGTGCCATATCTGTTTTAGGATAACCGCGGCGTGATCCAAGATAAAGAGCAGCAACAAGACCGCTGACCCCGGCAGATATATGAACTACCGTTCCACCTGCGAAATCGATGGCGCCTTTAGCTCCCAGGTTAAAGAGAAAGCCGTCAGAAGCCCAGACCCAATGACAAAGAGGATTGTAAACAACGAATCCCCCAAATCGCTATAAATAACACATAACCCTTGAAATTTACCCGCTCGGCAAAGGCGCCAGCTATAAGAGCCGGAGTGATTATGGCAAATTTGCCCTGGAACATGGAGAAAACGTATTCCGGCACTCCATTCATTATGGATGTATCGATTCCTTTGAGGAAAACATAGTCAGGATTCCAACCGAACCAGCCGCCGAGTACCCCAGGGCCAAAACACATACTATATCCAACTACGACCCACAGCATGCTCATGACACCCATAGCGGCAAAACTGTGCATCATAGTTCCCAGAACGTTTTTAGTGCGAACAAGGCCGCCATAAAACATTGCCAGACCAGGTACCATCAATAATACCAGCGCAGTGGAAGTTAGCATCCACGCCGTTGCTCCGGAATCAATTTCGGCTTCTCCTTGTGCAAACAGACTGTTTGACACGAGTAAGGCACAAACGCCAAAAAGTAAGGCCATCAAATTTTTCTTTTTCTTCATTCTTGCTGTTAATTTAAACCGTTTGCTGTAATAATTATGATTTTCTAATGTATCGCTATATGTTTTCGACCCAAAAGTAGTACATTTTCACATTTTCGCACTCCTTTAATGATTTTTTTAACCACAAATCATTTAAAATGAATTTCTAATGAAAAATATATGGCCAGAACTGCATTTTGATGACTATTTCACAATTACAACAGCCCCTTTTTCTATTGGAATCAGTGTACATATGGCCTGGTGGGTAAAAAAATGACCTGGATAATCAGAGCCTCAATTGGTTACTCTCTGTATAGACCTTGAAAAATTTATTGGATTTGGAATTATTTATAGGTGTTTAAAAAAATAAGGCTCATTGATTCTAATTCTCAACCACCTTAAATAAAAAATCCTACTGCGGTAAAACTCTGTTTACCTGCAGTAGGATTTACTTTTAATAGTTCAAGGATTAATTGTAAGAGCTTTCTCCGTGCTCATAAATATCAAGTCCTTCTTCTTCAATGCGGGCTGAAACGCGAAGACCGTTTGTTTTCTTTAATACAAGGAATAAAATTGTCGCCATACCCATTGACCAGGCCGCCACTGAAACTACTCCTATAGCCTGTGATACAAGCAATGCCGATCCAAATCCATAGAGTATTCCCTGGGATGTAGAAAAGAAACCCACCATGAGTGTACCAAATGCACCACATACACCATGCACAGATATAGCACCAACCGGATCGTCAATTTTAGCCACCTTATCGAAAAATTCTACTGAAAGCACTACCACGATACCTGCCATAATACCTATGATGAGTGCGCCTGCCGGTGAAACTGCATCGCAACCTGCTGTGATTGCCACCAATCCTGCAAGAGCGCCGTTCAGCGTCATACTGAGTGGCGGTTTTTTGTATTTCATCCACATGAACATCATGGCCGATATGGCTCCACCTGCGGCTGCAATGTTGGTTGTTACGAAAATAAGCGATACTGCGGCAGCATTGGCTTGTCCGGCAATGGCGAGTTGTGAACCCGGGTTAAATCCAAACCATCCAATCCACAAGATAAATACACCCAATGAAGCCAGGCTAAGGTTATGACCGGGTATAGCTTTTGCTTTACCAAATTTATCATATTTCCCGATTCTGGGACCCAAAACCAGCGCTCCAATCATGGCGCACCAGCCACCAACTGAGTGAACAACTGTCGATCCGGCAAAGTCATGGAATGGTGTTTCCAGTGTTGATAACCATCCGCCTCCCCATGCCCAATGACCAGATATCGGGTAAATAACCAACGTGATAAACGCGCTGTACATCAGGTAGGCGTTAAACTTAGTCCTTTCTGCCATACCTCCGGAAACTATCGTGGCTGCAGTTGCAGCAAAAACTGTCTGGAATATGAGAAAGGCTAAATCCGGCATGTCGGTTCGATAGGTATTTTGCGTAAAAAAATCGAACCCTCCCCAAAATGAGTTAGCGGCACCAAACATAATTCCAAATCCAACAAACCAGAACGCTACGGTTCCAATACTGAAATCCATGAGGTTTTTCATTAATATATTGGAGGAGTTCTTAGACCGGGTAAAACCCGCTTCCACCAATGCAAAACCAGCCTGCATAAAGAATACTAATGCTGCGGCAATTAAAACCCAAAGCGTATTTAATGATATTGATAATTCTTCCATTGTCTTTTTGATTTAATAATTCAACATTAATCCTCTTCTCCTTTGATAAACAGTGACGCATCACCCTGTTCTCCCGTTCGTATTCTGTATGAATTCAGCAAATCAGACACGAATATTTTACCATCGCCCACTTCGCCGGTTTTAGCAACCGCCATCAGACATTTTATGGTTTTTTCTAAGTTCTTATCACGAACCACGATGGTCAACATCGTTCTTTCTATCGAGCTTGTATCGTAGGCTACTCCGCGATAAAGCCGTGCTTCCTGGGTCTTTCCAATACCCCGGACATCCCAGTAAGAGAAGAATTCTATGTGAATCTCCTTGAGAGCATCCCTGACTTCTTCAAATTTTGTTTTTCGAATAATTGCTTCTATTTTTTTCATTTTGACAACTTTTAAATTGTTTAAACTGATACCTGGGTTTATAATGAGTGGCCAGGTTTAATCTTTTGGCACCATTACCTGCGGATGCTTCTCAACCTTGCTTCCACAGAAAATTTTTATTTGTTGTTGTTTCTCCATATCCAAACTCATTTAATAAGGATAAAAAAACATTTTTGTCAATTTGCGGTAAGCGCTTACTGCATTTCGAGGCCAAAATTAATTCATTTTCACATATTTTCAATTTTTTGGGTATTTTATTTACCTATTTACAAAATATTTACATTTTTAATGAATTTTTCGCTACTTTTTATACCCTATTTTAAATATTTTGAAAAATGAAGTGTATAAAATGCTCAATTTTCAAGAACACCATTAAAAATGCTGATTTTCTGGCTCCTCTTAATGAAATTCAGTGAAATGTCGGCCCAAACACCGCTCAGATTGGTCAGTTTGTACTTTTTATTGACCATCCATCAAAAACTGATATCGCGATGGAATAAAACAGCTAAATTAATCCGTCGTTTTCCTAGCGATGATTTCCAGACGCAATATCCTTTAAACCATATGGACACGAACAATAAATCCAGCTCAACACTTTGGCCGCTTATTGGGCTATTCGTCATGATAAACTGCTCATCCATCTTTACACAAATACATTTGCCGGCTATGGGATTTTCAGGGATGAGCTGTATATGTATGCTTGTACATTGAGGCGCAAATTGCGGATGCGTCGATCAGCCGCCTTTGTCGGTGTGGATTCTTAATATTACGATTCTGCTCATCGGAAAATCACTTTTTGCCATGAGACTTATTCCGGCGCTTTTCGGTGCATTGGCTCTTATTCCTTTAAACCTTTCAGTGCAGTTGCTGGGTGGAAGCAGAAAAGCCGTAATACTCGCTTCCATTGCATTTATACTCTCTCCTATTTACCTGGCGTATTGCGGGTATTATTCCATGAACAGTATCGATCTTCTCCTTTGGTCCAGCGCTATTTATCTTGTGATAAAACTGCAAAAATCCCAGGACCCCAAGTATTGGATATGGCTCGGCGTGACGATGGGCCTGGCCCTGCTGAATAAAATTGGCATGCTTTGGTTCGGCCTTGGATTGTTTATTTCTTTGATCCTGACTGATGAAAGAAAATGGCTTTCAACCAGATGGCCTTATCTGGCCGGGATTACTGCACTTTTTAATGTTTTCGCCATACCTGATCTGGAATGCGCTGCATGACTGGCCTACTATCGAATTTCTTGGAGGTGCTGCCAGAAAATACGACAGCCTGTCGCCACTAAGCTTTCTGATAGGCCAATTTCTCATAAATAATCCATCCAATTTACTTATATGGACTTCTGGCCTTATTTGGTTTTTTAAATATAGAAAGGAGCCTGCGACACAAATGCTGTCAATCATATTCCTCACGATACTAGCTATCCTGCTCATAAACGGACATAGCAAACCAGAGTACCTTGCCCCAATTTTCAGTGTTTTATTTATTGGTGGAGCAATCCTTATCGAAAAATGGACAGCAAAACGGAAAACATTGGCAGGGATAATTATAGCAATACAACTCACGGGAGTGATCGTATTACCGCTTGCCTTACCAATTCTACCGGTGGACACTTTCCTGGCTTACTCAAAAACACTTGGCATGGCTCCATCCACGCCGGAAGGACATGAATTGGCTGAATTACCGCAGTTTTATGCCGATATGTTTGGCTGGGAAAATCAGGCAAAATCCATAACTGCCGCATATCATAGCCTTTCCCCGGAAGAAAGGAGCGTTTGCGCTATTTTCGGAGATAATTATGGCCGGTCCGGAGCGATCGATTATTTCAGCGATAAATATGATCTGCCACTGAGCATAGGTTCACATAACAATTACTGGATATGGGGGCCAGATAATTTCAATGGAGAATTAGTAATAATACTGAGTGACGAAGTCGGGGATAAGGCTGATTATTTCGAGGAAATCAGGGATATGGGTGTTATAAATTCGCCCTATACCATTCCCTATGAGAATAACTTGCATATCTATTTGTGCAAAAACCTGAAAATGCCAGTCAGTGAATTGTGGCCAATGATCAAAAGCTATAATTGATTCGCTTCCACTTTGACAGCGTGTCGACGCTGCAACGCAATGTACATACCTGCTAGAATCATCACCAATCCTAAAAGTGAGGCCGCTGTCCATTGGTACCCTTCCAAAAATGTGGAAAACAAAAGGGCGATAACCGGCATGCTCAATGAGATATAGCCCGCTTTGCCGGGACCAATTTTGCCGAGCAAACTCAGGTAAGTATTGAAGGCTATCACTGATCCAAATACTGATAGGTATATCAGTGCCACCGAGTAGGAAATGGAAGTGTCATAAATCAGCGGTTTGCCCATAAGCAAGGCAATGATCGTCACCATCACCGCACCGTAAAACATCCCGTAAGCGTTGGACTGCATCACCGGAATGCGCTGTCGTTGATAGTGAGCGGACAGGATATTTCCGCATGAGGCGAGTGTCATAGCGCCCAGAGCCATGAGAAATGCCACAAAGTTCATGTCCGAAAAGTCAAACACTGAAAGCTCATCCTTGAATATTAGTCCAATACCCACTGTTCCGATCACACCTCCAATAACGACAGGCGCGTGTATTTTTGATTTGAGAAATAATGCGCTGAGAAAAACATTGAGGAAAATGAGGCCGCCGAAGATAACCGCCACCAATCCGCTGGTGAGGTGCTCCTCGGACATATAAACCAACCAGTAGTTAATCCCGAAAAGACATACACCCTGGAGCATGAAATAAAGATGCGTTTTCCATGAAAACCTGAGGCTTTCACCCTTAACCTTAATAAACAAAATGAGCAAAAAGGCAGCTAGAAAGAAGCGAAATGCGACTGAATAGAGCGGATCTGTCGTGCCAATCTGAAATTTGATCGCATACCATGTGGATCCCCAGATGAGGCTTGGTATAAGGAAAAGAGTTGTGTTGCTGAGTTTCATAAAAGTGCCACGAAAATACAGAGCAAAAGAATGATTTACTATGGGGAGGAGAATAAAAAAAAGGCTGGAGACTGGGCACTAATCGCCAGGGGTAGAAAATAAGAGATCCTGGTGAGTTAAACATTTTGTGGCAACACCCGAGTGATGCCAAGCACCCACTTCAGACATTTATGCGGAAAATCCACCGGTTGGCAATGCATCAATGGACATCCTGCAGGTATGATGTTTATGCCATTATCGCGGCAAAATTGTTCAGCCTCAGCATTATAGCTCCCATTATCCACTGATTTGTGTATCCATACATGCTTTATACCCAGTTCCGCACAGGACTTTACAGTGTCAAGTGTAACGGATGGATGTGTACCTATGACAACTCCATCAATCTTTACAGGTACTGTAGATAAATGGCTGTAGCAGACCTGGCCATCAATTTCATTCACTTTCGGGTTGATGGCGTACACCTCTTTTCCTGATTGACGCAACTTTGCCAGGATATAATTTGCCGGATTTTTCTTGGTGGAAGATACTCCGGTAACGGCGATGGTTTTCAGGTTTAGAAATGACTCAGCAGCTTCATTCAACGTTGGCATAATCGGAAAATTAAAAATTGATCTATATTCCATAAACATCAATCCACTCGAAAAAATTCACGTTTTAATTCCTTTTCGACCAAAAGTATATCTTTGCAGCGAAAAGAACATGAATGCGGATTTTTGGCGGCTTTAAGCTTTACTGGATTTTTTATTATTTCTTTCTCACCTCATTCAGTCAAATTGATTCGACTAATCTGCCGCTGGTTATAATAAACACCTATGGGCAACCGATCGTAGATGAACCAAAAACTGACGGTTGGCTTAAAATAATTTACAATACGGGTAAGTTCAACAAGCCTGCTGATACAGCCAATATTTATGATGGACATGCCGGTGTTGAAATCCGAGGCCTATTCAGCTTCCTTACCGCAAAAGCCCTATGGCATCGAAACCAGGGATCAGGCTGGCATGAACCTGAGTGTGCCGCTGTTTCATATGCCTGCGGAAAACGACTGGATCTTGTTGGCTAATTACAACGACAAAGTATTCATGCGCAATTCGCTGGCCTTCCAGCTATTTCGGGAAATGGGGCATTATGCACCACGGACCATGTTTTGCGAAGCAATTGTAAATGGGCAGTACCAGGGAATTTACGTTTTCACTGAAAAAATAAAGCGCGACAAAGGACGCGTGGATATTGCTGCTCTCAATCCTGATGAAAACTCTGGCGATGATGCCACGGGCGGCTACATATTTAAAATCGACTACTACGATGGCAGCAACAGTTGGCAAAGTACGTTCCCTCCGATGGGGTATGCAGATAAAGAAGTGTATTTGTCTATGACTATCCGTCTCCTGAAGAGATCACAGACATCCAGAAAAACTATTTGAGAAATTTTGTTAAGGGCTTTGAAACGACATTATACGCGCAGAATCCGCCGCAACAGAAAGCGCTTTTGGAACCGTATCTTGATGAAGAATCCTTCATCTGACTACTTCCTGATTTGAATGAACTTGCCCGCAAACGTGGATGGTTATAAAAAAGAGTTCGCCTATTTCATAAGGAAAAAGAAAGCAAGCAATAGAAGAGTCGATGCCGGGTCCGGTGTGGGATTTTGACTGGGCGTGGAAGAATATCAACGAATGCTATTTCGGGGCAACCGACGGTTCTGGCTGGGCCTATCTTGTACATCAATGCAACAATTGGCCAACGCCTCCAACCCTGGATGAATAAGTTGCTCGCTGACAGATCATTTGCCAGAAAAACCGCTGCACGGTATTTTTCACTTCGTGAAACGACACTTAGTGAGGCCTCTATCTACGGATATATTGACAGTGTGGCCACAGTGCTGGACGGTGCTCAAAAGCGCCATTATTCCAAATGGCGGATTCTTGGGCAAAATGTCGGTACTCCGGAGGTGGATGCGCAGCCTAATTCATACGCCGGCGAAGTAATGAAATTCAAGAACTGGATCGGCACCAGGTTGCGATGGCTCGATACGAATATTGGAGAATTTATTGTAACGGCTGCCGATGAAGCGCTTTCGTCAAGTGAGTTGATCATTTACCCAAATCCAGCCAGCGAATATGTGAATATTCAGTCAGATGAGGGATTACGGCAAATCGATTTCATCTCCTCGCATGGATATTCGGTCATTTCCCATAGGATAAAACATGGGGAAAATATGTTGCTGTCCGTGGCATCACTGTCGCCGGGAATTTATTTCATAAAGTTGACTTTTGAAGATGGCCGTCAGCAAATGGAGAAATTGATCAAACAATGAACATATAAAGATTTTAATAAAGTATGGATCAAGTCATCAGTAAACAACGCCTCTATTCACTTGACGCCCTCCGAGGTTTTGATATGTTTTGGATCATGGGGGCAGAAGAGATCTTTCACAAAGAAGCAGAAATCACAGGTTCACCCTTTTGGAGTGCGTTATCTCTTCAGTTTCAGCACCCCGCGTGGCATGGCTTTTCCGCATATGACATGATCTTTCCTCTGTTCCTTTTCCTTGCCGGAGTGGCGACACCCTATTCTCTCGGTAAACAAATGGAGATCGGAAAGACAAAAAATGACCTCTTATTTCGTATCATAAAAAGAGGGTTGATCCTTGTGCTCCTGGGAATAGTTCATAACAATGGCCTCGAAATCCAGCCCATCTCAGAAATACGGTTTGGAAGTGTGCTGGGGCGAATCGGGTTAGCCTATATGTTTGCCAACATTATATTCCTTTACACCAGACAACGCGGACAAATCATCTGGACCGGAGCACTTTTAATAGGTTATTGGCTGTTGCTGGCTCTCAGCTCTGCGCCGGGATATCCTATGGGCGACCTGACAATGCAAGGCAATATTGTTTCTTACCTCGACACCCTGCTGATGCCGGGCAGATTATACCTTGAGATTCATGACCCTGAAGGATTGGTTTCCACAATACCTGCGATATCCACCGCCCTACTTGGCATTTTTACCGGCAACTTATTGCGGAATACTACGGTGGCAGATAACAAAAAGACCGCCCTGAAATTAGTGGTCATTGGTGGAATACTCATCCTGATAGCGCAACTCTGGAACCTGATATTTCCAATAAACAAAAACCTTTGGTCGAGTTCTTTCACTCTCCAATGCGGAGGTATAAGCATGCTCTTAATGGCCCTATTTTATTATATAATAGACATCCGTGGATATATAAAATGGGCCTTCTTCTTCAAAGTTATCGGGATGAATTCGATTCTGATATATATGTCCGGGCGCTTTATCAACTGGAGCTATACCACAAATGCCTTCTTCCAATGGCTGGGCCAACTGGTGGGCGACCCTTACAACGCAGTCGTGTTGGTTTTTTGTTATCTGGCTGTTAAGTGGATCTTCTTGTATTTCCTTTATGAAAAGAAAGTCTTTCTGAGGGTTTGATTAATTATCACAAGGGAAACTTCTGACCTGCCAACCACATTCTACCCGTTATAAGTTTTCGAAGACAATATAACGCTGTAACCTTTTGGCTACGGGTTGAACTGCATCGCTTTGAAATAATAACTGTTAGCTTGTAAAGGAAAGCTAAATAAGTATGGCAAGACTCGTCAGCGAGCTGGACACTATAAGGCTTCTTTTTCCGGCCTGAGACTCGTTGAGTTCAAACTTGATTTTACCGTCCTTTTCTATAAAGTTAATGACCGCCCCCTGTGTAGCCATCCCCGGAGTATCGGTGACAAGGAGTACGGGTTTGCCGGAAGTTCTGGCTTCTATTTGTCCCAATTTATCTACGGAATTTTCAGAGACAAAAAGGATGTGGCATGCGCCGATTTCATCCACACTATTATATTTCTTTATTTCGATCTGGGCGCCACTTGTAGTTTGTTTTTTCGAGGCTGCCATACCATTCAGTTCATCAAGAATAGTCGAATTTCCAATGACGGCAATTACAAATGTATTAGGACTATACGCATCGGGCCATTTAATGTATTTGGTGAAGTTATAAATAAACAAACTCTGGTATTTCTCCTTCTGGGCCTGGGAGTATCCGAAGAACCCGATTAAAAAAACCACAACTAAAAATATCTTTTTCATAAAAATCGACTGCTTACTGTTCTTTTTACACTCTGTCTGTCAATGTACTAACTAAACTGCTATTCATTTACACTGATAAATCCTTTTTAGCTTCACCGAGTAACCATCATTTATGTACTAAATCAATAAAAAATAGTATTTTTTTATGGTATCAAAATCATTGATTCGTGGCCAAAACGTCAAAAAAATACGATCCCATCTGGATATTTCACCTTTTTTCATCTTGTAACATATGACTGTACAAATTCACCAAATCATGCTCATTCATATACTTCTCAGCAATTTTTCTAGCCCCAGCCATAAATCGCCGATAATCTTCTTCATCCAAAGAAAGGGCTTCCTCGATTGCAGATTGAAGTCCTAACGGTTCAGATAGGTTCACGTCCCAGCCTGCTTCTTGTGCGCGAAGGTTTCTCCATGGGGTTTTATCACTTATAATTACCGGTACACCGGCATTGAACGCTTCAAAAATCGAGTGACCAAAATTCTCGCTCACACTGGGTTGTATAAAAAAGTCGAATGCAGCAACGGCGGCCGCCAGTTTCAGCAGGTAGCAATGTTCCTTTATAACTGAAGGAAATATGCTCCGGCAATTCCTTTATGAGTTTTTGGCAATTTTGCCAGTACTCCTTATCCTTGACCGGACCATATAGTGTGTATTGAAGAGGCTGTTTACTATGCTTCATGCGTGTCAAGACCAGATGGGATATTTTTCATCGGGCTTATCAACGCGATGGATCCGAATTTTACCGGCTGGTGTTTTTGCACTGCATCCAATGGTAAATTCAGCGTTATAGAATGGAATGTTTCCAAGTTGAGTGTATTTAGGCTTACCCAATTCCGACTTTAAATCACTTGCTTCATGATCGTTCGTTACATGCCACAGAATTTGGTTCATGGAAAATAACCGCTTCAACACCGCGAGGTATAATCGCTTCTTCGTAGCCTTGATAGCCAGCGCACCTTTCTGCAACATCCCCCTCGGCGCTATGATGATCCGACACTTTTTGTTATTACTCAGAATCCATAATGGGTAAACGGTAAATAAAAGTGAATAAATCCCATTGATGTACACGGTATCCGGCTGCAGCTTCGATATGATTTGCCTCAGATTGGAATATGTCCGCTTGCCTGGGGAGAGGTATTGGACATGTGCGTTTTTTCCATAGACGATCCAATCGTCTGCTTTCACTGTTAGAAAGCCGCCGTCATGATCCTGATTTGTCGCCAGTATGTAGAAATCAAGATGGTCTTCCAACAATTTCACCATATTGACAATTGACCTAATAGGACCGCCTGCCTTATAAGCGGGGTCAAAATAGTCGTAAAGAACCAGCACTTTGGTTTTAGACATAGGCATCAAAAAGTCACAGTATCTTAAAAATGAAAATTAGGCATAATATCCATATTTACAGCTACATTCTAATTTCAATTAGCCAAACAAAAGCCAGTAGAATTCATGCATTGGGAGTATAATATGTCTTCCGGCTATTCTCCCGAAATTAGTAATGATCCATGAAAACCTAATCCCACTGTTTCGGATCAAAAAAGCCAGTTCATATTGATATATAATCCGGTATCGCCATCCCTTTTATCAGTAGCCATACCATAATCGAAGGACACTATAAAATTATCATTGAGGCCAAATTTTAAACCGATCCCCGTGGAAATATGGATGGCTTCAGCGCCGGTATCAAAATAATCTGCCAGATTCACTGTGGCTGTACTATTCGGGTTCAATTCAAAATCGATTTTTTTAACCACCCTACCGAAATCAGCAAACACATTGGTTCCGATATAAATTTTCTGTTTCATTACTGTAGTTTGTAGGAAACGCCAGCGGAGTTCGGCATTTCCCAGAATAATGCCATCGCCAACAACCCGATTGCGCATTACTCCCCGCAGTGATCTGGAGCCACCGAAACCTTCTGAACTCGCGCCAATCATGATCACCGGTACAATATGTGGCTGCATATGAAATGGAACTGTGCCGGAAACAGTTCCCTGGTAGCCGAGTCGATACCCAAACACCAGGTTTTTTGTACCAAAACCCACATACTGTCTGAATGCCAACGTAAGTTTGGTATAGTTATAATCCCAGTCACCCAGAAAGGTTGGCGCAAAAGATAGTATCGCATCAGCCCATATACCTTTTGTTGGAAAGGCCTCTTCGTTGCGTGTGTCGTAAACCAGGCCTGCTTTAAGATAGGTGACTTTGTTGCCGTCAGCTTCATTTTCAGGAATTGCACCCCAACTGACATAATTTTCGTACAACCCCGGAACATCGGGCAGTAGTTCATCAGGATCCTTACCTTCATTCAACCGAGCAATATCTACCCGCGCAATCGAATTGTCAGTATAGGTAAATCCTGCCAGCCACCTGAATTTGTCTGTCGATTTGAGCAATTGTCCCTGGAAAAACTGGTGAGTACCCGAAACATCCTGCGGTCATGCCGATAAAAGACACGGCTGACATAGTCTGGTGAAGTATCATCTTCCCAGGCTGCGTTAGATACACTGCATCATAGCCGTTGAATCCGAAGAATTGCATAGACTGCTCGGTCAGGTAGCTTACGTCGGCTGTCAGCCAGATTCCCGGAATGGTGTGTTTTGAGTCGAAATAAATCCTATTCACTCCACTTCCCTTTGTAGTTCGCGACCATTCCATGTAGATGGATTGAAGATATTCCGGGTAGGTGCTGCCATCACCATAGTTAAAAAAGTTTACTAAAGCACCATACTGAAAACCCACATCCGTATCGTAGGAAACAACAGGCAATGCGCCAAATGTCCACCCTTTCTTCACAGAGTCCATCTTTACTGAATCCTCCGGTACGTCTCGGCCTAATAATGAGTAAGAAATCAATGCCGGGAAACAAAGGAAAAATATTCGCATAGAATTAAGTGAATAACAGTTCGGGCCGGCACACCAAAGAAATATACAAAATATTTAAACAACAAATATTCAAAAAATCCATCGGCATGAGATTTATGATAACCCAGGCAAGCCATTTACTGGATTTTTGTTAAATTTAGTAAACCAAAAATCTCACTCATATGGCAGCAACTCCATCTGCTATGATGCCGCTTGGAACAACAGCCCCGAATTTCACGCTCCCGGATACTGTAACCGGAAAAAATATGTCGCTTCATACACTCAGGGGGGAAAAGGCCACACTCGTCATGTTCATTTGTAATCATTGTCCGTATGTGCTGCATATCAATGATGAGCTTGTTAAGGTGGCAAAGCAATACCAGCCATTGGGAGTCGGGTTTATCGCGATCAGTGCCAATGATGTGATCAATTACCCGCAGGATGGTCCTGATATGATGAAAATCCATGCGGAAAAATCAGGCTATACTTTTCCTTACCTATACGATGAAAGCCAGGAAGTCGCCAAAGCCTACGATGCGGCATGTACGCCTGATCTTTTTTTGTTTAATCAGGATTTGAAATGCGTTTATCGCGGACAATTTGATCGTTCGCGCCCAAAAAATGATGTCCCCGTTACCGGAAACGATCTTAGACTCGCATTAGAAGCGGTTATTTCCGGTCAGATGCCGCCCGAGTTACAAGTCCCCAGTATCGGGTGTAACATTAAATGGAAATAGAAATCATTGCGGACATTCCACGAAAGTGGGATACTACTCAATCTGGTTTTTGCGCGACTTTATACCACCAAAGACATAGAGCATGATGGCCCTGGAAATGCGAAAATTCCATGGCGCCACCAAAACTGGTGGAATCAAGACAAAAGCCAGGAGCATCAGCACACTATCCGGATGGAAGAGGACTTCAGACGCGACGCCAAAAAATACCATGAGCGCCACGTTGATGGCATAGCTGAAATACATGGCGCCGAAATAGAAACCAGGCTCAGGCATGAAATCCTGCCCGCAGCTGGGGCACTTCCGGTGCATTTTCAGCATTCCTGTCAGGTTCAACGTCGGATGTATGAACATGCTTTCCTTGCGGCAACTTGGGCATTTTGTTGAAAGTACGTCACGTATGATACTCTGAGTCATTTGGCAATTATGTTTGCGCAAAAGTATCTAAAATCCAGTTATGTAACCGATAGCCGGAGTTTCAATTTTCCTTTACAGGCAAATTATTTGGATCGAGTCGTCGACCTAGCGTTGAAACTGAGGACACATTGAAAAACCCAATAACCTTTGCGTCATTTGGTGAATCACTGGCAACGCGAATGTTGGAAGGCACGTTGGCGAGCGGCTGGGCGAAGAGTTCAGCAAAACCACCCGGCCGGTCAGTCTGCACAGAAACCTCCAACAAAAATGTATATGCGTTATAATTGACAGAATGCACTTCCACATAGACAGAATCCCCAGGGTTGTAGGGAGAAAGGAAATTGTCGTCCTCATCCTGGTCGAAAGGATTGATGCCATCGCGGATCGGTTGAATGAACGGAATGCCATCGACGATAGCTCCCGGCGATCCCCCGGCATCGTATGAGATATTTATTTCGGAAGGTTTATTGAGAAATTCGCCATTTTTCCAGGCTTTTATCCAATATGCATCTCCTGCACCCACAGGATCTGTGGCATAAACACCGGCGAAATAACTATCCGGGAAAAACGAGTTACCTTCCTCAAACCTGAAATTTATACTGTCTATTTCCGGTACCCTGTTTTTAAAGGAATTTGCTACATATGAGGCGTTTCCCATATCCACAATGAGCTGGTATTCATGTCCGATTTCGCCGAAGGCGGGCTTTTCGACTGTAGGACTCCAAATGTATTCGCCATCTTCTTCACCTTTTTCAAACTCATATGTAGTCTGATCAGTCATATCTTTCACGGTGACAGTGGCCTCATTCAATCCGGGCAGAAAGGTGTTTTGAAAATATGGAATGGTCTTCATGACCCGTATTACCTGTGGTTCAGGTTTGTCAGTGATCCACGCATCGATCACCACGACCGGCTCTGATACGGGCAGCTCCACATTGATAACGTCTTCGCACGATGAAAACACCGCGCCAAAAACTATCACTGATATATAATTAAGATACTTCTTCATCGCTTAGAACTTAAAATTGTACGAAATGGCCGGAATGATGGTGCCAATTATTGAAACCTGCGTGGCAAAACTGTCGATTGGCGCTCCAGCGGGCGGCCTGTCCGACCCTTGTGAAAAGTAGATAGAGAATGGATTGCGACGTGCATACACATTGTAGAAGCCGAAGACAAAATAGTCTTCATTTTTCCTGCGATCACCATTGCGTTTGTATTTTTTGCCATTGAGTGTGGCTGAAATATCTAACCTGTGAAAATCAGGTACCCTGAATATTATTCCTGGATTCGAAGCCATTGTATGGAATCAGGTAGCCTTGTTGGGTGAACCTGTCGGTTGGGAATGTAGTAGGTGTGCCGCTAAGCCAGGTGAAGTTGGCAGATAAAGTCCAGCGGTCATTCAGCTCATAGTAGCCGATCACTTTCAGGTTATGTCGCTGATCAAATCGGGCCGGGTACCATTCCGAATTATTGATCCCGTCGACCTGCAATTCCGATTTACCCAACGTATAGCTGATCCAGCCATTGAGCTTCCCGGTATTTTTTTTCAGATAGAACTCCAATCCCATAGCCCTGCCGATACCGCTCAGCAAATCCGCTTCCAGGAACTGATTTATCAACAATTCCGCTCCGTCGATGTATTCTATTTCATCACGTGTATCGCGATAATACCCTTCCACTGATAACTCATAGTCATTCTTTGGGCCGAAGTTTTTGAAAATCCCCAGGGCATACTGATCGCCGATGGTAGGTCTAATATTATTGGTACTTGGCCTCCAAACATCCAGCGGATTCGAAGCCGTGGTATTGGACATCAGGTGAATGTATTGCGACATACGGTTGTAGCTCGCCTTGATGGATGTATGGACGCCTGTCTGGATTTTTAAGGATATACGCGGCTCCAGGTTATTATAGCTGGCGATGGTGCTGTTGTCATCGACGCGCGTTTGCGAAACGAGTTCCTTACGCTCGCCGGGTTCCACGGTGCGCCATTCATATACATCGGCCGGGCCGATATACTGGAAATTGGAGAACCGAAGTCCATACTGGGCAGAAAAAACATCATTGAACCTGGTCTCATTTCCGATATAAGCGGCCATCTCCATGGCGTGCATTTCTTCCAGGCTGATATTGGCGATTTCTCCATTGCTGATACCGAAGGCTGTTGCGGGATTGAATTTATAATAAAGTAAGTCGCCACCGAAAGTCAACTCATTGGATGAGTTTGCAAACCATGAAAATTCCGGCTTGAAATTGTAGGTTCGGATGCGGGAGTCCCATTTGAATTTATCTAAATCATTCTCACCAAACTCCAGCGCATAGTCGTAATCACTGAAAAAGGTCGTAAAATTTGCGAATAGTTTTGGCGTAAAAAGATGGTTCCAACGAATTGTGGCGGTGTTATTGCCCCATGAGAATCCCTGGTTGGCATCAAATAAAAACTTATCCCGTCCCAGATAAGCGGACAGGAACACTGTGTTGTATTGATTGAATTTGTAATTTGTCTTGAAGGTAAGGTCATAAAAGTTCAGCGCCGCGCCGCCGTCAAGCACATCAGTAAATGGCTTGGCTAGCACATCGATATACGACCGGCGACCTGCTAAGATAAATGAACCCTTGTCCTTCACTGTTGGGCCCTCGACTGCTAAGCGGGAGAAAATTGTCCCGATGCCACCCTCAACGCCGAAGTCTTTTGCATTTCCGTCTTTCATGCGGATATCCAGAATCGAAGCGATACGCCCGCCATAACGCGCCGGAATCCCTCCTTTATAGAGCTTCACATCCTTTACTGCATCTGGGTTAAAAACCGAAAAAAATCCAAGAAGGTGGGAAGAGTTATAGACCGGCGCTTCATCGAGTAGCACCAGGTTCTGGCCTACACTACCGCCACGAACATTGAATCCGGAAGCTCCTTCGCCCACGGTACTTACGCCCGGCAGCAACTGAATACTCTTAATAATATCCGTTTCGCCCAGAAAAGCCGGGACGTTTCTTCTTAATGGTATTTATATCGATGGATACTGCTGTCATTTCAGGTGCTGAAAACATTTCTGTCGCGTACTCGCCGGAACGATGTTCGATCACCTGATTCCCCTGAGTTCTACCTCATCTGAAGAGAGATCTATGTTGATCTCTTCGTTTTTGATCAATTCTACACTCACTATTTGTGATGCATAGCCTACTGATCTGTATTCGAGCGTGTATTTTCCCTGGGGTAATGTTATGGAATAGAATCCATAAACGTTTGCCTGGGCCCCGGTGCCGGTTTCCTTGATAAAGACCGTACTGCCGATGAGTAATTCAGCGCTGGCTTTGTCACGGATATATCCGCTGATCGTGTAGTTCACCTCTTCGGCGATTAGGGAATAATGAGATAGTTGGACAGTGCTAAATAAAACAAAACTTTCTAATGAATTTACGTTGAACTGTGTTGAGCATAATGTAAATAAAAGCTGTTTGGATTTTGTTGAAAAGTTATACGAAAAAATTAAACACGAGATGGTGCTATTTGTTTTACGGATGTATTACTTTTTTAGCGGTCTTAAAGTCTTTCAAATAACCGTGGTGTCTGCTTGAACGGTTTTAAATACCCCGGCGCGGATTACGTCCCACAAAGTGCTCATAACCTGCTAAGCTGGATCCAGCGCCTACTGCCATTCGTCCCGTCTGGCCTCATAAAGCGCAAGTTCTTTTTCAAATTCCATGTCAAATCTGGCAAACGATGCGGCGCTCATTGTCAAGCGCAATTCGTCTCTGGTTGTCAGAGCATAGTCTTTCAGGCCTGTTTTTAAACACTGGATCGCGTACGTATTGATTCAGCGGTTTGGAATATGGATTCACTGTGACGGCGTTGAGAATTATTTCGTATGCCTGCTCCGGCTTGGAAGCCGTACTATTCAGATAGTTTACAGCCTCGGCCACCCCTGGTTCGAAAAATGGATTTCGCAACGCCATGGATATTAAAGCATTTTTTTCCAGGGTGTCATAATCAACCCTCGGCGTTGACTTCATCCCAAACAACGAGAGATACGAAGACACCTGCAAACTGCGGGCTTCAAGGTTCCCAACTAGATTGCGACATAAGATCAGCATCGTTCGTTAAATACGCATAACGACATTGTGCAGCATCAATTTCAGCGACAATCGCCTCTTCGCCGAGGTTCAAATCGCCCAGTTGCACGAGCGACCTGGCTGCAGCGGGCATGTCCCCTAACTCCACATAGCGATTAAAAAGCTGCAAAAAAGCCAGGGCTTTGATATTTTGATTATCAATACTCAATGCCAGCGCTTCAAGCTTTTCAATGGGTATTTCGCTGTATTTGTATTTGATAAACGCAAGCTTTTCGGATGCATCAGCAAACAAAACTTCGTCAATAATCTTCATGTGGATGATCCTGATCATCTGACTGGCGATCCGCGCATTCACGGTATCTCCGGCGGTCTGAATTTGTTGCCAAAGAAATTCCGCCTTATCTGCTTGTCCGACTTCCATGTAGGCAAATGCGAGTTGCGGCGCGATGTGCAACTGACCATTCTGAAAACTGCTTTTAAAGTAGTCGATCGCCAGTTCCCAGGCTCCGAGTGATACCGCCAATTTACCGAGTGTCGAGAAATACTCGTGTTCCGGATTCTGAAGCGCCAGTTTGTTGATCGATTGCATGGCAACGGCGACATTACCTTGCTTAAACTCCGCCAACGCTCCGGCATACCGCACCTGATCTTCAAACCAGATTACATCCGACGAGTCATAGAACCACGTCATTTGCGAGAAGTAAGCACTGTCGGCCACCTTAGGATCGTTGAGCGTCTTATTATAATTATAAATCACCTGGTCAATGGTCGTCTTTGTTGGAGTTTTGAATACGGCCACTCCCTGGTCCTGGATTTTCCGGCCTTTTTCATTGGCCAAAGTCACCAGGTTGTTCACTGCAGGCAAATAGGATGTATTTGCCAGCAGGGTCGCTAGCGTATCCTCACGCACTTCCAGACCTTGTTGTCGCAACAATGCATAAACATTGGCGCCAGCCACCTCCCGGCTTTTGCGATTTCATGGCCAGGTCAAACGACCGAAATGCTGAATCGGTCTGGGCAAGCTCGGTATAGAGCAGGCCGAGATTGTTCAACAGTCTTCCTTCTTCCGGAAACTCAACCAATCCGTCTTTCAGGGTAAACATCGCCTCGAAATATTTTCTATCATCCGACAACCGTGATGCCAGCAATGCATAGGCAAATGGCGTAGGATTTTTGCCAACAGCTTTTTTCAGATACCGGATTTCTTCTGCCTTGTTACCGTCAGTATGCTCAAGCGTGGCCATGGCATAATTCCCTCGATGACCGGTACTTGAAAAATTATTTGCGAGATTATAATATTCCCGCGCGGCGAGTACATCCTTCGATTTCAGATACAAATCCCCGATGCCGGCATAAAAACCCGCGATCGCCTGGTTATATGGCGTCATGTGTAAACGGAGAAATATACCAAGCACCACGATCAGAGCTGCAAACCGGGCGGTGAAATATGGCATTCGCCTCGGCTTAAAAACGACTTTCGCCACATCTGCATTTTCTCTCATCATATCAAAGAAATTGGCGAGGAAATAGACGATAAAAATAGCGCTGAACCCTAACTGGCTGAATACGACCGTATCCTCCACACATTCTACCAACGGATCGTTGCCGGTGATGAAAAAGTAGGCGACGGTAATATGTGCCGTGATGGCCAACCCGATATACAGGAACGCACCGAACGGAAAGAACGCATAGGTTCCTTCATATGTATTTTCGCGCCAGCGATATCCCCAAATGCCAATGACGGTGGCGATAGATAGTAAACCAAAGGCGCCGATCAGGTACAGATTCCAATCGAAAATCCGTGAATTTTTAAATAACACCATGGCCACATTGACCAGGAAGACCACGGATATGATGAGGAAATGATATAATCCGCCCTTCTCGCCTGACAGGCCCGAGCCTGAAATAACAGCAAGAAGTCCGCTGACGATTTCATGACCTACCATAAAACAAAATAGAATGGTGAGAATCAAAGGCACATAAATACCATAATTTACCATGTGGAGAAATGGCAAAGGCACATGGCTGAACTCGTATATTATACCTCCAAAAACCATAGTAGCGCCCAGAAAAGATGCCAGCCTGATCAATACTGAAGTATTTGGACGCAGAAAATGAAACAGATACAAAAGCGGATAATACAAGGCCATACCTATGGCGATTCCGTACTTTTCGTACGAGTTGAAAAGCATGAGGTATTCTAATTTTAACCCAATGAGCAATAGGGTAAAAAGCACCACCGACACCACAAACCAAAACCGGGAAAGTTTTGGCATGACGGTCAAAATCACTGATAGAAAGACAGCCATCCACGCGAGTAAGACATATGCCGGCCATACATTCACCTGTAACCCGGAAGCTGTGAAATTTTGTGAAATCAGGTAATTGTCTACGGTTATGGGAAACTGGTACATGCCTATCCGGTATGAATCCCAAACCGTCGGCACGCTTTTAATGATATTTTCCAACTCCCAATGGATAACCAGCGAACTCCCCAAAAAATAGGCTACTCCGTAGGCGGCCATTGCCAGCGCCAACAGCGATAAAAGCAACAGATAGATGAAACGATGAGGTTTATCCCATTCGTTCCAGAAGAAATTGAGTTTCATATTAGGAGCAATTTTGTCAATTGTGTCGTGAAATTACACTGAAAATCAGAATTAACTGAATCGAAAAGTTGAATGGTATTTCAATGGGAATTTCGCAGCATCAATTCACGATCGATCACCGCATAAACCTGCTGACTGAGTGTGTCGCTATCTGCAGTTGTCAGGCCGCTGGTATCGATCGGATCATGGAAAATCACCATATTTTCATGGCGGTGCAGCAGCAACTTACCATCATCGGGAAGGATAATCCAGTTGTACGGGATGGTCACCGGTACAATAGCAACCTGTTTTTCTATGGCGAGGCGGAAAGCCCCTTCCTTAAAATTCGCCATTTTTGGCATTTTTTTACTGACTATTCCACCTTCCGGGAATATCACCAGATTGTGCCCTGCATCCAGTTCGGTGGCACATTTGCCCATGACGTCATAGCGGCTTTTTAGTTTCTCCTTGTCCAGCGTAATATGGATGTTGCGGTACATGTATCCGAAAAGCGGTATTTTCCCAAGGCTGTGCTTTCCCACAAATACCGGCCGTACTTTGTTGATCCCAATCGCTGGAATATCGAGGTATGAAAAATGGTTTGAGCAAAATATGTATTGCTTTTTGAAATCGAGCTTATCAGAATATATCCGCCTGATGGGGATGAATGAAAAAGTGTAATATATCCATGCCCATGCTCTATGCAGCCAAAAAACCATCGGATGCCGCCTGTTGGTATGGATTAACAAGGCAAATAGCGGCAACATAGCGAGGAAGGCCAGGGCAAAAATAGATAAACTGTAAATGGAATAGATTCTTCGGAGTATCTTCACACAGAAAATATTTAGCAGAAAAGTATTTACTCTTTGCCGCATTTCCAACGATAGAGCAAGCCTTCGTGTCTTGAAGGTATTGAAATGGGACACAAATTATCAGATTGACTACAATTACACTCATGAAAAAACTCCTCGTATTTGCCACTATTCTAATCAGCGCTGCTTTATATCAATCCTGCGGCAATCAAATCGATTGTGATTGCGTACCTCCTCCGGACCTGCGTCCTATACGAGCTGAGGAAGAAGCCATCATTTCATCAGTCAACGATTTCGCCTTTGATATTTTCAAAAGAGTCAATGAATCCGGCGCAGGCGATGAAAATTTGTTCATTTCACCCCTCAGCATTAGCACGGCTTTGTCCATGACAGCAAATGGTGCTGCCGGCGAAACGAATGACGGTATAAGGCAAACGCTTCACCTGACAGATGTGCCTGAATCAGAAATAAACAGCGCTTACAAAACGCTGGTTCCGTTTTTAACCGAACTCGATCCGAAAGTAACCCTGAATCTGGCGAACTCAAACTGGTACAAAGAAGAGTTGACTATTCATGATACCTTCAAGCAAATACTTCTCGATTATTATGATGCGGAAGTATTTCCGGCCGATTTTAAAGCGCCGGCGACCAAGGACGAGATTAACGATTGGATTGAAGGGAAAACCAATGGCAAGATACGGGATATGCTCGATCAGATTCCCGCTGAAGCAGTGATGTACCTCATCAATGCCATTTATTTGAAAGCAACCTGGCAATACCAATTTGACAAGTCGAAAACGGAGAAAAAGCCGTTCTATCTGGCCAATGGCAGCACCGTACAAACCGACATGATGTTTTCTAAAGGTGCCAAGATTAGGCACTTCGGAAATAGTGCCCTGCAACTGATCGAAATACCGTATGGAAATGGTCAGTTTGTGTTTTCAGTGATTATGCCAAATAATGCGCAGGAGCTTGACGCAACCATTACATCCTTGGATATGTCAAAATACGAGGATTACCTGGCAGCATCGGATACCATGACATTGCAACTTCGCATGCCGAAATTTAAAATTACCTACAAATCTCTGTTAAACGAAGTGCTCTCAGATATGGGTATGGCGTTGAGTTTCTCTGATTATGCTGATTTTTCCAGGCTTTTTGAAGAACCCCTGGAACTGCAAATTACACGCGTCATCCATCAATCATTTATTGAAGTGGACGAAGAGGGAACTGAGGCTGCTGCTGCTACCGTAGTTGAGATAGGTCTTACCTCCGCCAATCCAAACCCAAAACCAATGGACATAACGCTTGATAAGCCCTTCGTTTTTTTCATACGGGAAAGACACTCCAATACCATCCTTTTCGCCGGCAAACTGCTTGACCCGACAATGACAAATTAAAGGTGGTTGTGATTAAACAAAAAGTTTCTTAATTTGTCTTAGATTATACAAAGACAAATCGGACTTCATGATCCTTATCAGTACCTATAGCAAAACGATAAAGTATTTCGCGCTTTTCGCAGCGATAGTGATGCTCGGGGCTTGCGACAATGAGTTTTCCGAAATCGACGAGTCTAAAATCAATAAAAACATTTCGGCTCAGGATCGACTACTGATCGACGCAAACAACGAATTATCGATCAGTCTGCTCCGTGCCTCGTTTGAAAATAATGACACTGCCAATTTTTTCTTTCCCCGGTTTCCACGGGTATGGCGCTCGGAATGCTCGTATAATGGTGTTGGTGAAACTGAAAAGGAGACCATAGTACATTTCGCCGGCTACGAATCGCTGGAAGTGATGGAGATCAATAAGTCGTACAACCAATTGCTGAACTTTTTAGCCTTGAACGGAGGTAAATTGCAACTCACATGCGCCAATTCTTTGTGGTTTTCATCAGATATACCGATCAATGAAGATTACCGGAGTACCATGATGGCGTACTATGACGCCGAAGTCAGCGAAATCAACTTCTCCAAAAAGACATCCCAGCAATCCATAAATAATTGGGGGCACCTGAAAACCAATGGACTGATCTCCGGCCTGATAGCTACGCCGCCGGCGCAGAACTCAGAGAATTGTGATGGTAAATGCATTCGGTCTCAACACCTCCTGGACCAATGGCAGCTATTTCAATGGCTCGGGAAGTTTCAATACATGGAATGGAAAAGAGACGATTATTCCAACAGTAAATCTCGGTAATACCTACGCCGGGATTTCCAACGAATTGGGGATACAATTTCTGGAATTTGGGTTAAAGGACGAAAACCTGCGTTTTTCAACTATTCAACTTCAGAGCAGCGAAATGCTCGAAAATCTCCTCGAAAACCTCACTGCTGCCCGACTGGACAATTTGGCGAAAAATGCGCGCTACGCCTTCACCAATCTTTCCCTTCCTGCGATACCAGCGGCTGAAAAAATCAGTTTAAAGCCAGTATTGTCTTCTCATGGATTATCTTCGGTTTTTTCTCAGGGCGCTGATTTATCACCTTCTTTCAACAGTACAAACCGATCGGTGTCAGCCATGGAACAAACAGCTATGTTGCATTTTAGTCAGCCCGAACTCCAGTCCTCTGAATTCACGAATTCAGACTTACAATTAAAGGCCATCAACCTTCCATTCCTTTATTTCGTTACCGAAAAACAAACAGGCTCTATCCTCTTTGCCGGGTATTATCTCTCTCCCGCGGAATAATTATACCTTAAGAACCACTATCTTCGCTATTTCCTTTGCAGGATATAGAAACACCCGCTAAATTGAATTAAGTGAATTAACTGCGCAGATGAAAATTCTAAATACCCAGCAGATCCGCAAGGCCGATCAATACACCATACAGCACGAACCGATCCCTTCCATCGACCTGATGGAGCGTGCATCGCTGGTGTTTTTTCAATGGTTCCGAAGCCACTTTAAGAATAGAAAGGTATATGTGTTTTGTGGGCCAGGTAACAATGGAGGCGACGGGCTTGCGATCGCGCGTATGCTGATCAGTGATGGATGGGAAGTATCGGTCTCAGTGGTCGGTAGTGAGGAGATACGAACTAGCGATTTCCGGGTAAATTATCACCGGCTTTCGGAATTACTGGAGATTAAAGAAATTGTCAGCGAAGAGGATGTACGTTTCGACTTTGCACCAACTGATATCGCTATCGACGCTCTTTATGGCAGCGGATTGTCACGCCCAGTTGATGGACTGTGTGCCGTTCTGATAAGATATATCAATAATTCAGCGCGTACCATCGTTTCTGTTGATATCCCATCCGGAATGTTTTCTGATCAACCAACCGTCTCTGACGCAGTAATTAGAGCTGACCATGTAGTCACATTCCAAACGCCCAAACTGGCATTTATGCTGCCTGAAAATGGCATCTATGCAAAAAATTGGGTGGCCCTGGATATTGGTATTTCTCAGGAATTTATCGATGGGCTTGAATCACCTTACGAATATATTGAAGATGTAGAAATCAAAAATATTCTCAGGTCCAGAAGCCGTTTTGCGCATAAATCCGACTTTGGAAGAGTATTGCTGATCGTCGGAAGTAAAGGTAAAATGGGTGCTGCGGTGCTCAGCGCTTTAGCGTGTATCCGCTCCGGTGCCGGTTTGGTGACAACCTATATTCCAAATAGCGGCTATGAAATAATGCAGGCAACGGTTCCTGAGGTGATGGTTGAAACGGACCCTGGTGAAAACCACTTTACACGTTGTCCTGAAACTCTCATTTATAACAGCGTCGCAATAGGGCCTGGCCTGGGAACGCACAGCGAGTCTTCCCTAGCTTTCGCCGACTTGCTAAAAAAGCATCAAAAACCCATGGTCCTTGATGCAGACGCCATTAATCTCGTGTCTCAGGACAAGGAGCTCCTCAAACTTTTACCGCCCTATTCGATATTGACACCACATCCCGGTGAGTTTAAGAGACTCGCAGGCAATTGGAATAATGATTTCGAACGGTTAGAAAAACAGGTGGCTTTATCTACTGAATTTAATATCATTGTCGCAGTCAAAGGCGCGCACACGAGCATCAGTGCGCCCAACGGTAAAGTGTATTTCAATTCCAGCGGCAATCCGGGAATGGCCACAGCCGGCTCCGGCGATGTGTTAACAGGTATAATCGGTTCGCTGCTCGGCCAAGGATATCAACCGGTTGAAGCCGCACTTCTGGGGGTTTACCTTCACGGATCAGCAGGCGACCTCGCTGCTTACCAACTAACTCAGGAATGCCTCATTGCTTCGGATATCGTTAACTACCTTCCGAAAGCCTACAAAAAACTAAAGGATCTTTAATCTTACCGGCGCAAAAAAGCACAAAAAAGCCATGGCTGATAAACCATGGCTTTTGTTTTCTATCGGACAAGGGTAATCCCCCCCTGTTTTTCCAGCACCCCAACCTGAGGTTCGGTGACGCTTCGATATCGCATCACATAAGCATAGGTGCCCATCGGCATTACTTGTCCATTTTTCTGCCCATCCCACCCAACATTGATCATGAAATCCAGGTCATTATTGTAATAAACCAATTCGCCCCAGCGGTTATAAATGAATATCTCAAAATCGGCGACAAAGGTAGGAAAGATCCGGAAAGCCTGATTTTCAGGCATGGATGAATATGGGCTGAATGCATTTGGCGCATATATTACAGGCACGCAGTTCACATCGACCATGGTAGTGTCCAAGGTCCAGCAATTAAAAGCATTCTCCAGTCGGAAGGTGTAATCTCCTTCCTCGATTATCTCAAAAGTACCAGGGGCAGTCTCAAAAATCTGCTGGCCGGTATTCAGGTCAAAGGCAAGGTAAGTCACAAAATCACCTGGTTCGATGAGTGCTACTTCATTGGCTGGTGGTTCCGGACAAATAACATAAAGTGGCTCGATGTTGCTCGGTGTCACCGGCGCCCGGACGATTTCAAGACTTCCCATTGCCTGACAGTTACCTGTATTTACGATCGCATCATAGATGCCCTGATTAAAGGTAGGCAATGTACTTGTTGTTGTTGAGAGCTGAAATCCATTGAGATACCATTGATAGGTTACAACCTGATTTGGCACCGGTGTTGCAGTGAGCACCACCTGATTACCATCCTGACAAGCCTGTTTATCGACAGTCACATTCACCGTTAACGGCTGATATACATCTACCTGGCGGGAATCAGTCCCCTGGCATCCGGTGATCTGGTCGCGCACTGTCACATCATATACTGCGGAATTCGAAATAGTGATGGATGGCGCTGCACTTCCTGTTGACCAGAGATAGGAATAAGATGAAGTTCCCAGGTTTATTACCCCTACCTGCCTGGTTCCATTGCAACCGTCGGTCAACGGATCGATCAATGGAGTAGGCGATGGATGGAGTACTACCTGCGTGGATGCTACAGTATCGCAAGGGATTCCACCTGCCACACTCACCCGCACAAAATATTGCCCTGAACCACCGGCAGTAATATCCACCGTCTGGCCATTAGCACTAAATGCATTCGGACCGGTCCATGTATAAATTGCTCCAGGTGTTGACGAAGCTGCACTTATAGTTGGAGTGGTTGAGCATACGTCCAGTGAAGGAGTTACCGACACATTAGCGGTTGGTGCATCCGTTGTTACAATTCCGGTTTGCTGGTTTGTACAGCCAAAAGCATTGACCAATAGATCGTAGTTTCCGGCTGGAACCGAGTCGATGAAAAAGCTTTGCGACCCGAGGTTGTTCCCCGGGATAGTACCGGTTTCGAATATTGCAAGTGAGCCACTGTTCGTGAGCGTATAGTCGCCCCCCGTAAACAGCAAAGCCGCTGTACTGGTCACCGTAACATCCAATCGGGTGCCGGCGCATTGCTGTACAGGCGTTACTGCGATGGTAAACTGTGGAGAACTATCAATTACGTTGATGGGATAATTCTGCGCACATCCGCTGATATCGCTGGTTACAACGAGGGTATAGGCTCCCGCAGCAATAGCCGGTGAACTCGCCCCAGTTCCAATCGATACATTGGACGGATTGAACCATTCTGCAGTCAGGTTTGTCAATGGACTTGTAATATTAATCTGTCCATTGGTATTACCGCAGGTCGAATTTGTAATGGTATAGGTGGCCATCGGAACACTATTAATGGTCACGACCACTGTGTCTGAACCAATACAGGCGGTAAGTCCATCTACCACATTAACAATATATGTAAATACTCCAGGGGTGCTGCTATCGATGGTATGCGTATTCGAATTGATACCCATATTAAGTCCATTCCTGAACCAGGTGAATGTATTAGGCGGGACACCAATTGGCAAACTCGTATCAAGTGTTATGACATCGTTTTGGCAAATCGTAATATCCGGCCCCAGATCGATAGGCGGCCGCCCGTCGAAAACCTGGGTGCTATCCTGTGTTTCACAACCAGCTGCATTGATGATTCGCACGGAAAAAATTCCCGGACTGGTAACCTGTATTGTCTGGGTTGTAGCTCCCGTATTCCAAACAAAAAACTTGCCTCCCGAATTAGTTGTATCAGCATCGAGAGTAAGCGGTCCAACGCAGAGTACTTCGACAGGATTTATTGTCGCCGCGTCAGGATACCCGGAAATATCGACCTGCTGCACAATGGTGGTGTCGAGGCCGCATCGGTTTGTGACATTAAAAGCTACCGTATAAATAGCCGGTGCGATATAAACATGCGATGCTGAATCTGTAGTTGCTGATCCGCCATCGCCAAATGTCCAGAGAAATTGATCGATAATAGAAGTGCCGGAACCGATAAATGTCACGGTTTGATCAACGCAGGCCGGAATAACCGTGGCTGTAGCCTGCGGCGTCTGCTGCATATAGCTCTGTATAAAATTAGGCAATCCAAGTGAAGATGTACCAGTTAACAGGTCGAAACCATCGGACATGTAGGTGGAATTGGTTAGTGTATCCAGATTTTCCATGATGGTAGCAAGAAACTGCTCGCCGTCTTTGGCCACATATATCTGTCCGTCGGGGCCGGTTTGAATAGCGCCCAGGTTAACGCCGGGCTCATCAGCCAATTCAACAATTCTACTTTCTATCGAATCCTTATCCCAATCATGCAGCTTCAGTTCATAAAGTTTCGAACCGGGAGCTGTTGGGTTATTCACGGTAACGAAAAGTTTTTCACTGTTGCTCGAAAACTCTACTCCATAAACCTGGTAAGGTGGGTTGTTTACCGGCAATTCTATTTGCAGGTAGTTGGACAAGATTCCGGTAGCCGGGTCAAAGTCGAAAATCTCTACATAGTTTTTACCGTCTTTTGTGAGCGAAACCGCCAATCTTCGTCCGTCGGTAGATAACTTCATGTAGCCCTGGGCTTCTTCAGCATTATTGGCATCATGCACTGACCCGATACTTGTAAGCACCGGATTCCCAATGCCCTGATCTGTAATTGGATATACTCTGAATGTATTATTACCCAGTTCATGAGTCACCAGCCAGACGAAACCCCCAGGCGCAGTCGCTGTCATCCGTTCGGTACTTTCTTCAAATAAAGGCTTGTCCTTTGCGACAACTGATCCTACGGAGCCACCACCCAATTCCTTTATATCCACGACTGAGTATTTCAACGTATATGCGCCACCGGCATTAAATACCTGGCTGGTGGTGAAGATATAAAACAATGTTTCATCGTTCGGAAAGGGAACAACGATCGATGACTGTGTAGAACCATTATCCCCGCCAAGAGCGAATCCATTGTCCATCGGGAGCTGATCTGCATCGAAAACTACTGAGCCGTCCGTCGAAAAGAGCAAATTACCGGTACGATCAGAAATAGTAGCTGCGCCTTCCGGCGAATTAATCTGACCATCCGAGACTGCTACGGGTGGCTGCTGGTTGAAATCGATACCTGCATTTCTGCCAAAATACCAGAAGTTAGCTGTCTGAATGCTTTCACCATATTCCTCCACATTTATGCCGTCATAGGCGGTGCAGGTTCCGTAATCAACCACAACCCAGAAATACCCGGTTGCATTGGTTGAATCGACAGTAATCGTTTGCCCTGTTTCTCCTGTACTCCAGCGATAAAGTTGGCCATTGGGACCGGCATCGAGTATAAGTGATTCACCAGGACAAATTACCGTATCCTGGCCGAGGTCGATAGAATCCTGATTTGCAATTACATTCACAACCTGGGTCGAAGTTGTTACCGTTCCTCCGATACCTGCAGTAAGCGTTACAGTGTAAGTTCCCGGCCCTGCATAGGTATGTATCGGGGCAATCTGGTTGGAGAAATTATCTGTGGCAAAAGGATCACCAAAATCCCATTGATAGAAATCTGCCGGTGGATCTAGGTTTGGGAAGAATTTAGTCGGTGAACGCTCACAGGTATTCGGATTAACCACCTGAAAGTCATTGGGAGAAAATACAATCGGCGCTCGCGGGGAAATCGATGGGAATTGCCGCCCGTTGAAGTTCACATTATTTCCAAGCGGATCTGTCTGATAGATGATACTGGCCGTAACCGGCTCGTTTGGATTAGTGATTCTGGCGACTTCGATAGGTCCGCCATTGGTTTCCTGATATAAATGGTATAACGACCCATCTGGCCCGTATTGCAACCCATAGCTTCTATGGATCGGATTGGGGTTCACCTGCTCCAGACTCGCCAGAGGATTAGACAAATCATAACTGTACAATGCGCCATTATTTACATTATCTCCATGTCGCGATATGTAAATCTTGGTGGTATCTGGTGAAAATTCCACATCATAGATCGACTGGCCCGCCGCATCAAATGTGGCTGTATTGGGGATATCACGGATATAGCTTAGTGTAGATGCAAGAGGGTCAAGTTGTAAAATCTGTACATTCTCCCCCTGATTTTGTGGTGATACTGCGATGAGTCCTGTTTGTTGGTTAATAGAAAAATTGGCCGCAATAAGTCCCGATGGATTTGGAAGGACATTGACGAGGGTAGCCCCGGCAGAACCTACCGAATACAAATGATATGCGCCGGTGGCAGCGTTCTGTACAAGCAGAAAATATTGAAATGGATCAATACCCGATTCAATAATCAACATTCCGGGATTCACCGTGATACCATCAGACAAGGCGCCGGGGATGTCCTGGCTGGTGATTTCTCCAAGTGGAGGAGCGCTGGCTGCAGCATTTCCCGCCAGATTCATGTTGACGATAGTATAGGAAATGTTTCCTGCTGCCGGGTAATTGGCTGAGTTAGTGAATATAAGGTATTGACCGGGAAAACCTGGTCTGGGACTGATGGCAACCGCCTGATTGCCTGCTGAGTTACCATTTAAACCAGGACCTGTCCAGCCGGAAATTGCAGCGTGTGTTCCGTCATAAACATTGACTCCATCAGTATAAAAGAGCAAATCTCCTGAAACGCGATCCGTGGCTACCGCTGATGCCGCATTGCCAAATGGCGTCGCTTTCGAATTAAACAGTGTCGGCTGGTTGTCGGAGATATTGAATACGATCCCGTTGGAAGAATTGCCAAAAAACCAGTTGTGCCTGTCGAAATCCTGAGCAGCAAGGTGGCAACTGAAGAAAGTCAGAAGAAAAACCAATGAGCGGAAAATCAATATGCCGGAGTGTCTTTCAGGGAAATGATTTATCATGTATTTCAATGAATTAGATATTTTTAAATCAATTTAAATACGAAAGTTAGTCATTAAATCGTATGTTTTAATAACTAATTAAATTCAGGCTTGTTGTTTATTCGGTGTTGCAAGAAATAATAAAAAAACCATTAAAAGTATTTTTGTGTCATGCTATTTTTAACTTTAACGCCTTCGATGGGTCCTAACTAAATCAATATTCTTAATGCTTAAAAGGCTTTACATCTTAACATTCCTCATAGCAGCATTGGCAGCAAAAAGCGTTGGCCAGGATCCGCAGTTTTCGCAATTCTATGCTGCACCGCTTTATCTTAATCCCGCCTTTGCCGGTTCCACCGAACTGGCCCGCGTTGGCTTAAACTATCGCAATCAGTGGCCCGCCTACCCTACCAACTTCGTCACCTACTCCGGGTTTTTCGATTATTATGTCGACGAATACAACAGCGGTGTGGGTTTATTGCTCTTTTCAGATGTCGAAGGTCTGGTTGGCCTGAAAACCAACACGGTCATGGCTCAGTATGCCTATCAGCTAAGAATTACCGATGGCATGAGTTTTCGGGCCGGGCTCGCCGGATCCTATACCATGCAGAACCTGGACCCGAGCAACCTTATTTTTGGCGATCAGATCGACTATGGCGGTCAATTTAAGGACCTTACCGACGATGCCATTATCGGCAGGGATTTCAGGAATAACTACTTCGATTTTGGCGCGGGAGGCTTGTTTTATACAGACAGGTTGTGGCTGGGATTTTCAGCATTTCATTTGCTCACCCCAATCAACTCGCTGATCGACGGTGAAAGTGAACTCGATCGCAAATTTTCTGCGCACGCCGGATACAAGATACTATTGCCAACCAGCACGGACTTTAATTTTCCGGGTGGTTTTCGCGACGTGAGTTTTACGCCTACCGTTCAGTACAAACAGCAGGGCACTTTCTCGCAATTGGATGCAGGCTTGTATTTTAATTATGAGCCATTAGTTTTGGGTACCTGGTACCGGGGAATTCCTTTCAAGTCAGTCGAAGGAAATCCCAATAACGAATCGATTATACTTCTAGTAGGAATTTCAACCAATGGCCTGCACATCGGCTATAGTTATGACTACACCATTTCTCAACTTGGCATTAGCAACCGGCGGGGCACACGAAGTATCGCTGAGGTATGAATTCTTCCTCGGTGATCCGCGCAAGCCACCAAAGAATGTCCGCCAGATACCTTGTCCGAAGTTCTAATTCATTTTTCCTCATAAATCCATAACTCTCTATGCTGTCTAAGCATGGAGGATTTTGTATTTTTGCGCGCTCAAATAAACCACTGATGACACCATTTACCTTACTTATAATCCTTTTAGCCATCATCGCCTTTGACTTCGTCTTCAATAAGGCGCTGGAATATTTGAACATCAGAAACATGCGCGAAGACCTGCCGGCTGAGGTGAGCGATATTTATGATGAAGAAAAGTATAAAAAATCCATAGCCTATGCACGGGTCAATAATAAATTCGGACTGTTGACTTCCACATTCAGCTTTGTACTATCATTTCTGCTATTGTTTACAGGTTTTTTTGGCTGGATGGATCACTGGGTTTCCGGGTTTGTTTCGGGTGAAGTGCTGGTTCCTTTGCTGTTTTTTGGAATTCTGATGCTCGGTTCCGACATATTACAATGGCCGTTTCAGCTTTATGATACCTTCGTTATCGAGGAGAAATTTGGCTTCAATAAGACTACACCGAAAACATTCATCCTTGATAAACTGAAAGGGTATCTGCTGGCGGCGATAATAGGCGGTATCATTCTGGCGATTCTTATAAAACTTATTGGCTGGGTCGGGCCGTCCTTCTGGATTTATTTCTGGATAGTGATTGCCCTGTTTACCCTGTTCATGAATATGTTTTACACGACGCTGATTCTGCCGCTTTTCAACAAACTGAGTCCGTTGGAGGATGGTGAATTAAAAAAGGCTATTGAGGCCTACAGCAAAAGCGTCAGTTTCCCATTGGATAATATTTATGTAATTGACGGCTCAAAGCGGTCGGCCAAATCAAATGCATTCTTTTCAGGTATCGGGAAAAAGAAAAAAATTGTCCTTTACGACACCCTCATCGCCAACCATTCTACCGAGGAACTGGTAGCTGTGCTCGCCCACGAGGTTGGGCATTTCAAGAAAAAACACATTATTACAGGCTATATCCTTTCGGTGTTGCAAACGGGGTTCACGCTGTTTATCATGTCAAAAATCATTTTTAGTCCAGTAGTAAGCCAGGCGCTCGGGGGCGAAAATTTAGCTATACACCTCAACCTTCTCGCGTTCGGGATACTGTATTCGCCTATTTCTCACATCATTGGGATTTTAATGAATTTATTGAGCCGAAAGAATGAATACGAGGCTGATGCTTTCGCGGGTCAAACCTACGATAGCACCTTCCTGCAAACCGCACTGAAAAAGCTCTCGGTTGACAACCTCAGTAATCTGTTCCCACACCCGGCTTATGTATTTTTTAATTATTCGCATCCGCCATTATTACAACGACTTGGCGCCCTGAAAAACCTTTAAATATCCAGCCGCATTGATTTCCAATTTCAGAAGTCATTTTTCCATCAATCTAAGGCTCGCCTTTCCGGTGATGCTGAGCCAGCTTGGGCAAATGACCGTACATGTTGCCGATAGCATGATGGTGGGCCGTCTTGGAAAGGACCCTTTGGCCGGCGTGTCTTTTGCCAACAGCATTTTTGTGATTTTTCTGGTAATGGGCATTGGGTTGTCTTACGCCATAACGCCTCAGACAGCACAGGCCGACGGTGAAAAGAATACCGATAAACTTGCTGAAATCCTGAAAAATGGTCTGCTCATCAATGTGGTCTTCGGCATCTTACTTACGACCATTCTGCTGTCCTGGCAAAATCTCTTGTGGAACTTTAAACAGCAGGAATCGGTGGTCAAACTCGCACTTCCGTATTTCAATGTAATCGCCATCTCGCTGATTCCACATATGATTTATCAGGCATTTCGGCAATTTGCTGAAGGGTTGGGCCATACCCGCCAGGCGATGTACATTATTGTATTTTCAAATCTGCTTAATATTGGACTTAATTATATATTCATTTTCGGTAAACTGGGTGTGACGCCGATGGGCGCTTACGGAGCCGGATTAGCCACCCTGATAGCGCGGGTAACGATGGCCATACTCATGGGATCCTTCGTTCTGCTAAACCATAGATTCATCCCTTATCGAAAAGCCTTTTCCTTTAGTAAATATAAAACAAGTCTCCTCCTTGTCAACCTGAAACTGGGTTTGCCCATCGCATTTCAGTTGATTCTCGAAATCACGGCTTTCAGCATTGCTGCTATCATGATCGGATGGATGGGTTCTGCGTCGCTGGCTGCTCATCAAATTACCATCAACATGGCTTCCATCACTTACATGGTGGCGGTGGGCATCGCCTCCGCGGCTACTATTCGCGTAGGGAACCAACTGGGAAAAAAGGACTATAAATCCATGCGCGATGCTGCGTTGACGAGCTTCATCATGTCTGGCGTTTTTATGGCTTTTATGGCCTTGGCTTTTTTTGGCGGGCGCTTTTTCCTTCCCGGTCTTTACATCAGCGACCCCGAGGTGATCCAAAAGGCTTCTGTGCTCATGATCGTTGCAGGACTGTTCCAGCTTTCAGATGGCATCCAGGTGGTTGGACTGGCGGCGTTGCGCGGCATGTCTGACGTAAAAATTCCTTCCCTAATAGCGCTGCTTTCGTATTGGATGATCGGGTTACCGGTGGGATACGTTCTTGGATTTACAATGAATTTGGGCGCTCAGGGCATTTGGTTTGGATTGATGGCCGGTCTCACCGTCGCTGGAATACTACTTTTTATCAGGTTTGACAGGCTGAGCCGAAAGCTGCTTCATCCATCCTGATGGGCATAAGAAATGCCGGCTATGAAAAACCGGCATTTCTTTTGAAGTATTAGAGTGGTGGAGAGGGTGAGGGAGAGGAAACAAATATCAGAATGTATAGAGTCTATAGTCTGTTACATATTCTTAACGATCTCTTTTCCAAACTCGGAGCATTTCAAAAGCGTAGCGCCTTTCATGAGCCTTTCAAAATCGTAAGTAACACGCTTGGAGGCAATGGCCTTTTCGAGTCCTGTATATATGAGGTCTGCTGCCTTTTGCCAACCCATATATTCGAGCATCATAGCGCCCGAAAGTATCACAGAGCCCGGATTCACCTTATCCTGACCGGCGTATTTTGGCGCTGTGCCGTGGGTTGCTTCAAAAATAGCGTGGCCTGTATTGTAATTAATATTGGCGCCCGGGGCAATACCGATACCTCCGACAATAGCAGCAAGTGCATCCGAAACATAGTCACCATTCAGGTTCAGCGTCGCGATAACGGAATAATCTGCCGGTCGGGTGAGTATTTGCTGTAGGAAAGCATCGGCGATTACATCTTTCATAATCACTTTATGGCCGTCTTTTTCCATAATCTGCCATGGACCACCTTCATAATCTGTCGCTCCATAAGCGCTTTTTGCCAGTGCATATCCCCAATCGCGGAATGCCCCCTCGGTGAACTTCATGATATTTCCTTTGTGTACGAGCGTCACAGAGTCGCGCTTTTGTTGGAAGGCAAATTCAATAGCCGCTTTTACCAGCCGCTCCGTACCGTCTTTAGAAACCGGTTTTATTCCAAATCCAGAAGTCTCGGGGAATCGGATCTTCTTGAACATCGATGGGAAGTTCTTACTAAACAGGTCAGCAAATTTTTTTGCATCCTCTGTTCCCTCCATAAATTCGATTCCGGCATAAATATCCTCTGTGTTCTCACGGAAAATAACCATATCGGTAGTGCTTGGGTCCTTTACCGGAGATGGAGTTCCTTCAAACCACCTCACCGGCCGCACACATGCGTACAGGTCAAGCTGCTGCCGAAGTGCGACATTGAGCGATCGGATACCGCCACCAACCGGCGTGGTAAGTGGTCCCTTAATGCCGACAAGGTATTTCCTGAAGGCATCGAGCGTTTCTTCGGGCAACCAGTTGCCGGTTTTATTAAAGGCTTTTTCACCAGCCAAAACTTCCTTCCACTGAATTTTTTTCTTTCCTCCGTACGCTTTTTCTACCGCTCCATTAAGGGCATATTGCGATGCCGGCCAGATATCGACTCCGGTGCCGTCACCTTCTATAAATGGAACAACAGGCTGATCGGGGACGTTGAGTTTTCCGTTTTGGATGGTTATGATTTGCTCGCTCATTGATTTAATTTTATTTGAATTACACTGTTTTAAAAGTAAATAATTTTCAGAGGAATAAAAATTTCAACCAAACAATGGTGCCTAAAGTTTTAAGGTTCGCCATTCTTTTTGAATTAATGCCATTTAGTTAAGACTTAAATCACCAGTCGTCAAGTCAACCCCGATATTTCAGGGGAAGCAATCAGCTTACTCGAGGAGATTGCCACACTCATTCCTCACTACCGCTGTCGTGTGTTGGCTAATGAACCAAATTCATTATTATCGACACTCCCCGGACACCGTTCCGGGGTCTCCGCATTCCATCGAAAATTGCCAATTTCCGGCTCATTTGCCACAGGTTGGAGACCCCGGGACAAGCCCGGGGATGACACGGGGCTCTTAACAAAACTGCATTGGATTATGCATATTCTTCAAAATGAAATTCATTGAAGGATTTGATGATATCATAGACAAAGGTATTTTTGATGCCAAGGGAAAATCTTATCGCCATGCGTATCGCTACTTTTAGTTCCAAACTCATCATACTTCTCCTTGTTCTACATTCAGCTTTTATTCAGACGTGTCAGGTTGCGCCGCCTCAACGTCCCGAAAAACCAAGTGCAGACACGGTAGCCCAGAAACCGGATACCGTAGTTTCACTTCCAACACCCATACCGATTCCTATTGACTCCGTGGTGATTCTGCCGGATACTGTGCCGGATATCCATGAAAAAAGCATCACTATTTGTTCGTTCAATATCCAGTTCCTGGGGCATTTCAAGAAAAAGGACCATGCCGCACTGGCAAATCTGCTGAAACCCTATGATATCGTCGTAATCCAGGAATTAGTGGCGCCACCAGTTAGCGGAACTTACCCGGACGGCACCGCTTTCAGCGCCGACCCGGAAGCAAGGGCTTTTCTCGATGCCATGACTTTTCATGGATTTTCGTATGCTTTGTCAGACGAGGATACAGGGCCGGTGGAAACCATTCATACCAATAATACTTCTACGGAGTGGTGGATTGTGTTCTATAAAGATACCTTCGTTGATATCGCTTCCGATTTGCCGCATGGTTTTCTGGCTTCAGACCGCTCTGCCAATCCGGATTTTGAGCGTGTACCCTATGCATTTCCGTTTCGCATGGATGGCAAGGACACCGACTTCGTACTTATTCCGGTGCATCTGGCGCCTAATGCGTCGGCCTCCGCAAAGCGCCAATCTGAACTCGCCGCAATTCAAAACTGGATAGATGCCAATGACGAAGCAGAAAACGACTTTATCGTCCTGGGAGATATGAATATTGAGGATGCTGAAGAACTTGCTGAAATCACTCCCTCTGGGTTTATTTCGCTAAACAATGAATGTTACCGGACGAATACACTCCAGAATAATACGGCCAATGGCGGCGCCAAACCCTATGATCATGTGATATACAGGCCTGCTTTTACTTCGGAAGAGATAGATGAGGTATTTGATATTAAAGTGCTGAACCTGATCGATAGCATGAAAACATCATGGACGGGGAGCGCTCCCTATCCCGGCAATCCTTACAACCATAATGAATTCAAACAATACTATTCTGATCATCATCCTGTAATCTTCAGAATTGTGGAATAGGCCCCAATTACCTATATTTATTAAGATAAAAAGCACGCGATGCTGGCAATTGTATCTCTGGTATTATTTTACTTTTTACTTCCCATTGCAATTATCGCTCTTTGTCAGCGCTACAAGTCCCTAAATAAATTGGGGGCCGTGGTGTTGGCGTACATTGTTGGATTGACCATCGGCAGCGTTGGTATTATTCCAAAAGCCAGTGATAGTTTACGCTACTTTTTAAAAAGTAAAGCCGCTCTTCCGGCTGATGAAATAAGTCAGCTTTTAGTGGATGGAAAAATAGCAGCCTCGGATGTCATAGCCAATAATATCGCTTTTGCCCAGGACAAACTCATGACAGTCGCGATTCTGTTGGCGATCCCGCTCCTGCTCTTTTCATTAGACCTTAAAAAATGGTTGAAAATGGCCGGAGAAGCCATCTTTTCGCTATTTCTCGCCCTGGCTTCTCTGATTGCCTCCATATTCATCGGATACTATTTTTTTCATGACAAAATCGATGAGGCCTGGAAAATTAGCGGCATGCTGGTGGGCCTATACACCGGAGGCACGGCAAACCTGGCCGCCATTGGAACTGGTCTTGGGGTTTCAGCAAATAATTTTCTGCTGACTCATACTTATGATATGGCTATCGGCATTTTGCTTCTGCTCTTTCTGGTGAGCTATGCTCAACGATTATTTATCAAATTCCTGCCGAGCTTTAGTGCAAAACATGCCGGGAAAATAGCCGATTTGGAATTAGACCAGAACAATGATATCGACAGCTTTCTTGGTATGCTCTCAAAACACGGAATATTTGAAATTTTGAAGGGCTTTGGGTTAGCTTCATTAATTGTTGCTGTTAGTGGTACCATCAGTTACCTGGTACCCGAAAAAAATCAATTCGTCACAGTGATACTCAGCATCACCACCCTGGGACTTTTACTGAGCAATTGGAAGGTGGTAAACCGAATTGGAAATACATTCCAGCTTGGTATGTATTTCATTATCGTTTTTTCACTCGTTGTGTCCTCCATGGGCGATCTTACCAGGATGTTTCATATAGAATATATTCACCTGTTCAGCTTTGTGGCGCTGGTGGTTGTCGGATCGGTGGTAATTCATGTGTTTTTATCGTTTTTGTTCCGCGTTGATGCAGACACCACCATCATTACGATCACTGCCCTCACCTATTCTCCACCCTTTGTTCCGGTAGTCGCCGGGGCGCTGAAGAACAAGAACATCATCATATCAGGACTTACCGTCGGCATACTTGGCTATGCCATTGGCAATTACCTCGGGCTGGTGATCGCTTATTTTCTGGAGCCGTGAACTGCCTTATCGAGGAGCGGTAAAGCAAAGTTTTTTCATCAAAAAACCATTCCGTATTTCTCACTTTCGTGCTAATAACTGCCTCTATTATAGCTGACATTCATGTTGTATCAGGATTCTTCTCAGGATTTATTAAATAACGTGAGTTCGGGATAAAATTAATGTGAATTAGTTTGAATAAAGGGAGGTTTTGAGTATATTAAAGTGTTGACGTTCAATATTTTAAACTCAAATACCACCCCTTATGTTAAGTGATAAAGTTACTGAAATTTTCGTCCTTGTTGATGATTTTTGTATTGATTTTGAAATTGAAATCAAGAAACACCTTATCGAGAATCCATCGCTCAGGATGCGTGACAGGAAATCCAACCTATCCGATTCTGAAATAATGAGCCTCCTCATACTATTTCACTACGGACAGTTCAGCAATTTTAAGAGCTTCTACACTTATTATGCATGTGTTCATATGAAAGACCTTTTTCCTGGGTTGGTCTCTTACAACCGGTTTGTATAATTACAGAAAAGGGTGGCCGTTCCCCTTATGCTGTTTCTTAAACACAAAGGGCTCGGACACTCCACCGGGATAAGTTTTGTCGATTCTACACCGCTCAGGGTTTGCCATAACCGAAGGATACACCAACACAAAACCTTCAAAGGAGTTGCCCAGAGAGGCCAGTGTTCGATTGGCTGGTTCTTCTGCTTCAAGTTGCACCTGATAATCAACGATAAAGGGGAAATTCTCTCCTTTTATCTCACAAAGGCCAATGTCGATGACCGTAATTTCAAAGTTCTGAAGTCCATGACTGAAAATCTTTTCGGTAAACTTTTTGGCGATAAAGGGTATATCTCCCAAGCGCTCTCCGCTCTGTTCGGTAATGGCATTCAACTTATCGCCAAACCCAGAAAGAATATGAAAAACCAAAATATACAGCGCAAATGACAGAATATTACTCAGGAAAAGGGCGATCATCGAATGTGTCAATGATGAACTCAAAAACTTATGTAAACTCGAACATAGTCGACACAGATCCATCAACAACTTCCTGATCAATATCTTATCCGGACTGTCTGCTTACTGCTTTTTTCCAAAGAAACCTTCCCTAAACATTGAATTTGAAAAACAAAATGGCCAACTTCTTCTCGTCGCTTAAACCGAACTCACGTATTTATAGTAGTGCAGTTTGAAGAACTACAAACAGCGAGGACAAGCACCAGGGCGACCAACACGCGGTAGACTTCGCTAAACACAGACCAGATGGGACATAGCACCAGAATGGCGGGAATGAGGCTTCAAGACAAATCGGTAAGTTCAATAAGGGGGTGGTGATAATTGCTCAGACTGCCTTTGGGCTAAGCGATGACAGGGAAAAAGCTTTAAAAGCAGGCTGTAATGAGTATATTTCCAAGCCACTTAACAAAGAAAAATTACTTGCATTGATAAACAAGTATTTCAAAGAATGAAATCTTGATTGGATGTCAATTCATTAATCGAAAGCAAAACACTGGTTTAATTGACTTAACCGTTTTTAACTTACGAGATTGATATTTAATACGAAAATCCCATTTCTGGTTCTGTTTTGACTAACTCGAAAATTATGCGCAAATAAAAAAGCACTTACTCCTCTTTCAATTCGTAAGTGCTTGATTTTCAATGTGAACCTGGAGGGATTCGAACCCCCAACCTCCTAATCCGCAGTCCGTAATTTATATTAGTTTTATTTTATTTTATTCACTTTTATTTTGCTTATATTATTGATTTATAGATACATAGCATTTTTATGTTTTTCATAATTTACTTTGCTAATTTGAAAAAAGTATGCAAATTGTATGCAAATTTTACGCTATGTATGCTCATCAAAAAGTTGTCCTCGACACCCGGCGGCCAAAAAAGGATGGCCTATATCCCATTAAGATCCGAGTCACCTACCTGAAAGAACAGAAATACTATGGCCTGGGTATCGATGTTTCCTAGGACGATTTCTCTCGGTTAATGAATAATTCTGTTCGCATGGAGTCAAGGAGTTTTAAAGTCCAAATTCAAAGCATGCAATCAAAAATTGAAGAGTACATAAGGTCTATGGATACCTTTTCTTTTATCGAATTGGAAAATAAGGTTGCAAACAAGATAACTCCGCCTGAACTTGAAAATGACGTTTATACCTATTTCAATGATCTGATTGACAAATTAACCCACGATGGGCGGGTTGGTACAGCTTTTGTCTATCGTGACGCACGCAAGTCGCTACAGAAATTCAAGTCCAAACTCGCCTTTAATCAGATTACACCTGAGTTTCTCAGGGAATATGATGCCCGATTGAAAAAGGAGCAAAAGTCCATTTCTACCATCGGAATTTACATGAGACATCTTCGGGCTGTTGTTAACCGCGCCATTGAAGCCGGAATTATCGATCAGAAAAATTATCCTTTCGGAAAAAACAAATACCAGATTAAAGCTCCCCTCAACATAAAAAAAGCATTGACACTGGATCAAATTCGGAAGATTTTTGATTATCCGGTGAATGAGGGCACTAATCAGCACTTCGCCAGGGATATGTGGGTATTTTCCTATTTATGCAATGGGATGAATATTAAGGATGTGATCAGTTTGAAATTTAAAAATATCCATGGTGATGTGATATATTATGACCGCTCCAAGACTTCCAATACAATTCAGAACCCCAAACCGATTATAATCAACCTTCTCCCACAAGCCACAGAAATAATTGAGCGATGGGGGAATAAAAAAAGGCGGGATAATGATTATGTCTTCCCGATACTTACAGATATTATAGACGAGGTAGAGAAAAAAAGGATGAAAGATTTACTCATTCGATCCATCAACCACTTTATGAGACGGATAGGGAAAGATATCGGTCTTGAAAAAAATATTACTACTTATTCCGCGAGACATTCCTTTGCCACTGTATTGAAACGAACTGGTGCCCCCATGGAATTTATCAGTGAGGCGATGGGGCATAAATCACTCCAAACTACAGAGGCTTATCTGGAAAGTTTTGAAGATGCTTCAAGACGAATATTCATGGAAAACCTCATTCCGAAATAATTGGGGAATCAATTTATTGCATATGAGTAGGCGCAATCGTTTTAGTCTAGTTTTCTCAAACTGTAATGAAGTTTAAACAGTATACAAATCTCAATATTTGGGGGGTCTCCACCAACCGCATTACCGCCGCCCCGCAAGATCGGCGGCGCCGAGCGCTACCGCCAAACCGGCCTGGAAGAACTGAAAACCGCCATCTTGAAATATCATCCGTTGGGTTGAATTAGACATCACAGATTAAACATATTTTTGCAACGAAAACTGATACTATGGGAAATGGCGAGCGGTCATCATCCACGAGCAGATGAAGATGGTTATGAATAAAATCTACACCATCTGAGAAAAAAGGTGATGGTGGACCGGGATTTGGCAAAACTATCTGGAGTAGAAACAAGGGTGTTGAACCAGGCAGTGCGAAGGAATCTTTGGCGCTTTCCTGAAGGGTTTAATATTCCAGATGACCAAAGAAGAGATGGAAGGCTGGAAGTCACAAATTGTGATATCCAATCAGGAAAAAATGGGCCTGAGAAAGCCGCCATTGGTTTTTACCGAGCAGGGTGTTACCATGTTGTCATGTGTCCTGAACAGTGAGCGCGCCATACATGTAAACATCCGGCTTAGTACGGATTTTTACCCAGATGCGACAAATGCTTTTGACCCACAAAGACTTACTTCTGGAGAAAATGGATGGTTTTAAAAGAAAGTAACAGAGCATGACGAAGACATAAAGGATGTATTCCGCTATCTGAAGGAATTTGTAAAGCAACAGTAAAAGCCACGGCAGGAAATCGGGTTTAAGCAAACAAGGAAATAACGCCAACGCACGAATCCGCCCCAGTGCCCACGGCCAACGCTAAAGGTCCCGCCTACACCCACCGCACAGGATAAAGCGGTATTCGTCATCCGTCGTCGGCAAAGTACTGCGCCAAGCCAAGCAGCCGTTTTTTTTGTTGTTCATGAGAAATAAGAGTGGCATAAAAAACCACTGCGCATTGCCCTCAGTCAGCTTCGCCTCCATTCTCACCGCATCTTGCATCTCCTCCTCTTCCTCAGTGGCTGTTCCTGTGTCTCTGTTCCCAGGCTATCCCGGCCAACGCACACACCAGCCACTTCACCAGGGAACAGACTCCACTCACAGCCCGTGTTTTGGCTCGCCTGCGCCCCTCAGTCAGACCTCCCGGTACTGCCATGATGACAATGATTTTAACCGGTATTATCACCCAGATGGGGATCACAGCCGGTCCCCCGACGTGTCGGGGGGTCTACAGGCTGGCTTCCTTCGGACTCGCAGCCTGCCTGCGCCCTTGTGTCGGCAGGCAGAAACGGCTCGCAGAAAAGAATTAACAACATGATAAAGCCGCTGCACCTTCCGCCCTCTGCTGGCTTTATAGCCCAATTGATTTGGTGCGTTCGGTTGGAGCATTTTTTTAAAGCCTAAAACCCGCTCGAAATCCAGCGCCCAGCCTTCCTGTTTTAACCTTTAAAAGAATGGAGGTTGTTTTTTCTTTTTCAACTGAAATCCACTCAACTAAAAGAAAAAGAGCTATTTTTAGCTGTTGCCTTGGGGCGACGGAACGTTATTTTAAATGATGTGCCGGCCCCTGGATTTTGGATAATAAATAGCGCAGGGGAACTAACAACTACCTCTTCAACGGGATTGAGCTACAAGAAAAGATTTAGGTCTTGGGCTTTATTGCAAACAATGTTTTGAATTTATGACCCAGCCTTTTGAAGATTTACCGCAAATTAATTGAATCGATAAGAGGATTATTGTCGCCATATGCTTGGGTCACAAATAATCCACTTTTGTATGCTGATCCATTTGGTCTTGATTCGATTAATTATAATGATTTGCCAGATACACCTTTTGATCCTGATAACGATGTAGTAATACTTGATGAGGTAGAAGTTGAAGATACTTATACTGGGCCAAAAGCGGAAGATTCTAGTATATTGTTCAACAAGCAGCTAAATATATTTTGACTGATGAACAACCGGCAAATCGTCCCGGTTGGCAAAGACGGTGCTGCTGAACCATTTTACTTCGTTCCTAATCCAATTGAAACAACCATTTCGCGTTTGATGAGCCATCGTATTTTAGAGGCTATAAATATTTAGCAGGAATAGCGGCACCTACTTTAATTCCCGGAGGTAAAACGGATAGGGGGGTGATCAAAGCAGCTACGTTGTTCCAGTGTACGGAAAAATAAGGATTTTTTATTCCGCCTGCAACATGGAATCCTTCTAGACCATTAAGAAAAAGGCGAAGGAGGATTTCTCGATGGGTTTGGAAACAAATGGACAAAAGAACAAGCCAGGGCGAAGGTCCAGGGGGAAATACATTCGGGATGTTCAACTGTCTCGCACAGGAATGTCTACGATAGAAACCAGTCTTAGAAAAAGGTAAAGTTCACTTAAACATAACAGAATCAGGACAAATCGCACACTAAAATGAAACCAGAATTTGATTATTTATCGATAGTACAGTATAAAGGGAAATACTATTTTAACTCTAAAAAATGGATTAAACGGGTTGGAAGAAGGTTGTTTTCTGGTATGGCCAAAGGTCAAAAATGAATGAAATAATAAAATTCATATTTACAAATTTGGATGAAGTGTGGGATTCTCCTGAGGAATGCCTCTGAAACACCGGGGAATATCATCAAGGGAACGTTCTATGACGGAAGTTCCATTCATGTGAAAGTGAATACAAAGACAGGGGAAGGGGAAATAGAAGAATAATTGCCCTCGCTGTTTGGAGACTTCAGTCTTCAAACTGTAAATGAAAAAGCAGGATCTATGATCCGGTAAATGAACAGGAGAAAATGAAATGAACAAACCAAAGCCTGGCCGCAAACCGGGCTTTTTTATGAAGCATAAGCCTGCTTGGCTTTAAAGTCACAAATCAAGAGATTCAGCGACCACCCTGAAGGCCTACTATTGGCATATATGCTGAAAGGTATTTTTTCGTTCTATAGATCAGTCTCTAATTGTTGAAAACATCAATCTTGAAATATCATCCTTTAAAATAATCCATGAACGTCATGAAATCGTTAACTTTACAAAAAAACAAGAGAAAATTAATGAATACAACGAGGTTAAAGTCAGAGTTACACCAAATTATTGACCGAGTTACTGATGGCAGGATCCTTCAGGCTGTACATACTATTTTGAGTTCTCAAACCAATATACAAGCTTACAGTTCTTCAGGACTACCTTTAACAAAGCAAGCAATGGATGGAATGCTGGAAGCCTCAGAGGGAGAAATGCAGGACGGGAAGAAATAAGGGATAGTGAAGAAGTTCAAAAAAAATTTAAGTTTTATAAGAAGTAACCTGGACTGATCTAGCAGAAACAAGACCTGCGCGACATATACGAATTTAAGAGTAAATCCTCTGAAGAAGAGAAAGCCTTTGCCCTTATTAAGAAACTATTGAAGAAAGCAGATGTATTATATAAACCCCACACCAAAGGGACGAGGTACATCGAGTGAACTACATCCAGAAATCAACTATAAAAAACTAGTTGAGGGCGATTACATAATCATCTATCGCGAAGAGAGAAAACAGGTGTGGATTAACCATATTTTTTGCACAAAACGAGATCCTTAAAAATCAATAGCAATACGT